>NZ_FOQI01000001.1 GCF_900113705.1 Collimonas sp. OK307 | reverse complement strand
CGTCGATTTTCATGGCCGGGTGCACAAGCCGATGGCAAAGGTCCTGATCAAGGAACTGGATCCGTACAAACTGATGTTCATCGAAGAACCGGTGCTCAGTGAAAACTACGAAGCTCTGAAAGAACTGGCACCGCTGACCAGTATCCCGATCGCACTGGGCGAGCGGCTGTATTCCCGTTGGGATTTCAAGCGCATCCTGAGCGAAGGTTATGTCGATATCATCCAGCCCGATGTTTCTCACGCCGGCGGCATCACAGAAACCCGCAAAATCGCCACCATGGCCGAAGCCTATGATGTGGCGGTGGCATTGCATTGCCCGCTCGGTCCGATTGCGCTGGCTGCTTGCCTGCAAGTTGACGCGGTGTCGTACAACGCGTTCATCCAGGAACAAAGCCTGGGTATCCACTACAACGAGAGCAACGATTTGCTCGACTATGTGAAAAACCCTGAGGTATTCGCCTACGACAAAGGTTACGTGACCATCCCGCAAGGACCGGGGCTGGGCATCGAAATCAACGAGGAATATGTCAAGGAACGGGCTGCTGTCGGCCACCGCTGGCGCAATCCGATCTGGCGTCACAAGGATGGCAGCTTCGCAGAGTGGTAGAAATAACGATTAAAAAGGGGCAGCCATAGCCTCATTCCTACAACTATCAATCAATTCAATCTAAAAGAATCCAACAGGAGACATGCATGCGACATGCGCCGCCGGACACTAGCAAATCAAACCTTCCCCAGATTTGGCGCAGGCAACCCGACTAACAGTTCATGGTCATGAGAAACGGATCATGGACGGGGTTTGGTCGTAGGACTATTCGGAACAGAAAATCGGGGGTTCATGCTATTCAGCGCTCATCTCGTTTTCTGCGAACGTCGGCCCCCGGGTCAATATTCAGTTGGCGCCAACACATACATCCATCGTCTGAACATGAAGAGCTCAATCCGCAATTCTACACAATGACCTGATCGTCATTCTGAGAAATAACCGGACCGATGAAGCCGCGGCCATCGGCCTGGTGTTGTATGAAGCCGCACAGTGGGGCAGTTTGCCGTGATGCAGCCCCGATTTGATACTAACAAGGAGACTTTTACATGAAAAATATAATTCGAAAATCGATTGCCATGTTGGGCTTTGCCACGATAGCGCTGGCTAGCCATGCTGCGATGGCTGAGGAAACCAAGATCGGCTTCCTGGTCAAGATGCCTGAAGAAGGCTGGTTCCAGGAAGAGTGGCGTTTTGCAGAGCAGGCGGCAAAGGAAAAAGGTTTCACGCTGATCAAAATCGGTGTTCCTAATGGCGAAAAAGTGATGAGCGCCATTGATAATCTCGCGGCGCAACATGCGCAAGGCTTTGTGATTTGCGTGCCCGATGTCAAGTTGGGTACGGCTATCGTTGCCAAGGCAAAACAACTCAACCTGAAGTTTTCTACTGTAGACGATCGCCTGATCGACGGCAAAGGCAAGCCGATCGAAAGCGTGCCGCACATGGGGATTTCCGCCTTTGAAATCGGCAAACAGGTCGGAGCGGGTCTGGTCGCTGAGATGAAAGCGCGGGGATGGAACATGAACGAGGTTGGCGCGTTGCGCATTTCGTTTGACGAACTTCCTACAGCCAAAGAGCGCACTGACGGCGTTCTCGATGCGCTTAAGGCAGCTGGCTTCCCATCGGCCAACATCATCAATGCACCTGAAGTGAAGACAGATACAGAGAGTGCTTTCAATGCAGGGAACACCGCGTTGCTGAAAAATCAGAAATTCAAAAAATGGCTGGCTTTCGGTTTGAACGACGAGTCTGTCCTGGGTGCCGTACGCGCCGCAGAAGGCCAGGGCATCAAGGCAGACAGCATGATCGCCATCGGTATTGGCGGCAGCGCCTCCGCTGTCAGTGAATTCGCGAAGAAAGACGTGACGGCATTTTTGGGTACGGTCTTGATCAGCCCGAAGCGTCATGGTTATGAAACCGCGGTGAACATGTACGACTGGACAAAGAACGGCAAGGCCCCGCCAGCCTTGGTCCTTACCAGCGGCAAGATCATGTACCGCGGCAACCAAAAAGAAGTCAAGGCTGAAATGGGCTTGTAAGCCATGTAGGCGGGTATTAACCCGCCATGCAAGCACTAGCCAGGCTGCGCCGGGACCTGTCGGGCGACCGGTGCAGCCTTCATGACAAATAAGCAGATCGCCCAGCGCGAGGAGACTGCCAGTGGGCACCTATCTACAATTTTTATCAATCAGCAAGCAGTTTCCTGGCGTGAAAGCGCTTGACGGCGTGTCGTTTGACGCCGCCGAGGGACAAGTCCATGGACTGATGGGCGAAAACGGCGCCGGAAAATCCACCCTCCTGAAAATCCTGGGTGGTCAATACGTCCCGTCGTCGGGGCAAATCCTGATTGGTGGTAAGGAACAGCATTTCCATAGCGCTAGCGACTCGATCGCTGCCGGCGTTGCGATCATCCACCAGGAACTGCAATATGTGCCTGACATGTCGGTGGCCGACAACCTCATGCTGGGACATTTCATTTCAAAGTTTGGCTATCTGCGTGAGTCAGCTGCCCTGGAGTTGGTCAGGTCGGAGTTGGAGCGAATGGGCGTTGACATCGATCCGCGCGCCAAATTGCGAGATCTGTCCATTGCACAGCGACAGATGGTTGAGATTTGCAAGGCATTGATGCGTGATGCCAAGATCATCGCCCTGGACGAGCCTACCAGCAGCCTCTCCAATCGCGAAACCGAAATTCTGTTTCGCATGGTGGATGACCTGAAGCGCAAGAATAAGGCTTTGATTTATATCTCCCACCGCTTAGATGAGATCTATCGTTTGTGCGACAGCTGCACCGTCTTCAGGGATGGACGCAAGGTGGTGTCCTATCCGTCGTTGAGCCAGGTATCCCAGCACGAGTTGATTAACCAGATGGTGGGGCGTGAAATTGCGGATATCTATGACTACCAGTCTCGCCCCCTGGGTCCGGTGGTTCTGAAGGTCGAAAACATGCAAGGCAAGTCCGTGCCGCAGCCATTGAGTTTTGAGGTTCGCCAGGGTGAAATCGTTGGTTTTTTCGGTTTGGTGGGTGCGGGCCGAAGCGAATTGATGAAGTTGGTTTATGGTGCCGACAGCATGGATGCCGGCAAAATTTTTCTGGATGACCAGGAATTGCGAGGGATTGGAATCCAAAACTCGATTGCCAACGGCATTGTGTTTTGCCCGGAGGACCGGAAGGAAGAGGGGATTGTGGGCGGACGTTCGGTGTCAGAGAACATCAACATGAGCGTACGACGCCATGATCGCAAGTTCAGGTTTTTCGTCGACGATAAAAAAGAAGCCGCAACGGCAGACCGATTCATCAAATTGCTGAAAATTAAGACACCGAGCCGATCCCAGGAAATTCGTCTTCTATCGGGCGGCAATCAGCAAAAAGCCATTCTGTCACGCTGGCTGGCCGAGCCTAATCTGAAAGTCATCATCATGGACGAGCCCACGCGCGGCATTGATGTAGGCGCAAAGCATGAAATCTACGCCGTGATGTACGAGTTAGCGCGTAAGGGCTGCGGCATTGTAATGGTGTCTAGTGAACTACCCGAGGTGCTGGGCGTGTCTGACCGCATTGTGGTGATGTGCCAAGGGCAGATTGTGGGTGAAGTGAGCCACGAAGCTGCCAATGAAAACAAGGTGCTTGCAATGGCTTTGCCCAAGAGCGCCATTGCTTCAACAATTGAAAATTGAGATAACATGAAAAAACATTCATCCTTGATGCGACGGGTAATCGAAGACTACAGTCTGATTTTTATCTTTGTCGTGATGTTCGTGACCTTGTCGCTGACCGTACCGTATTTTTTTTCGCAGCAAAACATAATTGGGCTTGGTCTTTCTGTATCGCAAATTGGCATGCTCGCCTGCACCATGATGTTTTGCCTGGCCTCGCGTGACTTCGATCTTTCGATTGGTTCAACCGTGGCATGTGCAGGTGTGGTTTGCGCAATGGTGCTGAACAAGACAGACAGCATAACGATCGGTATTTTGGCCAGCCTGGCGTGTGGAGCCATTGTCGGCTGGGTCAACGGCGCGGTGATCTCCTACCTGCGTGTCAATGCGCTGATCACCACCCTGGCGACCATGCAAATCGTGCGCGGCATGGCCTTCCTTGCCTCTGGCGGGCAAGCGGTCGGGGTCACGAACGAGAGCTTTTTCAGCCTGGGTACGAGCATGCTGCTGGGCATTCCTACTCCGATTTGGATCACCGTACTGTGTTTTGTGGTGTTCGGCGTGATGTTGAACAAGACGGTGTATGGACGCAATACCCTGGCAATCGGGGGAAACCCGGAAGCCTCGCGGCTCGCAGGCGTCAACGTTGCAAAAACCCGTGTCTACATCTTCCTGATCCAGGGCGCTGTAGCAGGTTTGGCGGGCGTCATCCTGGCCTCGCGCATTACGAGCGGTCAACCCAATGCGGCGCAAGGTTTTGAGCTCAGCGTGATCTCGGCCTGTGTGCTGGGCGGAGTTTCCCTGATGGGCGGACGCGCCACCATCAGTGGCGTGGTGGTAGGGGTGCTCATCATGGGAACCGTAGAGAACGTGATGAGTCTGCTCAACGTGGACTCCTTCTACCAATATGTTGTGCGGGGCACGATTTTGTTGTTGGCCGTGTTGGTCGATCAGCTCAAAAGTCGCGCTGACTGAGCTTCAACGACCCATCTGAAATGGAAAAAACATGACTCATCGACTTCAAGGAAAAATTTGCATCGTGACCGGTGCTGGCCAAGGCATCGGTGCTGCAGTGGCGGACTGCTTCGCCAGGGAAGGCGCCAGCTTGGTGATTGCCGAACTGGATGAGGCTGTGGGTGCTGCCAAAACTCGTGAACTCGTAGCGCAAGGCGCTTCCGCGCTGTTCGTCCGTACCGATGTGGCGCAGGTCGAATCGGTTCAGGCCATGGTGGCCGCAACACTGGCACGGTTCGGGCGCATCGATGTGCTGGTTAACAACGCGGGTATCAACGTTTTCCGGGAACCTCTGAAAACGACGGTGGATGACTGGAAATTGTGCATGTCGGTCGATCTGGACGGTGTGTGGCATTGTTGTCAGGCCGCGCTGCCTGCCATGCTCGACGGTGGCGGTGGCAGCATTATCAATATGGCCTCGACGCATTCCTTTTCCATCATTCCGGGATGCTTTCCGTACCCGGTGGCCAAGCACGGCGTGATTGGCTTGACTCGGGCGCTGGCGCTGGAGTACGCGGCCCGCGGCATACGCGTCAACGCGATTGCACCGGGCTATATCGAAACACGCCTGAATATCGAGCACTGGAATAGTTTTCCCGATCCGGCTGCTGCCCGGCAAGCTACTTGCGATCTGCTTCCGCCTAAGCGCATCGGGCGTCCCGAGGAGGTTGGGATGACGGCAGTTTTTCTGGCGTCTGACGAAGCGCCGTTCATCAACGCCAGCACCATCGTCATTGATGGTGGACGATCGGTTGTGTATCACGACTGATTCGGTACTCGGAATATCACGGGAAGCCTCAATTCCCGCAATTACAAAGCCAATTCTGGAGACGCTATGACAGAACCAAAACGCCCGACTCGCCGCTTGCGCTCGCAAGCCTGGTTCGGCGGCGACGACAAAGATGGTTTCATCCACCGCAGCTGGATGAAAAACCAGGGTTATCCGAACGATGCATTTGATGGCAGGCCAGTGATTGGCATCTGCAACACCTGGTCTGAACTAACGCCTTGCAACGGTCATTTCCGCGATCTGGCCGAGGCCGTCAAGCGCGGCGTCCTGGAGGCGGGTGGTTTTCCGGTCGAGTTTCCCGCCATGTCGCTGGGGGAATCGAATTTACGTCCAACCGCCATGCTGTTCCGTAATTTGGCCAGCATGGATGTGGAAGAATCGATCCGCGCCAATCCGATCGACGGTGTGGTACTGCTAACCGGTTGTGACAAAACTACCCCGGCGCTGTTGATGGGAGCGGCCAGCGTCGATCTGCCGACCATCGTCCTGTCGGGCGGTCCTATGCTGAACGGCAATTACCGCGGCAAACCTATCGGTTCCGGCACCGACGTCTGGAAATTCTCGGAAGACTTGCGTGCGGGCCGCATGACCTTGAGCGATTTCAAGCAGGCCGAATCGTGCATGTCGCGCTCGACCGGGCACTGCATGACCATGGGCACAGCTTCGACCATGGCCAGCATGGTGGAGGCGCTGGGCGTCACCTTGCCAGGTAATGCAGCGATTCCGGCTGTCGATTCGCGGCGCAAGCTGCAGGCGCAAATGACGGGACGGCGCATCGTCGATATGGTGCATGAAGATTTGAAACTGTCGCAGATATTGACCAGGCCGGCGTTTGAGAATGCCATCATGGTGAATGGTGCAATCGGGGGTTCGACCAATGCCGTGGTGCATTTGCTGGCGATTGCCGGCCGTATTGGCGTCGACTTGACCCTGGCGGACTGGGACCGGCTGGGGCGCAATATCCCGTGCTTGCTGAACCTGATGCCGTCAGGCCGGTATCTGATGGAAGATTTTTATTATGCGGGCGGCTTGCCGGTGATTATCCGCGAACTGCTGGGAAGTTTGCACGGCGAGGCGCTGACCGTCACCGGGACCAGCCTCGCGGCCAATGTCGAGGATGCGGAAAATTTCAATCCCGATGTCATCCACCCGCTGGCCGAACCATTCAAGGAAGAGGGCGGCATCGCGGTCTTGAAGGGCAATCTGTCACCGCGCGGAGCGATCATCAAGCCATCGGCCGCAACGCCGGCGCTGATGCAGCATCGCGGCCGTGCCGTCGTGTTTCACAGTATCGAGCATTACAAGGAAAGAATCGACAATCCCGATCTCGACATTGACGCCAGCTGTGTCATGGTGCTGCAAAACTGCGGTCCGAAAGGCTATCCGGGCATGGCAGAAGTGGGCAACATGGGCTTGCCGAAAAAATTGCTGGAGCAGGGCGTCCAGGACATGGTACGCATCTCGGATGCGCGCATGAGTGGCACCGCGTTTGGCACCGTGGTGTTGCACGTTGCACCGGAAGCGGCGATGGGCGGGCCGCTGGCGCTGGTGCGCGACGGCGACATGATCGACCTCGATGTGGCGGCGCGGCGTCTCCACCTTGATGTCAGCGATGAAGAACTGGCCCGTCGGCGCGCAGAATGGCAGGCTCCTGTTCCGGCCATGCGCGGCGGTTATCAGTCCATGTATATCAAGCACGTACTGCAAGCCGATCAAGGTGTCGATCTGGATTTTCTGGTTGGCTGCCGCGGTTCTGCAGTGCCGCGTGAATCGCACTGAACATGGACGGCAACATGAGTGGGGCGAAGCAACTCGATCTGCTGGTCGATGCCCAGAACCATCTGGGGGAGGGCGTGCTGTGGTGCGAGCGCAGCCGTCGGGTCTACTGGACCGATATCGTGGCGCAGCGGCTGCATTGTTATTGTCCGGATAGCGGCGCGTGCAAGGAATGGATCATGCCGGACCGGCTGTCCTGCTTTGCATTCACTGCAGATGAAAACATTTTTTTGTTGGGGCTGGCATCGCGGCTGGCTTATTTCGATCTGCGCACCGAGACCGTCACCGATATCTGTGCGGTGGAAGCCGATTTGCAGATGACGCGGGTCAATGACGGCCGTTGCGATCGGCAGGGCCGCTTTGTGTTCGGCACCATGGATGAGCGGCTTAGCAAAGAGTTGACAGGCAGTTTTTATCGACTTAATCACGATCTGAAACTGGAACGTCTGTCCTTGCCGAAGATCGCCATCGCCAACAGTATTTGTTTCAGTGTCGATGGCAGCGCCATGTATTTTTGCGATTCGATAGGGAAAATCATCTACCGTTGGGACGGCTACGCGCGCGGTGATACCTCGCAGGTCACCGTGTTTGCCGATCTCGGCTCCGACCGCGCCGCGCCTGATGGCGCGACTATCGACGCCGATGGATTCCTATGGAGCGCACAATGGGGCGGCGCCCGTGTGGTGCGTTACACACCGGGTGGCAGCATTGACCGTACGTTGCATCTGCCGGTGTCGCAGCCAAGCTGCGTCTGCATCGGCGGTACCCAGCTCAACCAGCTGTTTGTGACGACAGCGCAGGAATCGCTTTCGGTCGGCATGCTGATCGAGGAGCCGCTGGCCGGCGGCCTGTTCCATAAGCTGCTCAATGATGTGCGCGGTTTGCCAGAGGTGCGCTTCGGCGGACGTATATAACCATTACAAATGAACGAAATCAAGGGCCAGGCATGACAAATTATCAGGGCATCTATCCGATTCTGTATGCGTTCTTCAAGGCCGACGGGACGCTGGACCGCAACGCCATGCGGGCTCAGGTCGAGGCCAGTATTCGTCACGGCGCGCATGGCATTGCCATCCTCGGCCTGGCGACTGAAGCCAACAAACTGTCGACCGGTGAGCGTCGTCAGGTGATGGAATGGGCGGCCGAGGATGTTGCCGGCCGGGTACCGCTAGCGGTAACCATCAGCGAGCCGAATATTCCCGAATATGTGGCGTTTGCCAAGGCAGCCGCAGGACTGGGAGCCGACTGGGTGGTACTGCAGCCGCCGGTTGGCCGGAGCGTGCCCGAGACTGAATATATTCATTTTTTCGGCGCGGTGGCCGACGCTTGTCCGGTGCCGGTGGCAATCCAGAACGCCGCCATGTATTTGGGCACCGGCTTGTCTGATACCGGGTTGAAAGTGCTGGGCCGGAATCATCAGAACGTAAAAATCCTGAAGGCCGAAGGTACTGCCGCCGCAATCCGGAAAACCATTGAAACTACCGATGGTATGTTCACTGTCTTCAACGGCCGTGGCGGTTTGGAGCTGCCGGATAATTTGCTGGCCGGCTGTGCCGGACTTATTCCGGCCCCGGAGTGTTTCGATGTGCAGGTCAAAATTTACAATCTGATCCACCAAGGCGGCGAAGATAATCTGCAACAGGCACTGGCGCTGTACCGCGAGATATTGCCGCTGATTGTGTTCCTGATGCAGTCGATCGATAACTTCCTGTGCTATGGCAAGCGTCTGACCGCACGCCGTCTGGGACTGGAACAGGTGTTTGACCGCGCCCCGGCGCTGGCGCCTGATGCTTTTGGTTTGGCCACGCTCGAACGTTATAGCGATCACTTGCTGGCCTGGTAGCACTCTGTGTGGTAAAGGATGCCAGCATGAAAAATGTGGAATCGGCCATGGAGGTTTGGCATGAATCATTGGGTGCTGTTGCACCTGGTTTGTTTCGAATTCATGTGCGAGGTGCGCGGGTCTGGCTGACATTTCTGAACGTCGGTGCGCGCATCGAACGCTGGCGCCGCCTCACCAGGGATGGTGATTGGGTAGATCTATGTCTTTTCTATCCCGATCCGAGGCAAGCCTTGGCGGATCAGGTATCGATGGGGGTGACCGTAGGGCGGTTTGCAAACCGTATTGCCAATGGCGAGTTCCCGATGAACGGTAAAATCGTACGCCTGGAGCGCAATGACTCCGGGAAGAATCATGTCCACGGCGGCGCGCTGGGATTTGGTCAACGCCTGTGGCAACTGAAAAGCATGGGCTCGCGCGGCGTGGAGTTCAGTTTGCATTCCCCGGATGGAGACCAAGGTTATCCGGGTTCTGTGGAAATGGAAGTTTGCTATGACCTCGAGTCCGAAGACCAGTTGCGCATCGTCCACGGAGCCTTTTGCGCACAAGAAACGATCATCAACACCACCAACCATGCCTATTTCAATCTGCATGGGGTTTCGCTGAGCGCGGGCGGGGTACATCTGCCAAGCATCATGGACCACCGATTGCAAATTGCCGCGGACCAGTATCTGCATGATCGTGGTGACTTTATCCCCTCGGGTGCAGTGCTGGAGGTCGAAAATACGACTTTTGACTTTCGGGTGGCGCGGACCTTGTCCGAGCAGGTGCCACGAATGCCCCGCGGATGTTTCAACACCACATATGTGAACCCTCAGCGCGATCCAACCCGCATGCTGGCGCACGTTAGTTCTCCAGGATCTCCGTGGACGCTTAGTGTGGGGAGCGATGCACCCGGCGCAATTTTTTATAACGGATTCGTACTTTCCAAAGAGCGTACTTTTGGCCTGTATGGGCCGTTGTCTGGATTGTGTATCGAGCCCCAAAACTATCCTGATTGCGTCAATCATCCTGGGTGGCCCTCGGCGGTAGCGGGCCCTTCGCAACCTTATTCACGAACCATCATTTATCGATTAGCGGAGAGGCAGTGATAAACGTCGCGGTTAGCGCGGCCATGTCTCTCGCTATTTGACAACGCCATCCGGCTGTAGGTAAAGCGAGATGCCTTTACCTGAAAATTACCCAAATCTCAGTTTTGAAAATTCCTCTTTGATGCATCTTGATTTTTTTAGATGGCTTATCAAACGGCGAGAGTGTTGCAATTTAGCACAAAATGAATCCTATATATTGGGATTTGATATCATATATTGACAGTTAATTTGACTTGAAATACAGTGAGTCAAAATCCTCTCCGCGCAATATTTTCAACCAGACCGACGAATCAGGCTCAGCGTCAAAGATCGCTAATCGCATCGAAGCGGCCAGCCGCCGCGGGGATTGGCGCGAGGCGCCTGCCTGTCGATACCGGTTGCGACCGATCAAATTGAAGATGCAACGAATGGATATGACGTAGGCGGTGATAGGCGAAGACGGCATTTGTGACTTTCTGTGCTGTCGCCGGTTAGTACCAGTTTTGCGTTCGACAGACTTCGAAAGAAGGCTCGATTTTCATCTCAAAAAAAAGACGGATATTGAGCAAAATTAAACTAAAAAGGAGACTCAACATGCAACAGAAAAAATTCAAATTGCAATGCATTCGAGCGGCGGTCGTCACGATGTTGATCGCTGCCGCTTGTGCTCAGGCACAGGCGCAGACCAGCGTCACTATCTATGGCCGGGTTGATGCCGGCGTCGACTATCAAACCAATGTTGCGCTGAAAGATGCCAAAGGCAATCTGACCGGACAAACTGGCAGCAAGCTGGGGGCATCCGGCAACCAGTGGGGCACCAGCATGATCGGTTTCAAAGGCACTGAAGATCTGGGTGGCGGACTGAGCGCCTTCTTCTTGTTGGAATCCGGTTTTGACGCCACCAACGGCAGCACCAACGGTAGCGCCTTGTTCAATCGGCGTTCATACGTCGGCTTGAACGGCAGCGCCGGTTCGATCAAGTTCGGTAAAAACCTGTTTATCGTCAACGACATCTGGAACCTCGATCCTACCGGCCAGCAATTCATGAGTACGCAGAATCTGGTCAACGGTCGCAACTGGCCAGGCGCCAACAACGTCATCGAATACCAGACCCCAACCTGGGGCGGTTTTAACGCCACGGTGCAAACCAGTCTGGGCGAGCAGGCCGGTTCCACCAAGAATGGTCGTAAAGACGGTATTTCGCTGCTGTACACCACCGGCGGCCTCGAACTGCGTGCCATCTATGACGTTATCCGCGATGCCAACGGCCGTTATACCGACGTCTACACGGCTTCCAAGGATCTGATTGTGGGCGGCACCTTCACCGTGGACCAGTTGAAAATGTTCGCCGGATACGAGAATGTCTCGGCCCCGGACACCGCTGCGGCTACTGCTCCGGACAAGATCAATCATTACTGGATCGGCGCCAACTACGCGGTGACACCGGCATTGACACTGATCGGCGCTGCTTACCATGCCAAGCTCAATCACGATGCGGGCAGTGCTAGCCTGTTCGTGGTCGGCGGCACTTACAATTTTTCGAAACGGACTTTTTTGTACCTGGATGTTGGCACGGTACGCAACAAGGGTAATGCCAATTTTGGAACGGAGTTCGACAACCCGTTGCCAGGCCATGCGCAAAACGGCGGTTATGCAGGTATCAGCCATTCCTTCTAAGCGAGTTTGATATAGCTACTAGATAACCAAGTATCGTCCCCCTCACGGATCTTGCCGGATCTCGGAGGTTGGAGGCAACAGTCTTGCGATTGTTGCCTTTTTTTTTCGAGGGATATGGCGCCCCTGATCGCCGTCGTAGTCTGAGGCCGACCTGTGGACTAATGGTATGGACGCCCTCTCTCGGGAGCGGTAAGTTTAAAGTTGAGATTCCTCAACCCTCCAAGGAGTCCACCATGGAAGCGCACACGATAGGGATTGATCTAGCGAAAAGACACTATGCGCCATGGATTGTGGTGGAGCGCGTTCACCCATATGTCGCAAAGCATTTCAGCTTGGATCTTTGGAGGCGAAAGCCGGAGCTGATTTTGAATATCTAGAGCAGTAGTGGCGCTGTGAACAATATCACTGCGTCACCTTTGATTGAAACCTGAATCGGTTCCTCATTCTGAATATCGACCAGGACACTGACTACTCCATCCCTTCCGATTGCTCGGCCTTGGTGTCCATTAAAATGCAAGCGCCGGCCGTCATGATTCATCAGTCGGTGCTTGACCAGATAGGCTCCAAGCGGACCATTAGCGTTGCCGGTGACTGGATCCTCTCGGATGCCGATGGCGGGAGCGAACATCCGCCCGTCGGTTGCCGCGCCATCGCAATGAACGAGAAATGGAAAATATCCGTTGCATCCGATGATGGCACTAAGTGCGGCGAGGGCTGAGTGGTCGGGGGTAATCGCATCGAGCGAAACGCCAGTTCGTAGTGGCACCATCACCTTTGAGTGTCCCGTAGAGACGATCTGCACCGGGTTTGTTTCATGCAGATCGGATTCGGTCAGACCTAAAGCGTTTGACAGTGCGCGGCGCGAGGCCGCGTCGAATGGTTCACCAAAAAAAATCGGCCCCTGTCGCATAAGTATCCGATAGTCGTCTGCGCAAACCTCGATATGAATGGTCTGAATCCCGGCACCGGTCTTTTGTCTCAGTACCACATTTCCCAGTCCCAGCCACTTTGCGCGCGCATAGTGGGCAGCGATCGTGGCATGACCGCAGATCGGCACCTCGGTTGACGGTGTGAAGTAGCGAATATGAACGTCGTAATCACCGCTGTGAGACTCCATCACAAACGCAGTCTCAGAGTGCTTCAACTCGCTCGCAAGGTCTTGCATTTGCCGTTCGCTGAGCGAATCGGCATTGAGCACGACACCTGCGGGATTGCCACGAAAGGGGGTTTTTGTGAAGGAGTCGACATGGAACAACTGAGGTGTGCTCATTGCTGGCTCTTTCATACAGCCGCAACGAGTGTTGCCTGCGCAGCATAACCTTTTCTGATCTGCGGCACGCAGATCACCGCTCGAGCGGGACGATGTGATCCAAAGAAGGCCGCTAACAAGTCATTTGCTACATCCCAATCGTCGAGGCTTATTAGATAGAGTGTAAATGAAATCACTTTTTGTTCGCTGCTTCCCGCGGCAGCGAGTATATCTAGGCAATTCCTGAGCAACTGTTGCATTTGATCTTTAAATGGGGTTTCGGCTGTGACGGCGTCCGTTTCGCGAACGGAGGGAAGCGTTCCTGATACATAGACATGCCCAGCATAAATCATCGCCGGCACATAGTGACCATGGTTCGGATCGTTCGCAAGTAAAACGGGGTTCAACATGATTTAGCCCTGTATTAATAGAAAGCCCAATACTAACAATTACAATAAAAGAAGATAATAGCTATAAATTCAAGACACTCATTCCCTGGAAAACTTAATGGAAGAGCCATCCTTTCACCTCGCGCGAGCGTTCGTCAGTGTCGTCGAACATCGTAGTTTCGCAAAAGCGGCCCAAGATCTTAAAATGACGCCATCGTCAGTTAGCAGGTTGGTAAAAGCGCTTGAACAACAATTAGGCATAAAACTCATCAATCGCACAACGAGAGCAATGTCGCTGACGGATGCGGGGCAGTCTTTTTTCTCAGACTGCGGGATAGCGTTCGAGCAACTCGGGAATGCATATCGGCGGGTTCGCGATCAGCAAGATCAACTAAGGGGAACGTTAAAACTTAGTGTGCCAGTATCATTCGGCCGTAGCCATGTGATCCCATATATATCAGGCTTTATGGAGGCCTTTCCCCATCTGCAACTTGATCTTCTCATGACCGATCGCTATGTTGACGTGGTCGCAGAGGGAATTTCGCTTGCAATCAGGATTGGCCACCTGGAGGACTCTTCACTTATCGCAAAGAAGCTAATGAGCAATCGCAGGATTCTGGTCGCGGCCCCGTGCTATCTGCAAAAGCACGGTCCGATGCGAACGGTTGACGATCTCAAACAGCACGAGTGCCTTGTCTTAACCGTCAATCGCGACGGTGAACTGTGGCGCCTGAATGGCCCTCAAGGTGAATGCTCAGTGAGGCCCCAGGGGCGGGTGCGCGCTGATAATGGCGATGCAATCCGGCGCTTCGCCATTGATGGCTTGGGCGTTGCATTTTTGTCAGAAGTAACGGTGACGGAATCGATCAGGTCGGGCGTTCTGAATCAAATTCTTCCAGACTGGAGTGGACGGGATACTGGGGTCTACGGCGTTTGTCCAACTAGTCCTATTGCGTCTGCAGCCAAAGCAGTCATCGCGTTCCTGACCCATTGTTGGGCCGAAGAAGAAATTGGGTTTTGAGGGCTCTTATGACAGGGGCGCTGCGTTTGCGAGAGTATGGCGGGCGGGTCAACTCAGCAAGCAAACGAGCATCCCGCACTCAGGACGCCTGCAAAGCAACCCTGTCGTAATTTTTCGCGTAGGCGTTTTCGACACCCGGCAAAATCTCGACAATCGCGAAATAGCGATCCCAGAATGGCGTTTCGCGCAGGTCTTCCACCAGTAGTTCGTAGGCATGATGGCTGCTCGCTTCCCACATCCACAGGTCGGTCACGCGGGCTGAATAGAATTCAATGTCGTAGAAACGCAAGCTGACGTGCTCGGCGTGCTTCTTCAAGATCGGCTCCAGATATTCGCGCAGCAGGCGGAACCGTTCGTCGATAGGGAAGCTCAGCCATTCTGGCATTGTTTTCACGAGCATGAAAATGGTCAGTTCGATTTGTATTGGTTTTACGGAGGTGGTCATGGTGATGATTCCAGTGAGAGTGAAAGGCAAGTTGCCGTGTTTCGCGAAACAAGTTCATAATACGAGCTATCGCTCACATTTAAAACTCGCGTTCACCTCATGCCGAAATCATCCGCCGCGCAGCGCCTGAAGCCCCGCAAATTGCCGGTCCAGGCGCGTTCAGCGCAAACCGTAGAAGCCGTGCTGGAAGCAGCTGCTCGCATTTTCGAGACGCAAGGAATTGCAGCCTGCACCACCAATGCGGTCGCAGAACGCGCAGGCGTCAGCGTCGGCTCGTTGTACCAGTACTTTCCAAACCGCGATGCACTGACCGTCGCGTTGATCGAACGCGAGACGGCGCAGTTGCTGGTGGATGTTGAGCGCGTCGGGCAAGGCCGGACCGCGCTTGGTTGTATCGAGGGCATGGTGCGGGCCGCAGTGGCGCATCAGATGCGGCGGCCGGAATTGGCGAGGCTGATCGATTTCGAAGAAAGACGGCTGCCGTTAGGCGAGCGCAACCAGCGCGTCGCTGACACCATCCATACGCAGCTTACGGGCGCGCTGCAAATGCCCGATGCGCCGCGGCTGGCCGACAGGGAACTGGTTGCCCATGATCTGTTGGCTATCGTCCATGGCATGGTCGATGCCGCCGGCGAGCGCGGCGAACTTGATGCTGCCGCACTGGAGCAGCGTGTCATGCTGGCGGTGAACGGCTATTTGCAAGGTGCGTCGTCTGCCTGATCGATGATAATCTAGTGGTCGGAGCCGCCAGGGTTACTAACATTCCAGCCCCCACCGTTCCGGGAGTCGTTACCACGTCCATAGTCGTTGCCGCGTCCATAGTCTCGGCCTTGGTAACCTTCTCTGCCCCTGTTGTGGTCGCGTTGTTCAAATCCGTTCCCACCGCCATAGTAGTCACCGCCCCGACCGTACGGCTCCGCTACACATCCACCGAGGAACACGGTTGTCAGCGCAAACAAAATGGTGAAACGTTTCATGGCGAACTCCTCGGCTATTGGCGACATTTGTTTGGACAGCAATGTTTGCTTACCGTTCAGATTAATCGGCTCCGCCGATTCACACCCACATCATCAAAGTATTGGCGGTAGCCTGTAGTACCGGCAGGCAGCGCGCCGTCGCTTCGGCTTTTGAGCAGTTGGAGATCATCATAGAGACGCTTAACGCGCCGATCAGGGTGCCGCGGCGGCTCTTGATCGGCACGGAGATGCCGCGTAGCCCGATTTCATATTGGTTTTCTGTAACGCCAAAGCCATCTTCGCGGATGGCGATCAGTTCCCGGAACAGCTGTTCCTTGTCCGTCACGGTCAGGTGGGTGTAGGCGACCAGGTCGATGCGGTCCAGATAGGCGCGCAACTCGACGTCCGGCAAGGCCGACAGCAATACCCGGCCGGCGGTCGAAGTGTAGGCCGGCAGGCGCGTGCCGGGCTCGAAACCGGTAGTCAGCAGCCGTGGAGCATTGACGCGGCTGACGTAGACCACGTCGTCGCCTTCCAGTACGGAATAATTGGTCGACTCCTGCAGTTGCAAGGTCAGCCGTTGCAGGAATGGCACTATCGCGCGCGGCAGCCGCGCCGAATCCAGATAGGAGCGCCCCAGGTTGAGTACCTTGGGCGTGAGCCAGAAACTGCGGCCGTCGGTGGCCGCCAGGCCGATATGTACCAGTGTCAATAAATAACGGCGCGCTGCGCTGCGGCTGAGCGCTACTTTTTCCGCCAGTTCGCTCGCCGTCAGGCGCACCGTATCGTCATTGAACGCGGTGATCACATCGATACCTTTGATCAAGCCGTCGATCAGATCGCGCTTGGCGACTTCAACTTCCAGTAACTCAGGTTTTTTCACGCCAAATAACTCCAAAAATGCGCGCTAATCGCTCAATATGCGCGATTAGCGCATTATTGCATGTTTTAGGCACTGTTTTTCTCGATATGCCATTCCTATACTTGGCCTGACTACTTCAGCCAAGGATCAGCATGACTGTGCAAGAACACAATCCGGAACCGAATAATCCGCTCGGCATCGACGGCATTGAATTCATCGAATATGCCAGCGCCCAGCCATTGGCGCTGGGAGCGTTGCTGGAACAAATGGGATTTGTGGCGACTGCCCGTCACCGCTCGCGTGAGGTGACTTTGTACCGCCAGGGCACGATGAATGTGATCGTCAATGCAGATCCATCCTCTTTGCCGCAAGCCGACAGCGAGCCGCAAGCGACAGTCATCAGCGCGATTGCGCTGCGGGTACGTGACGCCGATGCCGCGTACCGCCATGCGATCGAGATGGGCGCCTGGGCGATCCAGACCCGCGCCGGTGTGATGGAGTTGAATATCCCGGGCGTGCACGGGGTCGGCGACTCGATCCTGTATTTCGTCGATCGCTTTCGCGATTTCTCCATCTATGACGTCGACTTCAAGCCGATCTTGAACGCGCCAGCCAATCCGCCGGCACTGGCCGGCATGCATTTCTTTGGCGTGGTGCAAACGATCGGGCGCGACCGTTCGCCGGAATGGATTAATTTTTACCAGCAGTTGATGGACTTCCGGCCGTTGCCGCAAGGCCGCTATTTCGGTGTCTTGCCTAAAGGAGTTTTGCTGGAAAGCCCATGCCACGGTTTTTATTTGCAACTGGTAGAGCCGCCTGAAGGCGCCGCCGGCTTGCAGTGGGATGAGCAATTGGTGCGTGTCGGACTAGGCGCACCTGATGTGCTCGACGCCGTGCGGCAGTTGAAACAAAGGGGCATCGTGTTCATCGACCGCGAACCGGCACAGGCCAGCGAGAAGGGCGCGCTGACGCAACTCTACAAAAGCGGCATCAGTTTCGAACTGGTAGTTAGTCGCCAAGATATCCGCCACCAGGAGCAGCAACATGCTTGAGATTTCCGGCAACACCCGTATTTTCCCGGTGATCGGCTGGCCGGTCGAGCAAGTCAAAGCGCCGGCCTTGTTCAACGCTTACTTCAAGCAGCACGACATCGATGCCCGTGTGATTCCGCTCAAGATCGCGCCGGCTGGATATATTTCCGCGGTGCGCATGTTGATGGCAGCCGAGAATGTAGGCGGCATCCTGGTATCGATCCCGCACAAGCCGATGAGCGTGGACGCGGTCGATCAGCCGACATCGCGCGCAGTCTTGGCGGGCGCTTGCAATGCCATCTATAAAAGCGCGGACGGCCAGACCCTGATCGGCGACCTGATCGATGGCGAAGGTTTCATCCGCGCCTTCGACCGCACGTGCGGCAGCACGCCATTCGACTGGCCACGCGCCAGAGCATTGGTGGTCGGCAGCGGCGGCGTCGGCTGTGCTGTGGCTGCAGCGCTGGCGGCGCGCGGCATTGGCCATGTCGCCATTTACGATACGCGCCAGGAGCAAGCCGAAGCGCTGCAGCAGCGCCTGCAGAAAATGTTCGGCGCCACCGAAGTGGTAATCGGGGCGCCGTCCGCCGCAGGTTATGACTTGGTCGTCAACTCGACGCCGCTTGGCATGAGCGCGGACGATCCGCTGCCGCTTGACCTGAATGGCATCGCACCGTCTTGCATCGTCGCCGATTGCGGCATGAAGATTGAAATGACGCGGTTGCTGGTGGAAGCGCAGCGCCATGGCTGCCGTATCCAGAAGGGACGCGAGATGATGATCGAACAAGCGCCGCTGTATCTGGAGTTGTTCGGATGGTCGGGTGTGTCGTCGGATGCATTTCGCGAGCTGGGGGCGATATGAATCTGAGTAATTTCGGCATGGACAGTATCACCTTGGCGGGACCGCTGGAGTCGAAACTCAATGCCTCCAAGGCGGCAGGATTTTCGCAAATCATGTTGTGGGCCAAGGACCTGGCCGGCCATCCCGGTGGCCTGGAGCAGGCGGTGCGCCTGGTCAGGGCGAGCGGGATTCGTGTTACCGGCATCCAGGTCATGCGCGACTTCGAGGGATTGTCCGGTGCCTTGCATGAATACAAACTCGACATCGCCAAGAACATGCTGCATGTGTGCCAGGCGGTCGGCGCACCGCTGTTGATGGTTTGCTCCAGCACCTCCAGCCACGCTAGCGGTGAATTGCCATTGATCGCGCGTCACCTCGCAAAGTTGGCGACGCTGGCGGTGCCGCTGGGTGTGCGTATCGGCTATGAAGCGTTGTCGTGGGGCCGTCATGTCAACCAGTATACGCAATCGTGGGAAGCAGTAGAACTGGCTGACCACGCCAACCTGGGCGTCGTGATCGATTCTTTTCACATGCTGGCGAATCAGGCCGACCTAGATGGTTTGCAAGATATTCCGAGCGACAAGATCGCGATGGTGCAGTTGTCGGATTTCATGTGGCGTGATATCCGCAGCGCCGAAGAGCGGCTGGAAACGGCGCGCCACCTGCGCGTATTTCCAGGCGAGGGCGCGCATTCGAAAGAACTGTCCGATTTGTTGCGCCGGCTGGATCGGGGCGGCTATCGCGGCGACTACAGTTTCGAAGTCTTCAATGACGATTATCTGCAACTGTCGCCCGATATCGTGGCCCGCCGTGCCCACCGTGCCGCCAAATGGGTGACCGATCAGGTCCTGCGACGCAGCCTGCAGGTGCGTCAACCGGGTGCGGGACATCCGACCATGGCTTAGCCGTCCGCAGCAAGCGGTACAAAAACCATAGCCGCAAACAAAAAAAATAACGCGGCTTTAGCAAGGTTATCGAGGAGACAGCATGACCCCACACCCAAAATCCGTTCTGGTTCTGAACGGCCCGAACCCGAATCTGCCAGGTTGCCGCGAACCGGCCGTGTATGGCAGTCAGACCCTGGCTGGCGCAGTGTTCAACGCCGGCGCCTATACCCACCCATGCTTCGATTGCCCTGCATGACGCTATTAAGGGCGCTGCCGTCGACCTGGTCGAATTGCACCTCTCGAACGTCCACGCGCGGGAACCGTTTCGCCATCACTCGTAGTTCTCGCTGTAATGAATCATTAATCGTTAACCATAAAAACAAACCAAATGGAGATGTCATGAAGATAAAATTCGTCGCTGCCTGCAGCCTCGCCGGCTGTTCGGCTCTGACGCAAGCTCAGTCCAACGTCACCTTGTATGGAGACGTCGACCAGTACCTGGGCTATATTCACAGCAGTAGCGGCACCAGTGTCGTCGGCCTTAACGATGGCGCCATCTTGCGTAGTCGGCTTGGCTTGCGCGGCGTGGAAAAACTGGGCGGCGGCTACCAGACCAAATTCACCCTGGAGCAGGGGTTGAACGCCAATACCGGTGGTGCGGCGGATTCCAGCCGTCTGTTCGACCGCCAGGCA
The DNA here is from genome assembly GCF_900113705.1 of Collimonas sp. OK307. Classification (GTDB taxonomy): domain Bacteria; phylum Pseudomonadota; class Gammaproteobacteria; order Burkholderiales; family Burkholderiaceae_D; genus Collimonas. The sequence goes on along the minus strand of NZ_FOQI01000001.1, from coordinate 802,536 downwards.
TGGGTCGGCATGAATACGCCGGCAGGTGAGTTCCGTATCGGGCGCCAGAACAGCATTCCGTTCTTCATCGGCGGTGCTATCGATTACACCGAACGCACGACTTATGGTTCGATCATAAATACCTTCGGTGTACCGTCGCGTTACGACAATGACCTTTCCTACAAGTCGCCACGTCTGGCCGGCTTTCAGCTGGACGCGCATTATGCGCTGACGGAAACCGCGGGCGAGGGCGTAGGAGCACGCGGCGTCTATCAATTCGGGCTGGACTACAGCAAGGGACCGTATCGCGCAGGTTACGCCGGACTGTGGGCGAAGCCGGCGGCGAATACACTGTATTCAGAGCGCGTGGTCTATCACAACCTGTATGCGAATTACGACTACGGCAAGGGCAAGCTTTATTTCGCCTACGTACGCAGCAACAACGTGACAGCCAATGCCAGCGGCAATAACGCAACCGCGATCCTCAGCAACGTCAGCATCCCCAACAATGCCTTCGCGGGAAATAATCCAGACGTGCTGCGCATGTACAACATTTATCAGATATCGGCCGACTATCGTCTCAGCCCGCAACTGCGGATCGGCGCCTTGTACGGTGTGATGCAAGACACGTCACACCGGGATTCAGGCGCGCACGGCGGCAACTTCGGGGCTTACTACGATTTATCCAAGCGCACCACGCTCTACAGTTTTGCCAATTACATGAAAAACGACGCCAACGCCGGTTTCCGTTTCAGTGGTTCCGCCGGCCCTGCCGCCAACCTGGCCGGAGCAGACATCAACGGCAAAAGCCTGATCGGTTTGCAAGCCGGCATTCTGCATCGGTTTTAACGCGTCGCTTTAACACGTCATTTCAACATTATCATGTAGGGAATTCGTTCTCTTCGTGTAAAAAATAACCTATAGATCATCGAGGACGTTATGTCTACATCTACAGTATCGAAACAAATTCGGACGCCAGGCGCGACCAGCGCTGCCATTGCGGCGCCGCAGGCCGCCACTCGTTCACCGCGTAAGGCAGCGCTGGCCAGCTGGATCGGCAGCGCGGTCGAGTATTACGATTTTTTCATCTACGGCACTGCGGCCGCACTGGTGTTCGGCAAGATATTTTTCCCGTCGTTCGACCCGGTAACGGCTACCATCGCAGCTTTCGCCACGTTCGGTGTCGGTTACGTGACGCGGCCGATCGGCGCGGTAGTGCTGGGGCATATCGGCGACAGATACGGGCGCAAAAAGGTACTCACCTTTACGTTGTTGTTGATGGGGGTATCTACCTTCACGGTCGGTTTATTGCCAACTTATGGGCAGGTCGGTATCGCGGCCCCGATCATGCTGGTGATACTGCGCATGCTGCAAGGTGTGTCGGCTGCAGGAGAACAGGCCGGCGCCAATTCGATGACGCTGGAACATGCACCACCGCATCGACGTGCTTTTTTTACAAGCTTCACCCTGAGCGGAACCCAGGCCGGCCTGATTCTCGCCACCCTGGTTTTCCTGCCGATTTCAGCGCTGCCTGAAGATCAGTTATTGTCCTGGGGGTGGCGCATTCCATTTTTTCTGAGCGCGATCGTGGTGTGGGTTGGGATCTGGGTGCGCCGCACCTTGCCCGAGACACCAGCTTTCGAACAGGAAAAGTCGCAGGCACAGGGAGAGAAGGAAACAAAACTGCCGTTCATGGTGCTGCTGCGCGAGCATAAGAAGAGCCTTGCGCGGGTCATCTTTGCCGCCCAGATCTCTGTGGTGAGCACGATTTTCAGTGTGTTTACGTTGTCATACGCAGTCAACACCATCCATATTCCACGCGCCACCATGCTGACCGTGCTGGTATTGGCAAATGTGGTGGCGCTGGCGGCGATTCCGGCTTTCGCCGCATTGTCGGACCGTATCGGCCGCAAGCCTGTGTTCATCTTTGGCGGGCTGGCTTGCGCCTTCCTGATCTGGCCTTATCTGTGGAGTATCAGTCAGGCCAACATCCCGCTGATCTTTGTTTTCGGCTTGCTTTTGTCTGGCGTTGTGTATAGTGCGGCAAACGGTGTCTGGCCATCCTTGTATGGCGAAATGTTCGATACCCGGGTGCGCCTGTCCGGCATGGCCATCGGTACTCAGATCGGTTTTGCCCTGGGTGGTTTCGCACCGAGTATCAGCGCCGCGATCTTGAAACCTGGCGCGGATGGCTGGATACCTGTGGCGATATTCGTTAGCGCTACCGCGATCATCTCCGCCATCTCCGCAGCTACGGCGCGCGAGACCTATCGCACCCCGATGCATGAACTCGGCAAATAATAAAAGAGACGAATCTGGCCGCTGCTTTTGCCGAAACTTAAGTAGAAATTTCTGCTGAAATTCGGTCTATATCAGGGGTCGCTCCGGCGTAATGGCATGGCCTTTTGTCGGGAGCGTAAATGTGAAGCAGGTGCCGCTACCAATGGTACTGGTGACATCAATGCTCCCGCCGTGCAATTCGACAATAGATTTAGTCACCGCCAAACCCAGGCCGGTATTTTCACCCGAGCTGCGGGAAATATCAGCCCGATAGAATCGATCGAACAGATGCGGCAAATGTTCCGAACTGATGCCGGCGCCGGAATCGCTCACCGACAGCAAAACCATGGAGCCGCCCGGTTCTGCCCGCAATGTAATGTGGCCCTTTGGCGATGTGTAGCGGAGCGCATTCATGATCAGATTGGAGAGCGCGCGCCGCAGCAGCAAAGGATCGGCACAAATCACGATGTCGCCGTGAGCGTTCAATGTGACATCTTTTTCTTCGGCCAGTGCTTCGAAGAAGTCGAGTACTTTCTTGAATTCATCACCGGTTTGCAAGGTTTCCAGATGTATGGCTTGTGTCGCGTTTTCCGTTCTCGCCAGGAACAACATACCAGACACCATTCGTGACAAGCGTTCGCCTTCATCCACAACGGTGGCAAGCGTGTCCTTATAATCGGCCGGGTCCCTGTCGCGGGAAAGCGTGACGCCGGCAGCGGCCACCAGATTGTTGATCGGCGACCGGAACTCATGTGCCAGATCTGAAGAGAAGCGCGATAACTGATCGAATGAATTTTCCAGCCGGCCTAACATGGCGTCGAACGTCTGGGCCAGCACTCTTAAATCGGAGGGCCAGGGTTGATTGCCGATGCGTGTATCCAGTTTTTCGATGCTGATGCGTTCGATAGCGCTGCTGATAGCCCTGACTGGCGCGAGCCCCTTGTGGGCAACAAAAAAGCCGAAGCAAGTGGAGAAGATCGTGACGGCGCATAGCATCAGCGCGAGGCCTTCCCAGTATTCATTGATGATGGCACGGCTTTGCGTCACGTCAAGTGCGGCCTGGAGAGACCATGTCCGGCCGGGCTGGGTAGTGATCGCGACGTTGGTCAACATGTAGCGTGGGTGATTGCCGCCCACTTTTTTTGCTTTCCAGATTTTGAACTCCGGACTGGAGGATGACGAGACTGCGGGAAATTTATCAAACGGAACAGTCACGCCGGAGAGTTCCGACGTTTCCGACGCTCCCGTATGTGCCGGATCACCAGGTGCTGTCAGGCGGAACCACAGCCGATCGGATTTCTCCATATGCTCGCGCCATTCCTGTTGCCACATGCCCGGCGCCTGGTTGTTCTCCAGGGCACGTACCATTTCTTCCTGGAGCGCGATTGCATGCAGTAGCTCGGTTTGGTCTTTTTGATAGATCTGGTGTTCTACCTTCTCATACAGAAAGCTGGAAACGCTAAGCAGGATGATTACCATCGATGCAGAAAACAGCAGCGTCAACCGTACGGTAAGAGGCCAGAGGCGAGGATCGAACATTCGCATCCGCAGGTTGCCCTGGCGAGCGAACATCGGGTTAGTCGCGTAGTTCGAGGACATAGCCGACTCCTCTTACGGTATGGAGTAATTTGCTCGGGTAAGGATCGTCCACTTTGGTACGCAGGCGGCGCACGGCGACTTCTACCACGTTGGTGTCGGAATCGAAATTCATATCCCATATCTGTTCGGCCAGCACGGTACGGGAGGTTACTTCGCCGCCACGACGCATCAACAGGCTCAGCAGCGCGAATTCCTTGGGGGTGAGCTCCAGGCGATCGTTGTTCCGCATTGCGCGATGTTTGAGTAAATCCAGCGTCAGGTCGCCAATCTGGAGCATGGTGGTTTCGCTACTCGGGCGTGGCGCCGAGTAGCGCCGCAGAATGACGCGAATGCGCGCCAGCAATTCGCTATAGGCGAAGGGTTTGACCAGATAGTCGTCGGCGCCAAGTTCCAGGCCGCGTACGCGATCGTTGATTTCGTCGCGCGCGGTCAAAAAAAGTATCGGCGTTTGCCTGCCGGCGCGACGCGCGGTTTCCAGAATGCTCCAGCCATCCAGCCCGGGCAGCATGATGTCGAGAATGGCGACGTCGTAATCGTTCGTCAACAAAAAATGCAAACCGTCAGGACCGTTATTGGCGATGTCGACCGCCATTCCTTCTTCCCGCAGGCCTTTGGAGATATAGTTGGCGGCGGTTTGTTGATCTTCGACCAGCAGGATTTTTATCATGGACTGAATTTCTGAATTGGATTTCTGGATTAAATTTCCGACAATGTCGTTTTGCCTCGATTCGAACCGATTTTTTCCCCTAGCTGATCGAACCACAGATAAAGCACCGGTGTGATAAACAAGGTAATCAACTGGGAGAACAGCAGGCCGCCGACGATGGCGATACCCAGCGGCTGACGCAATTCAGCACCTGCGCCTATACCGAGTGCAATCGGCAAGGCGCCCATGATGGCACAGAATGTTGTCATCATGATCGGCCGGAAGCGTTGCTGGCAAGCCTTGCGGATTGCCAGCGCCGGCGGCAAGCCGTCGCGGCGTTGTGCTTCCAGCGCAAAATCGATCATCATGATCGCATTCTTCTTGACCACCCCGACCAGCAGCAAGATACCGATCATGGCGATGAAAGACAGTTCCAGTCCGGTTATCCGCAATGCCAGCAAAGCACCGACCGCGGCGGACGGTATGCCCAGCAATATCGTCACCGGATGAATCCAGCTTTCGTACAACATGCCGAGCACTACATAAATGACGGCCACGGCGATCAGGATCAGCCAGAGTTGTGTGCTCTGCGATTGCTGGAATAACGCGGCCTGTCCGGCATAGGCGCCGAAGATTGAAGTAGGCAGGCCGATCTCCTGTTTTGCTGTGTCGATGGCGGCACTGGCGTCAGACAGCGACTTGCCGGGGGTGAGGTCGAAGGAAATGGTGACGGCCGGCAGTTGCCCCTGATGATTGATGGCCATCGTGCCTTTGCTGCGTGTGACGGTGGCGAAGGCGCTCAGCGGTACCAGGGTATTGCTGGTGCTGCTGCGGACATAGATTTTCGACAGGTCGCTTTCGTCGCGCCGGTTCTGGCTGACGACTTCCATGATTACCTGATAACTGTCTTCCGGCGCGTAGATGGTGGAGACCTGCCGGGTGCCGTAAGCGGCATATAGCGTATTGCGGATGCTTGCCATATCGACGCCCAGCAGCGATGCCTTTTCCCGGTCCACGTTCAGCTGCGCTTGCATGCCATTTTTTTGAGAATCTGAATTGAGGCCGACGAAGACATTCGATTTCCTCATGGACTCCATCAGTTTGTCAGCCCACACGTCCAGTTGACCGGGGGTGACGGACTGCAAGGTATATTGATAGGTACTCTTGGAGCTGCGGCCGCCGATCTTAAGGTTTTGAACCGGACTGAAAAGTACCCGGATGCCTGGAATGAAATTGGCGTCCTTTCTCAACTGTGCAAGTACCGCTGGCATGGGCGGCCGTTGCCCCTTGTCTTTGAGCGTGATGACAAAGGCGGTAGTATCGTGGTCTACCTTAGAGGCGAAATCGGCGATGCTGGCGTCTTTCAGGAGACGTTCTTCAATCTGCGTCAGCACCGCCAGTCGCCCTTCGTAGGACATATCTTCAGGCGTATCGACATTGGCGGATATCTGGCCGATATCTTCTTGCGGAAAAAATCCCTTCGATGCGCCGGCATACAGCCAGGCGGTAAGAACGAAGGTTGCCAGGGCCACCGCCAGGACTGTATTGCGATGATTCAGCGACCACTCCAGACCTTTTTGATAAGTGGCCAGCATGCGCTCGAACATGGCTTCGAAGCGGCGGCTCCAGGCGGCTGTCTCGGGTTGCGTCTCATGGTGCGCAGCGATGTTCTTGATCAGCATCGGCACCAGGATAGGAATCAGGGTCAGCGCAACTGCGGCCGACACCAGAATCGACAGCGACACCACGATCGCAAATTCGTGAAACAGCAGGCCGATGGTTCCCGGCATGAAGAAAATCGGAATGAATACCGCCACCAGCGAAATCGAAATCGAGATCACGGTAAAGCCGACTTCACGCGCGCCGCGCACGGCGGCAGGGAAGGGCGCCATGCCTTCTTCGATGTAGCGCATGATGTTTTCCAGGACCACGATGGCATCGTCGACCTCCAGGCCGACGGCAATCGTCAGGCCCATCAGCGATATGTTGTTGAGGCTCAGGCCGAAGGCGTACATCAGGCCGAAGGTGCCTAGCAGGGAGATCGGCACGCTGATGGAGGGGATGAGCGTAGCTGACGCGTGCCGCAGGAAAAGCAGGATAACCATGATCACCAGTGCGATCGTCAGCAACATGGTCAGGTTGACGTCATGGATAGCCTGCCGGATCGATATCGAACGGTCGCTCAGCATTTTGACTTGCACCGAGGCTGGCATCTGGCTTTGCAGTATCGGCAGCATGGCCTTGATGGCGTCGACGGTGGCGACGGTATTGGCGCCAGGCTGGCGTTGCACGGTTAATAAAATCGAGCTTTCGCCATTGATGGTACTGCTGTTCTGGTTGTTTTCGATGCTGTCTTCGACTTTTGCGATATCCGACAGCTTGATCGGCTGGCCGCGGCGTGTCGCAATAATCACTTTGCCGAAATCCTCAGCTTTCATGAGGCCATCGGACATTTGCAGCATCAGCATCTGGCGCTTGTTGTCGAGCTGCCCGATCGGCGCGTTGGAATTGGCCGCTTTCAAGGCATTGCTGACGTCGGACAAACTCAGGTCGATGGCCGCCAGGCGCTCCGGGTCGATCTCAATCCGCACGGCATAGCGCTTTTGACCGGTGACCATGACCTGGGCCACGCCGCTGAGCGTTGACAGGGCTGGCACGATCAAATTGTCGGAATAGCCGTTGAGTTCAGTCAGCTTGAGTGTCGGAGAGTTGAGGCCGATCAGGATGATGGGGGCGTCGGCGGGATTGATTTTCTTGTACGATGGCGGCGTTGTCATTTCCGCCGGTAGCGAACGGGTGGCGCGGTACAGGGCCGCCTGGACGTCGCCGGCAGCGGCATCGATATTCCTGGCGGGATCAAATTCCAGGGTGATCTGGGTTTCACCTTGTATGCTGCTCGAGGTCAGCGCCAGCAGGCCCGGTATCGCCGAAAATTGCTTTTCCAGCGGCGTGGCGACCGATGTGGACATGGTTTCCGGACTGCCTCCGGACAGATTTGCCTTCACCTGAATCGTCGGCATGTCGTAATCGGGCAAGGCGGAAATCGGCAGTTGCAGCCAGCAGGCAGCCCCGCCGACGATCACGCTTAGCCACAGCAGCATGGTGGCAATCGGACGCTGCATGCAGAATTCTGAAATGTTCATTGTTGCGATCCGGTGATGGCGACGGCCGGCGAGTTGGCATCGCCCTGGGTTTCGGCTTGGGCAACAACGCGGACGGCGGCGCCGGCGCGCAGATTGTGACCGCCGTCGCGGACCACGCGCACACCTTCCGGCAAACCGTCGATGACAGCATCCTGATCCTGCATACGCAATAATTTCACCGGCATTGCCGAGACCTTGCTGTCAGCGCCGATCAGGTACACAAAGCGCCCCTTCGGCCCCTCCAATACCGCTTGCGGCGGCAGCACGACGGCGCCTTTGCTGACGCCTGCGCGCAGAGTGATGCGGGTGAATGCGCCGGGCCACAGGCTTTTGCCGGGATTCGGGAAATTGGCTTTGAGACTGATGGTCCCGGTATCAGAACTGACGGTATTATTGACAAAAGTAAGCGTGCCTTCCACCGGTTTGCCACCAGGCACCTCGGCCACCACGGTGACTGTGCCGGTCTGGCGGGCGGCGACGATCTGACTCAGGGCTTGTTCCGGCAGGCTGAATTCGGCGGCGATAGGATCGAACTGGATCAGGCTCAGCAGCGGCGCGCTGGCGCTTTGCTGGGCCAGGCTGCCCGGATGGACGGTCAACGCGCCGGCCTGCGCCGATATCGGCGCGGTGATGCGGGTATAGCTCAGTTGCACTTGCGCGCTCGCGATGTCGGCACGCGATGCACGCAGTTGCGCCTGGAGAGATTCGACTTTGCTGGCGGCGGTATCGACAGCGCTAGGGGCAATGAAATCGGACTTGACCAGTTCCCGCGAGCGGTTGTAGTCGCGCTTGGCATCGTCAAGCTGGGCCTGTATTTGGGCCGCCTGTGCCTGCACCCGGTTGAGCTGGGCGGTGGCGTCGTTATTGTCCAGCGTGAATAGCAACTGGCCGGCGTGTATCTGATCTCCTTCATGAAAATCGACACTGCGAATGCTGGCGGTAATCTGCGGGCGCACATCCACCTGATTGAGCGGAACGATATGGCCCTGGGCGGAAAATTCCACGGGCAGGTCGCGTAACTGCGAGGTGGTAGCCGTCACTTGGGGAAGCTGCCTGGGTTGCGTCTTGTCCGGATTTTTTCCGAAAGAGACAAACTGACTCAAGGCTAATCCAGCCCCGATGACAGCGCAGCTGAGGATCAGCAGATGGGATATTTTTGTTTTTTTCATGGTGTAACCCGGTATCGGTAAATTAAATTGGCATGTCGGGAGAGCGGCGTGATCGCGGCCGATCAATGCTTTTCTTGTATCTGGGTTTGCGCTGCCAGCCAGCTGTTGACGTCGACCAGCTCAGCTTCATTCAGATTGCCGACAGATGCCGATAATTGTAGTTTGTTGAACAGGTATTGATATTTTGCTAACACAAGGTTGTATACGGTCTGGTAGTAGTTCTGTTCTGCATTGAGTACGTCGACGGTGGTGCGAACGCCCACCTCGCGCCCCATCTTGCTTGAGGCGACTGATGATGCACTGGAGGTTTTCGCCTGTTCCAATGCCTTGATCTGGGCCGCGCCGCTTTCCACGCCGAGATAGTATTGCCTGGCCGACTGTTCGGTGTCGCGCCGGATCTGCTCCAGCGTATCGCGTTGCTGGTCGCGGAAAGATATTGCCTGGCGCAGTTGGGAACTGCGCTGTCCGCCGGTGTAAAGCGGAATGGTAAGTTGCAGGCCTATGAACCCGGACAGGGTCCGGTCGCGGCCGCCGGAAGTCGAGATACTGCCGTTCTCCGTCTGGTTCCCGTAACTGGCCACCAATGACAATTTCGGAGAATTTTCGAGCCGGTATCGCTCGATATCGAAGCTGGCTATATCCAGATCGATCTGCTGGGCGCGTATTGTCAGGCTGTCTTCGCGTGCTTTGCCCATCCAGATGTCCACCGACGACGGCTCCGGAGCGGTAGGCATGCGCAGGTCCGCAAACACGTTCAGCCGGGTCGGCGGCTGGTTGGTCAGGTTGCGGTAAGCATTGGCCTTGACCACCAGGTCGTTTTTTGCCGAGATTTCACTGGCGATGATGGCATCGTAACGGGCCTGGGCTTCGTTGGTGTCGGTAATGGTAGAACGTCCCACCGCGAAGGTTTTCCTGGCCAGCGCCAGCTGTTGACTGACGGCTTCCTTTTGCGAGTTGACGAGGGCCAGGTTTTCTTGTGCGATCAGGACGTCGAAATAGGCTTTCGCCACACGCAGGATCAAGTCCTGTTCGGCAGCCTGATACAGGATTTGCGCCTGAACGGTTTTTTTCTTCAATTGCTTGCGCGTGGCAAAGGCCGATGCGTCATAAATCGGTTGCGTCAGATTCAGCGCCGTATTGTAAGTCTGGCCTTGTTTGGTCGCGCTTGGATCGGAAATGCCGTATTGGCCGGCATGATAGGTGCTGGTGGATTGACTGGCGTCTCCTGTCATCGTGACTTGCGGCAGTATTGCGGCATCGCCTTGTTTGGCGTTTTCTGCGCCGACGGCTAGCGCATCTCTGGCCATGGCGAAATTGGCGTCATACGAACGGGCAGCCTGCCATGAAGAAAGCAGATCGGTCGCTTGCACGTTTTGCAAGACGAACGGCGTAACCAGTATTGTGAACAGAAGTATTTTTTTCATGTGTTGTCATCGATGGTTTTCGCGCGCATCTGTTCTGCAGGCACGTCAAGATGGATGGCGTGGAACCGACAGCGGGCAGGGCGATGCTTGTTGTTGCGTGGATTATGCCAATGCATCGCGGACAAATATCAGATCCGGAGATTACATTTTTGTTATCTGAGCGAGTATTTTCGATGCTTAAGCGGCCGGCAACTCGCAGAACCAGCATATTTCAATGCTAGATGCGTGATGTAAATTGAAAGTGAATGATTTCTGAAAATTTATTCAGGTTGACGCCGGGCCGATCGCGGGGCGGGCCATGAGCGGATCTATGGCCGCATTCACAACATTGAAGCTGGAATTTCGATGGTGATCTGCAGGCCGATGTTATTAGTACCTGAACTGGCAAAAATACGGCCGTGATGCAAGCCGACTATGCTGCGGCAAATGGCCAGGCCCAGGCCATTTCCCTTGTCTTCGGAACCCGGCGGGTTGAGGCGCACGAAGCGCTCAAAAATGCGCTCATGCTGTTCTACCGGTAAGCCGCGTCCTTCATCTTCGACGCAGATGCGCCAAATGCCGTCGTCCAGTTGCGAGCGCAGCGTAACGCTTCCGCCAGGCGGCGAAGCGCCAAGCGCATTGGTCAACAAATTGAGGAAAACCTGCCGCATCCGCTTCTCGTCAAAACAGGCCATGCCTGCGCCGGTGTGGTTATGGGCAAACAGGCGGCCCTGGCTTTCGGCAAGCACGCGGGCATCTTGCGCAAAACTGTTTAGGAAATACACCGGACTGACTTGTTTCAAATCAAGCGTGATGGCATGGGCTTCCGCGCGTGAAAGGAACAGCATTTCTTCGATGATCTGGTTGAGTCTGGCAACTTCCTCCAGCTGTAGCTGGACCGCCTCCTCATTGGCAGGACTGAGGCCGCCGCCAAGCAGCATTTTTTCGGAATACAGGCGGATCAGGGAGAGCGGGGTTTTCAATTCATGCGAGGCCTCGGCGCTGAATCGCCGGATTTGATTGAAGGAAGATTCGAGACGATCGAAGGTCTGGTTGAGCATTTTCGCAAGATCGGATATTTCATCGCGCACCGCATTTACCGGGATGCGCTCGCTCAAGTTGTCGGAGCGGATGCGATTGGCGGTTTCACTGATCATCCGTACCGGCCGCAGCGCCAGCCGGCTAAGCAGCATGCCCACGATGATGCTAATAAGCAACATTCCGGCGAGCAGCGCGAGACAGACTTTGATGTACTCTTCCAGCGCCAGATCCACTCCGCGCAGCGGGGTGCCGACTGTGATGGTAAACGGACCGCTGACATTTTCCACGACGCGCAATTTGCCGATGTCGCTCACTTCCGTATTGAATATCTTCTGCCCGCCGCCGTCGGCGATCGGTTGCCCTTTTAAATTGCTGGAATAGAAAGTGGCGCCGCTTTGCTGGTCGCGAACGTTGATATAGAAGAGCGATGCGGTGCGTTCGGATGCTTTGCGAATACGTCTTTCGATCAGGGCGGCATCATACGGATCGTAATCGTGCATGAGATGCAGTTTGATCACCTCCGCTTCTGACCGGTTCAGTATGTCGATGCCGTGAATAAGGTTGTGCTGGAGCAGAAGATAGCCGACCACGAACAGGCCTGCGAGGGTCGTTGTCGCGGCCGTGGCGTACCAGACGGCGAGGCGTGTACTGATCGATTTCATCGGAAAAACTGCCGATTTAAAGAAGCTGATATCCGACGCCGCGTACAGTCTTGAAGAGAGGTTTGCTGGGTGTCGTATCGAATTTGGCGCGCAGCTTGCTCATATACACGTCGAGCAAATTGGTGTCGACGTCATAGTGAGAAGCCCAGATTTTTTCAGAAATTAGGGTGCGCGGCAGGATGCGTCCGACGTTCTGCATGAAGATTTCGAGCAGGGCGAATTCGCGGCTGGTGAGGTCGACCGGCACGCCATTGACGTGCACCACATGTCCCAGCAGGTCGAGCTTGATCCCGCGGTGTTCCAGTACCGTTTCTTTTGCCGCGGAGTGGCGCCGCAGCAAAGAGCGTACGCGGGCCAGCAGTTCTTCGAGGCTGAAAGGTTTCGGTAAATAGTCGTCGGCGCCGAGATCCAGTCCCTTGATGCGGTCCTGCACGGTATCGCGGGCGCTCAAAATCAGTACGGGCTCATTAAAGCCGCTCTTGCGCCATTCGCGCAGCAGGTCGAGGCCGTCGCCGTCGGGCAGTCCAAGATCAAGCACGATAACGTCATAACTGGTTTCACATAACGCGTCACGCGCCTCGCGGCAGGTGCCCACCCACGATACGGTATAGGAATGTTCGGTCAGGCCTTGTTTTACAAACCGGCCAAGCCGTTCTTGGTCTTCGACGATCAGAATTTTCATTTTATAAGTCCCTTGATCCCTGGAAAAGCCGCACGACCAATTGCATCGGGCGGGTGAGCGACGCTACAGAATACGCATTCAAATCCACCGGTTTTATTAGAAATATCCGGCTGTCTCCGAGATGTAATGCGTCATGCGCCGCACAAGAACTGGCCATCAGCATACTACTTAATCGGCGTAAATGAAACGTGCACGAGCGCTCTTTCCCCGTTCCGTTTCACATCTGATGCAGGGTGGGCCTTTGCTCAGGCTGCATTGCTTTTCGGCATTTTAACCAGGCCGCTTAACCTGAAAAAAAACTCAGAAACGGTTCAGGTTCCGTTTAGTTTGGTAGCGCATTCTTGGCGCAGGGATTTGAAAACCCGGGCTAGCGCCAACCGCTGAATACCTCCCTGGCGGGGCAGGCATGTTGGCAAACCCTAAATCAATTAAATAAAGGAGACATCACATGATCGGCAAATTCAGCAAACATACAGTGCTTACTTCTATCGCTTTCGCCGCTGCACTTGCAGGTTCGACGAGCGCAATGGCCACGGAAAAAGTCACCCTCATGGTTGGCGGATATGAAAAGCAGATTTATCTGCCGGCCAAGCTGGCCGAGGGACTGGGCTACTTCAAGGCCGAGGGGTTGGACGTGGTACTGCTGAACGAAGGGGCTGGCGTTGATGCCGAAGGTGAACTGCTGACCGGTGCGGTGCAGGGCGTGGTCGGTTTTTACGACCATTGCATCGATATGCAGAGCAAGGGCAAATTCCTCAAGTCGGTGGTTCAGTTCAGCCAGGCGCCAGGTGAAGTCCAGCTGGTGTCGACCAGGCATCCTGAAATCAAGTCGATGGCAGATGTCAAAGGCAAGAGCCTGGGGGTTACCGGCCTGGGTTCATCGACCAACTTCCTGACCCAATATCTGGCGGTGAAAGCAGGAGTGCCGCTGGGGCAGTTCAATTCGGTGCCGGTGGGGGCAGGTACGACCTTTATCGCCGCAATGCAGCAAGACAAGATCCAGGGCGGCATGACGACAGAGCCGACAATTTCCCGCCTGCTCAAGACCGGCGAAGCGAAGATCCTGGTCGATATGCGTACTATCGAAGGCACCAAGCAAGCCCTCGGCGGTACTTATCCTGCGGCATCGCTCTACATGGAATCGGGCTGGATCGACGCTCACAAGGAAGTCACGCAGAAGCTTGCAAATGCCTTCGTAAAAACCCTGAAATTCATCAACACCCACACAGCTGCAGAGATTACCGAGGCAATGCCAAAGGCCTTCTATGTAGGCGACAAGGAAAGCTACGTCAAAGCGCTCGAAGGCAGCAAGGCGATGTTCACGTCTGACGGCGTGATGCCGGCCGGCGGACCGGAAACCGTGCTGGCTGTGCTGTCGGGATTTTCGAAGAACATCAAGGGAAAGCAAATCGACCTGGCCAAAACCTATACGACTGAATTTGTAAATAAGGCCAGGTAAGTTGTCAGAGAGAGGCGGCGGGATGTCCTGACGCCTTCATTGCATCTTCACCGCATTCAATAATCTGACACCGTACTGCTTTTCCACTTTTGCCGAGTGGAAGAAACAGGGAAAGGAAAGTATGTCTAATTCTCCAGGAAAGATGAGCCCGGCCGTGGAGCTCATCAACGTCAGCCGGCGTTTCATCACCCCGGATGGAAAATCCATGACGGCCATCCGCAACTTCAACATGACCATCGAACGCGGCGAGTTTGTCGCCATTGTCGGTCCGACAGGCTGCGGAAAATCAACCACGCTAAATCTCGTCACCGGCCTTGCCAAGCCATCCAGCGGCGAGGCGCGCTTGTTCGGCGAACCGGTGAGCGGCATCGATCCGCGCATCGGCTTCGTGTTCCAGACCGATGCGCTATTTCCGTGGCGTAGCGTGATCGATAACGTTGTAGCCGGTCCCATGTTTCGCGGAAAACCTAAGGAAGAGGCGTATGAACTGGCGCGCAAGGCGCTCGCCCGCGTCAATCTTGCCGGTCATGAAACAAAATATCCGCATCAGCTTTCCGGCGGCATGCGCAAGCGTGTTTCGCTGGCACAGACCTTCATCAACGAACCGGAAATATTGTTGATGGATGAGCCATTTTCCGCACTGGATGTGCAGACGCGCGCATTGATGCATGACGAACTGCTGAAACTATGGTCCGACGCCAAGGCCTCAGTCCTGTTCGTGACGCATGACCTGGAAGAGGCGATTGCGCTGGCTGACAAAGTTTACGTGCTCACGGCAGGGCCGGCCACGGTGAAATCCGTTTATACGATCGATATACCGCGGCCGCGCGTCGTTTCCGATATCCGCTATGACCAGCGGTTCATAGACATCTCGCAAACCATATGGAACGACCTGCGGGATGAAGTAAAGATCGGTGCGGCACGCACCGAAGTTTCTGCGTAAGCGCGACGAGGACATCATGACAGAATCAATCATACAAGCCGACAACTCCATCTACAGCCCGGGGACATCCGATGTGGAGATCGAAGCTGCCGCAGCCAGGGCCGCGCTCAAAAACAAGCGTTCGGTGACCTTCTGGCGATGGCTCATCCTTGTCGTCTTTCTCGGGGGATGGGAATTCGGCACGCGCTACAAGCTGCTCGACGACTTTTTCTATTCGAAACCGACATCGATTCTGCAACGCCTGTATGAATGGATGACGGAAGGCATAGACGGCGTTTCGCTCTGGTACCACCTCTGGGTCACCATGGAAGAATCGCTGCTTGGCTTTTTCACCGGCGCCATCGCGGGCATCTTGATCGGTGTGGCGCTCGGACGCAACAAAAAGGCCGCCGATGTGTTCTCGATCTATATCAAGGTGATCAATTCGATTCCACGCGTCGTGCTGGCGCCGATATTCATCATGCTGTTCGGTCTCGGCCTCTGGTCGAAAGTGGCGCTGTCTTTCGTCATGGTGTTTTTCGTCGTGTTCTCCAATGCGTTCCAGGGCGTGCGTGAGGCAGACCGTTCGCTGATCGCCAACGCAAGAATTCTGGGCGCATCGGATTGGCAGCTGACGCGATCGGTCATCGTGCCGTCGGCAATGAGCTGGATTTTCGCTTCTTTGCATGTGAGCTTCGGCTTCGCCATCATCGGCGCCATCGTCGGCGAATTCGTCGGCTCCAACTTCGGCATCGGACTGCTCATCAATATCGCAAAGGGATCTTTCGATGCGGCGGGCATGTATGCGGCCATCATCATCGTCATGGTGGTGGCGCTGGCAGCAAGCTATCTGATGACAGCTGTTGAAAATCGGGTTGCCAAGTGGCGTCCGGCGGCCCTGAACGATACCGAGTGAGTGAATCATCATGGCCGGCCGATAGACGCCGGCCATGGCGGAAAAAACCCGAAAACCAAAAAAAACTGAGAACGGAGACATAACCATGAAACGTACCGGTATACATGACACACTACGTCACACAATCATTTCTCTCGCCGTTGGTTTGACACTGAGCGCCGCGATGGGGGCGACGGGCGCGTCAGCCGGCCCCGCAGCCGGCGTACTCGAACCGCCCGCACCGAGAGCCGCAGGCACCCCGGCGCCGATGGTGCAATGGGTCGAGCCGGCGGTGGCGTCAACCAAGCCGCAAACCAAAGAACAGTCGGATTCGTCGATTAAGTCCGGTCGGGAACTGGTCGAGCCGGAAATCCTGCAGCCACGGCTCGATGCTGCTTTGCCATCTTACCGGCCACGCACAGACATCAAGCTGGAAGGCGCATTCAAAGGCGCGGCATCCGATGTGTTGCCATCGCTGGTCAAGCGCTGGATCGACGGTTTCAAGAAATTTTATCCGGGCGTGAATTTCGATGTGTCTCCGCCATACGCCGGCAGCCTTGGCGCCAAGGAACTGGTCAAGGAAAAGCTGGATTTCGTGTTCGTTTCGCGTGAGCTGAAACCGGACGATATCACCGATTTCAAGGCCAAATTCGGCTATAACCCGCTGAGCGTGCCGATTTCGGGCGGTTCCTATCGTCACTTCGGGTTTCTGGATACGATCGGGTTCTATGTGAACAAGGACAATCCGATCGAGAAGCTGACTTACGATCAGATCGATGCGCTGTATTCCAGCACCCATTATCGCGGCGGCAAGCCAATCAAGACCTGGGGCGAACTGGGAGTGACGGGCGAATGGGCGGATAAGCCGGTTCATCTGTATGGCATCAAGCCATGGAACGGCTTTGAAGAATTCATCCGTCAGAAAATCCTGAGCGTCGACGGCAAGCGTGGCGAATGGAGCCAGGACATCCAATTCGACAAACTCGTGTTTCCTGCAGCCCGGCGCGTGGAAGATGACAAGTACGGCATCGGCTATTCCGGCATTGCCTATATCGATAGTAGCGTGAAGATGCTGCCGCTGGCCGAGAAAAGCAGCGGCCCGTTCTATGCACCGTCATACGAGAACGTCGCACGGGCTGCCTACCCCCTGAGCCGCCTGGTGTACTTCAACACGAACAAGGCGCCGGGTAAGCCGTTGAACCCCGTCATCGCTGAATTCCTGCGCTATGTGCTGAGCAAGGAAGGGCAGCAAGCGGTACTCGATCATGCGCTGTATGTGCCGCTGAGAGCGGGGCAGGTAAGTAACGCCCGGGCACTCGTCGATAACTGATACCTGAGACCTGTGCCGCGCATGTGATGTTTTCCTGCGCGGCGCCGCAGGAGTGCGCGCACCTTTTGTGCGCCGGAATCACTCAACCGGGAGCAAGTTCCGTGTTTCATCTTCTTCATTCTTGCAGTAGCTTCTTTGGACTATCGGGGCCGGCCATGAAAAGCCGGCCAGTGCGTCGCGCGCCTGCCCGTTTCAGGACCATGCAAACTGGCTGGATGCTGGCCGGCTGCATTGCCGGGCTGGCGCCGGGTGCCAGTGCCGCATCTGTTGCCGCCACGGTGGATCCGGCACTCCCGACCTATCATTTTGAACGTGAAATCACGGGCAGTATCAGCGGCGTCGGCGATGACGCGATGAAACCTTTGATGGATGCCTGGCTGGCAGCGTTTCGCAAACGGCAGCCGGGCGCCAGGCAGGGCGAACGCTGGGAATATGTGAGCGGCGCCACTGCATTCGGTGCGTTGATGTTCGATACCGCGGATATTGCACCGCTGGCGCGCGCGCCGTTGCCGGAAGAACTGGCGCCATATGTGCACCAATATGCCGGCGACATGATGAAGTCGCCGGTGCTGGTACGGGTTGGCGGCGATACCAGCCGCCCGGCTTATATCGCATTGAACAAGCGCCCCGGCTCGCCCTTGCCGCCGAAAGTGAAGGAATTTATCACCTTTGCGCTCAGCCTGGAGGGCCAGGAAATAGTCGCCCGCCAAGGCAAATTCCGCTCTCTCAGCGCGACTGAGGCAGCCGAGGAGCGTGCCAAACTGCAGGGTTACCTGGCGCGGCTTGATCCGACGCTGCCGGCGTACCGGCCCGCCGAGTCTGTCAGTGGCGCGATCGATAGTGTCGGCAGCGACGGCATGAAATCGCTCATGGAAACCTGGATGCGGGACTTTCGCCGGGTCCAGCCCGGCGTTCACAAGGGTGAGTTCTGGGAGCACCTTGGCACGCTGAACGGCTTCCACGCGCTGATTGCCAACCTGACCGATCTGGCGCCGATGGGGCGCGAATTGTGGCCGGATGAAAGAGCCGTCTATGAGGTCACGCATCATCAGGCTATGCCTCTCGAAATCCGCGTCGCGCGGGGCGGATTCAATACGCCGCAACGCACCACCGCGCAGGCGATATTCGTGAATCAGCACAATCCGCTTGCCCGTATAACGCTGCCACAGCTAGCGGCGATTCTCGGGGCGCATCCCGGTATTACCCGTTGGGGGCAACTGGGACTGACCGGCGAATGGGCCGACCGGCCGATCACTATCTATGTGCCGCCCCGGGTGGCGCCAAATGCGATGTCGATGCAGGTGATGGTGCTCAAGGGCGGCGCATGGAGCAGTACGGTGCATGAAGGTTCGATTGCCGAGACGGCGCAAGCCATCGCACGCGATCCGGGCGCAATCGGGTTCGGCGGTTTCGAAGAGGGCGGACCGGGACTCAAGACCCTGGCTGCGGCTGCCACCGAGGGCGGTCCGTTTTACAGCGGCTCCGGCGATAGCGCCTCCAGTGGACGCTATCCACTCACGCGTTACATGTATATCCGCCTTAACCGCAAGACCGGCGAGCCGTTGTCTGCGCCGGTGAAGGAATTCTTGCGCTACATCCTGAGCCGCGAGGGTCAGGAACCGATCTTGTATTCGGGTTATTTCCCGTTGACAGCGGAAGAAGTGAAGCAGGAACTCGCCAAGCTGGAGTGACTGATTATTTCGCGCTTGCGCTTGTCCCGAATGAGCGAACCGGTCAACGATAACGATTGATGGAAAGGAGTAAATCGCTTATATACGCAATGAAGCCTGATAATAGACAGCAAAAAAATGCTGCTTTCAGAAAAGAGCGTGATTCCCATGCAGGCCGGAATTCACGCCATAACAAGGTAGGAGACGAAGTCAAATGAAGAACAAAGGGAAATTTAAAGGACGTTGTGTATCAAGAATCATATACGCGACTATCGGCGTGGCGGGGATGGCCATGCCATTTGCTGACGCGGCAGCCGCAGCCGATGATGCAGCCGGCAACGGTGTCGTAAACACGGCTGGCGACAGCAAAAAAATCAGCTTTAAAGATCAAGATACCTTGCCTATGACAAAAAATGTCGTGTCGGGCAAAGAGGTCGAAAATGCGCAGGACGGTTATGCCGATGCGATCAAGAATGTGGCGGGCGTGTCAAGCAACAATGCGAAAGGCAGCGCAAACGACAGCGTCAAGATTCGCGGCATCCAGCTTAATCTTTTCACCGATTATCGTTTGAACGGCGGTCTGCCCATTACCGGCGTCATTTCGTTTCCGACAGAAGACAAGGACCGGATTGAGGCGTTGAAAGGGGCAAACGCGCTCATGTTCGGCATTGCCAGTCCGGCCGGCATTGTGAATCTGGTCACCAAGCGGGCAACGGACAAGGACATCAACACGCTGACCTTGTCCGGAAATTCCTTTGGGCAGTATGGCTCCGCTGTCGATCTTGGCCGCAAGTTCGGCGATGAAAAACAATTCGGGCTGCGCGTCAATCTGGCCGGCTCCCATCTGGAAAACGGCGTCGAAGGCGGTAACGGTCACGGCCTGTTCGGCAGCGTGGCAGCCGACTGGAAAGCCACCGATCGCCTCAGTTTTCAATTTGACTATGAGAACTACCGTAAGGATGTAGTTGAACAAGCCAGTGTCAGCTTATCGCCGGTCAATCCCAAGACAGGTACTATCCCGGTGCCGCGTGTCCCGGATCCGACCAACTTGCTGTCGGGAACCTGGGATATTTATCATCCTCGGACCGAGAACGTCCAGCTCCGTGCCGATTACAAAATTGCCAACGACTGGAAATTGACTGGCGAGGTATCGCGCTCTCATTCGGAGCGCTCACGTCTCCAGGACCGTATCGACATCGGTAACAACCTGGTGTCGGGGTGGGGTGCTAATAACGTATCCTGGATACATAACAATTACACCACGGAATTTGAGAAAGTCGAGTTGCTTGGCAAGTTCCTCACCGGCTCGCTCAGGCACGAGCTGACATTGGGTGTCTCGTCAACCGACAGGACCACGACCACATCGACCATCAACAATGTCCAGCCTCACGGGCAGCAGCAAAACATCTATAACCCGGTGGTGCTGGCGCCACCGATCCTGCCGACCGGACCGCTAGCTTATACGCTCTCGACCGGCAACAACACGGGGATTTATACCTACGATACGATTAGCATTGGCGCCCGCTGGAAGGTGCTGGCGGGTTTGCGCGAAACCAATTTTACGTTTGAAAACCAGGTAGGACGTACCACGGGCAAGACGGCATCGCCAGCGATCGGGCTTCTCTATGACATCGCAAGAGACACAACGGTGTATGCGAGTTACATGAAAGGTCTGGAAGAGGGCGCCACTGCCCCCACCAATGCGCAGACAAAAAATAGCGGCATGATTTTGCCGCCCGGCGTAGCGTCTCAGGCTGAACTCGGCATCCGTACGACATTTTTCAAAGGGGTTACCGCGAGCGCAGCGTATTTCAGCATTGAACGTCCAAACGCCGTTACCGATCTGGATACCGGTATATTCGCGAATGCCGGGACGAACAAATTTCGCGGGATAGAGACCACGCTCAGTGCCGATATCAATCGCTGGTGGACAGTCAATGCTAGCGGGCAGTATCTGCATGTGCTGCAAAATTCGATAACCAACATCAACGGGCTGGTGCCGGAAAATACGCCACGATTCGTCGGCAATTTTTCGGTAACGCACCGTTCGCCGCTGGTTCAGGGGTTAACACTCACGGCAGGTACGTCTTACGTATCGAGTCGCTTTATCAATCCGCAAGACCAGGGAATCATCCCGGCGGTTACCTTGTTCTCTGCAGGAGCCGGTTATGCGACAAAGATCGGTGGCCACCGGACGACCTTCCAGCTTAGCGTCGATAATATTGCGAACAAGCGGTATTGGAACTCTGTCACCACCGGAACATATGGCGCCGGCATGGACCGCAGCTTCAGATTCAATGCAAAGATCGACTACTAAAGGTTGTTGACCCAGGTAGCGTGGCATAAAAAAAGCGTGGCAGATAAATTCTGCCGCGCTTTTTTTTTTTCAGTTTCTGCTGATGCATGAAGCGGAACATCCCTGATACTCAATCCAGCTTGGAGCGCTCCTCCGCAAGCTCCTCTGCATTCAGGGGCAGGTAGCCGAGTGTTCCGGAGGCGATCGCCTGTTGTCCCTCATATGACAGCACCAGGCGTAAATATTCGCGCACGAAAGCATCGAGCGGCCGGCCAGGCGAGCGCCGCACGAAAATATACAGATGGCGGTCCAGCGGATAGCTGCCCGAGATAATGTCTTCACGCGATCCGCGTGAAGACGGATCCGCGGGGTGATCAGAGACGGCCAGGATTTTGACCTCCGGCGTCGCCCGGTTGAGCGCTGCAAAGCCGAGCGCCAGCGGGTCCGTACCCACGCACTTGACCGCCTCGGCCGATTGCGGAAATCCGGAAAACCCCACTGCATATGGATGCCCGCCGAGTTTGTGCTTTTGCATGAAGATGCCGAGCGCCGTTGCAGCGTGCAAGCCGCACAGATGGATAGGGCGCTGTGCCCATTCGCCGGTCAGGCCGAGCTGCCCCCAACGTGTGATTTGATCGTCCGACGTGCGCGCCGTGAAAGCGCGCGCAGCCTGGTCGATGGACAATTTTCCGATCGGATTATCATGATGCACGTAGAGTGCAAGCGGTGCGGAAAGCGCGCGAGGTTCCAGCGAATCATGTGCCACGCGGATGGCGGTCGGTTTGGATCCGGCCACGCTTTCATAGGCAGTGAGCTCGGCATCCGAGAACTCCGCGCCCATCGGTGCGAAAGCCGAGCGGCCTTGTGCGAGCGCTGCAGGCGCGGTGCGTGTTCCCTTGAGTACGAGCGAAAACCGGAACTCGGGATGAGCCCCGACGAACAGAGTATTGATTGCGGTGAGAATGCCAAGCATATCGTTGTAGCCGATGATGCTGATCTCGCCGGCAGAGGTAACATACGATGCTTCCCGGGGAAACGCGATCGGCTCCGGCCGGTAGCGCGGCAACCGAGCGTCGACTAATGCTGCCGCCGACGTTGGACGCAAGGCTGGTTCAGATATCGGTTCGACGGCGCCGGCCGGTGTGCCTTGTGCTGCACAAGTGAAGATAGAGCCGCCTAGCATAGCGACTATCCAATGGAAGTTTTTCATTGCTGGCCCCGCAGAATGGTGAAAATGGCGTCAACGAGTGCGACGATTAAAAAAATGGACGTGTCGCCACGTCCGAAACAGCATTGAAAATGCTGGGGAGAAACTCTGGAATATGTGCCGGATGGTAGTTCAGGCCCGCCGGATATGGAATCCGTTGGACAGGTTCGCTGCCGTCATATCTACATGATTGAATATTGTTATTGAACGGGCTCGAACAATTTCTCCAGTGATGGCGTTTGCATGCGTAATTCTTCTTTAAGTTTTTCCGCCATTTCGCGGACCGCTGATTTGTCTTCGCCAGCCTTGTACTTGAAGGTCGCGCCAAGAACGCCGATCGTTTTCCCCGCTATGTCTTGCATCAGCAGCTCGACCGACGTGTCGCCGGTTTTGGTGGTTTCCATCCGCGGCTTGCCGGTATTGAGCACGCCGAGATCGTCGGCATCGGCTTTCTTGCCGATCCGCCCGATGTTGGAAGCGATAATCACATTATCGGTGCCGTTCGGGGGTGTCACATGCATCGCGAGCACGGTCAGGTCGCTATGTTTTGCAACGGTCGCGTCAACCAGCTTTTGTGCGTAGATCAGGTAGGACGGCTGTGCCGAGGCAGGCAGCGATACAGTGGCTGCCGTCACAAGAAAGGCGAGAGTTGCGTTGCGTATCATCTATTTCTCCGGTATTGTTAATCTATGAATCTAAATAAAAATGTCGATCTCGCTAGCCGTTGACCTCAGGAATTTCAATCACGATTTGCAAACCTGCGTCATTTGAGGCGGAGGTGGCGAAGATACGGCCACGGTGCAATTCCACGATGCTGCGGCAAATGGCAAGACCCAGGCCATTGCCTTTGTCCTCGCTGTTGGGGGGCGTGATGCGGACGAATCGCTCGAAAATGCGCTCATATTGTTCTGCCGGCAGGCCAGGGCCTTCGTCTTCGACACTGAAGCGCCACAGGCCTTCGTCCAGTCGGGAGCGTAAAGTGATTTTTCCGCCCGGAGGAGATACATTCAATGCATTGGTGAGCAGATTCAGCAGCACCTGGCGCATCCGGCTATCGTCAAAGCTGATACAGCCTTCGCCGTGATGGGTATGAAAGAAGTCGCGGCCATGATGCTCGGCAAGCGTGCGGGCATCCAGTTCAAAATCCCGCAGGAAGCGCGCCGGATTGACCGGCTTGAGATTGAGCGTGATGGCGTTGGCCTCGGCTCGTGAAAGAAATAGCAGCTCTTCAATGATGCGATCCAGCCGTGCCACTTCTTCAAGCAGTTCCAGGAGTGTGTCCTGGTCGGCGCTGCTGCGATTGGTGTCTAACAGCATTTTTTCCGCATACAGGCGCACCAGGGAAAGCGGCGTCTTGAGTTCGTGCGACGCTTCTGCGGAAAAACGACGAATTTGATTGAACGATAATTCCAGGCGGTCGAACATCTGGTTCAGCATGCGGCCCAGATCGGATATTTCGTCATTCACTTCGGAAACCGGAATCCGATGACTCAGATTGTCCGAGTGAATGTGATTGGCAGTCTCGCTGATGAGACGTACCGGCCGCAACGCCAGCCGGCTGAGATAGTAGCCGATACTGGTGCTGACCAGCAGCATGCCTCCCAGCAGCGTCAGGCAGACGATCATGTAGCCATCCATCACACTGCGGACCTGGTGCAGCGGCGTGCCTATGCTGACTTCGAACGGCGGCAGGAAATATTCGCTCACACGCAATTCGCCGATGCCATCCATTGTGATGTTGAACGAATGCTCGCCCTTGATATCGGGCATGGAACGTCCATTCAGGTTGGTCGAATGGAATAGCATTCCTTTTTGCGGATTGTCGACGTTGATATAGAACAGTACGGAGGCATAGTCGGTGGTTTCGCGTATGCGGGCGTTGATGACTTCGCCGGTAAGCGTTTTATAGTCTGAACCCAGATGCGATTTCAATTGTTTGAATTCGGCCGCGTTCAGCAGATCCAGGCCGTTGATCAGGTGATTCTGCAGCAACACGTAGCCGGCGAAGAACAGGCAGGCAAGGGTGGTGGTAGCTGCAAGTGCATACCAGGCCGCAAGCCGCACGCTGATGGGCTGTAGCAGCTGGTTGAGACGGTGGGGGGAAAAGTTCATCGATATTACTCGTTTACTGAGGCCAGGCAATAACACTTATCGGCGCTCAAGCCGGGAAAAAATCCCCGTCTTGTCAGGACGGGGGAATGCAGACCTCAGGAAAACTGTTGTTGCCAAACATTCGGACTGGCGAGTGCAGGCCATTATTTCCCGGCCAGATGGAAACTCCAATCCAGGCCAACCCTTAACTCGCTGATGTTTTCGCCATCCGCGCGTCCTTTGCGCACGCCGAAATCGAAAGACAGATCTTCGCTATGCTTCCAGATAGCGCCTAGCAATATCGAGTTTGTGCGTGGCTCGGTGGCATCCCTTTCGGTAAATATTTCCATCACCGGCCTCACCGGCCACGCTTCGGGACCTTCCAGAATCACGCCCAGGAAGCGGCGGGTCGTGTGCTCACGTGTACGCGTCAGCGCTGCGTTCAGGTGCACCGCACCCGCTTCCCCGCGCCCGGATACGATGCCGTTACAGGTCGCGCCGGTGCCGGACTGGCCATATATGGTTGGCAGCAGAACACCGCATTCTGCGGCGATGCTTGGCCCGCTCCCATCTTGCAGGCTGCCGCGCCGAAAGACGTGTTTGACTGAAAATGCGGTATCTGAAAAACTTGTCCGCCGGGTATTGCTGAAATCACCGAACTGTCGCTCCAGCCGTCCTTCCAGCACCAGTTCCGTATCGCCGGCCAAACCTAGATTGCCGGTCACGGCAGGAGCGGACAGCGATTTTTCTCTGCCCTGGTGCTGATAGCTGCTGCCGAATTCCAGTTCAAATACGCCAGGCTCCGCCGTTCCCGCATCCGAGCCGTCGAATGGTCGATAAGCATACGCAGGAGCCCAGATTGCGCTCAGTAAAGCGACGCACATAATTGGTTTAAGCGACATTTTTCCAAATCGTTCTGCTGCGGGATGGCTGCATCTGGCTGGCTGCAGCAATGATGCCGCCAGCGCATAAAATCTGCCATGAATCATGGTGTTCTTTCACTATGAATGTGCAGGACCCGGGCTATGCAGTCCGAATCCTGCCTAGTCTCGCCAAAGCGATTAATGTTTATCTGGCTTGTTTGTACAGAGCCTCATAGCTCGGGATCTGCTTTTGCAGGTTGTCGCGCAAGGCGGTTGAAGACTTGAAGAAATCTATGTCTTTCTTGCCGCTGTTCGCCGGATTTTTATATGCCAGGACGAGCATTCCACAGTTTTCACCCTGGGCATCGCGCAGCGGCACCATCATGACGTACTTCGGTTTCACGTCTTTCGTACGGTGCCAGCGCGGATCCAGGATGGTGATGCCGGTTTCGACAACCATGACATCGTCCGGATCGTCCGGATTGCCGATCCGCTCAGGGTAGGAACCGGCGAACATCGTGTATACCTTGGACATGCCCGGTGGAACGCCGTGGAAGGTAACGCTCAACAGTTCAGGATGTTTCGCCATGATCTGGTCGGACAAGGTTTGTGCATAGATCTTGTATTCCGGAGGAGTCCAGTTCTTTGCTTCCGCCGCGAAAGCGCTGGAGGCGCTGAAGACGGCTGAAGTGGCGAAGACAGCTGCGACTGCGATTTTTGCTAATGTTTTCATGATTTCCTTGGGGAGATGGTCAAAAAATATTTTTACTTTTTGCACCGGCCGAGCCGGTGCACCGGTCGATCTTTATCAGTCGACCTTGTCCAGCTTGGCCAACTCTTCCTTGACGACCGCCGGTGTCAACGGAATATAGACACCCTCGTTGGCGACGACTTCCTGGCCTTGACGGCTCAATACCATCTTCAGGAATTCCTTGACCTTAGGTTCGATCGGCTGCCCCGGTTTTTTGTTGATGTAGATATATACGTAGCGGCTCAGCGGATATTTATGGCTATACACGTTCTCCAGATTCGGTTCGTAATACGGTTGCCCCGCCTTCGCGGCGAGCGGCACTGCGCGGACGTCAGGCGTGAGATTGGCCAGCAGCGCATAAGTCAGGCCGCCAGGATTCTTTGCCATGTCTTCGGCCGCAACGTTGAAGGCGTGGACAAAGCCTTTGCCCTTCATCATCTGGATATTGTCCTTGTACTCGCCGCCCATCATCGCCTGTGCCTTGATGAACTGCTCGATGCCGTTGACCGCTTTCAGGCCATACAGATGGATAGGGCGGTTCGCCCACTCGCCGGTCAACCCCAGGTCGCCCCAGGTGTTGACTTCCTTGTAGCCGCGCATGCGTGTCTTGGAATAGATCGCGTCGACCTGCTCCATGGTCAAACCTTTGATCGGATTATTCTTGTCGACGAAGATAACGCTGGTAGCTGTCTTGCCGAGCGACCCGACACTACCTGTAGCGACGCGAATCGCAGTAGGCTGGTAGCCGAATTTTTCCACGAACATTTTTTCTTCGGCCGGTAGCAATTCTCGCCCCACTGGTGCAGCTTCTGCGCCGTTAACCAAACCTGGAGCGCCAGCGCCGGAGGCACGGGCTTCAACCGACACGCTCATCTTGGGTGCATAGGCTTTGCGAAAAATCTTGGCCCAGCCAAACGTGATTTCATCCATCACGTCGGCGCCGACCAGGCTGAATTCTTCCTCCGGAGGATTGATCTTGATCGGGCCAGGTGTCCAGACCGGGATGGCCGGATCGACTTTCAGGTGATGTTCGACTTCGGCGTATTTCAAGGCGAATGCGGGTGTTGCCATTGCAGCCAGGGCTGCCAGGCAAACGGCTTGCGTGACGGAGCTGGCGGCTACCTTGCGCAGCGACTTGAGAGAGTGTGCGGTTTTCATATGTCTCCTACAATAATTGGTTTAATTGTCATTAAAGTCTGTTGCGAAATATCCTGGCGGGCCAGGTCAGCCAGATTAATTTCGCAACAGTCTCTGGCATCCAATTTAAGCCCCGACCTTAAATTGGACATGAACATTTTCTGAAATATTATTTAGGATCCGGCTTGATGTGCTGCCGGGGACAGGCGAAACGACGCGGAGCATCCGATCACGACGGCATGGCGCCGGTGAATCGGATGTTTTTTATTGAGGAAGGAGATGGCTTATCTGTATTGCGCGCGTGCGGCTGCCGCTTGCTCTGCATTGAGCGGGATGAAATGCATGTGATCTTCGGCGATCGCTTGCTGGCCTTCACGACTAAGAACGAAGCGCAGGAATTCGCGCGCTAAAGGCGCGAGAGGACGATCCGGGGCGACAGTGAGGCCAAGATAGATCTGGCGGCTGAGCGGGTAATTCCTGCTCGCTACATCAGCCGGCTGTCCCGGATAAAACAGCCCCGGAGAGGCCTCTGCAAGCGCAATGGTCTTGACGCCAGGCGCGCCGAAAGCAAAACCGCTGTAGCCGATGCCAGCCGGATCTTCGGCGACCCGGTTGACGATCGCTTGCAAGGCGCTTTCACCCGGTTTGTCGGTTTGTTCGCGCAGGTCGTCACGCCATTCGCCACCCATTAGAAGGCGTTGGCCGACGTAATTCACGATGCCGGGGGGATTGCCGGTTTCGCGTTGGCGCAGCATGCCATACAGATGAATCGGACGGTTTTTCCAATCACCGCCGAGGCCCAGTTGCCCCCAGGTGGTGACGGCCTCCGAGGCGCCGCGCCGCAAGGTTTTAGAGAAAATCGCATCCAGTTGCGACAGGGTGAGTTGCGTGATCGGATTGGCGGCGTTGACGTAGATCCCGATGGCGTGTGTGCCTCCCTTCGTTGCATAGCTGCCGCCGGCCACATTAACAATCAGGAACTGGTGGCCGAATTTCTTTGTGTATGCAGCTATCTCGGATTTGAATGGTTCACGCACGAAAGTGACAATGTCGGCTTTTCCAGCCAGCATGGCGGTAAAACCATCCGCCGAGAATTTACTGGCATGACCGACGTGTATCGTGGCGGCCGGATGGAGCGAGTGGAATGTTTTTGCCCAGGCGTCCATCAGATCTTGCATGGTATCGGCGCCGTCGCAGACCAGGTCGCCGGCGATGTCGACGGCAGGATCGGTATAGGCAGGCAGCGCCGGGTCGACGCTGGCCGCCGCCCCTGCTGCGGCAGCGTTTACCGCTGTCATGGCGCTGAATACCCACGGCAGCAACAGATAAATGCGGCGGGCGCGGCTGCCGGCGGTCAACTTTGGCAAGGGGAAGTTTTTCGGCATCAGCTCTTGCCGCTCACCTGGTCAAAGGTCTTTATCAAATCCGCCAGCGACTGCTTGCAAGCTGCCGCATTCGGCGTGCTCGCTCGCAGCGCCTCCAAGGCACGGTCGATGGCTTTGTCGACGAGATGCCAATCGCCTGCTGCGCGCGGTTTCAGACCGGCTTCAGCCGAATCCCAGGATAATTCCAGGTCTTTGATGCGCTTTTTCGCCCCTGGCAGATCACCTTTGTCCACGATGGCGGCGACGTCAGCAGCAATGGCACGGAAAGAAGTCAAATCCCCAAGCTTCGATGGCGTTGCGGCTTCGACTGAACTGATCATGCCAACGGATGACGGTGCGGCATACCCTGCGGCCAGTACGGCGAAGGTAAACATTACTGCGGAGAGCGGGCGGGCAATTTTGATTGAATTAATGTTGATTGAATTCATGACTTTTTCCTTTAAAAATAAATTGATAGCTGCTTCCGGTCGGCTGCGCTACTGCCGCGTTATTGCGCGCTTTCCGTCTTGAAGAACTCATTGCGCTGCGCCGCGATTACCAGTCCGATGATCACCACGAGGAACATGACACTCGTCAACCTCGCACCGACACCGAGACCGCCGTACTGCCGGGATTGTGACAATAAATCACCAAGCGCTGCACCCAGCGGTCTCGTGAGGATGTATGCAATCCAAAAGGTCAGCACCTTATTCGCGCCCAGACGGAATGCCGTCATTGTGATGGCGATCAGTACGCCAAAGACAACCACTCCCAATTGGAAACCCAGGCCCAGGGCCTCGGTGGCCAGGTCGCCCGCTGCGGTGCCGAGCGCAAAGGTGCACAAGATGGCCGCCCAATAGAACAACTCTCGACGGCGCGTGAAAATCGCCTGGATGGAAAGTGTCCCCTCGCTTCGGTACCACAATGCAAATATCCCGGCAAGTGCGGCAGCAAAAACGGTCGTACTGAGATAAAGGCTTACGCCCAGGCCATCGGTTAACGCATCGGTGATTTGGGTACCTACCACGCTCACCAGCACCACGGTCAACCAGTACATCCACGGAACGTAGCGGCGTGCGCGGAGCTGCACGAAAAGTGCAATCGCCAATAACGTTGCCATCACGCTGCCGGTAATAGCCTGGCCGAAACCTGCGTTTACAGCAAGATAGTCTGCGCCGGTTTCGCCGACCGTGGTCGACATGATCTTGATGATCCAAAAGCCTAGCGTGACTTCCGGGACTTTGTTTAACCAGGCAGATGTCATTTGGTTTGGCAATTTATTCATGGCACGTTCCAATGGGTATGATGAGGCGGACTATGCGCCGAAAAACTTAGGCGAGACATAGTTGCAGGAAACAGAAAAGTGGCGTCACGGTGCTGATGGCAAGGCTACCTGTTGACGCCGCTATGTTCCGATCGGCGATCGTTTGCTATAAGGTTACCGCGCCGGCGCGACGTCAAACCGCAGCACTGCTGCGCCTGTATTCCCTTCGCCGGGCGACACAGCCGCGTACAGGCGATTCAACTCCGGCACCAGGATTGCCGTCTTGGCACCCTTCGCCGTGGAGATGTGAGGGAGTTCCTGATAATGGTCGGCGTCCTTTTGCTGGAATACGCTGATGAAATCATCGCCGGCGAGATAGACGCGGCGATTGACCTTGTCGAACATCGCCTCATTTGTACGTTCCGGAGCGTTGAAACTGGCGACCTGGGCGCCGGTTTTGGTATCGAGAACGACCAGTTTGTATGGCTTGCGCGTTACAACAAAGAGACGGTTGCTGGCTTCGTCGAATGCCATCGCTGCGTTCATCTTGCCCTCGTTGATCGGCCATGTGCCGACTACGCTGAAGGTCTTCTTGTCGATCACGGCTACGGCGTTCTTGCCAGTCACATTGATGTACAGGTTTTTACCTTTCTGTTCAATCGCCATGGCCTCCACTTTGTCGGTGTCGAATTTGATGTCGCCAAGATGCTTGCCGGTCCGCGGATCGACCTTAGACAGGAGCGAATCCGGCAGATTGCCGTTCTTGCCACCCGCCACGATATACATGCTTTTCTCACTCGCGTCATAGCCCATCGAATCGGCGCCGGGAATGAGTTTGATCGTATCGATCACTTTGTAAGTGCTTGCATCAAGCACCTTGCTCAGGCCCGCACCACTGTCGGTTACAACCAGACGGTTTTTATCGGCCAGATACAGGATGCCGTGCGGGGTTTCAACCCCTTTGATGGTCTTCAGATGCTTGCCGGACGCCAGGTTGAACACTTCCAGGGTGCCGTGGTCTTCGGCTGCCAGGAAAAGACGGTTGCCTTTCACGTCGACCGCGAAATGGTCGAAATCGCCGGTGTAACCTGGCATTTCGGTGCGGCTATGGAGGTGCATCGATTCAGGGGCATTCTTGTTCACGTTGGCAGAGGCGGCAGCGGAATATGCCGGTTGCCCCGCGAGGCCAAGAGTGAACAGGATGGAGCAGGACAAGATGGCGGTATTTTGTTTGTTCATGAAATTCTTTCAAATAAAGTTGGCTTGGCGCGGAATGAGGCACGGATGTCTCCCACTCGCCGCAATAATGCGATCGGACTTTAAATCGGACCTGAACCGTTTCTGAAAAAGTATTCAGAATATTTCGCCGGTAGCCGACCGGGCCAATAGAAAGCCGGTTCCCCTGATGCTGCGGTGTGTCAAATTTTATTCAGCTTATTTTCGGTTTGATTTCAGGTCCAATTCAGGTTGAAGGCATAGTCTTCCGTCTCACCGAGGGTGGGCAAATCCAGCAATGAAGTACGTGGCAAATTTTGCCAGCCCTACCTTGGACCCGCGATGGAGCGGGTGATTTTTCAAGGTGAGGAATATTGCTTTCATGAACACAAGAGTTCGAAATTCTCTGCTTTCATTGCATCGCTGGACAGGTTTTACTGTTGGCCTGGTGATCGTGCTGATGGCGCTGACCGGCGCCGCCATCATGTACCGCCCGCAGCTTGAGCCACTGCTGAGTCCCGACCTGCTTACCGTGCCGGCCTGCTCAGGACTGGTTCCGCTTGATGCCCTGACAGCCGCCGCAGCTGCTGTGCGGCCTGCCGCCAAACTCGACTACATCAGGTTGGTCGCCGGGGATGCGGCGGATGCCGGGACGGATGCACGCATGCCGGCTGCAATGGTGCGCTTTACCGATCAGACCTTTGTCTATTTGAATCCCTGTAATGGCGAGGTACTGGGGCAGCGTCATCGTTACGGCGGACTGCTTGGCACTATCGAACAAATACATCGCTTTCGGTTCATGAAAAACGGCAATCTCATTACCGGCACCAGCGCCATCGTATTCGGCCTTGTCCTGATTCTTGCCGGCCTGTACATCTGGCTCCCGGCGACGCTGCGCGGCGTCAGGAGCGCCCTGAAATTTAATGGACGCCTCAAGGGACCGGCACGTACGATCAACCTGCACAAGACAGTTGGTTTCTATGTAAGCCTGATCTTGCTGACCAGCGTGCTGACCGGCTTGCCGCAGGCATTCGACTGGTACAAGAACGGCATTTACACAATCGCCGGTTCGGCGCCGGCTGCCAAGGCGCCCAAATCGCAGCCTGCGGCCGGCGCACAGCGTTTGTCGATGGAGGCGATGTGGCAACGAGCCCAGGAATACATGCCGCATCCACAGGAAATACTGTTGCACTATCCAGACAAGCCGCGCGATGCCGTGGAAATGTATCTGATCGCCAACGATGCCCCGCATCCGAACGCGCGCACCATGCTTTATCTCGACGCTTATAGCGGAAAGACATTGAAATATATTCCCTATGCCGACAGTAGCCTCGGCAGCAAATTGTATTTCTGGACGCTTTCCTTGCATACCGGCCACATCGGGGGACCTGTTGTTCAGCTGTTGCTGATGGCGGCGGCGTTGTCAGTGCCATTCCTTGCCTACACTGGAATTGCGACCTGGCTGCGCAGGAGAAAGCGTGCAACTGCAACCCGGCGTCTTCGGGTCAGGGTAGCGAGAAAAATCAACGAAGCAGAGGGTATCTGGGCATTCGAACTGGTCGATCCGAAGGGAAGGGCGTTGCCACGGTTCAGTGCGGGTGCGCATATTGACGTCTATCTGCGCAACGGCCTGGTGCGCCAGTATTCCTTATGCAACGATCCCGGGGAAAGCCATCGCTACCTGATTTGCGTGCAGCTGGAACAGGCTTCCCGCGGCGGATCGCGTGCCATGCATGAGAACATCAAAGAAGGGCATGTGATTGAAATCGGTATCCCGAAAAACCGCTTTGCCGTCGACCCGACGGCAAGACGTTCGGTGCTGATCGCCGGTGGCATAGGCGTGACGCCGATCTTGTGCATGGCGGAGCATCTCGCGGGCCTGAATGCGGACTTCGAAATGCATTACTGTACCCGCACCAGGCAACGAACGGCTTTCCTTAATCGCATCAAGAAAGCAGTTTATGCGGACCGCGTCACATTCCATTTCAGCGACAGGCTGGCTCAACCGCGGCGCGATTTCATGGGGCTGATCGGTAATTTCGAAAGCGGTACTCATCTGTATGTGTGTGGCCCGGCAGGATTCGTCAACATGGCGATCGATGCGGCCAGGCAGCGTGGCTGGCCGGACAGAAACGTCCATAAGGAATATTTTTCTGCCGAAATGGTCAAGGCCGAGAACGATACCGGTTTTGACATTAAACTTGCCAGCACAGGGAAAGTCTTGCATGTCGCAAAGGGGAAGTCGGTGCTTGAAGTGTTGTCCGACTGTGGCGTCGATATTCCGCGCTCGT
Organism: Collimonas sp. OK307; assembly: GCF_900113705.1. GTDB lineage: Bacteria > Pseudomonadota > Gammaproteobacteria > Burkholderiales > Burkholderiaceae_D > Collimonas. Next base: position 769,177 of record NZ_FOQI01000001.1, on the reverse strand, counting down.
GTGAACAAGGCGTTTGCGGCACCTGCATGACGCGGGTGCTGGCTGGTGTGCCGGACCATCGCGACGTGTATCTGAGTGATGAGGAACGCATCAGGAACGACCGGTTCATACCCTGTTGCTCACGTGCGCGCAGCGACATGCTGGTGCTGGATCTTTGACTTTCCAAAATTTTTTAATCCATTTCATAGAATCGCGACCCATGAAAATTCTTGCTCCTACCTTATCCCTCGCACTCATGCTCTGCAGCCAGTGCATGCATGCCGAGCCGGTCAAATCTGTCAAACCGACGGATACACCTAATCGCATCGTGCTGCTGGTAGACGAAATCAAGGCGATCCGGTCGTTCCCGATTGTGCTGGCGGAACGGCTCGGTTATCTGAAGGATGACGGCATGGACGTGACAGTGATGAATATCCGGGATGATGTATTTCATGACCAGATGCTGATGGACGGGCGAGTCGACGCCGTGATGGCGTACTACCACCACAATATCGTCAACCAATCGAAAGGCAACAGCACCGAAGCAGTGGTAACGCTGGGGGTGACACCCGGCGCCAAGGTGCTGGTAGCCAATCAGTCGAAGGAGAAGTTCAAGACACTGGCCGACCTGAAAGGCAGCCGCTTTATCGCCGGCGGAGCCGGATCGTCCAAGACCACGGTGGCGAATTACCTGGTGCTTGAGGGCGGTAACAAGCTTGACGATTACACCCGGCTGGGCACGGATGGGAAGGACAAGAACGTTGTCGCACTGCGTAACGGTGCAGCCGATTTTGTGGTTGCGCCTACGCCGGATGGCAATTTTTACGAGGCGCAAGGTGTCGCCACGGTGTTTGCCGACCTGACTACGGTTGAAGGAACCAGGAAAAATTTTGGCACGCTGTTTCCGTCGAATACGATCTTCATGGCGAGTGAGCGCGTGAAAGCGCATCCCGAAATTGCGCAGCACCTGGCGAACGCGTTCGTGCGCACGCTGAAGTACATCAATACGCACACTGCTGAAGAAATCGCCGCGCTGATTCCGGTTGAGATCAGTGGCAAAGACCGCGTTACCTACCTGAAAGTACTGAAGGAGCAAATCCCGATGTTCGCCAACGACGGCCGCATGCCGCCAGACGGCGCGGCGAAAGAGTTGCAGGTTCTGGCTGAATTCAATCCGAAGTTCAAGGCGGTGAATGTCGAGCAGACCTACACCAATACCTTCGTGGACGCGGCCTTGAAGAAATTCCACTGACAACCAGCCTTATCTGCCTCGTATTTGTCTTGTTAACTGATTTTATGAAAGATGGTAGTCATGAAAAATAATCTACTGCGATTTTCCCGGTTATTACGGCTCGCTGCTGTGTGCGTTGTACCGATGCTGATGGCAGCAAGCACCGTGCACGCGGCCGATGAAACCAAAGGCGGGCCGCTATCCCTCATCATTACCTATCACTCGACACCGGCTAATCGCGTGGCGTTGCGCGAAGAAATGGAAAAGTCGCGAAAAGGGTTGTTTCAGCATTGGAAGGAACAAGGCATTCTCAAGGATTACCGCCTCTTGTTCAATCGTTATGTCGATTCAGGCAGCTGGGATGCGATGGCTTTGCTGACGTTTTCCAACCCTGCCGATGCCGAGCGCTGGAATAAGGTTGAGCAGGCTAATCCGGCAGGCTTGTCGAAGAAAGCGCTGGCGTTGACCACGGCGATTGATACGGCTCCCGCAGACCTGGTGCGCAATAACGCTGTTGCCAATGCACCGCTTCATCCAACGCTCATGGTCATTCCTTACGAGACAATGGTGTCGGCCGACGAATATCTGAAATATGCGGACGGCTACGTGATTCCTCAGTTCGAGGGCTGGATACAGGAGGGTGTGCTGTCGCGTTACGGAATCTATGTCAATCGATATGCCGCCGGCCGGCCGTGGTCGACCATGGTGATTCTGGAGTACAAGAACGACGCCGCGCTTGGTGCGCGCGAAGCCGTGGTCGCCAAGGTTCGCGCAAGATTGAAAGAAAATCCGGAATGGAAAGCGATCAGCGACAGCAAGAAAAATGTCCGTGCGGAAAAGCTGGCCGTGATCGCCGATTCACTGATGACGCCTTAGATCAAGCTATTGCTGCCCCAACTCCCGATAAAGGTCGTTGGCCCGCATCAGATGGCTGCGCATCGCCTCGGCAGCTGCATCGCCGTCATGCATGGCAATCGCATCGACAATACGCTGGTGCTCGGTCAGCGTAAGTTCTTCGGCGCCTGGCGCCCGAACCAGGGTGTAGTAGAACTCGCTGGCCCAGCGGAACATCGATTCGACGATAGACGGGAAAATCGGGTTGCCGCTGATGTCGGCGATTTCGCGATGGAACGCCATGTCGCGCTCGATGAATTCTTCCAGGTTGACCATGGAAGCCCGATGCTCGGCGATGCTCAGGCGCAGGCTGGCAATCTGCGCCTCGGTAGCGCGTTCGGCGGCCATGCGGGCAGTGCTGGTTTCCAGGAAGACGCGTGCTTCCTTCAGGTGTCCCAGCATCGCCGGCTTGGTGCGCAGCAGATGCTGGGCGCCGATGGCAATCTGGGCAATCAGGCGATCGGCGGTCGGGTCGACCACCCGAGCCCGTTCGCCGTGGACAATCTCGACGAAGCCTGAGCGTTCCATCGCCTGCAGTGCTTCACGCACCGCGGGACGGCCGACGCCATATTGTTCCATCAATTCGCGCTCGGAAGGAAGTTGCGAACCGGGCGGCAGTTCGCCGCTATGGATACGCTCCATCAAGCGTTCGAGCACTTCTTGATATAACTTGCGTCGCTGTATGGTTTCCGACATGTCTTGCACTAGCTTAAATGATATTGATAGCGTGACTTTACCATATCAATTTTGCCCCATCGTATCAGTTTGCTGCCAACGGCTTGCCTTCCAGTACATCGCCAAAGAAACTGAGTCCGCCAACCTGGCCGCCTTTCAAGACAATTTCCAGACCATCGCGGCGCGGATTGTCCGACCATGCGCGGCACAGTGGCGCTCCCGGCGACATGGCGGCGCTGACGCTAAGCGCGGCGATATCGAGGGTACTGGCTACCTCGCCAGAACTATCGCCGCCGGCGATTGCCACCCGGGTAACAGGGCGGGCATCCAGCAAACGCCGCATGATTTCCGCCAGCGCCATGCCGACGCGCCGCGCTGCATCCGAACGGCTGATTCCTGCTTCCCGGGCGATGGCATCGAAGCCGGTGACATTAGCATCGTCGGGCCCTTCAGCACTGTAAATCAGGGGGCTGCGGCCATTATCGACGGCGGTAACGGCCAATGCCACCATGCGCGCCAGTTCTGCCTCTCTGGTTTTTTCGGTCAGCACTGCCTGTAAATCAAGTCTTTCGGCGGCAAATCCATGCGTCCGCGCCCAGGCTATCTGCCTTGCGGTGACCGGTGAACAGCTGCCGCTCACCGCCGCGATGACCGGCACCGGCCCCGCCGTCGGCAAGGATGTTTGCTGCACTATCCAGCCGCGCGATCGCCAATAGGCCGTCAGGGCGTACTGGAGACCGGACGACGACGCACTGAAGACGCCGGCGCCGCGTTGTTCCCACACCAGGCGGCCGGCTTCGCGCAGGGTTTCCTCATCGAGAACATCGATCAGGACTACTGGCGTATCGGCACCTTGCAATTTGTCGATGCATGCGCCGGTCCGGGCAGCGCCATCGCGCAATTGCAGCATGTCGATCAATTCAACCCGGCGCTGCGTCTGCGTGGCGAGATGGCGCCGTAAATCCGATTCGTTCATCGGCGTCACCGGATGGCGGGCCATGGTCGGGTGCCGGTCCAAGCGATATCCGGTGCCATCGACCGCCGCAAACAAATTGCCGAATATCTGATAACGCTTCAGGCGTGGTGCGCCGACAATCATCGGCGACCAGGCTCCAGGCATGTGCCCGACGCCGAGATCCAGGGCGCGGCCGATCGATCCTGTCTGCACCGACGAATCGAAAGTGGAACAGATCTTGTATTGCATCAGCGGCGGCTTGAGCGCCGCCAGTCGCGCAAATACATCCGGCAGATGCGTATCCATCCATTCCGGGGAACGCCCGCGTGACGATCCGGCAATCCCGATACAGCGGACCTCCGGAAAACGCTGCAGCATGGCGGCGTCAGGTGTTTGCAAAAATAGCGCTGTCGGCAATCCGGCGGCCGCCATCACTTCCATGGCGTCAGTCGAGCCGGTGAAGTCGTCGCCGTAATATGCCAGCAGCAATCCGTCAGGCAGGGCGGCCTTGGGTTCTTTAGTGCTCATTTCCAGAATCCGAGTGCGGCCCGCAATGCGGGGCGGCGTTCTGCATATTGTTCCAGAGGTACGCCTTCAATCGCAGCAACCCATGCTTCGCGCAACGCTGAGACCCCGGCCGCCACACCTTGGGGATGGCCGAAGATGCCGCCGCCGGCGGTATGAATCAGGTCTGTGCAACCGATGGCCTTATAGGTGTCGGCTGCCTGCAAACCGGTTTGGCCGGAGCTGAATACCGGCATTGCAGGCAGCGGCGCTTCCGGCATGACCGGGCTGAGTACCGAGCGTGCGGCCGCAATCACGCTATCGTCCGGCTCGCTGAATTTGTTGCGCAGGCCATTGACGTGCATATGGTCGGCGCCGGCCAGTCGCCACAGCATCTGCCATGGCGCGTAATCCCAGCCCAGTTGCGGACAGCGGCTCAGGTAGCCCCAGCCGGCGCGATGGGCATGAATCGGCAGCTGTGAATGGCGGCGTAATTCCTGCAATCCGATCAGGCCGATCGAGTTAAGGCTGGCCATGACGCAGGTGCCGCCTTCGGCCAGCACCAAATCATGGCGGCGGCGCATCTGGTCGAGATCGCCGGTCAGGTTGAAGGCCATCATGACCTTCTTGCCGGTGCGATCGGCGTGTTTGTTGATGATACGCATGACGCCGCGTACCCGCTCATCAAAAGGACAACGGGCGCCGTCAACCTGCAGCTCGTCATCCTTGATGAAGTCGACACCGCCGGCGACCAGTTCGCGTACCTGCTGCACGGTTTCGTCCACAGACAGGCCGATGCTGGGCTTGATGATGGTGCCGATCAGCGGGCCGTGTGCGATGCCGGTCAGGCGACGGGTACCGGCAATACCGAAGGCCGGTCCTTGGTAGGCTCTGGCGAAAGCCGGCGGCAACCGCAGCCCGGTAATCCGCAAGCCGGAGACCTGGCGCAGCTCGAACAGATTGCCGGCAATCGTCGCCATCAGGTTGGGCAGCGACGGGCCAAGGTTTTCCAGCGGCCACGAGATTTCCAGCTCGCATTGGGTATAGCGCTCGGAACGCATGCCGCCTGGCAGGCTGGGTTGTTTGCTGTATCCGAGGATTTCCAGGCGCTCGACACGCGCGCCAGAGCGTTGTTTCAGTTCCGGGGTTTCAGTAGGCAGGGCGACAAAGGTGCCGCTCGACTGTTCGCCGGCGATGACTTCGGCCGCCCGCGCAGGGTCGTCGCCGGTTTCCAGCCAGTAGCTGGCGTAGATGCGTTCCATGGATATGCTCGCTAAAAAGACTTTTCTCATGAGGCCATGACAAAGTTCATCATGGCCATCATTTGCAATATGCCGCTCGGTTGATCACTTGATCAGGTGATGCGGCGAATGCTTTCGGCGATCTCTTCATGATCGAATACCTTTAGCCAGTCGTCGCGCATCAGGCGCGGCTTGCCGAACTGAATCGCCTTGTTGCAGGCATCCGAGAAAGCACCGGGGATTTCGTTGAAAATCACCGCGCCGAGAATGTTCATGTGCCCTAGGAGGAAGTCGCGTGCAGCTTCCTTCGGCACACCGCGGCGGACAGTTTCATCCATCGCCTCGCGCATCACGTACAGCAAAGTAGCGCAGACCGTTTCCGACAGGCCCGGCTCCAGCAGCGCCATCTGCTCCACCGTCAGGCGATAGGAGCGCAAGATCGGCGCATAAATCACCTTGGCAATGTCCTCGCCAAGGTCAAAGGCCGAGTCCGGGCCCTGCATCAGGGCACTGGTGATTGACTGTTTGGCAGCGCCGCCGCCGAAGAAATCGCGGCGCGCTTCTTTGGTTTCTTCGTCGTTGTAGATCGGCGGGTGGCAAGGGTGGGCCACAAAGTAGACCAGGTCTGGACGTTCAGGCAGATGACCGGCGAAAGGAGCAGCGGCATCCAGCGTCATGACCATGGTGCCTGGCTGCAGTTTCGGCGCTATTTCAGCGGCGATCTTGCCGATCATCGTATCCGGCACGGCCAGGATCACAACGTCGACGTTATCCAGCGCAGCATCGGTGCCCATGCATTCCACTCCCAGCTCATCTTTGAGCCGCTGTTGTCCGACCCGGCTCACTTCGACGTGCGCCACACGGTAGTCTGATTTCTGCAAATTCTTTGCCAGACGCACACCCATTTTGCCGCCGGCGCCAAATAACGCGATTTTTTCTTTCATGATCTTTCTCCATTTAAACCAGTTAAAACGATGCTTTCATCACTTGCACAAGTATTTCAGTCGGCAATGACCTTGCCTCTCATGTCGGCCGACAAGGCGCTCTCCTGCCGGGTGCCGGCGCCGATGGCAAAGATCACCAGCGACGACAGCAACATCAGTCCGCCGACCACGAACATCGGGACTTGATAGGAACCAGTCGCGTCTTTGATCGCGCCGGTGACAAACGGCGCGATGAAGCCGGCGGCGTTGCCGACCGTGTTGATCAGTGCAATGCCTGCCGCAGCGGCAGCGCCGGACAGGAACCGCGCCGGAATCGACCAGAAAGTCGGCAACGCAGAGAAGATGGCGCAAGCCGTAATCGTGATCACGGCAACCGTCGCTGCCGGTGTGCTCATATAGAGCGCCAGCGGAATACTGACGGCGCCCAGCAAGGCAGGAATACCGACGTGCCAGCTGCGTGCGCCACGGCGGGTGGCGTCACGGCTCCACAGGAACAGCGCGACCGCGGCTGGCAAATAAGGGATGGCAGTGATCAGGCCTTTTTGCAGCACGTTGAATTTGGTGCCGAACTGGCTTTCAAAACCGCCGATGATCGTCGGCAGGAAAAAAGCCAGCGCATACAGGCCGTAAATCAGTCCGAAGTAGACCAGCGCCAGCAGCCAGACGCGGCCGTTGGTGAGTGCCTTCTTCACGTCCGAGACGTGGCTGGTACGCTTGGTACGCGCCTCGGCAGCCAGTGCTGTCGTGAGCCAGGTACGCTCGGCTTCACTGAGCCATTTGGCGTCGGCCGGCTTGTCGGCCAGGTAGAACCAGGCGATGACGCCGACCGCGATCGCAGGTAAAGCGACGCCGGCAAACATGACACGCCAGCCTTCCAGGCCGAATGTACCGTGTGCTTCGATCAGCATCCCGGCAACCGGCGCGCCGATGACGATAGTCAGCGGCTGCGCAAGATAGAACAACGCCAGGATATGGCTGCGATGCTTGGCTGGCACCCACATGCTCAGAAACAGGATCGCGCCCGGGAAGAAACCTGCTTCCGCCACGCCCAGCAGGAATCGTAATGTGTACAAACCTTCGACGCTGCTGACCCAGGTAAACAGCAGCGCGACGATGCCCCAGGTCACCATGATCCGGGCCAGCCAGCGCCGGGCGCCATATTTATGCAGTGCGAGATTACTGGGGATTTCCAGCAAGACGTAACCGATGAAAAACACGCCTGCGGCAAAACCGAACTGTGCCGCGGTAAGGCCGAGATCCTTGCTCATGCCGTTCGGCCCGGCAAAGGAAATAGCGGTTCGATCCAGGAAATTGATAAAAAACATTAGTGCGACGAAAGGTACGAGTCGAAACGCTACCTTCCTGATAGCCGATTTTTCAACGGCGCTAACTGCGGTCTCCATACTGTCTCCTGAGTTGATTGAACAAGGCTGTTGCCATGTCAACAATAAACATCATTTCGCCGGGGGGCTTTAAGAAGCTCTTCTGACGGTTCGGTTTTTGAATCCAGTACGCGAGCCCACGTCAATTCGTGGAAAACGCAACTGGTATAATCACTATACCACTTGATTTTAAAAATAGTCCACAAAAACGATTTATTCGCGAAGCCGATTAAAAGTTGTATTTTGGAAATAATTTGACGAGGCAGCCATCCCGGCTGAATGTCGCAAGAACATGCAATGGATGAGCAAAAAGCGGGGTAGGGGCTGGACTTGAAATAGAGACTTGCAGATTAATCGCCAAGCCTGAAGGGGTGATTTTTCAAATTACAAAAAAACCGTGGTTGCCGTTAGCTGTCGTCGGGCGAAGTGCCTGATGATCGGCGCACGATTCGGACAATTGTTCCAATTTGCATCAACTCGCTGTTTGAAATTGAAACACTTCCATATCTCCTCCGGCTATATGTGAGGCATCAATCAAATACTAGCGGCTGGCTCCTATGCCGAAATGTTTGGCATGCATATTGCGTCATATGAATCGTGGAATTCATGGACACCATCGCATCCCGATCAACCATTTCCGATAGGTACCTGCATTATGAAGAATAACTACTTTCAACATGTCTTCGTGACGTCGTCATTTGCCGGCCTTGCTAAACGAATGGCCGTGGCCGGGGCATTGTCTGCGCTATTGATGCCGTGTACGTCGGGCGCGCTGCCGTTTGCCTATGTCCCGAATGAGAAATCGGGCACGATTTCGATCATTGATTGTGCCAGCGACAGCGTCGTAGGACAAATCAAGGCCGGCACCAAACCGCGCGGCGTGGCGATCAGCAGCGATGGCAATACCTTGTACGTCAGTGACCAGCCGGCTAGCGCCTTGCTGGTTATCGATCTGAAAAAAAGAGAGCAGATCGGCTCGATTTCCTTGGGCGAGTCGCCCGAGGGCGTCGATATTTCGCGTGCAGGGGATTGGGTTGCCGCGGTCAGTGAAATCACGAACTCGGTCAGTTTCATTTCCACCGCCACAAACAAAAAAGTGTTCAGCGTCAAGACCGAGGGCAAGAATCCGGAGCACGCGACCTTTAGTCCGGACGGAAAATGGCTATATGTCAGTGCTGAAGAGGCAGATTCAGTGGATATCGTCGATGTAGCGAGACGCCGGCAAGTCGCATCGGTCAAGCTTGGGTTGCGCCCGCGTGGCGTCGCTTTTAGCCCGGACGGCAGCCAGGCTTACATCGCGGCGGAAATGGCCAGTATGGTGTACGCGGTCGATGTGGCTACGCAAAAGGTGGTGGCGGAAATCAAGCCGGGCAATTTTTCGAACGGGGTAACGATGTCGCCAGATGGCGGCCGCGTCTATATTTCGAACGGGAAGGATGGCACGGTGTCGGTGATTGACGCAAAGAGTAATACGGTCATTGCAACCATTCCGGTCGGGAAGCGTCCATGGAACATGGCGATTACGCCTGACGGCAAGAAGCTGTATGTAGCCAATGGCCGCTCCAATTCAGTGTCTGTCATCGATACGGCAAGCAATACCGTCAGCAAGGAAATAGCGGTCGGAGAGTTGCCGTGGGGGGTGGCAATCAGATGAGCGCGCTGCCTGTCACCGTTGATAAAGCGCGTTATACGTTGCCGGCGATCGGTTTGCACTGGGTAATTGCCTTGCTGATCATCGGTATGCTGTGCCTTGGCTATTACATGGTGGATATTCCAAAGGGTATTCCCGGCAGGGCTGCGTATTTTAATTTGCACAAATCCTTGGGTGTGCTCGCCGGTGCGTTGATTTTGCTGCGGCTGGGGTGGCGCCTTGCACACCGGCCGCCGCCACTGCCGAGAGGTACTTCGCGTCCTATGGCAAGGGCAGCGCAATGGAGTCATGGCTTGCTCTATTTTTGCATGTTGCTACAGCCGGCGACTGGCTATCTGTCATCTTCTTTCAATAAATATGGCATCAAGGTTTTCGGCGTGGCGTTGCCGAACTTGGCTTGGGAAGACAAGCATTTGCGCGAGTTTTTCATGACCTATCATCAGTTGATCGCTATCCCATTTATCGCGCTGATCGCGATTCATGTGCTGGCCGCATGCAAACATGTGCTGATCGACCGCGACCGGATATTCGGCCGCATGCTTCCCTGATCGGTAGTGGCGGCGCGGCGTTTACGCCGGAGTTGTACGCAAGCCTGGCGTCATCCAGGTCTTTCCTCGTTTATCGACCAGCAAGACATCGACATTATCGAGCTGTGCGGCGATGGACATTGCCTTAGCTGAGCCCATGACAAACAGCGCCGTCGACAATCCATCTGCCTGCAGTCCTGTCGGCGCGGCGACGGTGACGCTTGCCAGTTCCAACGGGGAATCGCCGGTGGCCGGATCGAAGATGTGGTTGTGGACGAAATCCGGAGTAAATATCGTTTCGTAATCGCCCGAAGTCGCTACGCTGCGACCGTCCATTTTCAGCACCGCGGTTAACACATCGTCGCGCCGGGGATCTTGCACACCGACCATCCAGTCGTGAGAAGGTGCTTTATTCCCGGAAGAGATGAATTCGCCGGTATCTAGCAGCGCATGCCTGATTCCTCGCTGTCGCACTGCTGCGAGTGCGAGATCGACAGCATAACCTTGCGCCACGCCATTCAAGGTGATGGACATTCCCGGTTTGTGCAGGCGCACTTCGTGCCGGTCGATGCTTAGATTCCGCCAGTTGACGAGTGCCTTGGCGCTTCTTATTGCGGCGGGCGACGGCAAGGTGTTCATTGCAGCGGCCTTGGTGAATTGCAGCCAAAGCGGTTGCACCGTGATGTCGAAGGCGCCGCCGCTCAATGTCGACAGACGCACGGTTTCCTGCAGCACGCGTAACAGATGCGGATCGGGCTGGCATAGCCTGCCGTCTCGATTTAACTGGAACACCTGGCTGGATTCGCTGTAGATACTCATCAACGCATCTATTTTCTTTGCTTCGTGAAATCCATCCTGGATCGCCAGCTCTGCTTGTCGTTGATTGTCATGCAGAACCTGTATGGCGATGGTCGTGCCGAATGCCAGATCGGCGCCGGTATAGAGTCGCATTCCCGGTTGCGCCTCCCAGCCCCGCACTATCGTGCCTGCCTGTGGAGGTGGCTGGAGAAGGCCCCAACCGGCGACGCCTGTCAAGGCGCTGCCCAAGGCAGCTGAAATCAAGGTGCGTCGTTGCATGATGAATCCTTAACTCTTAAATCCTTTAATCGGTGACCGGCAATGGCAACGCTTGCACCGGAATAAATCTGGCCCTTTTCTTTTCCAGGATGAGCGGTGCGCATTTTTCATCGCTTGCATAAATGACGACGCAATCCATGCACTGAAAACATTCCTGGTAGTCGATTTTTCCGGTGGCTTCTATTGCCTGGTAATCGCACCGGTGACGGCAGGTCTGGCAGGGTTTGCCACATTCCTTGCGCCGAGGTATCCAGTCGAGCATCCTGAAACGTCCGAGCACGGCCAGGCCTGCGCCGAAAGGGCAGAGATATCGACAAAAGAACTTGTAGACGAAGGTGCTGGCAAGCAGTAGACCTACGGCGTAAGCGACATAAGGCCATGAACGCACGAAATTGAGGGTAATCGCGGTTTTGAACGGTTCGATTTCTATCAAAGCGTCGGTAATATTGCTTGAGAAAAAGCTGCTGGCCACTATGCCGGCAAGGACGACGTATTTGACGCGTTTCAGCCGTGCATCAGTTTTCGCTTTGATTTTTAGTTGCGGGATCTTCAGGGCGCGCGCCAACTTGCCGGTAAATTCCTGCAGTGCGCCGAATGGACACAGCCAGCCGCAAAATGTGCCACGCCCCCATACAACTAAAGAAACGGCAACGAATCCCCATAACAGGACCGTCATCGGGTCGTATAGGAAAAAATTGAGATTGCGTCCGGCAAGCAATGCTTGAATCAAGCCGGTGATATTAACGATCGACAATTGCCCCTGCGCGTACCAGCCGACAAAAAATAGTGTAAACAACAAAAAAACACGTCTGAACCAGATGAAACGCTTGTCGTTTCCGGTCAAGGATTCTTGCCTGCTCAAGGCGACGGCCAGCACAGCAAGGGCAACGACCAATGCGGCAAGTTCGTGCCAGCGGCTTTTCCAGATGCCAACCCAGGACTTGTTGTCGCCTTCTGCCTCGGTATAAAAGCGGGATGGCAACCGGGTGCTGAACGAGAAATCCTTTGTGAATCGCTCCGGATAGATGATGCCCTTGCTGCGGGTGACCGGCAGCGAAAAATCGAGGGGGCGAGATGGATCCAATCCTGACTGACTCATGATACGGAACACTTTCATCGACACTGGATGCGGCAATGCGGCACTGTCTTTTAGTGACAGGTCAAGATTCAAGTCGCGTATTTCAATCGGCAATTTGTCTTGCTTTAACACCAGGCGCTCCGGAACCGAACCGGGAACAAAGTCTTCGCCGACGATATCGTAGCGTCCTTGCGACAAGATCAGAATAGCGTGGTCACCCGGTTCCAGGCGGGCCTCTAGCTTCTTCCAGCTTGCCGGATTCAAAAGATTGCGGCCAATGCCTGGAATGGAAACATAGGCCAGGTACAGATCGACGAAGAGCGCATCTGGTTGCTGCATTGCTGCGGGATCAAGCTCGGCTCCAGGCGTGCCGGAGAATTGTTTTTCGATGTCTTTGTTGCGCAGTACCACGTGCTTGATCAATCTCTGGTCGATCAAGTCCTTGACGCTATGTGGTTCAAACAAGTCCGTTTTGATTCGAGCGATCAGGTCCGGATCCCGGCCTTCAGCGAAACCGAGCTTCTTGCGCGCCACCTTCAAGGCCGAGGCGAGCACGCTCTGATTGATGATGCGCACCGATGCCGTGGCCTTGGTGACGCCATCCAGATAAGCGTTTGCAGCCGAAACCTTGCTGTCGTGCGCTCCGATCTTGATGTTCTGGTTTAACGACAATCCCTTGTATTGACTCACAAACTGAAACATCGGGGCTTCACCTAGCCCATCGAGAAACACCGGCTCGTGATGGGAGATGACTCCGACTTCCAGAAAATTACCCTTGGGATCGAGTGCGATCAGCAGATTGATCGGTATCCCTGAGAACCCGGGAATGGGTGCCAGGTCGATGGATTCGAATACATAGCCAACCAGTTCGTTGGCGGTGGCATTTTGTTTGAAGATCGGCCAAATCGGTATGCCCGGGTCCTTTTCACCGACGATCATTGGTGGTGGAAAGCGTTTGACCAGCTCGTCGTGCGTCATGACGCCTGCCTGGCTGACTGATGGCCAACAGGATGCCATAAGCATCAAGATTAACATCAAGATTCCAGGAATCCAGCTACGCATGCATGACCTTGATTGATTGGGACAGGTGCTAAATGCGAGCAACTAACGTGCCATCGGTCGCCCTGGCTGCCAAGCGGCGCTTTGCCCGGAGGGACAAGTCGAGCGATCAAAATTTGAACAGGTTGTTGCACAAGTGATCCTAATTTACACAGGCAATGTGCTATGCGATCGCCCCCGATCGCTACCGCCTGAGATCTTTGCGGATCTAGTTCCGCGCCGTCAGACGGATGAAATCAGGGGGCAAAAAACACGGTATTTCATTCCTGAGTACGACGTCTTTCCGGTGGCAGCGGCGAGCGCCGTTGCGACCAGAAAAACCCGACATGGCAACGCGAGAACCTCACAGGCATGCAATTTGCCCATTGGCTGTTGCATCCACATGTTGATGCGTAGAAAAAATCAACTATACAAAGGAGATCTCGGTGGGAAAAATACTGAATAAATCGCTATGCACGTTCATGGTGTTCGGCGCCGCAGCCGCAGCTGGTACGGCGCAGGCACAATCGTCGGTGACTATCTACGGTGTGGTCGATGCAGGAATTGTAGCTGTCAATAAGCAGAAAACGTCGTCTGGCGGTACCGGAAGCGTTTTCGCACTCAGCTCGGGTGGTGTCAGTCCTAGTATCTTTGGATTCAAGGGTTCAGAAGACCTGGGCGGGGGATTGAAGGCCAATTTCGATCTTGAAGGCCATTTCTTTTCGAATTCCGGTGCAGGCAATCAATGGGGCGGTTTGTTCGGTCGCCAAGCCAATGTCGGTCTTTCCAACAGCTACGGCACAGTAACATTGGGTAAGCAATATTCACCTGCGGTGCTGGCATTTGCCGCCACCGATCCGCGTGGCTTGAAAGAGACTTTTTCCGGTTTGATTTCATGGGCGCTAACGCAGAATCCCTTGAATGCCGGTACCGCAATTGCCCCCGCCAATTCGAATGCGGTGATTGATGTTTTTGTCGCAAATGCGATCAGCCTCAGTACAAAAATTGCCGATGTCAATTTGAGCGGTTCGTACAGTCTGGGTGAAGTTGCCGGTAATAACTCGGCGAACAGTGTCATTGCGCTGGGTGCAACGTATACCGGCCCGGTCACGCTGTCGGCCGCCTATCAATCCGATCGGGGGCAACCAGCCGGCCTGATCGGCGGCAGCGGCATACAAACCAGGAAATACAGCGTCGGTGCAGCGTACTCGATAGGCGATGCAACGTTGACAGCAAACTACCTGAACAACAAGAACAGCGATCCCGCATCGGGTTCCAGCCTGGCGCAATACCGTGTTTATGGCGCGGGTTTGAATTATCGGACATCGCCAAGCAACACTGCGACGCTGGCTTATTACTACTCCACCAACAAGATCGGCGTCAGCGATACTTCCAGGACATGGATACTCAGCGATGACTATGCATTGTCCAAGCGTACCACCCTTTACGCGCTGGTCTCGGGCGTCAATGCCGGGAACGGCTACACCTCCGGCGCGGCCTTTGGCGTTGCCAACGACAACGCTTTTCTCGCCAGCGCAGGAAAAACAACCACCGCTGTGCAACTGGGTATCAAACATTCATTTTGATATGCCGGCGCTATCTCGAATTGGTGTTTCCCGATCTTGATAGCAGAGGGCGCAGCCGGAAAATTAACTATTCCGGCTGCGCTTGTCATAAGTTCCGGAGCAACACGTTTAAACAATTTGGAACAGTCGATTCAGCGAGTGTTCAAAAATATGACAGTTTCAACCTGGTCAGTCGGAGTGTTCATTTTGCAGCTGTCGGGTTCTTATCCTTTAACCGGCGCTTTCCCTCTGTGGCATGGCAATTTTAGCGGCTGGCATGGCGATTGCTGAGTAGTAGCTGTCGGAGACGCACATTCCGAAAATTTTGATTCATCAACGACACACGATTCGACCATACATTAACCGGAGGAAGACATGAATCTCGCAGACATTAGTAAACTCGGTGTCAAGAACCCATTCAAGAAACGTTACGATAATTTCATCGGCGGTAAGTTCGTGCCGCCGGTCAATGGCGCTTATTTTGAAAACGTGACACCGGTGACGGGTCAGGTATTTTGTGAAATAGCCCGTTCCTCGGCAGAAGATGTCGAACTGGCGCTGGATGCCGCGCATGCTGCCAAGACCAGCTGGGGCAAGACCTCACCTGCCGAGCGCGCAAATATTCTCAACAAGATTGCCGACCGCATGGAAGCCAATCTGGAAACCCTGGCAATCGCCGAAACCATAGACAATGGCAAGCCGATCCGTGAAACGACGGCAGCGGATATCCCGCTGGCAATCGATCACTTCCGCTACTTTGCCGGTTGCATCCGGGCTCAGGAAGGCTCGGTAGCCACGATTGACGACCAGACCTACGCTTACCATTTCCATGAACCTCTGGGCGTGGTCGGCCAGATTATTCCGTGGAATTTCCCGATCCTGATGGCGGTATGGAAGCTGGCCCCGGCACTGGCTGCAGGTAACTGTGTCGTACTGAAACCGGCCGAGCAAACGCCGGCGTCGATTCTTGTTTTGGCCGAGCTGATCGCAGATCTGTTGCCGCCAGGTGTGTTGAATATCGTCAACGGCTTCGGTCTGGAGGCAGGCAAGCCACTCGCTTCTAGCAAGCGCATAGCCAAGATTGCCTTCACCGGGGAAACCGGCACCGGCCGCCTGATCATGCAGTATGCGTCGCAAAACATTATTCCGGTGACACTGGAACTTGGCGGAAAATCGCCAAACATTTTCTTTGCCGATGTGATGGATCAAGACGACGCATTCTTCGATAAGTGCCTCGAAGGTTTTGCCATGTTCGCGCTGAACCAAGGGGAAGTGTGTACTTGTCCGTCGCGCGTCCTGATCCAGGAATCGATCTACGACCGTTTCATCGAACGCGCAATCAAGCGTGTCGCCGCGATCAAGCAGGGTAACCCGCTCGAGAGTACGACAATGATCGGCGCCCAGGCATCGCAAGAGCAGCTGGAAAAAATCCTGTCTTACATGGACATAGGCAAACAAGAAGGTGCGCAAGTCCTGATTGGCGGCGAACGTAACAACCTGACCGGCGATTTCGGCGGCGGTTACTACGTGCAGCCTACGATCTTCAAGGGCCACAACAAGATGCGCATCTTCCAGGAAGAAATTTTCGGCCCGGTAGTGTCTGTAACGACCTTCAAGGATGAAGAAGACGCGCTGGAAATCGCCAACGATACCTTGTACGGCCTGGGCGCTGGTTTGTGGACACGTGACGGTTCGCGCGCATTCCGTATGGGACGCGGGATTCAAGCCGGCCGGGTATGGACCAATTGCTATCACCTGTATCCGGCGCATGCGGCTTTCGGCGGTTACAAGCAATCCGGCATTGGACGTGAAAACCACAAGATGATGCTTGATCACTACCAGCAAACCAAAAATCTTCTGGTCAGCTATAACCCCAACGCGATGGGCTTCTTTTAAGGGCGAATAGCGTTGGTGCGATGCGCCCGCCTGACCCAAGGGCGCGTCGCAAATCCGAGTGAGCCGAGTGAGCCGAGTGAGGAAAACATGACACAGCCAACCGTTCATCGTGTGGTTGCGACCGCTGCTGCCGAAGAATTCATCAGGCTGTTGAGCGAGCAACACGGACCAT
Source organism: Collimonas sp. OK307 (assembly GCF_900113705.1). Lineage (GTDB taxonomy): Bacteria > Pseudomonadota > Gammaproteobacteria > Burkholderiales > Burkholderiaceae_D > Collimonas. The sequence goes on along the minus strand of NZ_FOQI01000001.1, from coordinate 752,368 downwards.
TGATGTTCTTCCAGTCAGGAGGATGCTGCGATGGCAGTTCACCCATGTGCTACGCGTTGGGTGAATTCAGTATCAGCGCTACCGATGTGCTGCTCGGAGCGCTGTGCGGCCAACCCTTCTACATGGGAGCGGAGCAGTTCGAATATTGGAAGCACACCCAACTCATCATCGATGTCGTGGCCGGAATGGGAGGAATGTTTTCGCTGGATAACGGATCCGGGAAACGATTCCTGACACGTTCGAGATTATTTTCCGATGAAGAATACATGCAGCTCATATAGGAAGCAGCACCTCCCGGGGTGGATGCCATAAGTCAGTAGTGAACTAGTGTTTTAAAAAAAACAGGAGGATGACATGAAGAGAAATCTGATAGCAGCATTGGTTGGGATGATGGCGTGCAGTTCGTTTTCTGCCCACGCGCTGGGTGTTACCGATGCAATGATTGCCAATGACGCCAAGGCACCGAACAACGTCTTGTCTTGGGGCATGGGCACGCAGGGACAACGCTTTTCGCCATTGACGCAAATTAATACGCAGACTGTGAACAAGCTGGTTCCTGCCTGGTCTTTTTCATTTGGAGGAGAGAAGCAGCGCGGGCAGGAATCGCAACCGTTGATCTATAACGGCAAGATGTTCGTCACAGGCTCGTATTCCCGCATCTACGCGATCGACCTGAAAACCGGCGCCAAACTGTGGAAATACGAGCACCGTCTGCCAGACGGCATCATGCCTTGTTGCGACGTGGTCAACCGCGGCGCAGCGCTGTACGATAACCTGGTCATTTTCGGTACGCTGGACGCACAGCTGGTCGCACTCGATCAGGATACCGGCAAGATCGTCTGGAAAGAAAAAGTGGACGACTATGCTGCGGGATATTCGATGTCCGCAGCGCCGCTGATTGCCAACGGGCTGCTGCTGACAGGCGTGTCCGGCGGTGAATTCGGTGTGGTAGGCCGCGTCGAGGCGCGCAATCCCAAGACCGGCCAGCTGGTATGGAGCCGCCCGATGATCGAAGGTCACATGGGTTACAAGTACGACAAGGACGGCAAAGCCACGGAAAACGGCGTTACCGGTACGGTCAACAAGTCATGGCCTGGCGATTTGTGGAAAACCGGCGGCGGCGCTACATGGCTGGGTGGAACCTATGACCCGACAACCAAACTGGCTTATTTCGGCACAGGTAATCCTGCACCATGGAATAGCCATCTGCGTCCTGGTGACAATCTGTATTCTGCATCGACAGTGGCCCTGGATGTCGACACCGGAAAAATCAAATGGAGTTACCAGACTACGCCGCATGACGGCTGGGATTACGACGGCGTCAATGAGTTCGTTACCTTCGACATGGATGGCAAGCGGATGGGCGGCAAAGCCGATCGCAACGGTTTCTTCTATGTGATCGACGCCAAGGACGGCAAGTTGGAAAACGCTTTCCCGTTCGTTAAGAAAATCACCTGGGCATCCGGTATCGATTTGAAGACTGGCCGGCCCAACTATCTTGAAAGCGGCCGTCCCGGCGACCCTACCAAGGGTGAAGAAGGCAAGAAGGGAGCGACCGTGTTTGCCGCACCGGCTTTCCTCGGCGCCAAAAATCAAATGCCGATGGCTTACAGCCCGCAAACCAAGCTGTTCTATGTGCCAGCTAATGAGTGGGGCATGGATATCTGGAATGAACCGGTCACCTACAAGAAAGGCGGAGCGTTTCTCGGCGCGGGTTTCACGATTCATCCGCTTAACGAAGATTACATCGGCGCCATGCGTGCCATCGATCCGAAGACTGGCAAGATCGTCTGGGAAGTCAAGAACAGCGCGCCGTTATGGGGTGGCGTCATGACAACTGCGGGCGGCCTGGTATTTTACGGAACGCCTGAAGGATTCCTGAAGGCGGTCGATGCCAAGACCGGTAAGGAACTCTGGAAATTCCAGACCGGTTCGGGCGTTGTGGCGCCGCCGGTCACCTGGAAAGATGGCGATACCCAGTATATCGCGGTGACCTCCGGATGGGGTGGCGCCGTGCCGTTGTGGGGTGGTGAAGTGGCGAAAAAGGTCAACTTCCTGGAACAGGGCGGCTCGGTATGGGTATTCAAGCTTTCTTCAAAATAATGACGGCTGCCCTTCAGACTGTTGCGGCATAGCGTCGGCTCCTCCGCTCCTCCCTGGGCAGTTTTGGCTGACGACTGCGGTCGTCAGCTTTTTTTTGCCTGTCGCCATGGCGCTTATGATTATCAATGGCTACCGGCTCCGGCAACAATCAGACACATGCAGGATAGAGATAGATATGGACGACATCACACTGTTAAAACAAGCATCCGGCCAATTTCACCCTTCGGCGGATTTTGTAAAAAACGCCACGATCTCCGGCATGGATGCGTATCGCGCCTTATGTGCAGAAGCCGAGCGCGATTATCAAGGCTTCTGGACGCGGCTGGCGCGTGAAAACCTGATCTGGCAAAAGCCGTTTACCAAAGCACTGGATGAATCCGATGCACCGTTCTACAGATGGTTTGAAGACGGTCATCTGAACGTTTCCTACAATTGCCTGGACCGGCATCTCGTCAACGGCAATGCCGATAAAACGGCGATCATTTTCGAAGCGGATGACGGCGAGGTGACCAGGGTCACTTATCGGGAATTGCATCGGAAGGTATGCAAATTTGCGAATGGCCTGAAAGCGCTGGGCGTTCGCAAAAGCGACCGGGTTGTCATCTATATGCCAATGTCGATCGAAGGCATAGCCGCGATGCAAGCCTGTGCCCGCATAGGGGCGATCCATTCGGTCGTATTCGGTGGATTCTCGGCCAAATCTTTGCAAGAACGCATCATCGACGCCGGCGCTGTTGCCGTCATCACGTCGGATGAACAGGTACGCGGCGGCAAATCGTTGCCGTTGAAATCGATTGTCGACCAGGCGCTTGAGATGGGCGGCTGCGATGACGTCAGACACGTCATCGTCCATCGCCGCACGGGGAACATGACAGGGCAGGTCGACGGACGGGATCTGTGGCTTGCCGATCTGATGGCCGCTCAATCGGACGTGTGCGAGCCTGAGTGGGTGAGCGCCGAACATCCGCTTTTCATCCTCTATACATCAGGCTCGACAGGCACGCCCAAGGGGGTGCAACATTCAAGCGGCGGCTTCTTGCTGTGGGCGACGCTGACGATGAAATGGACCTTCGACCTCAAGCCGTCCGACGTCTTCTGGTGCACTGCCGATATCGGCTGGGTGACCGGCCATAGCTATATCGCGTACGGCCCGCTGGCTGCCGGTGCGACTGAAATCGTGTTTGAAGGTGTGCCGACTTATCCCGATGCAGGGCGGTTCTGGCAGATGATACAGAAACATAAGGTGACGATCTTTTATACTGCGCCAACGGCGATCCGCTCGCTGATAAAAGCCGCCGACACCAATCCGGATGTGCATCCGCAACGATACGACCTGCAGAGCCTGCGTCTGTTAGGTTCGGTCGGCGAGCCGATCAATCCCGATGCGTGGCTCTGGTATTACAAGCATATAGGGCGCGAGCAATGCCCGATCGTCGATACGTTTTGGCAGACCGAAACCGGCGGCCACATGATTAGCCCGTTGCCGGGCGCCACTGCCATGGTGCCCGGCTCGTGCACTTTGCCGCTGCCCGGCATCATGATCGGCGTGGTCGATGAGGTCGGCAAGGATCTCCCTGACGGGCAGGGCGGTATCTTGGTCGTCAAGCGTCCATGGCCATCGATGATCCGTAATATCTGGGGCGATCCGCAGCGTTTCATCAAGAGTTATTTTCCTGAAGAGTTGGGTGGCAAGTTGTATCTGGCCGGCGATGGTGCTATTCGTGATGTCGAAACCGGTTATTTTACGATTACCGGACGCATCGACGATGTGTTGAACGTATCGGGCCACCGGATGGGAACGATGGAGATCGAATCGGCGCTGGTTGCCCATCCGCTGGTGGCGGAAGCTGCCGTGGTCGGTAAGCCGGACGCAACGACGGGGGAGTCGATTTGTGCTTTCGTGGTTCTCAAGCGAACGCGGCCAGTGGGTGACGAGGCGAAGCTGATTGCGGCCGAACTGCGTAACTGGGTGGGAAAGGAAATCGGTCCGATAGCAAAACCGAAAGAACTGCGTTTCGGGGATAATCTGCCGAAAACCCGTTCCGGCAAAATCATGCGGCGCCTGTTGCGTCTGCTAGCAAAGGGAGAAGAAGTGACGCAGGATATCTCGACATTGGAGAATCCAGCCATTCTGGAGCAATTGAAAGAGGTGGCCTGAGGCTGAAGTTGACGCCGGCAATGCCGGCGTCAACCCTTGTTCTCAAAGAAAAGGCGTGAATTGGCATCGGTCCGGAACAACACCGGTTTTTCCACAGATGCCGCAACATCCCGTGACCTGGCGTGCAAGACGATCTTCTTTACTTCGTCGTGATGTGGCGACTTGTTGCACACCGGATCCGCGCCGGCCGCATCGCCGGTGAGCGCGTATGCCTGGCAGCGACAGCCGCCGAAATCCTTTTTCTTTTCGTCGCAGCTACGGCACGGCTCCTGCATCCAGTAGTCGCCGCGATAGCGGTTGAAGGCGTCGCTATGCTGCCAGATGTCGTGCAGGCTGTATTGCGTTACGTTCGGGAATTCCATGCCGGGCAATGATCTGGCCGCATGGCAAGGCAGGGCAGTGCCATCGGCGCCAACTGCCAGAAAAACCGAACCCCAGCCGTTCATGCAGGCTTTTGGCCGTTCTTCGAAGTAATCCGGAACGACGAACAGGATCTTGACCCGGTTGCCGATCCGGGCGCGATACTCGTTGACGATGGCCTCCGCCTTCTCGACTTGCTCGCGGCTCGGCATGAGATGTGCGCGATTGACCAGGCCCCAGCCATAATATTGTGTATTCGCCAGTTCCAGGTATTCGACTCCCATCTCGATCGCCATATCGATAATGCGTGCGACGTGATCGAGGTTGTAGCGGTGCAGCACGACGTTGAGCACCATGGGATAGTCGTAGGCCTTGATCAGCCTGGCGGTGCGCGACTTCAGGTCGAAAGTCTTGGTGCTAGACAGGAAATCATTCATTTCCCTGGTTGAATCCTGGAACGACAGCTGGATGTGGTCGAGTCCCAGTTGCTTCATCCGGGCGATGCGGGTTTCCGTCAGGCCGATACCGGATGTGATCAGGTTGGTATAGTAACCGAGCTTGCGGCCTTCTTCTATCAAGTCTTCGAGATCGTCACGCAGCAATGGTTCGCCGCCGGAAAATCCGAGTTGGGCCGCACCCAGTTTGCGTGCCTGGCGCATTACATCGATCCATTGCGCGGTGCTCAATTCCTTCTTGTTTTCTGCGTAATTGAGCGGGTTGTAGCAAAACACACAATGCAGCGGGCAACGATACGTCAGTTCAGCCAGCAGCCAGAGCGGCGGCGGGGCGGCCTGATAGCCCTTTTCAGGAAATCCAGTTGCGTTCATTGGCAATCCGTAGGAAATCATTGACATCTTCTTTTAATCCGGCGACTGAAAACGCGCGTTCCAGGTCGTGTGTGATCGTCTGAACGTCGCGCTCGCCGTCGCAGAGTTTGAGGATCTCGGCGGCGCTGCGATTCAGTTTTACCATGCCTTCGGGGTAGAGCAGGACGTAGTCGCTTTGTGCGTCTTCCCACTGCAGTCGAAACAGCCTGGATAATTTTGGTTTTTCTGGCGGAGCATTCATGATGGTTCCAATGCAAAAATGGAATTAATTCAGGGATAAGCCTTTTCGATTGCATCCAACATGCTCCATAGCACGTCGAGTTTGAATTGAAGTATTTCCAGCGCGCGTTCCTGCTGCACACGCGTGACGAAATGATCCAGTGTCACTTGCAGGCCATGTTCGACGTCGCGCTCGGCCAGCGAGATACGGCTGCGGAAGTACTGCAAGCCGTCAGGTTCGATCCATGCGTAATGCCGGGGCCAGTTGGCTAACCGATCCTTGTGGATTTTGGGAGCGAACATTTCAGTAAGCGACGAACAGACGGCCTCCTGCCATGGCGCACAGCGCGCGAAATTGACATAGGCGTCGACCGCAAAGCGCACACCGGGGGCAACATGCTGCAATGACCACACCTCATCGCCCGGAATGCCGGCTGCCATGGCGAGCCGTGCCCAGGCTTCGATGCCGCCCGCATTGTCTTCCCAACCGTCGTGGTCGAGTATGCGTTGTACCCATTTGCGACGGGTTTCGCGATCAGGGCAATTGGCAATGATTGCCGCATCTTTTTGCGGGATCCTGATTTGATAATAGAAACGATTGGCGATCCATCCGCGTACCTGGTCACGGCTGAGCAAACCTTCGTTCATCTTGACGTTGAACGGATGATGAATGTGATAGCCAGCTCCTTTGGCGCTTAGCTGCGCTTCGAATTCGGTGCGATTCCAGGCCGGCAAGATGTTACTTTTCATTGCGTCGTTCATAGCGTGATTTCCATTCCGTCAAATGCGACTTCAATCCCGTGCTGCGCAAGTATCGCGCGCTCAGCGGAGTTTTCGTCAAGGATCGGGTTAGTGTTGTTGATATGAATCAGGACCTTGCGCGTATCGGGAATCGCGTTCAGGACCTCTATCATTCCGCCCCTGCCGGATTGCGGCAGATGTCCCATGTCGGCGGCCATCTTTTTTGAAAAACCCAGCTGTATCATTTCGTCGGCGGTCCAGAAGGTGCCGTCCACCAGAATACAATCGGCGCCATGCATCGCCTTGAGGACGTGAGGTTCGGTCTCGCCCAGGCCGGGAGCGTAAAAGACTTTCTTCCCGGTCTTCTTATCCTCGATGACCAGGCCCAGATTATCTCCAGGCTGCGGCATTTCCCGATGCGGAGAGTAGGGCGGCGCCTTGCTTGAAAGGGCCAGCGGAGTGAAGCTGATATCCGCTATCCGCGGCAATTCCACCGGTGCGGCGTTGTGATTGGCGGTGAGCATATGCCATTGGACACCGCAATAGTGCGACAGCACGTGTACCAGCGGCAGGCCGCCGGTAAGGTCGTCCCAGACTGCGCTGGTGCAATACAGCGGAAGCGGTTTTCCTTCGCGCAGCATTAATAATCCGGTGACATGGTCGATCTGCGCGTCCATCAGCATCACCGCAGCGATGCCGGTATCGCGCTTGCCGCGTGCCGGCTGCAAAGCCGGATTGGCGCGGATTTGGGTCAAGATGTCTGGAGAGGCATTGATCAGTACCCAATCGCTGCCATTGGATGACACGGCAATCGACGATTGCGTACGTGCGCGGGCGTTGACACTACCGTTGCGTACACCATTGCAGTTACGGCAGTTGCAATTCCACTGAGGGAAGCCGCCACCTGCTGCAGATCCTAATACGATGATTTTCATTGTGCTTTCGCGTAAGCCTTGAATGAAGCGCGGTAACCGTTTTACGGTCGCCGCGCGGTCCTCATGAATCAGAGGCGATTAATAGCTGAGGAATAACAACTAAAGATTAATAACGAAGGATTAACGATTGGCGATATACATCGTGATTTCAAAGCCGAAACGCAGGTCGGAAAATTCAGGTTTGCTCCAGGTCATGATTGTCTCCATTCAATTAGAAAAATAACGGGTACGATTTGTGATTGCATGTCAGCATTGCCGATCGTACTTCTTGAAAACTGATGCAATCATGTCGATAAACGCAAGTTCCATGCCGAAGACTTTTCCTGAGCCTGTGCAAGTCGGATATCTGCCCGTAGGCGACGGCCATCGCTTGTATTTCGCCGAATACGGCTGCAGCTTCGGTCCGGCCGCAGTGGTGTTGCATGGCGGTCCGGGCAGCAGTTGTCACGCGGGCATGCTGGACTGGTTCGATTTATCGCGCCAGCGCGTGGTTCTGTTCGATCAGCGCGGTGCGGGACTGAGTCTGCCTGCTGCTTCGCTGGCGCATAACCGGACCTCCGACCTGATTCAGGATATAGAACGCTTGCGCGAACACCTGCAGATTGCCCGGTGGATGGTCGTAGGCGGCTCGTGGGGCGCTGCGCTGGGAGTCTTGTATGCCGGGCGTTACCCGGCACGATTGAGCGCCCTGGTGCTGCGCGGGGTGTTTCTAGCCAGTCCTCGGGAAATGACCTGGTTTTTCCAGTCGCTGCAGGCGTTGGCGCCGGAGGCCTGGGCAGAACTGACAAGTGGATGGAGGCGAGAGCAAAAGAACAATGTGCTCCAATTCCTGACAGCGCTGTTGCAGAATGGAACAGTGGAGCAACAACGCGATGCCGCGATGCGGTGGCGGCGCTACGAGAATGCGTTGATGCAGGCGATGATCGGCGCATCGGCTGCACCCGGTTCAGTTGAGGCCGACCCGGCGGCTGTAGCGAAATACGTGGTGCAATCGCACTATCTGTTTCAGGGTTGCTTTACCAGCGAACGGGAGTTGTTCCGTGCCGCGCGTAATGCGGCGGCGGTGCCGGCCATTTTGATTCATGGCACGCGCGACTGGATCTGTCCGCCCGAGAATGCATGGCGCTTGCGGCGGTTCATGCCGCACGCAGAACTGCGGTGGATCAATGGGGGAACGCATACCCCGGCAGATGCGGCGATAAAGGTAGCGTTGACGCAGGCTATACGCGATCTGGGATGAATCGCCCGAATGGTGATTCCGGGCCGATGGCCAGCCTTAACCGCAGCGCCAGGATTTTATTTTTGGGGAGGAAGTTTTCGGTAAATGGTGTTGCGGGATACGCCCAGTGCCTTGGCCGTGGCGGATACATTGCCGCCGTTGGACTCCAGCGCTTGCTGGATGACCGAGATTTCCATCTCTTCAAGATTGGCGCCGTTGGACACCCGCCAGTTCGTGCTTTCTTCCGGTTTCGGGGTGCGGCACAGGTCGATGTCGTCAAGGAAATCGTCCGGCAAGTGCTGGCGCTGAATGACATTTTCCTGGTCGGCCATGACGATCGCGGTGCGCAACAGGTTCGTCAGCTGACGGAAGTTGCCCGGCCAGTTGTGTTGCTTGAACAGTTGCATGATTTCTGGCGAGACCGTATAGGTTTTTCCCGAAGATTCTGCCAGCAATATTTTTTCTACGACCGTTTCGATGTCGGTCCTCTCGCGTAGCGGCGGCAACCTGACCACCAGGCCATTGAGCCGATAGTAGAGATCTTCGCGAAATTCACCCTTGGCAATCATCTCCCGCAGATTGCGATTGGTCGCGCAAATGAGTTCGATATTCACGGGAATCGATTTGGTGCTGCCCAGCGGCGTGACCATACGTTCCTGCAGCACACGCAGCAAGCGGGCTTGCAGGCTGAACGGCATATCGCCGATTTCATCCAGGAAAAGCGTACCGCCGTTACCTTGCAGGATCTTGCCGACGGCGCCTTTTTTGCGGGCGCCGGTAAAGGCGCCGTCCTCGTAGCCGAATAATTCCGACTCAATCAATGTTTCCGGGATCGACGCGCAATTGACGGCCACGAAAGGGCCGTTGGCGCGTGGCGAATCATTGTGTATCGCTTGTGCCAGCAACTCCTTGCCAGTCCCGGTTTCACCCATGACCAGAATCGGGATGTCGCGTCCCAACACCTTGTTGACCTTGTCAATCAGCGCGGCGACCTGCGGATCGCCGGTGTTCAGATAGCGCAGGCCGGACAGGCGCCTGGCGTTCTGGTTCGTGGCATGGGCGGATGGAGAACCCAGGTTGCCGCTTCTGGCACCATCTCTGGCGCCATCGTCATTGTGGCGGACCAGCTCGGCTGACTGCTGGAATATGCTGTTGGTGGTATTCAGTTCCGCGCGTCCATAGACGCGCACGCCGCTGGGCATGCAAAGATTGAGCAGGCCAGGCATCGCCGTGCGGTAGTGGTCGAAGAGGGCCGAAATGGGCAGGCCGAACAGGGAACTGAAAGTGTGCGATTGCAGTGCCGAGAGCGACAAGCCAAGCTGGAACAGGCCGGTCTTGTTGGCGGAAAGAAAACTTCCGCTAGGCGAGAACGAGGCGATGCCTTCCATCAGCGTGCCGATGAATTCCGGCCTGGTGTTGAAGTGCAAAGTGATCGAATGCTGGAATGCGGTTGAAAACAAGTGATTTTCTATCATCTGCGCAGACATGCGCACCAGCGCCATAGTGTGCTTGTGAAAACTGGACTGGTCGCCCGTTACATCCAGCACGCCGATCACATTGCCCTGATGATCGGAAATTGGCGCTGCGGAACAGGTCAGGAAGTGATTGGCTTGCAGATAATGTTCGTTCGCGTGGATTTGCACCGGTTGGTTCTCGACGATCGCAGTGCCGATCGCATTGGTTCCCTTGCTCGCTTCGGACCAGATGACACCCGGTTTCAACGCAACCCGGTTGGCTTTTTCCAGGAAGTCGTCATCGCCCAGGGTATGCACGATCAAGCCGTTGACGTCGGTCAGTATGACCATGTTGTGCGTATTGATGATTTGTTCGTACAGCGTTTCCATTACCGGCAACGCATGTGCATGCAGGATGCGGTTCTGTTCCAGCAATAGCGAGAAATCAGTCCGCGCGATGGGACTGAAATCCGGTTTTTCCGTTTCGGACAAACCGTAGGCGATCGAACGTTGACGGGATTCTTCTATCATCATATGCGCATCGCATGCAGAAAACGTGCCACTGTTTGCGACGGCCGTAGATACGCCCTTGGACGAACTTTTATTCGTTTCTTTAATTATCAATCGTGACACGACTTGTCTCCTGCGGAACTCCTGCTGAATTGGCTGCTGAATCTGCAGTTGTTCATTTTTTTTATTTTGTATTGTTGATTAATGTAGCACCTGTTCAGTTATGTGACAGGAAAATCGTGTTGGATACGGAAATCCCGCTGGCACGGCAATTGCTGAATTCTCCTCATTCTTTTAAAAAACTGTTGAGGAGACTGTATGAAAACCATCCGAACCATCCTTTCAGCGTGTGCTTTGCTGGCCGCTGCATCCATGCCCCTGACGGCGTCGGCGCATGGCGACGTAACCCCTCAGGCTATGGACACCAAGACCTTGCCAGCACTCGGTACCGAATGGCGAGACGAAAATCCTTACCGCGGCCAGAAAGAGGCTATAAAGATCGGCACCTCGGGTTACGCTGAAAATTGCGCGCGCTGCCATGGATTGCAGGCGCAATCCGGTGGCATCGCTCCCGACCTGCGTTTGCTGGATCGCGATTGCGTCGACCTGAAAGGAGATGTCAAAAAGCAAGCTTGCTACAAAGAAACTGATAAATATTTCCTGACATCCATCCGCCACGGGAAAGTGCGTAACGGCGCGGTCTACATGCCGCCGTTCGAAGGCATCCTGAACCAGGAAGCGATGTGGTCCATCAAGGCTTACCTTGAGACTGTGCGCGCGATTAAATAATCGACGCGGTCGCGCCGCCGGTTGCAATCCGGCTGGCGCGATCATCCGGCATATAACTGCCGATACCAAACACCGGAGCGCCGCACCATGACCAAAATTTCTTACAGAGCCTGTATCGCGATACTGGCGCTCGTTTGCCTGTTCCTGGGTATTAGTCCACCGGTAAGAGCCGGCGAGGATTTTTCAAAAATAACGCAGTCGGGTATTTTGAAGGTGGCTGTGTACAACGAGTTCGCGCCATTTTCGTCGGGTGATGGCGGCATCGACATCGATCTGGCCGAAGCGCTGGCGAAAAAAACGGGATTGAAGCTGAGTCTGCTGCCATTTCCCGCCGGTGACGATCTCGACGAAGATTTACGCAATATGGTGTGGAAAGGCCACTATCTAGGATACGGTCCGGCCGATGTGATGCTGCATGTGCCGGTAGACCCGCGTCTGATGAAGCAGAATGACAAGGTCGAAATTTTCGCGCCATATCATCGCGAGGTAGTACGCCTCGTTACAGACGTGCGCAAAGTGCCGCAATTCGAGAATCTGGATTCGATCGCCGGGAAAAAGATCGGCGTGGAAAAAGTGTCGATAAGTGCGGTCGTGCTGCTCGGTGCGGAAGATGGGAAATTCCGGGATGACGTAAAAATCTACCCGACGGCAACGGCGGCACTGGAGCAGCTGAAAGCAGGCGGGCTGGATGGCGTTGTTGCGAACCTGTCGGAAATCGAATCGGTGTTGAGAGCCGATCCGAATTATCGCATCAGTGAAGTCACGTTCCAGCGATTGCCGCCCAAAGGCTGGGTGGTTGGCATGGCGGTGAAGAAGAGCGATCCGGAGCTCGTCAAACTATTGCAAGACGCGACCAATGCGTTGGTGACATCCGGCGAGATGGCGGCAATTTTTGCCAAACATGGCGTGAAAGTCCTCGCCCCTTGATATTCCCGCTGTTCTGATAGCACAAACAGAAAAACAAAATAATGAGACATGTTCTTGGGACATTGCCGCCGGGGGTCCCCGTCAGACGTAAAATTGTTGTCGTTCTTGCTACTGCATTCGCCGGTTGCTGGTCCGCTCAGGCACTTGCCGACAATCCGGCCGAAGCCATGGAGTTGCCGACAATTGAAGTAATTGGCACTACGCCGTTGCCCGGGCTAGGTACCCCGATTCGTGACGTCGCTGGTAACGTGCAGGTCTTTACACGCAAGGATCTCGCCACTCAGCGACAGGGTAATCTGGCTGAATTCCTGGAGCAGAATCCGACCAGCGTCACCGTCAATTCGTCGCAGGGTAATCCGTTTCAGCCGGACATCAGCTTTCGTGGATTTACCGCATCGCCGCTGCTTGGCTTGCCGCAGGGCTTGTCAGTGTTTCAAGACGGCGTGCGCATCAATGAGGCGTTCGGTGACGTGGTTAACTGGGATCTGTTACCGCAATCGGCGATTTCCAGCATCCAGCTGATTCCCGGATCGAATCCGATTTTCGGTCTCAATACGCTCGGCGGGGCGTTGGCGATCTACACTAAAAGCGGTGCACAAAATCCCGGTGGGGCAGTGGAAGTATCGGCTGGTTCTTTCGGGCGCAAGACGGTCGAATTCGAACAGGGCGGAAAGTTTGGGGCCGGTGGCAATCTGGATTATTTTTTTACCGGTAATTATTCCAAAGATAATGGCTGGGCCGATCACAATCCGAGCAAGGTGCAGCAGTTCTTCGGCAAGGTGGGCTACCAGACCAGCACCACCGATCTGGACATCAGCCTGAGTGCCGCCGACAATTCGCTGCAAGGCACGCAGGCCTTGCCGATGTCGTTTTCCAACAATATCCGCCAGGCTTATACCTATCCCGATAGCAACCAGAATCAGCTTGGGTTCTTGACGGTGAAGGGTAGCCACTTCATAAACGACAAGGTGCTTATCAGCGGCAATCTATATTATCGCCACTACAAGAACAGCGGTTTCAGTAGTAATGTCAACGGTGATGGCGACCAGGCAGATGCTGCCGCAGGCCCGGTCGATATGGCGCAGGCAACGAATAATCGCTCGGAGATCGATCAGGCCGGATACGGTCTTGGCCTGCAAATGACCTTGCTGGGCCAGTTGGCCGGCAAGAAGAACCAGTTTGTAATGGGTGCTAGCGGCGATTTCGGCGACGCCCGCTTTACTCAGGCAAATCAGGATGCTGAATTCACGCCGGATCGCGGTACGGTCGCCACTGGTGATTTTCATCAGGCCACAGATGCCAAAACCCGCAACAGTTATTACGGTATTTTCTTCTCGGATGCGCTATCGATGACTGACCGCTGGACGCTGACATTGTCCGGGCGCTACAACCTGGCGCGTATCAGCATTGCCGACCAGACCGGCGAGTCACCGAAGCTCAATGGCGACCATCAGTTTTCGCGTTTCAATCCAGCCATCGGCGTGAACTACAACCCGACATCGAAGCTGACTATCTATGGCTCCTACAGCGAAGGAATGCGCACACCGACGCCGGTGGAACTGACTTGCGCAGATCCGGATGCGCCGTGCCAGCTGCCCAATAACTTCATTGCCGATCCGGCGTTGAAGAAGGTGGTTTCTCGCACACTGGAGTTAGGTACCCGAGGTAAATTCGGCGAGGAGTCGCAATGGAGCGCGGCGCTCTACCGAACCGATCTGGACGACGATATTCAGTTCATCAGCAGCAATGGCATAGCTACAAATGCCGGTTATTTCCAGAATGTCGGCAAGACGCGCCGACAGGGGCTTGAACTGTCTGCAAGCACCCGGTTTGGCGCATTAGGTGTGTCTGCCCACTATAGTTTCATCGACGCGACTTTCCAGTCGCCGTTTGCGGAAAGTAGTCCGAACAATTCTACCGCGGACGCCAATGGTGTCATTCAGGTCAAGCCAGGCAACCAGATTCCCGGCATTCCACGTCACTCTTTCAAGCTAAGGCTTGATTACGATATTAGCGAAAAATGGTCGATCGGCGCCAACGGCATCCTCAATAGCGCCATATTTGCACGGGGCGATGAAAACAATAGCGACACCCAAGGCAAAGTACCTGGCTATGGTGTGGTCAATCTCGATACCCGCTACAAAATCAGCCATGATCTGGAATTTTTTGCACGCGTCAACAACCTGTTGAACAAACAGTATGCAAATTTCGGCATTCTTGGCCAGAACTATTTCAACGGACCTAACCAGTCGTATGACGCCGTCAATCCCACTATCGAACAGTTTCGCGGCTATGGCGCGCCGCGTGGAATCTGGTTAGGTCTGCGTTATAGCTGGAAGTGATAGTGCCGGGTGCGCCTGGCGTGGCATTCAACAGCTTCGGCGGTTTTTTATGATTCTTTGTTACTTCACTTGAGGATTTAAGCTCGATCAACCTGGCATTCGTAACGATATCCATCAGTTGCTCGACGATGTCACCGATGGTCGTATCCTGCTGAGCTGCCAGTCGCCTTAGTTTCTTGTGATGTCTTTCGTCGATGTTCACAACCAGCTTTACTTCACCCGCACGCACCAGTCCATCCTTCGCAAAACACAGCCAGTAGATGGCAACGCAAGCGATTGCACCGAGAAGAAAAAGTTGGAATTTTGCTGAATCTCGTTCGCCATGAAGCCAGAGTTCACCCCCTGCGGCCAAGCTCACCAGCAAGGCAGACGACCAGACGATCGCGACTAATATCAGGATTCTTTTTTCTCGCCCAACCTCGTCATACAGGAAGCGTTTTCGAAGTAGCTGACGGAATTCTTTCATAGAATTCTCCTTTATATGCACAACGGAACGTTGCGCCGGAGGCCTTGCCCGATGGCGGGGCAAAAGAATTATCCGATGCGCGTCCCTCTCTCCCAAGTAGCCAACATAGTACATTTTCACATGAAAACAATGTATTTTTCCCTTGACGCAGGCTGCTGGCAAGAGATGGCTGCCATTTCGCCTGCAGTAAATCCAAAGCGTTACGAGCGGTTTGGCGCGTGGTAGGATCGCTCCTCTTGAAAAATGAGGTGCAGTGATGGAAGTAAAAAGCTATCCCTATAAGGGACATGCGGTAATCCCCCGGCTGGAACAACAGGGCAGCGGTAAATATGCGGCGTGTTTTACGATTCAGGCGGGCAAAGATGGCGCTGGTGAAACACGCTACGTGCGTATTTCGCCGACTAATGAATTCGATACCGAGGACGATGCAATTTCCTACATTCTCGATTTCGCAGGCGACTGGATCGACGAAAATCCGATCTAGCTGGACGCCATCTCTATACCCGCAAGCTTGCAATCCGACCTCTCGGTGTTTTTCCAGGTTCTATAGTCTTTTTCATCCTTTGCCCGTAGAAACGAGGCGGATGCCGCGCCTGCCTGGGCGCAGGCAACCTTGGCCAAGCCGCTGCGTTTAGCTATTTCATATTGCGTCACGGTGTGAAATGCCGCGTTTCTGTCAATGGCACGTGTACTTTCCCTGGCCACTACTTCAATACCGTCACAGAAGAAATACCAAATGCCAGGGGCAAGAGCGATAAAACAGAAAATCGTTTGTGCTGCGCTTAGATCCTTGCCTCTCACTATGTCTGCCTTCCAATATTGCTCATCGCAAACTATTGAAATCAGGGTGTTATCGACTTCTGATCTTGATCAGGCTGATCGTTAAATTAATTTTTTATCAATTTCTGGCATGTTAATTTAATTTTCAAAAAAAACAATGGTATAAAATTGACAATAGAGAAATAAATCATTTGATTACGTTCGATTGAATGTGTTTTTCATGCGATAAAAGCACGTGTTATTTGAATGGTATTGACGATGGATTCAGGTGAAATTGTGCCTTGGAGTAATCGGCAAGCAAAATCAGAAACGCGCAAACCTGGGTGAGCTGAGGCGAGTGCTGGTACGCCTGCAGCGGCTGCTGGCGCCTAAACCGGCTGCCTTGTTCCGGCTGCTGCAAAGGCCGCCGAACTGGGTGGCTGAAATCGATCTGCAGGAACTGCGCCACGCCACGGAAGAGTTTTCAGTGGTATTGCATGACATCGCAATGCTGCAGGAACGCATCAAATTGCTGCAGGAAGAAATTGCGCGCGCGTCAATGAGGGAAATAATCGTAGCCTGTTCGTGCTGACGATTGTCACGGTGCTGGCTTTGCCGATCAATATCATCGCCAGCCTGCTTGGCATGAATGTGGGAGGTATCCCGTTGGGCCAAGATCCGCAAGGCTTCTGGATCATCGCCACCTTTACGGCGGTCGCCGGCTGGCTGGCCTTCAGGAAGCGTGGGGAGGAATAGCGTTAGCGTCGCTCACGGAATAGAAAAATTCTCTGTATCATCGACGTCGCGGAAATTCACCGGCTGAGCCGCCTATCCCAGCATAACCCAGCATAAAGGAAAATCTCATGTCCAGTCATGTCGCTACTATCGAGTGGCAACGAGCGGATGCGGTATTCGTTGACAACCGATATAGCCGTGCTCACCAGTGGCAGTTCGACGGCGGGGCGGTAGTACCTGCATCGAGTTCGCCGCACGTGGTCAGGGTGCCTTTGTCGAATCCGGCGAATGTCGATCCGGAAGAGGCTTTTGTAGCCTCCTTGTCGAGTTGCCACATGCTGTGGTTCCTCGACATCGCGCGTAGCGCAGGTTATGTGGTCGACCGTTATGTCGATCACGCCACCGGTCACATGCAACGTGGCGCAGATGGTAAAAGCTGGATCGCATTGGTTGAATTGATGCCGGCGGTGGTTTTCTCCGGCGCCAAGATTCCGGATGACGCCGGGCTCGAGCAGTTGCACCACAAGGCGCATGAAGAATGTTTCCTGGCGCGCTCGGTGAAGAGCGAAATCCGGATCGCAGGCACATGGAGCCATGCTGCGTGATGAGCGCCATCTGGCCATCCTTATCCTGATTAGCGCGGAGGCGGGTAAAATACCGGCGGCGCATGCTTGCCGCCCGAGCCGGGATTCGCTGGTGCGGGCGTTGGCAAACTGCCACTATAAGATGTTTAAACAGGAACAATAATGGCAAAGAAGAATGAAGAGCTGGATCCGGAAACGCTGGCTTTGATCAATTGGTGCATTGAAGTCGAAGGCTTTCTGGTAGCCGGCGGCGCCACGCTGGAGCAGGCGCAAGAACATATCGAAGAGCAGGTGGAATGGTTCACCGACCAGTTTTATGATGGCTTGACGCCGGAGCAGGCCGCCAAAGCGGCACTGAGCGATTAACCTTTAGCGACTAAAGATGTTTGCCGAGGCGCGTTTGTCACAATGAATCAACATGAAATAGGGCGCGGCATCAGCTTGTCGGTCGGTGCCTCGATGCTGTTCGCCTTATTGTCCGGCTACACAAAATTGCTGGCGCCGCTCGACGGCCTCGATATATTTGCGTGGCGTGTGGTATGGACGGTGCCCGGCGCGCTGGCTTTGCTGGTCCTGCGCCAGCGTTTGCCGCAGGCTGGCGTCTTGTTGCGCCGTCTGGCTCGCGAACCCTTGACTTGCATTGCCTTGGCGGCAGCAGCAGCGTTGCTCGGGCTGCAGGCTTGGATTTTCATGTGGGCGCCTTTGCACGGCCGCGCGCTCGAGGTCTCGCTCGGCTATTTCCTGCTGCCGTTGACGATGGTGCTGGTCGGCCGCTTCTATTATCGCGAGCGACTGGATCTCCTCCAATGGCTGGCGGTCGCTTGCGCGGTGGCCGGCGTGTTGCACGAACTGTGGCTGGCGCGCAGTTTTGCCTGGCCAACGCTGGTGGTGGCACTGGGCTATCCACCGTACTTTATCCTGCGCCGCAAGATCAATGCCGATCCGGTGGTGGCATTTGCGTTCGAAATGACTTTGCTGTTGCCAGTGGTCGCCATCATGCTGTATGTGCGTGATTCCTTGCCGGTGATTGCCCACCGGCCGGATATGTGGCTATACCTGTTGCCGGGACTGGGTTTGTTGAGCACCGTGGCGCTGGGCGCTTACCTGGGCGCCAGCCGGCTATTGCCGATGGCCCTGTTCGGTATCCTCGGGTACGTCGAGCCTGTATTACTGGTCGGCGTCGCCATCATTTTCCTTGGCGAATCCATGGCGCCGGGACAGCTGGCGACTTACATTCCCATCTGGTGTGCGGTAGCGCTGACTGCGGTGCACAGCGTGCGCTTGTTGCGCAAGCAGCGGGCCGGGCGGTACGCGGGGTAATCTTCACTGCGTGCGGAAACTCAGGAATCGGCATATTCTTCCTGTGATAGTTCATTTGGATAAATAATCGTGCAAATCACCACGCGCAAAAAATTTTCCGACGACGCACGTTTCTGGCGCAGCCCGCTGCTCCCGGATGCCGAACTGCTTACAGCGGAATTCTTCGATCAAGAATTCGCGCCTCACTGGCATGACGGTTTTTCGATTCCGGTCATTCAGGCGGGCGCCCAAACCTACCAATATCGTGGCACGCGCTGCCTCGCCAGCGCACGTTGCATCGCCGCCATCAACCCGGGCGAAGTGCATACAGGTGAACGTGCTACAGAAAATGGCTGGGCGTACCGCGCGTTCTATCCTTCGCTCGCCTGGATGCAGAACCTGGCAAGCGATATCGCCGGCCATCGGGTGAGTACGCCGTGGTTGGTCGATGGCGTGATTCATGATCCGGAAGTCGCAGGCAGACTCACGCTCGCACACCAGATGCTGGAGCAAAATGCGGACCCGTTATCTGCCGAAACGGCGTTGATAACCGCCTTCGCAATGCTGCTGAAGCGCCATTCAGTATTGCCGCCAGAGGTGCATGTCTTACACGCTGATACGCAGCGATTGCATTTGTTGCAGGCAAAACTTGCAGAAGAGTTGACTATCCCTGTCACGTTGACTGAACTCGCGGCAGTTGTCGGCCTGTCGCCATTCCATGTCGCCCGTTTATTTTCGCGCGGCGTCGGCATGCCGCCGCATGCATGGCGCAATCAGCTGCGGCTTAACCGTTCCCAAGGCTTGTTACGCCAGGGTTTGTCTGCGACCGATGTCGCCGCTGCTGTCGGGTTTGCGGATCAAAGCCATTTCGGGCGGCATTTCAAGCGCGCTTTTGGCGCTACGCCGGGGCGTTGGCAGTTAGCCACCGGTCAAAGTCATCGTCCTGTCACAAGACTGCTATAAGTTGACGCTCTGTGTCCGATGATCAGATAAATCATGTACAACAATAGCAAACGATTAATTATCCTTGATGCAGACGGCACGACTATCGATGCCTATAGCGCCATCGACAAGACGTTTTCCCGGCATGGCATGGTGATCGGCGATGAAGAGCGGTTCCAGAAGCGGCGCCGTCTGTTCAAATACCTGGGTGGCCTGAAAGAATTTCCGTCCAATCTGAAAAGGCAGATAGGCAAGCAGAGCCGCAAGCAATTGATCGCCACCCTGACCGAGGTGTACCGGGAAGAAGCACAACTGTATCCGGGTATCGCCGGGCTGCTGCAAAGCCTGATGGCGGACCCCGGCATCGCCGTCGGCCTGGTAACGCGGAACATGACCAACGAGCCGGAGCAGACGCTGAGGCTATTGTTCCGCCGGCACGATATCGATCTGGATGCCTTGGATTTTTTTGCCCACATTCCGTTGAATATGGAGAAAATGCAAGAATTCCGGGCGATTCGCGAGCGGTTGGACATCAACCCGGCGCGCGCCTACATCTGTGGCGATGAGCACAAGGATTACCTGGCCGCAATCGGCTCCGGCATGCATCCTTTCATGGTTTCCTACGGGTTCGAGAGTTACAAACGGCTCATCAAGAAGTTCATGGTGCCGGAAGAGATCATTTCCCGCTCGCCGGAGGAATTGTGCGGACGCGTGCGGCACGCCATGGGGTTGACGGACAGCGCCTGAAGACGCGCCACTACATAACGCAGCTCCCTGTTAGAATTTATTTCTATCCGCCGGCAGAGACCACGGATCGACTCTAAATAAAAATGCGGAGGCTCGTCATGCAGTCAGAAACCGAGTTGTCTGAAGATCAGTTGACGAAGAAGGCGGCATGGCGCCTGATGCCATTGCTGATCCTGGCGGCGCTCGGCGCCGGCGCTCTGATGGCTAAGCGCTGGCAGCGCAGGCGCTATCTGGCGGATGAGGATGATAGCGCGCGGCAGCGTTCGGTTGACTTCCAGGAAGATGGCAGCGAAGATCCTGGCGCGGGTATCGATCAGATGCTCGACATGCATCCTGATCACCTGGAAATGCCTCACGAGAAACCTCCTGCGCATTAACTTCGGCGTTTTCGGCGTATCAGTGAAAATCGCGGCTGCTGGTCCCTAGTTTGCCCAGCAAGGGCGACATGTCGATCAGCAGCTTGGCGACCAGATGCCTGACGCCATCCTGGGTTTGCCAGATACCGTTCACGCCCATCAGCCTCGCTCCGCGCAATTCCTTGCGCTGGCGATCGGCCAGGTCCGGCCAGACGATGACATTGACGGTGCCGGTTTCGTCTTCCAGTGTGACAAACACCACGCCTTTGGCGGTGCCGGGACGCTGGCGCACCGTGACGATGCCGCAAGCCCGAGCCAGCCGGCCGTTGCTGTATGTGTTGAGCACTTCAGCGGCCATGAAGCGCTGGGCGTTTAATCGCGGGCGTAGCAGCGCCAACGGATGACGACCCAGGGTCAAGCCCATTGAACTATAGTCGTTCAGCAGGTTTTCTCCCTCAGAGGGTGCTGCCAGCAGCAGTTCTTCTTCTGCCACCCGGGCCTGCTTCAGCAAACCTTTTTCCGGCGTGCTGACTAGCGCCTGCCACAGTGCCTGACGCCGATTGCCGACCAGCGGGGCGAGCGAATTGGCGGCCGCCAGCGCCTGCAATTGATCGCGCTTCAAGCCGCTGCGCAAGGCCATGTCATTCAGGTCGGTGAAAGCGCGTACTGCGCGTGCCGCTTCAATTTCTTCCGCATTATCGAAGTTCAGGCCGCGCACCAGGTTGAGTCCCAGCCGCACCGCCGGCCGGCCGCTTGAGGCCGGTTCCAGGGTGGCCTCCCAGTTGCTCAGGTTGATGTCGACCGGCAGCACTTCGACGCCATGCCGGCGTGCGTCTTGCACCAGTTGTGACGGCGAATAAAATCCCATCGGCTGGCTATTCAGCAGCGCTGCCAGGAAAGCTTCGGGTTCGTGGCATTTCAGCCAGGAACTGGCATAGGCCAGCAAAGCGAAACTGGCGGCGTGGCTTTCGGGGAAGCCGTATTCGCCGAAGCCCTGGATCTGGCTGTAGATAGCTTTGGCGAAATCTTCTTCATAACCGTTGTTGACCATGCCATCGATCAGCTTGCGTTCGAATTTGTCGAGGCCGCCTTTGCGCTTCCATGCCGCCATCGAACGTCGCAGGCTATCGGCTTCACCTTCGGTAAAGCCAGCCGCGATCACGGCGATTTGCATTACTTGTTCCTGAAAAATTGGCACACCTCGGGTTCTACCCAATGCTCCCTTTAATTCGGGTTTTGGGTAAACGATGTCCTCTTCCCTTTTTTTCCTGTTTTGCAGAAAAGGATGAACCATGCCGCCTTGAATCGGCCCCGGCCGGACGATCGCGACCTGGATCACCAGATCGTAGAATTTACGCGGCAGCAGGCGCGGCAACATGCTCATCTGAGCCCGGCTTTCAATCTGGAACACGCCTATGGTGTCGGCCTGGCAAATCATGTCGTAAGTCACCGGATCTTCACGCGGGATGTCTCTCATTTCGAAAGGTTCGCCGCGTTGCAGCGCCACCATCGCCAGCGCTCGCCGCAACATCGACAACATGCCCAACGCCAGCACGTCGACCTTGAGTATGCGCAGCGAATCCAGATCGTCTTTATCCCATTGCACTACGCTGCGATCCTTCATTGCGGCGTTTTCAATAGGCACCAGCCGCGACAGCTTGCCGCGCGCAATCACAAAGCCGCCCGGATGCTGCGACAGATGGCGCGGAAAACCCATCAGCGTATGGGACAGATCGGCCCATTGTTCTGCAATCGGTGTGTTTGCGGCCATGCCAAGCTCGCTGAAATTTTGCTGCAACTGCTGCTTGTCATCCCACCAGCGTTGCGATTTGGCGACCTGGTCGACCAGGCCCGGATCGACGCCCAGCGCTTTGCCGACATCGCGCAAGACGCTCCGCGGCCGATAACTGATGACTACCGCGGTAAGGGCGGCACGCCGCCGGCCGTATTTGTTGTAGATGTACTGGATTACTTCTTCGCGCCGCTGATGCTCGAAATCGACATCGATGTCAGGCGGTTCATTGCGTTCCCGGCTGATGAAGCGGCCGAACAGCAAGGTGCTTTGCGCCGGATCGACCTCGGTAATGCCGAGGCAGTAACACACCGCCGAGTTGGCCGCCGAGCCACGGCCCTGGCACAAGATGCCTTGTTGGCGGGCAAACTGGACAATGTCGTAGACCGTCAGGAAATAAGCTTCGTATTCGAGTTCATGAATCAGATCCAGTTCGTCTTCCAGCTGTTTCTGCACCACCGCCGGAATCTCATCGGAGAAACGGTCACGCGCGCCGATATAAGTTTGCTGGCGCAGATAGCTGGCCGGGGTATATCCCGGCGGCACAATCTCATCCGGATACTCATAGCGCAGCTCATCCAGCGAAAAGGTACAGGAGTCGGCTATCTCTATGGTTTGGGCCAGGGCGGCGGCCGGATATAGATTGGCCAGCCGCAGCCTGGCGCGCAGATGCTGTTCGGCATTCGGCGCCAGCGCATAACCGCATGCGGCGACAGACTTGCCGAGCCGGATTGCAGTCAGCGTATCTTGCAGTGGCTTGCGCGAGCGGCGATGCATGCAGACGTCGCCGGTGGCAACAACCGGCAAGCCGAGTTGCTGCGCGACTTGTTCAATTACGGCACGTTGCCGTTCATCGCCGACCTGATGCAGCATGGTCAGGCCTATCCAGCCGCGGCCAGGAAAAGTATCGCCTAGCCATGTCGCCTGGCGTATCAGCGTTGCGCTATCGATGCCATGCACGGGCAACAGGATCAGCTGGCAATCAGGTAACTGCCGCAGATGGGCGTTGGCGTTATCTGGCTGGTCCAGGTCTTGCGGCGTGAGCAGATAATGACCCTTGTCGGCGCGGCTGCGCGCCAATGTGATGAGTTCCGACAGATTGCCGTAGCCTTCGCGATTTTTCGCCAGTGCGATGAGGGAAAAAGCCGGGCTGCCATCGGCCTCATGCAGCTGGAACTGGCTACCGATCAGCAACGATATATGGTGTTTCTTTGCCTCCATATGTGCTCGAACCACACCGGCCAGCGAGCATTCATCGGCAATCGCCAATGCTCTGTAACCGAGCTGGGCGGCACGCTCTATCAGTTCTTCGGGATGCGAGGCGCCGCGCAGGAAGCTGAAATTCGAGACGCATTGCAGCTCTGCATATTCTGGCAGCATGGGCGGCGGCGCGGAGGAAAAGTTTTCGTTCATATGCAATAGCCGCGAATCAGGCAAACAAGCCATGCAGGAACCAACGAAAGTCATCGTCGTCGCGTTCGCGGTAGATCCAATAGCAAGCTGCGTCTTCGCCTTCCGCCACGAAGTAATCGCGTATGGTTGCCGCGCCATCCCACCAGCCGCATTCGATACGTTCCGGCCCTGACAGCAGGCGGAGGGGAGAACCATAAAACGGTCGGTTGTTACGCCACGTCAAGGCTAGCGGTTGTTGCAAGAGCCAGAATGGCCGCTGCGGCTGGATCTGCTGCAACGTTTCCTCCTGCGGTCGCTGGCGGCTATTGTCAGTCGCAGCTTGCCAGGCGTTGGCGATTTCCGGCCGGTGATCGGCTAGCGCGGCGGGTTTCAACACATTTTCGCTGCCGAGCCGCGCGCTTAACAGCTCCAGCAAGCGCGCATAAGCACCGGGTGCGCCGCCCGGTTCTGGAAACAGCGAAGCAGTCGGCGGCAGCATCGCTGCCACCTGCGATGCCTGCAAGCGCAAGGCAATCACGGGGGCATCGAGTTGTAGCCGGCCTAATCGTTCCTTTAACAAGCGCAGCAGATGTTCTTCATGCCATGCCGGTTCGGCCAGTGAGATTTCCAATGGCATGGGGGCGATTGCCTGGCGGCCGCGCTCATGTTCCAGCGATAGTAAAAAGCGCGACACTGCCAGTTGCTGCGCTACCAGCCAGCCGACCATTTGCAGGATCAGACGGCGTGCGGCAAACAGCACTGCTTCGGCATGTTCAATGCGGTCCGGTAGTTCCAGCCAGGCGCAGAATGTTTGCGGCGCCTGCACCCATTCAAACATTTCCGGCGCTGTGCCGTAGGCGCGATCCAGGGTTTCCAGGATGTGCTTGTCGCTGCGTCGCTGCAAGCCCGCGCGCGGTAATCTGCGTAAATCGGCAAGGGTCTGGCAACCGATACCCGCCAGCCACTCCTGGTAAGGACGTGCCGCTGGCAAGATCATGAACGGCAAAGCATCCAGCCGCCGCTGCATGCTGGCTAAACGCAAGCTGCGGCGTTGTCGGGCCAAGCCCGGCGCATGGCGACGATGGCGAGCCAGCAGCCATGCGCCTTGCGCGGTTGGCGCCATGCTGACATGGGGCGTGAAGCCAAGTGCCTGGATACTCTCGCGGATGCGGCGGCATAGTGCCAGCCGGCCACCGAAAGCACTCAGGCTGGCGCTGATATCGAGCAGCAGCGAATCTTCTTCAGCATGCGCCACTTCCGGCGTGTATTGCAGCAAGGTCAGCGCGATATCGTCGCGCGCACCTTGTTCGCGCGTCAAGTCCCGCTCGCATAGCGACGCCTGCGGCGCCAGCGCCAGCACGCCGCCGCGGCGCATGCCCGGCCGGATGCCGCTGGCAGCCGCGCTGGCGGTCATGGTCAGCACCTGGTCATGCTCCAGAACCGCGAGCATGCAGGGCTCAGACCAGCGCGGGCGCAATGTTTCCAGCGCCAGCAGCGGCAGGTGTATGCCTATCCAGAGAGCCATGATTGCGTGCGGTAGAAGTAGTTAGCGGAGTGGACGGAGTGAGTGGGGCAGCGGCCGCCGGCTCAGTCTCGGGTATGACTGCCGACAAGGGCAGGTAAAACGCGTGTTCGTGTTGCGGTCCTTTGCGTTTGAGTAGCTGGATTTCGACGCCGCCGCGCGCCGGCCGCAAGGTCAGGCGTAAAGGTGAAGGCGAGGATTCGTGGGCGGCGCTGAGCGGCCGCAGTACCCACAACATGGTGTCGCTGGCCTGGGCCGCCAGATGCAAACGGCGCAAAGCCTCACCCCGGATGTGCGGCTGCCACAACAGCAACGCGCCGCAACTGCCGTTACGCAACACCTGTTCCGCCGACCACAATGCATCGGCGCTGCGTGCGGCTTTTATCCATAACAGTTGCTCGCTGGCCAGGCCGGAGGCGTTCCAGGCGCCGATCTGCGGCAAATGCGGCGGTTGCAGCAAGACGATCCGGCGCTGCCGGGCAAGGCGCGCCAGCGCCGGCTGCAACAAGCGTATTTCGCCACTGCCGGCTTGTTGCAACAGCAACTCTATCAATGCCGAATGCGGCCAGCCGCCATTCGGCAACTCGCGGTCCAGGGCCGGGTAGCCGGAAGCGGTGACCACGCCCTGGTAAGACCCCATCTGGTCTGCGCGCCACAAGGCATGCGGCAACGTCGCAACGACCGATTGGGCGGCGGCGGAAATGCTGGATGGGGCGCTGGCGGGCATTGGCATGACGAGATGGCAAATTTTCAAGGCGAAATTGAGATACATATTATACTGTATGTATGTACAGTATAAATTCAATCTTGCTTTAGTCAATGCGACTGTCGATTGGTTTTGCCAGAGCAGTCATAAAGTTGCCAAATCGATCAGTGTGCTTGATTTTGCAGCCAATCTTGAGTGGCCTGAAAATACGCCGCAGCCCGATCCGCAAGCCAGCCCAATCCCGAGCACAGCACAAAATAAATCAAGCCGATGAACATGAATATCTCTGCCGGATAAATCATCACCCGGCTATTCACCTGTGCCGCCACGAACGACAACTCCCCGACACCTACAATGTAGGCCAACGAGCTGTCTTTGATCAGGGTTACCCATTGATTGACGAACGAGGGCAGCATCATTTGCAACGCTTGCGGCAGTACGATATGGCGCAGCGCCGACATGCGCGTCATGCCTAGCGACAGGCCGGCATCCCATTGGCCTGCCTTGATGCCGCTGATGCCGGCATGTACCGAGTGCGCCAGGTAGGCGCCGCCGATCAGCGCCAGGGCGCACATCACGGACAGGACGCCGGGCACGTTGATATGGAAAACAATCGGCAACAGGAAATAAGTCCAGAAAATCAGCATCAGCACCGGAATCGCCCGGAAGAAGCCGAGCACCATGGTCAGCAGCAGATGCGGCCAGCCGCGCGCCAGCGACAGGGCGATGCCCAGCACCAGGCCCAGCAACGCCGAAGCCAGCGCCGAGCCGATGCTGAGCAATACAGTCAGGGCTGCTCCGCCTAGCGGGCCGTCGGGATAGACGCCCCAAAGCAGGTACGGCAGGTTGTCCGTCAATACGCTGAATTGCATGTTCATCGCTGCACGTTGCCGGCAAGTTTCTGTCGGCGCCGGATCAGTTGCCCCATTGTTTCAATCAGCGCGATGGTGGCGATGTAAAACAAGGTCGCCACGCCGAAAGCCTGGAATGTCTTGAAGGTTTGCGCTTCTACCTGGCGCGAGGTGTAAGACAGTTCAGCCAGGCCGATGGTCATGGTCAATGAAGTGTTCTTGACGATATTCATGTATTGGCCAAGCAAGGGCGGCAGTGCGATGCGTATTGCCTGCGGCAGGATCACGTAACGTAATCCCTGCCAGCGATTCAAGCCGAGTGCCGCAGCCGCCAGTCTTTGCGCATCTGCAACGCCACGCATGCCGGCGCGGATTTCTTCGCTGACGTAGGCGGCGGAATACAGGCTCAGGCCGAAGATCGCGCAGAGCAGCTCGAACGATGGCCATGTCAATTTCAGATAAGGCCCCAGCGCCAGGCTATGTACTGTATTCAGCCATGCCACTGCAGATTCCGGCAACAGGCTGGAGACGCCGAAATACCAGAAAAACAGTTGCGCCAGCAGCGGGGTATTGCGGAATATGGAGAGAAAGCCGCGGGCAGGCAGTGACAGGAAACACCGCTGGCTGGAGCGTGCAGCTGCAATGACTATGCCCAGCAAGGTGGAAAGTACGCTGACTATGGCGGACAGCAGCAGCGTCAGCCACAGGCCGTCGACCAGCCAGCCCAGGTATTTGGGGGCCAGCATTTGCCCCAGGATCGATTGAAACTCAGTCATTTTTTACTTTGCTACAGGTAAACAAAAAACCACCGGTAACCTCGGGGCCTATTAGCACTCCCAAATTAAGTGCTAATAGGCCCCAAGGATTGCCGGTGCAAGACAGATACACGGTGGATGACTAGTTTTGACTCAGCTTGGTATCGCCGATCTTGAACAGGCGCGGCAACGGCGATTTGCTGTTGGGGCCGAACCACTTGTCGTAGATCTTGAGCGCGGTGCCATTCTTTTCAAATTCGTGCAGGGTCTCATTCAGTACATTGACCAGGCGGGTTTCACCCTTGGGCACGCCGATGCCTTCGTACTCTTCGGAAATGGCAAATGCCGGGATTTCATATTTTTCCTTATCCGGGATATTCGCCAGCAGTGCGATCAGCTTGGAGCCGTCCTGGGTGATTGCCTGGACGTTGCCGTTGCGCAGGGCGGCCAGGGCAAACGGGGTGTCATCGTATAGAACAACCTTGGCTGCCGGGTATTTCTCGCGCAAAGTGGTTTCCATGGTGGTGCCTTTGTCGGTTCCTATACGCAGCTCAGTAATTTGCGTTGCATTTTTCAGGACACCTTTCTTGGCCAGGAACTGCTGGCCGGAAGCGAAATAGGGAATGCTGAAGTCGATCACCTGGGCGCGCTCGGCGTTGATGGTGAAATTGGCGAAAACCACATCGACCTTGCCGGATGTCAGCAAGGGAATCCGGTTGGCAGGATTGGTCGGCACCAGTTCCACTTTGACGCCGAGCTTTTTTGCGACTTCGTTGGCGTAGTCGACATCCAGGCCGATGATTTTATTGGTCTTCTGATCGACAAAGCCAAACGGCGGATTGCCGTCGAAAGTGGCGACCCGCAATACGCCGGCCTTCTTGATGTCGTCGAGTTTGTCTGCATGGGCCAGTCCCGACAGCAGCGTCAGGCCGGTAAATAAGATGGCAAGTGATTTCATTGTTATGGTGGTCCCTGGTTGGCATTTCGATTTGTTTGGCGGAACGTGAAAAGCGATCGCCATGCAGGGCAGATTAACAAAACAACATATTGGTGTGAACGATCAAAGTTGCATTTGAATATTACAAGTTTGCGCGCCGTGTTCAGGCGATACCGGCCTGGCACGGAAACACCGTTAAAATGAGGGAAGTGGATGTAGGAAATTAATGTAGAAAACAGGTCAAGGAGCACAGGATATGGCAACAATGAAAAAAGTCGCTCTGGTTACAGGCGCAGGCTCGGGAATCGGCAAGCACATCGCTCTAGCCTTGCTGCGTAACGATTACAGCGTGGTGCTGGCGGGCCGACGCATCGCCGCATTGGAGGACACGATTGCCGCTGCAGGGGCGCTGGGTGCACATGCCTTGCCGGTGTCTGCGGATGTCAGCGATCCGGCGTCGGTCAAAGCGCTATTTGAAAAAGTCCGAGAGCAGTTTGGCCGGCTGGATCTGCTGTTCAATAATGCCGGTATCTTTACCAAGTCGGCATCGCTGGAAGATGTCGATTTCGCGCAATGGAAAGCGTCCGTCGATGTCAATCTGAGCGGCGCTTTCCTGTGTACGCAGGAAGCGTTCCGCATCATGAAGGTGCAAACGCCGGGCGGTGGCCGCATCATCAATAACGGTTCGATTGCGGCCCATGTGCCAAGGCCCAATTCGGTGGCCTATACCGCGACCAAGCACGCCATTACGGGTCTTACCAAGTCGACCTCGCTGGACGGCCGTAAATACAATATCGCCTGCGGCCAGATCGATATCGGCAATGCCGCCACCGACATGACTGAACGGATGGAGCAGGGCATCTTGCAAGCCAACGGCCAAATCGCCGTGGAACCGACGATGTCAGTTGAAAATGTCGCCAATGCGGTGCTGTATATGGCCAGTTTGCCGCTGGATGCGAACGTTCAGTTCATGACGGTGATGGCGACCAATATGCCGTTTATCGGGCGCGGATGATGCCACTGCCGCCATGGGACTGAACCGTCGTTCAGCTTCCGGGCCAACGTTAAATACTTCGTGGTAATAAAGGCGATGGCGTCAATGGCTTAGGACGCGAATGCAGTTGCACATAGGGAAAATGCCGGCGACCCGGTATATTCATGCTACGGCAGGGCGCGCCCGTGATCGGGGCTCATGCTTCACGGTTTGATCAATCGTTCCGCTAACGGGCGCTTGCGCCAATTTGAATGCCGCCTTTTAGTTGTCGATGCGCTGCAATACCGCAGCCAACGCCTCATCTTCAAGAATAGGGACCGTCGTTAATTCCATCAGGTCGCTCCACATCAATGAAAACTCCGCCATGGCTTTTGGATCGTCACTCTCAATCAGATCAAAGCCGCCGTTTAAGTCGACGCGTGTCCAGCGTCCCAGCAGCGTGACCCCTTTTGGCGGTAGTCCGCCAGTCTTTTTGAAGCGGGCAATACCTTCCTCGCGGATCTTCGGGTCGGCTTTCCAAGAGAACGTCGTTATGAATTTCATGGGATTTCTCCTTCGCCATCTGTGAAGCGCTGTCTTGCCAGCGATTTTGTCTTGACTCCTTCTCTTGCATTATCGTTTGAGCAGCGCGTTATAGCGTGCGAACCCGCACGCTAAACTGAATGCTAGGTCAGATTAAGCAAATATCAATCAGGCATTAAAAAGGTTTGAGCAAAGTTGGAAATCCGCGTCGATCACAGTTGATTCCTTGTCTGCGGGGAATTGAATCCTCGTTACGTCTTCAGTTCGACATTGAATGCTTCGCCGGTAGCAAAGAAGGCGCCGCCGGACAGATAGTGCAGCGAGCGTTGATCGTCAGCCGGGAAATGCCAGCGGCCTGCGGAAAAGGCGGCTGCATCGGCCCGGGCGGCGACCACTTCGGCGATAAACAGATCGTAGCGCTGCTGGTTGTGCGGTTCGGGAATCACCTTGCATTCGAGCCAAGCCAGGCAGCCGGACATTAGCGGCGCCGCAATTTTCTCCGCCGGGAACGTCGCAATATCCAGCGCGGAAAATTTGTCGCCGTCGCGGCCCGAACTGGATCCCACCGCCAACGTGGTTTCAGCCAGTGCCCGCGTCGGGATATTCAAGGCGAACTCGCCGGACGCTTCCACCAGTTCGCGGGTCAGGGTGCTGCTGTCGATCACCAGCAGCACTTTGGGCGGATCGAAATCGAGCGACATCGCCCACGCTGCCGCCATCACGTTGCTGACGCCGCCATGCGCGCTGGTGACGATGGTGGTAGGGCCGTGGTTGAGCAGGCGATAGGCTTTGGCCAGTTCTACAGCTTGAATATTTTGCATAAGATTCCAATGATGATGGTGGTGTGCTTTACGGCAATCTCTTATTTTATCCGTGTTCCAATTTTCAGAAATTCCTTACAAAATAAGGTCGGGTTTGTTCTTGACACACTTGTTATTAAATCTATACACTTCGGGCATTGCATTATATGGAGGTCCACTGTGGACTGTAGTTCTAATAGTAGAAGTGGATGGGTGATCAGCCCGGCACAGCCCGCATAGTTTTAGCAGACCTCCCTCCGCTACAGTTTTGCGCAAGCCGAGTTGTAGATGCGACCAGCAAGACCGCACTTTAAATCCCCATCCAATTATTCAATTCGGTTATTAACCGTTTTCCGCACTGCTATAACGAATTTTTCGTGCCTAGCCTGGTTTCGACCTCGCTCGTCCTGACTGATTACGTCATTGCCATTGCGGAAGTATTGGTTAAAGGAGATTGATGTGTCCCATCTTTCCAGACAAATAAATACGTCCCGGGCATGTGCGGCGTACAGCGCGGGCGTGCAACAAACATCGCACGCACGGTTTCCCTACCGCATCGTTACGCTCGTTCGTAGCGCGGACAGTGCCGCCATCAAAGACTTGTTGCGGTTATGCCTGCAAGATGGCCTGGCGCAATATGATTGTTATCAACGCTCTGTTTCGCGGTTTTTGAGCCGCATCACTATCGAATTACTGTGCTCGGTTAGTGAACGTGCAGCTTTGGTGCGGCTGGTGAATCGCCTGGGTTTGGAAAAAAGCGTGCGCAACATCCATTGGGAAAGCATCACGGAAAAATCACTACTGGCATCGCCAGGCAACGCACTGAAGGACCGGTATCGCCCGAATTCTTCAGCCCACTCACCAGCTGTCGGCAACCATGAACCGGTTGCCAACCCGGCGCGCTTATAAAGGAATGTTGACTTGGACTGTCCTCCCAGTTGTCCCTGTTGTAAGGCATCTCTAATACGCAAGCAAGGGCTGTGCAGTGTTGCCGTTTTTCTTCTGATATTGCTTTAGCCTGTCGCCGTTATTTTCCAGCGTCGACAGGCTAGCTGTTGATGAACTAGCGATCCGCTGGCATAACGATCACATATCG
Source organism: Collimonas sp. OK307 (assembly GCF_900113705.1). Classification (GTDB taxonomy): domain Bacteria; phylum Pseudomonadota; class Gammaproteobacteria; order Burkholderiales; family Burkholderiaceae_D; genus Collimonas. Next base: position 720,529 of record NZ_FOQI01000001.1, on the reverse strand, counting down.
TTTGCTTCCACACCGCTGTCAGGCTGGCTAAAAACCTGCCTGGCGTCTTGTCATTGCGCATGCACCTCATGCGCGGCCCTTACTTGCCTCTGATACCGGCTCTCCATTCGAAGAGCCGCTAATCAATCACGACCATTTGAGGCAAATCATGACAATCAAATTATTCGCAACCAACAATCAACAGTCTCGCGCTGCAAACAAATCCAAAGGCTGGATTTTCGGCTGGACTGCACGCCAGGCCACTACAAATGTACGCGAGATACGTTCGCACGACCCTCGGCAACACACTCCGAATTACGGCATTTATGGGGCTTTGACGGGTAACAACGGTCATTGAGAGTTAAAAGAATCGCGTACGGAGGTGGGTATGCATCATCAATTTTTAAGCGCAAGAAACGCAGTATTGCTAGCCCTCGCTGTAGCCATGGCCTGGCTGTTTATTCTATTGAATATATTGTCGCCATTGGAGGTGGATAGCGCAAAGCAGGTGTACACCGCTCCCATCTTTATGAATCATTGATTGGCGTGAAAAAAATGGGTTTCATCAAGGCTGTGTGCTTGCAAATGTACACAAGAGGGCACGGAAAAATTAACTTCAACAAGTGTAACTAAAACTAAAGGATTTCATGGAAGGCGACAGCGAAGGCAGCGATAGGACGCCCGCTTGGATAGTCATCACGATAACCACAGCGGGCGGCCTTCGTCCAAGTATTTTTATCAACCGAACACGCTTAGTCGTGGCGCGGCGGGGGATGGTATTGTCTGAATAAAGACAGGATTTTCTCGCGCCAGCCACGCGGCGCAGGAGAATCAAATGACTCAGACACCACCGCATAAAACAGGTCAGCCCAAGCAGAAGCAGAAAGGATTCGTATCGACGTCGTCTGCATCGGAAGAAGAAATTTCGATGCGCGTAGCCGAAGAATCCGGAAAACCTTTTCAATCCACCTTTAATAGCACCAAAAGCTCGCCACTAGGCCTGTTTGCGCATGAGGCTGCGGAGCGTCTGCGGCGCTCCGGCCCAAACGAAGTCGCGCACGACAAGGCGCCACACGTGCTGGTGCAGCTGTTCCTAGCCTTTAAAAACCCCTTCGTGATCGTGCTGCTGGTACTGGCATGCGTCAGCTTTATTACGGATGTTTATCTGGAAGAGCCTGACGATCGTAGTTACACCGGCATCATTATCCTGGTGACGATGGTGCTTCTTAGTAGTTTCCTCCGTTTTTATCAGGAATACCGCTCGAATCAAGCGGCGGAACGGTTGAAATCCATGGTGCGTAACACTGCCGCTGTCCTGCGCCGGACGAATGATACCGCCAAGCCTGAGCGCCGGGAAGTTCCAATGCAAGAACTGGTGGTCGGTGATGTAGTCAGTTTGCAGGCTGGCGACATGATTCCTGCAGATATCCGGCTGTTTGCATCGCGCGATCTGTTCATCAGCCAGGCAATCCTGACGGGTGAAGCGCTGCCGGTCGAAAAATACGACACGCTCGGCGCCGTAGCGCAGAAATCCGCCAATGCCGATCCAAATACCAATGCCGATCCTGACAGCAAAGCGGACTTGCTTGATCTTTCCGATATCTGTTTCATGGGGACTAACGTCGTCAGCGGTACCGCAACCGCCGTGGTGGTGGCCACCGGCGCCAATACCTATTTCGGTTCGCTGGCAAAAAATGTGGTGAGCCATAAGCGTGTTGAAACCAGTTTCGATCGTGGTGTGAGCAGCGTTTCATGGCTGTTGATTCGCTTCATGCTGGTCATGGTGCCTGTCGTTTTCATGATTAACGGACTGACCAAGGGCGACTGGATGTCGGCACTGACATTTGCGTTGGCGGTGGCGGTTGGCTTGACCCCGGAGATGTTGCCGATGATCGTCTCGGCCAACCTGGCCAAAGGCGCCATGGCTATGGCGCGGCGCAAAGTGGTGGTTAAACGCTTGAACTCGGTACAGAATTTTGGCGCTATGGATGTATTGTGCACCGATAAGACTGGCACGTTGACGCAAGACAAGATCATCCTGGAACGTCATCTGGATATCGGTGGCAAAGAAGATAAAAATATCTTGCAACTCGCCTGGCTGAACAGTTTCCACCAAAGCGGGCAAAAGAATTTGATGGATATCGCTGTTGTCAGCCATGCTGATGAACGGGGCCCGGCCGCGAAACTCCTGCAGTACAGCAAAATCGATGAAATGCCTTTCGATTTCATTCGTCGCCGTCTGTCAGTGATAGTGGAAGATCAAGGCGGCGCACAGTTGATGGTGTCCAAAGGCGCCGTCGAAGAAATGCTGGCGGTGTGCACGCACGCGCAAGAAGGTAATGTCGTACAGCCGCTGGATGAAAAAACGCGTACCGAGTTGCTGGAAAAATCGCGGGAATACAACGAAGAAGGCTATCGTGTCCTGGTTGTCGCGACACGCCAGATTGATGCTGCGGATGCCAAGGCGCAGTACAAGACCTCTGACGAAGAGAAACTGGTTGTGCGCGGCTTCCTTACCTTTTTCGATCCGCCAAAGGACTCTGCCGCACCGGCCATTCGTGCTTTGCAGGATTACGGCGTTGCAGTCAAGGTGTTGACTGGCGATAACGCCATTGTGACGCTCAAAGTCTGTCGCGATGTCGGTCTTGATCCGGGTGTGCCCCTGGTCGGTCCGGAAATTGAGGCGATGGATGATGAGCGCCTGAATGATGCGGTCAAGTACACCACAGTCTTTGCCAAACTTACTCCCCTGCAAAAATCGCGCGTAGTCAAGGCGTTGCAAGCGAACGGCCATACAGTCGGCTTCCTTGGCGACGGCATTAACGACGCGCCGGCACTGCGCGATGCCGATGTTGGTATTTCCGTTGATAGCGGCGCGGATATTGCGAAAGAAACCGCCGATATTATCTTGCTTGAAAAGAGCTTGATGGTGCTGGAAGAGGGCGTCGTCAAGGGGCGTGAAACATTCGGCAATATTCTCAAATATCTGAACATGACTGCCAGTTCCAATTTTGGCAACGTGTTTTCGGTGCTGGTCGCGTCTGCCTGGCTACCGTGGGAGCCAATGCTGGCGGTGCATCTGCTGATTCAAAACCTGATCTACGACATTTCGCAAATGATGCTGCCGTGGGACAAGATGGATGAAGATTTCCTCAAGAACCCACGTAAATGGGAAGCCAAGAATATCCGCCGTTTCATGCTCTGGCTTGGCCCGACTTCATCGGTATTCGATATGACTACCTATGTCTTGATGTGGACAGTGTTTGGCGCCGGCGCCGCTTACTACGCAGGCACCGGAGACGGGGGGGCAAGCATCATGCATTCCGGCTGGTTTATTGAAGGCCTGGTTTCACAGACGCTGGTCGTACATATGCTGCGCACTCGCAAGATTCCTTTCATTCAAAGTACAGCGACATTGCCGGTGCTGCTGTCGACTTCGATTGCCATCGCGATCGGTTGCTACCTGCCGTTCTCGCCATTGGCTGCATCCATAGGATTCATCCCTCTTGATAAATCGTATTTCCTTTGGCTGATCGCCACCATGGTTGGTTACATGGTGCTGACTCAGTTAGTGAAGACGATCTATATCCGTCGTTACGGTCAGTGGTTCTAACCGCACATTAACTTGTAACAAGCAGTCGGGTGAAGCCCATCTGCCTGCTTGTTCATCGCGCATTCAACTCGTCAAAAAAAACAGGAATACAGATATGAAAAATTTATTAAGCGTCATTGGCAGCAGCTGCGCCATTGCATTCTCACCGGCTGTCCTGGCCCAAACCGCGATGCCGGAAGACGATAGGAAGGGCACTCCAAAGACCAGTGTTGTCTTTTATGGTGTGCTGGACGCCGGCGTTACCTTTGTCAACAATGAAGCTGGTCAAAGTAATAGAAAGCTGGATGGCGGGGTGATGGATCCCAATCACTGGGGCATGAAAGGTGTGGAAACCCTGGGGGGCAGGTTGCATGCGGTGTTCCAGCTGGAGAATAGCTTCAATCTGGACAATGGTTCATTGTCCTCGGAAGGCACATTGTTTGACCGGATTGCCATGGTTGGCCTGGGAAGCCGCCATGGCCAGGTGACTTTCGGCACTCAATTGGATTTGATTAATGACTATGTCACACCGTTCAACATTAGTGCCGGCGCAAGCGGTTATGCCGCCCATCAAGGTGATTTCGATCGCATCGCAGGTAATGCGATACAACGTTCAATCAAATTTTCCAGTGCCGAATTCGACGGTTTGACCTTCGGCGCCCTGTACTCATTTGCGGACAAGAGCGCCCACCCCGATGAAGATACTGCGGGCGGTGGCAGCGGTAGCGCATGGAATATAGGGGCACACTATGCCACCGGCCCATTTGCCATCGGCGCTTCCTATATGCAGCTCAATAAACCACGCGGCACAGAAGCTATCGGCCCTTATCAAAGCCTGGGCCTGTCAACTTTCCTGGGTCGGTCTACGTTCGAGATTGATCCGGAAACCGGCGACCGTACACCGATCGAGGATATGGCGATTGATCGCCAGAACATATTTGCCATCGGGAGCGCCTATGAAATTGGCGACTTCACCGCAATGATCAATTTCGCAGACATCAAATTCAAAGGTTACGGCAATACAGAAAATCTGCGCCTGATCGAAATCGGCGGTCATTATCATATCAGTGCTGCTCTTGACGGTACGCTGGGCTATCAGCGCATGCATGTGGCTGGTACAAAAGCAAACCAGGTGTCGCTGGGCCTGGATTACCATCTGTCCAAACGTAGCGACATCTACATCTCAGCGGACTATCGCAGAGCATCAGCCGGCGTGGCTGGTGTCATCGGCGAATCGTTCGAGCCGTCAAGCAGCAACGCGCAGGCGTTGCTGCGGGTTGGCATGCGTCATATGTTTTAAAGCACGGCGAATATTTTTGCCATGTCATTCCGATGTGTGTCGGAATGACATTTTTGGAGACCTGCAATTTCGCAACGGTCAGGATCATGAGGAGTTACGTGTTGCGCTCTTATTGGGTCTTGGTGACCTTGCTCAAATGCCGTGGCTGGTCAGGATCCATGCCACGCGCCACCGCCAGCTGTGCCGCCATTACGTAGAAAGCCTGGATTGCCACGATAGGATCGAGATCCGGAGTAGCGGCGACTGGCAACGTCAGGTCGCGTGTGGCAACATCGTCTGGTGCAGCCAGCAACACTTTGGCGCCACGTCCGCGCATTTCTTCGGCCAACTTGAGCAAACCGCCCTGGGTCGGTCCGCGCGTAGCGAAGATCAACAGCGGATAGCCTTCGTCGATCAAGGCCATCGGGCCATGTTTGATTTCAGCGCCGCTGAACGCCTCGGCCTGGATGGCCGAGGTTTCCTTGAATTTCAATGCCGATTCCAATGCCAGCGGCAGGCTGATGCCGCGGCCTACCACCATGATGCGCGACGAGGGCGCCAACACTTCGATGGCGGGTGCCCAGTCTAACTGGGTGGCGGCAGTCAATGCTTGCGGCAAGGCGTCGATGGCGGCCAGGAATGCGGCGTCGTCTTGCCAGTGCGCGGTGAGTCTGGCGGCAGCTACCAGGCTGGCGATAAAGCTCTTGGTGGCGGCTACGCTCAGTTCGGCGCCGGCATGCAGGGGCAGGGCCCATTCGGCGGCAGAGGCAAGCGGCGATGCGGCGTCGTTGACCAGGGCCACGGTGGTGGCGCCACTATCACGGAAATAACGGATAGGTTCGATCACGTCAGGGCTTTGGCCCGACTGTGAAATAGCGATGGCGAGTGCGTCGCGGGCGATCAATGGCGCTTTGTTCAGGGTCACCAGCGATAGCGGCAGCGAGGCGACAATCCGGCCCAGGCGCGCCATGATCAGATAGGCGCAATAATTGGCGGCATGGTCGGAACTGCCGCGCGCAACTGTCAGGATGGTCGATGGCGGTCCAGCCCTGAGGCGCTGTCCCAGTTCTGCGTAGCGGTCTCTATCCTGGCTGAGCTGCAAGGCGACATATTCTGCCGCCGAGCGGGCTTCTTTAAGCATCAACGAGGTCAATTTTTTCTCCTTCTACATATACGGCTTTGAGTTTGAGCTGGCGATCCAGCACCAGGATGTCGGCGAAGCAGCCTTCTTTGAGGCGGCCGCGTTCCTGCATGCCGAGATAGTCGGCCGGATAGGTGGAGACGCGCAGCGATGCCTCGGCTATTTCCAATCCGAGCGAAACCAGGTTGCGCAAGGCTTGGTCCATGGTCAGCGTGCTGCCGGCCAGCGTACCGTCGGCAAGGCGGACGCCGCCCAGGCATTTATGGACAACCTGGCGTCCCAGCATGTATTCGCCGTCCGGCATGCCCGAAGCAGCGGTGGAATCGGTGACGCAATACAGGCGCGGGATCGCCCGCAGCGCAGTCTTGATGGCGCCCGGATGGACATGCAGCAGATCCGGAATCAGTTCGGCATATTCGGCGTGGGCCAGGGCGGCGCCAGCCATGCCGGGTTGCCGATGATGAAATGAACTCATGGCGTTGAACAGGTGGGTAAACCCGGCGGCGCCATTTTTCAGGGCGGCCACGCCATCTTCATACGTACCCAGGGTATGGCCGATCTGCACCCGCATGCCGAGATTAGAGAGGGTTTTCACCAAGGCCATGTGGCCATTGATTTCAGGCGCGATGGTGATCAGTTTCAACGGCGCAAAACTGCGCAGCCAGTCTACCTGTTCCAAGGTCGCGGCAATCGCAAAATCGGGTTGCGCGCCGAGCTTGCCGGGATTGATATAAGGGCCTTCCAGGTGCGCGCCCAGCACACGCGCGCTACCTGCGCGGCGGCCACGACAGGCACGGCCGATTGCGCCCAGCGCAGCTTCCAGTTCTTCCGCCGGCGCGGTCATGGTGGTGGCCAGCATGCTGGTGGTGCCATGTTGTGCGTGCAGGCGCGAGACCACGTGCACTGCTTCGCCGGCCTCCATGATGTCCTTGCCGCCGCCGCCGTGGACGTGTAAATCGATAAAGCCGGGCAAAATATAATCGCCGTCGGCCGGCGCATGGTCCAGCGCTTCACCGCGGATTTCCGTGATCATGTCGCTGAAGCCTATGCTGCCATCAACCCAGCCGTCGGTGGTCAATACATTACCATGCAGTTGTGTGGCATTGTTAGCCATATTGCTACTCATGTCGTTTCTCCTACAGACTTTGCTGCGAGCTGCTGGCGCAACAGCAGCAATGCGCCGGTTGCGGCGTTGGCGCGCGGCGAAATCGCGCGGGATTTTAACGGTTCCGGCAGATAAGCTTGCAACGGGACGGCGAGGCCGCCGCACAGGGCGATCGGCAATTGCTGCGAAGGATCGAGCGCGTGGGCGATCTGGGCGATTTCATTACCCGCTTTGCGCAAGATGGCAAGCGCGGCTTCATCCTGTCCTGCGTGAGTTACTACCAGCGGCGCCAGTTGCGCAAACAGGCTTTGATTGGCGCTGTTGGCCCAGGCCACCACGCGCTCCCGGTTTTCGCTGGCGCTGCATGTTTCACCGCCGCCGCAGAAACGGACGATGGCGCTGGCCAGCGGCCCTCCGACGGCACGGCCATCCAGCACGCGCTCCACATGATTGGCAGCGCGCAGGCCGATCCAGCCGCCGCTGGCTTCGTCACCGGTGATGAAACCCCAGCCGCCGACCTCGCTGCGGCTGCCGTCCGGCCGCAAGACTTCACCGACGCTGCCGGTGCCAATCGCCACCACCACGCCGGCCTGGCCCAAATGCGCGCCCAGCAAGGTGGTGAAAGCATCGGTGCCAATCGCCAGCGCGCCGAAGCCAGGGTTCTGCTCGGTAAATTGCGTGGCCCACAGTGGGTTGTTAACACCCGACAAGCCACAACCTGCTGCAATTGCCTGAAACGGCGGGCGGCTGATGCCCGCATTCTGAAAAGCGCTATCCAGCGCCGTGACGATGGCGTCCCAGGCCTTGCCGGTGCCATGCATCAGCGCGGATGGCCCGCTGCTGCCGTCGGCGACATGGCTGCCATCCGGGCGTTCCACGCGGATATGGGTTTTAGTGCCGCCGCCATCGACGCCGATCAGATATTCGTACGCTGTTTTCAATTCAACTCCCACGCCTTTTTGAAGGCGCATAGTTTATCGCGGATCCGCATTATTATTGTTTAGATGAAATCATATTGCCCGGCTTCAACCGCGCCAACGCCAGGCCCTGGGCATCGAATACGTGAAAAGCGTTGCTTGGCGCTGACAAGGTAACGCTGTCGCCGATATGCACCGGGTTGTTGCCGTCGCCGCGTACCAGCAGATCCTGGCCGTCTTGCAATGTGACGTAGATGAAGTTGGCTTCGCCCAGATGCTCGACGATGCTGACTTTGCCGCTGAACACTTCACCACTATGCGCGTTTTCCAGTATATGTTCAGGCCGCAGGCCAACCGTGACGGTATCGCCGGCTTTAGTGGACCCCGCAGTAACGTCGGCACGGATTTCCTGGCCGCTGCTAAGTTTGATTCGCAGGTGGTCAGCCTCGATTGCCATCGCCGTGCCCGTGAACAGATTCATTTTCGGCGAGCCGATAAAGGTCGCGACAAACAGGTTTTGCGGACGCTGGTACAGCTCCAGCGGCGAACCTGCCTGTTGGATATAACCGTCGTTCATCACCACGATCTTGTCGCCGAGGGTCATGGCCTCAACCTGGTCGTGGGTGACGTAGACGATGGTGGCTTCCAGTTGTTTATGCAGCTTGGCGATTTCGAGCCGGGTCTGGACCCGCAATGCGGCATCCAGGTTGGATAGCGGTTCGTCAAACAGGAATAGTTTCGGCTTGCGCACAATCGCGCGGCCGATGGCGACGCGTTGGCGCTGGCCACCGGACAGTTCACGCGGCAAGCGATCCAGCAGATGATCGATTTTCAGGATGCCGGCAGCGTGGCGGATGCGCTGGTCGATGGCGGCTTTGTCGGCGCCGGCGATCTTCAGGCCAAAGGCCATGTTCTTGTACACGGTCATGTGCGGATACAAGGCGTAGCTTTGGAACACCATCGCAATACCGCGTTCGGCCGGCGGTAAATGATTGACTACCCGGTCGCCGATCGACAACTCGCCGCTGGTGATGCTTTCCAGCCCGCATAACATGCGCAGCAGGGTTGATTTCCCGCAACCGGAAGGGCCCACCAGCACGACGAATTCGCCATCCTTGATTTCCAGGTTGAGGTCGGCCAGCACGTTCTGCTTGCCGTCATACGATTTGGTGAGTTGCTTAACGCTTACGTTTGCCATGGAATGTCTCGTCTTCTGCTGTGTTTTACTTAATTTCTTACTTGATTTTTACTTCACTGCGCCGGAAGTCAGGCCGCGAATCAATTGTCGGGAGAATATTACGTACATGATCAGGATCGGAATCACGGCCAGCGACAGTGAGGCCAATACCGAGTTCCAGTCGGTCACGTATTGACCGATGAACTGCTGCACGCCGAGGGTGACCGTTTTGGTTTCATCCGAAGGCGCCAGGATCAGCGGGAACCACAAGTCGTTCCAGGCCGGGATCATGGTGAATACGGCTACCGTGGCAATCGCCGGGCGGATCAGCGGCAGGATGATCTGGAAGAAGATCTTGAACTCGCCGACGCCGTCGCAGCGCGCCGCATCTTTCAGCTCTTTCGGAATCTGCCGGATGAATTCGGACAGGATCATCACTGCCAGCGGCAAGCCTTGTGCGGTATACACCAGGATCAGCGCGCTGCGGGTGTTGATCAGGTTGAGGCTGACCACCAGTTGCAAGATGGAAACGGTGCCGAGCCGGATCGGGATCATGATGCCCAGCGCCAGATACAGCGCCATCAGGCGGTTGCCGCGGAATTTGTATTCCGATAAAGCCCAGCCGGCCATTGCGCCGAACAGCACGATCAGCACCAGTGACCCTAGCGTGACCACCAGGCTGTTGCCGAAGTACAGCATGAAATTAGTATTGTGCAATACCTTTTCAAAGCCGATCAGTGAGAACGAATCCGGTGTCGGGAACGCCAGCGGGTTATCGAAGATGGCGTCGCGCGATTTGATCGAATTGATCAGGATCAGGGCGATCGGAAACAGCGCAATCACGGCATAGGTGCACAGCACCACGTGGACCCAGATGCGTCCCAGGTTGGCCAGCCGGCTAGGGCGGACAATCGGCGCAGCTGCGACTGGGGAGAGCGAGGAAATGGAGTTCATGAACGGTCCTCGTTACAGTTCGTAGCGTGTCAGCTTGCGCTGCACGAAATAGAAATAGCTGGCGACGCCGAGCAGGATGACCAGGAACATCAGGGTTGCCACTGCGGCTCCCATGGTCGGGCTGCCGATTTGCGCCTGGTAGCCGAAGAAGGTGCGATAGAAGAAGGTGCCCAGGATATCGGTGGAGTAGTTAGGCCCGGCCAGCGCACCCTTGACCGAATAGATCAGGTCGAAGGCATTGAAGTTGGCGACAAAAGTCAGGATCGTCACCAGTCCCAGCGTCGGCAGAATCAGCGGCAGCTTGATCTGCCAGAAAATGCGGAACGAACTGGCGCCTTCGGCATACGCCGCTTCCAGCACTTCTTCCGGCACCGCGAGCAGGGCGGCATAGATCAGCATCATCGGGATGCCGACGTATTGCCAGACCGAGATCAGGCCCAGTGTCAGCAGCGCGGTGGTTTCTTGTCCCAGCCATGGCGCAAAATAATCGCCCAGGCCGACATGCGTCAGCAAGCCTTCGCCGACACCCCACAGCGGCGACAGGATCAGTTGCCAGATGAAGCCGATGATCACCACCGACAGCAGGGTCGGCAGAAAAATCAGCGTGCGGTAGGTGCGGGCGCCGCGCAGGCCCTTGAGGCTGAACAGGGTGGCAAGCAGCAGGCCGATCGGATTTTGCAGCAGCATGTGAATCCCGAAAAATTTCAGGTTATTCAGCATGGCGTTCCAGAACGCCTTGGACCAGTCCGAATCGAACAGGATGGTGTGGTAATTGGCGAGACCGACGAAACTGTGGACGCCGGCATCGTTGCTGGTATAAAAGCCCAGGCGCAGGGTATCCAATAAAGGCAGCGCGCTGAACATGGAATAGATGATGACTGCTGGCGCCAGGAATACCACGATGTGCCAGGGGAATGTCTTTTTTTGAAGATTCATACCGATTTTCTTTAAATGCAAGAAATGCAGTTCGCCAGGAGGCATAGCGACTATCACGGGGGAGATCGTGAAAGCAGCTACAACCCCACTAAGCGGACCATGGAATCTGGGCGTGATGCCGGCTTATATTTTTGTATCAGTGCCGTTCTTCACGGGCTTACCTAAGCGGCAAGCCTTGGATGCAAGTGTAGTACTACTTCGGAGAAACTACACCTGCTTGCTAGCCGGCAAAGGGTAAGGTGGATCTTAAACCCTTCCTTTGCCAGCCGATAGCACTATTGCAATAGGCTGCAATAGGCGCTTACTGTTGCGGCTTATACCACTTGGCGAAACCGGTCTGGATTTGTGCCGCAGCTTCCTTAGGCGCCAGTTTGCCGTTCAGAACCTGTGCATTCACGTTCCACAGCTGGTTTTCCATGCTCGGTTCACCGCGGTTGAGGATTTGCGCGTTGAGGCGGATGGTCGACGAGCACGACTTACGCCAGTCAATCATTTGCTTTGCAACCGGATCCTTGACCGTGATCAGGTGATCCGACAATGAGAAGAAGCCGGTAACCTTGTTGGTGTAGATGTCAGCAAATTCTTGCGAGCCGAGCCAAGCCAGGAATTTGTAGGCATCTTCCTTGTTCTTGGATTTCTTGTTGACGCCCATGCCGATATCGTTGTGATCGGAGATATAGCATTTGTCGCCGGCTTTAGGCACTGGCGGCGGGAACGCACCCATCGAGATTTTCGAATTGTCGTTGAAATAGGCGATATCCCATGAGCCGGCAGGGTAGATCGCTGCCTTGCCCAGCGCGAACTGATTCTGGCTGTCGCCATAGGTTTGCGAGCTGGCGCCCTTGGACAGGTATTTGCCCAGTTTGGCTTCGTACTCAAAGGCGTTGACGAAGTTCGGATCGGTAAATTTTTCCTTGCCGGAGATCAGCGCCTTGCGGCCTTCTTCGCCTTTCCAGTAGTTAGGGCCGATGCCGGTAAAGATGATCTGGCTGGATTCCCACTGATCGTTCGTACCCAGCGCCAGAGGCGCGTATTTGCCATTGGCCTTGATGGTGTCGAGCACCTTGAAGAACTCGGCTTCAGTCTTCGGCGGTTGCAGGTTCAGGTCTTTGAAAATCTTCTGGTTGTACAGGAAGCCGTGGATCACCGAGGCGATAGGCATACAGAACGTGTCTTTGCCATCGTCGCTCTGCCAGGCTGTCTTGGCTGAGGCAGGGAAGTGTTCCATGCCTGGTTTGCCATCCAGCTTTTCCAGGTTGCCCTTCTTGTACAAAGACAAGGAGACATCGAAAGGACGGCAGGCGATCAGGTCGCCAGCGGTGCCGCCGGCCAGGCGGGCGGTCAGGCTGGAGTCGTATTCGGTAGGGGCGGTAGGTGCAAATTTGACTTCAATTCCAGGATTTTTTTTCTGGAAAGCCGGGATCAGCACGGTTTCCCACAAGGTCTTGTCGTCGACGCGCCAGCTTTCAATCGTCAGCGTGCCGGCTTGTGCCGTGCCAACGGTCGCCAGGGCGATCAGTACGGCATTGCGGATAGTGCGAATTCGGTTGATGGTTTGCATCAATGTCTCCTCTTGGATTTATGGCTTGGTTTTTATTGCTTGGGGTCTCAATTGCTTCTTTAACTGCATCCTCAACTGCTTCTTAACTGCTGCACTTTCTAGAGCGCGATGCTAATTAAAGTGCCGCGAACAGACATTAGCACCATAAAAAATGTGCTGCCATCTTAGTTGCAACTCATCTATAAAATTTATTTAAGTATTTGATTTTATTGGTAAAAATTAAAATGTCAGGTTTTTGCCGATTACATATCTTTACACTGTTCGGAGCCAATTGTTGTTCGTTCATCCTGGGACAGGACAGATCGGCAGCGATACGGGCTTTCCAGAACTATGGATAAAATTACGAAACTTTACGTTTCTTTACAAAACTAGAGAAGCGTTAACGTTGTATACCGGACTTGCGCTATAGTCACACGCGATGTGGGAGATGGAACAAGCATTTATAAGAATATCAACAAGGCGCTAGATGATTGATAAGCGACACGCGGATGACAGGGGAGACGCGAAAACCCGGGTTACAAGATCTCGTAGTTCGATCGTACTTCTGACAGTACTCCTGGCAATACTTTACCTATTCAAATACACGATCGGTATGGCCGATGCCGCCACTATAGCGCCGGCCGCCGTCGCCAATCAACCGGCAGCGGCATTGCAGGTGGTGCATTGGTGGACTTCCGCCGGCGAGCGCAAGGCGGTAGACGTGTTGAGCAGCAAACTGGCCGAAGAAAATATTCAGTGGCGTGACCTGGCCATTCCTGGTGGGGCCGGCCTTGGCGCCAGCAAGGTACTCAAGAGTATGGTGCTGGCAGGTAAAGCGCCTGAAGCCACCCAGCTTAACGGGATTGTGTTTGGCGAGTGGGCCGATCTCGGCTTGTTGCTGGAACTGGACGATGTCGCCACTCCGGGCAACTGGCAAAAACTGTTGTTTCCCACGGTGTGGTCGCTGGTGCATAACCGCGGCCATGTGGTGGCGGTGCCGCTGGGCATACACCGCATCAACAATCTGTTCTATAACAAGAAGATTTTCGACCGGCTCGGTTTGGCGGCGCCCAAGACCTGGGCTGAATTCGACCGGGTGGCAGACAAACTCAAACATGCCGGCATTACCCCGCTGGCGCAAAGCAGCGAGGCCTGGCAAGTCGCTACCTTGTTTGAAACGCTGGTGCTGGCGGAAAGCGGCCCGGCTTATTATCGCTCCCTGTTCGTCGATTTGAATCCCGGCGCGTTTGGCGACGCCCGCATGATCCATGCGTTGAAGCGCCTGCGGGCGCTCAAGGAATGGATGCCGGCGCCTCTCAGAGAGCGCCCGTGGCCGGACATGACACGGCAGCTGGCCGACGGCGATGCCGCCATGTTTGTCATGGGAGATTGGGCCAAGGGCGAGCTGCTGGCCTGGGGTTTGACTACCGATCGGGATTTTTCTTGCGTCGCGGTGCCAGGCACTGCAGACTATCATTTGTACAGCGTCGACACACTGGCCATGTTCGCCGGCGATTATTCGCATCAGCCGGCGCAGGAAAAACTGGCGCAGCTGATCATGTCGCAGCCGGTGCAAACCGCTTACAATCAGGCTAAGGGTGCGATTCCGGTGTGGCGCTCCCCGGATTTGTCGAAAATGGATAGCTGCGCGCGCGCCTCATGGAACGCGTTCACCAAGGGCGGTGCATTCCAGGCGCCAAGCCTGGTGCACCGCATGGCCGCAGACGAAACCGCGAAAGACGCTATCGTGGCTGAAGTGCATCGTTATTTCATGGACGACAAGATGAGCGAGAGCGATATTCAGCGTAAGTTGACCAACATCGCCCGGTCATTGTCGAAAACAGGAAAGCAGGAATAATGCGCAAGATATTGATCGTCGACGACGACCAGAAAACCCGGACGCTGTTAAAAGCCTATCTGGAAAAAAATCAGTATGAAGTGCGCCTGGCGCACAACGGTGAAGCGTTCCTGGCCGAGTTCCAGCGCTACGCGGAAGAGCTGTCGCTGGTGATCCTGGATGTGATGCTGCCGGATACCGACGGTTTTGCCTTGTGCAAAACGGTCCGTCGCCGTTCCAACGTACCGATCATCATGCTCACCGCCAGTTCCGATGAGACCGACCGGGTGGTCGGCCTGGAGCTTGGCGCCGACGACTATATCGCCAAGCCTTACAGCCCGCGTGAACTGCTGGCGCGGATCAAAGCCATCCATCGCCGCACCGGCATAGACAGCGCCGTCGCGCCGCGCTATTACCGTTTTGTCGGCTTTACGCTGGATACCGTAGAGCGCACCCTGAGCGATCCGGACGGCCAGCTGGTGGCGCTTACCGGCCTTGATTATCAATTGCTGAAATACTTTGTCGAGCATCCGGGCGACGTACTCGATCGCGGTGTGCTGTGCGAAGAAACCCGCGGCCGCGATGTCGGGCCGCTGGACCGTTCGCTGGATGTGCAGATCAGCAAATTACGTTTGCGCCTGAACGACGGCGGCAAGGACCCGCATCTGATCAAGACGGTGCGCGGCGCCGGCTATGTATTCTCTGCCGATGTGGCCGCTGCGCAAATCTGAAGCGGTGCCCAGGCGTAGCTGGTCAGCATGGTATAACCAACTGCTGTCCTGGCTGTTGCCGCATACGTTGCTGGGGCGGCTCTCGGTAGTCATGGTGTTCGGCGTGCTGGTGACGCAATTGGCCGGCGGCTTGATCTGGTCTGCGCAGCTACGCAGCAAGGCGGAAATCGAAACCAAGACCGCAGCCCAGCATCTGGCCCACACTGCGGCCAGCGCGATCCGTTTTTTCATGAGCTTGCCGGCAAATTATCGGCCGATCCTGATCCAGCAATTACGTGAAATGGGCGGCACCCGGTTTTTTGTGAACACCAACGACGGCCCCGTCACCATCCACAAGATTGCCGATAATCCCCTGGCCAACATGGCGCTGACCGATATCGGCGCGACGTTGAAAACCGATTTACCTTTCCTGCCCGGATTCCGGCTGGCGTTTGCCTGGCCCGACGATCTGATGGTGTCGCCCGAAGGTCTGCAGGTTGCGGATTTGCCAGACAGCTGGGTCCAGCACACGCTGCTGATCAAGCCGAATCCAGCACCGGTGCTGGTAATCCAGACCGAGCTTGAACCCGGCAACTGGTTATACCTGGCCGCCCTGATGCCTAACCCTTATTTCCTCGATAGCGATAATCCCTTGTCGCCGGAACGCCTGCTGTTGCAAGGCGTGTCGCTGGCCACCGTGCTATTGCTGTCTATCCTGGTGGTGCGTTGGACCACGCGGCCACTGGCGGCGCTATCGGATGCCGCCGAAGCATTCGGCAAAGGCGAGACCGCTCCCGAACTACCCGAAACCGGCAGCCGCGAATTTATCAAGACCGCGCGTGCTTTCCGTGCCATGCGCGAGCGCATCAAGCGTTACCTGGATGACCGCGAGCGTTTGTTCGTCTCCATCTCGCATGATTTGCGCACGCCGATCACGCGCCTGAAGTTGCGTACCGAATTGCTGGACGACGAGGAGCTGCGCAGTGAATTCCATGAAGACCTGGACGAGCTCGACATGATGGTGAAAGGCGCTTTGCAATCGGTCAAGGACAGCGATATCCATGAAAACCGTACCGAGGTAAAGCTTGACGCGCTGATCTTGCGCATGATCCGCGACGCCCGCATGGCAGGGCATGAGGTGGCGTTCAGCGAGTCGGGGTTGACGGTGATGGCAAAGCCGCTGGCGCTCAAGCGCGCTATCGGCAACTTGTTCGACAATGCCTTGCACTACGGTGAAAAAGTCAAAATCGCGGTCACTGCGATTACCGGCGAGTCAGGCAACGAAATCCAGATCCAGATCCGCGATCACGGCCCCGGCGTACCCCAAGAAGCCTTGCATAGCTTGTTTGATCCATACACCCGGCTGGAACATGGCCGCGACCAGAACGCCGGCGGCATGGGACTGGGCTTGGGTATCGCACGTAATATCGTGCAAGCGCATGGCGGCGAGCTGCAGTTGCACAACCACGTCGATGGCGGGCTGGTGGCAACCATCGTCTTGCCTGCGAGTTAGCTCGGCATACGGCATATGCGACAAGCAATCCGAACTTCACTCTGACCCCGCTTAGTGGACCACGGAGCAGAAGCAGTAAAAACGCTAAGAAACAAACCGCCGACAAGTGAATCGCCTATCTCCGTGGCCGTGACGTGTACTACAAACCAAAACTATAATTCTTCGCAACGTGCAAAGCCGCTTCACGCAGGTCGTGCGCCAGTTCCGAGCGGATGCCACCGCTTGGGTAGGCGAGTACGTATTTGTAATTGATGTCGGCCTTGAACGGGCGCGTGATGACGCCGTGAGGACGCCAGATCTTGGCTGCAAACGGCTCCACGATAGCCACGCCGAAACCATTCGCAACCATGGCGTAACGGGTGTGCGAGGTATGCGTCTGAATCGTGTAGTTGGGGCGGATCTGGGATGATTTCAACGTCGATAATTCACGGTCATACGACTGCGCGCTGTTGGGCATCCAGCCGATCACGTTTTCACCGTCAAGATCTTCGGGCACGATGATTTCTTTTTGCGCCAGCGGGTGAGTCGCCAGCATGGCACACAATACGGTTGCCTCCATGATCGGTTCCACCTCGATGCCGGCAAATGGCGGAAACGCCAGGCTCAACGCCATGTCGACCTTGAGATCTTGCAGGCTGACCAGGATCTCGGGCACGGTGCAGCTATCGATCTTGACCGAGACATCCGGATGCTGTTTAAAGAAACGCTGCAATATCTCCGGCAGCAAAGTGGTGGATAACACCGGCAGGCAGGCAATGGTGAGACCTTCCGGCGCTTCATGGCGAATGTTGCCGGCCACTTGCATCAGCCGTTCCAGTCCCAGGAAATTTTCTTCGACCGCTTTATAAAAGCGCACGCCGGCGTTGGTCGGTTCCAGGCGGCCTTTGGCGCGGTTGAACAGACGGAAACCGAGGTCCGCCTCTAAATCGGCAATCAGCCTGCTGATTGCCGGTTGGGTTACATGCATGCGGCGGGCGGCAGACACGCTGGTGCCGGAAATCATGAGTGAGCGGAAGGCTTCGATTTGTCTGAAACGGATCATGGTCTTATGTCAATGCAGAGTGCTGTCTCGTGCGCACCTGAGGCTATATAACAAACTGCTATGGTGCATACGAATTTGTGAGTGGACATCATATTCCATTCTTGTAACACTGTCTGCATTGGAGATATGGTATTTGTCGCTGCCGACAATACCGGTCTTACGAAGAATTACGCTGAATAACATTCAATGATATTCAGTCGGCGCACAGACGGCTCTACGCTGTCATCTGCGCGAAAGAATTCTGGTTATGTCCAGATTTGCCCACAAGGCGCCCTGTATTAAGAGATTTCGAGGCCCTCACGAGGTGGCTTTCGGATCCTGGGGTTATAAGCTGAGCCGCCACGGCCGCAACTCTGTCGATCACTGTTTCTTCTGGTTTGCCCCATCTGCATCTCCCACTACTTCCATACTTCGCTTTTTCTATCTCCAGCTATTTCCGTTAACGGATGAAGTAGCCTGAAACTTTCCAGCTGCCGTCTTTTTCACGCATCGGCGTGATGGTTTCAACCGCGGATTTTTTGTTTTCGAACTGTGTTTCGTACTGGATCACCACGTATTCGCCATCGGGTGCGCCGGGCAGGGTAGTCGCATATTCCGTGCTCTTGAGCTCACGTGCCTTGACTGAGCCCAGCGGCGCCCTTAACGAACGGATGCCGGTTTCCCACGTGTTTTTTGCGATGCCGGTCTTAAAGAATGTGCCTGCGCGTTCCCAGCTCTCGCCATACTTGCCGGCATCGGTTAGCGACACCCAGCTGGTAGCTGCGGCTTGAGCTTGCTTTATGAGTTCGGCTTGCTGATCTGCGGCGAAGGAGGGCGTGGTGGATGCCAGTAGCACGGCGGTGACTAGTGTCAGTATGGTTTTCATTTTCCGTTTCCCCCTGGATTAAATTTCAACAGGTCGCGCAGATAGGCATATGCCTTGCCGATACGCTCAGATCATAGGGGTTGCCGCTGCTATTTGCAATGCAACTGTATTGCCCGTGCTGCCCGGTAACGAACTGCATCGGCGAAATCGAAAAAACAACATTTTCAGGGTTTGTGTTGACGCTAATAATGAGAATCATTACTATTTGTAACTTATCGTAACCGACCGACCCACCGCCAGCCAGTATCTCCCGTTCCCGACCATGTCGCGTAGCAATAGAACAGCCAGTGCGAACATGAATTGCGTATCAGGAGAATAAACCGCATGGCAGTCCTCGAATTTCCCCAGCCTTTGACCACCCCGCGCTTGAAATGCTCTGCTGCCGTCACCCTGGCGCTGGCTGTATTTACTGTGCCGGCGACGCTGCACGCACAGCAAATCGACGCTGCTGCCGCAGAAGAGCATGCGCTGGAATCTATCCAGGTCAGCGGCGACTGGTTAGGCACAGGTCTGCAAAACAGCGTAAAGCGCTATCCCGGTGCGCGTACCGTGATCAAGAAAGAAGATATCGAGGATTCCGGTGCTTCCAGTATCGGCGACGTGATGCGCCGTATCCCTGGCGTACAGGTGAGCGACAACTCCAGTTCTGCCGGCAGTTCCGTCTCGCTGAATATCGGCGTGCGCGGGCTGGCAGGGCGTTTCTCGCCACGCTCCACGGTACTGCTCGACGGTATTCCGCTGGCGGTCGCACCGTATGGCCAGCCGCAGCTGTCCTTTGCGCCGGTCAGCCTGAACAACATCGAATCGATTGACGTCGTACGCGGCGCCGGCTCGGTCCGGTTCGGCCCGCAGAACGTCGGCGGCATCATCAATTTCAAGACCCGCTCGATTCCGACCGAGCCGGGTTTCAATGGCGACGCCACCGTGCGCACCAACAACTGCACCGAGGCCGGCGGCGCCAATCGCCAGTACAGCGCCTTCGTCGGCAGCCAGCTGGACAACGGTCTTGGCCTGGCAGTGCTGTATTCCGGCGTCGACGGCTCCGGCTGGCGCGCCAACAGCGGTGAAACGGTCAACGATTTTGCCTTGAAATACCGCTACCAGCTGACCCCGGGTTCCGAGATCTACGGCAAGCTGTCGTACTACGATGTGCGCTCGCAGACGCCGGGCGGCTTGACCACCGTGCAATACGCGGCCAACCCGTTCCAGAACACCCGGCCCACCGACTTCTGGAGCGGTACCCGCAAGGGCGCCGACATCGGTTACCTGAATACGATTTCCGATACCCAGGAATTCGAGATCCGCACTTATTACAACGAGAGCTTCCGTCAAAGTACGCTGATCAACGGGAAAGTCCTCGGCCATCAGCCGCGCACTTACCAGACGCTGGGGATCGAGCCACGCTATACCCAACGCTTCAATCTTGGCGGCAGCATCAACGATGTGACGGTCGGCTATCGCTATATCCGTGAAACCGGCAATGACCTGGTGTACAACACATCGGTAGCAACCGGGATCGCCACGCCGTTGTCCAGCTCTTTCGACAACTTTACCGGCGCCCATGCGGTCTACATCGACGACAAGATTTCACTTGGCGACTGGCGCATTACGCCCGGCATCCGCTACGAACATATCCGATCGACCCGTACCGACGTCCTCAACGGTCCGGTATTCCCGATCGATAACAACAAGCCGCTGCCCTCGATCAGTGTGGCGTATCTGTTGAACCGGAATCTGACGCTGTTCAGCAATTACAGCACCTCGTTCGGCCCGGTCCAGAATACCCAGCTGAATGCGGCCATCGTCGGCAATCCGCTGGTGCCGGAATTGGCGAAGACCGCTGAAATCGGCGCGCGCTGGAAGAGCCGCCAGCTGTCGGCCGAGATCACCGTTTTCGACATCCGTTTCGACAACCAGATCCAGCAGGTAGCAGGCAGCTCGCCGGCAGTGTTCCAGAATATCGGCGCCACCCGTCACGACGGTATCGAGACGGCGGTCGACTATGCTTTTGACAAGGCGGGTGTATTGGCCGGCCTGAATCTTTATGCAAACTACACCTACACCCGCGCGCTGCAGAAATCCGGGCCGACGGCCGGCCTCGACGTGCCGTTCTACTCGCGCAATACCGACACCATCGGCGCCCGTTATGCGATCGGCGCCTGGGGCTTCGATCTGTCGACCACGCATCAAAGCCGGCAGTTTGCCGATAACGCCAACACCATCGCTGAAAGCGCGAATGGCGGCAACGGCGAGATTCCCGGCTTCCGTACCTGGAACGCGCAAGTCAACTGGAAAGTGCCGGGTTTGAAGGGGACGGAGTTGCTGGCTGGTGTCAATAATCTGACCGGCAAGCGTTATTTCACACGCACTACCGATTCGAATATCGGCAAGCTGGTTGGCGCGCCGCGCATGGTTTACGTGCAGGGACGTATTGCTTTCTGATATCCGGAGAGTGTAGTGCAGGACCAAAAATGGAAGCCGCGGGCTTCCATTTTTATTTGCAGCTATTTGTTTTCGATACGATCTACCTACTGCGTAGGTAGATATCAGCTTTGCAATTTGCTTTACGGCTCCGCGCTATCGTACTAAAGTTCTTGTCATATTATTGGATGAAAAACGAGCTGAATCGGCCGCACCGCAGCAATTTTTGATGGCAGGTCAGCTCTCACAACTACAACAATGTTGATATCACGGGAGACAGCCATGAAATCCGACGAAGGCAATGCTACATCCAGCCGTCGCAAATTTTTGCAGCATGCCGGGCTAGCTGCCGGCTCACTGGCGCTGGCGCCGTTGCACAGCGTTGCGGCCGCCGCCACCACCAGCATACCGGTGGACAACGGCGAGCGAGACCTGATCGCCTATCCGCAAAAACGCCCGTTGATGCGGATCACAACGCGTCCGCCGCATCTCGAAACGCCTTTCAGCGTGTTCAACGAAGGGCCGCTTACCGCCAACGATGCATTTTTCGTGCGCTACCACCTGGCCAATATCCCGACCTCGATTGATGTAAGAACCTATCGCTTGAAGATCAGCGGCCGGGTCACGCGCGAACTGTCATTGTCACTGACTGAACTGAAGGCGATTGCGCCAGCGGTAGAAGTGGTCGCGGTCAACCAGTGTTCCGGCAACAGCCGCGCATTTTCGACACCGCGTGTATTCGGCGCCCAGCTCGGTAACGGCTCGATGGGGAATGCGCGCTGGGTCGGCGTGCCGTTGAAGGCGGTGCTGGAGCATGCCGGCGTGCTGGCCGATGCTAAACAAGTGAGCTTCAACGGACTGGATCAGCCAGTACTACCGACCACGCCGGATTTCATCAAGGCGCTCGATATCGATCACGCCCTCAGCGGCGAACCGATCATCGCCTGGTCCATGAACGGCGCCGATATTCCTTTCTTGAACGGCTATCCGATCAAGCTGATCGTACCTGGTTATTTCGGCACATATTGGGTCAAGCATCTGAATGAAATCGAAGTTCTCGACCGCGTCTATGACGGTTTCTTCATGGCGACGGCGTACCGGGTACCCGACAACGATTGCATGTGTGTGGCGCCCGGAACCGCGCCAGGGAAAACACGGCCGATTTCGCGTTTGAAGACACGTTCCTTTATCACCAGCTTGCACGACGGCTCGGTGGTCCACGCCGGGCGTCGGATCGAACTGAAAGGAATTGCGTTCGATGGCGGCAGCGGCATCAAGACCGTCGATATTTCAGCTGACGGCGGCCAGACATGGAAGAGTGCAGTGCTAGGTAAAGATCTCGGAAAATACTCGTTCCGCGAATGGCGCTTCGGCATCACGCCGTCGCGCAAGGGAGAGTTGCAGCTGATGGTAAGGGCGACCGCGCAGAGTGGTGAAATCCAGCCGCTTGAAGCCACCTGGAATCCTGCGGGTTATGCGCGCAACGTGATCGAAACCACAAAAATAAGCGTTGCTTAGGAGATCGCCATGAACTACGTAAAAACGATGGTTGCCGGCGTCCTGTTTGGTGCAGTTGCGATTGCATCGGCAGCGCCCGTGAGTATTACGCTACCGCAGGAAACGGCCCAGCTCAAGCCTTCCACGCATCCGGGTTATGTGGTCGCCACGCAAATGTGCGCGATCTGCCATTCTGCCGATTACATCAACCAGCAGCCTGGCAAGATGACTCTGACGCAATGGACTGCGGAAGTGGCGAAAATGCAGCACGCATATGGCGCACCTCTGAGCGATGACCAGGTTAAGCAGATTGGAGAATATCTGGCGATCACCTATGGCAGTGAAAAGCCGGCCGCAGCACCGTAGCTGCGCCGGCTGTGAGTTCAGGTCGCTTGCTGCTTACGCTTCGGTCAACGCCGGGTAATCGGTATACCCGTGCTCACCCTCGCCACCATACAACGGCGCATCGGCAAACGGCACATTCAACGGCAAGTTGTGCTGCAAACGATATACCAGGTCCGGATTGGTGATGAAGGCGCGGCCGAAAGCAACCAGGTCGCCATGACCGCTGGCGATGGCTTCACGTGCCATCAAGCGGTCGTAGCCGTTATTCACCATCCAGGCGCCGTCAAAGCGCTGGTGCAATGCTTCGTAATCAAACGGTGCGTTGTCGCGCGGACCGCCGGTGTGGCCTTCGACTACGTGCAGATAAGCCAGGCCAAACTGGTTGAGCTGTTCCACCAGATAGTTGAACAACGGTTGCGGCTGGCTTTCGCTGGAATCGTTGACCGGTGATACTGGCGAGAGGCGCACTCCGACGCGGCCGCCGCCGATTTCAGCGCTGGTTGCGGCTACTACTTCCAACAGCAGGCGGCTGCGATTTTCAATGCTGCCGCCGTAGATGTCGGTACGGTGATTCGAGCCGTCGCGCAGGAAGCTGTCGAGCAGATAGCCGTGTGCACCGTGGATTTCAATGCCATCGAAACCGGCGTCCATGGCACGTCGCGCCGTTTGACAGAAGTCGTCGATCACGCCCGGGATATCAGCCAGCGGCAGTTCACGCGGCACCGAGGTGTCGACATATCCTTCGCCGGGTACAAAGGTCTTGGCGTCGGCGCGGATTGCGGATGGCGCTACTGGCGCCTTGCCGTCCGGCTGGAAGGAGACGTGCGACATGCGGCCGGTATGCCAGATTTGCACCACGATGCGGCCGCCTTTTTCATGCACGGCGTCGGTGATTTTTTTCCAGGCGGCGACTTGTTCCGGCGTATGCAGGCCGGGCGTGTTAGCGTAACCCTGGGCCTGGGCTGAGACCTGGGTCGCTTCGGTAACGATCAGGCCGGCCGATGCGCGCTGGGCGTAATATTTCAGGTTCAATTCGTTCGGTACATTGCCTTCGCCGGCGCGGTTGCGGGTCAGCGGCGCCATCACAATCCGGTTGGATACTTCGATGTCGCCGATGCGGGCAGGTTGGAACAGGCTGTCTTCGGTACGGGTTTCTTGGGTGCGGCTCATGTGCATTCCTTCGTGAATAAATCGCTGTCAGGCGATTGGTGGTTTGACTTGCTGCTAAAAAAACTGCAATGTTGATTAATAAATGACCGGTCGTCTCGGATTTGTTTTAATAAAAAAAATCAATTCCTCCTGTGGCTTCTGTGACGCTAAGGCAGGAAAAAATGATCGAACATCAGATTGACGCAGGCACGCACCGGCGCTGTGGAACGTTCGATTTTCATGCGCAGCAGGGCGCCTTCCCAGGCGTTCCAGAAAAAATCGGTCAGTTGCTCTGCACTCAGGTCGGTACGTACCGAGCCGTCGGCCTGGGCTTTGCGCAGATAGCTGGCGAAACGCTTGCGCCAGCCGCCGACCACTTCCTGCAGGGTGAGGCGGCAGAGTTCGCTGGATTCCGACATTTCGGCAGCAAAATTGCCCAACAGGCAGCCGGCTTTCACTTCGCACTGTTCGTGATAGCTGATGAGGCGTTCGTAGGTGTAACGCAACGCGGCCAACGGTTGTTCCGGGCCCTCGGCAAAGTAAGCCGACCACTTGTCAGCGAAGCCGTCGGCATAAAACGAGATGACCTCGGCGCCGAAGTCTTCCTTGCTCTTGAAATAGTTGTAAAACGAACCCTTGGGTACGCCGGTAGCATCGACGATTTCCTTGATGCCGGTGCCGTTGTATCCTTGCTCTGCGAACAGCCGGAGGCCGGTTTCGAGCAAGGTTGCGCGGGTATCGTTGGGGGTTAGGACTTTATTCATTCCGCTATTATATGACCAGTCGTCTCAAATTGCTTGACGTTGAAAAATGATGATTTATAGATATCTTTTCCGGGTTTCGAAATTTCATCAAAAGGCTTCGGAATGAATCCTCGCTTTCGCTCATTTCACCTATGAACATCCAGCAAATTTAATTTGCGGCGGCAGGTAAATGCCAGCTGCATTACTGCTATCATTTGGTTAATGTTCCCATCAGGAACTATCCGTGCCGCGCTTACTTACCCAGTGTTGCCGCTTTCAGAGAGTTGCATTATTTTTACCGCATTCCGTCAATTTTTCACACGCAAGCTGTCGGCCGATCCGATGCTACGCCACCGCGACTTCCGGCGCTTCTGGCTGACCACCGTCATCGCCAGCTTCGGCGAGCAGATCAGCAGCCTGGCGATTCCGCTCACCGCAGTACTTTTGCTGCAAGCCACTCCGGCCCAGATGGGCATGCTGATTGCCTTGCAGACCTTGCCGTTCGCCTTGTTCTCGCTGCCAGTCGGCGTCTGGCTGGACCGGCGCAGCAAGTATCCGGTACTGCTGTGGTCGGAATTCCTGTTTGGCGTCGTGCTGGCGGTGATCCCGATAAGCTACTGGCTGGGATTGCTGAACATGCATGTGCTGTACGCGGTCGGCTTCCTGATGGGGATCGGCTTTGTCATTGGCGGCAGCGCTTCCCAGGTGTTTCTGGCGCAACTGGTAGGGCGCGAGCATTTACTGGATGCGCAAAGCAAGTTTGCCGCTACCGATTCGATGGCGCGACTGATCGGTCCGGGCATCGCCGGCATGCTGGTGCAATTGCTGACGGCGCCGGTAGCGGTGCTGGTCGATGCCCTCGGGTTTATCGGGTCATGGTGGAATTTGCGTTTTCTGCGCAAGCGCGACACGTATCCTGCGCCGTCCGATCGCCATCCTTTCCGCGAAATGGTGGATGGCATCAAGATGGTGTGGAATCACGAAGTGCTGTGGGCGCTGGCCTGGGGTACCGCCTTGTGGCAAGTGCTGTTCAATGGTTACCTGGCGTTGCAGATCCTGTTCGCCACCCACCAGCTGGGCATGTCGCCAGGCGTGTTGGGCGCAGCGCAAACGCTGGGTGGTCTTGGCGTGCTGGTCAGCTCCATATTGCTCAAGCCTTTGTCACGGCGATTCGGCAGCGGGCGCACGATCCTGATCGGCCTGGGCGGCACTGGCGCGGCGTGGCTGTTGCTGGCAATGATTCCGGCCAACCTGTTTGGCTCGCCGTTGCTGAGCGCATTGGCTTACGGCATAGTGGTGTTCATCTTCGATTGCAGCGCCATGCTGTATTTCATGCCTTACCTGGCACTGCGCCTGAAACTGACGCCCGACGCTTATCACGGCCGCATGGTGTCAACCATGCGTTTCATGACCGTGGCGGCGGCGCCGCTGGGCGCCTTGTCGGCCGGCTGGATTGCCGAGCATCTGGGAGTGCGTAGCGGATTGATTGCGATCGCGGTGGGCGGCAGCCTGCTGACTTTCGGCTTGCTGAAGACTTCGCCGTTGCGCGATATCCGCGACTAAGGCTTTCCCGGTGTTGTAAGGCGGGCACAAAGGCGTGCCCGCCCTACGGAGATGGCGATGCTGATATCGCTACGTTATTTAGCCAAAGCCAGGGCATTGTTGGCGGCGGCAGGTGCATTCCACCCACCACCCAAGGCCCGTATCAAGCCCACCGACGCCACCGCACGCAGGCCAACGGTCTGGCTTTTCGCGCGTTGCGCGGAAAGACTCGAACGTTGCGCGTCGATCACTTCAAAGTAGCTGGTAGAGCCATTCCGATAACGTGAATCAGCAAGGCGCGCCGCCAGTTGAGCCGATTTCACTGCATCTTCCTGGAAGCGGATTTGATTATCCAGAGTGCGCAAGGCGCTCAGGTTATCTTCCACATCCTGGAAGCCGACCAGCACCTGTTGCCGGTAATTGGCCACCACCGATTCATAGTTGGCATCTGCCTTTGCCAGGTTGGCCTTGTTGCGGCCACCGTCCAGTAACGGCATATTGAGCACGGAGCCGACCACCGGTCCCAGCAGCCAGCTGCGGCTGGACCATTGGAACAGGTTGTGCAGCGCATCCGACGCGAAGCCGCCGGAAGCCGTCAGCACCAGGCTCGGAAAGAAGCCGGCTTTGGCCACGCCGATACGGGCGCTGGCGGCGGCCAGCTGGCGCTGCGCCTGGGCGATGTCCGGGCGCCGTTCCAGCAGATCGGAGGGCAGGCCGGGCGGTACGCTGACCGTTACCGGTTGCAGCGGTTCGGTGGCGAGCGAGAACTGGGCCGGCGCCTTGCCGAGCAGGATCGCCAGCGCATGGTCGCGCTGGGCCCGGCTGCGGCTGACGCCTTCCTGTTCTGCCTGGGTCACCGACAGTTCGGTCTGGGCTTGCGCTACATCAAGCTCGCTGGTGTCACCGGCATCATAACGATGCTGCACCAGCCGCATGTTTTCCTGGCGCAACTTGATGGTTTGCTGCAGCACGTCAAGTTCCGAATCGAGCGAGCGGATCGCAAAATACTGCTGGGCGACATCTGCCTGTAGCGCCAGCAACACCGAACGATAGGCCGCTTCCTGTCCTTCAACATCAAGGCGGGCGGCGCGGCTGCTGTCCGACAGGCGACCGAACAGATCGACCTCATAGGAAGCGCCCAGCTGTGCCTGCCATTGGGTGGATGTAGCGCTGGCCGTGCCCTGGCGGGTCGGGCCGAAGGCGGCGCCCAGCTGGAATGCGCGGTCGGCATCGGCCAGGCCGGCGGTGGCGCGCGCTTCCTTGACGCGCGCCAACGCCATTGCCAGGGTCTGGCTGGATTGCGTGGCTTCACCGATCAGCCGGTTCAGCTCCGCATCGCCGAACACCGTCCACCAGGCGCCGCGATCGGCGCCATCGGCCGGTTGCGCGACTTTCCAGCTGCCATCCAGATTAGCGGTTTCGCGATATTGCGTCGGCAGGTCAACCGCAATTTTTTCCGGCGGTTTGGTGGTGGAGCAACCGGCCAGCACCAGTGCGGCAACCAGCGTGCTGAGTTTTAAATTGAAAGTTTTCATATCTAGATTCCTTCTATGTGCGCCACTGAAGCAATGGCTGGCGCTGCCGGTCCGTGCGCCGTCGGCGCCGGACCGGCATGATGTTCCGCTTGCGGTTTGGTGCCGGTAAACCGCGATGCCAGGGTGCGCAGCAATACGTAAAAGATCGGTGTCAGGAACAACCCGAAAGCAGTCACGCCAATCATGCCGGAGAACACCGCGACCCCCATCGCATGGCGCATTTCAGCACCGGCGCCGGTCGACAGGATCAGCGGGATGACGCCGGCGATGAAAGCGATCGAGGTCATCAGGATAGGCCGCAGACGCAGGTGGGCAGCTTCGATTGCAGCGGCGTAGATGGAACGCCCTTGCAATTCCAGTTCATGCGCAAACTCCACTATCAGGATCGCGTTCTTACACGCCAGTCCGACCAATACGATCAGGCTGATCTGGGTGAAGATGTTGTCGTCGCCTCTCGTTAGCCAGACACCGAAGATTGCCGACAAGATGCCCATCGGTACGATCAGCAACACTGCCAGCGGCAAGGTCAGGCTCTCGTATTGCGCCGCCAGTACAAAGAACACCAGCAAGATCGACAAAGGCAGGATGATGAACAGCGTATCGCCGGCAATCTTGTCCTGGTAAGTGATCTCGGTCCATTCGTAGCTGATGCCGCGTGGCAGCGTCTCGGCGGCGATGCGTTCTACCGCAGCCTGGGCCTGGCCGGTACTGTAGCCAGGCGCCGGTCCACCGTTGACATCGGCAGAAGGGAAGGCGTTATAGCGTATCGCCTGATCGGGACCGTAGCTTTGCGTCATCTTCAACAAGGACGACAACGGCACCATCTCGCCGCGGTCGTTGCGGGCTTTCAGCAAGCCGATGTCTTCGGCATGGGCACGGAACGGTGCGTCAGCCTGGACCCTTACCTGGAAGGTGCGGCCGAACTTGTTGAAATCGTTCACGTACAGCGACCCGAGGTAGATTTGCAAGGTATCGAATACCGCCGGGATCGATACCCCCAGTTGCTGGGCGCGAACCCGGTCGACATCGGCATATAGCTGCGGCACATTGATCTGGAAGCTGGAGAACATCCCAGCCAGCTCCGGTGCTTTTTGCGCTTTTGCCATGAATGCCTGCAAACTGTCACTCAATGCCTGGTTGCCGAGTGCGGCGCGATCTTCGATCTGCAGCTTGAAGCCGCCAATCGTACCTAGGCCTTGCACCGGTGGCGGCGGAAAGACGGCGATGAACGCACCTTGGATAGCCGCGAATTTTTGATTCAGCTGCTGCGCAATCGCAATCCCGCTCTGGTCGGCGCCACGGCGCTCGTCAAACGGTTTGAGCGTGGTGAACACGATGCCGGAGTTGGGGCTGTTGACGAAGCCGTTGATCGACAGGCCAGGGAAGGCCACGGCGGATTCCACGCCGGGCTGCTTCAACGCGATTTCCGACATTTTGCGCATTACGTCTTCGGTGCGGTCCAGCGATGCGGCGTCAGGTAATTGCGCAAAGCCCACCAGGTATTGCTTGTCCTGGGCCGGGATGAAACCGTTCGGCACGGTATGGAACAGCAGCACGGTGACACCGATCAATACCGCATACACTGCCAGCGCGGCAGACTTGCGTTTCAAGATGCCGGTCACGCCGCCGCTGTAGGAGTCCGAAGCACGGTGAAAGACCTTGTTGAACACGGCAAAGAAGCCGCCGAAGAAACGATCTATCAGGCGTTGGAACGCATCCTTCTTGGCGCCGTGGCCTTTCAGCAGCAGGGCTGCCAGTGCCGGTGACAAGGTCAGCGAATTGAACGCTGAAATCACGGTCGAAATCGCAATCGTCAGGGCGAACTGCTTGAAGAACTGACCAGTCAGGCCGCTGACGAAAGCCAGTGGAATAAACACGGCGCACAAGGTCAGCGCAATCGCCACGATAGGTCCGGAGACTTCACGCATGGCTTTGTAGGTGGCTTCTTTCGCGGATAAACCGTTTTCGATATTGCGCTCGACATTCTCCACCACCACGATGGCGTCATCGACCACAATCCCGATGGCTAGCACCAGCCCGAACAAACTCAAGGCATTGATCGAAAAACCCAGGCCCATCATCACCGCAAACGTACCGATCACCGATACCGGTACTGCAAGCAACGGGATGATCGAAGCGCGCCAGGTTTGCAGGAAAATGATCACCACGATCACGACCAGCAGAATCGCTTCCAGCAAGGTATGGACCACCGCCTCGATGGATGAGCGGACGAACTGGGTCGGGTCGTATACGATCTTGTAGTCGACGCCTTCCGGCATATCTTTCTTCAGTTCGGCCATGGTGGCGCGGACGTTATCGGAAATTTCCAATGCGTTAGAGCCGGGCGCCTGGAAGATAGGAATCGCTACGGCCTGCTTGTTATCGAGCAGGGAGCGCAACGCATATTCGCTGGCGCCTAGTTCGATTCGCGCTACGTCTTTAAGATAAGTGACGACGCCATCCGGCGAAGTGCGGACTACGATGTTTCCAAACTCTTCCTCATTGGCGAGGCGGCCGCGAGCATTTACCGAAATCTGGTAATTAACCCCGGGCACCGACGGCGAAGCGCCAATCACGCCGGCGGCGACATTGACGTTTTGCTGACGGATGGCGTTGACTACGTCGGTGGCAGCCAGGCCGCGTTCCGCCACCTTGCGCGGATCGAGCCAGATGCGCATTGAATAATCGCCGGAGCCGAACAGCTGGACCGAACCAATCCCGGGCAGGCGCGCCAGCCGGTCTTTGACATTCAACACGGCATAGTTACGCAGGTAGGCCATGTCGTAACGGTCGTTAGGCGACAGCAAATGCACCACCATGGTCAGGTTGGGTGAGCTCTTGACCGTAGTGACGCCTAAGCGCTGGACCACGTCCGGCAATCTCGGCAACGCCTGGTTGACGCGGTTCTGCACCAGTTGCTGGGCCTGGTCCGGCGAAGTACCCAGCTTGAAGGTGATGGTCAGCGTCATCAAGCCATCCGAGGTGGCTTGCGAAGACATGTACAGCATGCCTTCGACGCCGTTAATCTGTTCCTCGATCGGCGTTGCCACGGTTTCCGCGATGGTTTGCGGATTGGCGCCGGGATACTGCGCCTTGACGATCACCGATGGCGGAATCACTTCCGGGTATTCGGAGATAGGCAGGCTGAGCATGGAAATCAGGCCGCCGATCAAGATGATCGCAGATAGAACGCCTGCAAAAATCGGGCGGTCGATAAAGAATTTTGAAATATTCATGGTGTTGGGCTCTGCTTGTGTTTGGCGTCGATAAAATCGTGCTGATCGTCGTTGCCTTTGTTATTTAGCACTAGCCACCGTCACTGCAGCCTTGGCGGGAGAAGTGTTTTCTCCATCCATGGTTACGGTGACCGGCGTGACCAGGTCGTTCGGACGTATCCGTTGCAAGCCGTTGACGACAATCCGCTCATCTTTCTTGAGACCGGAACGGACCACGCGCAAGCCATCGACAATCGGACCGAGCTTGACCGGGCGATACGTGACCTTGTTGTCGGCGCCCAGCACCATGACGTATTTCTTGTCCTGGTCGTTGCCGACTGCCTTGTCGTCGATCAGCACGGCCGTTTCAGCCGCCGAGCCGCCGGTGCGTACCCGGGCGTACATGCCCGGGGTGAGGGCGCCGTTCTGGTTGTCGAACACGGCGCGCACGCGCATGGTGCCGGAGGCGGTGTCAAGCCGGTTGTCGAAAGCCTTTATCTGGCCTTGATGCGGATAGCCGTCTTCGCTGGCCAGGCCGATAGAGACCGGCAAGTGACTCACGCCGGAATTGCCGACGGCGCCGTTGGCGGCGTAGCGGATGTAGGTTTGCTCATCCACTTCGAAGCTGACATACACCGGCGACACCGATACCACGGTAGTCAAGGCCGGTGAAGCGACACCCGCGCCGACCAGGTTGCCGACCGTGATTTCAGCGCGCGAGACGCGGCCGCTGACCGGCGCTGAAATCGATGTGTATTGCAAGTTCAGGCGCGCAGTTTGCACCGCTGCGTCCGCCGCCTTAAGGCTGGCGTCAGCTTCCAGCAGAGCATTGTTACGTTGGTCCAGTTCACGCTGGGCTACTGCATGTTCTTCGATCAGGCGGCTGGTGCGGGCCAGTTCGGTTTTTGCCAACGCCAGTCCGGCCTGGGCGCCAGCCTGGGTAGCCACTGCACGCGCCAGCTCGGCTTGGTAGGGGCGGGGATCGATGGTGAACAGCGGATCGCCCTTTTTCACCAGCTGGCCTTCCTGAAAATGCACGGCGTCGATAGTGCCGGATACGCGTGGCCGTATTTCAACCCTTTCAATTGCTTCCACCCGTCCCGAAAAATCATCCCATTCAGTGACCGATTTTTCCAGGACTGCAGCCACCGAGACCGATACCGCAGCAGGTGGCGGGCTGACCGCTTTGGCTTGGCGGCTAGTCAGGGTGAAGGTGCCGGCGGCGGCGAGGACGAGGATGCCGACCGCAATCGCAATCGCTTTACGAGAAAATAATGGTGTCGAAGTTTGCATGTGAGACCCCTGGATAATATGTGTGGAAACGGAAATGAATAACTGCGTAATCTGAAACAATCACTTGAGCGGAAGACCGTACGGGTAAGGTTTCAAGGTCTAGGTTTGGTCGGGCGACCGGCATTGGCGTTCTTGATTGGCTTGGCGTGCCTCAAATCATGATTAGCAATATAAGGTCGGCTGGCCTTCAGCCGATAGCCGCTTACTGCACGCTTCTTGTCCGATCCTCCAAAAGTGCTGATTCCCTAGTTGTTTGAAAGCAAAAAATCGCGCTCGAAAAACATCGAATTTAATTCTGTGAGACACTAATGTTTCTTTTTGGTCACATCCGGCATCCTCAGAATTTCTATTTAATAGTGATCGCTATGAATTATGATGCGACTCTAGCGGGCTTGTTTTGCGCTGTCAAGTGGTTTAATATCGATCACTATGGAAATGACACAAGACAAGCCGCGCAAGAAGGCCGGCCGTCCTTTATCGTTTGATAGGGAAACTGCGCTGGAGAGCGCGATGATGGTTTTCTGGCGTTACGGGTACGAGGCGACCTCGCTCAATGACCTGACCACCGCCATGGGAATCACGCCGCCCAGCCTGTACACCGCATTCGGCGACAAGGAACGCTTGTTCCTGGAAGCGGTGGAATATTACCTGGCCAAAAAACCCTGTTTTTTTGAGTCGATTGTGGCTGAGCCACTAACGGCAAAGGAAAGCATCAGGAGCTATCTCGAGGTAATCGCGATTTCTCAAACCGACCCGAATCAGCCGCCCGGCTGCATGGTCGTGACTTCAGCCACCAATTGCACCGCAGCCTCGTCGCATGTGCAGGAAGTGCTGGCGGATTACCGTGGACAGATGGAAGCCGGCATCAAAGCGCGGCTGGATCGCGGCGTCGCCGATGGCGAGATGGCGGCCGATACCGACACCGCTTCACTAGCCAGTTTTTTCGTCACGGTCATTCACGGCATGTCGACCCAGGCACGTGACAACGCCAGCCGCGAGAAGCTGCTGGCGATAGGTGCGCAAGCGATGCGCGCCTGGCCGGATCCGCTCTGAGATTAATTGGGCAGGGCAACACATTGCCTCCAATTTTAAGACTTGTCCTATATTCCTTGCCGTCCCCCGTCGCTAGAATGTTAAGCCTGAGCCTCGCAAGAGAGGCAATTCGCGCAACAGAATTTTTTCAGGGGCCGCCACGATGGATCACGTGCAAAAGCAGGAAATCAAGCTTCAAGATGAGCAATGGCAAATGCTGGAGCCGCTCCTGACGGGCAAGCAGAGTGATCCCGGCGCCAATGCAAAAAACAACCGTTTGTTTATCGAGGCGGTATTGTGGGTAGTGGTGAATAAAACCGTGTGGCGTCATTTGCCCCAGCAGTTTGGCAGTTCCAGCACGGCTTACATGCGTTTCAGGCGCTGGACCGAATGCGATTTCTGGCGTCAGCTGGCGCAAAGCGCGATTGACGATGCGGAATTGGTGCGGACGTTGGGACGAATTGTGGAATACGGCGATTTGTATACCCGGCGCATCGAGCAACGGTTACTAAGAAAGAATCAAAAGACCATCTATAAGTCGGCCATCGCAGCCGCCAAGGGCGTCGAGCCAGCCAAGCGCACCCAGTCAGCGCAGGATGAATCAACCTTGCACTGGGTTGGTTTGGTCACTGCTTGAACCCCCGCTGATGCATGGGGACGGGCGGAAACAACGATTGATATTTAATTTGATAGAAATTCCCGCGAAGAACTAGCAATTAAAATAAACAGCAGCTATAATTCGTCCCCTGTTGGGGCGTTAGCTCAGCTGGTAGAGCAGCGGACTCTTAATCCGTAGGTCGTGTGTTCGAATCACACACGCCCCACCAACAGAACATCAGTAAGTGCTGGTAGGCATAAGGGTTTCCGCGAGGAAGCCCTTTTTGCTTTGTGCGGTGCGCACCTAGTGCTTCTGCGTTTTGCGCCATTTTTGCGCCGTTGGGTCTCCAACCAGGAGATTTTTAACATGGCACAAATCCGTAAACGTAGCCCTTCGCAATATCAAGCGCGGGTCCGTATTAAAGGACATCCCGAAGCCGTCCGTACCTTTTCCTCGAACTCTGAAGCGGTTCAATGGGCCTCCGAGAGCGAGGGGCAATTGCTCCAAGGATTAGGTGGTGCCCTAAGGGATGCCGACGCCTTGACACTCGGTAAAGCACTCAGTCGATACGCACTAGAAGTTACTCCTCGTAAGAAAAGCTTTTCCAATGAACTGCGACGTATCAACGCTTGGTTGCGTAATCCGCTCGCATCTTTGCCGCTGCCCGCCATCCGTGGCAAACATCTAGCCGAATACAGGGACATCGCCGCGCTCATATTCCGGCGGCGCCCATAGGTGTTTCAGGCGCTGCTTCAAATTACCCGGCTGCGCCACGTCGCGCCACATCGCAATGAATTCGTGGAAGTTGAGGGTCAGCGGATTGTGGCTGTAGACCTGGCGCTTGATGCCGTAATCTACTGCTTCCTGTTCTTCCACATAGGTCCCGAACAGACGGTCGAAAATGATCAGCACGCCGCCATAATTCTTGTCGATATAGCAGTCGTTGCGGCCATGATGCGCGCGGTGGTTGCTGGGTGTGTCGAACAGATATTCCAGCACCGGATGCAGCTTGCCGACGCTTTCGGTGTGGATGAAGAACTGATATACCAGATCGCAGGCATACAGGATGAACACCACTGCCGGATGCACGCCCAGCAGCACCAGCGGCATGAAAAACAGCCACCAGCCGGTGATCGGATAGAGCATCGACTGGCGCATTGCAGTCGTCATGTTCATATGCTCGCCGCTGTGGTGCACTACGTGGGCGGTCCAGAACCAGCGTACGCGATGGCTGCTGCGATGGAACCAGTAGTAGCAAAATTCGACACCGACGAAAATCGGCAGCAGGGTCCAGCCGTTGATTGGAATCGTAAAGAAGCGATGGTGCCAGAACCAGAAAATGGCGGCGCCGACGAATAGCACATGCACAGCCAGTTCGAACAGCTGGTAGCTGCTGCCGAGGGTGAGATTGGTCAGGATGTCTTTCCAGTAGAACTGCTGGCAGAATTGCTGACGGCTGCCGCGCTTGCGCATGACCTGCCATTCGATGGCAAAACCGATCAGGAACAATGGCGTCATGCCGATCAGCACCACCTGTTTCCACTCTATATGGGAACCGAAGGTGGTTTCCATCCAGGCAATCAGATCCATCATGATGTACCGCCTATGCGCTTTGTCGATGTAATCGATTCTAGTGCCCGCGAAGTTTAAAGGCTTGACCGCGACAGACAAATATTTGACAATTCTCGCCATGCACCCAACCATGACGGAGCAGCCGGTGCGGGGTGTCGTTCCCAGCACCTACGTGCGATTGCTGTATGAGTATCTTGATATGCAGGGTGTGGCCGCTGCCGCCTTGCTGGGCGTAGCCGCGCCGGAAGCAGCCGACCGTGGTTTGCTGCGTTACCCGGTGGCGGCCTGGCGCGCCTTGTTGCAACGCGCCGCCGAACATCTGCACGATCCTTTGCTTGGCCTGCACCTGGGCCAGACCATTACCCCCGCCCATTTCGGCGTGATGGGATATGTGCTGCTGGCTTGCCCGAACCTGGGTGCGGCGCTGGCGCGCACCTTGCAATACCAGCGTCTGCTGTATGACGTCAATCCGATGCGCACCACGATGGAGGGCAGCGATTTGCTGCTCGAATGGGGTGTCGACCAAGGCCGTCCGGGGCCGCTGGTTGACGAATGCGCCATCAGCGCACTCATGCAGCTGATGCACAACGCCACCGGCCGCCGTATCGTGGCGACAGAAATCTGCTTCGTGAATCCGGCGCCTGCCAACCTCCAGCCCTATCGGGACTGGTTCGCCTGTCCGGTATTGTTCGGCCAGGCGGTTACCTCGATCCGCTTCCCGCGCGCGCTGCTGGCATTGCCGTTGCGGCAACCGGACACCGTTCTGTTGAATGTCTTGGAGGGACAAGCCGACGCCTTGCTGGCGCAATTACCGCCAAGCGACGATTTTGAACAGGCGGTGCGGCGCTGCATCGCCCGCCTGGTGCGCGAAGGCCAGCCGGAGCTGGAGATGGTGGCGAACGAGCTGCATGTTTCGACCCGCACCTTGCATCGCCGGCTGGCCGCCAGCGACATCAATTTCAGGGAACTACGTGAGAGTATTCGCCAACACCTGGCCGAAGACTATCTGGCCGACCCGCGCCTGCAATTGACGGAAATCGCTCAGTTGCTGGGCTATTCCGAGCAGAGCGCGTTTAGCCGCGCATTCCGCCGCTGGAGCGGGCAGACGCCGTACGATTATCGGCAGCGCTTGCTCAGTTCGCGAAAGCTGGAATGCCAGTAATTGCGCGACCGAGGATCAGGGCGTGAATGTCGTGGGTACCTTCGTAGGTATTCACAACCTCAAGATTAACCATATGGCGGATGACAGAAAATTCGTCCGAAATGCCATTGCCGCCGAGCATGTCGCGGGCAACACGTGCGATGTCCAGGGCCTTGCCGCAAGAGTTGCGTTTCATGAGGGAGGTCAGGTCGGTTGATGCAATGCCTTCGTCCTTCATGCGGCCAAGCCGGAGGCAACCCTGAAGGCCGAGACTGATTTCAGTGACCATATCCGCCAGCTTTTTCTGAATCAGTTGATTCGCGGCCAAAGGACGGCCAAATTGCTTGCGGTCGAGGACATATTGGCGTGCCGTTTCGTAGCAGGATTCGGCCGCGCCCAATGCGCCCCAGGCGATCCCGAAGCGAGCAGAATTGAGGCAGGTGAAGGGGCCTTTCAGGCCGCTGGCGCCGGGCAACATGTTTTCCTTGGGTACGAACACCTGATCCATGACGATCTCGCCGGTGATTGAAACGCGCAGGCCAACCTTGCCGTGGATGGCGGGAGTGGAAAGGCCTTTCCAGCCTTTTTCAAGAATAAAGCCGCGTATCACGCCGTCTTCGGTCTTGGCCCATACGACGAATACATCTGCTATGGGAGAGTTGGTGATCCAGGTCTTGTTGCCGGAGAGTTCGTAGCCGCCGTCCACCGCCCGCGCACGGGTAAGCATCGAGCCAGCATCAGAACCGTGGTTGGGTTCGGTCAGGCCGAAGCAGCCCACCCACTCGCCACTGCTGAGCTTTGGCAGATACTTGTGTTTCTGCTCCTCGGAGCCGAATTCGTTGATCGGCACCATGACCAGAGACGACTGGACGCTCATCATTGAACGATAGCCAGAATCGGTGCGTTCAATTTCCCGTGCGATCAGGCCATACGAGACGTAGTTAAGGCCGGCGCCGCCATACTGTTCTGGAATGGTCGCACCAAGAAGGCCGAGTTCACCCATTTCGTTGAAAATGGCGCGGTCGGTATGTTCATTTCGAAAGGCGAGCTGGACGCGCGGCATTAATCGCTCTTGCGCATAGGCGCGGGCTGCGTCGCGCACCATGCGCTCTTCGGCGCTCAGTTGCATATCCAAGAGCAACGGATCCTCGTGATTGAATTGAATTTTATATGTGCTCATGTCAAATTTCCTTTGTTGTGCAGGATAGGTCGCCAGTTCAACCACTTTGGCATTTTGTCACGATTCCGTGCCACGTCTATAGATTCAGGCGATACCCAACAGCTTGATCAGGCAAAAGCTGATTACGGACAATACGAGCAAGGACAGGATGACCACGACGGTGACCCGTCCGCCGGCCTTCAACACCGATCGGGCATCAACGCCGAGTCCGAGTGCAGCCATCGACATGATAGTCAGGAAATTCGCCGATATCTGCGCCGGCTGGATCGCGAACTGCGGGATAAGACCGGAGGAGCGCAGCACCATCAACAGCAGGAAGCCGACGATAAACCACGGGACCATCTGCGATAACGGTGGACGGAGGCCACTCTCCTTGCGGCCGAACAGGGACAACACCAGCACAACCGGGCCCAGCATCAGGACGCGGACCAGCTTCACCAGCGTGCCGATGTGCGCACTTGTCATTGATACCGCTCCGGTGGCCGCCAGCACCTGGGGTACGGCATAGACGGTCAATCCGGCAAAAATGCCGTACTGGACCGGCGACAGCGATAGCAACGGCACCAGGAATGGCAGTACTAGCACCACCACGACACCGAGCACGGCGGTAAACGCGATCGAGGCGGCGACATCCTTGCCGTCGGCGTCGATTACTGGCGCCACCGCGGCAATGGCAGAGTTGCCGCAGATGGAATTACCACAGGCAATCAGGATCGCCATTTTGCTCGGCAGCCCAGCTGCCCGTCCGATGTAATAACTGCCAAGTATGGCGATCGCCACCAC
The DNA here is from genome assembly GCF_900113705.1 of Collimonas sp. OK307. Taxonomy (GTDB): domain Bacteria; phylum Pseudomonadota; class Gammaproteobacteria; order Burkholderiales; family Burkholderiaceae_D; genus Collimonas. Next base: position 681,896 of record NZ_FOQI01000001.1, on the reverse strand, counting down.
GATCGCGATACCGCCGATCAGGTCCGCCCCTTTATCCAGAATGGCGCCGGCGCTGACCGATACGCCCAGTAATACTACGGCGATCTCCAGGACCATCTTGGCGCCGAAACGAATGCCGGCGTCGAAGCGCGGATTCAGGCTGTAACAAGTCCGCACGATACTGCCGAGCAAGATTGCGAGCACCAGGCTTTCCAGCCAGGCGCGACCGAACAGATGCGTTTCCAAGCTTTCCAGCGCAAAGGCGGCTACTGTGACAAGCCCGCACAGGGCCAGTCCGGGAAGAAGTTTTTTTGTATTTGTTATTACATTTACGCTCATTTTGCCCGCCCGTTATTACCTAAATGCGATGAGGTGATTATCGGATGGACAAATCGTTGAGTCCATCTTACAATTTTTCACATTACGTTAAATAAAATCGAACGATTAAATGATGCTGAAACAATGACACTGGAACAATTGCGCATCTTTGTCGAGGTGGCTGAACGCGAGCACTTGACGCAAGCGGCGACGGCCCTCTCACTGACGCCTTCAGCAGTGAGCGCCTCCATTCGCATGTTGGAAAGCCGGTATGGCACGCCGCTGTTCAACAGAGTAGGGCGGCGCATCGAGACCAGTGCGGCGGGGCGGATTTTTTTGACGGAAGCGCGAGCCACGCTGGCTAGCGCGCGTGCGGCGGAGCTGACATTGGCCGAATTGGGCGGACTCACGCGTGGGACGCTGAGCATTCAAGCCAGCCAGACGATTGCCAGCTATTGGCTGCCGGCGTTGCTGGTGCGGTTCCGCCAGACGTATCCGCAAATTGAACTCAACCTGACCGTCGGCAATACCCAGCAAGTGGCGCACGCCGTGGTGGAGGGGGCTGCCGACCTGGGATTCATCGAAGGGCACATCGACCAGGCGGCATTGGCGATAGAAACGGTCGACGAAGACCGCATCGTTGCTGTCGTCGCGCCTGGCCATCCATGGGCAAACGGCGAGCGGCTGAAGCCATCGGAATTACTTGCCGGCCAATGGATCATGCGTGAACAAGGTTCGGGCACCCGCTCCGCCTTCGAAGCAATCCTCGCGGAAATCGGAGTCGACCTGGACGGGCTGCAGATCGCCTTGACACTGCCGTCGAATGAAGCAGTGCGCTCGGCCGTGATGGCGGGGCCTTTTGCGACGGTGGTGTCGGAACTTGTAGTCGCTTCGCACCTGCAAGCCGGCTTGCTTTGCAAGGTCAACATCGACCTGCCGCCGCGCTCGTTTTACCTGTTGCGTCACAAGGAGCGCTACAAAACCAAGGCGTCGCTGGCGCTGCAAGAAGTTATTCAGCAGCGGCAAGCGGTAATGTGAACCTGAAGAGGACGTAGCTGCGGTGCCGCCTGTCCTATGTCGGAATCTGGCTGCCGCACAGATTTATCAAGCCTTACGTTCGATGTTTATATCGGCGACCCCGACTGCGATTCCGGGACGTGTAGCCGGGGTCGCCGAGACCGGATCGTCGAGACGTCTGACTGGAGATGCCAGGAGCCTTAACTGAACGGCATTAGCCACTTCGAGGGGTTTTTCCTTGTGCCCCACCCAAACATGCGCCTGGAGTAGCCGTTATAGCGAAACCATTCGGCATTAACGGAGCAATTTTCTGTGTTCGTCAACGCACAGACCTCGCAATGAATCCTGAATATTCTGGTCTCAAATCGTGAAGCGCCGATTGTGGCAGGCCTTCGGGCCATGCGCGCATGTCGGCCGCAGATACGGTCGTGCAGTAGCGGTGGCTTGATCTGCCGACGCTCATCCTTGTCGCCAGAGACTGATCAAATCTGGGTAACTGCCCACAATAACGTGTGCAGTTCTGGTTAATCACACAAAGGAATAATCATGAGATATTCAATGCAACTTGCCGCCATAGCGGCGACACTCACGCTGGCTGGATGTTTTACGTTGCCTACGGGCCCGGCCGGACCGCAAGGCGCGACCGGATACACAGGGGCCACCGGTAACACCGGATATACAGGCGCAACCGGCCGCCCCGGAGCAACTGGCGGTACTGGCGCAACCGGCGATACAGGTGCAACCGGCAACACCGGATATACAGGCGCAACCGGCGATACAGGTGCAACCGGATATACGGGTGCAACTGGTAGTACAGGCGCAAGAGGGAGCACCGGCGCCAGAGGCGCCACTGAGGCTGGAACCGTTGTGGTTATGCCGGCTCGTTAATTAAGTTGAAGGCGAATCCAGGCTGACATTGCTGGATTCGCCAAAGCTGAATATAACTGTGGAGTCAGGAGAGATTATTTTTTCCGCTGCGCGCATGGCTAAGTCACGTCGAAAATCAGGGATCACTAGATCTTGACGGGTTTTCCATTGCAACTGGCTCTGATCGCTTTTTGACACCAATACAATGATTTTTCCTGTTGCGGCTCGCAGCCGGTTAGCAGGCACATGGTGGTAACGCCCAGCATGTAGAGCTTGAACCACCAAGCCATCCGGAATTCAATCAGATCGGTGGACATGGCGGTTCTCGATGGTGATGGCGACAGGATCGGTGCGGGATGCGTATCTGGTTTGGTATTCATTTTTGGATGTCCTTTGCAGCGGCTCGCTACGTTTAGTCCAGTTCCAATTGGCGCTTAGGTAAATCTCCGGATGCGTACGTGATTGATTATCTTGCCGACGCCTTCTATACGCCTGACCAGCGCCAGGTTGCGATCGACCTGAGCCTGGCTGTCAGCGAAACCGCTCAACAAAACCTGGTCTTTTTGCGTCTGGATTCTTATATCAAAATTACCCGTGTCGCCACTTGCCGTCAAAGCAGCTTTGATTTTAGTTGTGAGCGCTGAATCCTGTACTGAGGCGCTGATCGTAGTGGGCGGGGCGGCAACAGGCATGCCTTGAACGTTGTTACAGCCCGATAAAGCTACCGGCAATGCAAAAATAGTCAGCGTGGCCAGGAATGCAAAGAGGTTGGCGGGCGTTATCATGATTTTTCTGTACAAAATAAGAGAATTCCAATCGATGTACAGAACTTTGATCTTGACCGTTATTTATTTCTGTTCGCTAGCGCACCTAGGAACTAATAGGTTTCTCGCTCCGGGTCATTTGACAGTATTCCGGCGCTGTATTTTTCCAGTATGGAAGAAAGTTGACGCAATGTGGGATAGCGAACGGATATGAGGCCAAAAAAGTTTTATAAGATCATTCATTGAGTGAGTAATGCGGAATCCTCGTCGTTGTATTCGCTATTCCACGCTCACTCAATACTCACACGAGAGAACGATCATGGAAAAGTATGTGCTGGGATGGATCCTGGGAGCACCGATGGTGATATTGGTAGCGCTCTATTTTTTTGTGCACTGATCGATTGCTTTTGTTGTTGTGCGCACAAAATTCTTTATCGAGTCGTCTCCTGAAAAGGATAGCAGCATGGGAATCGAATGGTTTAACGGATGGACCAGAAGGTACGCGGTGACACCGGAAAAATTGGCGAAAAATGAATTGAGCGATGCGCGCCTGTCACTATTCCAGTCGGAAAGGCTGTTGTTGGAAGCGGGAATGCGGGTAGATTACCATCGTAACATTCTGGCGTTCCTTGAGGCGATTTCTACCGATGGCGTGGAAAGCGTCGCCGACAGGCAAAGGCCGCAACCGACGTCTTCAGGCCAGCAAGCTCCTCTTGTGCTGCATCAGATATTGCAAGAAGAGCAGATCGATACGAGAAGATCCATGCGGGCAGGGAAGGTGAGTTACGAGTGAGCCGTAATTTGACGAAGCCGGGACTGAAAGACGTGATGGCATAAAGCAAAGAGGCATTGTCCAATTCAATTGTTGTTATTTCATTCCGCATTGGAAACATCATGAATACGCTTCTGAAGCGTTCCTTCCGCCTGGGGGCAATCGTCTCGTGCATCCTGCTTGCCTCGCTGTTCTCTTCATTAGCCGGCTGCAATAAAACAAGAGACATGACCGCAAATCAGCCGTCGGTTGCAATCGATACTGCGGTTGACGATTCAGTGATTACCGCCAAGGTTAAAGCGGCGCTATTGGTGAGCGGTGATCTCAAAAGCCTTGATTTGCAGGTGCAGACGAAGGATCATGAAGTAACATTGAGCGGGTTTGCCGACAATCGCGATCAGGTTGATAGCAGTATCGCGATCACCAAGTCTATCGACAGGGTAACCAGCGTGGTCAACCATATCACCGTCAAAAAATGAGTAAGCTGGTGTTGCTTGATACGAAAAATTCCCTTGGAATACAACACGCTAACACGCTATTCGTCTAGTTTCATGCACGCAGGCTGCATCGGCATGAACTTCGGGTTCACGGTTACCACCTGCACCGGCTTGCCAGCCAGCGCGTTGAGCGCTTGCTTGAGTTGCCAATCCTTGTCGCTGCCGAATTCTTTTTGCGGCAGCGGCGCGCCCTTGGTCTCGTCCAGTTTGGCGAATGCGCGCCGGTCGCGCAAGTGCTGGCGTTCCTTGCGGACGGTGGCAAAAGGGTCGGGCGTAGATTTGCTGGCATAGGCAGGGCGCGGAATGTCGACCTCGCGATAGCTAAGCAAGACACCGTCCATATCCGCATCTTTGCGGGGCGGTACGATCCAGTCCGGCACCACGCCGTAACCTTCCATCGGGCAACCGTTCGGCCGCAAGTTGCGTGCATTGGTCCAGATCAGGTGGGTACCGTCCCGCGTGTCGACCCCGGTTTGGGCCATGCCCTTGCCGTAGGTCGGCGTTCCCAGCAATTTGGCGCGGCCAAGGTCTCTCAGCGCTGCCGCGGTGGCTTCGGCGGCAGAGGCGCTCTGGCTGTCGACCAGCACGATCAGCGGCACGCTGCGCCACCAGTCATCTCCTTGCAATGGTGCGAGCGGGTCTTGTCCTTGCATTACCGGCAGGATGTAATCCGGCCAGTTGGTGGTGACGCGGTGCTGCATTTTATCGTCGCGTTGTAGCGTGACCATCGCCGTCTTGTTGCGTCCCGTGAACAGCGCCGTGATGCCGATTGCTGCGTTGAGTGCGCCACCGCCGTTGATGCGCAAATCGAGAATCAGCCCTTTGACCGCAGGATTCTTTTGGCGCTCTGCCTGCACGGCCTCGATGTAGTCGCCGATGGCGGGTTCCGGAAAGTTGGCCAGCCGGGTGTACAGCACGTTGCCATCGAGTAGCCTGGCGGTAGCTGGTCGTGGCCTGATGAGCGCGCGTACCAGGGTGAATTCGAGCCGTTGGTGTGACGCACCGCGTAGCAACGTGACCTTGAGCGGGGCGCCAGCTTCGCCATTGGCGTACTTTGCAATGTCGCTGTTATCGACGCCCGCCAGGCTGTTGCCGTCCATTGCCACCACCAGATCACCGGTACGGACACCCGCATGCGCGGCGGGCGCGTCCGGCACCACATCGATGATATGCAGGCCGGTGGGCAAAATTTCAAAGATGATGCCGATGCCAGGTGTGCCGTTGCGCGCGCGTTGGTCTCTTTGAGCCTGCTCTTGCAGTTCGGCGGTACTGATAAAGCGGGCGTAAGGCAGCGTTTTGACGCCAAGGCGAATGGCTTCGTCGAGAAAGGCGGGCATGTCGATTTCTGTCAGGTGCTCTTTCTTGAGCACCTCCACCACCGATTTGAGTTCACAAATTTGCGCTTCCCAATCCGCCGGGCAGGGCGAGACCTCGGTAGCGCGGGCCGGCGCATGAAAGCCGGAAGCACAGAGCAGCAGCGGCGCAAAAAGCGCGGCAAATGCGGACCGATGTCGGAGACGATGCGGAGCCTGGGCGGCATCATGCCTGGGGACCGCGGCAGAACCTGATTCACTTTCGAACGAGCCTGGTGTGTGCATTTTTTGCCATTCGATAGGTGCGAAGCGCCGGGATTAAAGTCTATCAGCCGGCAGTCGAATCGTGGTGGATTGATCTCATCGCGTCGGTTGGCAGATATAGATTTAGCTTCGATAGAAAAATAGTAAAAGAAGTAGTAAAAGAAGTAGCAAAAAAACTTGCGTCGGCGCAGACAGTCCGGCATACTCGGTTTCGATGTAGACGTCATCGCACGCATCAAAAAATTATTTGATGGCAGATACCTGAGTAGATTCATTCGCGGCGCAATCACTTTGCAGATAGCATTGGATGGCGCGAATCTCCTCAAGTATCGGTAACTATCAAAGCCCGCTTCGGCGGGCTTTTTTTATTTGTAAGAAAAATAGACCAAGAGAAACCGGGATTCAGTCCCGCACGCGTGAGTGACGCGCGATCCAGTTGGTCTCCCACGTCTTGCCGCCATCGGTCGACAGCGCTTGCTCCCAAGTTGCGTTATCGGCTGAGAGTACCGACCATGTGTAACGGACCCGGACTGGCTTGTTGTCCCATATGTCGTCGCCTTCGAAAATTCCTACGCCGTTGATGAACTTGCCGACCACTGGAGCTAACAGCGAACCTGTTTTATCCATCCCTCCGGTCTTGTTGTCGAGCCAGTAGATACTCCAGAGCTTGGTTTCGGGGTTGAAGATGCGCAGCGACATGGCGACAAATCCGGGCCGCCAGTTGATGGGATGAAAGTCATCGTAATTGCCGATGCCGGCCGGCAGCTTGCGAGCTTCTTCGGTGGACTCGAAGGTCTCCCATTGGTTTGAACCTTGCAAGCTTGTCAGCAGTCGCTGGTTAACCGTGTGCCAGCGCCCTATGACGAAATCGAAATCGCGCGCGCCGTCAGTCAGCTGTTCTGTGGTTTTCATGGGCGCTTCTCCTCTTTGCGTGGTGGCACAGCCACCTATATTGGATGCTGATAGAAGTATCGTCGACACAAACGACAGGCGACGCAGATGCAATGCCGTTGCCGAGACTGCTGCCATTTTGTTTCCTTTCGCTGGAAGTGCTTTCTGTTTGACCGGATGGTTGCCACGGACCGGTTGCTTGCCTGAAGCTGCTTGCATGGTAGGCGCTAAATAGGGCGTTATCCGCCCTGTTTGCCGAGGTAGTTGAAAGGATGATTCGATTGTTTTTTTGTGCAGGTTGACTAAACCGGAAGGGCGGAGATTCAAGGTATGATTCCGGAGGTGCAGGAATCGGCCAGCGCATCCGGGCAGGCAGCCGCCAGCCAGCAATCACAAGCCGGTGTGCTGCACCGCGCAAAAAAACCAACCGCCAGAGACGATGCCAATAAGCGACACGATTGAAGGTATTTACCGCAGCGAATCGCGACGCGTATTCGCCACCTTGATTCGCCTGTTGGGCGACTTCGATATGGCCGAAGAGGCCTTGCAAGAGGCATTCAAAGCCGCGATCGAACAATGGCCGCGCGACGGCATTCCCGACAAGCCGGTGCCATGGCTGGTATCGGCAGGGCGCTTCAAGGCGATTGATGGTATCCGTCGCGGGGCAAGATTCACTGCCTATGATGAAGTGGCCGAAACGATCGAGGCGATTGCCGACGATACGCCGGCTTTGGACGACCGTGAGCATGTCGAGGATGATCGACTGCGCCTGATTTTTACCTGTTGCCACCCCTCGCTGGCGCCGGATGCGCAGATTGCGCTGACCTTGCGTGAGGTCTGCGGCCTGACAACCGAAGAGATCGCACACGCTTTCCTTACGCCGGCAACCACGCTGGCGCAACGGATTGTCCGCGCCAAGGCCAAGATCCGCGATGCCCGCATTCCATACCAGATTCCCGGCCGCGATGAATTGCCGGCACGTCTTGAGACGGTCCTGCGGGTCGTCTACCTGGTGTTTAACGAAGGCTATTCCGCCTCGTCGGGAGCGACGCTGACCCGCCATGATCTGTCGCAAGAAGCGATCCGCCTGGCGCGCCTCCTGCTGGAGCTGCTGCCCGAGCCCGAGGTGATGAGTCTGCTGGCCTTGATGCTGTTGCACGAATCGCGCCGCACTGCGCGCAGTTCGGTTGACGGCGACCTGATACCGCTGGACGAACAGGACCGGACTTTGTGGAACGCCGTGCATATAGCTGAGGGTTCAGCCCTGGTGGAGCGGGCCTTCGCAACGGGGCGCTTCGGAACTTATGCGTTGCAGGCTGCCATTTCGGCCATCCATGCAGAAGCCCGCCATGCCGACGCCACCGACTGGGAACAAATCGTCGGCCTGTATGACGCTTTGCTACGGCTGGAACCTACGCCGGTGATCGAATTGAATCGCGCGGTGGCAGTCGCCATGCATCAGGGGCCGGCAGCCGGGCTGGCTTTGGTGGAGAAACTGATTACTGGTGGCCAGTTGCAAAACTATCATCTGGCACATGCTGCGCAAGCCGATTTGCACCGGCGCCTGGGTCACGTTGCGGAGGCGCGTGCCGCTTACGGGCGGGCGCTGGCTTTGACCCGGCAAGAGCCGGAACGCCGTTTTCTGCATCGACGCCTGGCGGATTTGCCTGATTAGCAACTCCTCGTTGCGCTCGATCGTGCCAGAGAAATAAAAATATTGCAGGTGTTGTCAATTAGTTGTCGATTTTGCCGCTCCCGATTCGACTATCTAATGCAAATGCTTTTGAAGCGACACTGGCGGGCAATGCACCGCACCGTTGGTCGTCATCCACCAATATCCATCCATCTATTGGAGACCATGATGAATTATTTATGCCTCGTCTATCTTGCGCAGGACAAACTCCACGCCTGTCCGGACAGCGTCTGTTTTGCGTATGGGGAGGAGCTGCGCAACAGTGGCCACTTCATTGCCGGACAAGCGCTGCAATCGACAGACACGGCCACCACCTTGCGGGTACGTAACGGCCAACTCTCCCTGACCGACGGCCCGTTCGCCGAAACCAAAGAGCAACTGGCGGGTTTCTACATGATCGAGGCCAAGGATCTCAACGAAGCAATCCACCTGGCCTCGAAAATCCCGCCGGCCAGGTTTGGTAGCATAGAGGTGCGCCCGGTACGGGAACTTGACCTTACCAACATCGCGCCGGCGCCAGCGGCCGCCTGAGCCCGGATTGCGTTAATTGAAAGTTGAATGGCCATGTGTGGGAGCTAGTGGATAAGGCGTCGCTGCCTAGACCGAAGACATGAGGCGAACGATTTCTTTCCACAGGAAGTTAGCCGCCGGGCTGAGTTTTCGTCCCACGCGAGTTGCCACATAGCGGTCGAACGTATTGGCGATCGGATGCTGAATCGGCACGGCCACCACGAGTCCGGCGGCCACCTTTTCCTTGGCCGCCAACTTTGTCATGAATGCAATGCCCAGGCCTTCAGCCGCAAGCGATGACGCGACGGAGAAGAGATCGCAGGTGATTGTTGGCGATACACTCAGGTTGGCGTCCCAGAACATGGCGGTAACGTAACTCTGTGCCGCAAACTTTCCCGACATGAAAATGAGCGGGTCGTGTGTCAGATCTTCGATACATACGGACGTTCTCGAAGCCAGCGGATGGCTGGCAGCGACGATCGCACACAACGGTTCTCGCTGGAACAGACGCGCATTCAGAAGGGGATCGCGGGAAGTGCCGACGGAGACGCAGATGTCGGCTTCATCCTCCCGGATCATGCGAACCAGCTCCGGCAGCGGCCCCGTGCGAATGTTAAGGGCGATGTCCGGGTACTTTTGATGAAAGCGCTTGAGCACCACTGAAATCAGGCTGCCAACCAGCCCTTCACCAACCGCCAACGTGACATGCCCGCGCCGGAGGTCGCGATACTCGGCTAGCTGCGCACCAAAGCGTTTTGCATGGCGTTCTCGCTCGTGGCCGTACTCAACTGCGGCAAGGCCCACCTGGGTGAGCGAAATACTACGCCCCTTGCGCGACACCAGCGCCAGTCTCAGGTGGCGTTCCGTTGCTGCGATCTGACGGCTAATCGTCGATACATTCACCCCTAGAGACGCGGCGGCTTGCCGCATTCCTCCATGTTTCGCCACCGCGCCCAAGTACTCGAGCGTGCGCTCGCTGATCCCTTCGTTCTCTGTCGGCATGCGTCTCTCCTGTTGCGTCCAACGCAACATTATCGCACATCCGGATGTCAGTTTTAGTGCTGCTTCTGGCGCATACTTCGAGCTCAAACATAGGGCCCAACCGTTATCTGCGGGTCGACAAGCCAGCGCGGCTGTCGATTTGGACAGCCGGCGCCCGCCAGAAAACCATATGAGGAGACAAAATGGAGGCTAACCAAATTTCGTCCGGCACGGTGGCGCCAGATGCGCGCGATAACTTGCAACGCAAGCACACGGCGATCAGCCCGTATGTGTTGCTTTTCGCTGTGCTGATGATTGCGGCGATTGCCACATGGATAATTCCGGCCGGTGAATTCGACCGGGTGGTCAAGAACGGCATCAGCTTCGTGGTTCCGCATAGTCTCAAGAGCGTTCCGCAGCACGGAGTCGGTCTCGGGGCAGTCTTCATGGCAATCGCGAAAGGGATGGTCGCTTCGGGGGAGATCATCTTCCTGATTCTGTTTACCGGCGGTGCACTGGCAGTGTTGGAGAAAACCGGGGCGGTCAAGGCTGCGCTCGGCCGCATCGGGACCGGATCAAATGCGCAGGACGTCTCGGTCATTCTCACCGTCTGCATCATCTTTTCCTTGTTGGGGACCATCGGCGTAGTGACCAATTCGGTAGTGGCGTTCGTGCCGCTGGGTCTCTTGATGGCACGTTCGTTGCGCCTGCCCGCCGTCTTCGGCGTGGCCTTCATCTACCTGGGGACATATTCGGGTTTCAACAGCGGCGTTCTTAATCCGGTAACAACCGGGTTGTCGCAGCGCCTGGCGGAATTGCCCATGTTCTCCGGAATCGTGTTTCGCTCCGCGGTGTACGTCCTCTTTGTCATCGCGACAATCGGATTTCTTATTGTCAACGTCCGTGCATATCGGCGTAATCCGCAGGCACGGAGATTCCTGATCGCCGAACAGGATTTCGTCGCGAGTACACCAACAGAGAGCAGCGCACGCTTGACGTGGCGGCAGATTGCCGCGATCACCTTCTCCGCCGGCGCGCTCTGTGTCTTTGTTTTCGGCGCCGTGGAACTGCATTGGGGTGAGACCGAGATGATCTCGATGTTCATGATCATCGCCATCGGCTCTGGTCTTATCTGCGGGGTGCGGCCCACCCAGATTGCGGATGAATTTCTGGCCGGATCGGGAAAACTGGTCCACGGGGCGCTCATAGTCGGTCTTGCGCGCGCCATTTCTACCGTGCTGAGCAACGGCAAGATCCTCGATCCCATCGTTAACCTTCTTTCCGATATGCTGGCGCCCCTTCATCCTATGATGGCCGCCATCGGCATGTTCCTGAGCGCGGCGGTAATGCATATCGCGATCTCGTCAGGGTCGGGAGAGTCGGCGGCGTTGATTCCCATTTTCGCGCCGCTGGGAGATGCACTTCATCTGACGCGCCAGGTCACCGTGCAAGCCGTACTCCTGGGCGAAGGGATCATGAACTGCTTCAATCCAACGTCCGGGGTGTTGATGGCCGTACTCGCAACCGCACGGATTCCTTACGGACAATGGGTACGTTTCCTCATGCCGCTCATTCTGCTGTGGACTGTCATCTGCATCGCCGCGCTGATAGTAGGCGTCCTGATTAATTGGGGACCGTTCTAAGCGACGCGCTTGTCCGCATCGATGCAAGGGTGTCCTGTGGCGTCGCCGCAACCGTCGTTTCAATCAATCATTCATGGAGGCTCTCAATGCCGCTCAAGATTTTTACATCACTTACCGATATTGCGCCTCATGAGCCGGATCTGACTCGCTTGCGCTATCAGTTGCATTGCAATCCGGAACTGGCTTTCTGCGAGGCCGAAACCTCGGATCTGGTGGCCGATCAGCTACGAGCATACGGTTATCAGGTTCACAGGAATATCGCGAAGACCGGACTGGTAGGGACACTCACGGCAGGCGAGGGACGTCGTACGATCGGCATCAGGGCCGATCTCGACGCATTGCCGATTACCGAGGCGAACACCTTCGCACACGTGAGCCGGAATCTCGGGAAAATGCATGCTTGCGGCCATGATGGCCACACGGCAATGCTATTGGGCGCGGCGAAGCATCTTGCGCAGACGCGGCGGTTTAGCGGCACGGTGAACCTGATCTTTCAACCTGCCGAAGAACGCGGGTTCGACAGCGGCGCCAAGCAGATGGTTGCCGAGGGGCTGTTCGAGCGGTTTCCGTGTGACGCCGTGTTTGCCTTGCATAACCATCCCGGCAAGCCGGCTGGCACTTTCATGTTTCGCTCCGGTGCTTTCATGGCGGCAGGCGACCGCGTATATATCAAAATCGTCGGCCAGGGCGGCCATGCGGCCAGACCGCATCTTGCCCACGATCCTATTGTCGCCGCATCGAGCATTGTGATGGGGTTGCAGACCATTATTTCGCGAAACGTCGATCCAACGAAGGCAGCCGTGATTACAGTCGGAAAATTTGCGGGGGGAGATGCCCCTAACGTTATCCCCGGCCAGGTTGAACTGAGCTTGAGCGTACGATCGTTTGACCCGGATGTTCGAGCCATGCTGAAAAACAGGATCATCGCGCTCGTGGATTCCCAGGCGAAGAGTTTCGAGGTTGACGCGGTCATCGATTATATGGAGGGATATCCGGTTGTCAGCAATGCCGACGAAGAGACGCGCTTTGCCATTGAGGTAGCACGGGAGCTGGTAGGGAGCGACGCAGTGAACGACAACATGGAAATGCTCATGGGCAGTGAGGATTTCGCCTATATGCTGCAGGCTCGTCCTGGCTGTTTTCTGCGCATCGGGAATGGCCCCGCCGATCAAGGGCGGGGCTTGCATAGCCCGAACTACGACTTCAACGACCAGAATCTTACGGTCGGGGCGGCGTTCTGGTCGCGTCTGGTCGAGCGTTATCTAGATCCGGATCGCGTGGCGGCTTGACGATATTTTTTATATGCTCTCTCTCGGATGGCTGTACGCGGCCAGAAGCAAAGGCTCGCGGCAGGTTGCGGTCCGGAGCGTCTGTGACTGCATTGCCCTGGAGCGATGGAAAGGCTGTCAGCCGCGCCGGTCCGGACGTAGTTGTAGTACCGACTCAGGCAGCGATTCAGGCCGGGCCGGAACATATCTCTTCCTGCTATCCAGGAAGAGTATGATAAATACCCCCCTCTCTGATTTGTCTGAGATCGGGTTGCAATATGGCATGTATCAAAGAATAATTTTTTTCCAATAACAAGGAGAAAACTATCATGCTGCATTTCCACCATCCCCCCATTCAACTCAAAACCACCATCTTGCATTCAAGCTTGCCGTCGGCGTGCTACTGGTCGGCGTTATTTCCGCCATTCCTCGCGTTGCCGCCGCAGATGAATCCCACCACTGGTTGATCGCCGACCAATTCAATAATCGTGTCATCGAGGTCGATCCGCATACCCATCAAATTGTCTGGCAATTCGGTAACGGTGCGGACAAGCCAGGGCCGCAGAGCATCGTTGGCACCAACGACGCCGAACGCGTCGGCACTTTCACGTTGATATCCGGCACCGGCATTCCGCCTAGTACACCGCCATTACCGGGCTGCTCCGATCCGGTCAACGGTTGTCCCGACAACCGGGTGATCCTGATTAATAAAGATGGGCACATCGTTTGGCAATATGGTCAAAACGATGGTGTGGCGGGTGCCGGTTTCAATCAGTTGAATACACCGGTGCAAGCGGCGGTGTTACCGCAGTTCCAGCGGCGCCACGGCCTGCATGTGATCATTGCCGACCAGGCGAATCAACGCATCATCGTAGTGGATCGCCAACATCGCTTGGTATGGCAATACGGCACTACTGGAGTCGTTGGCAACGGCCAGAATCAATTGAGCAATCCTAACAGCGCCGAGCAGCTGGACAACGGGAATATCCTGATCGCCGATGAAAACAACAACCGGGCCATTGAAGTCTCCACCGATTTGCAGATCGTCAAGCAATTCACCGCCGGCGGGACGTTAAGCGGGGTTGCGTTCGCCAGCCGGCTATCTAATGGTCATACGCTGATTACTGACTCCAACAACAACCGCATCGTCGAAGTTGATGGCAACGATACGATCGTGTGGGAGTACCCCACCAACACACTGACCGGCAGCAATCCCAATCCGTTGCCCACGCGCGCGGTTCGCCTGAAAAATGGCAACACCTTGATCAGCGATCAATTCAACAATCGCGTCATTGAGGTCACGCCAGCCAAGAATATCGTGCAGCAACAAGGGGCGCTCAATGTAGCCGGCAATGGCTTCAATCGCTTGAACGGGCCATACGATGCTAAGGGGATCGGGGATTTCACCGGATTGACTCCAGCAAGAGATGTCGATCTCAGCGACTGATAGCTGTTTTGCGTAAATTCCGGGGGATGCCACCGTTCGGCATCCTCTTTTTTTGCTGTGAAGCAGCTCACGAGGATGATAGGAAATATGATTTGCCAACTGCGATTACAGCGGCGTTATAGCGATATCAACAACTCAGGAAACTTCGTCTAGAAGCACCAACTTGAACCGTTGGGGTAAGGTGCTCCCATTCGAACTGAGCGCGTGCGGAGCTACAGGTTCTATAGAGCTCAGCGCATAATTTAATGGTCCCCGGTGGAATGTTTCGTAGAACTTCACCACCGAAGGAAGAAATCTTCTGAAATCGAGCAGAAAAGGAGCCCAGTCATGAAGCCACGCATTACAGTCCTTACCCTTGGCGTCGATGACCTCGAAAGATCGCTCCGCTTCTATCGTGATGGTCTAGGGTTAAAAACAGAGGGCATCATCGGAACCGAGTTCGAGTACGGTGCAGTTGTGTTCATTGAGCTGGAGGGAGGTCTGAAGCTTGCTCTCTATCCGCGCAAGAGCCTTTCTCTCGACTCCACACTCCCACTCGGACAACCCAGCGCAACCGAACTATCCATCGGCCACAACGTCACCTCCAAGAAGGAAGTAGACGCCGTCATGGAGCAGGCATGCAAGGCCGGGGCGGTAATTGTCAAAGCGGCTCACGACACCTTTTGGGGCGGCTACGGAGGCTACTTCCAAGATCCCGACCAGCATCTCTGGGAAGTCGTGTGGAATCCGCAGTGGCTGGCCGGAGGTCAGGCATAACCCTGCGTTCGAGGTGACCTGCGCGAGAAAGCCGCGCAGGTGCCTCGACTCCATGCTCCTGAGCGTCCGCTTTTCCAAGCCGGCTACTTCCGCTTAGGGTCGGGCCCTCACTTTTGCGACAGGCTGTATGCGGCCAGGAGCCACCGGTCGCACAGCTCTTGTCGAACGTCCGTTCCACAACTTTCAGCTGACGTTCAAAATCGACAGCAATGCTGTATTGGAACGGGGTTGCTTCAAATCTCGCTTTTCCTTACAAGATTTTCCACCAGCCGTTGCCCAGCGACCGGCAACGCGTCAAAATCCCGATAGCAAATCGAAAATTCCCGCTGTGCCCACGAGTCGGTTAACGGGATCATTTTCACCTTCAGTGCTGACGCATATAGCGTGCTTATTTCTGCCGGAATCACGCCAACCGCCAAATTGGCTGCCACAACGCGAAACGCCGCATCAAAATTCGATACCAAAACGCGAAAGCGGACAGACCTTTCCACTTGCGCCGCTGCGCGCTGAAGCATGACGACGACAGCGCTGTCAGGACGCATGCCTACATGTTCATAATCAAGCGTGTCCTCAAAACGCAATTTGTCATAGATCGCTAACGGATGTTCCTGGTGTACAGCCAGTGCCAGCTTGTCCTTGCGATAGGGACGTTGCTGCAAGTCTCCAAGATCGGTGTGATTCCAACACACTCCGATGGCAGAACTTCCTTCACGCATATTACGCAACAGCTCGCTGGTAACGCATTCCTCTATATCCACTTTGATCTCGCGATTGACCGGTTCGCGCATGAAAGCAGAAATATCTTCCAGCAGGGATTCGGCAATCGCCGAGGGTGTCGCTAGTATCCGTACGGTCCCCTTGATGCCCCCGGCGAAGGCGGTGACATCGTTTTCGATTCGCTCGGCGGCAAACAACATGGTGCGAGCATGCTCCACTAGCGCCAGACCGGCAGCGGTGGGCTGCACGCCCCGTCGCGTACGGGTCAGCAATGAGACCCCCAAATTTGATTCAAGCTGAGCGATACGCTTGCTGATGGCGGAGGGAGCAATATGCGATTGCTCTGCGACGCGCGCCATATTCTGTTGCTCGCAGACGGCTACCAATAAGCGTAGCGTAGTGAGGTCGAGGTCTCTCATTGTTCAATCTCTCAATCAGGGTTTCCGAATCGGAATGTCTAGCGTTCCAATATAGCGCTTGTCAATGAAATAGAGAAGCCTAAAATCACTACACGTATTCCGATTCATCAGGACTTGTGTCATCGCACAAGCCTTGGGATCAACATAAAAACAAACTGGTATCAGCCAGATAACGACTCAGGAGACAAAGTCATGACACGTATTGCGCTTGTTTATCCGTTTTCTCCATCGCACTCGTCGCAGTCGCGGCTTCGTACACCGACTTGTTTTTGCATGTCGGACGTTGCCCGCTGTTCACAGCTTTAGAAGAAAATGATGAGCACACCTTCTACGGCCTTGCCGCTAAAAAATATAGACATTCCCGTTCGCGCTGCGACGGGTTCTTCTGCCGACATCACCGCACGCATGGACCGGCTACCTGTCACCAGAAGTTCCTGGATGCTGGTTCTGCTGATTTCGCTGGGCGGGTTTTTTGAGATTTATGACCTGGTCTTCACCGGCTACATTGCGCCGGGGATGGTAAAGAGCGGCCTGCTTAGCACCACCACCGCGCATTTTTTCGGGACTCAAGGTATTGGCGCTTTCATTGCAGCGACCTTCGCCGGCTTGTTTATCGGTACCTTCTTCTTCGGCTTTTTGCCGGACCGCTACGGTCGCCGTGCGATCTTCACGGTTTCACTGCTGTGGTACTCGATCGGCTCTGCCATCATGGCTTGTCAAACCAGTTCGGATGGCTTGCTGTTGTGGCGTTTCCTTACCGGCATCGGCGTCGGCATAGAGATTGTTACCATCGATAGCTATATCACCGAAATCGTACCGCAGCACATGCGTGGTCGCGCCATGTCGCTAAACCAGGCGGCGATGTTCATGGCTGCACCGGTAGCGGCTATCCTGTCCTATTGGCTGGTGCCGATTGCCCCGTTCGGTTTCGATGGCTGGCGTTGGGTCGTGATGATCGGTTCGGTCGGCGCCATACTGGTGTGGTTCATTCGCCGCGCGGTTCCTGAAAGCCCTCGTTGGCTAGCACAAAAAGGCCGGCTTGCCGAGGCTGAAGCCGTCATGCAACGCATCGAAGCGAAAACAGCTGCCGAGTTCGGTGCGCCGTTGCCACCACCATTACCCGCCATTGTCGAGCCACCCCAGGCTGCTGCAGCGTTCAATGAACTGTGGAAGCCGCCGTACCGCTCCCGCTTCATCATGCTGCTGGTGTTCAATTTCTTCCAGGCTATCGCGTTCTACGGCTTTGCCAACTGGGTTCCAACGCTGCTGATCGCACAGGGTATTACAGTCACCAAGAGCCTGCTTTACTCTTTCATTATCGCCTTTGCCAGTCCGATTGGTCCTTTATTGGTGATGCTGGTGGCTGACAAGATCCAGCGCAAATGGCTGATCGTCGGCGCTGCCGGTGCCGTGATCGTATTCGGTATCGCCTTCGCGCAGATGAAGGTCGCGCTGCCGTTGATCGTACTCGGCATCCTTATCAGTCTGGCCGGTTCCATGATCTCCGTGAACTACCACGCCTACCAGACTGAATTATTCCCGACCCGCATCCGTTGCCGTGCAGTCGGCATCGTGTACTCGTCAAGCCGCGTCGGCGCGATGCTGTCGGGCTTCTTGATTGCCTTCTTCCTGCGTGACTTCGGCGTAGTGGGCGTATTTGCCGGCATTACCGGTTCCATGCTCATGGTGATGCTGTCGATCGGAATCTTCGGTCCCAAGACCAATGGCCTGCGTTTGGAAGAATTGTCGAAATAAGTTATCGAAACAAGTTATCGAAACACAGAAAGAAAGACCTCAGATGACACATGCAGACAACACTGTAATCGTCCAGGAAGTCGGACTACGCGACGGCTTGCAGAGCATTCCGCAAATCATGTCGACCGACGATAAAAAGCGCTGGATCGATGCCGCCTGCGCCGCCGGTGTGCGCTATCTGGAAGTTGCCTCGTTCGTACCCGCACGGTTGCTGCCGCAGATGGCCGACGCGGAGCAGGTGATCGCCCACGCTCTGACCTATCCGCACCTGACCGTTACGGCATTGGTGCCCAATCTCAAGGGGGCTGAAAAAGCGATTGCGTCCGGCGTGCATCGCATCGTCGCGCCGATCTCGGTCAGTGCGGCGCACAGTCAGGCCAACGTCCGCAAAACGCCGGTTGAGATGGTGGAAGAGTTTCAGCGGATCCGTCAGTTGATCGATGTCTCGACGCACAAACCGCGCCTGATCGCCGGTTTGTCGACCGTATTCGGCTGCACCATCCAGGGCCTGGTGCCGCTGGCGGATATCGAAGACATTGTGAAACGCGTACTGGATGCCGGTTGCGACATGCTGGCGCTAGCTGACACCACTGGCCATGCAACGCCGGGGCAGGTGTCCAAGATATTCGGTGCGCTACGGCAGCTGGCCGGCGATAGACTGTCTATCGCCCACTTTCACGATACACGCGGCCTGGCTTTGGCCAACACTATCATTGCGCTTGAACACGGCATTCGTGAATTCGATTCCACGCTTGGTGGGTTGGGTGGCTGCCCGCATGCGCCGGGAGCATCCGGTAATGTAGCAACCGAAGACCTCGTATTCGTGTTGGATAGTCTCGGCTATCACACCGGCATCGACGTAGAAAAATTGCTCGCGTCGCGCAGTATTCTTGCGCAGAGCCTTCCGGGCGTTATTCTTTACGGCGCATTAGCCCGGGCAGGCTTGCCGCACGGTTACACAGCGCAACAATTTCATCCAGAAGAGGTAGCCGCATGACATCCACCGCATCCAATCAACGTGACGACGATCTGCCGCTCAAAGGCATCCGTGTAGTCGAGATGTCGCATATGGTCATGGGGCCTACCTGCGGAATGATCTTGGGCGATCTGGGCGCAGACGTCATCAAGGTCGAACCTCCGCGCGGCGACGGCACACGACGGCTGCTCGGTACCGGAGCTGGCTTCTTCCGTACGTTTAACCGTAACAAGAAGAGCGTGACGCTGGATATGGACAGTGCTGCGGGCATCGAGGCGATGCACAGGCTGATAGACAGCGCCGACGTGTTCATCGAAAACTTCAAGCCCGGCCGCATGAAAGACCTCGGTATCGATTATGAAAGCGTGCGCGAACGTAATCCGAAGATCATCTACGTTTCCCACAAGGGTTTTCTCCAAGGACCATACGAGAAGCGCCTGGCGCTTGACGAAGTGGTGCAGATGATGGCGGGTCTGGCGTATATGACAGGCCCTGTGGGGCGTCCGTTAAGGGCAGGCAGTTCAGTCAATGACATCATGGGCGGCATGTTCGGCGCCATTGGCGTACTGGCAGCCTTGTTCCAGCGTCAACACAGCGGCGCAGGCAAGGAAGTGCAAAGTGCGCTGTTTGAGAATTGCGTGCTGCTGTCAGCCCAGCATATGCAGCAATACGCCGTCACAGGCGAGGCCGCAGCGCCTATGCCGTCGCGGATCAGTGCCTGGGCCGTGTATGACGTCTTCGAGCTGGCAAACAGTGAACAAATGTTTATCGCCGCGACCGGCGATACGCAGTGGCGCGCGCTATGCGATCTGATCCAGCGTCCAGACCTGCTAGGCGATCCGAGCTTGCAAACCAATAATCAGCGAGTCGTAGTGCGCGAATGGCTACTGCAGACGCTGCGTGAAACGTTCCTTAAACTGGATGGCAAGAAGCTGGCGCCAGAGCTGGAGAACCGCGGCATTCCTTTCGCGCCGATCTGCAAGCCGGAGGAACTATTCGACGATCCGCACCTGAAAGCCAGCGGTGGCATGGTCAAGCTGACGCTGGAGGATGGTTCGCAAACCGATATGCCGCTGTTGCCAATCGCTATGGATGGCAAGCGTCTGCAGCCGCGCCGACCGATCGCTGGCATCGGGGAGCACACGTATGAAGTCATGCGTGAATTCGGCTATAGCGATGCGCAGATCGACGGCTTTTCGCATGAAGCAGCCGAGCAGAGCGCCTGAAATTTCCCCTAACACCGATACCTGAAAAGAAATCACATTACATGGCAACTTATCAAATAGCCGACAAAGTGCCGCAGATTCATGACAGCGCGTTCGTCGCCGAGCAGGCAGTCGTCATTGGCGATGTCGTCTTGCAAGAAAACGTCAGCATCTGGCCCGGCGTTGTTCTACGCGGTGACAATGAATCCATCACTATTGGCGCCGGAAGCAATGTGCAGGAAGGCGCGGTGTTGCACACTGACCCAGGCTATCCGCTCATCGTCGAAAATAACGTTTCCATTGGCCATCAGGCCATGTTGCACGGTTGCACGGTGCAAGAAGGAAGTCTTGTCGGCATCCAGGCCGTCATCCTGAACGGCGCGGTAATCGGCAAGAACTGCCTGGTGGGCGCTGGCGCGCTGATTACAGAAGGGAAGGTATTTCCCGATAACTCGCTGATCATCGGTTCGCCGGCCAAGGTGGTGCGAGAGTTGACTGCCGAGGCGATCGCAGATATGCATCGAAACGCCGCGGAATACGTCGCCCGTCGCGGCGACTACAAAAATTCGCTGAAACGCCTGGGCTGAAACTACGACAACTTATTTTGGAGGCATTCATGCCAGAAATTTTAGACAATCTGATGGGATTGATGGGATTCGAGTTTGTCGAATTCGCCTCTCCCGAGCCAGGTCTGCTGGAAAGCGTGTTCGCCACCATGGGCTTTATCAAGGTGGCGCAGCACCGCTCCAAGCAAGTCACCCTGTATCGCCAGGGGGACATCAATTTCATCATCAATCACGAGCCGCGTAGCGCAGCGTCTTACTTTGCCGCCGAACACGGTCCCTGTGCCTGCGGCATGGCTTTTCGCGTCAAGGATGCGCACAAGGCCTATGCCCGCGCTTTGGAACTAGGTGCGCAGCCGATGGAGATCCCCACTGGCCCGATGGAGTTGCGTTTGCCAGCCATCAAAGGCATCGGCGGTGCGCCGCTCTATCTGATTGACCGATTCGGTGAAGGAAAGTCGATCTATGATATCGATTTCGAATTCATTGAGGGCGTAGACCGCAATCCCCCCGGCGCCGGGCTGAAAGTGATTGACCATCTCACCCACAATGTCTACCGCGGGCGCATGGCGCATTGGGCGGCGTTTTATGAGCGGCTATTCAACTTCCGTGAGATTCGGTACTTCGACATCAAGGGCGAATACACTGGGCTGACCTCACGCGCTATGTCGGCGCCGGATGGCATGATCCGTATCCCGCTCAATGAAGAATCGTCGAAAGGTTCGGGCCAGATCGAGGAGTTCTTAATGCAGTTCAATGGCGAGGGTATCCAGCATATCGCCTTGCTGACCGACGACCTGATCAAGACTTGGGACATTTTGCATAAAGCCGGAACACCATTCATGACAGCACCGCCCGCAACTTACTATGAAATGCTGGAAGGACGTTTGCCGCAGCACGGCGAGCCGACCGAGCAACTGAAAGCGCGAGGCATCTTGCTCGATGGTACATCTGGTGACGGCGGGCAGCGCCTGCTGTTGCAGATTTTTGCCAAACCACAGCTCGGCCCGGTGTTCTTCGAATTCATTCAGCGCAAGGGCGATGATGGTTTCGGCGAAGGTAATTTCAAGGCACTGTTCGAATCGATCGAGCGAGATCAGGTAACCCGAGGTGTTCTAAACGCTATCTAAAACTGTAAAAGATCGGTAGGCGGTTTTTTATCGCTACCGAGCTTCTCTGATGTTTGCTTTGAAGCGCCATTCAACGTCTGCTATCGCTTGCATCACAGACGTTCTATGAATCAGACTTGACCGGTTACTTAGGGTCGAGCTCTGACTTTTGCGACAGGCCGTATGCGTCCAGGAGCTACCGGTCACGGATGTGACCCGAAAGCGGTCAATCAGACGCCTCCGGTGTATGCTCATGCAGCAAATCCTGATTTGCTGCTTTTCGGGGAAGTCAGGACGGTACAAAATAATATCAAGGCACTCGGGACGCAGACGGCATGCCGTCTCAGACCTTTAATCGGGGCGGCGTCATATAGCAGTACCCGAGGTGGCGAAGTTCCATATATTTTCCTCCGTCTCCGCTGGCGCTTACTTTGCTATCTGATAGCTACCGCATCGGATTCCTGGGATTGCCAACCACCGCCGAGCGCCTTGAATGCAGCGACTGCCGCGCGGGCGGATTCGGTTTGCGCTTGTGCTCGCATGTCGGAGGCACGTAGCAGGTTCTCGTCTGCTTGCAGGACTTCGATAAGGCTGACGATCCCTTTCTGGTATGCCGCAAACGAGGCCCCCCGCGCTCGACTGAGTGAATCCACACCCTGACCGAGTATGCCAGCCTGTTCCTCGCGTTTTACCAGGGCAGAGAACGCGTTTTCCACGTCTTCGGTAGCACGCAGCACGGCGAGCCGATAGCCGGCTAGCGCCTCTGCTTCCTGGCCTTTGGCCAGGTCAATCTGCGCGTTGATGCGGCCGAAGTCGAACAGACGCCAGCGAAGGCCCAGCACGCCGGCGGCTTGACTTGCGCCGGCGGTGAACAGGTTGCCGCTAGATAAAGATGTCGCGCTGCCGATCAGTCCGCTAAAGGAGAGCTTGGGGTAATACTCGGCGATTGCCATGCCGATACGAGCGTTCGACGCAGCCAGACGGCGTTCGGCCACGATCAGATCTGGCCGACGCCTGAGCAAATCACCCGGCGATCCGGTTGATGCGATCTGCGGGGCGACCGGAATAACACCAGCATTAGCCAGCTCCTCCCGGTGTGTACCGGGCGGTGTGCCCAGCATCACGTCCAGCGCATTCATGGCTGTTTCCAGCCCTGTTTCGAGGACCGGTACTGATGCCCGCACTTGGGCGAGCGCGCCCTCGGCCTGCCGCACTTGAAGTTCGGCTGCCAACCCCTTGCCATAAAGCAGATTGATAGTTGAGAGTAGTTCCTGTTGCGTCTGTACCTGCCTGCGAGCAACGTCTAGGCGAGTTTGCAGTCCACATATACTGATGTAGATGTCAGCGGTCTGCGCCGCCACCGCCAATCGTGTCGCCGCCGCGCCAGCCTCCGAAGCCTGATACTCGGCCAGTGCCGCTTCCCGTCCGCGACGCACGCCACCGAATACGTCCAGCTCCCAGCCTACGCCGAGGTTGGCCTCATAGGCGTTGCCGTAACGATCGAAATTGGGCCTTGAATTCAAGACTTGCCCCAATGGCGTTTCAACCGACTGGTAGGCTCGCGCACCCTGGGCATTGATGTTGCCGGAAGGCAGCAGCGCGGCATTCGCCGCTCCTAGTCCTGCGCGCGCCTGCGCGACGCGAGCGGATGCTTGCGCAAGATCCAAATTCTGCTCCAGCGCAAGCGTCACGAAGCGGGTCAATTGTGGATCGCCAAAGCTTCCCCACCACACAGTGAAATCGGCAGTGGTGTTGGCATGCCGTTGCTCAACTGCCGTTTGACCAAGGTAGCGATCTGGCATGGGCGTGTCGGGCCGAATGTAATCTGGCCCGACAGCGCAACCCGCTGAAAGACTGGCGACGACTAACATGAAGAGAGTGCGTTTAAGTAGCATGGGTATCTTTCTCGACGTGAAAGGGAAAAATTATGAAGTGACTATATCATGAAATAGTCACTTGTTGTGCAAGTCGAATATAAGAGGTAAGCTGTTGAATATGAGTAAAGCAACCACTAATCCGGGCTTAGCCCGAGGCCCAGTCGATCACGAAGTGCGAGATCAAATTGTTGTCGCAGCTACCGAGCACTTCCGTCTGTACGGCTACGAAAAGACCACCGTCTCTGACCTTGCCAAGGCCATCGGCTTTTCCAAAGCCTATATTTACAAGTTCTTCGAGTCCAAACAGGCCATTGGCGAATTGATTTGCGCAAATTGCCTGCACGAGATCGAAACGGATGTCAGAGCAGCCGTTGACGGAGTCGACGGTCCGCCAGAGAAGCTTCGACGCATGTTCAAAACAGGCGTCGAGTCATGCCTTCGCCTGTTTTTTGAAGATCGCAAGCTCTATGACATTGCAGCCTCGGCCGCCACCGAGCGCTGGGAGTCGGTGCGCGCCTTTGAGGAGCGCATTCAGGCAATGCTGCAGGACATCCTGCGCCAGGGGCGCGAGACAGAGGAGTTTGAGCGCAAAACGCCGCTCGATGAAACGGCGACGGCGATTTACCTGGTCATTCGCCCCTATCTCAATCCGTTGCTTTTGCAGCATAGCTTTGATTCGGCGGATGATGCTCCAGCGCAACTATCTAATCTGGTGTTGCGCAGCCTATCGCCATAAATGCCAAATATCACTGTGACCATTGACATAAGTGGTCACTAGTCCCAAAATAGAAATCCTGTTTAGCTCTTTATGGGATTTCTATGCTCCGCCGCCTCGTTTTCTCTGCCGCTCTATCTACATTGCCGTTTGCACTGGTCGCTTGTGGCGAAAAACTGCAATCCGATCCACGTACCGAAGCGCCGTTGGTACGTGCGGCTACCATTCAGGGCGCGGTCGCCGCATCACGTACGTTCACAGGAACCGTAGCCGCTCGGGTACAAAGCGATCTTGGTTTCCGGGTCTCTGGCAAGGTGTTGGAGCGGCTTGTGGACGCAGGGCAAACCGTTAAGCGTGGGCAACCGCTCATGCGCATCGACCCTGTCGATCTGAAGCTGGCAGCCCATGCTCAGCAAGAAGCGGTCGCCGCAGCCCGGGCACGGGCGCAGCAAACGGCGGACGATGAAGCCCGCTACCGCGACCTGCGCGGAACCGGCGCGATATCGGCTTCAGCCTACGACCAAGTCAAGGCTGCGGCAGATACTGCCAAAGCCCAGCTCAATGCAACCGAAGCCCAAGCCGAAGTTGCTCGCAACGCTAGCCGATACACGGAGCTGGTGGCAGATTCCGATGGCATCATCATGGAAACGCTAGTCGAACCCGGCCAAGTCGTCAACGCGGGCCAAGTCGTGGTGCGTGTGGCCCATGCTGGACACCGCGAGGCCATCATCCAATTGCCGGAAACCTTGCGCCCTGCCATCGGTTCAGTCGGCCAAGCCACGCTCTTTGGCAAAGAGGGCGTTACCGTTCCAACCAAACTCAGGCAGCTCTCGGATGCCGCAGACCGACTAACCCGCACCTTCGAGGCGCGGTATGTGCTGGACGGGGAGATGTCCAGCGCCCCATTAGGTACAACAGTCACCGTTCAGATCCCGGACGCACATCCCGCTGAGCAAGGCGGCTTGTGGGTACCGATTGGCTCGCTGTTCGACGCGGGCAAGGGGGCGGGAGTCTGGGTCATCGAAGGCAAGCCAGCAAAGGTTTCCTGGCGGGCGGTCACGGTCCAGCGACTGGACGACGACGGTGCGCGCATTGCAGGCCAACTCAAGCCAGGTGACCGGATAGTCGCACTCGGCACTCACCTGCTGCACGAAGGCGAGCAGGTCCGTGTGGCTGACCAGGCCGCCGCCGCAACCGTGGGAGTGCGGCCATGAGCGAAGGTCGCTTCAACCTGTCGGCGCTCGCCGTGCGCGAGCGCTCCGTCACCCTGTTTCTGATCTGCCTGATCTCGCTGGCCGGGTTCATCTCCTTCTTCAAACTTGGCCGGGCGGAAGACCCCGCGTTCACGGTCAAAGTGATGACCATCGTTACTGCCTGGCCAGGCGCCACCGCACAGGAAATGCAGGACCAGGTCGCCGAGAAAATCGAAAAGCGCATGCAGGAGCTGCGCTGGTATGAACGTACCGAGACCTACACAAGACCTGGTTTAGCCTTCACCACCTTGACCTTGCTCGACAGTACGCCACCTTCGGAGGTCCAGGGAGAGTTTTACCAAGCCCGAAAGAAAGTCAGCGATGAGGTAAACAACCTTCCCCCTGGCGTGATCGGACCGATGGTCAACGACGAATACGCGGACGTCACCTTTGCCCTATTCGCACTCAAGGCCAAGGGCGAACCACAGCGCCTGCTTGTACGCGATGCGGAGACGTTGCGCCAGCGCCTGCTGCACGTGCCCGGTGTAAAGAAGGTCAACATCGTTGGCGAGCAGCCTGAGCGCATTTATGTCGAGTTTTCGCATGAGCGCCTGGCAACGCTGGGCGTCAGCCCACAGGAAGTATTCGCCGCACTCAATAGTCAGAACGTGCTAACACCGGCTGGCTCCGTGGAAACCAAGGGACCGCAGGTGTTTATTCGCCTGGACGGCGCTTTCGATCAATTGCAAAAGATCCGCGATACGCCGGTCGTGGCGCAAGGTCGCACATTGAAACTGTCGGACATCGCCACGATCAAGCGTGGCTATGAGGATCCGGCGACTTTCATGATCCGCAACGGCGGCGAACCTGCACTGCTGCTCGGCATCGTCATGCGCGACGGTTGGAACGGGCTCGATCTGGGCAAGGCGCTGGATAAGGAGGTTGGTGCGATCAACGCCGATATGCCGCAGGGTATGGGCCTGACCAAGGTCACAGACCAAGCCGTCAATATCAGCTCGGCGGTCGATGAGTTCATGGTCAAGTTCTTTGTCGCGCTGCTGGTGGTCATGCTGGTGTGTTTCGTGAGTATGGGTTGGCGTGTGGGTATCGTCGTTGCTGCGGCTGTGCCGCTGACGCTGGCGGCAGTCTTCATCGTGATGGCCGCGACCGGAAAGAACTTCGACCGCATCACGCTGGGCTCGCTGATCCTGGGCCTGGGCCTGCTTGTGGACGACGCCATCATCGCCATCGAAATGATGGTGGTAAAGATGGAGGAAGGCTACGACCGTATTGCCGCGTCTGCCTATGCGTGGAGCCACACTGCCGCGCCAATGCTCTCGGGCACGCTGGTGACGGCCGTCGGCTTCATGCCCAATGGCTTCGCCCGCTCCACCGCCGGTGAATACACCAGCAATATGTTCTGGATTGTCGGCATCGCACTGATCGCGTCTTGGGTGGTCGCCGTGGTATTTACACCTTACCTTGGTGTCAAGCTGCTACCCGATCTCAAAAAAGTCGAAGGCGGCCACGACGCACTCTACGATACACCACGCTATAACCGCTTCCGCCAAGTGTTGGAGCGCGTTATCGCACGCAAGTGGCTGGTCGCCGGTACTGTAGTGGGTCTTTTTGTTGTAGCCGTGCTCGGAATGGCGGTGGTCAAGAAGCAATTCTTCCCGATCTCCGACCGCCCCGAAGTGCTGGTCGAGGTGCAGATGCCCTATGGCACTTCGATCGGCCAGACCAGCGCCGCCACAGAGAAGGTGGAAGCATGGTTGGCTAAACAGCCGGAAGCGAAGATCGTCACGGCCTATGTTGGTCAAGGCGCGCCACGCTTCTACCTGGCAATGGGACCAGAATTGCCTGATCCGTCGTTTGCCAAGATCGTGATCCGCACAGACAACCAGGATGAGCGCGAGGTATTGAAAAACCGGTTACGCAAGGCAATCGCCGACGGCCTCGCTTCTGAGGCGCGCGTGCGCGTCACCCAACTGGTGTTTGGTCCCTATTCGCCGTTCCCGGTCGCCTACCGGGTCACAGGACCGGACCAGGACAAGCTACGCAGTATCGCGACTGAAGTGCAGCGGGTCATGGATGCCAGTCCGATGATGCGTACGGTCAACACCGACTGGGGCACGCGCACGCCTATGCTGCACTTCACCTTGCAGCAAGACCGATTGCAGGCCGTCGGGCTGACCTCCAGCGCCGTGGCGCAGCAACTGCAATTCTTGCTAAGCGGTGTGCCTGTCACCGCCGTCCGTGAAGACATTCGCACGGTGCAAGTCACGGCCCGTTCGGCTGGCGACAGCCGGCTCGACCCGGCCAAGATCGCGGACTTCACGCTGGCTGGCGCCAATGGGCAACGTATCCCCCTGTCGCAGGTGGGTAAGGTCGACGTGCGCATGGAAGAACCAATCATGCGCCGTCGCGACCGGATGCCGACGATCACCGTCCGGGGCGACATCGCCGATGGCTTACAGCCGCCGGACGTGTCGGCAGCCATCACCCAGAAGCTCCAGCCCATCATGGACAAACTGCCTGACGGATACCGCATCGAGGAGGCAGGGTCCATCGAAGAATCGGGCAAAGCGACAAAAGCAATGTTGCCTCTCTTTCCAATCATGCTGGCGATAACCCTGCTCATGATCATTTTTCAGGTGCGCTCGATCTCCGCGATGGTCATGGTCTTCCTGACCAGCCCGCTTGGGCTGATCGGTGTGGTGCCAACGTTGATTCTGTTCCAGCAGCCATTTGGCATCAATGCGCTGGTCGGCCTGATTGCACTGTCGGGTATCCTGATGCGCAACACACTGATTCTGATCGGGCAAATCCGCCACAACGAACAGGCGGGATTGAGCCCATTCCACGCGGTTGTCGAGGCAACCGTGCAGCGCTCCCGACCGGTGGTCTTGACCGCATTGGCGGCGATCCTGGCCTTCATCCCGCTTACCCATTCGGTGTTCTGGGGCACGCTCGCTTACACACTGATCGGCGGCACATTTGCAGGGACGATCCTGACCCTCGTGTTCTTGCCGGCGATGTATTCCATCTGGTTCAAGATCAGGCCAGCCCCATCGCAAAGTTGATCTGCCGCTCATCCCAATTCACCCATACCAAAGGAACTGTCATGTCGAATTCTAAAGTCGTCGTTATTACCGGTGTGTCATCAGGCATCGGGCGTGCCGCCGCGGTGAAATTTGCCAAGCGTGGTTGTCGAGTATTCGGCACCGTACGCAATGCTACAAAAACACAGTCAATATCTGGTGTTGTGCTGGTCGAGATGGATGTCCGCGACGACGCTTCAGTTCAGCGTGGAATCCAGACCATCATCGCTCAGGCCGGGCGCATCGATGTACTTGTCAATAGTGCAGGCGTGACCCTGCACGGCTCGACGGAAGAAACGTCGATTGCCGAGGCTCAGTCGCTGTTCGATACCAACGTTTTTGGCATCTTGCGCACAACACAAGCGGTACTGCCGCACATGCGCGCGCAGCGTTCGGGAAGAATCGTCAACATCAGCTCAGTGCTGGGCTTCCTTCCGGCTCCATACATGGGGCTCTATTCAGCATCCAAGCATGCCGTTGAGGGGATGTCCGAGACTTTGGATCATGAGGTGCGCAAGTTCGGAGTCCGCGTGGTGCTTGTTGCGCCTTCCTACACCAAGACCAGTCTGGATATCAACGCGCCCCAGGCGGCGTCCAAAATCCCGGCCTATGACGATGAGCGCGACGGCGTGTTCCGCGCAATTGAACAAAATGTTAAAGCCGCACCGGAACCCGATGGTGTCGCAACCACGATTATCGATGCCGCTTTGGGTGCATGGAAAATGCGGCGTACCCCCAAAGGCCAGGCCTCTCTTCTGAGCAAACTGCGCCGTTTCATGCCTGCCGGCCCCGTCGATGCAAGCCTGAGGAAAACATTTGGACTCGCCTGAAATCGGTTCGCTGTTTTCACGTCAAGACCCGAACTCAACGAAATTTGCTCTGCGCGAACCTAGCGCACCTAATTATCAGGAGAACCCTATGACCGTAACGACGACTATTGACTGGAGCGTTCAGCAAGTAGCTTCGCTGCAACGTTCGATTGCAGGCGGCGGCAAGCCTGGCCTCGCCCGAATGGAACAACTCGCAGGTAAGAGCGGGCGCGAAATTCTCGAAGCCATAATGTCCGGCGAGTTGCCGTACCCACCCATGAACGAGACCATGAACATGACGTTGCTAGAGGTGGGCGACGGACGTGCCGTGTTTCAAGGTATTCCGCTGCTACAGCACTACAACCCGTTGGGCTCGGTGCATGGTGGCTGGTTTGCCACGCTCCTGGACTCAGCGCTGGGCTGTGCAGTGCAAACCACGCTACCGGCCGGGCGTTCCTACACCACGGCCGAACTCAGCATAAACATTGTGCGACCAGCGTCACACAAGACGGGCCCGCTACGCGCGGTCGGCACGATTATCCACGTTGGTCGACAGATCGCCACGGCAGAGGCCCGTATCGAAGACGAAAAAGGCAAGCTGTACGCCCACGCGACTACAACCTGTTTTGTCTTCGACGTGCCGGTAGCTTGACGACAAGTAGCACTAGCTGACTGCAAGTTATTGGCTCCGGGCTGACGTTCATATTTGCGGCAGAGCAGCTCAAAAGCTCGGAAGAGTGGAGCAATGTAGCCGTCTGGGCCAAGCGCGCATAGAACAGGTTTGCTTGAGCTCGGTGGCGGGCCGCGCTCAAGCAAACGGATCATTCACTGTTACTTCGCCACGCAGCTGACGTCTCATTTCGGCCCATTCGATAAGCGCCTCCATGGAAGGCCCGAGCGCTATGCCTAGCGCCCCGAGGGTGTACTCAACCCGTGGGGGCACCTCTGGGTACGCCTTGCGCTTGACGATGCCATCCATTTCCAATTGCTTGAGTTGCTGGATGAGCATCTTCTGATTGACGCCATCGATCAGCCTCTCAAGGTGTTGTAGTTCTTACCTGCGCCCGCCATTTTTTCAAATACTGATCAATCAGGGCAGTGTGATATATCTGCGGTTCAGAATGATTCACGTCGCCGGATTTTCCGGCGGCCTTGATGTCATCGTTTTCCCAGGTCGTGACCAGGGTCTTGGCCTTATCGAAAGCGTCGCTAAAGGACGCACTGCCAGGTAATGATTTTTGGAAAAACGCTCTACCGAAATAGGTGAAGTCATTGTCGTCGGAACAGCCGAAGGAGGTCCTGTCCTGGCGTGCGGCGGCAATCACCATGGTGTGTTCGTCTTTTAACGGTGGAATGAAACCACCCGCGTAACAGGCCGAGACTACAACTACCTTCCAGCGTATGCCCGAATCGGACAGTAATTTCCCTAGCTCCTTTGCTTCAAGATTGCGTAACTCCATGCCATTCTGGGCCAGACTCAATTCATGATCCCGCGATCCGTGGCTGGTCAGGAACAGAAACAGAATGTCGTTTTCTTTGTCCATCCGGCTGGCGATGGCGTTCAGGCTTTCGCGGATGCTGGTCACTGTCGCCATCGGCGCCTGGGCGACCGTATTGCGGCTGTTCACTAGCACTACGGAACGTCCCTGGGTGCCAAAATCACGGTCGAATTGTTTACGGACAAAATCTGTCTCGCGGTGAAATACTTCTTGCGAACCGTCGCCGGCGACAGCTAGCAGGTACAGATTGATCTTGCCCGGTTCATGCGGCGCAATTGCGGCCAACGCCTTGTCGAGCAGGGTGCGCTGATTGTATAAGGCGGTTTCTATGTTCAGCCTGGCTTGCGCTTCAGCTTTCTTGTCGTCCAGGACGCCGTAGCTCCAGGTGCCGCGGTCCTCGGTGCGGCCATCTTTTTGTGGCGACGCGTAAGTAAGAACGCCTTCACCCTCATACATGCCGTAGGCAAAATTTCCTGTATAACGATCGCCTTTGGCGTTCCGGTAAGTCCCTTGTCCGTGGTATTTCCAGTTTTTGAATTCGCCTGTATAGCTGCTGCCGTCCTTACCGACGTAGTGTGCTTTCCCGGTCAGCCTGCCATCGGCAAAAATGCCTTCATAGACATTGCCGTTTGCATCGGTAAGGCGGCCACCACCTTGTGGGCGCCATTTCTTGAATGCGCCGACGTAGCGAGAACCCTTGTATACCTGGTAGATGCCATACCCTGTGAATTCTCCTTTGTCGAATTCGCCCACGTAGAATTCTTCATCTTTTACTTCGAATCGCCCTTTGCCTTGATATTGTCCGTTGGCGAATTCACCCGCATATGTGCGGCCGTCCTGGTACTTTATTACCCCTTTGCCGGTGTACGTTCCTTGCTTGAATTCGCCGTCATACAGGTAGCCTGTTTCTGAACGGTACTTTCCTGTTCCCGAAAACAGTCCTTTGTCAAAACTGCCTTCGTAGCTGGCGCCGCTCGGCCACTCTATTTTTCCCTGCCCCTGCATCTTGCCGTCTGCGAGCTGGCCATGATATTGGCCGCCGTCTGGCGTAATTGTGCCCGGAGCAGGTGGTGTTGCAGCGGCGGCGATCATCAGTCCCGAGAAAAATACGCATGTAGCTATCGCACTTGCGGCCATGAGGCTGCGGCCGCGATTGCCTTTTATAGTCTTGTTTTCATGCATATATTTTCCCGCTTCGAAGATTTTTGATTGTCGCAAGTTGCAGAGTGGCAATTTAACATGGAATGTTGTCTTTTTGCATAAAATCTAAAGTTGGAGGAGCTGTTGCTCTGTGCGCTATCGAACAAGCGAGCGTATTTCGGGTTTATACTCAAAACACGTTTCCAGCGTCGTCAGCGTTACTTCCAATAGCCAAACCAGCCTTGGAGTTTCATCATGGAGAAGCCTCCGGATCCCAGGAAAAACCATTTGCTCGCCGCGCTTCCGTACGCTGAATGGCAGCGTTGGCTACCACAGCTGGAAGCTGTCGAAATGCCGCTCGGCCAGGTACTGTACGAATCGGGTAGCACGCTGAATTATGTCTATTTCCCGACAACGTCCATCGTTTCGCTGCTGTATCTGCTGGAAGACGGCGCCTCGGCCGAGATCGCCGTGGTGGGTAACGAGGGCATCGTCGGCGTTTCCCTGTTCATGGGTGGCGAATCCACCCCTAGCCGCGCAGTGGTGCAAAGCGCCGGCCAGGGTTTTCGGCTGCGGGCGCAGGTAATGAAGGAGGAGTTCAACCGCGCCGGCCCGGTGCTGCACCTGCTGTTGCGCTACACCCAGGCTTTGATCACGCAGATGTCGCAGACGGCGGTGTGCAACCGGCACCATTCGCTGGACCAGCAGCTATGCCGCTGGTTGCTGTTAAGCCTGGATCGATTGCAGGGCAACGATCTGGTGATGACGCAGGAATTGATCGCCAACATGCTCGGCGTACGTCGTGAAGGCGTTACCGAGGCTGCGGGAAGTTTGCAGGCGGCAGGGCTGATACGCTATGTGCGCGGACACATCACTGTGTTGGACCGGGAAGGGCTAGAGCAACGCACCTGCGAATGTTATGCAGTGGTCAAGAAGGAGTGCGACCGGCTGCTTCCTGATAAATTGGCAATCTGAATCAAGACCGTCCGCCCGGCCGCTCTACATCGGGCGCGGCAATTAAATTCCCCTATGTGTGCTAACAGACAGTCAGGCGTGAATGCCGGCTGCAAACTACTGTTACTACCCGACATTGTATTTGCCAATAACGCGATCTTCATCTCGCCCCGGCCTCACGCAAATTAAGGTGGTGGGCCGGCATTAACCGGAGAACTGGTTTGGGCACCGTCGAGAATCATTTAATCGAACTGCTTCCGCGTAGGGAGCGGTTGCGTCTGCTTGCCGTCAGCGAATTGATTAATCTGGAGCCGGATGAAATATTGTGCGAGCCAGGCAAGCCTATCCATCATGTCTATTTTCCTATCGAAGCATCGATTTCGCTGTTGGCTTTGATTGATGGCAGCCCCGGTGTGGAGGTTGGCATGGTGGGGCGGGAAGGCATGTTGGGAGGGCAGATGGCGCTGGGGGTGGCCATGGCGCCGGTGCATGCGCTGGTACAAAACCCAGGCACTGTGCGGCGCATAAGTGTCAGCGCCTTCCGTAGCGAACTAGCGTGCAGCCCGGCTTTACAACGCGGCATGCACAATTATCTATATGTACGCATGGCGCAGATGATCACCTCGGCGGCGTGCCTGCGTTTTCATTTGATCGGACCGCGCCTGGCGCGCTGGCTCTTGATGAGCCAGGATCGGGCGCATTCCGACCACTTTCACGTTACCCATGAATTCCTGGCTGCCATGCTCGGTGTACGCCGCGAAGGCATCACAGCTGCCGCCAGCGCCTTGCAGCGTGACGGGCTGATAGAGTATCGGCGCGGCCAACTCAAGGTGCTTGACCGACCAGGGCTGGAAGCTGCTGCATGCGGTTGTTATGCGGTAGATCGGGAGGCTTATGCAGCGTTGCTGTAGTTAGCGATCACTGAAACACGCGTGGAAGCGGGCCGCGGCCTGCTATTTTTATAGCAAGACGCCGACAATTTTGTCAGGAGCAAGCGTATCGGCCCCGCCACGCAATTAACGAATTAACGCTTTCCTGCCTGATTACCGATTACACCGCCAACCGCAGCGCCGCCGACGGTGCCAAGTGCGCTACCGTTGGTCAATACTGCACCGCCGACGGCGCCTATACCGGCGCCGATCGCCGTGTCCGTGCCGCGGCGGGACATGCCGTCGCATGCGCTCAAACCGAGCACCATGAGCAGAGTCATTGCACCGACTGAAAGTTTTTGGTTCGTTTTCATGGAACACCTCTTTGTCAAATATTGAGTTATAGGGAAATGCCTACACCCTGGCTTTGAACATAACCTCAAAACAGTAATCGGTCGGTGCGGTGGCGCACCTAAGCATGCATTTTGTAACTTGTCCGATTTCGCAGCCGGTTGCCTCGCCGCCGCATTCGTGGCAGCATGTTCTGAAGTACTTTTCGCAGTCTGCAGTCAAGACTGGGAGTAACTACCGGGAGTAACCAGCTATGAATATCGACGAGCTAAAATCGGTGGCTAGCGCCATCGTTGCGCAACAGAAGGGTATCCTGGCCGCGGACGAAAGCGGGCCGACCATCAAGAAACGGTTCGATGCAATCAAACTTGAATGCACGGAAGAGAACCGCCGTCGCTATCGCGAAATCCTGTTCACTACCGAGGGTGTGGAGCCTTATATCGGTGGCGTCATTCTGTACGATGAGACGTTACGGCAGAGCAGTGCGGAGGGAACGCCTTTTGCCGAGCTGCTGACGCGCCGCGGCATCATCCCCGGCATCAAGGTAGATGGCGGCGCCAAGCCGCTGGCATTGCATGTGGGTGAAAAAATAACCGAAGGACTGGACGGCTTGCGCGAACGCCTTCAGGAGTATCAACAGCTGGGCGCCAGGTTTGCCAAATGGCGCGGCGTGATCGAGATTTATGAAAGCGACATCCCGAGTGCGTCTGCCATCCAGGCCAATGCCCACGCGCTGGCGCGCTACGCAGCGCTGTGCCAGGAAGTCGGCATTGTGCCTATCGTTGAGCCGGAAGTGCTGATGGACGGTTCCCATGGCATCCAGCGCTGCGAGGCGGTAACTTCACAGGTGCTGGAAATTGTGTTCGCCGAACTGGATGCGCAGCGCGTCGCGTTCGAGGGCATGCTGCTCAAGCCCAACATGGTCATCGCCGGCATGAAGTGCCCGCAGCAAGCCGATGTGCAGCAAGTTGCCGAGGCTACCATGCGTTGCTTGACACGTTATGTGCCCGCTGCCGTGCCTGGCATTGTCTTTTTGTCGGGCGGGCAAAGCGCACAAGATGCAACGGCCCATTTGAATGCCATGAACCGGCTCGGCGCGCATCCCTGGCCGGTGAGTTTTTCATACGGACGGGCGCTGCAGGCGCCGGTGTTGACGGCGTGGAAGGGACTGGAACAGAACGTGGCCGAAGCACAAAAAACCTTCTTCCGCCGTTGCCAGTTGAACGGCCTGGCGCATCTCGGCAAGTACGATAGCGCCATGGAGGCTACGCCGCCATAAGGGGGGCAGGGTGGACAGGGCGGACGCGGATCAGCCAGAGGTATTCCGTATCTTGGCGACCGGATGAGCGCGCAGGCGGAAGCCGTCCGGCATGCCCGATCCCAGCAAGGGTTGCAGGTAGAGTCGGAAAGCATCGGTGACGTCGGTGCCGCTGGCAGCGATCAGCTCGTCTTCCATGACCCTGGTTTTACCTGCTACCACATCCAGATCCAGCAATTCGTAGTCTACCGAGTAAGCACCGTTACGCTTGATGGCGACCGTGCCGTTGCGGCCTTCATGCACCGCAAACTGCAGCGCTTTTTCACCGACCTCACGCGCTTCTCGCTGGTCCACATCAGATACGCAGCCCATGAACGAGCGCTGCAGATAGCCGAAGGTATCGCCGCGGACGCGCTTGATATTCAATTTCGACTTGATCTCTTCGCACAGCAAATCGGCCAGGGCGCCATTGCCGGATAGTTGCACGTTGCCGTGGGCATCACGCTCCACCGTCTTCGCCAGCAGGCTGGCGATAGGCGTGCCCGATGCATCGTGTATGCCTTCGGAAACGGCAATCACGCAGCGGCCGAAGCGTTGATAGGCTTGTTTCACATCGGCCAGGAATTTCTCCAGTACAAAAACACGCTCCGGCAGATAAATCAGATGCGGCCCGTCATCGGGGAATTTTCTGCCTAGCGCCGATGCCGCCGTCAAAAATCCGGCGTGCCGACCCATCACCACGCCGACATAGACGCCGGGCAGGGACGCGTTATCGAGGTTGGCGCCGGCAAATGCCTGGGCTACGAAGCGCGCCGCCGACGGAAAGCCTGGCGTGTGGTCGTTGCTAACCAGATCGTTGTCGATGGTTTTGGGGATGTGGATGCAGCGTAACGGAAAGACCAGCTTTTCCGCCTCCAGGCTGAGAATGCGCAGCGTGTCGGATGAGTCGTTGCCGCCTATATAGAAAAAATGATTGATCTGGTGCGCTTGCAGCACCTGGATAATTTCCTGGCAATATTTGAGGTCGGGTTTGTCACGCGTCGATCCCAGCGCGGAAGATGGCGTGTTAGCCACCAGTTCCAGGTTGCTGCCGGTTTCCTGGCCGAGGTCGAGAAAGTCTTCGTTGACTATGCCGCGCACACCATTGCGTGCCCCGTACACCAGGTCGACATCAGGTATGCCGCGCGCTGCCAGGACCACTCCCACCAGCGATTGGTTGATGACGGCGGTAGGGCCGCCGCCTTGCGCGATAAGAATTCTTCTGGATTGCATTTGCATTCTCCCTGAACATTCACTATCGTTGAACGGAGCTGCCACTTTCCGATTCTACCCCCATCGTGCAGGCGCGGGCTAACGGCCTTCGGGGCAATAGCTTATTTCCCCCAGATTTTCTTATACTCCGCGCGGTAACCGTTATTCGGTTCAAAGGTGTTTTGCGGACCGCCGTGAAATGCGATGTTCTGCTCTGTGAGCAGATATGCAGGAGTGGCATAGGCGCTGGCTTTTTCGCCGGCAAACGAGCGATTCAACTCATCGATGATTTGCCAGCCTTGCTGGCTGAACGGTTCCGGCACGGTGGCGACCTGGAAGCTCTTGCTGCGGATGCGTCGATAGGCCGATTCAGAACCTTCTCCGGCTGATAGCGCCTCAATCTTGTTGCCGGCGATAATCGCCGCCGAGGCCGGCGTTGCCAGCAGATCAAGGTAGTTGTCATTGACACCGATGATGTGGGTCCATTTTTTACCGAAACGTTGCGTCAGCGAGGTGAGCAAGGCCGGCATCTTGTCGGCGGTGGTGGCTACAGGCAGTGCTTCTACACTGAGCAAGCTGCAGGTCCGGCATTGTTTGATTGCAGCCACTATCGCGTTCGATTTCGACTGCTCATACAGGCTGTTGGGATCGGTGAGAATCACCACCCCGGCCTTGCCGTTTGAATTGACTACTCCTAACAGGGCTGCAATCAACGCCTCTTCTTTAGGATCTGCGGTGACGTTGGTGAACAAGCCGTCGCTGGGGCCGATCCTGGTAGAGGCATGCCAGCCGATCACCGGCACCTTCTGGGCGTTGGCGTTGTTCATTTCCTTAGGTTGTTCGTTGGCGTCGATTCCAGCCAGGACGATGCCATTCGGCTGCAAGGCAAGCGCCCGGCTGAAGGCTTCCGCGTGTTTGCTGTTGACACCCCAGCAATCGATCACAAAAACGTCCCAGCCGGCTACTGCCGCCGCTTCTTTGACGCCGTTGGCAACGCGCATGACGCCATTGTTCTTGAGGTTAGAGGCAATCAGTACAATCGATTTTTTTTGTGCCGGAATTTTCGGGCCGCTGGTGGGGCCGTCCCAGGTGGTTTTGAAGGCCATCGCCTTGGCGATTCTGGCGTTGGCGCGGTTCAGGTATAGCGTTGGATCTTCCTGGGCGAATGCTGAACTGGTTAAACAAAAGACAAGTACTACCGTTACGAAATTAAAATTGATCAATTTCATTATTTTTATCCGGATTTGACTGCGTATGGTCGGAGCGGATTTCCCGCTTGTTTTTTTTATTGCAAACTAAAAGCTCCTGACTACTCCCTGTACTGCAACCGCCATATTTCTCCCTGAGCTAGTATTGACGCCGTTTTCAAGCAGATTGGCAGGCGTTGAAAACGGCGTCGGCAGCAGCGTGCCTTAGCTTACGCAAAGGTTAAATGCTTGTCTATTGGAAATCTATTCTAGAGTTGCCGCATGGAATGTATTTATGAAAATAAAATTATTATTTCGATAATCTTATCTATATCGATGCCCGACGTTTGCGTACCGGGGGCAAAATAACGAAAGGGCTACCTGTCGCGAAGACGGGTAGCCCTTATCGGTAACGGTAGATGCCGGCGACCGGCGGATTGCGGCTCAGGTCAGGGCCGAAGTGACTTTCAAGACTTCTTCTACCGTGGTGACGCCTTCCATTACCTTCAGCGCGCCGGCCAGGCGCAATGGTTTCATCCCATCGGCGATGCTTTGCTGTTTCAGCGCGTGGATGTCGGTTTCGGTCTGGATCAGTTTTGAGAACGGCTGGGTGACGGACAGCAGTTCGTACAGGCCGGTACGTCCACGGTAGCCGGTCTGGCGGCATTCCGGGCAGCCTACCGGATGATAGATGGTGGCAGGTTTCGGCAGGTTCCAGCTTTCAACCAGCGTGGCCCAGACTTCATCGGCGACATGGCCGTCTGCGCTTTTGCAGTGGATGCAAAGCGTGCGCACCAGGCGCTGCGCCATGATACCGATCAAGGTGGTTTCCAGCAGATAGTAAGGCACCCCCAGTTCCAGCAAGCGCATCACTGCCGACGGCGCATCGTTGGTATGCAGGGTCGACAGTACCAGATGGCCGGTAAGGGCCGCCTGGATGGCCATTTCCGCAGTTTCCAGATCGCGGATTTCGCCCACCATGATGATGTCCGGATCCTGCCGCATCAAAGCCCGCACGCCGTCGGCGAAGGTGAGGTCGATGCCGTGGTTGACCTGCATCTGGTTGAACGAAGGCTCCACCATTTCAATCGGATCTTCTACTGAGCAGACATTGACTTCGGAAGTGGCCAGCGCCTTCAGCGTGGTATACAGCGTCGTGGTTTTGCCGGAGCCGGTCGGGCCGGTTACCAGGATAATGCCATACGGCCGCTTGGTCAGCGCATCCCAGCGCAAGGCATCGTCAGTCGGGAAGCCCAGTTCCGGCAAGGTTTTCACCACCACATCCGGATCGAAAATCCGCATCACCAGTTTCTCGCCGAAGGCAGTCGGCAGGGTGGACAGGCGCAGTTCGATTTCCTGGCCGCCGGCGGTACGGGTCTTGATACGGCCGTCCTGCGGCCGGCGCTTTTCGATAACGTCCATCCGCCCCAGTAATTTGATACGCGCGGTCATGGCAATCATGACGACCGCCGGCACCTGGTACACCTGATGCAGGACGCCGTCGATACGGAAACGGATGGCGCTGAAATCGCGCTTTGGTTCCATGTGGATGTCGGAAGCGCGTTGTTCAAACGCGTATTGCCACAGCCAGTCGACGATATTGACGATATGCTGGTCGTTGGCGTCGACTTGCTTGTTGGATTTACCGAGTTCAACCAGTTGCTCGAAGTTGTTCCGCAGCGCCAGATCTTGTCCGCCTGTTTTGTGGGCGCTCTTGATCGATTTCGCCAGCGTGAAAAACTGCGTGATGTATTGCGTGATATCGAGCGGATTGGCAATCACCAGGCGGATGTTGCGGCGTGAAATCTTGGCGATTTCCGCCTGCCATTCGGTGCGGAACGGCTCGGCGGTGGCAATCACCAGGTCGGTCAGGCTCAGTTCAACCGGCAGGATATTGAAGCGCGTGGCATAACTGGCCGACATGACGTCGGCGACCTTGGCGAAATCGATCTTCAGCGGGTCGATCCGGTAGAACGGCATTTGCACCTGGCGCGCCAGCCACTCGGTGAGCCACTCGAGCGTGATGGCGCGGTGCGGCGGCAGCGCCGACAGGCGTTTGCACTGGGCGACCGCATTGAGTGGATGGATCGCAATCGGAGCGTTGCGGAAAATTCCCTGCGCCTGGGTGTAAAAGAGTTTGACTTCGTTTTTGTCGACCGTGCCATCGTTCAGCAACCAGGTGAAGATTTGCTGCAAGTCCAAGGTTTTTTGCGATGCAGTGTTCATTGCAATAGGGATGTCGGTTGGTTGAGCCAGGTTTATCTGATGTGCTTATCTTCAATTGAATTGAATTGAATTGAGAAGCACTACATTAATCTCTTTATCTCTTACTGCGGCGAATGCCAGGCCTTCAATCCATTGACCCACGATTTGGCCGGCAGCCTGGTGGCTGCGGTAATTTCGGCTGCGCGCTCGTACAAGGCGCTGAAATCGACTGGCGGCGCTTTTTTGAACGCGATGGCGATGACATTGCCTTCGTGGACTTCTGGCAGGCACCAGACAGCGTCGAAGGCAAATTTCATGGCTTTCAGGTTCTTGGCATAGCTTGGATGGTCGCCAAACAGGTTGACCGTCATGATACCGTCATCCTTCAGGCAAGCTGCGCAAGCACTGTAGAACTCAGGCGTATCCAGTACCGGGCCGCGTGCGGTGGCGTCGTACAGATCGACCTGCAGGGCATCGATGGTGTCGTGGTTATGCGGATCGAGCACGTAATCCATGGCGTCCATTTCCAGCACTGACAGCCGTTCGTCGTCGGCGGGCAGTTTGAACATCAATGAGCAAATCGCCAATACCGACGGGTTCAGTTCGATTGCGGTGACACGGGCCTCAGGAAACTGGCGATAGCTGAACTTGGTCAGCGCCGCGGTGCCCAGGCCCAGTTGCACGATGTGTTGCGGTTCCGGATTAAACAGCATCCAGGCCATCATCTGCTGGGCGTATTCCAGTTCAGGCCAGTCAGGCTTGCGCAGCCGCATGGCGCCTTGCACCCATTCGGTGCCGAAATGGAGGAAGCGTACGCCGTCTTGTTCGGACAAGGTTACCGGGGCGAATTTGGGTTTGCGTGCGGCCTTGACGGCGTCTTTTGCCGGATGTTTGCCGGGGCCGGCCATCCGGGGAGCTGCTTTGCGGGGACCGGCCATGCGGTTGGCATCGGCTTCGATGGATTTGCGTTTGATCAGCATTAGGTGAAATTTAGTAGCAACAAATAGAGTTGGATCAAAAAATAAATGACTATCTCCCAATGATACCGCGCCACAGGAGCAATTCCTGGGTAAATGTTGTCCGGGTGTTGTCAAAATGGCAGTGTGCAAGTGTTAGATACCGCCGATTCCAGATTCAAGCCGCTCCTGCAGAGAATAGCGTTGCATGCAGCGTTGTATGCTGGCGAGAAAGGCAAGATCGGCAGCATTCATCTTGCGCTCGCGATTCCACAATACATCTACGTCGACATCGATCAGTCCCTCATCCGGCGGCAGACGCCACAGGCGCTGCTGGGCCAGGTCAGCTCGCACAATATGCTCCGGCAGGCAGCCGATGCCAAAGCCGGCAAAGATCAGGCGCCGAACTTCATCCAGGCTCGGAGACGATGCCACGATACGCCCCGTAAATCCCTTCTGATCGCGAAATACCGTCAGCGGCGACAGGCTGTCGCCGATCTGGTCGCTGGTGAACGAGACAAAATTCTCTGCCAGTAAATCGTTCATGGTGAGTTGTGAACGGCCAAACAGGCGATGGTGCGGGCCGCAGAACAGTGCATAGCGCTGCCGCAGAAAACAGTGCCGCTCTAGCTTGTCAATCGGGCTGCGGCACAGGCTCAAACCTACCGTTGCGGTTTTTTGCAGGAGCGAAGAAATGATGTCCGACGAACGCATCACTTCAATTTGCAGTTCGATCCGGGGGTAGGCGCGATGAAAGTCGGCCAGGAATTCGTCATAAACGGCGGAGTCGATCCGGCTGATCGTCAATAAGCGGATCGAGCCTGTAATGTCGTCGGTCTTGTCATCCAGCTCGGTTTCGAGGCGCGTGATGTGACCATAGATGTCGCCGGCAATCCGGTAAACCTCTTCACCAGCCGCGGTCGTTTCGAAGTGCGGTCCGCGCCGCTGGATCAGAGTGTGACCAAGGGTTTCTTCCAGCCGTTTCAGGGCCTGACTGACTGCCGGTTGCGTGACGTGCAGCCTGGCCGCGGCGCGGCTCACGCTACGCTCCTGGACGATGATCAGGTAGGTACGCAGCAGATTCCAGTCGAGCCGGTTGTTCAAATAATGCGAAATGTCGAGGCGCATGGGGATATTGTTGTCGATGTAGATACATTAGTTAAATTTATATCGTGAATAATAATTGAAAATTTGACTAATGATAGGGCCGGATCGACAATTTGGCGGTACTCCCAAGCTGCTTGAGGCGTATCCGGTGACCGCAACGGCGGCGTCGCGTTTTAAAAAAGTGCGCCGCAATCTCTCTGCGAGCGTACTAAAAGGAGATTACATGACAGCTTCAACACCTTCTTCGCGCCAGCCGGTACGGGCCGCGACTGCCGCTTTCATCGGCACCATGATCGAGTGGTACGACTTCTACATATACGCGATGGCCGCTGCGCTGGTCTTCGGCGAGTTGTTCTTCCCGTCGAACGATCCGTTCTTCAGCACCATGGCGTCATTCGCCACCTTTGCCGTCGGCTTCTTTGCGCGACCGATAGGCGGGATCGTGTTTGGCCACTTGGGCGACAAGATCGGTCGCAAAAAGGCTTTGATGACGACATTGATGATGATGGGCGTGGCGACCGTCTGTATCGGCCTGCTGCCCTCCTTTTCAAAAGTCGGGATACTGGCGCCGGTGTTGCTGGTGCTGCTGCGCGTGGTGCAGGGCATTGCGGTCGGCGGCGAGTGGGGCGGTGCTGTGTTGATGGCGGGCGAGCATGCGCCAAAGGGCCGTCGTACTTTCTTTGCCTCGTTCGCGCAGCTCGGCAGTCCGGCCGGACTGATACTCGCCTTGACTGCATTTCGCGCTGTCAGCTCGATGGATAAGGCCGCATTCCTGGACTGGGGCTGGCGCTTGCCGTTTCTAGCCAGTGCGATTTTGTTGATTGTCGGGATTCTGATCCGTCTCGGCGTCAACGAATCGCCGGAGTTCCAGCAAGCCAAGGAGTTGCGCAAGACCGTCAAGCTGCCGATTGCCGAAGTATTCCGCTCTTCCTCGGGACTGGTGTTTCTATGCATCGGCGCGAACACGATCGGGATTGCCGGAGTCTACTTCACCAACACATTCATGATCGCTTACACCACCCAATATGTCGGGGTGACCAAGGCGTTGATACTCGATTGCCTGTTCGCGGTTGCCATCATTCAGTTCTGCGTGCAGCCACTGGCGGCCAAACTGGCTGAGCGCATCGGCAGTGCCCGGTTTTTGAAGCTGGCGGCATTGGCGGCGATGATTTCTCCCTATCCGATGTTCGTGCTGGTGCAGAGCGGTGAAGTGGTTCCCATGGTCATCGGCATTGCGCTTGCCGTGGTCTGCATGGCTGGTTTCTATTCGGTTATCGCCGGTTATGTCAGTGCCTTGTTCCCGACCAATGTGCGCTACTCGGCAATCTCTCTGTCCTATCAAGTGTGCGGTGCTGTAGCCGGTGGCTTGACGCCGCTGGCCGGCACCTATCTGGCACATCGTTTCATTGGTCAATGGTGGCCACTGGCGGTTTTCTACACGTGTCTGGCGGGCATCTCATTGCTGAGTATTGTCGTACTCGACGCCAGAAGCAAGCGCCGTGCGGCTGCCGGCGAGGAACTGCTGGCGGTCTGAAACCTGTTTTTTCTAAACGAATTTTTAATGATTACTAAAGATTACTGTTAGGGATTGATTATGTTGCAAGTGAACGGCGAGCGCCTGTGGGCCAGCCTGATGGAGATGGCGCAGGTCGGCGCAACAGCCCGTGGCGGGGTGCGTCGTCTGGCGCTGACGGATGAAGACCGGCGTAGTCGCGACCTGTTTTCGCACTGGTGCCGGGATGCCGGCATGAGCGTCAGTGTTGATCAGGTCGGTAACGTGTTTGCGCGGCGGGCCGGCCTGGATGCTGAACAGGCGCCGGTGTTGATCGGGAGTCATCTCGATACGCAGCCTGAAGGAG
Source organism: Collimonas sp. OK307 (assembly GCF_900113705.1). GTDB lineage: Bacteria > Pseudomonadota > Gammaproteobacteria > Burkholderiales > Burkholderiaceae_D > Collimonas. Next base: position 637,838 of record NZ_FOQI01000001.1, on the reverse strand, counting down.
GACGCTTCGATGGCGTGTACGGGGTACTGGCCGGACTCGAACTGGTGCGGGCCCTGAATGATGCCGGCGTGACGACCCGCAAGCCGATCGACATCGTCTCGTGGACCAACGAAGAAGGTGCGCGCTTCACGCCTGCGATGCTCGGCTCGGCAGTCTTCACCGGCGCGACGCCGCTGGCGGAAGCATTGGCAAAGAGCGATGTGCAGGGTATTACGCTGGCAGATGCGCTCGATAGCAGCGGCTATCGCGGCATGCGTGCGGCCACCGGCAATACGGTTGATGCCTACTTTGAAGTACACATCGAACAAGGCCCGGTTCTGGAGAACAACGGTACGACGATTGGCGTCGTGACAGGCGGCCAGGCGATTCGCTGGCTTGATGTCACACTCACAGGTGTTGCCGCGCACGCCGGTACGACGCCGATGCGCTATCGCAAGGATGCATTCTTTGCCTGCGCACAGATCGCTGCGGAACTGGAACAGATAGTGGAACAATATGCACCGCGTGGACTGATAACGATCGGTCAGGTTGATATTCCCAATTCGTCCCGTAATACAATCGCCGGACAGATCGCGTTCACGGTCGACCTGCGCCACCCTGACGACGCACAACTGGACGCGATGGAGCGCGATCTGCGCGGGGCCTGTGCCCGCGTTGCTCAGGCACGTGGCGTGAATCTGCAGGTGTCTACATACTGGAGCAGTCCTGCCACGCCTTTCGATCCGGTATGCGTGGCGCTGGTGGCGCAGGCGGTCGAGGCGCTCGGGTATTCGCACGAGCGGATTGTCAGCGGAGCAGGGCACGATGCGATTCATCTGGCGCGCCATTGCCCTAGCGCGATGGTATTCATTCCTTGCGTCGATGGTTTGTCGCATAACGAAGCGGAAGACGCCTTACCGGACGACGTGACGCGCGGTGCGAATGTGCTGCTCGGCGCGGTACTGGCGCGCGCCGGCCTGATCGGCAGATCGTCACCAGGGGAATAACAATGCTGACCTATTTTCATCCGGAACAATTACTGCATCACCCGCGTAGCTATCTGTCGCGTGGACAGATGCGCACGCCGCAAGAAATTCCCGAGCGCGCTGCGCGTCTGGTCGCGGCCTCGAAAGCGCTCGGTTTCGATGTCCGCGAGCCGGCCGATTTCGGTATGGCCCCCTTGCAGGCGGTGCACGACGCGGGCTATTTGCGCTTTCTTGAGGCAGCCCATGGCGAATGGAAAAAGATACCGGACGACTGGGGCGACGAGGTCATGTCGAACATCTATATACGCGATCCGAATCCATTGCGCGGTGTGCTGGCGCAGGCGGCGCGGTTTCTGGCAGACGGCAGTTGCCCGATAGGAGCGAATACCTGGCGCTCGGCATACTGGTCGGCGCAGAGCGCGCTGGCCGCAGCGGCGGCCATCAACGATGGCGCGCGCCAGGCCTACGCGCTGTGTCGTCCGCCCGGCCATCATGCGCGTGCCGATGGCGCCGGCGGTTTTTGTTATATTAACAATGCTGCTGCTGCCGCACAGGCGTTGCGTAGCCGCTTTGGCCGTGTCGCGATTCTGGATACCGACATGCATCATGGTCAGGGCGTGCAGGAAATTTTCTATGACCGCAGTGACGTGCTGTACGTCTCGATTCACGGTGACCCGACAAATTTTTATCCGGTAGTCGCCGGTTATGAGGAAGAGCACGGGGTAGGGGCGGGCGATGGCTTTAATGTCAATTTTCCAATGCCGCATGGATCGTCGGAGAAATTATTCTTCGAACGGGTCGAAGACGCCTTAGACACATTAAAACGCTTCGCGCCGGACGTGGTGGTGCTGGCGCTGGGTTTTGATATTTATAAAGAGGACTCGCAATCGCGCGTGGCAGTGACGACCGACGGCTTCAGGCGCCTGGGCGACGCAGTCGGCGCGCTAGGCTTGCCTACGGCAATTGTGCAGGAAGGCGGATATCACATCGAAAGCCTGGAAGCTAATGCGGCTGCATTCTTTGGCGGCTTTGCCGGCGCCCGTTAATCATATGGTGCCGTTCAAATGGCGCATCTGCCTCAACTGGCCCATTTTTTTAGTTCTTGCCATGCAATTAATTTTTCTGAGTACGCCAGGGTGTAAGCGGGACTGCTGGACGGCAATGTGATGATGCGGTAGCGTTCGGCGTGACCTGTCAAGGCTTTCAAGCCGAGCCGCGTGGCAGTGCCGCCGTTAAAGGCAATCGTGGTCAGGCGGGGCAGCTTAGCCAACAGACCGATCAGGTCATTCTCCACCTGGTCGCGAATCTTGCTGTCCAGGCTGCCGGTTCGGTGTGCATCGGCCACCACATCCCATAAGCCGATGTGTCTGGCCAACAGAGCCTGCAACCGGTCTGGATAGGGCAAGGCCGGAAGGTCGGCGCCGGTCACTTCCGACAGCAATTTCCAAAAGCGATTTTGCGGATGCGCGTAATACTGGCTGTGGGCCAGGGATACATTACCTGGCAAACTGCCCAGTATCAGGATACGGACCTGTTCATCCACTACCGGTGGAAAGCTGCGCTTGCGAGTCATTGCTGCGGGTTCAACCTGTCAGGAGTGGAATTGGCGCAAACCATCCAGGTCAAGGATGGTGATGCTGCCGTAATCCACCTTCAACAATCCCGCCTTTTCCAGTACCTGCAAAGCCTGGTTGGCGCGCTGGCGCGAGGCGCCGGAAAGATTGCCGACTTCTTCCTGCGAAATTTGCAGCTCGCGGCCAATGCCTGGATTCAGGTAAGGGTTGAACAACGCTGCCAGGCAACGTGCAACGCGTGCGTCCGGTTCCAGCATGCGGTCGTATTCCACCAGCGAAATAAACAGCGCCAGCCGTTCATTGAGTTGAGTGACCAGGAATCGATTGAATTGGATGCTGTTGTCGAGCAGCCATAGATAAGTCGCTTTCGGCATGTACAGCAGTTCGCTGTCACGCAGCGCTACCACGTCGTACTTACGCGGTTCGCTCTTGAGCAACGAGCCTTCGCCCAGCCAGCCGCCGTTGGCCATGCCGGCAAAGGACACGGTTTTCCCTTCGGGCGAAACGCTGCTCATTTTCAGCAGTCCTTCATGCACGCCAATCCAGTGCGTGACCGGATCGCCTTTATGGCAAACAAAGGCACCGCTCGAAATCTTGCGGCTGAACATCTCCGCTTCAACGCGCGTCAGTTGTTCGCCGGTGAGCGAGCGCGCCCACATGGTCTTGGCCAGCATGTCTTTAATCGAGGTCTCTGTGATCATTATGATGCGTTGCAATATCGAAAATTCGGCAATTGTCTGCGAGATGACAACCCCATCTCCCGACTCACACTACTATCATCGCATAAAGCAGCGAATAACCGGCACTATAGTAAGTGCGACGTAAGGATGCCGGCCCAGACTGACTAGACACTGACAAGCGCGCATGGCACCGGTATCGATGCCATGGAGGCAAATAAAAAAGGTGGGGGCGATGGTGGAGACAACACAACGTCCAGGAGCAGAGACATTTCCAGGTTTGCTCCTGAAGCATGCCAAGGAACGCCCGCAGCAGCCGGCGTTCCGGGAAAAAGATCTCGGCATCTGGCAGGCGACGAGCTGGGCCCAGGTTGCAGGGGAAGTCCGGGCCTTTGCCTGCGGTTTGGCGGCACTTGGCTTCCGGCGCGGCATGAGCCTGGCGATAGTCGGCAATAACTGCCCGCGGCTGTATTGGGCGATGTCAGCTGCCCAGTGCCTGGGCGGCATGCCGGTGCCGTTATATCAGGATGCGCCTGCGGCCGACATGGCTTATGTCATGGACGATGCTGAAATCGATTTCGTGGTGGTTGAAGACCAGGAGCAGGTCGACAAGGTGTTTGAAATCAAACAGACGCTGTCGCCGCGCCGGATCAGCCGCATCATCGTCGACGACGAGCGCGGCATGCGCAATTATCATCAGCCGGAACTGACATCGTTTGCCAAGGTGACAGAGATGGGCCGGGCTTATGACCAGATGCATCCCGATTTCTTCATGAGCCAGGTCAGCGCCGGGCGGGCCGACGACATCGCCATCATCCTGTATACCTCTGGCACCACAGGCAAACCGAAAGGTGTGTGCCATACGCATGCGGCGATGATCACCACGGCACAGACCCTGGTTGAGTTCGATCAGTTGAACCAGCAAGACGATGTGTTGTGTTACCTGCCGCTGGCCTGGGTCGGCGATTTCCTGTACTCGTTTGCCCAGGCGCATGTCGCCGGGTTCTGCCTGAATTGCCCGGAATCGCCGAATACCGTGATGATGGATCTGCGCGAGATCGGGCCGACGTATTATTTCGCGCCGCCGCGTATCTATGAAAATATCCTGACGCAAGTGATGATCAGGATCGAAGACGCCGGCTGGATAAAACGCAAGATGTTCCACGCCTTCATGGGTATCGCGCGGCGGGTCGGGATTCGCATATTGGATAAAAAATCAGATGTGTCGCTCACCGATCGTTTGTTGTACGCGGTCGGCGATCTGCTGATCTACGGGCCGTTGAAGAATGTGCTCGGCATGTCGCGGATCCGGGTTGCCTATACCGGCGGCGAGGCTATCGGCCCCGATCTTTTCGATTTCTACCGTTCTCTGGGCATCAACCTGAAGCAGTTGTACGGCATGACTGAAACCTGCGTTACCGTCTGCATGCAGCCATCCGGCGACGTCAAGCTGGATACGGTGGGGCGGCCGATGAGAGGGGTCGAGGTGCATATCGATAGCAAGGGCGAAGTGCTGGTGCGTTCGCCGGGTTTGATGAAAGCGTACTTCAAACGGCCGGAGGCTACCGCCGAAGCGATCGACGCTGAAGGTTATTTTCATACTGGCGATGCCGGATTTTTCGACGGCGACGGCCATTTGAAGATCATCGATCGCGCCAAGGATGTCGGCAAGATGGCCGGCGGCACCTTGTTTGCGCCCAAGTACATAGAAAACAAATTGAAGTTCTTCCCCTTCATTAAAGAAGCGGTGGTGTTCGGTAATCAACGCGAGCAATGCACGGTGTTTATCAATATCGACATGGATGCGGTAGGCAACTGGGCTGAGCGTCGGAACCTGGCTTACAGCAGTTATGCCGACCTTGCCGCGCAGCAGGCGGTGTATGCGCTGATCGGCGACTGCGTCGAAAAGGTGAATGCCGACCTGGTCCAGGATCCTTTGCTGGCGGCGTCGCAGATTCACCGCTTTTTGATCCTGCACAAAGAATTGGATGCCGATGACGACGAGTTGACGCGGACTCGCAAGGTGCGGCGCGATTTCATCGCCACCAAGTACGCAGTGCTGATCGATGCGTTGTATGGCGGCAGGCAATCGCAATACATAGAAACCCAGGTCAAGTTCGAAGACGGCCGGCAAGGCATGATCGCTGCCGATTTACAGATCGTTGACGCCAAGATTTTCGCCACCATTGATAAAGCGGCCTGACCTTATGAGTGCGATCCTGAAAAGAGATGTCACGGAAGAAGTCTTCCCGGTGGAAACGGCAATGCCCGGTGCAGCACTATACGATCCTGATCCGCAAGCGACCGGCAAGGGCCGCAACATCGGCGAAGTGGTGCTGGACCTGCAGAATATTTCGTTGTCGTTCGGCGGCGTCAAGGCGCTCACCGATATTTCGTTCAATGTGAAAGAACATGAGATCCGCGCCATCATCGGCCCTAACGGCGCCGGGAAAAGTTCGATGATCAACGTCATCAACGGCGTCTACCATCCGCAAAAAGGCAGCATCGTGTTTCACGGCGTGCCACGGCACAGCATGAATCCAAGCACGGTGGCGCGGCAGGGGATTGCGCGTACTTTCCAGAATATCGCCCTGTTCAAGGGGATGACGGTGCTTGACAACATCATGACTGGCCGTAATACCAAGATGCATTCGAGTTTCCTGGCTAACGCCATCTGGTGGGGCCGGGCGCGCAATGAAGAGGTGCAGCATCGGCGCAAGGTCGAGGAAGTCATCGATTTCCTGGAAATCCAGCACATCCGTAAAACGCCGGTCGGACGCTTGCCCTATGGCCTGCAAAAACGGGTGGAGCTGGCGCGCGCGCTGGCGGCGGAACCAAGCATGTTGCTGCTGGATGAGCCTATGGCCGGCATGAATGTCGAAGAAAAACAGGATATGTGCCGCTTCATACTGGATGTCAACGATCAGTTCGGCACCACCATCGTCCTGATCGAACACGACATGGGCGTGGTGATGGATATTTCGGACCGTGTCGTGGTGCTCGATTACGGCAAGAAGATCGGCGACGGCACACCTGACGAAGTCATGAACAATCCCGAAGTCATCAAAGCCTACCTCGGTAGCTCTCACTAGCTCTCACTTACGGAGACGGCAATGCAATTTTTCTTTGAGGTGACGCTAAGCGGTTTGCTTTCGGGCCTGATGTACTCGCTGGTGGCGCTTGGTTTCGTGCTGATCTACAAGGCTTCCGGCGTGTTCAATTTTGCCCAGGGCGCCATGGTCTATTTCGCGGCGCTGGCCGTGGTTGGCCTGATGGACAAGGGTTTGCCCATGTGGGCGGCGATTATCGGCGCTTTCCTGGTGATGCTGCTGGTGGCCGTGGCGACTGAACGGCTGGTGTTGCGCAAACTGGTCAACCAGCCGCCGATCACGCTATTCATGGCCACCATCGGGCTAGCTTTTTTCCTGGAGGGATTGGGCCCGATGCTGTTCGGCAGCGAAGTACGGGCGATCAACCTGGGTATCGTGGATGAACCGATTGCTTCCATCATGGATGGTTTCGGCATCGGGATTTCCAAATTCGATCTGTTCGCTTCCGGCATGGTGATCGGACTGGTACTGCTGCTGGCGCTGTTTTTCCAGAAGACCAAGGTCGGCCGAGCCTTGCGCGCCGTAGCCGACGATCATCAGGCGGCGCTCTCGCTGGGAATTCCATTGCGCCATATCTGGGTCATCGTCTGGGGCGTGGCTGGTTTCGTGGCGCTGGTTGCCGGTTTGCTGTGGGGCTCGCGCAACGGCGTGCAGTTCGCACTGACGATGACCGCGTTGAAAGCCTTGCCGGTGCTGATACTCGGCGGTTTTACTTCGATTCCGGGGGCGATAGCGGGCGGTCTGATTATCGGCGTATCCGAGAAGCTGGCCGAGATCTATATCCCGCCGGTCATGCAAGACATGTTTGGCGGCAATTTCGGCGGCATAGAAGGATGGTTTCCCTATGTGTTCGCGTTGCTGTTCCTGCTGGTGAGGCCGGAAGGTTTGTTCGGCGAGCGGCACATCGATCGTGTTTAACGCTTTGATCACCTACAGAACCTTGAGAATTCGAACGGAGACATGCCATGCTTTATCGTGAGGCCGGACAGTTTAAAACCTCTTACATCGCGGATAGCCAGATATTCCCGATTCGGCAGGACCGCATCGGCATGCTTATCTTGCTGGCCGTTGCATTTGTCGGCATTCCCATGATCGGCAGCGAATACTGGTTTTCCGCCATCCTGATCCCATTCCTGGTGTTTGCGCTGGCGGCGCTGGGCTTGAATATATTGACCGGTTATGCAGGCCAGCTATCGCTGGGCTCTGCCGCGTTCATGGCGGTGGGCGCCTACGCTGCCTATAATTTCCAGTTGCGGATTGAGGGCATTCCGATCCTGTTGTCCTTCATCCTCGCGGGTTGCTGCGCGGCTGCGGTCGGGGTCTTGTTCGGCTTGCCGTCGTTGCGTATCAAGGGCTTTTACCTGGCGGTGGCGACACTGGCAGCACAATTTTTCGTGATTTGGGTGCTGACCAAGTTTCCATGGTTTTCCAATGACAGCTCTTCCGGCGTGATCAGCGCGCAAAAGATCGACCTGTTCGGCATCGCCATCAACACACCAGTCAAGAAATACCTGTTCGTACTGGCGATTGTCTGCGTGATGGCGCTGCTGGCGAAAAACCTGGTGCGCTCATCCACCGGCCGGGCCTGGATGGCGGTGCGCGATATGGACGTTGCCGCCGAAGTCATCGGCATTCGTCTGATGCCGACCAAGCTGCTGGCGTTTGCCGTCAGTTCCTTTTTCTGCGGTGTTGCCGGCGCCTTGTATGCCTTCTGCTACCTGGGTTCGGTGGAGCCGGACGGCTTTTCCCTGGATTTGTCGTTCCGCATCCTGTTCATGATTATCGTCGGCGGCGTCGGCAGTATCCTGGGGGCGTTCCTCGGTTCTGCCTTTATCTTGTTGCTGCCGATTTTCCTGGATAACGTCTTGCCACCGCTGGCCACCTGGCTACACCTGCCATTTACCAATGCTACCGTGTCGCACATCCAGATGATGCTGTTTGGCGCCTTGATCATTTTTTTCCTGATTGTAGAACCGCACGGGCTGGCGCGCCTGTGGCAGATCACCAAAGAGAAACTGCGCTTATGGCCGTTCCCGCATTGATTGGTACAGAAGGTATTAAGCAGTCCCGAGTTCAGATAACCAGCACCAGGAGACCAGATAATGAAAACTATTAAACAAATCATGCTCGCTGTCGCCGCTGCAGCTTGCCTGCTGGCGCCGGCCCTGCCGGCGATGGCCCAGGCAACCGATCAATTCATTGCGATTCCCAGCTATCGGGTCGGTCCATACGGCACCAACGGCCAATCCTATTACGGCGGTTATATCGACTACCTGAGCTACGTTAACCTGAAAGAAGGCGGCGTCAACGGCGTCAAGTTGTCGTGGGAAGAATGCGAAACGGAATACAACAACGCCAAAGGCGTTGAATGCTACGAACGCCTGAAAGGCAAAAATCCGATCACCAAAGGTACCGCGATCAATGCCATGGCGACCGGCATCGCGTATGCCCTGATCGACAAGACGGCGGAAGACAAGGTGCCGCTGCTGATGGTGGGTTACGGCCGGACCGATGCGGTCGACGGTTCTGTGTTCCCGTACGCGTTTCCGCTAGTGACCACCTACCAGATGCAGATTTCGGCGATCGTGAAATACCTGGCAAGTAAAAACAACGGCTCGCTGGCAGGCAAGAAAATCGTGTTCCTATACCACGACTCGGCCTACGGCAAGGAACCGATAGTCGCGCTGGAAGCCGAAGCGACGTTGGGCAAGTTCAAGGTGGTGCAGATCCCGGTTGCCCATCCCGGCAACGAGCAGGGCGCACAATGGCTGAAGATTCGCCAGGAAAATCCGGATTACGTCATTTTCTGGGGCTGGGGCGTGATGAACCAGACTGCCTTGAAAGCAGCACAGAAAGTTGGTTTTGCACGCGACAAGATCATCGGCTCATGGTGGGCCGGATCTGAGGAAGACACCGTTCCGGCCGGCGATGCCGCCAAGGGTTATCTGAGCGCTACCTGGAATGTTTCCGGAAAAAACGTCCCGCTGATCGCCGATATCGAGAAAGTGGTATACGGCGCCGGCAAGGGAAATATGCAGGACAAGGCGAAGATCGGTTCGATACTTTATAACCGTGGCGTGTCGGCTGCATTGGCTACCGTGGAAGCGATACGGACCGCCCAAACCAAGTACGGCAAAGGCAAGGTCATGAGCGGAGAAGATGTGCGCTGGGGGCTGGAGAATCTGAATATCACTAACGCGCGCCTGCAGCAACTCGGCGCTACCGGCCTGCTGCCTGAAATCAAGACCTCCTGCGATAACCACGAAGGTTCGGGCAAGATCAAGGTCCAGCAATGGGATGGCAGCAAGTGGGTGCTGGTATCAGACTGGATCGAAGGCAACAAGAACCTGATCCACCCGCTGTTCAAGGCTTCCGCTGCGAAGTATGCAAAAGAAAAAGGCATCACGCCCGCCTGCCTGAAGTAAATAGCGTCGGCGTCGGCGCTTAATCCGGGCGTCGACGTCTTTAATGCATAGCCGAGGGAAGCATGGGAACAGCACTCAGCATCAACAATATCGAAGTGATCTACGACCACGTCATCCTGGTGCTGAAAGGGGTGTCGCTGGCCGTGCCGCAGGGGAAGATCGTCGCTTTACTTGGCGCCAACGGCGCCGGCAAAAGCACGACATTGAAAGCGATCTCCAATCTGCTGTCGGCGGAACGTGGCGATGTCACCAAGGGCAGCATCGAATACAACGGCGAACGGGTCGACCGCCTGACCCCGAACGACCTGGTCAAGCGCGGCGTGATCCAGGTGATGGAAGGACGCCATTGTTTCGGCCATCTGACGGTGGAAGAGAATCTCCTGACCGGTGCTTACACCCGCAACATCAGTCATACCCAGGTCAAACAGGAGCTGGAAAAGATCTACGATTACTTTCCTCGCTTGAAAGTGCGGCGCAAATCGCAATCCGGCTATACATCCGGCGGCGAGCAGCAGATGACGGCAATCGGGCGGGCGATGATGGCCAAGCCGTCGATGATCTTGCTGGATGAACCGTCGATGGGGTTGGCGCCCCAGGTGGTCGAGGAAATCTTTGAAATCGTCAAGGACCTGAACCGCAGGGAAAACGTGTCGTTCCTGCTGGCCGAGCAAAACACCATGGTGGCGCTGCGTTATGCCGATTTCGGCTACATCCTGGAAAACGGCCGGGTGGTAATGGAAGGCGCTGCCAGCGAGCTGGCCAGCAACGAAGACGTGAAAGAGTTCTATCTGGGCGTATCGGCTGCAGGGCGCAAGAATTTCCGCGACATGAAATTTTATAGGCGCCGCAAGCGCTGGCTGGCCTGACAGTCTCATTTTTTGATTTTTAACTACATCGCTTTCTGCCCACGCACACAGGCCAGCCATGTCTGACATTCTTGATCCTTTTGAAACACGCCAGCCGCAACAACGCGAGGCGGACCTGATGGCGAACTTGCCGCAACTGGTTGCGCGGGCCCAAGGCGCAACCGGATGGGCGCGTATTCTGCGCGGCGTATCCGCCGCCGATGTCCGGGATCGTGCCGCGCTGGCGCAATTGCCGGTCACGCGCAAATCGGACTTGCACGATTTGCAGGCGCAAGAGCCGCCGTTCGGCGGCCTGACGACAACCCCGCATCGGCAGCTACGGCGGCTCTATGTCTCGCCCGGGCCGATTTTCGATCCGGAAGGATATAGCCAGGATTGGTGGCGCTTTGCGCGGCCGATGCGCGCCTTGGGATTGCGCGCCGGCCATCTGATACAAAATTGTTTCGCCTACCATTTCACGCCGGCTGCCTTCATGGTTGAAGGGGCAGCCGGCAAGCTGGGCTGTGCCGTGATCCCGGCCGGCATAGGACAGACCGAATTGCAGGTACAGGCGATGGCGGCATTGCGTCCCGATGCTTATGTCGGCACACCGTCTTTCCTCAAGATCATTATCGAAAAAGCGCGCGAGATAGGCGCCGATATCGGCAGCCTGCAGCGCGCTCTGCTCAGTGCCGAAGCCTTGCCGCCGTCGCTGCGCCAATGGTTCCACGATAACGGCGTGCCGCACGTGCTGCAATTGTATGCCTCGGCCGACATCGGCAATATCGCTTACGAGTCGCTCAGCAACGGCCAGCTCAATCCGGGTATGATCCTGGATGAAGAGCTGATCCTGGAAATCGTACGGCCCGGCACCGGAGATCCGGTTGCCGCTGGTGAAGTCGGCGAGGTGGTGCTGACTTCTTTTAATCCGGATTATCCTCTGATACGTTTCGCCACCGGTGATTTGTCGGCGGTGCTGGAAGGTGTATCGCCATGCGGCCGCACCAATACCCGCATCAAGGGCTGGATGGGGCGCGCTGACCAGGTAACCAAGGTGCGCGGCATGTTCGTCCATCCGTCGCAACTGGCCGAGGTGCTGAAGCGTCATCCGCAGATCCTCAAGGCGCGCCTGGTAGTGAGTGGCGCGATGGCGAATGATGTGATGACGCTGCATTGCGAGTTGCCTGCCGCGGCTGCCGCTACAACCAGGCTTGCAGCAGAGCAGATTGCCGACAGCCTGCGCGAATTGACTAAACTACGCGGCGAGATTCTGTTTGTCGCGCCGGGCAGCCTGCCGAATGACGGTAAAGTCATCGAGGATGCCCGCAAATACGAATAAAGGAAGCCGGGCATGTCAAAGCAAGTGATTGTAATTACCGGCGCTAGCCGCGGGATTGGCGCCGCCACCGCCCATTGGGCCGCAGCACGCGGTTACTCCGTGTGCGTCAACTATGTGCATAACCGCAGCGCCGCCGAGTCGGTGGTGGCGGCGATTCGCGCGGCCGGCGGCGAAGCGTTGGCGGTAGCCGGCGATGTTGCCGTCGAGGCTGACGTGCTGAACCTGTTTCAAACGGTAGACGCTCAGCTTGGCACGGTGACCGCTCTGGTCAATAACGCTGGAATCCTGGAACGGCAGATGCGCGTCGAGGAAATGGACGTGGCCCGTTTGCAGCGGGTGTTCACCACTAATATCGTCGGCAGTTTCTTGTGCGCCCGCGAAGCGGTGCGACGCATGTCTACCCATTTTGGCGGCAACGGCGGCGCCATCGTCAACCTGTCGTCGATGGCGGCAAAACTCGGCGGTCCGGGGGAGTACGTCGATTATGCGGCGTCCAAGGGAGCGATCGACGCCATGACGATCGGCCTGGCGAAAGAGGTTGCCGATCAGGGTATCCGCGTCAATGCAGTCAGGCCCGGTGTCATCTATACCGATATCCATGCCAGCGGCGGCGAGCCTGGCCGGGTCGATCGTGTCAAGGACTCGGTGCCGATGCGGCGCGGCGGCAGCGCCGAGGAAGTGTCGCGCGCGATCATGTGGCTGGTATCGGACGAGGCATCCTATTGCACCGGTACATTTATCGATGTCGCCGGCGGCCGTTAGGCCTGGATCGGCGTGATTGGAATGCGGTCGGAGGCACGCCTGCTGGTGGTTTGTTGCGCGATGCTTTTGCGGATTGCCGTTAGCCGTTTGTCGTCGCGATAGAGCAGGTTGTAACTTTCAAATGGAATCATTTTTCCATCGGCTTGGGCAAAATGTATGCAGGATTTTTTCAAGGCGCGAACATCCAAGGAATATGCATCCATAAATTGCACAATCAAGACCCGAAACACATTGTCGTAACGCAGTGTCTGCGGTGCAGAAATCAAAGGCAGGCAGCACATTAATTCAGAAAGACAGTTGGCTTGCGATTCTGGGGAATGGTTGGTCGAAAACAGCTTGAATATCTGGTCTTTCATATTCTTCTTGAGCGCTTCGTCGCGCTCGAAAACTATCGTGTTGCCACTGCCTTCGACTAAAGATTGCGGATCAAGATAGCGTGTTAGCGGGACAGTTTTTTCGTCGGTTTTGAGAGCGTAGGCCATTGCCAGCGTATCGGGATTGCAGGGCACCGGGACGATGTCCTGCAATGTGAATACGCTGGTTTGTTCTGCGATCTTGCGACGTATTTCTGAAACAGTCAGGCGATGCAGGCGAGGATCGTAATTTTCAACGCGGCCAGCATCTTGAATCGGCTGCAAGGTAACGCCGCGGACACACGGTTGCGTCAAAGCGAAATCGATAATGGCGCCAATCTCATCGTCATTCAAACCTTTTTTCAGCGTCACTACCAAAGTGGTGGATAGGCCGGCCGCATTCAGGTTTTTTAATGCTTGTAATCGGATACGGCTTAAATCAGCGCCGCGCAATACCTTATGTACTTCTGCGCGCATGGAATCGAATTGCAAATACACTTCTATTCCTGGCGCATAGCTTGCGAGACGTTGCACAAACTCAGGATCTTGCGCCAACACGATGCCGTTGGTGTTAACCATCACATGTTTGATCGGCCGCGCCTTGGCTGCATCCAGAATTTCCCAGAATTGCGGATGTAAAGTGGGTTCGCCGCCGGACAATTGCATGACATCCGCCTCGCCTTCATTGGCCACAACGGCGTCAAGCATCTTGATGACGTCAGCCAAGGGCTTATGCTGTTCCCGATGAGTGCCGCTTTCGGCATAACAAACCGGGCAATTCAAATTGCAGTTGTCGGTAATTTCAACGATGGACAAGCAAGAATGCTGCATATGGTCCGGGCACAGGCCGCAATCATAAGGACAGCCGTATTCCATTTTAGTGTTAAACGTTTGCGGCATTTCCGGATGTTTGACGAACACCTCGCGACACAAACGGTAATACTCGACATCATCGCTAACCAGCACGCGTTCGCTGCCGTGCGCAGTACACCACTTGTCCATGTAGACATGGCCATCCTTAAAGATGATCTTGGCTTCAACCGGATGCAGGCAGGTTGAACATACCGAAGTGGTGGTGTCGTAAAAAAGGTAAGGCCGGATTTTGCGCGTCATCGTTGGCTCGGGTAAGGCGGTGCGGGATATTGTTGTTTCGATTCGAGGGCAGCCTGGCGTAGCATTGCCATTTTTTCTTGCGCCGCCTGTATGTCTGCCGGAGACATGGCTGCTTGCAGTTTCGCGAGGGTGTCGCTGGCTGGTAGCATCAGGAGAAAAGCTAGCGCTTTAATTTTAGCGGCCGTACCAGCTTCTGTTGAGCCCAAAAATTTGTATTTAATCGCAGTGTGGAATGGGTATTTGCAATCCAGGATGCTGCGTGCAAGCCAAAGGTCGGCTTGTGGGATGTCCTGCCTGATGATTCCGCTATTAACCCCGCTATCACGATATATGTCGCTGACGTCAAACGCAGAAAAGCGATTGAAAAACACAGGTGAAGGACTGCAAGAACGTGTGGACGATCGTTTTAATAATTCTATTCCGCGCGAGGGATCTGGAGGTAATTGTTCTGCGCTGAGGGTTCTGCCGTTGTACTGCCGATTGGAGCCATTGAGTAAAAGCCAGCCCAAGGCATATTCCGCAGGGCCATATTGTCTGGCTGCCGCCTGTTCAAGTAAAGAGATGCCTGTGGGGATATCTCTTTCCAGGCTTGGTGAACCATTTATGTATTCCAATCCAAGTTGTGTCATGGCCTCCAGGTCACCGCGGCTGGCGGCTACTTTATATCCTTCAATTTTTGTTTTCTGCATTTCTGCACTGGCCCGCTGTGCATTTTTTTGTTGCACGCTGTTGACGATAGAGGCAGTGATGCAACCCGTACCGCCAATCAAACTCAAACTCACTATCAATAACGCTGCACGCGATCGGTCACTGGAAAAGAGGCGCATTTTTTTTAAGGTTTAAGAATTGTTTGATTACAAACGGGAGATAGCACAGTAAGGCCAATAAACACACGATCTGTATGCCGCTAAGGCCAGCGGCATATTCATAGGGAACCGGTTTGATGCCATCGACCAGTAAACGCCACAATAAATAACCCGATAGATAAAATTTGAAAAGAAGGCCGGGACTTTCGCGCCAGCGTTTTTGAAAAAACAAAATGGCGCCACCCCAAATTAGTACAAAGAGAATGTCGTACAGTTGAGTAGGGTGGCGAGATATGCCGTCGCCAAAGTCGACGCCCCACGGCATATGGGTGGGTACGCCATAAGTGCCGTCGTGCAGTCCTGCCAGAAAACAACCGATGCGCCCGACGGCTGTGCCCAGCATCAATGGCAAGACAAAATTGTCGCCCGTTGAGCGTTGTGATCCGATCAGTTTCTTGGCAATCTCTACGCCACACAGTCCGCCCAGCAAACCACCGACGATAGATTGTCCAGACATCCAGAGGTTGATGTCTAAAGAAGATGATGCCCATAGCTGGGGGAATTCCATCCAGAACACTAGCTTGTTCCCGATCGCTGCGCCGAGTATGCAGCCGATGATGACGGCGTATTGTCCCGGCTCCAGGATGCCAGAGAGGCCTTGACGCGCTCGTTGCCAGCGATATAGCTGGACGCCGGATGCGATGGCCGCCCATTCAAAAAACAAATGGATGAGATGTGCAGTCGTGCTGGAAAAGACGACTGTTTTCATTGTTCGGATTTGTCTTGACAAGACTTCTTTGCAATCCGAAACACGCTGCCATATCTGGCAATGCGATATATAACGAAGCACAGCGCGATACTGATTCCTACTCCTGCGCATCCAAGGAGAAAAATAGACCGGTCACCGCTATTGGCTTTGTAGTGAGCTCCAGAGGCAATTCCTAGCAAACCACATAAGCCAAAGCCGACCATCAGTGCTAAAAGAAACATGATGCTAAGTGCTTTGAACAACGTCTTCATGGGGGCCTTGCTGGCATTGAATTTGGCAACGAAGAATGATTATATAGTCTTTAGTTGTTCAAAAGCAATTTTGTACATCGCTTCATCAGCAAGACATGGCGCGTGCACGATTGCTCTAATCAAATATTGGCCAGCGGTAAACATGTCGGCATTGTCAGTGCGCAGATCGCGTATGACTTGCAAGACTGCCCGGGCTTTTTCGGCAAAACTCCGGTTGCCCGCAAAAATTGATAAAATGCGCAGTGTTGGCGAAAAGCTAATCCAGTGTTGCAAACTACGGCGCTGCAATCTGCCTGGCTCGGCAACCCCTCTGTCGGTGCGCTACGCGGGTTATTTGTCTGCGGCAATTTTGTGTTTGAGTAATTTATGATGGAGCTATCAAGAATGAAGAATCTGATCGTAGTCGCCGCGTTGGTGGCCTTGAGCGGTTGCGCCGTGACGCCTAATTCGGCGAGCGTCTATAACAGCAGCCAGGCTCAGGGTGAGCAGACGGTGCGTATGGCGGTAGTTGATTCGGTGCGTCCGGTGACCATCGACAAGAGTCGTGACGGCAACGGCGCTGGCACCTTGGTCGGTGGTGCGCTTGGTGGCGTTGCCGCCGGTTCGCTCATCGGTAGTGGCAACGGCTCGCTCGCGGCTGGTGTGGTGGGCGCGGTGCTCGGCGGGATTGCCGGTAACCAGGTGCAGAATAACCTGAACCAGCGTCCGGGGCTTGAAATTACCGTGCGTCTGAGTAACGGCGAATTGCGTGCCATAACCCAGGATGCCGACGAGCGCTTCAATGTTGGCGACCGCGTTCGTTTGTTGTCGTCGGGCGGCGTTACCCGGGTAACGCACTAATCGTCAGATCAAGCTCGTTTATAAAATTTATAAATTTCACAAATGCAAAAGGCTGGAAGGCATGATTGTCTTCCAGCCTTTTTCGTTTTCCACGTACTGCGGAGCGGGTTTACTGTCCGTTATGAATCACAACCAGCAACGCGGTAGCCGCATTCTTGCCGACATTCTTGATGTAATGAGGGCGATCCGCCGCATAGCGTGCGGTTTCGCCCACTTTGATCTTGGTGATGTTGCTGCCGCTCTGGACTTCCAACGTACCGGACAAGACCGTCAGGTGTTCGCGCGAAGCCGGTTCGTGCGCCTCTGAATCGAGGCAGCCGCCAGGCTCCACCGACAGTTCATACCATTCGAACTGGCCGGCCAGTTCGATCGGACCGAGGATGCGCAGCACGCAATGGCCGTCTCTAGACCGCAGCGATGGCGTCGCATGGCTGGGCAGGGTTTCTATCGATGCAGGCGCGGCCTGGTTGCCGTCGACCAGCAGCGAGATAGGGACGCCCAAGGCATTGGCCAGGCGCCACACCACGGCAACCGTGGGGTTTGCCTGGTTGCGCTCGATTTGGGATAGCATGGACTTGGAGACGCCGGCGCGTTTCGATAAGGCATCCAGCGACAACCCGTCGGCCTGGCGCAGCTTGACCAAGGTATCGCCCACCTTCGGCGGTGCATCTTCCAAATTTTTAACTGTATTGATGCTCATCTGGTTGACAACCTCGTTTTTGTGCATTATCGTGGAATTTGCGTTCGATATATCGAATTAAGGCAATATATTATATAAGATTGAGGCTGAAAATGACACTAACTACAAGCACAGAAGTAAGCGCGGGCGTTGGCTCTCCCGGGTTTTACACGCATCTGCAGGATGAATTGGCGGGAATCAAGGCCGCCGGGCTGTTGAAGTCCGAGCGCCTTATCCTTGGCCCGCAGGGAGGCAAGATCAATACCGCAAGTGGTGAATTGATCAACTTGTGCGCCAACAACTACCTGGGATTGTCTTCCCATCCAGCCTTGATCAAGGCCGCACACGCCGCCCTGGACAGTCATGGTTTCGGCATGAGTTCAGTGCGTTTCATTTGCGGCACGCAAGACATTCATCGCGAACTGGAACAGCGCTTGTCGGCATTCCTGGGGACCGAGGACTGCATTCTGTATGCGGCTGCGTTCGATGCCAATGGCGGTCTGTTTGAGCCGTTGCTGGGAGAGCAGGACGCCATCATCAGCGATTCGCTCAACCACGCATCGATTATCGACGGCGTCCGCCTGTGCAAGGCCAAGCGCTACCGTTATGCCCACAACGACATGGAAGACCTGGAGCGCTGCCTGAAGCAAGCTAAAGCTGACAACGCCCGCTTTGCCATGGTGTTTACCGACGGCGTGTTTTCGATGGACGGCACGGTGGCGCAGCTCGACGTCATTCGCCAGCTGTGCGACAAGTACGATGCCCTGCTTGGCGTCGATGACTGCCACGCCACCGGTTTCATGGGCGCCCGCGGACGCGGCACACATGAAGCGCGCGGCATTTTCGGCAAGGTCGATGTGATTACCGGCACCCTGGGAAAAGCTCTGGGCGGCGCCAGCGGCGGCTTCACTGCAGGACGGCGCGAGGTGATCGAATTGCTGCGGCAGCGGTCCCGGCCATACCTGTTTTCAAATACCTTGATGCCGGCGATTGTCGGCGCTTCGATCGAGGCGCTTAATCTGCTGGAAGCGTCTACTGAATTGCGTGACCGCCTTGAGCGCAACACCGTTTACTTCCGCAAGGCCATCACTGAAGCCGGTTTCGAGATCAAGCCGGGTACCCATCCGATCGTGCCGTTGATGGTGTATGACGCCGTGGTAGCGCAAAACCTGTCGCGCCGCTTATATGAGCTCGGCGTCTACGCCGTCGGCTTCTTCTACCCGGTAGTGCCGCAAGGGCAGGCGCGGATTCGCGTGCAGATGTCGGCGGTCCACGATGAGGCGACATTGCAGCGCGCAGTGGGCATCTTCCGGCAAGCCGGTGAAGAGCTTGGCCTGCTGAAGAACTGAAGATAAGAACTGAAGAGAAAAACGATGAAAAAAATATTGGTAATCGGCGCCAACGGCCAGATCGGCACCGAACTGACGACCGCACTGGTCAAACTGCACGGCGCAAAGCAAGTTGTGGCAAGCGACATACAAACCCTGGGCCGGCACCAGGAACTGGCATACGAAAAACTGGATGTGACGGATGCCAAGCGCCTGGCCGAGGTAGTGCAGCAGCACGATATCGGTGAAATCTATCACCTGGCCGCGGCCTTGTCGGCCAAAGGCGAAGAACATCCGGAATGGGCCTGGAACCTGAACATGACCGGCCTTTTGAACGTGCTGGAAGTTGCGCGCCAGGCCAAGCTGTCAAAAGTGTTCTGGCCTAGCTCGATTGCGGCATTCGGCCCGTCGACGCCGCGCGACAACGCGCCGCAAATCGGCGCCATGGATCCGAAGACCGTCTACGGCATTTCCAAGCTGGCCGGTGAGCACTGGTGTGCCTGGTATGCAGAGAAATACGGCATGGATATCCGCAGCCTGCGCTATCCGGGGCTGATCAGCTACTCGGCCGAGCCGGGTGGCGGCACCACCGATTACGCCATTCAAGCCCTGTTCGCCGCCGCCGCCGGCCACGACTACACCAGCTTCCTCGATGTGGACAGCACGCTGCCGATGATGTACATGCCGGATGCCGTGCGCGCCACCATCGAACTGATGAGTGCGCCGAAAGAACAGTTGAAAGTGACCGGTTCATACAATCTGGCAGCATGGAGTTTTTCTCCGCGCGAGCTGGTCGATATCATCCGGCAGCGATATCCATCGTTCAAGGTTGCGTACAAACCGGATTTCCGCCAGGCGATTGCGGATGCATGGCCGCGTTCGATTGATGATTCGAAGGCGCGCCAGGATTGGCAGTGGTTGCCGGCATATAGCTTGGCCGATATGGTCGACGACATGTTGCTTCATCTCGTCAAGCGTAAGCCGGTAACGCAAGAGCAGGCGGCCTGAGGTAAGCCGACACTCAAAGTGGTGAAGGTAAAGGCGGTGCGTCGCCATTTTTCTTTACGAAAATGGATTCATCAGGCGCACCCCTGTGCCGAGAAAATCATTGGTGTTACGGGTCACGACCGTGAGTCCATGAATCAATCCAATGGCGGCAATTTGCTTGTCGATCGGATGTTGATTACTGGGTGACATTAACTTTCCCCATACCTGGGCGCAATCTTCGTCAAAAACCAGGATGCGGTCTGCATATTCTGCGGCAACCGTATTCAGCCATCGCTCCAGCGCTCTGGCTTGTGTAGCGTCTCCGCGGTTCTTGATGCTCTCAACACCGCGGCGAATTTCGCCTATTGTCTGCACTGAAAGATAGATCGCATCCGGGTCCATTGAATGCCAAAATTCCTGGATGCCCCGATTTGCTTTGTTCCCTTTACGGGACTCGCTGATAACGTTCGTATCAACCAGATACATGCCTTACTCCAGGGCATTGCGAGAGTTGAAGTCCGCATCTTCTCCGACATTCGGCATACGTGACAATACTTCCGCAAGCGATTGCCGCTTTGGGCGCTGCAGCGCTGCGCGTAAAATTTCCCGATGCTCGGCTTCAGCGCTACGGCCATGGGATGCCGCGAGTTGTTTAAGTGCGAGCGCGACATCTTCCTCTACATTTCTAACTACCAGATTTGTTGCCATTACAACACCTTTGGCGATGATTGCATTGATAGCAGTTTAGCGTGAAAGTGCTATCAATGCAATCATCGCGATGTAAAGCAAAAGGGCTGGGAGACAATCATGTCTCCCAGCCCTTTTTCTTACCCGCGAACGGGCGATAAGCCTATCTTCCCGGCTTATCTGTTTGGTTTATTTACCTGCCATGCCCAACAACATTTCGTTCAAACGTTTGACGAAACCAGCCGGATCGGCCAACGCGCCGCCTTCAGCCAGCAGAGCCTGATCGAACAAGATGTGCGACCAGTCGCCGAACTTGGTATCTTCGTACTTCAGGCGTTGCACCAGCGGGTGATCCGGGTTGATTTCCAGGATCGGCTTGGAATCCGGAGCGTCCTGGCCGGCGGCCTTCAGCATGCGCAGCAGGTTGCCCGACAATTCATTTTCATCGGCCACCAGGCAGGCAGGCGAGTCGGTCAGGCGGAAGGTGACGCGCACTTCCTTGGCCTTGTCGGCCAGCGCGGTCTTCATCTTTTCAACCAGGTCCTTGAACTGGGTTTCGGTTTCTTCGTGCTGCTTCTTCTCGGCTTCATCTTCCAATGTGCCGAGATCGAGGCCGCCCTTGGCTACCGACGCCAGTTCCTTGCCTTCGAAATCCTGCAGGAACGACAGCATCCATTCATCGACGCGATCGGTCAGCAGCAGGACTTCAACGCCTTTCTTGCGGAAAATTTCCAGGTGCGGACTGTTCTTGGCCGCGGCATAGGTTTCACCGGTTGCGTAGTAAATCTTGTCCTGGCCTTCTTTCATGCGGCCGATATAGTCGGCGAAGGATACGCTCTGTACATCGCTGTCGTTGGTGGTCGAGGCGAAGCGCAGCAGCTTGGCGATTCTTTCCTTGTTGCCGGCGTCTTCGCCAATGCCTTCTTTCAAGACCTGGCCGAACTCTTTCCAGAAGGTGGCGTACTTGTCTTTTTGCGCCTGGTCGTCGCTGTTCGCCAGTTCTTCCAGCAAGCTCAATACGCGCTTGGTGGAACCTTCGCGGATCACGCGTACATCGCGCGATTCTTGCAGGATTTCACGCGATACATTCAACGGCAGGTCGCTAGAATCGATCACGCCTTTGACGAAGCGCAGATAGACCGGCATCAGCTGCTCGGCATCGTCCATGATGAAGACGCGCTTGATATACAGCTTGATCCCGCCGCGCTTGTTGCGATCCCACAGGTCGAACGGTGCGCGGCTTGGAACGTACAGCAGTTGCGTGTATTCGCTGCGGCCTTCAACCCGGTTGTGGGTGTAGGTCAGCGGCGCTTCGAAATCGTGCGAGACATGTTTGTAAAACTCTACATACTGTTCTTCGGTGATGTCGGACTTGTTGCGGGCCCACAGCGCGCTGGCCTGGTTGACCGTTTCGTATTCGTCCTTGACGACGGTTTCTTTCTTTTCTTCGTCCCATTCTTCTTTCTGCATCACGATCGGCAGCGAGATATGGTCGGAATATTTGCGGATGATCGATTTCAGTTTCCAGGCCGACAGGTACTCGTCTTCGCCTTCGCGCAGATGCAAGGTGATGTCGGTGCCGCGCGATGGTTTGTCGATCGCTTCGATGCTGAAATCGCCGGCGCCTTCGGATTCCCAGCGTACGCCTTCGGTGGCGTTGGCGCCAGCGCGGCGGGTATCAACGGTAATCTTGTCGGCGATGATGAAAGCGGAATAGAAACCGACGCCGAACTGGCCGATCAGGGCGGCATCTTTTTGCTGGTCGCCGGACAGTTTCGAGAAAAATTCCTTGGTGCCGGATTTGGCGATGGTGCCCAGGTGCGAGATAGCTTCATCGCGGCTCATGCCGATGCCGTTATCCGAAATCGTGATGGTGCGCGCGGCCTTGTCGAAAGTGACCTTGATTTTCAGTTCAGGATCGTTTTCGAACAGAGCGCCGTTGTTGATGGCTTCAAAGCGCAGCTTGTCGGCGGCATCGGATGCATTGGACACCAGCTCGCGCAGGAAAATTTCCTTGTTGGAGTACAGCGAGTGGATCATCAATTGCAGCAGCTGCTTTACTTCTGCCTGAAAACCAAGGGTTTGCTTTTCGGATACGGCCATTGTTTCCTCTGTATAAACGTAAAAAATAATGTCAAAAAATAAAAACGATGAAAGATCGGCAATGCGGCCCGCCTCGCCAGGCACCGCGCTCATCGCGTAAATCAGTATATTGCCCAGAAATGGGGAGTAATCGGGATTTTACAAGAGTGGACCAAGAGCGGATTGCGTGAAGGTTGCCTGTATTGTCTTATTTGCCACACTCCTGCTCCAGGAATCGCCAAATCGCAGGATCCGACATCGCCGCCACATTAATCCGCATCCTCGAAGAAGGCAATTGGCTGGGCGAGAACAGGGCGCCAGGCGCCAGCAGGAAGCCTTCAGCCAAGGCCTTTTCCGCCATCACATTGGTGTCGTGCCCGGTATCGGCCCACACAAAGATGCCGGCCGGGGTACTGATGTCGACCGTCATGCCGATCCTTTCCATTTGCCGGATGGTGCGGTCGCGGACGCTATCAAGCTTGTTGCGCAAACGGTCGAGATGCTTGCGGTAGTGCCCTTCGGAGAGGATTTTATAAACTACCCGTTCGCCGACTTCGGCACTGGTCAGGTTGGTCAGCATCTTGCGGTCGGCAAAATGCTGCGCCAGTTCGAGCGAGGTGGCGATAAAGCCGGAGCGCAGGTTAGGCGAGAGCGTTTTCGAGAAGCCGCCCATGTAGATCACGCGGTTGAGCTGGTCCAGCGACGCAATGCGGGTGGCGGGCTGGATTGCGGAGCCGGGATGCATGTCGCAATAGATATCGTCCTCGACGATCATGAAATCATGCTCTTCCGCCAGCTTGAGGATCTGGAAAGCCTTGGCCGCCGATAGCGAGGTCGAAGTCGGATTGTGCAGCACCGACACCAGCACGTACAACTTGGGTTTGTGCAGCGCCGCCAGTTCTGCCAGCTTGACCATATCGGGCCCGTCGGCCAGGCGCGGCACGCCGACCACTCTGGCGCCCAGAGCCGCAAACGAGGCGAACATCAGGAACCAGGATGGATCGTCGACGAAAATCACGTCGCCAGGCTGGGTAAAGTGGCGCGCCACCAGGTCCAGCGCCTGGGTGACGCCGGTGGTGGTGACGAACTGTTCCGGCGTCGCGGCGATTTCCAGCTCGGCCATTTTTAGCTGCAGTTGCTGGCGCAGCGGTAAGAAGCCTTGTGGAATCCCGTATGACAGCAACTGCGCCGGATTTTGCCGGCTGATGCTGCGCAAGGCGTTGGCGATCAGATCGGCATCCAGCCATTCGCTGGGAAACATGCCTGAACCAGGCATTTTTTTGTTCGGCGCCTGCTGGTGCATATTGCGCACCAGCCAGACTACATCGATCAGTTGCGGCTGCTTGTCGCTGGCGGCGTTACTGCCGCGCTCTGCCAGCAGCGGCGAGCGCTCGCGTACATAAAACCCCGAGCCGCGCCGCGATTCCAGGCAACCCTTGGCAACCAGCCGGTCATAGGCTTCGACTACCGTGAAACGCGAGACGCTGTGGCTATCGGCAAACTGGCGGATCGACGGCATGCGGGCGCCGGTACGCAACAGACGGTCACTGATACGGGTTTCGATGGAGCGCACGATTTGCTCGACCAGGGAGGTGTCGCTATCGCGCGACAACAGTTGCTGGGCAGCCGGAGCCGGAGTCGGCAACTGGCTGCTGTTCAGCTTGCGTGGTGGGGTCGTGTTAGTCACTGTATTGGTAATTTCGCCGGGACAATGTTAGGAATTACTTGCTTAACTGTACTGGTACTGTATTGGTTTTGTGGCTTAGCATAGACCTAAATCCTGAATGCAGCAACTCCCCCAAGCCTTCGAAAGCGACTTAGCCATGCAAACACTATTCGAAAAACAGTCTCATAACTTGTCGGGCGGTAGTGCGCTGTCCGGCGTCACTGACGACGAAATGATCTTGCGGGTAGTGAGCGGCCGCGTATGGGTGACATTTGAAGGGCAGCCGGAAGACCATTGGCTGCACGCCGGCCGCTCGCTGACTTTGCTGCCTGGCCGGCTGGTAGTGGTGGAGTCCGATCCGGGAAGCAGCCGCATCACCTTGAGCGGTCAGTCCCAACGCGGCACGACTAGCTTGTTGCGCGCTTTGCTAACGCGCCTGCGCGGCCCCGACTTCCATCCTGCTACAAGTGTGTCGTGATGTTGGAGACTTTGCTGCAGCTGGCCGTATTTGCCTTTGTGTCGTCGATCACGCCGGGGCCGAACAACATCATGCTGACCTCATCGGGCATCATGTTCGGCTTCAACCGGACCATTCCGCACATACTCGGCGTAACCTTCGGTTTCGGCCTGTTGCTGGTGCTGTGCGCTGCCGGCATCGGTAGCCTGGTGCTGGCGTTGCCATCAATTCACGTCGTCCTGAAAACGCTGGGCTCGGCCTATTTGCTGTATCTGGCCTGGAAATTGCGCGACATGTCGTTCAAGTCGGAGATCGGCGCCAACCGTAAGCCGATGACGTTCCTCGGCGCGGCGGCGTTCCAGGCCGCCAATCCTAAAGCCTGGATCATGGGCATCACCAGCGCTTCGGCATTTTTGCCGCCGCTGCAGCCGATCTGGCTTTCGATCGCCATCTATTGCCTGGTGTTCTGCGTCATCAACCTGCCATGCGTGGGCATTTGGGCCGGCGCCGGCTCGGTATTGCGGCGCTACCTGGCGCAACCCCTGTGGCAACGGGTGTTTTGTACTGTAATGGTAGTGCTGACAATTTATTCTGCGGTATCGATCTGGCTCTGATCCTGGCTGAGGCAACACGGCCAAACAACCCAAAAAAACAACCCAAAAAAACAACCCGAAAAAATAACACGAAAAAATAACACGAAAGACAGGCAGCATGACGAACGAATCGAAGGGTATGTGGCTGGGGCTGGTCGGGGTGGCTGTGTTCAGCCTGACTTTGCCGTTTACGCGGATGGCGGTGGCGGAGCTGAATCCGGTGTTTGTCGCATTCGGCCGGGCGGTGGTGGCTGCGCTGTGCTCGATACCGTTGTTATGGAAGCTGAAAGCGCCGCCGCCGACCGCGGCCCAGTGGAAAGCCCTGGCGCTGACAGCGCTGGGCGTGGTGATCGGCTTCCCCTTGTTTTCATCTGTGGCGATGCGTTATGTGCCGGCTGCACATGGCGCCATCGTTCTCGGCATTTTACCGTTGGCGACTGCCATGTTTGGCGCCTTGCGATTCGGCGAACGGCCCTCGGCCGGTTTCTGGATTGCCGCCGCGATCGGTAGTGTGATTGTCATCGTGTTTGCCCTGAGCCAGGGTGGCGGCGGTTTGCAAGCTGCGGATCTGGCATTGCTGGCGGCCGTGGTAGCTGCCGCCATGGGCTATGCCGAAGGCGGGCGTTTATCGCAAACCATGGGTGGGCAGCAGGTAATCGCCTGGGCGTTGGTATTGGCATTGCCAATCTTGTTGCCGATAACTGTCTGGCTGGGCTGGCAATACGGTGTCAGTGCTTCGTCCAAGGCTTGGCTGGGTTTTGCCTATGTGTCGCTGTTTTCAATGTTTATCGGCTTTTTCTTTTGGTACAAGGGCTTGGCGCTGGGGGGGATTGCGCGGGTTGGTCAGGTGCAACTATTGCAGCCGTTCCTGACGCTGTTGGGAGCTGCATTGATACTGGGCGAGACATTGGATAGCAGCAACATGTTGTTTGCGCTGGCAGTGCTGGTGGTGGTGGCGCTTGGCCGCAAGATGGCGGTGCGGCGGCAAGCTGCATAGCAAAATATAAAGCCGGGCTTTCGCAAATTTGGCGGTAGGTGAGATAATCATGTATTGGCCGGGATCGACCCGGCTGTATCCCATTTATCCCGTCATTGCTGCTGACGCCAAAAGCGTCGGCAAATGATCCCTTTTTTCGGAGTGTCAGATGTCTGTATATGAAAAGTTGCAAGCCCTGAATATCACATTGCCAGCGGTCGTTACACCTGCAGCCGCTTATGTGATGTACGCCCAAAGCGGCAATACGGTTTACCTGTCCGGTCATTTGCCTAAGAAGGACGGCAAGATCTGGGTCGGCCAACTGGGCAAAGACACGACTACCGAAGAAGCCAAATTGGCGGCACGCAGTATTGCGATTGATCTGATCGCTACCTTGCAAGCAGCTTGCGGCGGCGATCTGAAACGCGTCAAACGCATCGTCAAGCTGATGAGCCTGGTCAATTCAACGCCTGATTTCACGGAACAGCACCTGGTTACCAACGGTGCTTCCGAATTGATCGGCGAAGTATTTGGCGAGCAGGGCAAGCATGCCCGTTCCGCATTTGGTGTAGCACAGCTGCCGTTGGGCGCTTGCGTGGAAATTGAAATGATTGCTGAACTGGAGTAGTCCTCAAAACGCAGTGGCGTAACACTGGTAGCGCTATCCGCTGCCAGCCCAGGAGACGGCAGATCATAAAAATCCACGGGCTGTTGCAATCCGGTTTGAGCTTTCGCTTGGCCGGGCAATTGACGACAGTCACTCAGAAAAAGATCACTTGAAGAGAATTGTATGAAAATCGAAAACCCAACACCGCTGCAATGGCATTTTTCGCAGCGTGCGCAAAAATTGCAAAGCTCGGCGATCCGTGAAATCCTGAAGATCACCATGCGCCCGGAAATCATTTCCTTCGCCGGTGGCCTGCCGTCGCCGGCCACTTTCCCTGTCGAACAATTGAAAGTGGCGTTTGACAAAGTGCTGTCGGAACAAGGTAAGGTCGCGTTGCAATACGGTCCTACCGATGGTTATGGCCCGCTGCGCGAATGGGTCGCCAATTCCTTGTCGACCAACGGCGCCAAGATCATGGCGGATCAAGTCATGATGACTTCCGGTTCGCAGCAGGGCCTGGATTTGCTGGGTAAGGTATTGATCGACGAAGGCAGCAAGGTGCTGGTGGAAACGCCTAGTTACCTGGGCGCTCTGCAAGCTTTTTCCCTATACGGCCCTGATTTCGTCTCGGTGCCTGCCGACGACGGCGGCCTGATTCCGGAAACAGTGGCGACTTTGGGACAGGGCGCACGCATGTTGTATGCCTTGCCGAATTTCCAGAATCCTACCGGCCGCACCTTGTCGGTAGAGCGCCGTCACGCCTTGGTCGACATCTGCGCGCGACTCGGCTTGCCGCTGATCGAGGATGATCCTTACGGCGCACTCAGCTATCGCACCGAACCGTTGCCGAAGATGCTGAGCATGAATCCGGGCGGGGTGATTTACATGGGTTCCTTCTCCAAGATCCTGACGCCGGGCATACGCCTGGGTTACGTGGTAGCGCCGCGGCCGCTGATCGAGAAGCTGGAACAGGCCAAGCAAGCCACCGACCTGCATACCGCGCAACTGACGCAAATGGTGGTGTACCAGACCATCAAGGACGGCTTCCTCGACCAGCATATCCCGACCATCCGCAAGTTGTACTCGGATCAGTGCGACGCCATGCTGGATGCGCTGAGGACCTATTTCCCGGCCGGCACCAGCTGGACCAAGCCAGAAGGCGGCATGTTTATCTGGGTCACTTTGCCAAAGCATATCGACAGCATGAAATTGCTGGACGAGGCAGTGGCGCAACACGTAGCGTTTGTGCCTGGCGCGCCGTTCTATGGCAATACGCCGGAACAGCATACCTTGCGCTTGAGTTTCGTTACTGTGCCACCGGCCAAGATACGCGAAGGAATCGAGCGACTGGGTAAGCTGATCGCTTCTAAAATCTGATTCTGCAGGCGATAAAAAAGGGAGGATAGATCCTCCCTTTTTTATGTCGCCAAGGCGATTTTTCGTGAGCGCTGCTCAGCGCTTCAAAGCGCCATGGCTTAACCTTTCAGCGCGGCCAGGTCAGCTTGCGCGCCGCGCAGCTCTTCCTGTGCTTCTTGCAGCTTGCCCTGTTTTTCGGTCAGTTTCTTTTGTGCCTTCTGGATTTTCTTGGTATCGCCCTTTGCTTGCGCTACGCGTAAACTGGCTTCTGCCTTGCTGATGTCTTGCCGGGCCTCCGCCACATCGCCTTGTTTTTCGCGAACTTTTTCTTCCGCGCGCTGGTTTTGGCGGGCATCGGTGCAATGTTGCTGCGTTTCTTTCAGCGCCTTTCCCAGCCCGGCGACTTGATTGGCATTGCCAGCCTTTTTCGCGATGTCGAGTTGGGTCTGGATCTGGCCGGCTTTTGTCGCACAGCTGACGGTGTCGGCGTGTGCGTAGCCGGCGATCAGCATGGACAAGGAAATGATGGGAGCGATCAGTTTGATTTTCATGTTGCCTTTCTTTGTGTAGACGTTTTTTACGTCCGTCGTGTAGGGCGGGCCGGTCTTTTTACCCACGCCGAATTCGACAACGCGTGGGCAAAAAGAACTGCCCACTCTACGTAGCATACATGGCAAAATGAAAAGCCGACTTCAAGCCGGCTTTTCATTTTCAGGTCTGCGCAGTCAGTGTCGCCGGTTTCAGTTTCGATTCCAGCATTTTCCCTTTACGCGCCCGCTTGCCGATATGCGGCGCCAGCCCCGAAGCCGACAGGGCCACCTGTTGCGCCTTGCCGCCACGGCCGATGCCGGTCACCAGCACGCCGCGCTGACTGATCGGTTGTGCCGCCAGCAGTTTCTCGTTGCTCTCCAGTTCCATAAGGATCACACCGCGGCCGCCATTGCTGAGCGTTTTGCATTCATCCAGGCCGAACACCAGCAAGCGGCCCTTTTCCGACAGGCAGGCGATGGCGCTGGAGCCGCTAGTCAAAGCTTGTGGCGGCAAAGGCAGATCGCCTTCATCCAGCGTGACATACGATTTGCCAGCTTTCACCCGGCTCAGCATATCGCCGATCTTGGCGGTGAAACCATAGCCGCCCGAGCTAGCCAGCAGCAACATCAAATCGGACGGGCCGGCAAAATAGTGCAGTATGCTGCTGCCGTTAGCCAGGTCGATCAGGGTAGTGATAGGCACGCCGTCGCCGCGCGCGTTGGGCAAGCTCGCCACCGATACGGAGTAGATGCGGCCGTTGGAGCCGAAGGTCAGCAGGTTGTCGACGGTACGGCATTCGAACGCACCGTATAACGCATCACCGGCTTTGAAGCCGAACTGGCTGGCATCATGGCCGTGGCCGGTACGTGCGCGTACCCAGCCCTTTTGAGAAATGATGACAGTCACCGCTTCATCGACGATCCTGGTTTCCACCACGGCTTTTTCTGCAGCTTCGATCAACGTACGGCGGGCATCGCCAAACTGTTTCTGGTCGGCTTCGATTTCTTTGATGACCAGGCGTTTCATCGACGCCGGATTGTCGAGCAGATCGACCAGCGTTGCTTTTTCATTGCGCAGTTCAGCTAGTTCCTGCTGGATCTTGATCGACTCCAGGCGCGCCAGCTGACGCAAGCGGATTTCAAGAATATCTTCGGCCTGGCGGTCGGACAGGTTGAACGCTGTAATCAGTGCCGGCTTTGGTTCGTCCGATTCGCGGATGATCTTGATGACTTTGTCGATATTCAGCAGGATCGCTTCGCGGCCTTCCAGGATATGGATACGGTCTTCGATCTTTTGCAGCTTGAATTTTGAGCGACGGGTAATGGTGGTGAAGCGGAAATCGATCCACTCGCGCAAGATCATGCCCAGGCCCTTCTGGCGCGGACGGCCATCGCCGCCGATCATCACCAGATTGATCGAGGCGCTGCTTTCCAGCGAAGTATGGGCCAACAGCATGTTGGTGAATTCGGTCTGGTCCAGGTTCTTCGATTTCGGCTCGAACACCAGGCGCACCGGCGCATCCCGCCCCGATTCGTCGCGCACCGTATCGAGTACCGATAAAATCGAAGTCTTGAGCGCCAGCTGTTCCGGCGTCAGGGTTTTCTTGCCAAGCTTGATTTTCGGATTGGTCAGCTCTTCGATTTCTTCCAGGATCTTTTGCGAAGAAGCGCCAGGCGGCAATTCCGTGACTACGGCCTGCCATTGACCGCGCGCCAGGTCTTCGATTTTCCAGGTGGCGCGCACTTTCAGGCTGCCGCGTCCGCTTTCGTACATTTCCGAAATCGCGGTGGCGGAGGTAATGATCTGGCCGCCGCCAGGGAAGTCCGGGCCGGGGATGATTTGCATCAATTCGGCATGGCTTAAACCCGGGTTACGGATCAAGGCTACCGCCGCCTTGGCGACTTCCTGCAAATTGTGCGATGGGATTTCGGTGGCGAGACCGACCGCAATTCCCGAAGCGCCATTCAGTAATACAAAGGGCAGGCGTGCCGGCAGCAGTTTCGGTTCTTCGGTGGAACCATCGTAGTTGGGTTGGAAATCGACTGTGCCCATGTCGATTTCTTCCAGCAGCAATCTGGCGATGGGCGTCAGGCGTGCCTCGGTGTAACGCATCGCCGCTGCGCCGTCGCCGTCGCGCGAACCGAAGTTACCCTGGCCGTCGACCAGTGGATAACGCAGCGAGAAATCCTGGGTCATGCGCACCAGTGCGTCATACACCGATTGATCCCCGTGCGGATGCAGCTTACCCAGCACGTCGCCGACCACCAGCGCCGATTTGCGCGGCTTGGCGGCGGCGTTCAGGCCGAGTTCGCTCATCGCATACAGGATGCGGCGCTGTACCGGCTTCTGGCCGTCGGAGACGTCGGGCAGGGCGCGTCCTTTGACTACCGAAATGGCGTAGTCGAGGTAGGCGCGTTCAGCGAAGGTGGCAAGGGTTAAGGATTCAGCGTCCGGGGTTGGTGCATCTGGCGTAGCAAACAGATCGTTTTGGTCGGTCATGTAGAGTCGGTGCTTATTTTGATATTTATTCGATAAAAGGCGTTGCTGCCGCGGGTATTGCCGCAGCTGGCGGAATTGGCGTTGCGGCTACCGGCGGTATGTCAGCCGGCATGTTGCTGCGACCGGGAATTACCAGGCGGATGCGCTTCAGTCCGGCATTATTGCCGTCAACCTTGCTTTCGGCGGGCTGGTCAAATCCTGGTTTGTACAATTGATAAAATTGCCGCACCAGTTGTACATACATGCGTGTTTCAGGATACGGCGGCACCTTGTTATTGTACTTTTGTACGGCGCCTTCGCCAGCGTTGTAAGAGGCAATCACCAGCTCTTGCTGGGCCGGGTAGAGCTTCAGCAGATCGCGCAGGTAGCGGGCGCCCAGGCGGATATTGGTGCGTGGGTCAGTGAGTTTTTTCTCAACCGGTTTTTTGCTGTCGCCGGTCAAGCCATAGCGCTCGGCTGTGGCCGGCATGATTTGCATCAGGCCGATCGCGCCTTTCGGTGACACGGCGGCCGGATTGAAGCCGGATTCGGCAGCCATCACAGCCTTTAGCAGCGCTGGCTCCAGCGCAAATTCTTGCGCTGCCTGGTCCACCAGCGCTTCGTATTTTTTAAGATTCGGATGTTGCGACAGGTAGCGGAACAACGGACTGTTGCGCACCTTCGGATCAAGTGGCCTGACACTGCCGGCAGCTAGTTGGGATGAGTCGAAAAAGCCATCGCCGCGCATGAACAATTGATAACGGTTATCCAGTTTTTCAGTCGAGAAATGCCCCATGCCATCCGCATCGATATAGCCGAAGATATCCGCGCGCGCGCTGCCGACCGTAGTCAGTAGTGCGAGCGTCAGCAGGGTACCTGTGAAAAATCGGCTCAAATGATGGCGGAGTTGCTTCATTGTTACTTTAAATGATCGGAGCTGCGGATAACCGGCAAGCTGAGTTGAGCTACTGAGTTGAGCTATAGAGGCGGTGAAGCCTACAACTGCGCAGTATAGCCGCGTAAAACTCGGACCATGATAATACGTTTTGCAGATCCCGATGGCCGGCGCCGGTAAAGGCGCCATAGTTGCCAAGGGAAAATTTTTTAGATATCCGCCTCGGCCTCATTGCCATGTTCTTCAATCCAGGCCCGGCGTGCCGCAGCTTCGCCCTTGCCCATCAGCATATTGAAGCGGTTTTCCGACGCTTCCAGGTCGAAATTGCCGAGCAAGACCGGCAGCAACCTGCGGGTATCCGGATTCATCGTGGTTTCCCACAGTTGCTCGGCGTTCATTTCGCCCAGGCCTTTGAAGCGGGAGATGGACCAGGCGCTGTCCTTGACGCCATCCTTGCGCAGTTTATCTTCGATGGCTTCCAGTTCACCGTCGTCCAGGGCGTAAATTTTCTGCGCCGGCTTCTTGCCGCGCGCCGGGGCATCGACCCGGTATAGCGGCGGCCGGGCGATGCAGATATTGCCGCGATCGATCAATTGCGGAAAGTGGCGGAAAAACAGGGTCAGCAGCAATACCTGGATGTGTGAGCCATCGACGTCCGCATCGGACAGGATGCAGATCTTGCCATAACGCAGGCCGCTGAAATCGATGGTGTCGGTTTTGCTGTGAGGATCGACGCCGATAGCGACCGCGATATCGTGGATTTCATTGTTGGCGAACAGCCGGTCGCGCTCGGTTTCCCAGGAGTTCAGCACCTTGCCGCGCAATGGCAGGATCGCCTGGAATTCCTTGTCGCGGCCCATTTTTGCGGAGCCGCCCGCGGAGTCGCCCTCGACCAGGAACAGTTCATTGCGGGTGATGTCGCTGGATTCGCAATCAGTCAGTTTGCCAGGCAAGACGGCAACCCCGGAGGATTTCTTCTTTTCGACTTTTTGCGCCGAGCGCAGACGGTTCTGAGCCTGTTTGATTACCAGGTCGGCCAGCTTCTTGCCGTATTCTACGTGCTGGTTCAGCCACAGTTCCAGCGC
Organism: Collimonas sp. OK307; assembly: GCF_900113705.1. Lineage (GTDB taxonomy): Bacteria > Pseudomonadota > Gammaproteobacteria > Burkholderiales > Burkholderiaceae_D > Collimonas. Next base: position 604,602 of record NZ_FOQI01000001.1, on the reverse strand, counting down.
CGGACGGGTATAGGTGGAAACCAGCCGCACCGCGTCGCGTGAATTCAAGCGTTCCTTGATCTGGCCCTGGAACTGCGGGTCCAGCACCTTGGCGGACAAGACGAAGGAGACGCGCGCAAACACATCTTCCGGCAACAGCTTGACGCCCTTGGGCAGCAGCGAATGCATTTCAACAAAGCTCTTGACCGCGCCGAACAAGCCTTCGCGCAAGCCGGATTCATGGGTGCCGCCGGCTGAAGTCGGAATCAGGTTCACGTAGGATTCGCGCACGATGGCGCCGTCCTCGGTCCAGGCGACGACCCAGGCCGCGCCTTCGCCTTCGGCGAATCCTTCAGCGTCGGCATTGGCGTATTGCTCGCCTTCGAACAGAGGAATCAGCGGATCGGCATTGGAGGATTGCGCCAGCGACTCCATCAGATAGCCGCGCAAGCCCTGGTCGTATTGCCAGGTCTGGCTGTCACCGCTCTTGGCGTTCAACAGGGTGACTTTGACGCCAGGCAGCAACACCGCCTTGGAGCGCAGCAAGCGCTGCAATTCCGGCTGCGAGATGGCCGGCGAATCGAAGTATTTGGGATTCGGCCAGGCGGTCACGCGGGTACCTGATTTCTTGCTGTCTTCGCGGCTGAGCGGTTGGGATTTCAGTTTTTCAATCACATCGCCGTCGGCAAACACCATGTGATGCATGCCGCCTTCGCGCCAGACCGTGATTTCCAACCGCGAGGAGAGGGCGTTGGTAACCGAGACGCCGACCCCGTGCAAGCCGCCGGAAAACGAGTAGGCGCCACCGCTGCCTTTGTCGAACTTGCCGCCGGCATGCAGGCGGGTGAATACGATTTCTACCGTCGGTACTTTTTCTTCCGGATGCATGCCGACTGGAATGCCGCGGCCATCATCCTCGACACTGACGCTGCCGTCGGCATTCAGGGTGACCAGGATATTTTTGCAAAATCCGCCGAGCGCTTCGTCCGAGGCGTTGTCAATCACTTCCTGAATGATATGCAGCGGATTTTCGGTGCGGGTGTACATGCCCGGGCGTTGCTTGACCGGTTCCAGGCCCTTCAGTACACGGATCGATGATTCGCTATAGTCAGATTGCGGTGATTTTTTGGTTGCCATTCAGTTGTGATGAGTTAAATGTGAATTGTTGTTGGTTTTTAAACTAATTTGCGACGCTTTTGCAACGCATTGTCAATTGAGGGAGAGATTACTCGTTATTATCCTTGCGCATTCTAATGAAAAAGCGGTTCGCTTGCGCAGGCAAGATGCGGTAAAAGAAATATCAGCCACAGGCGTTCAGGATGAATTGCTTATTTAGTCGTCTATTAAGCGCCTATTTAATTGATGCATGGCAATAAAATGTTGTTGTTTTACACAGTGTATTGATAAAAACAAAAGTTAAATAAAGACACTGTTATCATGATTTCGCTAGCGTTCGAATAGCAGGGAGGGCATAAAAAAAATGAAAAAACATAACGCACCATTCGGCATCAGGTTCATCGGGTTTTCCGCGCGTGAAATCAATATTTTCGACGCCACTTTTTCGGTCGAGCAAAACCGCGAGAAACAATATTACCGCTTGCCCGAAGACAGCCTGCAGGAGCCGGACCTGTACCTGGTGAACGCCGACGACCTGAAAGCCCTGGCGATCCTGGCTGACATGGAACCCAATAATCTGCGGCCCGCCTTGCTGGTTGGCGCACCCCATGTGGAACTGCCGTTTGCCACTGTCGAGAGGCCGATACGCTGGCTGAAATTGTTCGGCGCGCTGGATACCTTGATTGAGCGGCGTCTGATCATGCTGGCCAAGCAAAATTCCGCTGACGACGCATTGATCAATAATGTGCCGGATCGTCGCCGGCGCGAACGTCTCGACCTGGATTTGACCGACCCGCTTGAATATGAGCGCATGCGCAGCAAATCGCCGCAGGCCGACCGGATCCTTGTGATTGACGAGCAATCGACGTTTCGCGACGATCTGGCAATTACCATGGCGCATCACGTAGTGCCGGTTGAGTGGGTTGGCACTCCCGAGGCAGCTGCCGAGGTATATACGCAGCTGAGCATCTCGGTAGTGTTGATCAATCCAAAGCTGACGCAGTTTGATCCCTATGATTTGTGCAGCACCATCAAGCAACAGCATGACAGCACCAGGATTGCAGTTATTTTCCTGATCGATAAAGACTTCGCCTACGATCATGTGCGGGCGCGGCAGGTTGAATGCGACGGTTTCCTGAGCCGGCACCTGGACCAGCAGCAGATATTGCTGGCACTGGGGAAATTCTTGTCGTTGCGCCGTTAAAAACACGTAAACCGCAGGGCTGCCAATCGCCAATCGCCATTCGGTATCGGCTTTATTTGCCCGCAGTTTGCCGACTGTTTGGCGCTTATTTGCTTAACAGGCGCATGCCGCGTTCCAGGCCATCCATGGTCACCGGAAACATGCGGTTGCTCATCAACTGGCGGATCACTTCTACCGATTGGCGATATTGCCACAAGCCTTCCGGCTCAGGATTGAGCCAGATGAACTTGGGAAAAGCCTTGGTGAAGCGCTGCAGCCATTCGGCGCCGGCTTCTTCGTTGTTGTACTCGACGGAGCCGCCAGGTTGCAGGATTTCATAAGGGCTCATGGTGGCGTCGCCGACGAAGATCAGTTTGGTGTCCGGCGTGTACTTGCGCAAGATATCCCAGGTCGGGAAGCGCTCGGCATGGCGGCGCTGATTATTCTTCCAGACGTAATCGTAGACGCAATTGTGAAAATAAAAGAACTCCATGTTCTTGAATTCGGTCTTGGCGGCAGAAAATAATTCTTCGGTGCGGGCAATATGATCGTCCATGGTGCCGCCGACATCCAGCAGCATCAACACCTTGATATTGTTCTTGCGCTCGGGCCGCATCTTAATGTCGAGGTAGCCGGCATTGTTGGCGGTGGCGCGTATGGTGTCGTCCAGCGCCAACTCTTCCGCCAGACCTTCGCGCGCGAATTTGCGCAATCGCCGCAGGGCAATCTTGATGTTGCGAGTGCCCAGTTCGAGGTCGTCATCGTAATCGCGGTAAGCGCGCGCATCCCAGACTTTGACGGCAGTGCGATTACCACCGCTGCCGCCAATGCGGATGCCTTCGGGATTGGTGCCGCCATGGCCGAACGGTGAAGTGCCGCCGGTGCCGATCCATTTGCTGCCTCCTTCGTGCCGCTCTTTCTGTTCTTTAAGCAGTTCTTGCAGGCGGTCCATCAGTTTGTCGTAGCCGAATTTCTCCAGCTGGGCCTGTTGCTCCGGCGTCAATTCGCGTTTGATGCGCTGCATCAGCCATTCCAGCGGGATCTCTGCGTTTTTCTCGAACACCGTCTGGATGCCTTTGAAGTACCGCCCGAAAGCCTGGTCGAATTTATCGAAATGGGCCTCATCCTTTACCAGCGTGGTGCGCGCCAGATAATAAAAATTATCGAGCGTAGGCGTAATGACGTTGCGCTGCAACGCCTCCAGCAGAATCAGGAATTCCTTGATCGACACCGGGATCTTGGCGTCTTTCAAGGTGAAGAAGAAATCAATCAGCATGGCGTGCTTTGCTTATAACCGTTATCTATTTTTTCTGGCCATGAACACCAGGCGTTCAAACAGGTGCACATCTTGCTCGTTCTTCAGCAAGGCGCCATGCAGCGGCGGCACCACGGCCTTGGCGTCGCTGCTGTGCAGGGCTTCCGGCGGGATGTCTTCTGCCAGCAACAGCTTAAGCCAGTCCAGCAGTTCCGAGGTTGACGGTTTCTTTTTCAATCCCGCCACGTCGCGTACCTGGTAGAAAGTTTCCAGCGCCTGCGCCAGCATGTCTTTTTTTAGATTCGGGAAATGGACGTTGACGATATCCTGCATGGTCGCCTTGTCCGGAAACTTGATGTAATGGAAGAAGCAGCGCCGCAGGAAGGCGTCCGGCAATTCTTTCTCGTTATTCGAGGTGATGATGACCAGCGGACGGTGCTTGGCACGCACCATTTCGCGTGTTTCATAAACGTAAAATTCCATGCGGTCGAGTTCGCGCAGCAAATCGTTGGGGAACTCAATGTCTGCTTTGTCGATCTCATCAATCAGCAACACCACTTGTTCGTCTGCGTTAAATGCTTGCCACAAGACGCCTTTGACAATGTAGTTGTGAATGTCCTTGACCCTGGCGTCTCCCAGTTGCGAATCCCGCAGGCGCGATACGGCATCGTATTCGTACAAGCCTTGCTGGGCTTTTGTGGTCGATTTGATATGCCATTGCAGCAACGGCATGTTCAGAGCGGCAGCCACTTCTTCCGCCAGCATGGTCTTGCCGGTGCCCGGCTCACCCTTGATCAATAGTGGTCTTTGCAATGTCAGTGCAGCATTGACGGCTAGTTTCAGGTCGTCGGTGGCGACGTAGCCGGGGGAACTTTCAAAACGTGTCTCTGGTCGCATTGTCGTTAGTGATGAGGAAGCAATTAGGAAGTAAGTAAGTCCGAGTATAAACGAGATGGCCGATTGGCTGGCCCAAACTCAGAAGGGTTGTCTTGATGATCAGACGACCACATCCTCACTGTTATAAAGATAGCCAATGAAAATTCTGTTTCTCCGCTTGCGGGTAATGTGGCGCCGGTTTCGACATGGCGAGCGGCACCTGCAAACCGATAGCCGGCAGTACGCCACGCAAGTCGACGCTTTGATGCGCCGCGCCAATCCTTTTTATTCCTGGCAAGAACGCGCTAACTGGATTATCGATATTGTCCAATGGCTGCGCCATGTCCCCACCGTATCCATGCTCGACGACGACGCCCGCCTGCGGGTCAAGCAGCAGCGCCTGGCTTTTTTGCTGGAATGGCTGGACACTAACCGCGACGTCCGCCGGGTAGTGCAGGCCACGTTGCAGAAAACCCTGCGCGAAGCCGCCGGACCGGAGCTTTTTTGCGCCACCGGCTTGCCGAATGAACCGGCGTTCTTCAGCGAGCTGACGGAACATGCCATCAAGCTGGTGCTGCCGAAACCGCCGTTCGAGGCGGACCTGTCGTCCTTGTTTACCGCCTTGTTTCCTACCGCGGAAGATGCCGACTGGCTGCTGGCGCTGGATACGCAAAGTGTGGCGAAGATCTGGAAACTGATCGCCGATGACGGTATCGCCCACAGCTATCAGCAACAGATCGACGAGGCGTTGATCTATCTCGCCGCAATGATCCTGGCGGACGGCATCAGCAAGGCTTTCCGCCAGAAGCTGGACCCCAAGATGCCGCTGCAGGCAACCCCGTTCATGGTCTTGCGGCGCGAACTGGAAACCTATTTATACGTCACTCCAAGGGACGAGGCCGCCTTGCGTAGTGTGCGTATGCTGATTGCCGTCTGCCAGGCGCAGACCGACAGGATTTACGCCCACCTTGACGAGCATGGTGTGTCGGTCAGTCTGGTCTACCGGGTCGAGCGCATGCGTGCGCAGCTGACGCGGATGGCGTTGCTGACCGATCTGCGCTCAGCGATTTACGGCACGGAGGGCCGGGTTGCAGAATCGAACTCAGGCGCGGACGCAGAGCCGGGCGCCGGCCAGATCCAGGCTCTGCTCGGGGATTTGATCGCCGCGCATCATCAGCGCTCCTCGGCACGCGGATTGATACAACGCAGTTTCTCCCTGCTGGCGCGCAAGATGGTCGAGCGCAATGCCGATCATGGCGAGCACTACATTGCACGCGATAACAAGGAATACCGGGCCATGCTCAAGGCCGCAGGTCGCGGCGGCGTCATTACGGCGTTTACCGTGCTCGGAAAATCGCTGCTCTCGTCGGTCGGTGCGGCGCGTTTTTTTGAGGGGATATTCGCGTCCCTGAATTATGCCGCCAGTTTCATGCTAATTTCTGCCGTGGGTGGCGTACTGGCCACCAAACAGCCGGCGGTGACGGCGCCGGTGCTTGCCTCGAAGATGGGGCAACTGCATACGGTAGAAGGTTTGCGCGCGCTGCTGAGTGAAATCGCCTTGTTGTTGCGCTCGCAAGCCGCTGCCGTGTTCGGCAATCTGATGGGGGTGATCCCTGTCATGCTATTGATTTCCGGCCTCATCCGGCTGACTACCGACGCCCCCATGATGACGGCGGAGCATGCCAGCGCCAGCTTGCACAGCCTGTCCGTCATCGGCCCGACGCCATTGTTTGCGGCTTTCACCGGGATACTGCTATGGTTGTCGAGCCTGGTATCGGGTTTTGCCGATAACTGGTTTGCCCTGCGCCGCCTGCGCGAAGCGCTGACTCATCAGCGGCGCCTGGTATTCGTGCTGGGAGCGATGCGGGCGGAGCGCTGGGCCGCCTGGCTGGATCGTAACGTGGCGCAGATTGCCGGTAACGTCTCGCTCGGCTTACTGCTGGGCATGACGCCGGTGCTGGCGCAGTTCTTCGGTTTGCCGCTGGATGTGCGCCATGTGACGTTGGCCACCGGTACCCTGGCCGCTGCCGCCAGCAGCCTGGGCTGGCAGGTGCTGGCAACGCCGCAATTCTGGCTGGCGATAGCCGGGATTGTCAGTGTCGGCGTGTTGAATGTCGGCGTGTCGTTTGCCTGCGCACTGACCTTGGCCTTGCGTGCGCGTAACGTGCCGGCACGTATAAGGCGGCTGGTATTCCGGGCGGTATTGCGTCGTTTCAGCGCCTCACCGCGTTCTTTCCTGTTTCCTGAACGGGCGGTGGTATCGGCGCCGGAATCCTCCTCGCTGCAGGCGGATGCTGCCGATACCGTCAGCGGCGAAGCCTCCGAACGCGCCGAGCCCGTGCTGCCGCCGGAGCCATCTCCCGCGCCGCAACACCGGCCTGGCAGGCGGCACGGATAAGGCCGCCGGCGCACCCTGGCACAGCGGGTAGCGTCGGCAAAACCAACCCAACTGGCAGTAAACGACTGTCGCGGGATTGCCGCGGGCTGCGATTTTGCCATTGGCGGGCGTGGACTGTGCATGTTTCTTGGGGTAAAATTAACCGGTTTTGGTGTGGGGTGGCGGCGGCAGTCGGCGTCGGGCAGGGCTACCTTTTAGTAAATGCGGCAGTGGATATAGCAGTATATGCAGCAAGGTATAGAGAATATATCTGTTGCCTGAGCTGTATTTCTTGCAGTATTTAAGGCAATATTCGCGGCAAGTTCGCAGTAAAAGGGACCACAAAAAACCGTAGTGAACGGTGCAGGGTCGGCAGGGGACGCGTAGCTGTGCAGGAGTGCAGTGAGCATCATCGTGCCGGAATTGCGGCCGCAGCACAGGTTTTGCGTAGTTTCTTAAACCGGTTTCGCTACAAATTACCCAGCTAATATGAAAAAACTAATCGCACTTCTCGCGCTCGCGAGTCTTGCCAACCTGGCCGCAGCTGCGGACGTGGTCGGCAACGCCAAGGCAGCTGAAAACAAGGTATCGATGTGTATCGGTTGCCATGGCATTCCCGGCTATAAAGCTACCTTCCCGGAAGTCTATCAAGTGCCGATGCTTGGTGGCCAGTCGGCAAAATATATTGAGAGCGCGCTAAACGCCTATAAAAAGGGTGACCGCAAGATGCCAACCATGCGCGGTATCGCAGCCAGCCTGTCCGAGCAGGACATGGCCGATATTGCAGCATATTATTCGCAGCAGAAATAAGGGATCCACACAATGAAAAAGATTTTTGCTGGCGTGGCGTTTCTACTTTCCACTGGCGCATTTGTGAATGCCCATGCAGCCGGAAATATTGCTGCAGGCGAAGCCGCTGTGAAAAAATATTCCTGCGCATCCTGCCACGGCGCCGATTTCCATACCCCGATCGATCCCAGCTATCCGAAGCTGGCCGGCCAGCCGCAAGATTACCTGCAGCATGCCTTGATTGCCTATCAGCGCGGCAGCGATGGTCCTAACGGCCGCAGCAATGCAATCATGGGTGGCCAGGCCAAGGCCTTGTCGTACCAGGATGTACAGGACATTGCAGCCTACCTGCACAGCCTGCCGACGACGCTGGTTTTGCGTAAGTAAGATTGTGCAAGTAAGCTAGCCTGTCACCGGATAACGTAAAAAGCCACGCAATAGCAAAGCGTGGCTTTTTTATTTTTCAGCGTGCGGGAAGTGCAGCGTAAATACGGTCATCTGATCTGCGCTGCGGCTCAGCTCAACCCGGCCGCCATGCAGTTTCATGATAGATTGCACGATGGCCAGGCCAAGTCCAGTCGACGAGGCTGAGTCGCTGCGGGCCGGGTCGACTCGGTAGAAGCGGTCAAACAGTCTTGGAATGGCCGAGTCCGCTATCTGCGGGCCCGGATTGCCGACCGTAATCACGGTCGTTCGATCCACCTGTTTCGCTTCCAGCCGGATTGAATGGCCGGAGGCCGTGTAGCGGATTGCGTTGGCGACCAGGTTGCTGATCGCGCGCCGAAGCAACATCGGGTCGGCACGCACGCTACCGGATGCCGCGATGCTCAGACGCACGCCACTATCCTCGGCCACCCCTTCAAAATAGTCGGCAATACGTTGCAATTCCAGGCGACAGTCGAGCTGCTCGAAGGCGACGGCAACATGGGCATGGTCGGCGCGCGCCAGGAACAGCATGTTATCCAGCATGCGCGACAGCCTCTCATATTCTTCCACATTGGATACCAGCAGTCCCTGGTACTCTTCCGGCAGGCGCGGTTGTGCCAGCGCCACCTGGGTTTGCACCATCAGGTTATTGATTGGCGTGCGCAAGTCGTGCGCCAGGTCGGCAGAAAATTGCGACAGCCGCTGGAAACTGTCGTGCAGGCGGTCCAGCATGCTATTGAAGGCCACCACCAATTGTTGTAATTCATGCGGGGCGCTGGCGACATCCAGCCCGCGGTCGAGGTGTTGCGCGGTGATTGAATGCGCCTGTTGCGCGATCAGGCGGGTAGGGCGCAAGCCGCGCCTGACCAGTGCGTAGCCTAACAAGGCTGCCAGGATCGCGCCTGACAATGCCGCACCGAGTATCTGCATGCGGTAGCTGGCCAACATCGCCAGGCTGCCGCTGATATTGTGGGCGACGACGATCTGGATTTTTTCACCGGTGCGGTCGACGTTGGCCCAGAGTGCCGTGGCGCGCACCGGCAAGCCGCCTGAGGTACGCAGGTTCTGTCGCGATTTTTGATCCGGCATCTGGCCGACGGCGGCCAGCGGCAGGGCCGGCAGGCTGCCGGCGTCAGGCCTGGTGTTCAGCAGTTGCGCACCATCTGCGCTGCGCAGTATCAGCAGCAGATCGTCATGGCCAAGCGTTGCGTCCATGAACGAGTGAGGATCATCGCGAATTGCCTGTATCGATTTGGCCTTGGCCGCCAGATGCCGCATCAGCGTGACTTTGCCGGTTAACTCCTGGTCATCGTGGTTTTCCAGCTGACGTGCCAGCGAATAGTAGAGATAGCTGCCGACCAGCGTAAACGTGAGCAAGGTCGCCAGTGCGAACAACAGCGCCAGGCGCATGGTAAGCGAGCGCGGCGCCCACAGCTTCAAGTCCGGTCCTCCAGCACATAGCCCATGCCGCGCACGGTATGGATCAACGCTGGTGCATAGGGTTCGTCGATCTTGATGCGCAGCCGTCGTATGGCGACATCGACGACATTGGTGTCGCTGTCGAAATTCATGTCCCACACCTGCGATGCGATCAGCGAACGCGACAATACTTCTGAGCGGCGTTTCGCCATCAGATGCAGCAGGGAAAATTCCTTGGTAGTCAGGTCGATACGCTCGCCGTTGCGAGTGACGCGTCGTTTCATTACATCGATTTCCATATCGGCGATATGCAGCAGATCGGATTCGCGAATCGGCCCGCGCCGCAAGAGTGTGCGGATCCTGGCGACCAGCTCGGCAAATGCAAATGGCTTGACCAGATAATCGTCCGCGCCCAGTTCCAGGCCTTTGATGCGGTCGTCGACCTCGTCGCGCGCGGTTAAGAACAGCACAGGTGTCGAACGGGTCTTGCGTAACTCGCCGATCACCTGCCAGCCATCCATGCCGGGCAGCATGACATCCAGCACGATCAAGTCGTAGTCTTCCGATGTGGCGCAGTGCAAGCCATCGGCGCCGGTTCGCACCCAGTCGACCACGTAGCCGGATTCGCTCAACCCTTTACGCAAGTATTCGCCCGCCTTGGGCTCATCTTCTACCAACAGGATGCGCATATATCACCCTTCTGCTTGCATGAATTTATATTGATTTAGCGCCGATTATCTTACAGAAAACAGTGCCGGTGGATTACAAAAGCGTAATCCAGCTGTCACCTTCCGCTTTCCGTCTCCTTTCTACACTTGGCTTCAACGATGTAGCGGCTTGTTGCAAACAGCTGCTTCTTCGTTGACCTCAACCTTGATTCTTTGGAGATCGAAATGAACGTTAAACAATTATTTGCCATCGTGACTCTGTTGTCTGCCAGTGGCGTAGTGATGGCGCAGGCGCCCGGAAATGTAAATGGTAAAGCCGATACAGCCAAGGAAATGAAGCAGTCGGCTACCGCGCATGAGCACAGGCAAGACGACGGCCCGGTGAAATCGATTCATTCCGGCGCCTGATCGCCCCGTCAAAAAAGCAGGTTTCGTGGCACGGACCGAACGGTCCGTTTGCCATGCGACCTGGCACATCTTTCGTTGTTTTGGAGAGCAGGCTATGTACAGGTTTTTTTTGTCGTTCGGTTTAGCGATATTGGCGTGCCAGTCGTCCGTAGCGCAGGAAGCAAAGCCGGCGACCGCGCAGCCAGGCATCAATTACAAGCTGCCGCAACCCGAATACAGCGGCATCGACAATAAGCTGACGTTGCAACAGGCACTGGCGCAAGCGTTCAAGGGCAACCCTGAACTGGCCGCAGCGGTGCTCGAAGTCGCCGCAGTCGACGCCTCAATTTTGCAAGCCGGCGCCAGGCCCAATCCGGAAATTTCGACCTTGCTGGAAGACACGCACAAGGCGACCCGGACCACCACCGTACAACTCAATCAGGCGCTGGAACTGGGCGGCAAGCGCGGTGCACGTATCACCGTTGCGGAAAAGGAGCGGGATGCGGCCAAGACCGACCTGCTCACCAAGCGTGCTGCCTTACACGCAGCGGTGGTCACCGCCTATTTTTCCGTGCTGGAAGCACAGGAAAATCTGCAGTTGCTGCAAAGTTCCCTGCAACTGGCGCAACGGTCTACCGCGATCACCGCGAAACGCGTCATCTCCGGCAAAGTAGCGCCGATCGAAGAAACCAAGGCGCAGGTTGCGGAAGCCGGCGTCCAGGTTGACTTGCAACAAGCCGACGGCGCCTTGAGTATTGCTCGCCGGCGCCTGGCTGCTACCTGGGGCGACAGCATGCCGCTTTTTACTGCGGTCGACGGCGAAATCAACAATTTACCGTCGCTCCCCGATATGGCTGCACTGCAGGCGCGCCTGCAAGAGTCGCCGGCCTTTTCCAGGTGGCGCTTAGAAGTCGAGCGTCGCCAGGCAGCGGCTGACCTGGAGCGTAGCCGCCGGATTCCGGACCTCACCGTCAGCATCGGCAGCAAACGCGATGCAGAGGCAGGGCGTAATCAAATGGTTCTGGGCCTGTCAATTCCGATCCCTGTTTTCGATCGCAATCAAGGCAATCTGCCGGAAGCCTTGCGGCGCACAGATAAAGCGCGTGACGAGCAGAAAAGCGCGGAGCTGCGGCTTAACGGCGAGTTGGTCGATGCCTACGAGCGATTGAAGCTCGGGCGCCAGCAGGTCGCTGCATTGCAGGGCGAGATTCTGCCGGCTGCCCAGAAAACCTATGACATCACCACCAAAGGTTTTGAGCTCGGAAAATTCGGCTTCCTGGAAGTGCTGGATGCGCAGCGCGTGCTATTTCAAGTCAAATCGCAAACCTTGCGGGCACTCGCCGATACCCATCGCTCTGCCGCCGAGATTGAACGCCTGGCAGGACCCTTTCCGTCAATCGACTCGATGCAGTCAGCTTATTAGTCAGCCAATATGAAAATCAATTTTAGCAAAAGCAAAGCTATCGCGGCCGGCATAGCGACGATTGTCGTGCTGATAGCCGCAAGTGCATACCTGGGCAAAAGCAGCAGTGGCGACGAACAGCCAGATAAAGCAGCACACAGCGAGTCTGCCGGGCATGCAGACGCCGAACATCACGGTGAAGCCGATTCTGAGGCCGACTCCCATGAGGAGGGCAAGATCGAGCTGGACGAGACCCAGGTCGCCGCGTCCGGCGTCAAGCTTGAGAGCGCTGGCGCCGCACAGGTAAAGACCTCGATCACATTGCCGGGAGAAATTCGCTTCAATGAAGACAAAACTGCCCACGTAGTGCCGCGTCTGGCGGGAGTGGTGGAACAGGTTGCGGTCAGCCTGGGACAGCAGGTCAAACGCGGACAATTGCTAGCGGTGGTTGCCAGTACCGACCTGGCTGAGCAACGTAGTGAACTGTTGGCGGCGCAGAAGCGCTTTACCTTTGCCCGCACCGGCTACGAGCGGGAGAAGAAACTGTGGGAAGAAAAAATATCCGCTGAACAGGATTATCAGCAAGCTCGCCAGGTCATGAACGAGGCTGAAATCGCGCTGCAGAATGCGCGGCAAAAACTCAACGTGCTGGGTACCGCAGCCGGTAATTCCGGCGCCTTGAATCGATATGAAATCCGCGCGCCCTTCAATGGCCTGGTAACCGAGAAACATATCGCGCTGGGAGAAGCCGTGGCGGCGGATGCCAGCATTTTCACGATTTCCGATTTGTCGACTGTCTGGGCGGAGATTGTGGTTCCGGCCAAGGACCTGAACCTGGTGCGGCTGGGTGAAAAAGTCAAGATCAGCGCCACGGCCTTTGAATCCACCGCGAGCGGCGCCATTTCCTATGTCGGCGCCTTGCTCGGGGAGCAGACGCGCACTGCCAAGGCGCGTGTCACCCTGGCCAATCCGGATATGGCCTGGCGGCCGGGCCTGTTTGTCAATGTAGCAGTGGTTTCCAGCGATGCCGAGGTAGCGGTCGCGGTGCAGCCGGAAGCGCTACAGACCGTGGACGACAAACAGGTGGTGCTTGTCCGTACCGCCGATGGTTTCATGGTGCAACCGGTGACTACCGGTCGCGCTGACAGCCAGCATGTAGAGATCGTCAAGGGGCTCAAGGCGGGTACACGTTACGCGGCTGCCGGCAGTTTCGTTCTCAAATCGGAACTCGGCAAGAGCAGCGCCGAGCACGCGCATTGATGAAGTAAAGGATCCGATCTCATGTTTGAACGCATCATACATTTCTCGATCGAGCAGCGCTGGCTGATCATGCTAGCCGTGTTTGCCATGGCCGCGCTCGGTATATACAACTATCAAAAGCTGCCGATCGATGCTGTGCCGGATATTACCAATGTCCAGGTGCAGATCAATACTGCCGCACCCGGTTATTCGCCGCTGGAAACCGAACAGCGGATTACGTTTCCGATAGAGACGGCGATGTCAGGCCTGCCGCATCTGCAGCAGACGCGCTCGCTGTCGCGTTACGGCCTGTCGCAAATAACGGTGATTTTTGAAGACGGCACGGATATCTATTTCGCGCGCCAGATGGTGAATGAGCGGATCCAGGAAGCTAAAGGTAAATTGCCCGCAGGTGTAATGCCTGCGATGGGGCCGATCTCAAGCGGGTTGGGGGAAATTTACCTGTGGACGGTGGAAGCGAGGGACGGTGCAAAAAAAGCCGATGGCAGCGCGTACACGGCTACCGATCTACGGGAAATCCAGGACTGGATCATCAAGCCGCAATTGCGTAATGTCAGCGGCGTCACCGAAATCAATTCGATCGGAGGCTTTGCCAAGGAATACCAGGTGGCGCCGATACCCGAGAAACTGGCTTCTTACGGTCTGACCCTGCAGGATATCGTTACCGCGCTGGATCGCAATAACAGCAATGTCGGCGCAGGTTATATCGAAAAGCGCGGCGAACAACTGCTGATCCGCGCCCCGGGCCAGGTGCAGTCGATAGAAGACATCCGCAACATCATCCTTGGCAATGTGCAGGGTGTGCCGATCCGCATCCGCGATATCGGCGAGGTCGACATCGGCCGCGAATTACGCACCGGCGCCGCCACCGAGAACGGGCGCGAAGTGGTGCTGGGAACGGTCTTCATGCTGATCGGCGAAAACAGCCGTGCCGTCTCGCAGGCAGTCGACCGCAAAATGCTGGAGATCAACCGCAGCCTGCCGGCGGGAGTTGAAGCGATTACCGTGTACGACCGCACCGTGCTGGTCGACAAGGCGATCAACACCGTCAAAAAGAACTTGCTGGAAGGCGCCATCCTGGTGATCGCGATTCTGTTCATGTTCCTCGGCAACATGCGCGCCGCGATTATTACCGCGATGGTGATCCCGCTGTCGATGCTGTTTACCTTTACCGGCATGGTTCAGTACAAGGTGAGCGCCAACCTGTTAAGCCTGGGGGCGCTCGACTTCGGCATCATCATCGATGGCGCGGTGGTCATCGTGGAGAATTGCGTCCGACGCCTGTCGCATGCGCAAGCGCGTCACGGCCGGCCGCTGACCCGCACCGAGCGCTTCCACGAAGTGTTTGCCGCCTCCAAGGAAGCGCGTCGTCCCTTGATCTTTGGCCAGGTCATCATCATGGTGGTTTATCTGCCGATCTTCGCACTTACCGGCGTCGAAGGAAAAATGTTCAATCCCATGGCCTTGACGGTTGTGATTGCCTTGGTCGGCGCGATGATCTTGTCGATCACCTTTATCCCGGCTGCGGTGGCGCTGTTTATCGGTAAACGGGTATCGGAGAAGGAAAATTTCCTGATGCGCGGCGCCAAGCGGTTTTATGCACCGGTGCTGGATTGGGTGATGCAGCGTAAAACAACGGTACTGGGCGGCGCTCTGATTGTGCTGCTGTTGTCGGGTTTGCTGGCAACCCGTCTTGGTAGTGAATTCGTGCCGAGCTTGAATGAAGGCGATATGGCGATCCAGGCATTGCGGATTCCCGGCACCAGCCTGACGCAATCGCTGGAGATGCAAAAACGGATTGAAAGCGCGTTGAAGCGGCAGTTTCCCGAGATAGAACGTGTGTTCGCCCGCACCGGAACCGCGGAAATCGCCTCCGATCCGATGCCGCCGAATATTTCCGACGGCTATATCATGCTCAAGCCGGAAGCCGGCTGGCCGAAGCCGAAGAAGTCGCGGCCGGAGCTGTTGGCAGCTATCCAGGAAGCCGCCAACAGAATTCCCGGCAACAACTACGAGTTCTCGCAACCGATCCAGCTGCGTTTCAATGAATTGATTTCCGGTGTGCGCAGCGATGTCGCCGTCAAGATATTCGGCGACGACATGAAGGTCTTGAACGACACCGCAGATAAAGTCTCGAGCGTGCTGGGTAAGATCACCGGCGCCACTGAGGTCAAGGTTGAACAGACTTCTGGATTGCCCATGCTGACGGTGAATATCGACAGGGAAAAGACCGCGCGCTACGGCCTCAACGTGGCTGACGTGCAGGACGTTGTCGCCACGGCCATCGGCGGCAAGGAGGGCGGTACCTTGTTTCAGGGCGACCGCCGCTTCGATATCGTAGTACGTTTGCCGGAGGAGTTGCGGAGCGATCTGGAGGCCTTCAAGCGCCTGCCGATTTCTTTGCCTCGTAGTGCTAACGCTGGCGCTGGCGGCGAAGGCCGTACCAACTATATCCCGCTGGCCGAGGTCGCCAGCCTGGAACTGGCGCCGGGGCCGAATCAGATCAGCCGGGAAAACGGCAAGCGGCGGATTGTGGTGAGCGCGAATGTGCGCGGCCGGGATATCGGCTCGTTTGTCGCCGAAGCCGAAGCCAGGCTGCAACAGCAAGTCAAGATTCCATCCGGCTACTGGACCAGCTGGGGCGGCCAGTTCGAACAGCTGCAATCGGCCAGCAAACGCCTGAAAATTGTGATCCCGGTAGCTTTGCTGCTGGTATTTACGCTGCTGTTCGCGATGTTTGGCAATATCAAAGATGGTTTGCTGGTATTCAGCGGTATTCCGTTCGCCTTGACCGGCGGTATCGTCGCCTTGTGGCTGCGCGGGATTCCCTTGTCGATTTCGGCGGCGGTCGGGTTCATTGCGCTGTGCGGCGTAGCTGTGCTGAACGGGTTGGTGATGATTGCCTTCATCCGTAGCTTGCGCGAGGAAGGCCGTAACCTGGATGCCGCGATCAGGGAAGGGGCGTTGACGCGCTTGCGGCCGGTGCTGATGACGGCGTTGGTGGCATCCCTGGGTTTTGTGCCGATGGCGATTGCTACCGGCACGGGCGCCGAGGTGCAGCGACCGTTGGCGACGGTGGTGATCGGCGGGATCTTGTCGTCAACTATCCTGACCTTGCTGGTGCTGCCGATCCTGTATCAGTTATTCCATCGTCGTGATGAAGAACGCGCGGTGTAGGGTGGGCTCATCCTACACGCGCTTCCGGACGCAATCGATATAAGCAGCGCCATCCGGCGGCAGGCCGCTGCGTTGCGAATTCCAGATCATCTCGCCCAGGCATTCCATGATGTGATGATGGGCTTCATGCTCCGATTGCAGGCGCTGCGTCAAAGCGGTGGCCGCGGCGCGGATGCCGGGCGGCTGGTCGATCGAGATCTGCTCGGCGATCGACAGATGCATCGACAAATGCAGGAACGGATTGGTCTGGCCGTTTTCGACCGAATAATCGGCGCTCAATGCGGCTTCGACATCTTTCAGGTCGTCGGCATACTCGGGATGTTGCTGCAGCCAGTCGCTGGCGATGGCTTCCAGTGGCGTGAGTATTTCACCGGTCTTATGCTTGCGATAGGTTTCGCAGAAAAAGCGTCGTACGTCGTCTTGGGATGGATTGAACATGGTGATTAACTGATCAGTCTGGCAATGCCGAAAGCGGCGGCGGCGGCAAGGCCGCCTACCATCAGGGTTTGCAGCGCGGAATTGAGCGCGCCGGTACCGGTCACGCTGCCTTTCAGGTAGCCGAAGATAAACAGCGCTAGAAGCGTGACGACGGTGGAAGCAGCGAGGGCTTTCGGAATGGAGGTCATCAGCATGTACGGCGCCAGCGGAATCAGGCCGCCAACCAGGTACGAAAGCGCGATAGTCATCGCACTTTTCCTGGCTGCGGCCGGGCGTGGCTCTTCCAGCCCGAGTTCAAAGCGCATCATGAAATCGCGCCAGGCTATCGGATTGCGTTCCAGTCCGGCCAGCATCGGTTCGCACTCTTGTTTCGTGACGCCGTATTGCGCCATGATGTCGATTACTTCTTTGCGCTCGCGATGCGGCACATTGAGGATCTCTTGCTCTTCGCGCTCGCGTTCGGCGTAATAGTGTTGGCGCTGGGTGCGTCCGGCCAGGTAGCCGCCCAGGCCCATGGCTATCGAACCGGCCGCGATTTCCGCAACGCCGGCGGTGACCACGATGTCGATGCCGACGGCGACGCCGCTGATGCCGGCCGCCAGTGCAAACGGCACGGTCAGGCCATCGGCCATGCCGATGACGATATCGCGGACAGTGTCGCTGGCTTCGAAATGATGCTCGGTATGCGGATGAGAATGGGAGTGGGAGTGAGGTTGTTGCATAGGTTTATATCCCTTTTTCCGGCAACGGAGTTTTTGCCTTGAAGTCGCACAGATCGGCAATGCTGCAGTTCCAGCATAGCGGTTTGCGGGCGATGCAGGTATAACGGCCATGCAGGATCAGCCAGTGATGGGCATCCAGCAGGAATTCGGTGGGTACCAGTTTCATCAACTTGTGTTCAACCGCCTCGACATCCTTGCCGGGCGCGATGCCAGTACGGTTGGCAACCCGGAAGATATGGGTGTCGACGGCAATGGTCGGTACCCCGAACGCAGTATTCAACACCACATTGGCCGTCTTCCGGCCAACCCCCGGCAAGGCTTCCAGTTGTTCGCGGCTGCGCGGCACCTGGCTGTCATGCAGGGCAACCAGCATGCGGCAGGTTTCGATCACGTTCTTGGCTTTGGTGCGATACAAACCTATGGTCTGGATATACGGGATCAAACCGTCGACGCCAAGCGCATAGATTTGCGCCGGCGTATTCGCCACCGGGTACAGCTTGCGGGTCGCCTTGTTGACTGAGACATCGGTGGCTTGCGCCGACAGGATCACCGAGATCAACAGTTCAAACGGCGAGGTGTATTCCAGCTCTGTGGTTGGATGCGGCATGGCGGCGCGCAGGCGGGCAAATATTTCCCGGCGTTTTTCGGCGTTCATTGTGCGTCCTTGCTGTCCTTGATGCTCGGCTGAGTTTGTTGTTCCTTCTTCAGGCGGGCGCGTTCGATAGCTGCCTGAATGATCGCTTTCTTGCGTAGCTGTTCGGCTTGCTGCTCTGGCGTTGCAGCAGATTCGGCTGCGACTGCCTTCAGTTTTTCGGCGGCCTTGGCCGCCAGGCGGTCATCGTTTTCGCGCTTTTCGCGCACCAGCCTGATCACATGGAAATCGTGACGGGCGCGGGCTTCATCGGCCTGTTGTTGCGTCCAGGCGTCCCAGCCGGTATTTGCGCCGCTGACCTCGACCATAGTGATGCAATCGACCGGGCAAGGGGGCACGCACAGATCGCAGCCGGTGCACAGGTCGTTGATTACCGTATGCATCTGCTTGGCGGCGCCGACGATGGCGTCGACCGGACATGCCTGGATGCAGAGTGTGCAGCCGATGCAAGCCGCCTCATCGATGACTGCCAGCGGCCGCGGCCGTTCGACGCCATTCGCCGGATTCAGCGGGATGACTGGTTGCTGCAGCAGTTGCGCCAGCCGGGCCACGCCTTGCTGGCCGCCTGGCGGACACTGATTGTAGCTGGCGCTGCCATCGGCGATGGCTTCGGCATAGGGGCGGCAAGCCGGATAGCCGCACTTGGTGCATTGGGTCTGCGGCAGCAGCGCTTCAATGCGGTCGGCGAGGGAAGATGAGGGCGGGACTAACACAGGCGGCGAGGAGATTGATGATGACAACATGGTTGCTATTATCCGAGTAAACCGGCAGTGCGCCAAGGCGGTGCACCAAATAAAAAAAGCCGTTCCTGTTGAAGGGACGGCTTTTGCAGCGGATTTATTGCGCTTGGCAGACGAAGTTAAGCGTTGTCCTTGATAAAGGTCGTTATTGTCGGGCAAATCACTTCACGCCAGCGGCGGCCCGAGAAAATCCCGTAATGGCCGCATTTTTCGGCAGTGAAATGTTGTTTTTTGGCTTTCGGAATGGAGCTGCACAAATCGTGTGCAGCCTGGGTTTGTCCGGAGCCCGAAATATCGTCCAGTTCGCCTTCAATCGTAAGCAAGGCGACACTCTTGATATCCTGCGGCCGCACCAGCTTGCCTTCGACCTCCCAGGTGCCTTTGGGCAGGGCGAAATCCTGGAACACGGTCTTGATGGTATCCAGGTAGTACTCGGCCGGCATATCCAGCACGGCGTTGTATTCGTTATAGAATTTGCGATGGCTGTCGGCCGACTCGTTATCGCCTTCGCGCAAGTGCATGTAAAAATCCCAATGGCTTTGGGCATGGCGGCTTGGGTTCATCGCGACAAAACCGGCATGTTGCAGAAAGCCCGGATATACCTTGCGGCCAAAACCCGGGTAGTTGGACGGAACGCTATAAATGACAGTGTTCTCAAACCAGCTGAACGGTTTTTCGGTGGCCAGGTTGTTGACGTCGGTAGGCGATTTGCGCGGATCGATCGGACCGCCCATCATGGTCATGCTCTTCGGCAGATGGCTATCCTTGGCGCTGGCCATCAGGGCAATCGCGGCCAATACAGGGACGGTCGGCTGGCAGACTGAAATCACGTGCAGGTCCGGACCCAGCTGGCGAATGAAGTCCTGTACGTAATAAATATAGTCATGCAAATGGAAGGCGCCATCGCTGGCGGGCACCATGCGGGCGTCGGTCCAGTCGGTGATGTAGACATCGTGTTCCGATAGCAGACCCTGCACGGTGTCGCGCAATAACGTCGAATGGTGGCCGGACAAAGGGGCAACCAGCAATACTGTCGGTTGCTTGAGGTCGGAGAATTCCTTGTTGCTCAAGTCTTTTTTGAAATGCAGCAGGCGGCAAAATGGCCGCGTGACAGCAATTTCTTCGACTATCCCGACTTGTTTGCCTTTGATTAACGTGCTGTTGATTTCAAACTCAGGCTTTTCATATTGCTTGCCGAGACGGTACATCAATTCGTAACCCGCGGCGATACGTTGCGCGAACGGTGTATGGGCTAACGGCGAGATCGGGTCGGTGAAGAGCCTGCTGCCGGCATCGGCCCATTGCACCAGCGGATGGAGTAAAGACCGGTTGAATTCGTGAAATTGGTAAAGCATGCATTGCCTCTTGGGTGATCCGGTACAACGTAGGTTGCCTATAATGCAATTTTCCTGTTATTTTAGCTTATGTAAGGAAATGTCGCAGAATTCCTGTAGTTTGACAACAACGGCAAACAATAAACTGAGTAAACGATTTGCTCGCCGATTTGCACGCAAATATAACAGGTTACCGCTACCACGATGTGGGTTTTCCGGCCGAAGCTTACTTGGCAATCAAATCCGGCGCCATGACCGCTTTCAGATAGTTGGTCGTGATGTCGCCGCGCTCGCGCTGGGCAATCCACCAGACGCTGCCTTTCCTGATCGACCACTCTTGCATCTGCCCGGCTATCAGCAGAGCAGCGACCCGGCCTAGCGTAGGCTGATGGCCGATGATCAATACCGGCTCGCGGCTGTTGGGCCAATTCGCCACCGCCAGCAATTGCTGTGCGCTGCAGTCGGGGGCGAGCTCGGGATGGGTCTTGAATTTGCGGCCGAGCGCTTCTACCGTTTGTACTGTGCGGGTGGCTGGACTGCTGATGATCTTGCAACTGTGGGGCAGGTTGTGGTCCAGCCAGTCTGCCATTTTCCAGGCTTGCTTGTGTCCTTTGCCCGTCAACGCGCGCCCCTCGTCAGGTTCGCCGATTTCTGCCTCTGCATGCCGCCATAGAATCAAGTCCATGATATTCCTTGCTTACTTATCTGATGAGTGCGCCGGTGAAAGCGCGCCCAGGGCTAGCATCAAATGCCGTTGTGCACCGTATGGCTTCTGGCGCCGATGCGGCTTGTTTTTTTTCCAGTTGCCGTCAGCCCCGAGGACCCAGGCATTGATGTTGTCTTTTAAATAGGGTGTCAGGCCTTCAGTGATAACTCTTCTCTTGAGTGATTTGTCGAATATCGGAAAGGCGACCTCCACACGCCGGAACAGGTTGCGGTTCATCCAGTCGGCGCTGGCCAGGTAGACATCGTGCTGCAGATTGTTACGGAAATAATAGATGCGGCTGTGTTCCAGGAAACGGCCGATGATGGAGCGCACATGAATGTTCTCGGACAGGCCGGGAACCCCTGGTCTGAGCGCGCAAGCACCGCGCACGATCAACTCGATCTTGACGCCGTCGGCAGAGGCATCGTACAAGGCGCGGATGACGGATTCGTCCAGCAACGCATTCATCTTGGCGACAATCCGCGCCGGCCGCCCTTTGCGGGCAATCTCGGCTTCATTGTGGATGGCCCGGATGATTTCCTTTTGCAACAGGAACGGCGCCAGCCACAGGTAATCCATTTTCTTGGGCTTGGTCAGGCTGGTCAGGTGCATGAAGACTTCGTTGACTTCGGTGGCCATCTTCTGGTTTGAAGTGAGCAAGCCAAAGTCGGTGTAAAGCTTGGTGGTGGTCGGGTGGTAGTTACCGGTGCCGAGGTGGGCGTAATAGCGCAGTTCGCCGTTGCCATCCTTGCCGGCCTCGCGACGCAGCACCAGCGACAGCTTGGCGTGGGTTTTTAAGCCGACTACCCCATATACCACCTGGGCGCCAGCGCGTTCCAGCTTGTCGGCCCAGTTGATATTGGCTTCTTCGTCAAAGCGCGCCATCAGTTCGACGATCACCATGACTTCTTTGCCGCGTTGTGCGGCGATAATCAACGCTTCCATCAGGTCGGAGTTCATGCCGGTGCGATAGATGGTTTGCTTGATTGCCACCACATTGCTGTCAAATGCCGCTGAACGGACAAAATCAACCACCGGCTGGAACGATTGGAACGGATGGTGCAGCAGCACATCTTTCTGTTTCAGCTGGTCGAAAATATCGTTGCCGTTATCCAGGTGTAGCGGCAAACCTGGCGCAAATGAAGGGAAGCGCAGGCTGGCGTCGCTGATCTGGTCAATCATCTCTGACAGGCGCACCATATTGACGGGCCCGTCAACCGCGTACAAACGGTTAGCGGCAATGCCAAACTGATCGAGCAGGAACTGAGCCAGGTGCGGCGGGCAACTGCGCGCCACCTCCAGCCGGACCGCAACACCGAACTGGCGGCTCTGGAGTTCGCTTTGCAGCGCCTGACGCAGATTCTTGACCTCTTCTTCGTCAACCCACAACTCACTGTTACGGGTTACCCGGAATTGTGAATAAGCTAATATCTGACGGCCGGTAAAAAGATCGCCTATATGGGCATGGATGATGGACGACAACAGGCAGAACGAGGTGCCGTTGGGCGAGAGCGCATCGGGTAGCCTGATCACCCTTGGCAATACGCGTGGCGCTTTGATGATGGCAATCGAGGTGCTGCGGCCGAATGCATCTTTGCCGGCCATTTCGACGATGAAATTGAGACTCTTGTTTAATACCTGGGGAAAGGGGTGGGCCGGATCCAGCCCTATGGGCGTCAGCAGGGGGCGGATTTCCTGATCAAAGAAGGATTTTATCCACGCCCGCTGTTCTTCATTGCGATCGCTATGCCGTAGCAGATGGATACCGCTGGCCGCCAGCTGCGGCAAAATCGTCTGGTTCAGGATGGCGTACTGGCGATCGACGATCTGGTGACATTCTTCGCTGGTGCGCTCAAGCGCTGCGACGAGCGCCGGAGGTTCTGCATTGACGCCGTCGATCTGGCTGTTTGCCAGCAAGCTGGCGATGCGGACTTCAAAAAATTCGTCAAGATTGTTGCTTACTATACATAAATATCGCAATCGCTCCAGCAATGGGATATGCCGGTCTTCAGCCTGGGCCATGACGCGGCGGTTGAAGGCCAGTTGCGACAATTCGCGATTCAGATAGCTTGGGTTGGCGCCTAATCTGGCGCTGGGGTGTTTGGTGTCATCGTTCGACTTGTTTTTTTTGTTCATGAAATCAGGCAGCTGGTCTGATAGTTACGGCGCAGTGTATGTAGCGAATATGACAGCTTGATGAAGAAAATGGAAGTGTTGCCGGGTATTAGGCATTCTGGCTTAGTGTCGGCAGATGGTTGGCCCGTCAAAATTCCATGTGGAAATAGAACGGTTTGCTAGCAACTTGTGGTTGGCTTTTTAATAATTTAGTGTCATACGCATTCATTTTTATCTCGTCATAAAGCTGTCATAAATGTTGGTTAGAGTTCGCCCTGTCTTAGGGACTGTTGTGAAATTTGCTTTCTGGCATGAGATGAATTTCACAACAGTCTCGACTTGGGCACACCACATCTATAGTCAACAAGGGAGTAACAAATGCGATTGAATCACCTCGTTAAAGCAGCGGTTCTTGCAATGGGTTCGACATTGGCGGTTTCTTCCGTCATGGCTGCGGAAATCACTGGCGCCGGCGCCTCTTTTCCTTACCCGATCTATTCGAAGTGGGCTGAAGCCTACAAAACTGCAACCGGCACCAGCCTGAACTATCAATCGATCGGCTCCGGTGGCGGCATCAAGCAAATCAAAGCGAAGACAGTGGATTTCGGCGCTTCCGACATGCCATTGAAGGCTGAAGACCTGGCCGCCGACAATTTGGCGCAGTTCCCTGCAATCATGGGCGGCGTGGTGCCGGTCGTGAATCTGGATGGCGTTACACCAGGCCAGGTCAAATTGACCGGTGCGATACTGGCCGACATCTACCTGGGCAAGATCACCAAGTGGAATGCAGCCGAAATCGTTGCCCTAAACCCTGGCGTGAAATTGCCAGCTGACGACATCACCGTGGTGTACCGCGCTGACGGTTCAGGCACTTCGTTTGTGTTCACCAGCTACCTGTCGAAGACCAACCCGGCATTCAAGAGCGTCGTCGGCGCTGGTACTGCAGTCAAGTGGCCAGTCGGCGTCGGCGGCAAGGGTAACGAAGGTGTCGCTGCCAACGTACAAAAGATCAAGGGTTCGATCGGCTACGTTGAATATGCTTATGCCAAGAAAAACAAGTTGTCGCATACTCAGCTGAAAAATCGCGACGGTGGTTTTGTGCAACCGGACGACGAAACTTTCAAGGCTGCAGCAGCTGGCGCCGACTGGGCTAAAACACCAGGTTTCGCAGTGGATTTCACTGATGCAGCCGGCAAGACCAGCTGGCCTATCACCAGCGCTTCTTTCATCCTGATTCACAAAAGCCAGGCTGATGCCGCCAAGGGCAAGGAAGTGTTGAAATTTTTTGACTGGGCATACAAGAACGGTGGCGCCTCTGCTACTGAACTGGATTACGTAGCGATTCCTGCTTCCGTGATCAAGCTGGTGGAAGAGTCCTGGAAATCCCAGATCAAGGACAACGCCGGTAAAGCTGTCTGGTAATAAATAAGTAGGTAAGTTGTACGCCGAGACGGAGTTGGGCTGGTTCCGCTCCGTCTCGCTGAATATTCCTGATACATCTGATCTTCACGCGAATCATCTCCGGTACGTCGAGCACAAGTTGTTCCGCTGGAGTTCTCGCTGCCGCATGTTATTCTTCATCGGATATCGCTACTCATGAGTGCAAATATTCCTGTCATGGCACAATCGATCTCACCCCAGTCAATCAGCGCTGAAGAGGCGGGTTTGTCGCATCAGAGCTTGCTAGCCACGATGCGTAAGCAACGCATCCAGGATTTCCTGTTCCATAAAGTCACGCTAATCTTCTCGCTGCTCGTGCTGGCGGTATTGCTTGGCATTATCGTGTGCCTGGCGATAGGCGCCTGGCCGGTATTCCGCGAATTTGGCCCATCCTTCATTACCACCGTCGAGTGGGATCCCGTCAACGACCATTATGGCGCGATGATTGCCATCGTCGGCACGTTGGTCACCTCGTTCATTGCCCTGGCGATAGCGTTTCCGGTGAGTTTCGGTATTGCCTTGTTCCTGACGGAAATCTGCCCTGCAAAATTGCGTCGCCCATTGGGTACCGCGGTTGAGCTGCTGGCGGGCGTGCCGAGCATCATCTACGGCATGTGGGGTTTGTTTGTATTCGCACCTTTATTTGCCAAGTACGGCCAGCCGTTCCTTGCAGATACGCTCGGCCAGCTGCCGCTGATCGGCACGTTGTTCAGCGGCCCCAAAATGGGCATAGGCCTGCTGACCGCAGGTCTGATCCTGGCCGTAATGATCATTCCATTTATTTCGTCCGTCATGCGCGACGTGTTTGAAGTTGTCCCTGCGGTGCTGAAAGAATCAGCCTACGGCCTGGGTTGCACACGCTGGGAAGTGGTGCGCAAAGTGGTGTTGCCGTATGCTAAAACCGGCGTCGTCGGCGGCGTCATGCTGGGCCTGGGGCGCGCTTTGGGTGAAACCATGGCGGTGACCTTCGTGATCGGTAATGCGCAGCGGTTGTCCTGGTCGTTATTCGCATCGGGCAACAGTATCGCTTCGACGCTGGCCAATGAAATCGCCGAAGCCTCTACCACGCTGCACGTATCGGCTTTGTTTGCGCTTGGCCTGATCCTGTTCGTGATTACCTTCATTGTGTTGTCGATCGCCAAAATCATGTTGATGGGCATGTCCCGTAAAGAAGGTGCCAAATGAAGAATTCTGCTGATATCCAGCCGAGCCCGCTGGTCAATCCGGTCTATCGCAAACGCCTGCTGACGCATCGTTTCGGGATGGTCTTGTCTTTCCTGGCGATGGCGATGGGCATCGCGGTGCTGGCCTGGATTCTGGCGACTTTGGTCATCAAGGGTTTCGGTGCGCTCAATCTCGGTATCCTGACGCAAAATACGCCTGCTCCCGGCTCAGGCCCAGGTGGCTTGTTGAATCCGATTATCGGTAGCCTGATGATGGTAGGCATGGCGACGGTAGTCAGTACCCCGATCGGCATCCTGGCCGGTATCTACCTGGCTGAATATGGCGAGGAAAGCAAACTGGCGCAGGTGACGCGCTTTGTTACCGACATCATGCTGTCGGCGCCATCGATCGTGATCGGTTTGTTTGTCTATGCAATTTACGTTGCCAAGGTTGGCCACTTCTCCGGCTGGGCCGGTTCCTTTGCGCTGTCGCTGATTGCCGTGCCGGTGATCGTGCGGACTACCGACAATATGCTGAAACTGGTGCCCGGCAGCCTGCGTGAAGCAGCATTTTCGCTGGGGGCGCCGCGCTGGAAAGTAGCGTTGCTGGTGCGTCTGCGTGCGGTCAAGGCTGGCGTGGTAACAGGTGTATTGCTGGCGGTGGCGCGGATTGCCGGAGAAACGGCGCCGCTGTTGTTCACCGCGCTGAATAACCAGTTCTTCAGCACCAACATGAATAAACCGATAGCGAATCTGCCGGTAGTCATCAGCCAGTTTGCGATGAGCCCGTTTGATAACTGGGTACCGCTGGCTTGGGGTGGCGCGTTGCTGATCACCTTCAGCGTACTGGCCTTGAACATCGTTTCGCGTTCATTGTTCAGCCAGAAGATTCCGGGCTAACGCATTTACCTGTAATCATCCGGATTGCCGTCCTTAATGAGCACTTACTAGTCACTCACTGGTCAATAACATGCAAACTTCTACCAAATTGAATCATCTCGATATGCAGTCGATGCAAGCGCTGCATTCGACCAAGCCACCAACCATAGAAATCTCGCAACTTGATTTTTTCTACGGTAATTTCCAGGGCTTGAAGAATATCAACCTGCATATTAATGAAAAGAAAGTGACCGCCTTTATCGGACCGTCCGGTTGCGGAAAATCGACCTTGCTGCGCACCTTGAACCGGATGTACGACCTGTATCCGGGTCAACGCGCGGAAGGCAAGATCATGTACGCGGGCCGCAACATCCTGGAAGCAGGACAGGACCTGAACATGCTGCGCGCCAAGGTGGGCATGGTGTTCCAGAAGCCGACGCCATTTCCGATGTCGATCTACGACAACATCGCGTTCGGGATCCGCCTGTACGAAAACCTGCCTAAGGGTGAAATGGACGAGCGCGTCGAATGGGCATTGTCGAAGGCTGCCTTATGGGGCGAAGTCAAAGACAAGTTGAACAAGAGCGGCCTGAGCTTGTCCGGTGGACAGCAGCAACGCTTGTGTATCGCGCGCAGTGTGGCAGTGCGCCCAGACGTGTTGTTGCTGGACGAGCCGACCTCGGCGCTGGATCCGATTTCGACCGCCAAGGTGGAAGAACTGATCAGCGAACTGAAACAGGACTACACCATCGCCATCGTTACGCACAACATGCAGCAGGCTGCACGCTGTTCCGATTACACCGCCTATATGTATCTGGGCGAGTTGGTGGAATTCGGCGAAACCGATCAGATTTTCATGAATCCTGCACGCAAGGAAACCCAGGATTACATCACTGGCCGTTTTGGTTAAGCGCAAAATTTCTTGATGAAATTGCGGCATGCATCAGCTGAACGCAGTTGAATGCAGTTGAGCTAAATAGGTTGAAATACATACACTGAATTACAAAGAACAGAAAGAAATCAGATGACCGGCGAACATTCTTCGAAGCAGTACGACACTGATTTGGAAACCATACGTTCCAAAGTGTTGCTCATGGGTGGACTGGTTGAACGCCAGTTCCAGGAAGCGCTTAACGTTTTCCGCACCGGCAACCTGGATGCTGCCGAAAGAGTCATCAAGGATGACGATCAGGTCAACCGCCTGGAAGTCGAGCTGGACGATGCCTGCAGCCATCTGATCGTGCGCCGCCAGCCGACTGCCAACGATTTGCGTACCGTGATGGCGACCATCAAGGTGATTACCGATCTCGAGCGCATCGGCGATGAAGCGGCAAAAATCGCGCGCACGGCAATTCACCTGTACAAGCGCGGCGCCGGGACCATCGATCACACGGAAACCGTGCGCGTCATCGGCAGCGGCGCAGCTGACATGCTGCACGATGCACTGGATGCGCTGGCGCGCCTGGACGAAAAGCAGGCTACCAGGCTGATCGCGCAAGACGTCGTGATCGACCGCGATTTCCGGTCGATCATGCGAAACCTGATTACCTTCATGATGGAAGATCCGCGCACGATTTCGGCTTCGATGGATACCTTATGGGTAGCCAAGGCGATCGAACGTATCGGCGACCATGCCAAGAACATCGCCGAATACGTGATCTACATTGTCGAGGGCAAGGATATCCGTCATACCGATTACGCCGCGAGTCAGCTCGGTGATGATGCGTAATCGATGCTTAATTGATGAGTCATCGAAACGTAACATTAACTGTGTATTAAAAAATGGCCGCCGATAAAACATCCATCCTGATTATCGAAGATGAGCCGGCGATTGCCGAACTGATTGGTTTCACGATCAAGGAAGCCGGCTGGAACCCATCCATCGTCCATACCGCAGCCGACGGCTGGGAGTTCGTCCAGCGCCGCACGCCGCATCTGGTGCTGCTGGACTGGATGCTGCCGGACCAGAGCGGCCTGCGCTTGCTGTCGCAAATGCGTGCCGATCGCCAGCTGCAGTCGATGCTTATCATGATGCTGACTGCAAAAAGCATGGAAGAGGACAAGATCTCGGGCCTCGACAACGGCGCTGACGATTACATGACCAAGCCGTTTTCGCCGCGTGAACTGACCTCGCGCGTCAAGGCTTTATTGCGGCGCAAAGGCGCGGATGAAGTCCCTGGCATGATGTCGGCCGGTTCGGTTTCGCTCGATCCAGCTAGCTGCTCGGTATGCCTGGAAAACCAGAAGATCGATATTGGTCATGCCGAATATCGTTTGCTGAAATTTTTCATGGCCAATCCGGACCGGGTCTTCTCCCGTAGCCAGTTGCTGGACAAGGTGTGGGGTGACCACGTGGTCATCGAAGAGCGCACCGTGGATGTCCATGTACTGCGCTTGCGCAAGGCGCTGCGGGAATCGGAGCACCTGATCCGTACCGTGCGTAGCGTCGGCTACATGCTTTCGGCAAAATAGTACAATAATTTCAAGCCCGAAGCGCCGGCCGCCAGCCGGGGCTCGCAACTATGAACATTGCCTCCCTCGCAAAATAGTGATTTATGAATCCACAGATGTTGTTCTGGATCCCGGCAATGCTGCGGATCTTGCTGATCTTTGTCATCTCCGGCGTAGTCTGGGGTCTGTTTGGCGCAGTACCCGGCCTGGTGCTGGGCTTGGTCTTGATGTCGATTGCGGTGGTGGTGCAACTGCACTACCTGTTCCGGCTGAGCGGCTGGCTTGACAATCCGCGCAGCGAAAAACTGCCGGATGGATGGGGTGCGTGGACCGATATTTTTTCGCGCCTGTACCGTTTGCGGCGCGACGATGAAAAACATCAGACTGAACTGAGCGAATGGCTGGCGCGCTTTCGCCAGGCCATGCATTTATTGCCGGACGGGGTCGTCATCATGGACGATGTCTTGTTCCTGGAATGGTGCAACCCGGCCGCCGAGCGGCACTTGGGCCTGCAACACGGGCGCGACAAGGGAATGCGGGTCACCAATCTGATCCGTACCCCGGATTTCATCGATTACATCATCCTCGGCCGCTACGATCAACCGCTGACATTGAGCTTGCGTGAGCGTAAGCTTATCGTGCAGATCATTCCGTTTGAAAACCGGCGTCAGATCCTGGTGACCCACGACGCTACCGAATCCGAAAGAATCGACATGATGCGGCGCGACTTCATCGCTAATGCCTCGCACGAGCTGCGCACGCCATTGACGGTGATTAACGGCTTTCTGGAGATCGCGCAGGCACAACCGGATCTTGACCAGAAAACCCGCGCTGCCCATTTGCAGTTGATGACGGAGCAGGGCCATCGCATGCAAAACCTGATCGGCGACATGCTTACCTTGACGCGCCTGGAGTCGGTCGATTACCCCTTGCGCCCCGAGCCCATAGATATGCAAGCCATGCTGCAAAGCTTGTTGCTGGAAGCTGAAGTTCTGTCTGCGGGAAAACATACGTTTTCCCTGGCGGTCGACGGGCCCGATGTCACTGGTAGCAAGGACGAACTGCGCAGCGCATTCAGCAACCTGATTTCCAATGCCGTCCGTTATACGCCTGCTGATGGAAAAATCCAGATCATTTGGCAAAAAGGAAAACTAGGGCCGCAGCTGGTGGTCAAGGATTCCGGCATCGGTATCAGCGGCGAACATATCTCGCGGCTGACCGAACGGTTTTACCGGGTCGACAAGAGCCGCTCGCGAGAAACCCAGGGTACCGGTCTCGGCCTGGCCATCGTCAAACACGTATTGTTGCGCCACCACGGCACGCTTGGGGTTGAGTCGCGGCCGGGCGAAGGTAGTGTGTTTACCGTCAACTTGCCTGCAACTTCTATCGTTGCTGCAGCGAAAGCTTGAACAGGCTGCAAAGACCGGGCATTGCCGGGGGCGACTGAAGTCTTCAACATCAGCTACAATTCTGCGGTGACATACTGAAGACAGGTGTCGCCGGCCGCAAGCGTTGTCGATGATTAAAAGCGCCCGCGTTTCTCATTCAAGCCCGTCCATCCAAGCTCCTCCACCGCCATGTCTTTTTCGATGTCCTTTCCGCGCTTATTGCCTACTCGTACACTTAGTCTCCTTTTATGCGCTTTGCTGGCCGCCTGCAGCAGCAATCCGATCGCCCCGCAGACACCGCCGGTGGTGGTGGTTCCCGCTGTGCAGCCAAAAGTCGCCAAACCGATCAAGATCGGCCTGGCGCTGGGTGGTGGCGCTGCCCGCGGTTTCGCCCATATCGGCGTGATCAAGGCGTTGGAATCGCAAGGGATAATGCCGGATATCGTGGTCGGTACCAGCGCCGGTAGTGTGGTCGGCGCCATGTATGCTGCCGGCAATAACGGCTTTGCGCTGCAAAAGATCGCGCTGCAAATGGATGAGGCTGCCATTTCGGATTGGTCCGTGCCGTTCTTTGCCAAGGTCAGTGGTGTGTTGAAGGGTGAGGCGATCCAGAACTACGTCAACAAGACCGTTCACAATGTACCGATTGAAAAACTGAAAATCCCGTTTGGCGCGGTAGCCACTGATTTGCATAGCGGCGTCCCCATTCTGTTCCGCCGTGGCAACACTGGTTTAGCGGTGCGGGCGTCTTCGGCTGTGCCGGGCGTTTTCCAATCGGTGAATATCGGTGACCGTCAGTATGTTGATGGCGGCCTGGTGTCGCCTGTACCGGTGCGTTTTGCGCATGAAATGGGCGCGGATTTTGTGATTGCCGTGAACATTTCCGCCTCGCCGGAAGCTCAGGCTGCGTCAAGCTCGGTTGACGTATTACTGCAAACCTTTGCCATCATGGGCCAGACTATCAACAGCTATGAGTTGAAAGACGCGGATATTGTCATCCGTCCGGAGCTGGGGGCGATGAAGGGTAATGATTTTGCCGCGCGTAATACAGCGATACTGGCCGGTGAGCAGGCAGCAATGGCGCAGATGGCGGTTATCAAGAAGAAGTTGAAGGAAAAGCGCGAAGAATAAAGGTGGCAAAAGCTGCTAGAGACGATTTGTCGGTTGGGGTTGGCCGCGCGTCCAGAAAAAGCGTGGGCGGACACCCATGTCCGCGCGTGACTTCTAATTGGGTATCTGCGGCAGATTTGTCGGCAGCTGTATCACCACAGGCTGCTGCGGCTCGGGCTTGAGGGCATTGCTCATGGCCAGGAAAAGACCGCCGAACCCGATGAACAAGCCGATAACGGTTGCCAGCATCCACTTGTGTGTTTCGCCTGCAACCTTATGGAGTTCGCTTATGATCGACTGCATGTCCGTCCGCGTCGCGTGTATGTCCACTCGTTTCGCCAAGGTAGGCAACACCGTATCAAATCTAGCCTCCAGCCTGCCGAGGCGTTCCACGCCGCGATCATCTTGTGATCTTCTGTTTTTATCAACACGCGCGTGTGGCTTGTCAAATTGTGAGAGACTTGGGTTCATCATCTGAGAGGTATCCTTTACCTATGAAAACGCCACCCTGCAAAAACTCTTGCGGAGCGTGGCATTTTTCATTTTATCGCTATGTAGGACGCGCGCTCTCGATAACCAGTCATTTTAGGTGGATTGCTCATGCAGGAAGGCGGGGCAGCCGAGGGAACTGGCGGCTCGCGAAGGTCAACAACGTCGATTATTGATGACCGAAGCTATCCGGTTCCGGATCATTGATGCGCCGTGCACCATTGAAACGCGATTTCCAGTAAGCCAGATCCATGCTTTCGATGCGCACTTTGCCGCCGGTGGATGGGGCGTGGATGAATTTATTGTCGCCCAGGTAAATGCCCACGTGCGAGAAGCTGCGGCGCAGCGTGTTATAAAACACCAGGTCGCCCGGCTTCAAATCCTGCTTGTCGACCTTTTCGCCGCTGCGGCTCAATTCCGCGGCGGTGCGTGGAACATTGACGCCCCAGGCATCCTTGAAAACATAGCGTACCAAGCCGCTGCAATCCAGGCCGTTTTCGGGGTTGTTGCCACCATATTTATAATGAATGCCGATCATGCCCATCGCGCTCACAGCCAGGTCCGACGCCCGATCGGTAAATTGCTGGAGTTTGCTGAGGGTGCTGCTTGCTTGTGGCCGAGGATCGATATCGGTGATATCGGAAGCGCGCGCGGGAGTGCACAGCAACAGCGTGGCGATCAGTGCGAAGGCAAGTGCCAATGTCTGGTATAGGGGAAAGGCTTCTTTAATCGACATCGTTATGGATGGGCTCTGGGACATTACGATCGCACGAATGTAAGTGAATAAGAGGTGCCTGTCAAATTTGGCAGGCTGCTGAGCTGCACTGTATTATGTCATTGTGATAATTAAAGTCGGGTGAATCCCAAAATTCGCAGGAATTTCCCTGTTATTGGGGTTTCTGTAAGGCAAGTATCAGGCCAGGGTGCCGCGAGTCCGGGTACCAGGCGCAAAATGGTGCGCCAGAAATAATCTGCTTTCAAAGCAGTCGATGCAGATGCCTATTGCGGGGCACTAAAGTACAATATTCAGTTATTTCACAAGGAGCAAAAATGAAATCGAAACAAGTTTTGACACTCGACGATGTAAAGAAAATTGCGGCAGCTGCTGAGGCTGAGGCGGTCAAGAACCGTTGGGCGGTCACGATTTCGATCGTTGACGACGGCGGTCACCTGCTGTGGTTGCAGCGTATGGATGGCTGTGCGCCGATTTCGTCCCATATCGCCCCGGCCAAGGCCAAGACCGCGGCCCTGGGTCAGCGTGAATCGAAAATTTATGAAGACATGATCAACAATGGTCGTTTTTCGTTCATTACCGCACCAAACCTGGAAGGTCTGCTCGAGGGCGGCGTGCCGATCCTGGTTGGCGGTGAATATCTTGGCGCGGTTGGTGTTTCCGGCGTGAAGTCGAGCGAAGACGTGCAAATCGCCAAGGCAGGTATTGCAGCCTTGGGCGCTTAAGTCGGATTTCGGAAAATACGGTTAGCTGCGCTCGCTGGCGCTGTTGCGCGGCGCAGGTCGACGATGGCAGCCGTGTTTTTCAAGTGAGGGAGTAAAGCAGCTTGCAGGTTCGACATGCCGAACTGGCAAGCTGACCATTATTGGCAGTTGAGTGACAGTTAAAGTTGACGGTTGAGTTGACAGTTGAGCCGATAACCCGGGCGTTGTTCGTCAGGTTTATTGTCAATTAAATCATGGTCGTTGATTTTTCATGATTATTTCGTAATTATTTATACAAAAACCCTCGGCTGGGTGCCTGACCAGATTGCCGGGCAGGGTGTTGTCGGCTATAATTGCAGGGTTTAGCCCAATTTACTCCGCCGTAGCGCATACCACCATCCATCTCGTCCCAAAAAGACTATTTAAAGCTGCCAAACCGTCACTGTTTGGGGTTTCATAGCGGTCGTTTGGCGCAGCGCAGCGGCGGTAACAACATCAGGAGTTACCCCTTGCAGCCATTTTTTTCTGGCCTCACCGTACCGGCCATCCTCGCGCTAGCAGATGGGACGATTTTTAAAGGTATTTCAATTGGCGCCGCTGGTCATACGACTGGCGAAGTCGTATTCAATACCGCCATGACCGGCTACCAGGAAATCCTCACCGATCCTAGCTATAGCCGCCAGATCGTCACTCTCACTTATCCGCATATCGGCAATACCGGCGTCAATAAAGAGGATATCGAATCCTCCCAAATTCACGCCGCCGGCCTGATCATTCGTGATCTGCCGCGCCTGGTATCGAATTTCCGTTCCACCCAAACGCTCGATGCGTACCTGCAAGAGTCGAATATCGTTGCCATCGCCGGCATCGATACGCGCAAGCTGACACGCATTTTGCGCGAAAAAGGTGCGCAGGGCGGCGCCATCGTCGCCGGTGAACCGGACATCGCTGCCGCTACCGCAAAAGCGCTGGAGCTGGCGCGCGGTTTCCCCGGCCTGGCCGGCATGGACCTGGCAAAAGTGGTGTCGACCACCAAGGCTTACAGCTGGAGCGAGACTGAATGGCGCCTCGGCCGCGGCTACGATCAGCAAATTACACCTAAGTATCATGTGGTGGCGTTTGACTACGGCGTCAAGTTCAACATCCTGCGCATGCTGGCGCAACGCGGCTGCAAGATTACCGTGCTGCCGGCGCAAGCTACTGCTGCCGATGCACTGGCACTCAATCCGGACGGTATTTTCCTGTCCAACGGCCCTGGCGATCCGGAGCCGTGCGATTACGCGGTTGCCGCCGTCAAGGAACTGATCGAGCGCGGGATTCCGACTTTCGGCATCTGCCTCGGCCATCAGATCATGGCGCTGGCATCCGGCGCCAAGACGCTCAAGATGAAGTTCGGCCACCATGGCGCCAATCATCCGGTGCAGGACCTGGACAGCAAGCAAGTGCTGATCACATCGCAAAACCACGGTTTTGCAGTAGACGGCGCAACCCTGCCGGCCAATTGCCGCGTGACGCACGTTTCGCTGTTCGACGGTTCGCTGCAGGGCTTTGCCCGCACCGACAAGCCGGCATTCTGCTTCCAGGGCCACCCGGAAGCTTCGCCTGGCCCGCATGACATCGCCCCCTTGTTCGATCGTTTCATTCAACTGATGAGTCAAACGATGTTGGAGAAAAATAAAAATGCCTAAGCGTAGTGATATAAAAAACATTCTGATTATCGGCGCTGGCCCGATCATCATCGGTCAGGCTTGCGAGTTTGACTACTCCGGCGCACAGGCCTGCAAGGCGTTGCGCGAAGAGGGTTATAAAGTAATCCTGGTCAACAGCAATCCGGCCACCATCATGACCGACCCGGAAATGGCCGATGTGACCTACATCGAGCCGATTACCTGGCAAGCAGTGGAACGCATCATCGCCAAGGAAAAGCCGGACGCGATCCTGCCGACCATGGGCGGCCAGACTGCGCTCAACTGCGCGCTGGATCTGCATCGCCACGGCATCCTGGAAAAGTACAATGTCGAATTGATCGGCGCTTCGCCTGAAGCGATCGACAAGGCTGAAGACCGCTCCAAGTTCAAGGAAGCGATGACCAAGATCGGCCTCGGTTCGGCCCGTTCCGGCGTCGCCCACACCATGGATGAATCCTGGGGTGTGCAGAAGGAGCTCGGCTTCCCGGTCATCATCCGTCCTTCGTTCACCATGGGCGGCACCGGCGGCGGTATTGCATACAACGCCGAAGAATTCGAAACCATCTGCCGCCGCGGCCTGGAAGCATCGCCGACCAAGGAATTGCTGATTGAAGAATCGCTGATCGGCTGGAAAGAGTATGAGATGGAAGTGGTGCGCGACAAGGCGGACAACTGCATCATCGTCTGCTCGATCGAAAACCTTGATCCGATGGGTGTGCATACCGGCGACTCGATCACGGTAGCGCCGGCCCAGACCCTGACCGACAAGGAATACCAGATCATGCGTAACGCCTCGCTGGCGGTATTGCGTGAGATCGGCGTCGACACCGGCGGCTCCAACGTACAGTTCTCGGTCAATCCGGCCGATGGCCGCATGATCGTGATCGAAATGAATCCGCGCGTATCGCGCTCTTCGGCGCTGGCTTCCAAAGCTACCGGTTTCCCGATCGCCAAGATCGCGGCGAAACTGGCGGTGGGCTTTACGCTGGACGAGTTGCGCAATGAAATTACCGGCGGCGCGACACCGGCATCGTTCGAGCCTTCGATCGATTACGTGGTCACCAAGATTCCGCGTTTTGCTTTTGAAAAATTCCCGACCGCCGACGATCACCTGACGACTCAGATGAAATCGGTAGGCGAGGTGATGGCGATCGGCCGCACCTTCCAGGAATCGTTCCAGAAAGCCTTGCGCGGCCTCGAAGTCGGCGTCGACGGCATGAACGAAAAGACGCAAGACCGCGAGGTTATCGAAGAAGAACTCGGCGAGCCGGGTCCGGACCGTATCTGGTATGTCGGCGATGCGTTCGCCCAGGGTTTCACACTGGAAGAAGTGCATCAGCTGACCCATATCGATCCATGGTTCCTGTCGCAAATCAAGGAAATCGTCGATATCGAACTGTGGCTGGAAAACAGCCAGACGCTGGAAGCGCTGGACCGCGATACACTGTTCCGTCTCAAGCAAAAGGGCTTTGGCGATCGCCGCCTGGCCAAGCTGCTGAAGACAACCGATACCGCAGTGCGCCTTAAGCGCCTGGCCTTGAATATCCGTCCGGTCTACAAGCGGGTGGATACCTGCGCCGGCGAATTTTCGACTAATACGGCTTACATGTACTCGACCTACGAGGAAGAGTGCGAATCGAATCCGACCAATAAAAAGAAGATCATGGTGCTGGGCGGCGGTCCTAACCGTATCGGCCAGGGTATCGAATTCGATTATTGCTGCGTCCATGCGGCACTGGCAATGCGTGAAGACGGCTACGAGACCATCATGGTCAACTGTAATCCGGAAACTGTATCGACTGACTACGACACCTCGGATCGCTTGTATTTCGAACCGGTGACGCTGGAAGACGTGCTGGAAATCGTCGACAAGGAAAAGCCATACGGCGTGATCGTTCAGTACGGTGGCCAGACGCCGCTGAAGCTGGCGCTGGATCTGGAAGCCAACGGCGTGCCTATCGTCGGCACTTCGCCGGACATGATCGACGCTGCCGAAGACCGCGAGCGTTTCCAGAAGCTGCTGCACGATCTGAATTTGCGTCAACCGCCAAACCGCACTGCGCGTACCGAAGAAGATGCATTGCGCCTGGCGCAGGAAATCGGTTATCCGCTGGTGGTGCGTCCGTCCTACGTATTGGGTGGCCGCGCGATGGAAATCGTCCACGAGCAACGCGATCTCGAGCGCTACATGCGCGAAGCGGTCAAGGTCTCGCACGATTCGCCGGTATTGCTGGACCGCTTCCTGAACGATGCTATCGAAGTTGACGTTGATTGCCTGTCCGACGGCGAACGCACCTTTATCGGCGGCGTCATGGAGCATATCGAGCAGGCTGGCGTGCACTCCGGCGACTCGGCTTGTTCGCTGCCGCCTTACTCGCTGTCGCAGGCAACCATCGAAGAGATCAAGCGGCAGACGTCGCTGATGGCCAAGGGCTTGAACGTGGTTGGTTTGATGAACGTGCAGTTCGCGATTCAGCAGATCGATGGCAAGGACGTCGTGTTTGTGCTGGAAGTCAATCCGCGCGCCTCGCGCACCGTGCCGTTTGTTTCCAAGGCTACCGGTTTGCAGCTGGCCAAGATTGCCGCCCGCTGCATGGTTGGGCAGTCGCTCGACAGCCAGGGTATCAAGGAAGAGGTCGTGCCGAAATACTTCAGCGTCAAGGAAGCGGTATTTCCGTTCGTCAAATTCCCTGGTGTCGACACCATTCTCGGACCGGAAATGAAGTCCACCGGTGAAGTGATGGGCGTTGGTAAAACTTTCGGTGAGGCATTCGTCAAGTCGCAGCTCGGCGCCGGCGTCAAGCTGCCGAGTTCTGGCAAGGTGTTCCTTAGCGTCAAGGGTAGCGACAAGCCGCGTGCAGTGCAGGTTGCCAAGGATCTGGTGGCGATCGGCTTTACGGTGGTGGCCACCAAGGGTACCGCGGC
Source organism: Collimonas sp. OK307 (assembly GCF_900113705.1). Taxonomy (GTDB): domain Bacteria; phylum Pseudomonadota; class Gammaproteobacteria; order Burkholderiales; family Burkholderiaceae_D; genus Collimonas. The sequence goes on along the minus strand of NZ_FOQI01000001.1, from coordinate 566,611 downwards.
GGCAATCAGCGCTGCCGGGATTCCTGTGGAAACCGTCAACAAGGTGGTTGAAGGACGTCCGCACGTGGTCGACATGATCAAGAACAATGAAATTTCATTGGTGATCAACACGGTCGAAGAAAAGCGTAGCGCGATTGTCGACTCACGGGCGATCCGTATTTCGGCCCTGGCGGCACGCGCCACGACCTATACCACGATTGCCGGTGCAGAGGCAGCGGTCGAGGGCATGCGTCATCTGGACGAGTTGCATGTCTATGATTTACAAGGGCTGCATAAAACCTTACACTAAGGTCAGATCAGGATGTGCCTAGGCGCATCCTGAATCGCTTCCGGGCTGCATTGTTGCCTGGAAGCCGCCGAAACGTACAATTTAGCTACAGAAGTTCCTGCGGAGGTCATAAGCGCACCCTTTTTTCGGTACGCTTTGACCTCCGTGACCTTTTATTGTGTACGTGATAGACCCTGCGTCATAAACCTTAATTTATATTTGTTGAGTACCATCCCTATGAGCTCAGTACCTCTTACCAAGCATGGCGCGCAATTGTTGAAAGATGAATTGCATCATTTGAAAACCAAAGAGCGTCAAACTGTCATCAAGGCCATCGCGGAAGCGCGCGCGCATGGCGATCTTTCGGAAAACGCGGACTATGACGCGGCGAAAGAGCGGCAAGGTTTTGTCGAAGGCCGGATTGCCGACCTCGAGGGCAAGCTGGGAGCCGCGCAGGTTATCGATCCTGCAACTCTGGATGCGGACGGGCGCGTGGTGTTTGCCTCTACGGTCGATCTGGAAGACCTGGAGTCCGGCGATAAGGTGACGTATCAAATCGTCGGCACCGATGAAGCCGATATCAAGCTGTCCAAGGTTTCCGTGACCTCGCCGATCGCTCGTGCGCTGATCGGCAAGACCGCCGGCGACGTGGTCGGCGTACAAGCGCCATCCGGCATCCGCGAATATGAAATCCTGGAAGTTCGCTACATCTAAGCAAGCGCGTCGGGCATCGCCGCATACGGCCGGTGCCCTGAGAGTAATCAGAGCAGCTTGATTCGAGTCGCTTGATCAGAAACCGGGAGTGGCAATGCTTGTTGTAAGACTCAGATTGTTGATTGCTACCTTATGGGTGGGTAGTCTGTGGACGGTTGGTTATCTGGTCGCACCGGCGTTATTCGCCACGTTGCCCGACCGCGTGCTGGCCGGCACTATCGCGGGCAGCCTGTTCCGGATCGAAGCCTGGCTGACGATAGCTTGCGGCGTCGCCTTGATCCTGTTGTTCAGCTACCGGACCTATGACGATGCAGCACCGTTGCGCAAGACCCTGCTGAAGCTGACGCTGGCGATGCTGGTTTGTACCCTGGTCGGTTATTTCGGTATCCAGCCGTTCATGGCCAGTTTGCGTGAAGCGTCTGTGGCAACCGGCGGTGTGATGAGTGACGGCGCCAAGACGCAGTTCGGGATTCTGCATGGCGTTGCCAGCGGCATCTTCCTGATTCAGAGCTTGTTGGGAGTGGGGCTGATTCTGCGTTTGCGCAGTTTGCGCTAGGTAGAAGCCGGTGTGAGTCTGCCGGCTACAGGGAAAGGCGCTGCAGGATCTGGATCGATCCTGGCTCCGCCTCTAAGAAATGCGGCCCCGTTACTGGTTACCGCAGTCGCTGCGGCAACCATAAACGTAGGCATTAACGACCCAATGCCGATTTCTTACCGCTTTTCTGACGAGGTTTGGCGCGCTTGATGTTGCCGCCCTGGGTTACGCGCTCATTGCCTTTTACCATGACCTTGGTCACCGATGGCCGCTTGGTGCCGCTTGGGCTTGGTTTGACGATGGTTACTTCACGCATGCCCCGGCCGCGAGTTTCGCTGCGTTCTTTGGCAGCATCCTTTTGCGGGCGGTACAGGACCAGCAATTTGCCGATGTGTTGTACCGGCGCTGCGCTGAGTTTTTCGCAAATAGTTTCGTAGATGGCAATCCGTGCCTCGCGATCATCACCGAATACACGCACTTTAATCAGGCCATGGGCGTTCAGGCTGGCATCGATCTCTTTCATCAGGGATGGTTTTAAGCCATCTTCGCTGATCAGGACCACCGGATCCAGTCCGTGGGCTTGGGAACGGAGCTCGCTACGCTCGGCGGATGTAAGTTTCAACATAAAAATTCCTTAAAAACGGTATTCTACGCGAATGGCAAAGAAGAAATTAAACAAAAACTGGTTGCACGACCACATTAACGATCCTTACGTGAAGCTGGCGCAGAAAGAAGGCTATCGTGCGCGGGCAGCTTACAAGCTAAAAGAAATCGACGAAATGGACAAGCTGATCAAGCCTGGCCAGATCATTGTCGATCTTGGATCGACTCCGGGCAGCTGGTCGCAGTACGCCCGCAACAAGCTGGCCGGCCAGGACGGCGGCGGCATCCATGGCATGATCATCGGCCTGGATATCTTGCCGATGGAGCCGATTGCCGACGTCCATTTCATCCAGGGCGACTTCCGCGAGGCGGACAGCTTGCGCCAGTTGGAGCGCTTGCTGGAAGGGCGGAAGGTGGATCTGGTGTTGTCCGACATGGCGCCCAACCTGTCCGGCATCGCTATCTCGGATGCGGCTCGGGTCGAGGAAATTATCGATTTGGCAATTGAATTTGCGCAACAACACATGAAGCCAAGCGGCGCTTTGTTGGCAAAATGTTTCAACGGTACCGGTTACAATGAAGTGTTGATGAAATTTCGCCAGGAATTCAAAACCGTGGCCTCCAGAAAACCGAAAGCCAGCCGTGACAAATCGTCAGAAATCTTCTTGCTTGGAAAGATATTGAAGAATCCACGGTAATTTCCACGATGATTAACAAGTATTCCTTGATTTATCATGAGTGCGGCCGCATATCCAATCTAGCAAGCCGTACCCATTCCGAGTAAAATCTAAGGAATACCTCGAAGCTGTACCTATGTCAGGCGCGCAGCGCGTCCAAGGAGTTCTAGTGAACAACATGTTTTCCAAAGCCGCCATCTGGGTGGTCATCGCCCTGGTGCTTTTCACCGTATTCAAGCAGTTCGACGGGCGAGGACTGGCTAGCGGCGCAGGGCCGATTGCCTATTCCGATCTCATCAGTGAAATACGGTCAGGCCATATCACCGATGCGACGATTGAAGACCGCAGCATTGTTGCCACTACTTCGGACGGTAAGAAAGTCAAGACTGCCATCACGTCGCTGGATCGCGGCCTGATCGGCGACCTGGTCAACAACAACGTCAAATTCGAGATCAAACAGCCGGAAGAACCATCGTTCCTGCAGCAGATCTTCATCTCGTGGTTCCCGATGATCCTGTTGCTGGGCGTCTGGATTTTCTTCATGCGGCAGATGCAGGGCGGCGGCAAGGGCGGGGCATTCTCGTTCGGCAAGTCGAAAGCGCGCATGCTGGATGAAAATAGTAATACCGTTACTTTTGGCGATGTTGCCGGTTGCGACGAGGCCAAGGAAGAAGTGTCCGAACTGGTCGACTTCCTGCGCGACCCAACCAAATTCCAGAAGCTGGGTGGTCGCATTCCGCATGGCGTTCTGTTGGTAGGCCCACCAGGTACAGGTAAGACTTTGCTGGCCCGTGCGATTGCGGGTGAAGCGAAAGTACCGTTTTTTACCATTTCCGGTTCTGATTTCGTTGAAATGTTTGTCGGCGTTGGCGCATCGCGGGTGCGCGATATGTTCGAAAACGCCAAGAAGCATGCTCCTTGCATTATTTTCATCGATGAAATTGATGCAGTCGGCCGCCATCGCGGCGCCGGCATGGGCGGCGGTAATGACGAACGCGAACAAACGCTGAATCAGATGCTGGTTGAGATGGATGGCTTCGAAGCCAATTCCGGCGTGATCGTGATCGCTGCTACCAACCGTTCCGACGTGCTCGACAAAGCGTTGTTGCGTCCGGGGCGTTTCGACCGCCAGGTGGTGGTTGGCTTGCCGGATATCCGCGGCCGCGAACAGATCCTGAACGTCCACATGCGCAAGGTGCCGATTTCCACCGACGTCAAAGCCGACATCCTGGCACGTGGTACACCTGGCTTCTCGGGCGCCGACCTGGCCAATCTGGTCAATGAGGCGGCTCTGTTTGCTGCCCGTCGCGCCAAGCGCCTGGTAGAGATGCAGGATTTCGAGGATGCCAAGGACAAGATCGTCATGGGCCCTGAGCGCAAGTCTGCAGTGATGCGTGAAGAGGAGCGCCGCAATACGGCATATCACGAATCCGGCCATGCGGTGGTAGCCAAGTTGCTGCCAAAAGCCGATCCGGTGCACAAGGTTACCATCATGCCACGCGGCTTCGCCCTTGGCCTGACCTGGCAATTGCCTGAGCATGACCGCGTCAACATGTACAAGGACAAGATGCTGGAAGAAATCGCCATCCTGTTCGGCGGCCGTATTTCAGAAGAGATTTTCATGCACCAGATGTCGACCGGCGCCTCGAACGACTTTGAGCGCGCCACCAAGCTGGCACGGGCAATGGTGACACGTTACGGCATGTCCGAGACCCTGGGCACCATGGTCTACGAAGATACCGAGCAGGACGCATACTTTGGCCGCTCGTCCTCGAAAACAGTATCGGAAGCCACACAGCAAAAAGTCGATGCCGAGATTCGCAGCATTCTCGATCAGCAATATGCTTTGTCGCGCCGTCTGCTGGAAGAAAACAAGGACAAGGTTGAGGCGATGACCAAGGCCCTGCTGGATTGGGAAACCATCGATGCCGATCAGATCAACGACATCATGGAAGGCCTGGAGCCACGTTTGCCGAAAGCCGGCAGCTCGGTCCGCAAGGCACCTGGCGACAGTTCGTCCGGCGGCGTTTCGCCGACTGCTACCGCACCGGCCTGATCCGGTCCGGCGCCTGCCAGGTTGACAGGCTCTAACGTAGCTTGTAAAAATTTATAAGCAAGGGTGAGGAGCAATCCTCGCCCTTTTTATTTGTCTTCGCGCGCTTAATATCTATGCTTCAGATCCATTCTTAAGACCCATTCCATTTTTCATTATGCAAGAATATTTTCAATGCGGCCGTTATCGGCTCCCGGTCAATACGCCGCAAGCGCGGCCGCTGGTGATGGGCATCCTCAACATCACGCCCGATTCATTTTCCGACGGCGGACAATTCCAGTCGCTTGAATTCGCCTTGTCGCATGCCGAACAGATGATTGCGGACGGCGTCGATATCATCGACATAGGGGGCGAGTCGAGCCGTCCCGGCAGCCCGGCGCTATCGCTGGAAGAAGAGCTGGACCGGGTCATGCCGGCCATTTACGCCTTGCGCGATTGCGGCAAACCACTTTCCATCGATACCTACAAGCCGGCCGTAATGCGCGAAGCCCTTGCAGCCGGCGTCGACCTGATCAATGACATCAACGGTTTGCGTGCCCCGGGCGCCTTGGAGGCGGTAAGCGATAGCGATTGCGGCCTGTGCATCATGCACATGCAGGCGGACCCGCAAACCATGCAAATCAAGCCGGAATACCGGGATGTGGTGGCAGAAGTCAGTGCTTTCCTGCAGGAGCGGGTGAGGGTGCTGGAACTGGCCGGGATAGGGCGCAATCGCATCAGCATCGATCCCGGTTTTGGTTTTGGCAAGACCTTGGCGCATAATGTTGCTTTGTTGCAAAGCATGGGCGATATTCAACGTGCGCTGGACTTGCCTTTGCTGGCGGGAATCTCACGCAAAACCATGCTGGGAGAGTTGACCGGCAAACCGGTGGAGCGGCGCCTTGCCGGCAGTCTAGCAGCGGCTTTGGCGGCGGTTTCGCAGGGTGCTAAGATGGTCCGGGTGCATGATGTGGCCGAGACGGTAGACGCGCTCAAGGTGTGGCAGGCGGCGCAGCAGAAATAGGCAAGCAGCAGTAAACAGCAATATGGCAGTGACTGACTATAGAATTTGAATGAAGGCTGAGATGACAAGAAAATATTTTGGTACCGATGGCGTGCGCGGTCGTGTCGGCGTAGCACCGATTACACCGGATTTTGTGATGAGACTGGGTTACGCCGCCGGCAAGGTGCTGGCGCAGGCGAAATCCGGCACAGGCAAGCCAACCGTGCTGATCGGCAAAGATACCCGGGTTTCGGGCTATATGCTGGAAGCTGCACTGGAAGCAGGTTTTGCCGCCGCCGGCGTCGACGTGATGCTGGCCGGGCCGATGCCGACCCCGGCGATCGCTTACCTGACGCGCGCGCTGCGTTTGTCGGCAGGCGTGGTGATTTCAGCATCGCATAATCCGTATGAAGATAACGGTATCAAGTTCTTTTCGGCGCAGGGCAATAAATTGCCTGACTCCGTGGAAACCGCGATTGAGGACGCGCTGGCGTTGCCGATGGAGTGCGTGGCCTCCGATAAGCTGGGCAAGGCAAGGCGCCTGGACGACGCGGCCGGACGTTACATCGAATTTTGTAAAAGCACCTTCCCTAACGAGCTAGACTTGCGCGGGCTGACCATCGTGGTCGATAGCGCCCACGGTGCGGCCTACCATATTGCGTCGCATGTGTTCCATGAGTTGGGTGCCGAAGTCATTTCTATCGGCAATCAGCCGAATGGTTTCAACATCAATGCCGGCTTTGGCGCGACTGCGCCGGACGCGCTGGCGCTGGCAGTGCGCTCCAATCACGCAGATATCGGCATTGCCCTGGATGGCGACGCCGATCGCCTGGTGATGGTCGATGCCAGCGGCCGTATTTATAATGGCGACGAGCTGCTGTATGTGATGGTCAAGGACCGCTTGAAGATCGGTCCGGTAAAAGGTGCAGTCGGCACCTTGATGACGAATATGGCGCTGGAAGTGGCGTTCCGGAAAATGGGTGTTGAGTTCGCCCGTGCTAACGTCGGCGACCGCTACGTGCTGGAAGTGATGAAAGAGCGTGGCTGGAACCTCGGTGGCGAGGGCTCCGGCCATCTTCTGTGCCTGGATAAGCATACTACCGGCGACGGCATCGTATCGGCCTTGCAGGTTTTGTCGGCACTCAAGCGTGACGGTGAAACGCTGGCGCAGTTGACCGCCGATATCGCACTTTATCCGCAAACCTTGATCAACAAGAAGGTGAGCGCGGGCTTCGACTGGAAAAAAAGTCCGGCGATGGTGGCAGAGAAGGAAGCTGTCGAGCAGGAGCTCGGCGATAACGGACGCGTGTTGATCCGGGCTTCGGGCACTGAACCGCTGATCCGCGTCATGGTTGAAGCCAAGAGCGCCGATCTGGCGCAGGCGATGGCGTGCCGGATTGCCGATAAGGTATCTAACTGAGTATCTAACCAAGTGTCTGCCTGAGTGTTCACCTGAGTGCCCACATAGTTATCGACTGCCTACTGAATAGAGTTAATTGCCGATGTCGAAATTTCAAACCCACATTTTGATTGTCGAAGATGAGCCCGGCATTGCCGAGCTATTGCGGTTCACGCTCGATGACGCCGGCTTTTCCTGCGAGATTGCGTATAGCGCCAATGAGGCGCGGCAAGCGATCACGGGCGTTTTGCCCAAGGCCATACTGCTGGACTGGATGCTGCCCGATACTTCCGGCCTGGCGCTATTGCAGGAGTGGCGCAGTCAGCCGCGCAGCGCTACCCTGCCGGTCATCATGCTGACTGCCAAAGGTATGGATGAGGACAAGGTCCGCGGACTCAATGCAGGGGCCGACGATTACGTTACCAAGCCGTTTTCGCCCAAGGAGCTGATTGCGCGGATTCAGGCGCTGTTACGGCGCAAGATACCGGAGCTAGGGCAAAGCCTGCTTAGCCACGGTTTGATTCAGATCGATACCGATCGTTATCAGGTTACCGTCGATAGCCAGGAAATCGAACTGGATCAAGCCGAGTTCAAATTGCTGCGTTTCCTGGTGGCGCATCCGGATCGTATTTTTTCGCGCGCGCAACTGCTCGATAAAGTGTGGGGCGATCACACTTTCATCGAAGAACGCACGGTCGACGTGCACATCATGCGTTTGCGTAAATCTCTTGGCCTCGCCGCCGATTATGTCAAGACTGTGCGCGGCGTCGGCTATAAGCTCAACGCCGAGCCCGTGGCGTGACGAGAGCTGTGGCCAGTACCCGCAACGCGCGCGCATTCTGGGTGCCGGCGCTGCTCTGGTTTGGTTTGCTGTCGCTGGTTGCCGCGGCGGTAGTGGCCATTTGCGGTGCTATCATCGGACTAGTGTTCTTTAGTCTGTCGCTGGCGCTGTTATTGTTCCTGCAGATGTGGTCGCTGTATCAGATCGAACGCTGGATGGACGGTCCGGTCGGCGTCCGGCGGCCTAAAATCTGGGGCTTATGGGCGCATGCATTTGCCGCGCTGGAGGACATCCGGCTGGAAGATGAACGCTCACGCACCGAAATGGCGGAATGGCTGGCGCGCTTTCGGCAAGCCATGAGTTTGCTGCCGGACGGCGTGGTGATCGTCGACGGCGTCATGCATCTGGAGTGGTGCAATCCGGCGGCGCAAAGCCATCTGGGCCTGGATCTGAAGCGCGATGAAGGGCGCTTGCTGACCAACCTGATACGTTCTCCTGATTTCGTCGATTACATGTTGTCAGGCCGCTTCGAGCAACCGCTGCCTTTCATGCATCACGATAGAAAAATTCTGGTGCAACTGATTTCCTTCGAGAGCCGGCGCCAGATCCTGGTCACTCACGATGTGACGCAAAACGAAAAGACGGATACCATGCGGCGCGATTTCATCGCCAATGCATCGCATGAGCTACGTACTCCGCTGACGGTCATCAACGGCTTTCTAGAGCACGCGCTAAGCAGCGAAATGAGCGAGGAAACCCGTCAGCGCCAGCTGCACCTGATGGCCGAGCAAGGGCAGCGCATGCAACGGCTGGTGGCCGACATGCTGACCTTGACCAGGCTCGAGTCCCTGGTGCAGCCGCCATCGAGCGATACGGTGCGTATCAAGCCGCTGTTGAGCCGCATAGTGGAGGAGGCCAGGGCCTTATCCGCCGGCAAGCACCAGATTACTTTGCAAGCGCAGGAAATCGATCTCAAGGGCAATCATGATGAGCTGGAAAGCGCGTTTGCCAATCTGCTCTCGAATGCGGTTCGTTATACGCCAGACGGTGGGCGCATCGATGTCAGCTGGGGCATGGAAAACGAGTGCGCAAGTCTGGTTGTGGTCGATGATGGCATCGGCATCGCAGAGGAACATCTGAGCCGGCTTACCGAACGTTTTTATCGCGTCGACAAAACGCGCTCGCGCTCCACGCAAGGAACCGGCCTCGGCCTGGCGATCGTAAAGCATGTTTTACTGCGGCATCGCGGCCGCCTTGAGATCACTTCGGAATATGGCAAGGGCAGTCGTTTTAAAGTGAGCTTTCAGCGTGCGCAATTAGCGTTGCGGCAGGATTGAGTGAGTTTGAAAATTAGTCTGTAAATAATTTCGTAAAGAATTACGTAAATAATTACGTAAATAATTACGTAAAAAACGTAAGTAAGTTTGAGGCGGCGATCTGGATAATGCATCGCGTTTTTTTCATTGTTTTGCTGATGTTTTAAGCAGAAGTAAAAGAAGAGATAAATTTTTACGAAAATATGCGATTTTCTCTCGCATATTTTTCTGAAATCTGGTCTAATCCGTCTCTCAAGTTTTTCAGCAGATAAGCTTTTGGCGGTACCGTTATTGGGTTGGTTTTTGCAGCAAAATTTCAAAATTTTCCTGTATAAAAATTTGACAAAAATCGGAATACTGTTTATTATCTTGCTTCTCGGAGTGTAGCGCAGCCCGGTAGCGCACCTGGTTTGGGACCAGGGGGTCCAAGGTTCGAATCCTTGTACTCCGACCAAAAAATAAGCGGGTTGTCTTCGGACAGCCCGTTTTTCATTTGTGGTTGATGAAAATCAATCACGGCACTTGAAGATCTCACGATCGGAATCAAAGCATCACTAGGCGCATGAATCCGGCCGTAGCTCAACTGGATAGAGCATTCGGCTTCTACCCGAAATGTTGGGGGTTCGATTCCCTCCGGCCGGACCAGTTTTCTGCCTCTCTTCACAGCATTTTCCTTTAGTCAAATTCCATATTTGCAATATTTCGTCTGCGGCATAAATATGCCCGTGGATTCTTTCCGTTCGTCTCGGCTCCTCGAAAAAATCCTCTGTCAAGTTAGGGGCAGGCTTATTGGTTTGTCTGTCCGACCAAGATTATGATGCATTGTCGACATCTGTTTTGTGTCGCACTTACAGCCTCGATGCATTTTGTATTTTGCAATTTGCAATTACTGCAGTGCTGCCATTGCCATCAAAAACCTGAGGGAGCCGTATGCCTATTTCAAACAGCCCGTCCAAAATTTTTTCATTTCCAATATGCCATAGAATCGTGGCCCATCGGGTCGCTCGCCGCGCAGTTTTTTTGCTGGCGACATTGCTATACGCGGCTGGTGCGCTGGTGTTCTGTGCAGCACCGGCTGCGGCTGCCGATGGCTATGTCGACGCCGTACACTATCCGGCTCAAGAGCAGGGCTGGGATGACTTTCATGGCCTGGAGCGACGACTGGTGCAAGCTTTTGACGATGTCTGCGGCGACACCATCTGTGAAGGTGAATTCAATAATATCCAGGCGTTGCGTTATCGCTGTTCGGTGCGGCAGAGTGACGGCACGATGGGGCAGTGCGTGTGGACCTTTGCGGCCAGCAATGCAGGGATCGACGGGGCTACCGGGAAGGTTATGGTTGATGCCCGCACCTGGGCCTGCCGCACGCCGTTGGGTGCGCGGACACCGGTGGCAACGTTTTATAGCGTGCTTACGGTCGCCAGGCCGTTGCACGTAACGCTGCCTGGTACAACGGCGACGATCTTCGACGGTTTGATGGATTGCCTCAGCTAAATCCTGGTCCGACGGCTGCGCGCAATGCGCTGACGCCATACTGATGAAGCCAGGAGTGCAGCCTGGTTTCATCAGTATGGCGTCAGTTGTTCGGAGTGCTTTCAGCGATGCCGGTTGATCCGGCATCGCATTAGCTGCAACGCAGCTTAGCGACCGCGTCCGCCCGAGCGGCGCGGGGCCGCAGGACGTGCTTGCGTGCCGGTGCCACCGCCATGGCTGCGGGATGGGCCCTGGCCTGGCTTAACGCCAGGTGCTGCACCTTGTGAGCGTCCGCGTCCGCCACCACCACCGGCGCCACGATTGCCGCCGCCGCCACCGCCACCGCTACGCAGTTGTATCGGCTGTGCACGCGCATTAGGGTCCGGTTCGAAACCGGCAACCACTTCTTTCGGCAATTCGCGTTTGATCAGCTTCTCGATATCTTTTAACATCTGGTGCTCATCCACGCACACCAGCGATACCGCTTCGCCGGTGGCGCCGGCACGGCCGGTACGGCCGATCCGGTGGACGTAGTCTTCCGGCACGTTAGGCAGGTCATAGTTGACCACGTGCGGCAGTTGATCGATATCGATGCCACGCGCTGCGATGTCGGTTGCTACCAGCACTTGCAGGCTGCCATCCTTGAACTCGGCCAGCGCGCGGGTCCGTGCCGACTGGCTCTTGTTGCCGTGGATCGCCATGCCGCTGATACCGTCTTTTTCCAGTTGTTCGACCAGTTTGTTGGCGCCGTGTTTGGTGCGGGTAAATACCAGCACTTGCGACCATTGATGAGTCTTGATCAAATGCGCCAGCAGCGGGTGCTTGCGATCACGATCGACCGGGTGAATCTTTTGCTGGATCACTTCGACTGTGGAATTGCGGCGCGCTACTTCGATCATGGCCGGCGAGTTCAGCAAATTGTCGGCGAGGATCTTGATTTCGTCCGAGAAGGTAGCCGAGAACAGCAGGTTCTGGCGCTTCTTCGGCAGTACTGCAAGAATCTTCTTGATGTCGCGGATGAAGCCCATGTCCAGCATGCGGTCAGCTTCGTCCAGGATCAGGATTTCCACGTGGTTCAGATTGACGGTGCCTTGTTGCATGTGATCCAGCAGGCGGCCCGGGGTGCACACCAGGATGTCGACACCATGCTTGAGCAGCTTGATTTGCGGATTGATGCCGACGCCGCCAAAAATTACGGCCGAGGTCAGCTTCAAATATTTGCCGTAGAGGCGAACGCTTTCTTCGACTTGCGCCGCCAGTTCGCGCGTCGGTGTCAGCACCAGCGCACGGATCGGGCGTTGGCTGCCGGTCGGGTTCGTTGCTGAGGTCGACAGGCGATGCAGCACAGGCAGGGTAAAGCCGGCAGTCTTACCGGTACCGGTCTGGGCGCCGGCCAGCAAATCGCCACCTGCCAATACCGCAGGAATAGCCTGGGTCTGGATCGGGGTAGGTGTAGTGTATCCGTGTTCGGTAACGGCACGAACGATGGCTTCGGACAAGCCGAGTTCAGAAAAAGACATGACAACTCAATAGAATAATATCGGCCTGTCGCCTTATATAAGGCGCCAGTCGCAGGCAAACGGGATTAGAGGAGATTGGAGTCGTTTCGACTCCCGGGAGGCTGTCAGCCTCCTTAACAGCAGCATTTGACTGGAGAATGTGCTGTGTCGCCGGAGAGTATAACAATGACGCGCTGCAGGCAAGCAATTCCGGCGTGTGGTGGGGCAACCCTCCATAAAATTGGTATTAGCGATCCGCTTGAGAAGTAAAGCGGATCGCCATAGGGCCGATCAGGGGTAATGCGCCCGGTAAGGGGCGATCAGCCAGTTTTTTTCATGGCGACAGCGGCGCGCTCGCGTATTTCTTCTTCTGAATAATCGGCGATATGTGTGCTTATGGTCCAGACGTGGCCGAACGGGTCTCTCAGGGTGCCGGAACGGTCGCCATAAAACTGGTCTTGCAGTGGCCGCAGTTCAGTGCCGCCTGCGGCGATTGCCTGCGGGTAAAGTACATTCACGTTGTCTACATACAGCACGATGCTGACGCCAGCCCCGCCCAATGCTTTCGGGCTGCGGATTTCCATCTCCGGGCATTCGTCGGCCAGCATGATGTGAGAGTCGCCAATTTTAATTTCTGCGTGCCCGATTCTTTTATCGGGCATTTCCATGCGCAGTACTTCCACGGCGTTGAAGGCTTTTTGATAAAACGCGATGGCCGTGGCGGCGCCGTCTACAACGAGGTAAGGGGTGACGGTGGTATAGCCGTCCGGAACTGGTTTGACTGCCATTGTGTTCTCCTGCGTGAGATGGTCGTTGAGAGTGTCCAATTACGCTGATGCGCATGAATTGTAGTCTCTGGCCTACGCAGTTGAAATGACAAAAAGAAGAGTTTTAATGCTGCAGCGGCAAGGAGGTTTCCCGCTCGTACTTACAATTCATCAGCAGTGGGGCGGGCACCTGTGCCCACCCCACTTATTTCTTATTTCTTAGCAAAGGGCGACAGTAAGCCAACCATTTGCGCAAATACCTTCGGGCTGCCTGCCAGTACATCGCCCTTGTACAGATAATCGGATTCGCCGGTGAAATCGCCGACAATCCCGCCCGATTCGCTGATCAGCAACGAGCCTGCGGCGATATCCCAAGGCTTCAGGCCTTTTTCAAAGAAGCCGTCAAGGCGGCCGGCGGCGACATATGCGAGGTCAAGGGCAGCAGCGCCAGGGCGGCGCAGGCCGGCACAGCTTTGCGTCATGATGCGGAACATTTTCATGTACTCATCCATCGCCGGGCCTTCGGTTTCACGGAACGGGAAGCCGGTGCCGATCAGTGCGTCGGCAATCTTGTCGCGCTTGCCGACACGAATCCGTTTTTCGTTCAAATAGGCGCCGGAACCCTTGGTGGCGGTGAACAAGTCGTTGCGGGTCGGGTCGTAGACTACGGCCTGGGTGATCTGGCCGCGGTGTTGCAATGCGATCGACACGCAGTATTGCGGAAAGCCGTGGATAAAATTGGTTGTGCCGTCGAGCGGATCGATGATCCAGACATTTTCATTATCGTCATGCAGGTTGGCGGAGGCGCCGGATTCTTCGGCCAGGATGGCGTGGTCCGGGTAGGCATTCTTCAATACATCAATGATCGCTGCTTCTGCAGCCTGGTCGACTTCGGTGACAAAATCGTTATGCTGTTTTTTTGTTACTTTCAGCAGGTCGAGGTCGAACGAGGCGCGCGAGATAACCTTGGCGCCGTTACGGGCGGCCTTGATGGCCGTATTGAGCATTGGATGCATGGTCGGGTTCCGTTAAAATGGCGGCACTGTGCCAACCGGGAACAGGACCACCTATATGAATGATAATGAACGAGGCGGATGTCCCAGATGAATATTTTAATAAATAAGCAACTTTTAATCGATGAAATCCGCGTAATGGCGCTATTTTAAATGAATCAGGCAAAAATCGACACGTCTCTTTTCAAACGCCTGCGCTTTGTGCTGGTTGAAACCAGCAGCCCCGGCAATGTCGGGGCGGCTGCGCGCGCTATCAAAACCATGGGATTTTCCGAGCTTATCTTGGTGAATCCGCGTTTTCCAGATGTGTTGCAACGGGACGAGGCAATTGCATTTGCCAGCGGCGCGCAAGATGTTCTGGCGGCAGCGCGGATTGTCGATAGCGTCGAGCAGGCGTTGGAAGGTTGCAACTTCGCTGCGGCTCTGAGCGCACGTTTGCGCGAATTTTCCCCGCCGTTGACTGCGCCGCGCGCCTTGGCGGCCCAGCTTGCCGCTGATGTCAGCCTGAACGCGGCAGTCATATTCGGCAGCGAGCGTTATGGCTTGCCTAACGAAATTGTCGAAAAATGCAATGTGTTGCTGAATATTCCTGCCAATCCAGAGTATTCATCATTGAATCTGGCGCAGGCGGTGCAAGTGCTGGCCTACGAGTGCAGGGTTGCAGCGAGTGAAGAGTTGCCGCCGGTAGCAGCCGGCGCGGAGATCGGTTTTCAGGGCAATACGGCTAGCCTGGCCGATATCGACGGCATGTTTGCGCATCTCGAAAAGGCTTTGGTAGAAATTGAATTTCTCGATCCGGCCAGTCCGAAAAAACTGATGCCGCGCTTGAAGCGTTTGTTTTCGCGTACTCAGCTGGAAACTGAAGAGGTCAATATCTTGCGCGGCATCGCCAGTCAGATCTTGACCAAGCGGCGCCGCCTCGACCGCTCGTGAATCTGGCGTATCGGCACTTATCGATGCATCAGGCCCAGCTGCGCAACAGGCCGACCGCCAGACCTTCCAGCACGAAATCCTCTTGCTTGGATGTTACGATAATGGGTTCGAAATCAGGATTTTCCGGGAGCAGCTGGATCACGGAGCCGGATTTTTGATAACGTTTGACCGTAACGTCGTCGCCCAGGCGGGCTACCACGATCTGGCCGTTGCGGGCGCTGTCGGCTTTTTTTACCGCCAGCAAGTCGCCATCCAGGATGCCGGCGTCACGCATCGACATGCCGCGCACCTTCAATAAATAATCCGGTTTGGCGCTGAACAAGGCGGGGTCGACGTTGTAGCTGGCCTGGATGTGCTCTTGTGCCAGGATCGGAGATCCGGCGGCGACTCGCCCGATCAGTGGCAGGCTGAGTTGCATCAGGGCAGGGTGCGGCAGCGCCAGTTGCGTGCCCTGGTTGCGGTGGGCGCTTTCGGTAAGCCGGATTCCGCGCGAGGTGCCGGGTGCGATCACAATGGCGCCCTTGCGTGCCAGCGCCTGCAGATGCTCTTCTGCCGCATTGGCAGAGCGAAAGCCCAGCTCGGTGGCGATTTCAGCGCGCGTCGGCGGGAAGCCGGTGTTTTCGATGGCGTCCTTGATCAGATCGAGGATTTGTTGCTGACGGGCGGTCAATTTGATCATGGCGTGTATTTGGCTTAAAAAATGCTGGATGGTGCTGAAAAAGGTAGCAACGGCAGCGCTATTGCGACTGACCAATGCTGTGCATAACAACAGTCTGTATTTTTGTACAGTATTTGTGCAAATGCAAGATAATTTGATGTATTTAGATCACCTTAGGCCACGTCTTAGGCGCACATTAGCCACACCCATGCTGCCGGTTTTGATCTAAGCACCTGAAAGCGTTGAGTTTTGTTGCAATTGCGAGTACTATTGCTGGTTTTCCTCTTCCCACACTCGTCTTGACGCCGAGGTGGGCGATTCTTCAATCCGTCCAAAAGGAGCTTACATGCGTCATTATGAAATCGTATTTATCGTCCATCCAGATCAAAGCGAGCAAGTGCCTGCAATGATCGAACGCTACAAAGGTATCGTCACCACTCGTGGCGGCACCGTACATCGCGTGGAAGACTGGGGCCGCCGCCAACTGGCATACCTGATCCAGAAACTGGCTAAAGCACATTACGTCTGCCTCAACATCGAGTGCGACAGCGAAACTCTGGCTGAAATCGAAACCGGCTTCAAGTTCAATGATGCAGTGTTGCGTCATCTGACCGTCAAGCTGAAGAAGGCCGAAACAGGTCCTTCGCCAATGATGAAGGCTGTGCAGAAGGAAGATGCTGCCAAGAGCCATCGTACTGAAGCACCGGCTGCCTGATTTACCAGCTAGCTGCTACCAGCTTCATTGCCTAACCATTGAGCTCATCAGGAGTGGATCTACCCAATAACGTGTTTCAACTGGTTGCCGAAGTTGCCGAACGTGAAGTCATACGCTACACCCCGGCAGGCATCCCGATCGTATCTGCGATATTGCAGCATCGCTCGGAACCGATTGAAGCAGGTATCAAACGTTTGATTGAATTCGAAATTGCCGCGCTGGCCGTAGGCGAGATTTCGGGAAGATTCAGCAAGGCGCAATTGGGCGGCACGTTCTGGTTTACGGGATTCATGGCACGCAAGAGTCGCAATGGTAGAAGTCTGGTATTTCACATCACGGATTTCGCTGCAATAGAAGCAAATGCTTCCTCGGGAAACAAAGCTGAAATTGCAGATTGATTATTAAGCAAAATTTGAATACAGGAGCCAAAAATGGCATTCGGTAAAAAGTTCGATAAAAGCAAACTGAAAAACAAGCGTCAACAACAAAACCCGCTGTTCAAGCGTAAGAAATTCTGCCGTTTCACCGCTGCTCACGTAGCTAGCGTTGATTACAAGGATGTCGACACGCTGAAGGATTTTGTTCAGGAAAACGGCAAGATCATGCCAGCACGTCTGACCGGCACCAAGGCAATCTACCAACGTCAAGTGGACACTGCGATCAAGCGCGCACGTTTCCTGGCGCTGCTGCCGTACACCGATCTGCACAACGCTTAATTGACGACTTGAAATAGGAGAAAAATATGCAAGTCATTCTGTTGGAAAAAGTCGTTAATCTCGGCAATCTGGGTGAAGTTGTTCGCGTCAAGGACGGTTACGCACGTAACTTCCTGATTCCACAACGTATGGCACGTCGTGCTACAACTACTGCTATCGCTGAATTCGAAGCGAAGCGCGCTGATCTGGAAACTGCAGCAGCTGCCAAGCTGGCGATTGCTCAGGCTCAAGGCGAAAAACTGAACGGCCTGACCGTGCAGATTTCGCAAAAATCGGGTGTTGACGGCCGTTTGTTCGGTTCCGTGACCAACTTCGATATCGCTGAAGCGTTGACCAAGCAAGGTTTCGCAGTTGAAAAATCGCAAGTGCGCCTGCCAGTCGGCCCACTGAAGATCACAGGCGAGCACGCTGTTGCTGTTGCCTTGCATACCGATGTTGTAGTCGACATCGTTATCGCAGTGATCGGCGAACACGTTTAAGCAAGTCTTGGACGCAGCTGGTAAATAGTTGTTGTTGTATTAAAAGGCCGGGTTTTCCCGGCTTTTTTTATGTCCTTTTTTTGGGAGGCGGTGGCAAGACGGATAGTAGAAGCAGGTATAATTCGCGCCATGAAAGCACCTTCCAAAGCACCGTCCGATCCACAGTTAGATTCCCTCCGCGTACCACCCCATTCAATCGAAGCAGAGCAGTCCGTTTTAGGCGGATTACTGCTGGATAATGCGGCATGGGACAAGATCGCCGACTTTGTGAATGCCGACGATTTCTATCGTTACGACCACCGCATCATCTTCCAGCACATGGTCAAGCTGATCAACGGCAGCAAACCGGCTGACGTGATCACTGTCTATGAGTCGCTGAGCGGCACCGGCAAGGCCGAAGAAGTCGGTGGCCTCAGCTATCTCAATGCACTCGCTCAAAACACGCCGTCCGCCGCCAATATCCGCCGCTATGCAGAAATCGTGCGCGACCGTGGCGTATTGCGCAAACTGATTACCGTTGCCGATGAAATTTCCGGCCAGGCTTTCAGCCCGCAAGGCAAGGAAGTCAAGCAGATGCTGGACGAGGCCGAATCCAAGATTTTTGCGATTGCCGAGGAAGGTGCGCGCGGCGCCCAGGGTTTCCAGGAAATCCAGCCTCTGCTGACGCAAGTGGTGGAGCGCATCGACGAACTCTACAACCGCGACAACCAAAGCGACATCACCGGCGTATCGACCGGCTTCATCGATCTCGACAAGATGACTTCCGGCCTGCAGAAGGGCGATCTGGTTATCGTAGCGGGACGTCCTTCCATGGGTAAAACGGCATTCTCCGTGAATATCGGAGAAAACGTTGCGATCGATAGCGGTTTGCCGGTAGCGATTTTTTCGATGGAAATGGGCGGTACCCAGCTCGCCATGCGTATGTTGGGTTCGGTCGGCAAGCTCGACCAACACCGCTTGCGCACCGGCCGCCTGAACGACGAAGACTGGCCGCGCCTGACGCATGCGATCCAGAAGATGAACGATGCCCAGTTGTTCATCGATGAAACTCCGGCCCTGAGCTCGATCGAATTGCGCGCGCGTGCGCGTCGCCTGTCGCGCCAGTGCGGCACGCTCGGCTTGATCATCATCGACTATTTGCAGCTGATGTCAGCCAATAACGCCGGTGAAAACCGGGCTACCGAAATTTCCGAAATCTCGCGTAACCTGAAGGGCCTGGCGAAAGAACTGCAGTGCCCGGTGATTGCGTTATCGCAGTTGAATCGTTCGCTGGAACAACGCCCCAACAAACGCCCCGTGATGTCCGATTTGCGCGAATCCGGCGCTATCGAGCAGGATGCCGACGTCATCCTGTTTATTTATCGCGACGAGGTATACAACCCTGATTCGCAGGAAAAGGGTACCGCCGAGATCATTATCGGCAAGCAGCGTAACGGCCCGATTGGTAGCGTGCGCCTGAGCTTCCTCGGTCAATACACTAAATTCGACAATTACGTGGGTAATCTGGACGCACCGTACGGCGGCGACTAAGTATCCCTGTAATTCTTGTCCCTCTAATTCTTGTTGCTTTACCCTTGATGTCATTTTGTTGCAATAACGCAAAACTAGCGAAACCTGTTTAGTGTTACCTACCCGAGCCTGATATATTTCAGTTTCGTGACATTTGTTTGCTTTAAATTAAGAAGTACCGTAAGTAGATTCAGCTTAACCCTCAGAAGAGAGAATAAACATGTTTGGACGATTGATGCCCACCGAGGGCAAATTCTTTGAGCTCTTTAACCAGCACGCAGAGCTATGCGTCAAGGGCGCCAAAGAAATGGTGGCGTTGATGACTAATTTCGACGATCTGGAAATTCGCGTGCATGCGATCGAAGGCATAGAGAAGCAGGCCGACCAGGTCACGCATCATGCAATCGATATGTTGCACAAGACTTTCATCACCCCTATCGATCGCGATGACATCCATCAGCTGATCACGCGCATGGATGACATCCTGGACTTGCTGGAAGATGCAGCGCAGACCATTTCCCTGTACGACATCAAGGCAATTACGCCAGAAGCAAAACGCCTGGCCGAGCTGTGCCTGGGTTGCGCCGAGAAAGTCAAGGCTGCGGTAGGCCTGTTGCACAATATGGATAACTCGCGTGAAATCCTGGCGATCTGCGTCGAGATCGACCGCCTGGAATCGGATGCCGATCACGTGATGCGCGCCGCCATGTCGAAACTGTTCCGCGACGAGCCTGATGTACGCACCCTGATCAAGCTGAAAGCCATTTACGAACTGCTGGAAACGGTCACCGACCGTTGTGAAGATGTGGCCAACATCATCGAAGGCATTATCGTAGAAAACGCCTGATCCATGCATACTCTTCAAATCAGTATCTACGTTCTCGTTTTCCTCATTGCACTGGCGCTGGTATTCGATTTCATGAACGGCTTCCATGATGCCGCCAATGCTATCGCTACCGTAGTGTCGACCGGCGTCCTGAAGCCACAGCAGGCAGTTGCCATGGCGGCGCTGTTCAATTTCATCGCGATTGCGGTGTTCCAGTTGCACGTCGCCGCGACGGTGGGCAAGGGCACTATCGATCCCAATGTAGTCGATCATTACGTCGTCTTCGGCGCATTGGTCGGCGCTATCTGCTGGAACATCCTGACCTGGTACTACGGCATCCCGTCGTCATCCTCGCATGCCTTGATCGGCGGCCTGGTTGGCGCTGCAGTAGCCAAGGCCGGCACCGGTTCGCTGATCTCGGCTGGCCTGATCAAGACGATCGCATTTATCGTGTTGTCGCCGTTGCTGGGTTTTGTGTTCGGTTCCATCATGATGGTGCTGGTGTCCTGGATTTTCGTGCGCTCGACGCCGCGCAAGGTCGATAAATGGTTCCGCCGCCTGCAATTGGTATCGGCCTCCATGTATAGCCTTGGCCACGGTGGCAACGACGCGCAAAAGACCATCGGTATCATCTGGATGCTGTTGATAGCGACCGGATTTTCGCAAGCGAGCGATAGCTTGCCGCCATGGTGGGTGATTATTTCCTGCTATAGCGCGATCAGCCTGGGTACCTTGTTCGGCGGCTGGCGTATCGTCAAGACCATGGGCCAGAAAATCACCAAGCTGAAACCGGTGGGCGGCTTTTGCGCTGAAACCGGCGGCGCCATCACCTTGTTCATGGCCACCATGCTGGGTGTGCCGGTCTCGACTACCCACACCATTACCGGCGCCATTGTCGGTGTCGGTGCGGCACGCCGGGTCTCCGCGGTGCGCTGGGGCGTGGCGGGCAATATCGTCTGGGCCTGGGTCCTGACGATTCCGGCATCGGCCTTCATGGCAGCGATTGCCTGGTGGATCGGCAAGCACATTCTGTAAGCGGATCTGTCGGGAAGCAAAACGGGCGATACATAATCAAATATGTATCGCCCGTTTTTATTTTGCGATCTGTTTTCCTGGCTCTTGCTTCTTGCTTCTTGCTTCTTGCTTCTTACTGATTACTGATTACTTCCTGTCCGCAGCCTGGTCGCACATCTTCAATGCTAGTGCGCACCACCGGCATCGACCGGCAAGCTGGAACGTGAAGGCTTGGTCAGCCATACCAGCGCGATCAGCATCAGGAACAATACCGCCGAGATCCAGAAAATATCGGTGGCGCCCTGCGTGGCGGCTTTCACTGTAATCAGGCGCTCGACAGTGGCCCAGGCGGCCGGTTCCGGCATCCCTTGGGCAGTCAGGTTATGCACCGCCTCGTTAAATGCCGGGCTATGCGGGCCGGTGAACTCGGTCAGTTGCGAGTGATGCAGCGATGTGCGCCGGTCCCACAGGGTACTGGTGATCGAAGTCCCCATGCCGCCGAACATGATCCGCACGAAGTTCGACAAGCCAGCTGCCGACGGGATTTTTTCCGGCGGCTGGCCCGACAGGATGATCGAGGTCAACGGGATAAAGAACATGGCCATCGCCGCGCCCTGGATGATGGTAGGAATCATCAGGGTGAAGGTGTCGACGTTTTCGGTGAATTGCGAACGCATGTAGAACACCACCGCGAAAATGAAGAATGCCGTGCTGGCAACCCAGCGGGCATCGACCTTGGGCAGGATCTTGCCGATGAACGGCGACAGCAGGATGGCGAAAATACCCACCGGCGCCATCACTTCACCCGCCAGCGTTGCGGTATAGCCAAGCGTGGTCTGCAACCACAGCGGCAGAATCACCAGGCCACCGAACATCAGGCCGTAGCCGACCGAGATCGCAATTACGCCGCCGCTGAAGTTGCGGCTCTTGAACAGCGTCAGGTCGACTACCGGGTGATCGTCGCCCAGTTCCCAGATGACGAAGTAAATGAAGGAGACCAGCGAGACCGCGCCCAATATCACAATGGTCGAGGAATTGAACCAGTCGAGTTCCTTGCCCTTATCCAGCATGATCTGCAATGAGCCGACCCAGACCACCAGCAAGGCCAGGCCGACTTTATCGATCGGCAGTTTATATGTCGTCGATTCCCGCTTGTGATAAATCGACCAGGTGGCCCAGGCGGCAAATACGCCCACCGGAATATTGATGTAGAAAATCCATGGCCAGGTGTAATTATCCGAAATCCAGCCCCCTAGCAACGGCCCCATGACCGGCGCCACCAGCGTAGTCATGCCCCAGAACGCCAGGGCCATGCCGCTCTTGGAGGGAGTGTAACTAGACAGTAGCAACGATTGCGACAAAGGAATCATCGGCCCCGCGACCGCGCCTTGCAGCACCCGCGCGGCAATCAACACTTCCATGCTGGGAGCCAGGCCGCACAGGATGGACGACAGCACGAACAGGATAATCGATGTGACAAACAGGCGGACCTGGCCGAAGCGCTGGGTCAGCCAGCCGGTCAGCGGCACCGAGATCGCGTTGGCGACGGCAAACGACGTGATGACCCAGGTGCCTTGTTGCGGCGATACGCCCAGGTCGCCGGAAATGGCCGGGATGGAAACGTTGGCAATCGACGAATCGAGTACGTTCATGAACACGGCTAGCGAGAGTGCTACCGTACCCATGACTAGCTTGCCGCCGGTTAGCGGCGGCAGTGGTTGCGATGGCGGCCGCGCTGGCGGCGCCGGTTTTGGGGAACTCATGAATGCATTCCGGTAAGGGTTCGCGTAGCGGATGCCGTCGCGACGACGGCATCCGGCAGAAGCTTAGTGATTTTTAATGATTTGCGGCGATGATGCTGGCGATACGTGCATCGGCTTCCTGCCCGCTCTTGTCGAAGACGTCGGTGGTGTAGGCCGGTGCAGTACGCGCGGTGCCTGCGGTCAGCGAAGTACCTTCGGTCTGGGCCACGTCGACACTGACATCCATCGATACGCCGATACGCAGCGGATGGGTTTCCAGGTCTTTCGGATCCAGCGAAATACGCACTGGAACCCGCTGTACGATCTTGATCCAGTTACCGCTGGCGTTTTGCGCCGGCAGCAGCGCGAAAGCGGAACCGGTGCCAGCCGCCAGGCCGACTACCTTGCCGTGGTACTCGATCTTGGAGCCGTACAAGTCCGACTTCAAAGTTACCGGCTGGCCGATCCGCATATTGTTGATCTGCACTTCCTTGAAGTTGGCGTCAACCCACAGTGCGTTCAGCGGCACGATCGACAGCAGCGGGGTGCCGGCGGCAACGCGCTGGCCAACCTGCACTGAACGCTTGGCGACATAACCGGTGGTTGGCGCCAGCAATGTGGTGCGGGCCAGATTGATATAAGCGTTGCGTACCTGGGCAGCGGCGTTGAGTACATTCGGATGCTGGTCGACCGTGGTGCGGTCGGTCAATACCTTGTTCGACGCCAGTTGTTCGCGAGTGGCTTGCAACGCGGCTTCCGCTCCTTGCACTGCTACTTTGGCGTGTTCCAGTTCTTCCTTGGAGACGGCGCCGGTGCTGATCAGTTGCGAGCGGCGCGCCAGATCCGAGCGCGCCCGATCCAATTCCGCAGCACGGGCGGTGACATTCGAAGCCAGGGCGTTGTTGTTGACAAACAGTGTGCGCACCTGACGCACGGTTTGCGCCAGTTGGGCTTCGGCTGAAGCCAGTGCTACCTTGGCGTCGGCCTGGTCCAGATCCACCAGCGGGCTGCCGGCCTGCACCAGCTCGGTATCGTCGGTATGGATCGCAAGTACCGTGCCGCCGACCTGCGGCGTGACCTGGACCACGTTGCCACCGACATAAGCGTCGTCGGTGCCTTCGTAGTGGCGGGCATAGATGAACCACCAGATGCCATAGGCGATCAGGACAATGATAAGCGCGATAGTGACGCCGATCAGCAGACCGCGGCGTTTGCCGTTGCCATTGGTGGCTACAGGTGCCGGCGCAGCAGGGGCCGCAGCGGCGGATGGTTCTTGTGGAGTTTGATTTGGTGTTGTCATGATGCGGGTTTCGCAATAAGTGAACGGTTTATTTAGTGAATCGGTTTTCAGTCAAAAGCGATCAGTTTGTCGTGCTTGCCTGAGGACTGGCGGCGCTGCCTGCATTAGCTTCTGCAGGATTGAGCCCCTCGGCCGTAGCGTCAAAGCCGCCACCCAGCGACCTGATCAGGTTGACCCGCAAATCTGCTCTGCGGGCGCGCACGTCAAGCTCGGTTTTACGTTGTGCCAGCCAGCCGATTTGGGTGCTCACCACTTGCAGCATGTTGCCGGTGCCGACCTGTTGCCGTTGTTCAGCCAGTTTCATGCCGCGCTCGGCTGCGTCGACCGCAGCTTGTTGACTCTTGTCCTGGACTTCAGCGGCACGCAGCGACTGCACGCTATCCGCCACTTCGTGGAAAGCGTCATTCAGCGCCTGGTTATAAGTCGCCACTGCGCCGTCATAGGCTGCGACCCGGCCCTTGAGCTGAGCGCGCAATGCGCCGCCTTCAAAGATCGGCAGGTGGATCGCCGGACCGATGCCGACCACCTTGCTGCCATGAGTCAGGAATTGTGAAAAGCCAAGGCTGGAAAAGCCGGCCATGGCCGCCAGGTTGACATTCGGGTAGAACTCGGTCTTGGCAACCTTGATGTCGCTTTGCGCGGCTTCGACTTGCCAGCGCGCGGCGACTACATCGGGACGGCGTCCCAGCAATCCCAGCGGCAACTGGTCGGGCAGCGCAATGCTGCTATCCGCAGGCAGCGTCGGCACCGGGATTTTCAAACCGCGATCAGGCCCTTGCCCCATCAACGCCGCGATCTGGTTGCGGGTCAGCGCGATCGCTTCCTGCCATTGCGACTGCTCTGCACGCAAGTTAGCTACTTGTTGCCGGCTTTGCTGATTATCGGTTTGCGTATCGAGGCCGGCGGCGAAGCGTTGCTGCGTCAGCTTGTCCAGCTTGTCGCGCAATGCCAACTGCTGATTGGTCAGGTCCAGTTGCGCGTATTGACGTCCCAATTGCAGCCATGCTTTCGAGATGCCCGCAGTCAGCGCCAGGCGTGCTGCATAGTGTTCAGCTTCCGCAGCTTTACTTTGCGATATCGCGGAGTTCAGCTGCGCGCTGTGCTTGCCCCAGAAATCCAGGTCGTAAGAAAAATTCAGCGCGGTTTCATAGTCCGTTACATACATGCCGCCGAATGGCGGCGGGTAAATGCTGTTCTCGGTGAAGCGCTGGCGGGTTACCGCCAGGCTGGCGCCGACCTGCGGTTTGCCGGTTGCGCCAGCCGCTTCCACCATGGCGCGCGATGCGGCTATGCGGGCGGCGGCGGCTTGCAGATTAGGATTGCCTGCCAGCGCCTCATCGACCAACTGTTGCAGCTGGCCGCCGCCTATGCTGCTGACCCAGGAACTGGCCGGCCACATGCCGCCTTGTCCAGGCAAGGACGATGTCGATGCATAGTCGTCCGGATTGTTGGAGTGGGCAGTACTGTGGATGCCGCTGAAATTGGCGCAAGCCGCCAGCAGTAGTGCGGCGGCGCTGATGGCAAGGCGCTGGGTGCCGAGTTTCGGCAAGCTGCGTCGGACTGGAGATGGATGAGAGTTCATGTCGATGTTGATGTGACTGGTTGATTTGGCGGCCAAAGATAGAGCGACTACGAAGACTACGAGTAACACCACGAAGGCTGCTTGTTTAAAAGTAATATTGAATAAATTATTCTTGCATAGTCAATGTGTTTTTTCGGGCGGGGCATTAGAAACATTGCTTGCCAGCAAACGCCTTAGCATCGATTTCAAAAAGCCGATTTCTTCCGCGCTAAATTCTGAAAAATGTTTGTTCAGTACGCCGCAAAATGCCTGCGGCATCAATTTCGACAACGCCACGCCATCCGCAGTCAGATGCAATTTCATCAAACGCCTGTCGTGCGCACATGGCTCGCGCTTGATCAGATCGCGCGCTACCAGGCGATCGATCATGCGCTTGGTAGAGGCCGCGTCGGTATACGTTTCACGCGCCAGATCGGCTGCAGTTGAATACTTTCCTGTTGACAACATCAGAAGAATAGCGCCTTGTGCATGGGTTATCCCATACTGCGCCAGGGATTCATCAGAGCTTTTGACCAGCATGGCACGCGAGCGCGCCAATAAATAGCCTATGCTTTCTTCAATCTGATAGGTATCCAGAGTGAATAATGGTGGTGGATTGCTCACGGTGTGTTCAACTTTTTTCAGCTTGGTGCTTAATTTGATGCATTAATATTCATTGCCTAGGCAAGAATATACTGCAAAACAAAATTCCTTGCTGATGACACTCTAGAACTGTTATTCAGATCTTGCTGGCGGTTTCTTCATCCGGGCTAGTTGCAATGGCGGGCAATTGCACCAATACGGCCAGGCCGCGCTGCTGCTCGCCGGCGGCCAACGTCACCGTGCCTTGTGCTGCGATCACAATTTCCTTAACGATGGCAAGGCCGAGGCCAGTGCCATCCTGGCCCGGCGCCGCGTTACGGAAAAAACGCTCGAATACGCGATTGCGCACTTCGGCAGGAATACCCGGGCCGTTGTCGGCGACGCTGATGTCGACTTGCTCCTGACTGGCCGCGATGGCTACGGTGACCTTGCCGTTGACGGGGGTATAGCGGATGGCGTTGTCGACCAGGTTCATCATCATGGCGGTGAACAAGGCTTCGTTTCCCATCACCCAGGCATGCTGTATTTTTGTCTCAAGTCCAAGGTCGATATTCTTGCGTTGGGCCAGGTCGACAATCTCTTCCAGCACAGCTGCCGAGACCGCCATCAAATCCACCGGTTGCCTGAGGAAGGCCGTGGTATTGGAGGCCTCCGCCTGCGACAACAGTAGCAACTTGTTAGTCAGCTCGGTCATGTTGCGGCTGCTTTCCTGCATCGCCTGCAGCACTTCGCTGCGCCGGCCTTCATCGCTCAGGCGCCGGGCGAACTGGATCTGCGAATCGAGCAAGGTCAGCGGCGTGCGCAATTGATGGGCGGCGTCCGTGATGAAGCGTTTTTGTGCCGATACCTGTGTGTTCAGGCGCTGGATGGTTTGGTTGATGGCTTCGACGATGGGCCGCAGTTCCAGTTGCAACTGGCCAGGCCTGATCGGCGACACAGAAGTCGAATCGCGAGAAGCCAGTTGATCTTTCAGGTGCATCAGCGGCCGCAGCTCCATGCTCAGGCCAAGCACCACCAGTATCGCTGCCAACAACAACATGGCGATCTGGCGGTGCAGGGAGGGGCGCCACAGGCCCGCCAGCATCTGGTCATGGGCGCGGGTAGTCTGGCCCACCAGGACCGCAATCTTGTGTAACTGGCCGGCGTTGTACAGCGTGCGGACCTCGCTAACCACGCGCAGCATCTGGCCATGGTAGTCAATCGTGCTGTATGCCGGCGCGCTCAGCGGAAAGCGCAGCGCCAGCGGAAAATCGGGGCGGCCGGCCAGCAAGCTGTCGTGGTCGGTAATCACCTGGTAATACACCTGGTCCTGCTCCGGCGAGACCAGCGATTCCAGCGCCGCCGGCGGTATGCTGGCGTGCGGCACGCCGTCCAGCCATTGGATCTCGCCGGCAATCACCTGCGCCGACGCCAGCAACGCATGGTCTTGTACCAGATCGGCGGTCTGACGCGCGCTGCGATACGACAGCGCAGCGCTGATGGCGACAAACAAGGTTAGCGGAATCAGCAACCACAACAGTAGGCGCAGGCGCAGGCTGATGATCAATTGAGGTCTTTCTGTTTAAGCAGATAACCGAGTCCGCGCAGGGTCATGATGGCGGCCTGGCAGTGTTCCAGTTTCTTGCGTAAGCGGTGGATATAGATTTCAATCGCGTCGGCGCTGGGTTCGTCATCGAGCCCGAATACGCCATCCATCAAGGCGCTCTTGGAGACGGTCTTGCCTTGTTTCAGCATCAGGATTTCGAGTACGTCATGTTCGCGTCCGGGCAGCGCCAGCAACTGGCCGGCAATCGAAAACTGCCGCGTGTTGCTGTCATAGCGCAGGTCGGCGCAATGCATTTCTGCTGCCTTGTCGGGCGTTTGACGGCGGATCAGGGCCTTGATCCGGGCCACCAGTTCGCGTACCTCGAACGGCTTGACCAGGTAGTCGTCGGCGCCGGCGCCGAGGCAATCGACTTTCTCGTCAATCGAGCCGCTGGCGGTGAGAATCATGACCGGCACGTTGTTATGCCGCTCGCGCAAGCGGCGCAAGACGCTTTTGCCGCTCATTTTCGGCAACTGCAGGTCAAGCAAGACCACATCGTAGTTTTCGCTTTGCAGCAGGCGGTCGGCGGCTTCGCCATCGGTGGCGAGATCGATGGTGAACTTATCTTCCTTGAGTATCTTGCTGAGCCATAGCGCAAGCGGCGGATTGTCTTCGATCAGGAGTAATTTCATAGAAACGGGATAAATTGGTTATGTTGCACTGCAAGCTAAATTACACGAAATAACACGAATTTGGAAAGCTGGATGAAAGTTAGCGCACTCTAGAATACGCCCAAGACTGGAACAACGGCACCCCGCCATATGTATCCGGTCATTATCCCAAAAATAAATGGAGACAACACAATGCATACCCTCATCCGTGGATCACTGATTTCCGCTTTGCTCGTCGCTGCCGGTGTGGTTGGCGCAAGCCAGGCAATGGCAGCCGATTCAGGAAAAATCACTATCATGGTCGGCGGCATCACCAAGATGATCTATCTGCCGGCCAAGCTCACTGAGCAGCTGGGATATTTCAAAGAAGAGGGATTGGATGTCGAGCTGCAATCGCAGCCGGCTGGCGTCGATGCCGAGAATGAGCTGCTGGCTGGCGCAGTTCAGGCAGTAGTCGGCTTTTACGACCACTCCATCGACTTGCAAAGCAAGGGCAAGGAAGTCACCGCGATCGTGGTTTTCGGCCAGGTTCCTGGC
Organism: Collimonas sp. OK307; assembly: GCF_900113705.1. Lineage (GTDB taxonomy): Bacteria > Pseudomonadota > Gammaproteobacteria > Burkholderiales > Burkholderiaceae_D > Collimonas. The sequence goes on along the minus strand of NZ_FOQI01000001.1, from coordinate 537,742 downwards.
GAAGCCGAAATGGTGGCGACTAAATCCGCCGATTCCATCAAGAGCATGGCCGACGTCAAAGGCAAGACATTGGGCGTGACCGGACTCGGTTCATCGACCAATTTCCTGACACAGTATCTGGCTGCCAAGCATGGCATTACTTCCAGTCAATACTCGGTATTGCCTGTGGGCGCCGACAATACATTCATCGTGGCGATCAAACAGGGGCGTATCGACGCCGGGATGACTACCGAACCGACCATTTCGCAGCTGTTGAAGACCGGCGAAGCAAAGGTTCTGGTCGACATGCGCACGGTCGAAGGTACGGTCAAGGCGCTGGGTGGTTTGTATCCTGCATCCAGCCTGTATGTTCAACGTCCATGGCTGAACACGCATAAGGTGGAAGCCGCCAAGCTGGCGCGCGCCTTCGTCAAGACGCTCAAATTCATCAATACCCATAGCGCTGCGGAAATCGCGGACAAGATGCCGAAGGATTACTACGGCAATGACAAGGCTATGTATGTGCAGGCCCTGCAGAATTCCCTGCCGATGTTTTCACCGGACGGCAAAATGCCTTCCGGCGGCCCGGAAACAGTATTGTCGGTTCTGTCCGGTTTCAATCCGAACGTCAAAGGCAAGCATATCGATCTTGCTAAAACCTATACCAACGAGTTTGTCAGTCAAGCCAAGTAAGACTGACGGCAAACAAGCTTAGTAATAATAAAGTGAGCGGACCGGAGTCGCACAGCGGCGCCGGTGACGAGACTCGCGCCAACCGACTACTTCGGGATGGCTCCGATCTGGACAAGAAGGAACTTCAAATGACTCAAGCAACGATTCAAGCAACATCGGCAACAAACGCACAACCTGCGGCATCGTCGTCAGCACCTCAGGTTTTGCGGGACACGCCCGCCATCGAGCTGCGCAACGTGTCGTGCCGTTTCATTTCCCCTGACGGTAAGGCCACCGTGGCGTTGCGTGATTTCACCATGAGCGTGGCGCGCGGCGAGTTCGTCGCTATCGTGGGGCCGACCGGCTGCGGTAAATCGACGACGCTGAGCATGATCACCGGGTTGCTCAAGCCGACCGTGGGCGAGGTGCGCATCATGGGCGAACCGGTCAGCGGCATCGATCCGCGGATTGGTTTTGTATTCCAGAACGACGCTGTATTCCCTTGGCGCAGCGTGCTGCACAACGTAGCAGCCGGACCGCTGTTTCGTGGCAAGCCGAAAGACGCCGCTTATGCCCTGGCCGAAGAATGGATACGCCGTGTCGGCCTCGACAAGTTCGCCAATCACTACCCGCATCAATTGTCCGGCGGCATGCGCAAGCGCGTCGCGCTGGCGCAGACGTTTATCAACAGCCCTGAAATTTTGTTGATGGACGAACCTTTCAGCGCGCTCGACATGCAGACCCGCACCCTGATGCAAGACGAGTTGCTGCAATTGTGGTCGTCGCAAGCCGGTTCGGTGGTATTCGTCACCCATGACCTGGAAGAGGCGATTGCGCTGGCCGACAAAGTCTATGTCTTGACCGCGCGTCCTGCGACCTTGAAGAGTGTGTACGAGATCGATCTGCCGCGCCCACGGGTGATGTCGGAAGTGCGCTATGAACAGCGCTTCATCGATATCTCGCGCAAGATCTGGGCCGATCTGCGCGAAGAAGTGCACATCAGCTAATCCTTGGCTTTATCCATTTACATACTGTCGCCAGGTTGAGATCGATATCAATATCAATATCGACCCAGGCGGAAGCAAAAAGGCAATTACCATGAATCAAGTACAAGCAATCGACAAGCTCAGCGCTGCCAGCCTGGCCACTGTCGAACTAGAGGCGCAACGAAAAATCAAGCAACGTTATTGGCTGGTGATGTCACTGCGCCTCGGCATCCTGATTTTTACGCTAGGCGGCTGGGAACTGGCGGCAAGACTGCAATGGATAGATCCATTCTTCTTTTCGCAACCTTCGCTGATCGTGGTGCAAATCTATGACTGGATCATGGAAGGCACCTCGCAAGGTCCGTTATGGACCCAGGTGCTGGTGACGCTGGAAGAAACAGTGTTGGGATTCCTGATCGGTTCTGTGGCCGGCGTTATTTGCGGTATTTTGCTCGGCCGTAATAAATTGTTATCCGATGTCTTCAGTATTTATATCCAGGTTGCCAATTCGATTCCACGGGTGGTGCTGGGCTCGATTTTCGTCATCGCGCTGGGTTTGGGGATGGCCTCCAAAGTTGCGCTGGCGGTGGTGATGGTGTTCTTCGTGGTGTTCGGCAATGCTTTCCAAGGTGTGCGTGAAGCCGACCGTTACATGATTGCCAATGCGCAGATTCTCGGCGCATCGCCGCGCCAGGTCACGATGTCGGTGGTGATTCCTTCCGCATTGAGCTGGATCCTGGCGAGTCTGCACGTGAGTTTCGGTTTTGCCCTGGTGGGTGCGGTAGTGGGTGAATTCCTCGGTTCCAAGCAAGGTATCGGCCTGTTGATATCAACCGCACAAGGCGCTTTCAATGCCAGCGGCGTGTTTGCAGCGATGATCGTGTTGGCAGTGGTGGCTCTGGCTGCGGATTACTTGCTGACGACGCTGGAAAAACGTTTGCTTAAGTGGCGTCCTGTGGCATTCTGAGTTCTAGCAGTGTCTTAAGGTTGCGGCGCATCGAGTTCGATGCGCCGTTTTTTTTTTGCCCGGTTTGCTCAGGCTCTTGCTTAGACTCTTCCGGTCGACAGCCACGTCGCCCAGTCGCTCCTGCCGTTCTTTAGCGCTGTGGCGGCGGCCTTGTGATGGTCGTAACTGATATTCAGATGCATGACATTCCAGCCATGCGCGCTTTGTTCGCAAATGGCATAACGGGCATGCGGGCTGCCGTTCTCGATGGCGTGGAAGTAGGGCTGGTCGTCGTCATAAGCTTGCAAGCCGACGCTGCCGGGATTGACCACCACGCGTTCGCCGGAGATAGCGTAGGCACGTGGCTTGTGTGTATGTCCACAAATGATCAGGCTATGCGTGATGCCGGTAGCACGGGTTTCAATATCGGCAGCGGCGGCCATGCGGCAGCCACGCCGGTCGACCTGTTCAAGGAAGTAAACCAAATCACTGGCTGGCGTGCCGTGGCACATGAAAACCTCGTCGGAGATAACCAGTGTGCCTGGCAATCCTTTGATCCAGTCGCGCTGCGCCTGCGTCGTGTGTTCAAACGCGAACTGGTCGCTGGGATGGCCGGCTTGCTGTTCGCAGGCAAGCAACTGGCGCTCGTGGTTGCCGCGAATGGTTGGCAATTGCAGCGGCATCAATAAATCTGCGGTCGCTGCGGGTTCCAGCGGCCCGGACAGGATGTCGCCGGCGTTGACGATCAAATCCACCCCTTGCTTCTTGATGTCGGCCAGAACGGCTTCCAGCGCCCAGATGTTGGCGTGAATGTCGGAAAGAATGGCGAGTTTCATTGGCGTACTCTTCGGCTGGTTTCGCCACGGAAGATGGCTGAATATCACATCATCAAATAAAAACGGGTGCAATTCAACCGAAATTGAACTGCACCCGTTCAGCCATCCGGCCAGCGCATCTCTGCGCTAGCTGTTAGCGATTCTTACAACATTTTTTACAACATTTCTTACAGCACATCGCTGGCATGATCGGCCAGGCGCGAACGTTCACCGCGCGCCAGCGTCACATGGCCGCTGTGCGACCAGCCCTTGAAACGATCGACAACATACGTCAGGCCGCTCGAGCCTTCAGTCAGGTAAGGCGTATCGATCTGGGCGATATTACCGAGGCAGATGATCTTGGTGCCAGGGCCGGCACGTGTGACCAACGTTTTGATTTGCTTCGGCGTCAGGTTTTGCGCTTCGTCGATGATCAGGAACTTGTTGACGAAAGTACGGCCGCGCATGAAGTTGAGCGACTTGATCTTGATACGCGAACGAATCAGATCCTGGGTGGCGGCGCGACCCCATTCGCCGGCATCCGAATCGGATTTGTTGAGCACTTCCAGATTGTCGTCGAAGGCGCCCATCCACGGCCCCATCTTCTCTTCTTCAGTACCTGGCAGGAAACCGATATCCTCACCGACCGGCACCGTGACGCGGGTCACGATGATTTCGTTGTAAGTCTTGGTTTCCAGCACCTGGGCCAGACCAGCCGCCAGTGCCAGCAAGGTTTTACCGGTGCCGGCCTGACCCAGCAAGGTGACGAAGTCGCAATCCGGATTCATCAGCAGGTTCAACGCGAAATTCTGCTCACGGTTGCGCGCGGTAATGCCCCACACACTGTTCTTGGCGTGGCCGTAATCGCGCAAGGTTTGCAGTACTGCCGTCTTGCCGTTGATCTGGGTGACTTGTCCGTAGAACGCAGGCTCGCCGTTTTTCGGTTCGATGAAGACGAACTGATTGACCAGCAACGACGGTACCAGCGGCCCGCTCAGGCGATAGTAAGTATAGCCGGTGCCATGCTTGTTTTCCTGCCAGGATTCGATGCCCTTGCCGTGCTTGATCCAGAAATCGTCCGGCAATTGCTGAATACCCGAATACAGCAGGTCGGTGTCTTCCAGCACATGGTCGTTGAAATAATCTTCTGCCGGCAAGCCCATCGCCCGCGCCTTGATGCGCATGTTGATGTCTTTCGACACCAGCACTACGGCACGGCCAGGCGACTCGGCTTCCAGTCCACGCACTACGCCGAGAATCTGGTTGTCGGCTTTACCAACCGGCAAACCTTCAGGCAGATCGGCATTTTGCAGCTTGGTCTGGAAGAACAGGCGGCCCTTGGCGTCCTTGTTGCCGAGTTTCGACAAAGGAATACCATGGTCGATCTGATCGTCGACCACATCGCCTACCAGCGCATCCAGCGAACGGGATACCTGGCGCGCGTTACGTGCGACTTCCGACATGCCTTTCTTGTGGTTATCGAGTTCCTCCAGCGTCACCATCGGCAGGTAGATGTCATGTTCTTCAAAACGGAACAGGGACGTTGGATCGTGCATCAGGACGTTGGTGTCCAGCACGAATAATTTGGTCACGCCAGTTTTGTCGGCGGCACGACTGGTCATCGATTTCGGTCGGATGTGGCCTTCGGCCGGTTTCGCGGATTTGTCGGCAACGGCACGCGAATTTTCCGCGGGGGCCTTGCCGGTTTTACGGTTTTCTACTGTTTTGTTGCGTGCTTGTGGAGCAACTTCTTTGTTACGGGTAATCGGTTCAACTACGGCGATACGTGGTTTGACGGCTTTGCCGGCTTCCGCTTTCGGATAATCTTGAACGGACAGTAAAGCAGCGGGTTTGGTCGGTAATTTTGGTAAGGGCATCAGAACCTCGCTTTAAAGATGAAAAAAGTGTTCGCTTTGGTGATAACACGAACCGGACCAAACGGGTGAAGCAACGGCACCAACAACAAAAATATAATTAGAAAACATCAATGGACAACAGGCTCGGATAGGAATTTACAAATTAAAAAGTAAAAAAGCCGTTTGGGAAGGCCCTCAGGCCTTGTCCGCAAACGGCTTCCAGAAATAATTTTTTTTGAATTCAATGACTTACAAACTCCAATACTTCCTCAACATGTGATGGCACCTTCACTCCACGCCATTCTTTCACCAATGTGCCGGCGGCGTCAATCACAAACGTGCTGCGCTCGATGCCGCGCACTTGCTTGCCGTACATATTTTTCATTTTCATGACGTTGAACATAGCGCACAGGGCTTCGTCGGGATCGGCAATCAGGTCGAACGGCAGTCCCAATTTGCCCTTGAAACCTTCGTGAGAGCGAATGCTGTCGCGGCTGACGCCGAATATCAGGGTGTTGTTACGTTGAAATTCCGCATACAAGTCGCGGAACTGGATAGCCTCGGTTGTGCAGCCAGGCGTATTGTCCTTGGGATAAAAATACAACACTATTTTTTGACCGTGGTAGTTCGACAACTGGAATGTCTGCTCGCCGGTCATGGCTGCAGAGAAGTCGGGCACCGTCATGTTGATGATGGATGGATTGTCAGCCACTGTATTGTCCTGTTCACTAAGATGATAAGTTGCGGGAAAGAGTTTAAGAGCCGCCGACGCGCGGCGAATTACTCTGTCTCCCAACTGACTAAAAAACGAAGTCTCAATCAAAAGCTACCTTTGCAATGCAGGAAATGATCAGGAGATGCCTCTTTTATGCCTGCGCCTGCATGATCATCTCACCCGATCGTCCCGGCAACTCCGCCCATGTCAGCGGGACAGTGGGTAATGCCAGGTCTTTGACATGTCGATAATAATCTTCCATCGCGACCAGATCATAGCCCTGTGCCTGCCAGCCCTGCAGCAATTGTTCAAATATGGGGGCGAGTTTTTGGCCTTCAAGCTCTGCATGCAGAGTAAATACATGATCGCGCGGCGTTGCGGTCAGGGCCAGGATATGGGCTGCGATATTTGCCGGCGTCAGCTCAACGCCGTTGAAACTCCTGCCCAATAATTCATCCAGCGTCGGCAAGGTGGTCGGCAGTTGTATGCATGCCAGGGTCTTGCCATTCACCTGCAAGCGATGCGGTCCGGCCGCGGCGTCGGCCAGGGCGCCATCATCGTTCAGCATGGCGCGGCCGTCGGAGGAATAGGCAATACCGAATTTTTCCAGCTGCTCGAAGGCGTAGGGATTCATTTGCCAGCCGGCGGCGCCGTGGGTTTTCGGCGGCTGGCCGAAAATCTGCGCGAAGCGGTCGAACGAACGTTGCATCTGCTGGCTGGTCCAGTCGGCGCCGCGCTGCCGCACATGGTCTTGCCACACGCGGTGATCCCAAGTGTGGACGCCGCACTCGAAACCGGCGTCGCGTACCGCCTGCATATAGCTTGCACAGGTCTTGCCGATATCCGGGGCCGGCAGCAGCACGCCGTACATCAGGGTCTTGAGGCCGTAATGTTCGACCACCGAAGTGCGCGACACCTTTTGGAAAAAGCCGGGCCGAAACACTTGTTTCAGCGCCCAGCCGGTATGGTCGTACCCGAGCGAAAACAGAAAAGTGGCGCGAGCCTGGTATTTGCTCAACAGGCGCACCAGATTCGGTACCCCTTCACGTGTGCCGCGATAGGTGTCGGCGTCGATTTTTAAGGTGAGAAGGGGCAAGTTTGTTTAATCCATCAAGGCGCGAGCTTCAGCCACCTGGCCGCGGTATGCATCAAAAATATTGCGCAAGGTGTCGGCCATGGTGGTGGTCGGCTGCCAGTTCAGTTCGTCGCATGTGTTGGTGATTTTCGGCACGCGATTTTGCACGTCTTGATAGCCTTTGCCGTAGTACGCAGCTGAAGTGGTCTCGATCAGTTTGACCTTCTTCGCCGAGTCGGCGTATTCAGGATATTCAGTCGCCAGTTTCAGCATCATGTCGGCCAGGTCGCGGATCGAGTAGTTGTTGACCGGATTGCCGATGTTGTAGATCTTGCCGCTGGCAATGCCGTCCTTGTTGGCGATGATCTTGATCAGGGCGTCGATGCCGTCATCAATGTAAGTGAAGGCACGTTTTTGCTGGCCGCCATCGACCAGGGAGATATTTTCGCCGCGCACGATATGACCGAAGAACTGGGTTACTACGCGTGAGCTGCCTTCCTTCGGGGTATGAATCGAATCAAGGCCGGCGCCGATCCAGTTGAACGGACGGAACAGCGTGAAATTCAAGCCTTCTTCCATGCCATAGCCCCAGATCACGCGATCCATCAATTGCTTGGCGCAGGAGTAGATCCAGCGTGGTTTGTTGATCGGGCCGCAGATCAGTTCGGATTGCTCCGGATCGAATTCTTCGTCGTGGCACATGCCATACACTTCCGACGTCGACGGGAATACCAAGTGCTTGCCGTACTTGGCAGCTGAACGCACGATAGGCAGGTTGGCTTCAAAGTCAAGTTCGAATACACGCAGCGGCTGCTTGACGTAAGTCGACGGTGTGGCGATCGCCACCAGCGGCAGGATCACATCGCATTTCTTGACGTGGTACTCAACCCATTCCTTGTTGATGGTGATGTCACCCTCGAAGAAATGCATGCGCGACTTATAGGCATCGTTGTCCAGCAGATCGCGGATGCGGTCAGTCATCATGTCCATGCCGTAGACGTGCCAGTCGGTCGTTTCCAGAATGCGCTTGGACAGGTGGTGGCCGATGAAACCGTTGACGCCGAGGATGAGGACTTTTTTCATAGTGATCTATTGTTGTTGGATTGGCATTCCGCAAGGCGGAATTTCAAACGCTGCAGTTCTTGGCAGGCAGGGTAATCAATAACTCCCGCCGTGCCCGCAGAATCATGCAGCCGGTTTTATAAAAGGATGTTTTGTAATGCTTCTGGCGTTACGGTCTCGCCATCCGCCAGCAATTCGTTAATCAACAGCGCGCGGCCATCGCCGCAAACGCCAACAATGCGATTATCCACTACCGCCAAGCCCCGAGGCAAATTTGCGGGCAGATTTTCGATCAAGTTGGCCGATAATTGTGCTTTTCCGATAATAAAAGTGCGCTCTTTGATAATAGTCCATGCGCCGGGATAGGGCGGCGCGACTGCGCGATACAGATTGTAGACCTCATGCGCAGGTTGATTCCAGTCGATTTTGCCATCTTCCGGCTTGCGTCCGCCGAAATAACTACCTTGCGACAGATCGTTCGGCAACCTGGGGATTTTTCCTGCCAGCATGGCCGGCAGCACATTCCACAGCGTCTGTTCGGCGGCAACCACGACTTTGCCGAATACTTCGTAGGCGGTGTCGTCGGGCAGAATCGGCACCGAGGTTTGCGCCACGATAGCGCCGGCGTCGGGCTTGGCAGCCATTTCATGCAGCGTGGCGCCGGTTTCGGTTTCGCCATGCAAGACCGCCCAATTGATTGGTACCCGGCCGCGATATTTCGGCAACAGGGAGCCGTGCATATTGTAGGCGCCGTGTTTGGCCAGCGCCAGCAAGGCGACTGGCAGCATGTGACGGTAATAGAAACTGAAGATGAAATCCGGCTGCAAGGCGGCAACCTGGGCCAGCAACTCAGGCGCGGCAGGATCGCTCGGGGCGATCGCTGGGATGCCATGTTGCTTGCACAAAGCGGAGACCGACTCGAACCAGATGGTTTCAGCCGGATTGTCTTCGTGGGTAATGACCAGCGCGATGTCGACACCACGCGCCAGCAAGACTTTCAGGCAGCGCACACCGACATTGTGATAGGCGAAAACGACGGCTCTCATGATGTCTCTTTATCCTCGGCCGAGGATTGTTCCAGCATGGCTTGCACCACATAACGTGGCCGGGCTCGCACTTGCTGATAAATACGGCCGACATATTCGCCGACCAGGCCGATGCCGAACAGGATCATGCCCATCAGGAAGAAGGCAAACGCGAACAGCGTGAACACCCCTTGCACCTCGGCGCCGAACAGGAAGCGGCGCACCACCAGAATCGCAAACAGCGCCCCTGAAGCGAACGACAGGATAATCCCGATCAGCGAAAATAGTTGCAGGGGCACAATCGAAAAGCCGGTGACCAGGTCGAAATTCAGGCGGATCAGGCTATACAGCGAGTACTTCGATTCGCCGGCCGAGCGTTCTTCATGCTCGACCACGATTTCGGTCTCGTTGCGGGCGAAGGTGTAGGCCAGCGCTGGCACGAAGGTGTTGACCTCCTTGCATTGGTTGATCAGGTCGACCACGTTGCGGCCATAAGCGCGCAGCATGTTGCCCTGGTCCGTCATACTGATGCCGGTGATTTTTTCACGCAGCACATTCATGGCCTTGGAAGCAATCGTGCGCCAGGCTGAATCCTGTCGCTTGCGGCGGATCGAGCCGACGTAATCGTAGCCCTCATGGATCTTGGCGACCAGGTTGCCGATTTCTTCCGGCGGATTTTGCAGGTCGGCGTCGAGCGTCACGACAATTTCGCCGCGGGTGGCTTCAAAGCCTGCCAGTATAGCCATATGCTGGCCGAAATTGCCGTTGAACAGGACCACGCGGGTAACGTCCGGGCGCAAGCGGAATTGCTCGGCCAGGATCGCCGCCGATTTGTCGCGGCTGCCGTCGTTGACGTACAGGATTTCATAGCTGATGCCAAGTGCATCAAGCGCCGGGTAGAGGCGCTCGAACAGTTTGGCGAGGCCCGATTCCTCGTTGTATACCGGGATGACGACGGAAAGTTCTGGTTTCATCAAGCTTTTATTGGTTTTGTTGAAGCACGGATTTTACCGCCGAAACTGCACGTTCGACATCGTTCTTCGTCATCACATTAAACATTGGCAGCGAGACGATCAGGCGGCCGACCTTTTCCGAGATCGGGAACATGCCTTCCTTGAAGCCGCGTGCACGGTACATGCTGAGCAAGTGGATCGCCGGATAGTGGTAGCCGATGCCGATGCCGCGTTCTTGCATCTGCTCCATGAAAGTGGCGCGCGCCGGTTTGCCATCCTTACGCTCCGGCAGCACCAGCTGGAACATGTGCCAGTTGCTGTTGTCGAAATCGGCAACCGGCAACTGCGCGCCGTATTTCGCTTCAAAATCGCTGCCGAAACAGGTGAAGTAGTACTGCGCCAGCTCGCGCCGGTGGGCAGTAATCGCTTCGATATGGGCAAACTGGCCGAGGCCGATGGCTGCCGCAACGTCGGTCATGTTGAATTTGCCGCCGAGGACATCGACATCGAGACCGTCGAAACCGCTGCGGGTAACGCCTTGCAGCCGATATTTTTCTGCGAGACGTGCTTCTTCGGCATTGTTCAGCACCAGGCAGCCGCCTTCAGATGACGTGATGTTCTTGTTGGCCTGGAAGCTGAACGAGACGAAGTCGCCGAGGGCGCCGATGCGTTTGCCGTTCCAGGTCGATCCCAACGCTTGTGCGGCGTCTTCCACTACACGCAGATCATGTTTTTTTGCCAGCGCGTACAGGCGATCCATATCCACCGGCAGACCCGACAGGTAGACCGGAATGATGGCCTTGGTACGCGGTGTGATGGCGGCTTCTACCTGAGCCAGGTCGATATTGCGGGTGACCGGATCGATGTCGGCGAACACCGGCGTAGCACCGGTTTCAATAATCACGTTGGCAGTGGCAACCCAGGAAATCGGCGTGGTGATGACTTCATCGCCAACACCGATGCCGGCGATGCGCAAGGCGATTTCCATGGTGCAGGTGCCGGAATTGAAGGTGCGCACCGGACGGCCGCCGAAATATTCGGACAACTGCGCTTCGAATGCCTGCACCTTGGGGCCGCTGGTAATCCAACCGGAACGCAAGACATCGCCGACCGCTGCGATCGTGGCTTCGTCGATGGTGGGTTTGGCAAACGGCAGGAAGGGTTGTTGGCTCATATTGGTTGTGAAATCCGATGTAAGTTTGACGGAAATAGTGACGATATCAGTGACGAAACAATCGACAGCTTATGTAAATGTATAAGTCTAACCGCGAAGTTTAACTACGGGTCAGCATTACCACGCCGACAATAATGACGCCGATTGCCATCAACCGTTGCGCCGATACGGCTTCGCCCAGGAAATACCAGGCGCCGACAGCGCTGATGACATAGCCCAGCGACAGCATAGGATAGGCAATGGTAACGTCAACCCGCGACAGGCCGATAATCCAGACTATCAGCGAAATGACGTAGCAAGTCAGGCCACCGAGAATCGGCAATTGGGTGGCCAGCTTGATGCCGGTGGCAAACCAGTTCTGCGGCGTCAGGCTGATGACGCCGACCGCGTTGGTGCCGGCTTTCAGCAAGAGTTGCGCCACGGCGTTGAGGCAGACGCCGGTGAAGATAAAGGCAAATGTAGTCAGATTCATGTGTGTCGCTGGTTAGTAGGGCGCAGCCGGCGCGGAAGACGGGGCCGATGCCTCTGCTGCAGGCGCTGGCTCAGTCGTAGCAGCAGGAGCTGCTGTCGCTGGCGCTGCAGGAATCCCCTGGTTGGTCACCACGACACGGCGCGGATCCTGGCCGATGACACGCATCGGGACCCCGCGCTGTTCCAGGTCGCGATAGTTTTCCGGGCGGATGATGGCGATATCCTTCTTGCCGGCGACGTGATCGGCGGTCCATTTGGTGGCGAAGGCATCGATAGTCGGGATCCACAGCTCCGGTTGCTGGCCGATGCCGAACTCCAGTTCATCCTTATGCTGCACCATGGTCATGGTGCGGCGCAGGTAGAACGGCAGCGCCTGCTCGTATTTGCCGACCACGTACAGCGTGGTTTGCGGCGTCATTTCTGCATTGATGGCAGGCACCAGGTCGATCCCGGCGGAATAACGTCCTTGCGGATCGTGACCGTACATCAACAGCTGGCCACCGATGAAGCCGCTGGCAGCCAGGGCGACGATGGCCCATTCGCGTTGACGGCGCACCAGCATCAATGCTGCTATGCCGCCGATAAAGGCAACTACCGATGCGGCGAAAACCCAAGGCACGTGGGCTTGCATCAATGGCAGGGTGTAAGCGTCCTTGGCCAGTGTCGGGATTTTGGAGGATAACACCAGGCCGGCGATCGCCGGCACCAGCAGCAGCCACGCCGAGGCTTGTACCGACTTGTTGCTGGCGTTATCCAGATGGCAGGCAATCAACAGCGCCAGCGCCGGGAAGATCGGGAGGATGTAAGACGGCAGCTTGGAGTCGGAAATGCTGAAGAAGACGAAAATGAATATGCTATAGATCAACAGCATTTTCTTCGGCTGGAAGCCGGATGCCGCGCTACGTTCGTGCGCGCCGTTCCACAAGCTTTGGAACAAGACGCCAAGCCACGGCACGATACCCAATATCAGGATAGGGACGAAGTAGTAGGGCGGGCCATAGCGGTTATGAATCTTGGTGGTGAAGCGCTGGAATTGTTCGTGGATAAAGAAGAATTGCGGGAATTCCGGATTTTTCATCGAAATCAGCACGAACCAGGGTGTCGTGATGAGAAAGAACAGGATCAGGCCCAATACCAGGTGCAAGCGCTTCCAGATCGACCAGTCGCGCGAAAACAGGGTGTACAACACCAATACCGCACCGGGTATGAGCAAGCCGATCAAGCCTTTCGACAATACAGCCAGCGCCATGCCGGCCCAGCACAGCAGCATCCAGTTGCGTTGTTCGCTATGGCTTATTTCGCTGCGCTGCGCCAGCAACAGGGCGCACAAGGAAATCGTCATCATGCCGGACAAGCCCATGTCCAGCGTGTTGATGTGGCCAAGGCCGGCCCACAGGAAGCTGGAGCCAAGCACCAGCGCCGCATAGAAACCGATGCGCGCAGAGAACATGCGGGTGCCGGTGAACGACACCAGCACCACGCCCAGCAAGCCGCACAAACCAGTCCACAAACGTGCCTGCCATTCACCCAGGCCAAACAGCTCGAACGTGAGCGCATTCATCCAGGTTTGCAGCGGTGGTTTTTCAAAATATTTGAGGCCATTCAGCCGTAAGGTAATCCAGTCGCCGGTGGCGACCATTTCACGCGCCATTTCGGCGTAGCGGCCTTCATCGGTCGGCACCAGCGTACGGGCGCCAAGCATGTAAAACCAGATGATGCAGAACAACAGGAACAGCAGCCAGACGAAAGTTTTTGATTTGTGCAGTTCACGCATCTTGGGCGGTTTCCTTGTTGGTATCGAAAATCAAGGCCAGGGCGACTTTACGTCCCTCGGCCATTAAAATGTTGTAAGTCCGGCAAGCGGCCTTGTTGTCCATGCACTCGACGCCGATGCGGCGCGAGGTCAGCACCGTGGTCAGTTTCGGGTGCACAAAACGTTGGCGCGAACCGGTGCCAAGGATCACGACGTCGGGCCGGGTGCTGTCTATATGGGCAAAATGCTCGGCATGGAGGGCGTCGAAACTGCTGACTGGCCATGCCACCGGCGCCACCTCAGGCAGCACCAGCAAGCTGTGCTCGTAGCGGACGGCGTTGATTTCCACGCCCTTGTCGTCGTAGGCCGTGACTGTCTGATACTGTTGGGTCGATGTGGTATGTAGCTTCATTGCATTATCTTTACTCGTTGAGGGAAAAATCCTACCCGCCAATAATTAGCAAAACCACAGGATAGACCGCAGACGATGTGCAAATTTCCGGAAAATGGAAAATAAAGTGCTGCATTGTAGCGTTTTCCGTCGCGGAACTTGCGTTATTGATTGATAAAACCTCACGCTTTCGGCAGAATGGGTGGTTCGGGCAGTGATTTGTGCACTGCCAGAAAGCTGTCTGAAAAGTCGTGAAATAGCTTGGGAGGCCCTTACAAGGGGCTATTGCTTGCATTTGCTGCGGCGCACGTAATCAAGTGTGACGATACCTCAATTTTCCAGACAGCTTTTTAAAGCTCGATAATGTTGCGTAAAATACAAGGAATTGTGCTGTGCGACCGATTCAAAAATCGAAAAAACTAGATGACGTTTGTTATGACATTCGCGGCCCGGTGTTGGAAAAGGCGCGGCAAATGGAGGAAGAAGGTCATAAGATCATCAAGCTGAACATCGGCAACCTGGCCGTGTTCGGTTTCGAGCCGCCCGATGAAATCGTGCAGGACATGATTCTCAACATGGGCAACGCTTCGGGTTATACCGATTCCAAAGGCATGTTTGCGCCGCGCAAGTCGGTGATGCATTATTGCCAGCAAAAGAATATCCAGGGCGTCACGATTGACGACATCTACCTGGGTAACGGCGCGTCGGAACTGATCGTGATGAGCATGAATGCCTTGCTCAACACTGGCGACGAAGTGCTGGTGCCGGCGCCGGACTATCCGCTTTGGACCGCCGCGGTCAGCCTGTCGGGCGGTACACCGCGTCATTATGTTTGCGACGAGCAAGCCGGCTGGTTTCCTGATATCGAAGATATCAAAAAGAAAATCAATTCGAATACCCGCGCGATTGTCGTCATCAATCCGAATAATCCTACCGGCGCTTTGTATCCGGTGGAGCTGCTGCAACAGATCGTCGATCTGGCACGCCAGCATCAACTGATTATTTTTGCCGACGAGATCTACGACAAGGTACTGTATGACGGCGAGACTCATACCTCGCTGGCCTCGCTGGCCGACGATGTGCTGTTCATTACCTTTAACGGCCTGTCGAAAAACTATCGTTCCTGCGGTTATCGTGCCGGCTGGATGGTGGTGTCAGGCGAGAAAAAACACGCCAAGAGTTATATCGAAGGCCTGAACATGCTGGCGTCCATGCGCCTGTGCGCCAACGCGCCTGGCCAGTACGCAATCCAGACTGCGCTGGGCGGCTACCAGAGCATCAATGACCTGGTCGGGCCGCACGGCCGTTTGACGCGCCAGCGCGACATGGCCTACAAGTTGCTGACCGATATCCCGGGCGTGACCTGCGTCAAGCCGAAGGCTGCGCTGTACATGTTCCCCCGCCTGGATCCGAAAATATATCCGATTGCAGACGATCAGGATTTCGCCTATGAATTACTGGCAGAGCAGCGCGTGCTGATTGTGCAAGGCACCGGTTTCAACTGCCCGACGCCGGACCATTTCCGCGTGGTGTTCTTGCCCAACACTGACGACCTGGCGGAATCGATGGGACGCATTGCGAATTTCCTGGAGGGCTATCGCCGGCGGCATGGCACTGCCTGAGATAGGGTTTAGAGTTTATTTTTACGTCGGACTGGTGTAGCTGCCAGCCCGGTATCATCAGATTTTTTCACAGACAACAGAGATCATGAAATCCATCAAGGTAGGTTTGCTTGGCATAGGTACGGTCGGTTCCGGCACGTTTAACGTATTGAAGCGCAATCAGCAAGAGATTGCAGCGCGCGCAGGGAGAGCTATTGAGATTACGATGGTGGCCGATCTCGACGTCGAGCGTGCCAGGCAGCTGACCAACGGTGAAGTCACCGTGGTCAACGACGCCAAACTGGTAGTCAACAATCCCGATATCGATATCGTCATCGAGTTGATCGGCGGCTACGGTATCGCCAAGGATCTGGTGCTGCAGGCGATCGCCAACGGCAAGCATGTGGTCACCGCCAACAAGGCGCTGATTGCAACGCATGGCAACGAGATTTTCAAGGCGGCGCAGGAGAAGGGCGTGATCGTCGCCTTTGAAGCCGCGGTTGCCGGCGGCATTCCTATCATTAAAGCACTGCGCGAAGGCTTGACCGCCAACAGCATCCAATGGATCGCCGGCATCATCAACGGCACCACCAATTTCATCCTGTCCGAAATGCGCGACAAGGGGCTCGACTTTGACGTCGTGCTGAAGGAAGCGCAACGCTTGGGATATGCCGAAGCTGATCCTACCTTCGATATCGAAGGTGTGGATGCCGCCCACAAGCTGACCATCATGGCTTCGATTGCGTTCGGCATCCCGGTGCAGTTCAATAAAGCGCACGTGGAAGGCATTACCAAGCTACAGGCTACCGATATCCGCTACGCCGAACAACTCGGCTATCGCATCAAGCTGCTCGGCATTACCAAGCGCACTGCGGGCGGCATCGAGCTGCGCGTACATCCGACACTGATCCCGAGCGCGCGCCTGATCGCTAACGTTGAAGGCGCCATGAATGCGGTGCTGGTGCGTGGCGATGCTGTCGGCGATACGCTGTACTACGGTAAAGGCGCTGGCGCCGAGCCTACCGCTTCGGCGGTGATCGCTGACCTGGTCGACATCACTCGCCTGGCGACTGCCGATCCTGAGCATCGCGTACCGCATCTGGCATTCCAGCCGAACGCCATGGCTGACACGCCGATCCTGCCGATGGCGGAAATCACCACCAGCTATTATCTGCGCATGCATGTCGCCGACCAGCCTGGGGTGCTGGCCGATGTCACGCGGATTCTGGCAGACTCGTCGATTTCGATCGATGCCATGCTGCAAAAAGAGCCGGCAGCGGGCGAGACCCGTACGGATATCATCATGCTGACGCATCAGACGCAGGAGAAAAATGTCGAGGCGGCGATTGCAAAGATTGAAGCCCTGGCGACCGTGGTTGGCTCGGTGACCAAGATCCGGTTGGAAGAGTTGGGTTAAGCGTTTAGTTTTAATTGCTGATTGATGGCTTACTACAAGGAGAGTGTATGCGTAAGATGTTGATGGCCCTGTGCCTGGTACTACCCGCAGCAGCATTTGCCCAAGTCGACCCTTGTCTGTCGCAGAGCAACACCCTGGAAATGAATGCCTGCGCCAAGACCGAATTCGACAAAGATGAAAAAACCTTGAACGACACCTATCAGCAATTGGTCCAGCAAATCACCAAGCCTGACCAGGACGGCGTGCGCTATGGCGAGGTCAAGAAGAAGCTGATCGAGGCGCAGCGTGCCTGGGTCACTTTCCGTAAAAAGGATTGTGACGCCGTCTATACCTACAACGAGAGCGGTTCTATTCGTAACCTCGAATTCCTGGGATGCATGCGCGGCCACACCGTACAGCGCACCAAGGAACTGAAGAACTTCATCGTCGCGAAGTAAGCGCCGGGAGAAATTGCCGGTATCAGGCAAAAAGCCGCTGCAGATGTCATATCTGCAGCGGCTTTTTAGTTTACGGCGATACGACTGCTTGCTATTCGAGGTTTTGCACCTGCTCACGCATCTGGTCGATCAGCAGCTTCAATTCCATGGAGGCGTCGGCGAGTTCCTTGATCGCAGCCTTGGAGCCAACGGTGTTGGCTTCGCGGTTGAGCTCTTGCATCATGAAGTCCAGGCGCTTGCCAACCTGGCCGCCTTTTTTCAGGATATGACGGGTTTCGCCCAGGTGCGCCGCTAGCCGGGATAATTCTTCGGCAATATCGATGCGGATGCCATACAAGGTGACTTCCTGGCGAATCCGGTCCAGCGCTTCTTCGCGCGACAGGCCTGAGTTACTGGCGTCCTGTTGCGCCAGGCCCAGTGCCTCTTGCATGCGCTCTATGGCTTTTTGCTGGAATTGCGCCACCACCTGCGGTACCAGCGGCGTGATGCGCTGTACGATGGCTTCCATGGCATCGATTCGGGTGATCAGTGTGGCTTGCAGGGCCGCGCCTTCGCGCGCGCGCGACTCGACAAATGCCTCCAGCGTTGCGCTCATGGTGGCCTGGATATCGGCCTGTAATGTATCCTGGCTGATCACCGCCTCCTCGATGACGCCGGGCCAGCGCAGCAATTCATTGACGGTGAACGGCGCCGCTTCGATGAATTGCTGGCGTACTGCGTTTTGCAAATCGACAAGAGATGCCAGTAGCGTCGTGTTCAGGGCTTGCGATGCGCCGGAAGCCGTCTTGCGCCCGAAACTCAGCCGGCATTCGACTTTGCCGCGCGCAATGCGGCCGATGATGGCCTCGCGCAACGCCGGTTCGAGCGAGCGCAGGTCGTCATTGATGCGGAATTGCAGGTCGAGAAAGCGCGAGTTGACGCTCTTGATTTCGATGGTAATCGTGCCTGCGGCCGTCTCGCGGTTGGTAACGGCGTAACCTGTCATGCTACAGATAGTCAAAATGCTGTCCTTTGTTTCTGGTTTGCAAGGGTTTTTCTTTACAAGTCAGCGATTTATCAAGACAATCCTTACACCAATTACTAGGGTAGGATCGCATGGCCGCGCAAAACAATGCACCATTGCCTGACGGGCTAAAAATTGCTGGATACCGCATTGTAAAGAAGATTGCTTCTGGCGGGTTCAGTATTGTCTATCTGGCATACGATGAAGATGGCAACGCAGTCGCCATCAAGGAATATCTGCCAAGTTCGCTGGCGTTACGACAGTGGGGCGAACTGGCGCCGGCAATTTCGCCGGAAAACCTGCCGACCTTCAGGATCGGCCTTAAGTGCTTTTTCGAGGAAGGCCGCGCTTTGGCGCGCATCGCGCATCCGAACGTGGTGAGCGTTATCAATTTCTTCCGCGCCAATGAAACGGTGTATATGGTGATGGCCTACGAGTCCGGCCGCTCGCTGCAGGAACACATCCTGCGCCGCCGCGATAAAGGGGAAAAGCCGCTGGTGTCGGAAAAATTCATCCGCAAGATGTTCCGTCACGTGATGAACGGCCTGCGTGAGGTGCATACGCATAAGCTGTTGCATCTGGACCTGAAGCCGGCAAATATCTATTTGCGCGCTGACGGTACGCCGATCCTGCTGGACTTCGGCGCCGCCCGCCAGACCCTGCGCTCCGATTCGCCTAAACTGTACCCGATGTATACGCCCGGTTTCGCTCCGGCCGAACTATATGAGCGCAATGGCAACCTGGGCCCATGGACCGACATTTACAGTATCGGCGCCTCGATTTTTGCCTGCATGGTCGGTGCGCCGCCGCAACCGGTGGATCAGCGCAAGGTCAACGACAAGATGGAAGGGCATTTCCGCAAGCTGGAAGGCCTGTATTCGCCGGAGTTGATCCAGGTGGTGCGTTGGTGCCTGATGATCGATCCGCTGCAACGGCCGCAAAGCGTGTTTGCGGTGCAGCGCGCGCTGATGGAGCCGGTACAGGAAGAAGAGGTAAGCGTGCGCGATATGGTGACGCGCAAGATACGCAACGTCTTTTTCACGCATATCCAGTTCCGTCGGAAAGCCGAGAGCAATCCGGATACGACGATCCAGGAAAACACGCAGTAAAAAACACGAAAAAACCACAATAAACATGCAGTGACGCATTCCGCATAGCGCTCTGCAACGCGCCGCGTCATTGCTCCCGTTTTTTAGCTGCATTTTTAGCAAGAATTGTACATAGTCATGCGATTTTCTGTTTATCAAGAAAGCCATATCGGCGGCCGCAAGGTCAATCAGGACCGGATGGGCTATAGCTTCACGCGTGACGCCTTGTTGCTGTTGCTGACCGACGGCATGGGTGGCCACCTGCACGGCGAGATCGCCGCCAACATTGCTATGCAGACCATCGGTTCGCTATTCCAGAAGAATGCCCAGCCTTATATCAAGAAACCGGAGCGGTTTCTTGAAGACGCTTTCTACGCTGCGCACATGGAAATCCATCGTTACCGGGAAGTGCACAAACTCTCGGAAACCCCGCGCACCACGGTGGTGGCTTGCCTGATCCAGCACAACAGCGCATTCTGGGCACACTGCGGCGATTCGCGCCTGTACTGGATGCGTAACGGCCAAATCCTGGCGCGCACCCGCGATCACTCGCGCATCGAAAGTCTGATTGCGCAAGGCAAGGCAGATCCTTCTGAGCGCGCCACCCATCCAGACCGCAACAAGCTGTTCAACTGTCTCGGCGCAACCAACATGCCGATTGTAGAGCTGTCACGCCGCGTCAGCCTGCAGGCGGGCGATGTCGTACTGTTGTGCTCTGACGGCCTATGGTCGATGTTGCCCGATCACGTATTGGCGCAACGCCTGCAAACCAGCACCATCGTGCGGGCGGTGCCGGAGCTGGTGAACAATGCGCTTGGGATTGCCGGTAAAACCAGCGATAATGTTACAGCTTTGGCAATGGCCTGGGGCAGCGACCCGAACATTGACGATCCCTCCAGTTCGATCGTTACCCATACGCTGCCGATTGGCAGCCTGACCACCACCATCCAGGCGCCGCGACTTGGAGCGACAGACGCTCCGGACGGCTTCAGCGATGCCGATATCGAACAGGCGATTGCGGAAATCCGCGGCGCCATTGAGAAAAATATTTAAGGAATTTACATGTTGCCTATTACCCGTCCTAGCGGACGCGCCGCCGATGTTTTGCGCACCGTGCGCCTGACCCGCAATTACACCAAGCATGCCGAAGGTTCTGTACTGGTCGAATTCGGTGACACCAAGGTTATCTGTACCGCCAGCCTGGAGGAAAAAGTCCCGGGCTTCCTGAAGGGTAAAGGGCAGGGTTGGCTGACAGCTGAATACGGCATGTTGCCGCGCTCTACCAATACCCGCATGGACCGCGAAGCAGCGCGGGGCAAGCAATCCGGCCGCACCCAGGAAATCCAGCGTTTGATCGGGCGTTCATTACGGGCGGCATTTGATCTGCAGGCTTTCGGCGAGCGTACCCTGCATCTGGATTGCGACGTGATCCAGGCTGACGGCGGCACCCGCACTGCGTCGATTACCGGCGCCATGGTCGCGGCTTACGATGCATTTTCCCGGTTGTTGGAAAGCAAGGCGATCGCTGCGATTCCTTTGAAGCACTTTGTCGCGGCGATTTCGGTCGGCGTTTATCAAGGTACGCCGGTGCTGGACCTGGATTATGTCGAGGATTCCGGTTGCGATACCGATATGAATGTGGTGATGACCGACACCGGGCATTTCATCGAAGTGCAAGGTACGGCGGAAGGCGTTGCTTTCGACCGGCCTACCTTGAATAGCTTGCTGGATCTCGCACAAGGCGGGATCGGCGAGTTGATCCAGTTGCAAAAACAAGCCTTGGGCATGGCTGAATAAAAATGGTGCGCGGGCACGTTCTTGTGTCCGCGCTACCCCCTCATCTTCGATGGCGCGTGCGTAAGCGATATAATCCTGCCTATGTATATCGATTCCCACTGCCATATCAACTTCCCCGAGCTGTCCGCCAGGATGCCGGAAGTACTCGCCAAGATGGCGCAAAACCAGGTTACCCATGCATTGTGCGTATCGGTCGACCTGCCCGATTTTCCGCAAGTGCTGGAGCTGGCCAAGACCTATCCGCATATCTATGCTTCAGTCGGGGTGCACCCTGACTATGAAGATACGCCGGAACCTAGCGTCGACGATCTGATTCGTCTTTCCGATCATCCGAAAATCATCGCCATCGGTGAAACCGGCCTTGATTATTACCGTTTGCAAGGCGACCTGGAGTGGCAGCGCGAGCGTTTCCGCCGCCACATCCGGGCTTCGCGCGCGACCGGCAAGCCTTTGATCATCCACACCCGCGCCGCCTCGGCAGATACTATCCGCATCATGCAGGAAGAGGGCGCCGGCACCGATGCCGGCGGCGCCGGCGGCGTGATGCATTGTTTTACCGAATCGCTGGAAGTGGCCGAGGCGGCAATGGCGATGGGGTTCTATATTTCGTTTTCCGGCATCGTCACCTTCAAGAGCGCCAAGGAGTTGCAGGCCGTGGCGCTGGCGGTGCCATTGAGCAGCACCTTGATTGAGACCGATTCGCCGTATCTGGCGCCGGTGCCGCATCGCGGCAAGATGAACGAGCCTGGCTGGGTCATGCACGTCGGCGAATTCCTGGCTAATTTAAAGGGTGTGCCGGCGACGCAAGTGGCGCAGCAAACCACCGATAATTTCTTCAATTTGTTCAAACTGGCAAAGGATCAGGCGCATGCCTAACTTATTTAATCGCGCGGTCAATCACATGAACGCGCATTCGCAGTTTTCAGCATTTGTGTTACTGCTGTTGGCGCTGGCTTGTTTGCCGTCCGTGAGTTTTGCGGCTAGTGACAGCAAAACCGCCGACGCCTATGCCAAGGCAGTCCAGCTGGATGACGAGCGTGGCATGAAGAAACTTCTGGCGGCCGGCGTCGATCCGAATCTGATAGCGCAAAAGCAGCGTGGCGAAACCGGTTTGATGCTGGCCGTGCATGAGGATTCGAAGAAAGTGTTTGCGGTTCTGCTCAATGCGCATGGTATCGATCTCAACCTGCGATCGCGCAACGGCGACACCGCTTTGATGATTGCTTCTTACAAGGGCGATGTGGCGGCAGTCAAGGCTTTGCTGGACAAGGAGGCGGAGCCCAACAACACCGGCTGGACGGCGCTGCACTATGCCGCCGCGGTCGGTAATGATGAAATCGTGCAGATGCTGCTGGATGCCTCGGCCTACATCGACGCCGGCTCACCCAACAACACGACGCCGATCATGATGGCTGCGCGTGCCGGCAAAATCCAGACAGTCAAGCTGCTGCTCGATAGCGGCGCCGATGTCACCTTGAAAAACGATGTCGGCATGACAGCGATCGACCTCGCCAGAAAATTCGATCACAACGATATCGCCGACGGCTTGACGAGTCGCCTCAAGCAGGCCGGCAAGCTTTAACTTGATTTAACTTAAGTCAGGATGTGCGGCCCCACATCCTTGATATCTTTAGTGCCGGTCAGCGCCATGCTGACATCGAGTTCCTGCTGCAGGATCTGCAGCATCTTGGTGACGCCGGCTTCGCCCATTGCACCCAGGCTGTACAGGAAAGCACGGCCGATCATGGTGCCCTTGGCGCCCAGCGCGACCGCTTTCAGCACGTCCTGGCCGCTGCGGATGCCGCCGTCGAACCAGACTTCAATCTGATCGCCTACCGCATCGACAATCGCCGGCAGCGCCGAGATCGACGACACCGCGCCATCCAGTTGCCGCCCGCCGTGATTGCTGACGACGATAGCGTCGGCGCCGGTGGTGGCGGCGATCTTGGCGTCCTCGATATCCAGAATCCCTTTCAGAATCAGCTTGCCGCCCCATTGTTCCTTGATCCAGGCGATGTCGTCCCAGTTCAGGGTCGGGTCGAACTGGCTGGCAGTCCATTTGCTGAGGGTCATGATGCCGTCGGCGCCGGAGACGTGGCCGGCCAGATTGCCGAATGACTTGCGGCCGCCCAGGGCGCGCATGGCCCAGCCGGGTTTGCTGGCGAGATCGATCAGGTTGGCCAGGGTCATTTTCGGCGGCACCGACATACCGTTTTTCAGATCCTTGTGGCGTTGGCCGAGGATTTGCAGATCCAGCGTCAGCACCAGCGCCGAACATTTGGCCGCCTTGGCGCGCTCGATCAGCGATTTGATAAAACCACGGTCGCGCATCACGTACAGTTGAAACCAGAACGGCTTGGTGGTGACGCTGGCGACATCTTCGATAGAGCAGATGCTCATGGTCGACAGCGTGAACGGGATGCCGAATTTCTCGGCGGCGATGGCCCCCAGCATTTCACCGTTGGCCCATTGCATGCCGGTCAGGCCGGTAGGGGCGATGGCCACCGGCATCGTCACATCGTGGCCGATCATGGTGCTGCGGGTTGAGCGTTGATCGACGTTGATGGCAACCCGCTGGCGCAAATGCAGCGCGGCGAGGTCGCTGCTGTTGGCGCGGTAGGTCGATTCGGTATACGAGCCGCTGTCGGCATAGTCGTAAAATGCTTTTGGTACACGTTTCTTGGCCAGCAGCCGCAGGTCTTCAACGCAGGTAATCACAGGCATAGGATTCTCTTGGTGACTTGTATGGCGCTATATTAGATGAAAAGAATGCCGCCATAGTAGAAATCAATTGATGTCTGGCATGAATCGTTTTCAACCCATTTTCAACCCGTTTTCAACCCAAACGCTCAGCGGAGTTGGGCCAGCAGTTCCCGTGCCGCCAGCTTGCCGCTGCGTACCGCCGACTCCAGCGTCGCCGGATAGTCGCTGGCGGTGTAGTCGCCGGCCAGCATCAGCTTGTCCAGTCCGCTATCGTTGGCTGGCCGAACCAGTCCCGGGGTGCAGGCGAAGGTGGCGCGCTTTTCGGAAATGACCTTGGTCCAGGAAGGCGCTGCCAGTTGTGGTTGCTTGAAGGTTGCGGCCAGTTGTGCGGCGACGGCTTTTGCCAATTCTTCGTGGCCAGCTTGGATAGCTGCGGACGAGGCGCTGATGACTACCGCCAGCAAGCCAGCCTGAGTCGGATCGAGCTGACCGCGATCGAACACGAACTGACCCCAGGCTGCTGTGTTGCCAACATTTTTACCAGCATTTTCCGGGTCGTCCAGCAAAGCGAAGAAAGGCCGCGGCAGGCGCGTGTCGCTGGCATATTGCAGATAACAGGTGGTAATCGGTTCGTACTCAAAACTGCGTAAAGTGGCGAGAAGTGAGGCATCGGCACTGCCATCCAGCAGCGTGGCCGCGGTTTCCGGCGGTGTGGCGATCACGACGGCATCGAAATCCAGATTGGCGTCGTTGCCCTGTAGTTGCCATTGTTCGCCGTTGCGGCGCAATTGCCTGATGCTGCAGCCGGACTCGACATTACCGCCGCGCTCCTCGATGAATGCTGCGGCCCTTTGCGGAAACAGGCTGCTCAGGTCCAGCCGCGGCAGCAACATGTCCGATGCGCGTCTGCGGGCGCCGAGGCTATCGCGCAGCACCGCCAGGAAAACTTGCGCCGAGGCGTGCTCCGGCCTGGTGTTCAGTGCTGCGATGCACAGCGGCCGCCACATCAACCGGATCAAACGGTCAGTCTGGTCGAAGCGTTCCAGCAAGGTGCTGACGCTGCAATCGTCGTGCAACTGCCAGCCCATCCAGCGCGCCGCTGAAGAAAATCGCGCAAGCGCCAGTTTGTCCTGGCGCTCCAGGCCCCGTGCGCGCCAGAGGGCAAACAGCAGATGCAAAGGCGCCGGCAGACGCGGTGCGGTAAAGGTCATGCCGCCGCTATCGGCGGGGTAGCACATTTGCAAGGGCAGGCGCAGCATGGCGCTGGCCGGGTCGATGCCGACCTTGCGCATCATTTGCAGGGTTTGGCTGTATGCACCGAGCAGGATGTGCTGGCCGTTGTCCAGCGCGATCTCATTGATGTCGACCCGCCGCGCACGGCCGCCGAGTTGTCGGCTCGCTTCAAACAAGGTTACCTGATGACCAGCCTGCGTCAGCTCGACGGCGGCAGTGCAACCGGCCCAGCCGGCGCCGATGACGGCGATATGTTGTGCTTCTGCAGCCATTTTCAGAAAGAAGAAAAGACGGACGGCGACGTCAGGTCAGCCACGTACATAGGTTTTCCATGCCAGCCACAATTTGCGGATGGGTGTCAGTGAGATGCGTTGATTCAATACATGGAAACCGTCGCGCTCGATCTCGTTCAGCAAGGCCCGATAGATGGCGGCCATCATCAAGCCCGGCCGCTGTGCTCGCCGGTCTTGCCTGGGCAGCAAGGCAAATGCATCGTCATAGGCTTGCTGCGCGCGCGCCACCTGGAACCGCATCAGGTTGACAAAATTCTCGCTATAGCGCGCGTTCAGGATATCGGCAGCGGTGACGCCGAACTGCTGCAACTCATTGACCGGCAGGTAGATGCGGCCCTTGCGGCCATCTTCGCCGACGTCGCGGATGATGTTGGTCAGCTGGAATGCGAGACCGAGTTTTTCGGCAAACTGCAGCGTCTGCGGCTGGCTCACGCCAAAGATGCTGGCCGACAGGATGCCGACCACGCCGGCCACATGCCAGCAATATTGCTTCAAGCCCGGATAGTCCAGATAACGGGTCTGGTTCAGATCCATCTCCATGCCATCGATGATGGCTTGCAGGTGTTTGCCGTCCAATCCGTAAGTTTGCAGATGCGGTTGCAAAGCCTGGGTCACCGGATGGGATGGATTGCCGGCCAGCATGGCTGCGATTTCTTTGCGCCACCACATCAATTTGGTGCGCGCCACGCTTTCGTCGGTGCAGTCGTCGACTGTATCGTCGACCTCGCGGCAGAAAGCATACAGCGCCGTGATGGCGCGTCGCCGCTCTGCCGGCAAGAACAGAAAGCTGTAATAAAAACTGGATCCGCTCTGAGCGGCCTTTTGCTGGCAGTAATCGTCTGGGGACATGGATATGGGGAGCGGCTTAAAAACAATTTGCCCGAAGTATACGTAAGAACACGGATTGTTTGCTGATTTTTAGTATTTTCATTGATGCAGACTGTGATCCGGGCGACCGCGGCTCTCTATCGCATGCGCAAGGCACGCCAGAGCAACAGGCACCAGTCGCCTTTGTCCAGTTTCGGACGGTGACGGAACATGTCGTAGTCAACCGTTTCCAGCATCTCCAGGATGCGCAAGCCGCCCTGTATCACCAGCCGCAATTCCCAGCCGATCCGGCCAGGCAGCCTCAGCGCCAGAGCCTGGGCGCCGGTCATCATGTTGCGCGCGCGTTGCACCTCGAACTGCATCAGGCGGCGCCAGGCGTGATCCACCGTGCCGCTGGCCAGTTGTGCTTGCGACACGCCGAACCGCTGCAGGTCTTCCAGCGGCAGGTAAATCCGCGCCTTTTGCCAATCGATAGCGACGTCTTGCCAAAAATTAATCAATTGCAATGCCGAACAAATGTCGTCCGAATCGCGCAGGTTCTGTTCGGTGGCCGCGCCATACAGATGCAACATCAGGGTGCCGACCGGATTGGCGGAGCGTCGGCAGTAATCGAGCAAATCGGTGAACCGGCTGTAGCGGGTAGTGACCACGTCCTGCTTGAAGGCGGACAGCAAGTCACGGAATGGCGCCAGCGGCAGCCGGTATTCAACAATCACTTGTTCCAGGGTTTGAAACAACGGGCTTTCTGCGGCTTGCTTATGTTCTATTCTGTCTAAAGCTGCTTCGTAGGAGTGCAGTTCGCGCAGGCGCTGGTCGGCGCTGGCGTCGCCTTCGTCAGCGATATCGTCCGCGCTACGGGCAAATGCGTAGATGGCTTTGACTGCAGGACGCAAGCGGGCTGGCAGGAGCAGGGAAGCAACGGGAAAATTTTCGTAATGATTGATAGACATTAAGGCATTAGTTAAGAAACTTGGGACAGCAAGAAGATGGTGAAAGATAGAAAAAAAGCGGAGATATTTTATCAAAAGAACATTTTTTTCCTCTTGTTGTCAGATCCAAAAAAAGCTTTGGGCAAACTTGATCCGGCGCAATTATAATAACTGACTTAAAAGTTATTAACGTGCGGTCTGTAGCAACAATGCTGCCCAGAATAGTAAAGGAAAAACCGTGTTGACCCAGATAAATCCGCGTCCGGTTGCAGCGATCCCAGCGCTCATGCGCTCTCCAGGCTTGTTGCTTATTTGCACATTACTGCTGGGAGCTTGTTCCAAACACGTCGAAAAGGTTGAAGACATCCGCCCGGTGCGGGTGGTGGTGCTGAATCCAGCCAATGCCGACGTCACCTCAGAGTTTCCGGGCACCGTGCAAGCCCGTTATGAGTCGCAACTCGGGTTCCGCGTGGCGGGCAAGATTATTGCGCGGCAGGTCGATGTCGGCACCGTCGTCAAACGCGGCCAGGTGCTGATGCGGCTGGATCCGAAAGATCTGCAGCTGGCGCAAGCACAGTCGGTGGCTGCAGTTACCTCGGCTACCAGCAATCGCGATACGGCCAGGGCCGACTTGAAGCGTTACCAGGATCTGCGTGACAAGAATTTCGTCAGCCAGGCCGCATTGGATGCGAAAGAGTCGCAGTTCAAGGCAGCGCAAGCCACTTACGATCAGGCTGAGGCTGCATTAAAGACGCAATCGAACCAGATCGCTTACGCCACTCTGGAGTCGGACGTGGACGGTGTGGTCACTGCCATCAATGCCGAGGCGGGGCAGGTAGTTGCTGCAGGCACGCCGGTGGTTAGCGTGGCGCGTCAGGGAGCGAAGGAGGTGGTGGTGGGTGCTCCCGAAAACCAGGTCGACAAATTGCGCGGCAGCCACGACGTGCAAGTGCGCCTGTGGGCCGATCCCAAGCAAGTAATTCAAGGCACGGTACGCGAGGTATCGCCGATTGCCGATCCGGCAACCCGCACTTACGCTATCAAGATTGCGATCCCTGACGATACGCCTAACGTGAAGCTGGGAATGACGGCTTATGCCAGCTTCATCAGCAAGACCAGCGACGATGCGATCAAGGTTCCGTTGACGGCGCTTTTGCGGGTGCAGGACCATAGCGCGGTATGGGTGGTCGATGGTGGCGCAGTGCGCCAGGTGGTGGTGCAAGTTACCGGGCAGCATGGCAATGAGGTGTGGATTCAAGGCGCGCTGCGTGCTGGCCAGCAGATGGTTACCGCCGGCGTCAACCAGCTGAAGCCGGGACAAAAAGTCACTATTCTGAATGCGCCGGAAGGTAGTCTGCCTGCGCCTGAGAGCGTACCGAACCAGCCATTGGCGTCGAATGACGCATCGGTTTCCACCCCAGCGGGCGGAGCGGCCCGATGAGCGATGGCAAAAAGACCGGTTTCAATCTGTCGCGCTGGGCGCTGGAACACATACCGCTGACACGTTACCTGATGGTGGTGCTGGTGATCGGCGGCATCCTCAGTTATGGCCGCCTGGGGCAGGATGAAGATCCGCCGTTTACCTTCCGCGCGATGGTGGTGTCGGCTCAGTGGCCCGGCGCCACCGCCTTGCAGATGGCCGACCAGGTGACGGACAAGCTGGAAAAGAAGCTGCAGGAAACGCCGCACGTCGATACCATCCGCAGTTATTCCAAACCGGGCGAAACGCTGATCATCCTGCAGTTGCAGGAATCGGCCACGCCCAAGGAAACGGTCGATGCCTGGTATCAGGTGCGCAAGAAGATCAACGACATCAAGCTGACCCTGCCGCAAGGCGTGCTGGGGCCTTTCTTCAATGATGAGTTCGGTGAAACCTATAGCTCGATTTTTGCGGTCTCGGGCGATGGTTTCAACTATGCCGACGTCAAGGATTACGCCGATTTCGTCCGCCAGCAATTGCTGACCTTGCCGTCGGTTGCCAAGGTGGATTTGTTCGGCGTCCAGGATGAAAAAATATTCATCGAATTTTCGCAGAAAAAATTCTCGCAGCTGGGGATTACCGTACAAGACATCGTCAACCAGCTGAGCGCGCAAAATGCCTTGCAGTCGACCGGCGTGCTGGCGACTGCCACCGATAATCTGCAGATCCGCGTGAGCGGCGCGCTGGCATCTCCCAAGGATTTGGAAAACCTGCAGTTGCGGGCCAATAACACGACCTTCAGACTGGGCGATTTTGCCGTAGTCAAGCGAGAATACCAGGATCCGCCGCAGACCAAGATGCGCTTCAACGGCAAGGAAGTGATCGGGCTCGGCGTGTCGATGGAGAAGGGTGGCGACATTATCGAGCTCGGCAAGGATATGGAAAAGATCACGGCCCAGATCAAGGCCAAGCTGCCGGTCGGCATCGATCTGGAGCGGGTCTCGAACCAGCCGAAGATCGTCGCGGAATCCGTCAACGAATTCCTGAAGACACTGATGGAAGCGGTCTTGATCGTGCTGGCGGTGAGTTTCCTGTCGCTCGGTTTTCATACCAAGCCGTTCCGCATTGACGTGCGGCCCGGGCTGGTGGTGGCGTTGACGATTCCTTTGGTGCTGGCGATCACTTTCCTGTTCATGAATATCTTCAGCATCGATTTGCATAAGATCTCGCTGGGAGCGCTGATCATCGCCCTGGGTTTGCTGGTCGACGACGCCATCATCGCGGTGGAAATGATGGTGCGCAAGATGGAGGAGGGTTTGTCGCGCCTGGAAGCGGCGACCTTTGCCTATACCTCGACCGCGATGCCGATGCTGACCGGAACGCTGATCACCGCGGCTGGTTTCCTGCCTATCGGCCTGGCTAAATCGGCGGCGGGTGAATATACCTTTTCAATGTTCTCGGTGAATGCGCTGGCCTTGCTGATCTCGTGGCTGGTGGCGGTGCTGTTTACGCCGTATATCGGCTATCTGCTGTTGAAAGTGAAACCGGCAGCCGGCGCCGACGGTCATCACGAGTTGTTCAATACACCGTTCTATACGCGCGTCAGGAATGCGGTTAACTGGTGTGTCGAATGGCGCAAGACCACCATCGCCTTGACGCTGATGGTATTCACCCTAGGTGTGTTCGGTTTCAAATTCATCGAAGAACAGTTTTTCCCCGATTCCAGCCGGCCCGAGCTGATGGTCGAACTGTGGTTGCCGGAGGGTTCGTCTTTCGCCGCAACCGAAGCCCAGGCCAAGAAGTTTGAAGCTTTCATCCATGCCGCACCCGAGCTGGAAAGCATGACCACCTATGTCGGCAGCGGCAGCCCGCGCTTTTATCTGCCGCTGGACCAGATCCTGCCGCAAACCAATGTGGCGCAACTGGTGTTGCTGACCAAGAACCTGGCGGCGCGCGATGCCCTGCGCCTGAGAATTACCGAGGCATTCAAACATGGCTTCCCGGAGGTGAGAGGCCGCGTCAAATTACTTCCCAGCGGCCCGCCGGTGCCGTATGCGGTGCAATTCCGCGTCAGCGGCACCGACGCCGCCAAGGTCAGGACAATTGCCGATCAGGTCAAGAACGTCATGAATAGCAATCCGAATCTTGTCGGCCTGAATGACAACTGGAATGAGTCGGTCAAGGTGCTGCGGGTCGACCTCGACCAGGACAAGCTGCGCGCCCTCGGCATCGGTTCGCAAACTGTGATGCAGACCGTAAACACCTTGTTGACCGGCACCGCCATCGGCCAATATCGCGAGCACGATCGTTTGATCGACATCGTGGTACGGCAGCCGCTGGATGAGCGGGCCACCATCGACGCCTTGAACCAGGCCAACGTGCCGACCGCCAGCGGCAAGTCGGTGCCGCTGGCGCAAATCGCCACCGTCAAGCTGGTGTGGGAACCTGGCGTTGTGTGGCGCGAATGGCGCAATTGGGCTATCACGGTGCAAGCCGATGTGATCGATGGCGTGCAAGGACCGACTGTCACCGACCAGATCAATCCGCAGCTCGACAAGATACGGGCGCAGTTGCCGCCGGGGTATGTGATTGACGTCGCCGGCGCGGCCCATGACAGCGGCAAGGCGCAGGCGTCAATTGCCGCCAACGTGCCGCTGGTGATCTTCATCATCTTCACGTTGCTGATGCTGCAACTGCATAGCTTTTCACGTTCCTTGCTGGTATTCCTGACCGGACCGTTGGGTATTGCTGGTGCGGCGGTGGCGCTGCTGCTGTTGCAGCGGCCGTTCGGGTTTGTTGCGCAGTTGGGAGTGATCGCACTGTTCGGCATGATCATCCGCAATTCGGTGATCCTGATCGACCAGATCGAACACGATATCGCCAACGGCGTGGCGCCGTGGAATGCGATTGTCGAAGCGGCGGTGCGCCGTTGCCGGCCGATCATGCTGACCGCGGCGGCGGCGGTGCTGGCCATGATTCCCTTGTCGCGCTCAGTGTTCTGGGGGCCGATGGCGGTTGCGATCATGGGTGGCCTGATTGTTGCGACCGGCTTGACCCTGCTGTTTTTGCCGGCTTTGTATGCGGCTTGGTTCAGGGTTAAAAAGCCGGAGTAAAAATCACGCATTGGCTGCAGCAATTCAATCGTAAAGCGCAACAGTAGATATTTTCAAAGACCGCCCCTCCGGCGGTCTTTGCATTTTTACGTCTTGACGATGCGATTTTATTTGCCAGAAATTACAAAAAATATCAGCTGTCGATTGTTATTGTTTGCACAATTGTTTTTATTGCATCACGATGCTTCTTATGCAATAGTCGACCATGCCCGAGCCGGAGATGCTGACGAAAGTGCGCTCCGTATTCGGCAAATATAAAAATTAATGGAGACAGCAATGACAAGCGACTTCACTTCTGAGAGTGCAGGTGGCACATCTGCGACTACGCCCGTAAATTCACTACGGCGTAGAAAATTCCTGGCCGGCGGCGGCCTGGCGATGTTGGGAGGTTCTTCCCTCGGGGGTCTGCTTGCGGGTATCTCCCCGCAAGCTGCTGCGGAAAGCACGGCTAAACCCGTTAATCTGATTAAACGCGTTGATCCGCCCTCTGACATTGTCGCACTGGATGCGGTAGCGCTGTCGGCGGCTATCAAAGCGCGGCAAGTTTCTTGCCGTGAAACCATGCAAGCCTATCTCAAGCAGGTAGAGCGACTTAATCCCAAGGTCAATGCGATCGTCTCCCTGCAGGATGGCGATGCCTTGCTCAAACAAGCCGATCGATGTGATCAGCAATTGGCGCGCGGTCAATATCTGGGATGGATGCATGGCATGCCGCACGCCGTCAAAGATCTGGCGGCAACAGCCGGTATCCGTACTACTTTCGGTTCGCCGCTGTTCAAAGACAATGTCCCGCAACACGATGATATTTTTGTTGAGCGGATCAAGCGCCAGGGCGCCATTATTATCGGCAAAACCAATACCCCTGAATTCGGCTTGGGATCCAACACCGACAATCCCGATTTCGGCATTACCAAAAATGCCTATGACCAAAGCAAGATCGCTGGCGGCAGCAGCGGCGGCGCAGCTGTTGCGCTGGCACTGCAAATGGTGCCGGTGGCCGATGGCAGCGACATGATGGGATCATTGCGCAACCCTGCGGCATTCAACAACATTTATGGTTTTCGCCCGACTGTCGGCGTGGTGCCTTCAGGGCCGCAACCGGAATTATTCCTGGGACAGCTGGCAACCAATGGCCCGATGGGCCGTACCGTCGCAGACCTGGCCATGTTGTTGTCTACCCAGGCCGGCTACGATGCCAGGGCGCCGCTTTCGGTCCGGGAAAATCCAGCGCGTTTTGCAGAGCCGTTAAAGCACGACTTTCGCGGCACACGAGTGGGTTGGCTGGGCGATCTGAACGGTTATTTGCCGATGGAAACTGGCGTAATGGAACTGTGCAGTACTTCCTTCGCATCGTTTGAATCGATAGGTTGCAAAGTCGATGAAGCCAGGCTTGATTTTGCGCCGGAACGTATTTGGGAAATGTGGCTGACTTTGCGTCATGCGTCGCTTGCAGGCAGTCTCGGCGACAGTTATTTGAATCCTGCAAAACGCGCTTTGATGAAGCCGGAACTGATCTGGGAAATTGAAGGGGGCATGAAATTGCCTGTTACGGCCTTTTATAAAGCATCCGCTGCGCGAAGCGCCTTGTATGACGCCTTCAACAACATGTTCACACATTTCGATTTTGTGCTGCTGCCGACGGCCCAGGTATTTCCATTTTCCGTGAATGCGCATTGGCCTGACAAAATTGCCGGAAAAAATATGGATACTTACCATCGCTGGATGGAAGTGGTCATACCTGCATCGTTATCGGGTAGTCCCGCCATCAGTGTGCCGGTTGGTTTCGGTGTGCAAGGTTTGCCGATGGGCGTTCAAATCATCGGGAGGCGGGGTGCCGATCTGGCGGTATTGCAGTTGGCCCATGCATATGAACAGGCCACGCAATGGGTGCAACGCCGGCCACCTGCATTATTAAAAACCTGAGCAGAAAACTGCGCCAGCAATTTATCCCTGAGGTCCCTACGGAACCCTCATTCACGGCTCTACCTGCGCGAGTGCGGGGAAGGGCTATGAATATATAAACAGACGTTGCAAGAACGGAGGCAGCATCATGATTATCTATGGCGTGGCGGTACTCGCTATTTGCACTTTAATCGGTCAGTTTGCTGGGAGTCTTCTTGGCGTCTTGCTGGGAGTGCAGGCTAACGTCGGTGGTGTCGGCTTTGCGATGATATTACTGTTGGTGGCTACGGATTATCTGCAACGCGCAAAAAAAATGCCGGCAATCTCAGCGCAAGGCATTACTTTTTGGACCGCGATGTACATCCCTGTAGTGGTGGCGATGGCCGCGCAGCAAAATGTGGTTGCTGCGTTGAAAGGAGGGCCTGCGGCGATATTGGCCGGGGTGCTGGCCGTGGCGGTGAGTTTTGCGCTGATTCCGGTGATTGATCGTATCGGTAAAGCCAAATATGTCGTGGCCGACGCAGCTGAACAACCTGTCGGCCAAAATGAAAAGGAAGCGACATGAGCGAGGTGTTGACGAATTTATTGGCTAAAAATGGCTTGTTGACTGCCTTTGCAGTGATCGGGCTGACAATGTGGGTTTCTTATTTCTTGTCTGCGCGACTAACCCGCGGTCAGTTACACGGCTCGGCACTGGCGATCATCATAGGTCTGTTGCTGGCTTATATAGGCGGTGTCGCTACCGGCGGCAAGCAAGGTCTTATCGATCTCAAACCATTTAGCGGGATCGGCTTGATGGGGGGCGCCATGATGCGTGATTTTGCGATTGTTTCGACCGCCTACGGCGCCACGCTGAGCGATATGCGACGCTGCGGCCTGAGTGGCCTCATTTCACTCCTGGTCGGGGTATTCATGTCTTTTATCGTCGGCGCGGGAGTGGCTTACGCATTCGGTTACACCGATGCCGTCAGCATGACCACTATTGGCGCCGGCGCGGTAACTTATATTGTCGGCCCGGTCACAGGCGCTGCAATTGGCGCAAGTTCTGAAGTCATTGTGCTCAGCATCGCGGCTGGCCTGGTCAAATCTGTATTGGTGATGGTTGTTACGCCTTTTGTAAGCAAATACATCGGCCTGGACAATCCACGCACAGCCATGATTTTCGGCGGCATGATGGGGACTACCAGCGGTGTTTGCGGTGCGTTGGCTGCGGTCGATCCCAAGCTTGTGCCTTATGGTGCGATGACATCGACTTTTTATACGGGATTAGGTTGTCTGCTTGGTCCTTCGCTGCTGTTTTTTGCTACCAAAGCGCTGATGGCGCAATAAACTGAATAACGAGGGGTAAGTGAGTCGAAAATTGCTCTAGCCTATCGCCATATCGGACGGCTTGCAGTAGAATAGCGGGCTGTCCAATCTTGCTGAGCGGGATTGGACTGTATTTGATGGAAATGCGACCGTGGCGAAATTGGTAGACGCAACAGGTTTAGGTCCTGTCGAGAGCAATCTTGTGGAGGTTCGAGTCCTCTCGGTCGCACCAGCTCTGCCAATGTTATTGATTATTGGCGGCCAGCTGAATATGGAAGAACCCTCTGATGAGGGTTTTTTTACGCCTGCAATTTTTCCCCTTGAGTGCTTCGAGCAATCGCTCGAATTTTTGTTCTAATTTCCCCTGCAATAGCCGGCGGCAAATGGGCTCTCCGGCATACAATCAATCGTAATTTCTTTCCTGGAATAAATATGCGTACAAAATCCCTGGTGTTGATCGTATCGCTTGGTTTGGGTTTGGGGCTGGCAGCAATTACGATGGGCTCGGTACAGGCGGCGTCGGAGCAGGTGGGCGAGGTGAGCACCGCGTTTCGCTGGGTCGGGCGCAATGACCGGGTAGTGGTTGAGGCTTACGACGATCCCAAGGTGCAAGGGGTTACGTGCTATGTGTCGCGGGCTCGTACCGGCGGCGTCAAGGGTACGGTAGGATTGGCCGAAGACCGGGCCGAGGCTTCGATAGCCTGCCGCCAGGTCGCCGCCACAGTCCAGTTCGGCGCCAAGCTGCCGCTGCAGGAAGACGTGTTTACCGAACGCATGTCGGTGCTGTTCAAGCGCCTGCATATTGTGCGGTTGGTTGATCCCAAGCGTAATACACTAGTGTATCTGACCTATTCGGATAAATTGGTCGACGGCAGCCCGCAAAACAGCGTCACGGCGGTGCCGGTGCCGGCCAGCAATCCGATTCCGCTCAAATAGGCAGGCTCGATATATTGCCATTCATGGCGCTGTTAATAGTGTTATTTATAGCGCTATTGCGGCTCAGGAGTGATGCGTTTTGGCGCAACGGGCTGTTTTACGTATAGAATATCGGACTTTAGCGCGGCTGGGTTGGGGTTGAAATGATAACATTTCATCGCTTTACGCCCTATTTGCCTTAGCCGCACCACGGAATTTTTAATTTTTGGACGATCCACATGGCAACTGCAGTCGAAACTCTGGATAAACTTGAACGCCGCCTTACCCTCACTATCGCTCTGAGCGAAGTGCAAACCGAAGTCGAAAAGCGCCTGAAAGTTCGCGCCCGCACAGCAAAAGCGCCTGGCTTCCGCCCAGGTAAAGTGCCGATGAAGATGGTCGCTGCACAGTATGGCTATCAGGTCGAAACCGAAGTGCTGAACGACAAGGTCGGCAATGCTTTCAACACCGCTGCCAACGAAAACAACCTGCGCGTTGCCGGTTACCCGAAGATCGAGCCAAAGAATAGCGAAGGCGTAGCCGAAGGCACGCTGGCATTCGACGCTACTTTCGAAATCTATCCTGAAGTCAAGATCGGTGATCTGACCAGCGTTGAAGTCGAAAAGACCAAGGCTGAAGTCAGCGACGCTGAAATCGATAAAACCATCGATATCCTGCGCAAGCAACGCGTGCACTATCACGTCAAGGGCGAGCAAGGCGCGCACGGCGATGGCGGCAGCGATCTGACAGCCAAGAACGGCGACCGCGTGACGGTCGACTTCGTCGGCAAGATCGACGGCGTTGAATTCCAAGGCGGCAAAGCTGACGATTACGCTTACGTACTGGGCGAAGGCCGCATGTTGCCTGAGTTCGAAAACGCGACTATCGGTTTGAAAGTCGGCGAAGCCAAGACTTTCGAACTGGCTTTCCCTGCGGATTACCACGGCAAGGATGTAGCCGGCAAGACTGCAGAATTCACGATCACGCTGAAGAAGCTGGAATGGGCGCACCTCCCGGAAGTTGATGCCGAGTTTGCAAAAACCCTGGGCATCGAAGACGGCGACCTGGCAAAAATGCGCGCTGACATCAAGCTGAACCTCGAGCGCGAAGTCGGTTCCCGTGTCAAGGCCAAGAACAAAGACAGCGTCATGGATGCACTGATCAAGGTCAGCGACCTGGATGTCCCGAAAGCACTGGTCGAGCAAGACGTCGAGCGTCTGGTCGAAATGACTCGCCAGGATATGGCGCAGCGTGGCATGAAGGTCAACGACATGCCGTTCCCGCCAGAGCTGTTCACAGCCCAGGCTGAGCGTCGCGTTCGCCTGGGTCTGATCCTGGCTGAAGTGGTCAAGGAAAACAAACTGCAGGCAACTCCTGAACAAGTTAAGGCCCAGGTTGAAGATTTCGCCCAAAGCTACGAAGACCCACAACAAGTCCTGAAATATTATTTCAGCGATCGCCGCCGCCTGGCAGAGGTCGAAGCCCTTGTTTTGGAAGAAAACGTCGTTAACTACGTGTTGGGCAAATCGAAAGTGACTGAAAAAGCGGTCGCGTTCGATGAATTGATGAGCAACAACGGGCAACAGGCTTAATCGAGCCGCACTTTAGCCGCAGCCTAGCTGTACTTCGGCTGAATTCCAGGTTCAGACATCACGTCTGGACCTGTTCGGTGGATTGATTAAGTTTTGAGCGCTCTCCATAAGGAAAAATATGACAGGCTTTAATCGTAATTCGGCACTGGATACTGACATGCTTGGCATGGTGCCTATCGTGATTGAGCAGAGTGGCCGCGGCGAGCGATCCTATGATATTTATTCGCGTTTGCTGCGTGAGCGCGTGATTTTCCTGGTGGGTCCGGTCAACGACCAGACCGCCAACCTGATCGTGGCGCAATTGCTGTTCCTGGAAAGTGAAAATCCTGACAAGGATATTTCCTTGTACATCAATTCTCCTGGCGGTTCGGTATCTGCCGGCATGGCGATTTTCGATACCATGCAGTTCATCAAGCCGGATGTTTCGACTTTGTGTACCGGTATGGCAGCTTCGATGGGTGCATTCCTGTTGGCGGCTGGCGCCAAGGGCAAGCGTTTCTCGCTGCCTAACTCGCGCATCATGATTCACCAGCCGTTGGGCGGCGCTCAAGGGCAGGCTTCGGATATCGAAATCCAGGCACGCGAAATCCTGTATTTGCGCGAGCGCCTGAACGGTATCCTGGCTGACAAGACCGGCAGGACCATTGAGCAGATCAGCAAGGATACGGATCGGGATAATTTCATGTCTGCGGATGCAGCTGTGGAATATGGCCTGATTGATAAAGTCCTGGCGACACGCGCTTGATTGCTAAGTAATTGATGGAATGCTAGGCGCCCGGCCCCAAAGGTACGGGCGTTTTGCTTTTCAAAAAACGCCCGGGCGTGACGGATTTGGATTTCGCGGGTAATATAAAATCGTTACTGTGATTCCATACCGGATTTCAATACTGGATATCCGTGCAACAAATCAATGCTGCGGCCCA
The DNA here is from genome assembly GCF_900113705.1 of Collimonas sp. OK307. Lineage (GTDB taxonomy): Bacteria > Pseudomonadota > Gammaproteobacteria > Burkholderiales > Burkholderiaceae_D > Collimonas. The sequence goes on along the minus strand of NZ_FOQI01000001.1, from coordinate 499,367 downwards.
CCCTCTAAAGTTTTAATTAAAGTCTGCCTTTTATGTCTGATAAAAAATCTTCCAGCGGCGAAAAACTGCTTTATTGTTCCTTCTGCGGCAAAAGCCAGCATGAAGTGAAAAAACTCATCGCCGGGCCGTCGGTATTCATTTGTGATGAATGTATCGATCTCTGTAATGACATCATTACCGATGAAGCCTCGAACGTCGAGACGCTGGATGGTCAAAAATCGGAGCTGCCGATACCGCAAGAGATTTGCGAACTGCTCGATCAATACGTGATCGGCCAGGAGCCTGCAAAGCGGATTTTGTCGGTGGCGGTGTACAACCACTACAAGCGCCTTAAGCATCTCGGTAAGAAGGACGACATCGAACTGGCAAAAAGCAATATTTTGCTGGTCGGCCCAACCGGCTCCGGTAAAACCTTGCTGGCGCAGACGTTGGCGCGCATGTTGAACGTGCCGTTCGTGATCGCCGACGCTACTACTTTGACCGAAGCCGGTTATGTCGGTGAAGACGTTGAAAACATCATTCAGAAATTGCTGCAAAATTGCAATTATGAAGTCGAGAAAGCGCAACGAGGCATCGTCTATATCGATGAAATCGACAAGATTTCCCGTAAGTCCGATAACCCGTCGATTACCCGCGATGTATCGGGTGAGGGCGTGCAACAGGCTTTGCTGAAGCTGATCGAAGGCACCATGGCTTCGGTGCCGCCACAAGGCGGGCGCAAACATCCTAACCAGGATTTCGTGCAAATCGACACCACCAATATACTGTTCATTTGCGGCGGCGCTTTTGATGGCCTGGCCAAGATCATTTCCGAGCGTTCGGAAAAGAGCGGGATCGGCTTTTCGGCGAATGTGAAGAGCCAGAGCCAGCGCACCTCCAGCGAAGTGTTGCTGGATGCCGAGCCAGAGGATTTGACGCGTTTCGGTTTGATTCCGGAGCTGGTCGGCCGTTTGCCGGTGATTGCAACGCTGGCCGAGTTGAATGAAGAAGCGCTGATCGAGATCCTGATCGCGCCGAAGAACGCGCTGGTCAAGCAATACTCGAAATTGCTGCAAATGGAAGGCGCTGAGCTGGAAATCCGGCCTGCCGCGCTACAAGCCATCGCCAAACGAGCGTTGGCGCGTAAAACCGGCGCCCGTGGCTTGCGTTCGATCCTGGAGCATGTATTGCTCGACGTAATGTACGACTTGCCAAGCCAGCAAAATGTCGCCAAGGTCGTGGTTGATGAAAATACCGTCAACAACGGTGCTAAACCATTGTTGATTTACCATGATCAGCCTAAGGTATCCGGCGCGAAATAATAAGTCTTCTTAAAAATTCGTCATTCCCGCATGCGTGGGGATGACGAGGACGCCTAGTCGGGGACGCCTGGCCGCCAAATTCAGGCAAATTTGTAAAACCATGTAAAAAGCAGGGGTTTAAGCAGGTTTTTGACCTAAAAGTAGTACAATTTAGCAAAATATACGATTTGGCTTCAATCGCAAAGCCACCCGAAGTTAACTTCGCGTGTGGCTTTTTTATTGGCCATCGCAAATGCATCGCAAGCGCATTACCAATAGAAGTGGTGATTTATTGTTGAAACCGGGGCTTGTGTTTCGGCCACTCGTGCCAACATCATTAATAAGTTTTTTTGATAGGGCTCACCATGACGACTTCTACATTTACTGAACAAACTCAGTTACCTCTGTTGCCTTTACGGGATGTCGTGGTATTCCCGCATATGGTGATTCCACTGTTCGTCGGCCGCCCGAAATCGATCAAGGCTCTTGAAGCCGCGATGGAGCAGGGCAAGAGCATCATGCTCGCGGCTCAGAAAGCCGCAGCCAAGGATGAACCGTCGCCGGACGATATTTATGAAATCGGCTGCGTTGCCAACATCTTGCAAATGTTGAAATTGCCTGATGGCACGGTCAAAGTGCTGGTGGAAGGGGCGCAACGTGCCCGTATTCATCACATCAGCGAACTCGACACGCATTTTGTCGCCGATCTGACACCGGTTGAATCCGAGTTGGGCGATGAGGCTGAGGTGGAAGCGATGCGTCGCGCCATCGTTCAGCAATTCGACCAGTACGTCAAACTGAACAAGAAAATCCCGCCGGAGATCCTGACTTCGCTGTCCGGCATCGATGATGCCGGCCGCCTGGCCGATACCATTGCCGCGCACTTGCCGCTGAAACTTGAGCAAAAGCAGGTAATCCTGGAGATTTTCAATATCGCCAAGCGTTACGAGCACCTGCTGGGTCAGCTCGAAGGCGAGCTGGATATCCTGCAAGTTGAAAAACGCATCCGCGGCCGCGTCAAACGCCAGATGGAAAAATCGCAGCGCGAATACTATCTGAACGAGCAGGTCAAGGCGATCCAGAAAGAATTGGGTGAAGGCGAAGAAGGCGCGGATCTGGAAGAGCTGGAAAAGAAGATCCTGTCCGCCAAGATGCCTAAGGAAGCGCTGGAAAAGGCGCAAAGCGAACTGAAGAAGCTGAAACTGATGTCGCCGATGTCGGCCGAAGCGACGGTGGTGCGTAACTACATCGATACGCTGGTCGCTTTGCCGTGGAAGAAAAAATCCAAGGTCAACAATGAACTGGGTAATGCGGAAAAAGTCCTGGAAGGCGATCACTACGGCCTTGATAAGGTTAAAGAACGCATCCTGGAATATCTTGCCGTGCAACAGCGCGTCGACAAACTGAAAGCGCCGATCCTGTGTTTCGTCGGTCCTCCGGGCGTGGGTAAAACCTCGCTGGGTCAATCGATCGCCCGTGCCACCAACCGTAAATTCGTGCGGATGGCCTTGGGTGGCGTGCGCGACGAAGCTGAGATCCGCGGTCATCGCCGTACCTACATCGGCTCCATGCCAGGCAAGATTTTGCAGAGCCTGTCCAAGGTCGGGGTGCGCAATCCGCTGTTCCTGCTGGATGAGATCGACAAGCTAGGCATGGATTTCCGTGGCGATCCGTCATCGGCCTTGCTGGAAGTGCTTGATCCTGAGCAAAACCACACGTTCTCGGATCATTACATCGAAGTCGATTTCGATTTGTCGGATGTGATGTTCGTGGCGACTTCGAATTCTTTCAACATTCCACCAGCGTTGCTGGACCGGATGGAAGTGATTCGTTTGTCCGGCTACACCGAAGACGAGAAGACCAATATCGCGCTGCGTTACCTGCTGCCTAAACAAATCAAGAACAATGGTTTGAAGGTCGAGGAAATCAGCCTTGCTGAAGGTGCAATTCGCGACATCATTCGTTACTACACGCGTGAAGCCGGGGTGCGTTCGCTTGAGCGGGAAATCTCGAAAATCTGCCGCAAGGTAGTGAAGTTGCTGCTGTTGAAGAAGCAAGAGAAGAAAGTGGCGGTCACTTCCAAGAACATCGATAAATTCCTCGGTGTGCGGCGCTTCGACTACGGTGTGGCCGAAAAGGAAAATCAAATCGGCCAGGTGGTCGGTCTGGCGTGGACTGAAGTGGGCGGCGAATTGCTGACCATCGAAGCTGTCAAAATGCCAGGTAAGGGTGCAATCATTCGTACCGGCACCTTGGGCGATGTGATGAAGGAATCGATCGAGGCAGCACGCACTGTCATGCGCAGCCGCGCCGCGAAGCTGGGCATCAAGGGTGAGGCGTTCGAAAAGAGCGATATCCATATCCACGTGCCCGAGGGCGCGACACCAAAAGACGGTCCGTCGGCCGGTGTCGGAATGACTACCGCCCTGGTCTCGATCTTTACCGGGATTCCGGTGCGTGCCGATGTCGCCATGACTGGCGAAATCACGTTGCGCGGCGAAGTCTTGCCGATCGGCGGCTTGAAAGAGAAGCTGTTGGCGGCACATCGCGGCGGCATCAAGACGGTATTGATTCCAGAGCAGAATGTGAAGGACCTGGCCGAGATTCCGGACAACGTCAAGAACAAGCTGGAAATCGTACCGGTGCGCTGGATCGACAAGGTATTGGAGGTCGCTCTGGAGCGGCAGCCGGTGCCGTTGACAGAAGAGGAAGCCATACTGGATGCGACGGTCGCCAAGAGTAGCGAGAAGGCCGATCCCAGTGTAGTCAAGCATTAAGTTGACACTAAGCTGGCAGGTTGTCCGCTTAAGCTGTTGAATCCACAGGCTTAATTTTGGTTGTTTAAAAAAGCGCTCGCAAGAGCGCTTTTTTTATATGCGCGTGCATTTAATGTTGAATTTAATATCGAATATATCAAGTTTGTGAAATCAGGTTAAACCCCGCCATATCGCCCGCAAACCGCTTGACACAAGGCTTTGCGGCTTGTTTAATATGTCCTTGCAGATTTTTTTTCGCACTCCGTCTGCGATGATTTTCCGAAAAAATGCTGGAACATCCACCATCTCGAATTTCAATCCATGTGAGGGGATCTAAGTGAATAAAACCGAATTAATCGATCACATCGCCAAGTCGGCAGATATCTCCAAGGCCGCGTCGGCACGCGCATTGGACGCTGTGGTCGCCGCAGTTAAAACCACTTTGAAGAAGAGCGGCTCCGTGACACTGGTTGGTTTTGGCACGTTCTCGGTGAGCAAACGTGCAGCGCGTACCGGTCGTAATCCACGTACCGGAGAGGCAATTAAAATCAAGGCAGCGAAAGTTCCTAAATTTAAGCCTGGCAAAGCGTTGAAAGATGCTGTAAACTAGCGTCTTTTGGCGTGGTGACAAACGCCAAATGTTTGACTGGCTAATCTGTCGTGTTTTATTCGGGTGGTTTTTGTTGATCCAGGTAAATCCGGCAACGAGGGTGCTTAGCTCAGTTGGTAGAGCGGCGCCCTTACAAGGCGTAGGTCGGGAGTTCGAGCCTCTCAGCACCCACCAACAACAGTCAGGCAGAAAAAACGAATTTTAAATGGGTTCATGAAACCGTAGGTTTTTTGAAGTCAGCTTAGATTTGTGAGTAGTTTTAGGAGTGGTAGTTCAGCTGGTTAGAATACCGGCCTGTCACGCCGGGGGTCGCGGGTTCGAGTCCCGTCCACTCCGCCAAAATACGAAAAAGGCGAACGAGAGTTCGCCTTTTTTCTTATGTCCATCTGGTTTGTATTGCAGCCTTACTTGATCTCGATTGGCCGACCATGTTTGAATTTGTCCGTACCCACCAGCGCTTGATGCAATTCCTGTTGCTGCTGTTGATCATCCCTTCGTTTGCTTTAGTCGGGCTGCAGAGTTATAGCAGTTTTGGCGATGGCGCCAACACGGTGGCGAAAGTCGCCGGCCAGCCGATCAGCCAGCAGGATCTGGACGCTGCCCTGCGCCAGCAAATGGATAGCATGCGCCAGGCGTTCGGCGATCGCTTCGACCCGAAGATGCTGGAAACACCCGAAGCCAAGCAAGGCGTACTGGATAACCTGATCTCGCAACGTGTGTTGGCCGCGACCGTCAACAGTGAGCACCTGTCCGTCTCCGATCAAAGCTTGCAACAAGCGATTCTCTCTGTGCCGGCATTGCAGGGCGCTGATGGCAAGTTCGATAACGAACGATACAAGTCTTTGCTGGCGGCACAAGGCATGGCGCCGACCATGTACGAGGCCCGTCTGCGTCAGGACATGGCTATGCAGCAATTGAATGGCGCGGTGCAAGCTACTGCATTTACACCTAAAACCGTCGCCACGCGCTTGTCTGATATCAACGATCAGGAACGTGACGTGCAGGAATTGCTGTTCAAGACTGCCGACTATGCCGCGCAGGTGAAAGTCACTGACGCCATGCTGCAGGACTATTACACCAAGAACGCCAAGGAATTCGAGATTCCAGAGCAAATCAAGGCAGACTATGTGCTGCTCGACAGTGCCGCGATTGCCGCGCAAGTGACGGTCAGCGATGCCGACATCAAATCCTATTACGATCAGAACCTGAGCCGTTACACAACGCCGGAAGAACGCCGCGCCAGCCATATCCTGATTTCGGTAAAGAAGGATGCACCGGCGGCCGAGCAGGCTGCGGCCAAAGCCAAGGCTGAGGGCTTGCTGGCAGAAGTGCGCAAGAATCCTGCTGATTTTGCCAAGATAGCCAAGGCTAACTCGCAAGATACTGCATCCGCTGAAATGGGCGGCGATCTCGGTTATTTCGGTAGCGGCATGATGGTCAAGCCGTTCGACGATGCCGCCAGCAAGCTGAAGCAGGGCGAGATCAGCGGTCTGGTGCAATCCGATTTCGGTTACCACATTATCGAACTGACCGGCATCAAGGTGGCTCAGGTCAAGCCGCTGGAAGAGGTCAAGGCGGATATCGGCGCGGAAATCAAGAAACAACTGGCGGCGCGCAAATTCACTGAAATGGCTGAGGCCTTCAGCAATACGGTATATGAGCAGGGTGATAGCCTGAAGGCAGTCGCTGACAAGCTGCATCTGCAAATTCAATCGGCAGCGAATCTGGGCCGCCAGCCGAATCCAGCCGTTGCAGCTACCGTTCCATACAACAATCAAAAATTCCTGACTGCGCTGTATTCAGACGAATCGCTGAAGAACAAGCACAATACCGAAGCGGTCGAAGTTGCGCCGAATACGTTTATCGCCGGCCATGTAGTTGAATACAAGCCAGTCACGAAACGTTCGTTTGAAGAAGTCCAGGCGATCATCCGCGACAAGGTTACCCGCACCGAAGAAGCCGCACTAGCCAAGAAGGCCGGCGAAGAAAAGCTGGCAGCTTTGAAGGCGCAAGACAATGCTAGTGGTTTTGGTGCAGCGCAAACTGTATCGCGCGCCAAGAACCAAGGTGTCGATCCGTTGGCATTCGAGGCGGTAATGAAGGCCGGTACCACTAAATTGCCAGCCTATGTCGGCGTGACACTGCCGCAGCAGGGTTATGTGCTGTATCGCATAGCCAAGGTCGGTCAGCCGGCAACCCAGGATCAGGCGCGTCGCGTCGCCGAGCAGCAGCAAATCACCGGCGTCCTGGCGAAGCAGGAAATGCTGGCTTATGTGGATGTGCTGAAAGAGAAAGCCAAGGTCAAGATCTTGAAGCCTGTGGCGGTTACGCCGGTTGATGGCGACGGTAAGTAAGACTGATTTGACTAAAGTGATTTGATTAAGCCGGATTGAAAAAAAAGCCCATTCAATGCAAGTTGAATGGGCTTTTTCTATATTTATGTGTAATAGATTAGACTTGGCCGGACATTTTTTGTGTGAGTCTTTGTCCGGAAACGACCGAGGCTGTGTGAAAACGCATCCGGTTAGTAAACTATTTCTCGATACAAGCGTCAAATCGATATTGCATATTTGACCGAGGCTTCGATGAAACGCTTTGTCCAGGGAACGGATCGCACGCAAAGCAATCTGCTACCAGAGCAGCTCGAGGATTACGTCAGTGAAGATAACCCAGTCCGAGTCATCGATGTCTTTGTCGATTCGCTTGATCTTGGATCGCTTGGCTTTGGCGGCGCGAAGCCAGCTCAGACCGGACGGCCGTCTTATCATCCCAGCGTGCTGCTGAAGATTTATATCTACGGTTATCTCAACCGTGTCCAGTCAAGCCGGCGCCTGGAACGCGAAGCACAACGCAACATCGAGGTCATGTGGTTGACGACTCGCCTGACGCCGGACTTCAAGACCATTGCCGACTTCCGCAAGAACAACGGTCCAGCGATCAGCAAGGTCTGTCGTCAATTTGTTCTGATGTGCCGCAATCTCGATCTGTTTGCCAATACCGATATCGCCATCGATGGCAGCAAGTTCAAAGCGGTCAACAATCGCGATAAGAACTTTACTGACAGGAAGCTTCAGGCACGAATCGAGCAACTCGAAGCCAACATTGCACGTTACCTCGAAGAGCTTGACCGTGCCGACCGTCAGCCGGAGTTAGTGCCTGAGGCCAGAGTCTCGCATCTGAAGGAAAAAATTGCCTCCATCAAGAAGCAGATCGAAGGATTCAACGAGATCAACAAGCAGCTGCAGCAGACGCCAGATAAGCAAATATCTCTGACAGATCCGGATGCCAGATCCATGGCCACGAGTGGCCGTGGCACAGGCATGGTGGGCTACAACGTCCAGACGGCGGTCGATACCAGAAACCATCTGATCGTGTCGCATGAGGTGACCAATGTCGGGCATGACCGAACGCAGCTGGCGTCGATGGCGGCACAAGCGCAAAACGCAATCGGAAAGCAAGATTTGACTGTGGTCGCGGACCGCGGTTATTTCAGCGGAGCGGAAATTCTCGCATGCGAGAAGCTTGGCGTGACGCCGCTGGTACCGAAACCTCTGACTTCGGGCAACCGGGCACAAGGCCTCTTCGATAAAACGGATTTCATTTATCTGGCGCAAAGCGACGAGTACCAGTGTCCGGCCGGACAACGAGCTATCTGGCGTTTCACAACAATCGAACACGGGTTGCGGTGGCATAAATATTGGTCGTCTGCCTGCCCGGCATGCCCAATCAAGGCGCAATGTACTACCGGCACCAATCGGCGTATCGCCCGTTGGGAACACGAGGATGTACTTGAGCGAATGCAGCGGCGCTTAAATGTCTGGCCCAATCCTGCCCGCTTACGCAGGCAGACCGTCGAGCATCCATTTGGCACACTCAAGGCATGGATGGGTGCAACTCACTTCCTGACCAGGTCACTCCCACGGGTGAGTACTGAAATGAGCTTGCACGTACTGGCTTACAATCTGAAGCGGATCATGGCAATACTGGGCACTCAGCGGTTGATTGCAGCAATGAGGGCCTGAGGGCCTTTTTGCATCTCTACGAGATACTGTTCCGGCTAATTGAACAGGCCTGTCGCAGCCGTTAAACATCTTTTTTTGTCGCCGTGCTCCGTGCTAATGTCTTACGTGCGGGTTCGTTTCTAAATTGGATCGAAGACGGACGCGCTCACCTGAGAAATGATTTTGCGTTTTAACACAGCCTCGACCCTGAAGAGCCATTCGATCTTCGACTCCGTGAAGGGCAGCTATCTGAGGTGGAGTTGTCTCTCCCCCTGCTCTTCGTGATCTTCGGCTTGTCGGCCATAACAGGGGTCAACTCACGAAACGGAAAAAATCGTACGTCAAGCTCACCCGGCTGTTGTGCAAGCCCACACAGTGACTAATTTGACAACAAACACCTCGCACCTACCTCAACCAATAGGCATGGGCGGATTTACCGGAGCCTTGACCTCACGCAAAACAAATGACGTGTAGACTTCTTTCACGCTCGGCAAGCCGTTGATGTGAGCCTCGGCAAATGCCCCGAACGCGGCGAGATCTTCGGCTACGACCATTAATTGATGGTCGTAGCGGCCTGATATGCGATGACAGGCGAGCACTTGGGGTATTGCTAGAACGGCCCGTTCGAAAGCCTGCAGGTGTTCCGTATCTTTTTTATCCAGGGAGATATGAACGAATGCAGTTACTTGATAGCCGAGCTTTTCCGAGTCCAATCTCGCGTGATATCCGCGAATCACCCCCTCCTCTTCCAGTCGCTTTACCCTACGCCAGCATGGCGAAGGAGTGAGCGATACGCGCTCAGCCAGATCTGCACTGGAAAGACGCGCGTCTTCCTGCAACGCTTCAAGGATCTTCCTGTCGGTTCGATCCAAATTCACTTTTGATGTAATCATTGCGCATTTCAAAAATAGGCGAAATATTTATTGCGTAGATACCTGAACTGCAGCAATGAATATAGCAAATTTTTTCCATCCAATCTAGATACAATTTGTGCATTGGCTAGCTAAGCCAAACAATAACGGAGCTATACGATGCGACAAAATTGGATAAAACAAAGTCTTCACGCCCGCAAGGCGTCTGTTGGTTGCTGGTTAACGCTGGCCAGTCCTGCGGTAGCCGAGGCTATTTCTCACTGTGGTTTTGACTGGCTGTTGATTGATGCAGAACATGCGCCAAACGACATAAGCGACATCACAGCGCAACTACGTGCGGTCGACGCCGCGCGCGCCAACGGGGCAAACGTTAATGCTGCTGTGCGGGTACAGGCCAATGATCCTGTTCTGGTCAAGCGCGCCATGGATTGCGGAGCGCAAACCATCTTTTTCCCGACCATCGAAACAGTGGAAGAGGCGACAGCAGCCATTGCCTCGACACGATTTCCACACAACGGTAATGGTGGCTTGCGTGGAATTGCTGGTTTGGTAAGAGCGGCGCGATATGGGCTTGATCCGGAATACACCAGCAACGCGAACCAGGAAGCATGTGCTGTCCTGCAGATCGAAACGGCCAAGGGTCTTCGCAATGTTGAAGGAATCGCCGCGCTGACTGGCACGGATTGTCTCTTTATCGGCCCAGCCGATCTATCTGCCAGTCTCGGCCATCTCGGGCAATCGAATCATCCGGAGGTTCTGGAGGCAGTTGAGCATATCTTGACCGTCTGCAAGCAAGCGGGCAAAGCTGCAGGCATTTTCGCCGCAAGCGCCGAAGAAGCCGCACAGTATCGGGATCGCGGATTTTCATTGATCTCTTTGCATTCTGATGTTGCTTGGCTGACCCGTGGCGCCAAGAATGCAATCGCTGACTACGAAGGTGCCGCTATATGAGTGATTACACTACAAACATCGCTATAGATGCACATGCGCGCGCCGCAGTACGAAGTTTGCGCGCATCAAAAATTCGCGAAGTGGCCAATGCGGGGATGGGTAACAACAATGTGCTTGCATTTTGGTTTGGCGAACCTGATGAACCGACGCTGAAAGAGGTCAGATCCGTCGCGATCGAAAGTCTTCATGCTGGAGATACTTTTTATGTTCAAACACTGGGCTTGCCCAGCTTGCGGGAACGCATTGCCGACTATGTAAGCACTTTTCACAAGCAACGCACGATCAACAACATTGCAGTCACCAGTTCGGGGATGTCTGCTCTGATGTTAGCGGTGCAGGCTTTGGTAGGTCATGGGGATCGAGTGGTGGCGGTAACACCGTTATGGCCCAACCTGGTGGAGATACCGAAGATCCTTGGCGCTCAAGTGACAACGGTCAGTCTCGGATTTGACAGTCGTGGCTGGCATCTCGATCTGGATAAGCTGCTGGACGCACTCACGCCCGGCACAAAGGTACTGATGATCAATTCGCCAAACAACCCTACGGGTTGGTCGATGTCGGCAGACGATCAGCGCGTCGTGCTTGCCCATTGCCGCAAGCACGGCATCTGGATCATTTCCGATGACGTCTACGAACGCTACTACTTTGATGGAGCGTGCGCGCCATCATTTATGGACATGGCGGATCCACGGGAAAGGGTTGTTAGCTGCAATTCTTTCTCAAAGACATGGCTCATGACAGGGTGGCGAATCGGCTGGATTGTTGCCCCCACTACGTTGCTTGGTGATATAGGAAATTTGATTGAGTACAACACGTCTTGTGCGCCAGCATTCGTCCAGCATGCGGCGGAATATGCGATGGTCAATGGGGAGGAATCCGTGAAACGCACTGTGGATAGGCTGAGAAATGCGCGTGATCACCTAGCATCCGGATTGTCTCGTATACCAAGGGTGCAAAATGCCCCAGTGCCAGCAGGCGCCATGTATTCATTCCTCAAAATTGATGGTGTTGACGACAGCCTTCAGTTTTGCAAAAGACTCGTTAGCGAGGCCGGACTGGGCTTGGCTCCGGGTATCGCTTTTGGCCCTGAAGGAGAGGGCTATTTACGGTGGTGCTTTGCCAGCAGTCACGAGCGATTGGACGAAGGGGTGAGACGTCTCTCCGCTTTTCTCAACAGATCGAGCTTGACCTGACAAGTCTCTTGATTAGCGAGGCTGACTTCCAACGCCAAGGCCGACGGACGATAAAGGCCTGAACGTCAACTGACTGAGATAAAGCAGGCCTTCATTTCACTGATTTCAGCGACGAGCCAATGACCGCAGGTGGCCGTTTTGAGCCGGTCGCGACAGGCTCAATTCAACCCGAGGCGGCCGCTCGACGGGGCGGAAAGCCAGATGTCAGCTGGATCACTCGCGACAGGTGTCAAGTAATCTGGCCACCCGAAATCCAAGATCATCTATTGCAAATGTCGGATGACTACGGCGACGATTCGTAGCAAGGCAGCCTCTTTCGGCATCAGACCAGCCGCCGCCACGAAACACACGATACGAACCATAGACCTCTGGATCGTATTGATCCGAACACCACTCCCAAACATTGCCGAGCGTGTCGTAAATTCCCCATTGGTTTGCTTGTTTTTGGCCGACGTCATGCGTGCGACCCTCGGAGTTTTCCCGATACCAGGCGATGTCATCAAGATTGCCATATCTCGGACCATTGCTTCCCGCACGGCATGCATATTCCCATTCTGCTTCGGTGGGCAGACGATAACCGCTGCTATGTGGGACGGGAGTGGCGCCCGTGCCGTCGTCATGCATGTCGTAACACTCTGAAAGACCCGCCACCTTTGAAAGCAAATTACAGAATTTGGCAGCATCATTCCACGAGACGTTTTCAACCGGGCATTGTGTTGTGGCTGGCGACAATGGCTGTCGCCCAGTCAGCGCGGCATATTCTGCCTGAGTTACAGGATAGCGACCGATTGCAAAACGTTGGAGCTCAACGCTCCATGTACGGCTGATCCTGTCGTCTCGCAATGCAATGACGCCAGAAGGAATTTGCACCATTTGAACGTCTGGCAATTCAGATTTCTGTTCCATTTTTCGATAAGGATGAGAGCAGACTCTTCAGGAAAATTCAGATATTACTATTATTTGCCGGCGCAACTGTCGATTGACAACGATTGGCCGGTTGCGGCCAATCGTATGACGGGTCGATCTGGATTTGACTTGGCACCTCATGTCAGGTCAAGTTTGAGCATTAGCCTGGAAGGTGTGGCCGTTGTTTAGCAGGGCGATGCTGCCCGGCTTGTAGTGGAGTGTAAAGTCTCGGGCAGCAACACGCTTGGCGCTTGTCTCGGATAAGGCGATCGGCGATTGCCGTTGACCTGAGCGGCAAGCGGCGTTTTCCGGAACGCCGTCGGGACAGTCAATTTTTGGGATGACGGTCAAATTTCGTGCAGCAAAAGTAACTGGGAGCTCAGCCCTTGCTAGTCTGGCGTGGTCCAACGCTATTTCGCGAGCAGTGGCTTTAATCCCGACCAGACGTTGTTTAGCATCACCGGATGCGCCTGGGCAACAGGGTGAATTCGATCTGCCTGAAACAACTCCGGTTTGTCGGCGATGCCGTCGAGCAGGAACGGCACCAGCGGCACCTTGGTTTGTTTTGCCACAGTCGCATACAGTGAAAAGAATTTCTCGGTGTAGTCTCTGCCGTAATTCGGTGGAATCCGCATGCCCACCAGCAGGACTTTTGACTTGGCCTGTTGCGCAGCGCCGATCATCGCCCGCAGGTTGCTTTCGGTTGCGCTCAGTTGCAAACCGCGCAAGGCGTCATTGGCGCCCAGCTCGATGATGACGATATCCGGCCGCTGCTGCAGGAGTGCCGGCAAACGCGTCTTGCCGCCGCTGCTGGTTTCGCCGCTGATGCTGGCATTGGTGATGGCGGTGTCGAATTTTTCCGCCTTCAGGCGCTGCTGCAACAGGGCAACCCAGCCGCTGCCGCGTGCCAGTCCGTACTCGGCCGAAAGACTATCGCCTAACACGAGTATCGATTTTGATGCAGAATAGGCATTGTTCGCCCATACTAGACCGATCAGGCCAAACAATAAGGTCGCCAGCCGCAAGCTGCGAATGACTTTGCTACGCAAGCCTCCGATCAAAGTCTGAAAACCTGTCCCCATTCCGGAGTCGATAATCTGCATGCAACAATCCTCTTCTGTTAATTCTGCAACGGTAATTTCCAAAGCCCCGGCCATCGACGTGCAACGTTTGACCAAACGCGTTGCCGACGCCAGCGGCGAGCTGCTGATCCTCGATGATATCAACTTTAACGTCCAGGGCGGTACCACGCTGGCAATTGTCGGCGCCTCGGGGTCTGGCAAGTCGACCTTGCTGGGCTTGCTGGCGGGGCTGGATACACCTTCCTCCGGCACCGTGCATATTGACGGCAGCGATATTTTTGCCCTGGATGAAGACGGGCGGGCAGGTTTGCGTAAAGACAAGCTCGGCTTCGTATTCCAGTCCTTCCAGCTGCTGAGCCATTTGAGCGCGCTGGAGAACGTCATGTTACCGCTAGAACTGCGGGGCGATAAAGACGCCAGGGAAAAAGCGCAAGCCAAGCTGGAACGGGTTGGCCTGGCGACACGTTTGCAACATTATCCGAAATATTTATCCGGCGGCGAACAGCAGCGGGTCGCATTGGCTCGCGCATTCGTGACCGAACCGCCGCTCTTGTTTGCCGACGAACCTACCGGCAGCCTCGATGCCGCTACCGGCGATGCCGTGATTCAACTGATGTTCGACTTGAACCAGGAGCGAGGTTCAACCTTGGTTCTGGTGACGCACGACACCTCGATTGCCATGCAATGCCGCCAGACCATCACGATCGCCGCCGGCCGCCTGCTGCGGCCAGGCGATACAAGTGCTGCGGATGCACAGATATTTCAGTAAGCCTGACAAGGGTTTCAACTAAGTTTGAAGTGTCAGCGAATAAATTGGAGGGAAGTACATGTCGGCTTGGCTTTCGGTAACAAAGGCGGTGCTTCCGTATGTGAGCGATATTATTTCGGTCGCGGTGCCGGTGTTTACCCGTCGCAAAGGAAATACGGAAGAGAGCCAGATTCAGATTTTGCAACAACAGGTGAGCGAGCTGCAGGTTGCATCGCTGCAGAATGTCGGCGACATCAAGGCGCTCGCCGAACAGTTGGAAACCGCGTTGCCATTGCTGGAGCAGGAAACCCAACGGGTCGACGCCAAACTGCGGCGCGCCAATCTCCTGTGCGGGCTTGCGCTCGGCGTCGGCGTGCTGGCCCTGGTGGTTGCGTTGATAGCTTTGTTGAGCAAGTGAAGCGTATAAGATAGGACGAAGAATATGGATCGCTTGCAGTCAATGCGGGTTTTTGCGAAGGTGGTCGAGCAGGGTAGTTTTGTTGCTGCGGCCCAGGTGCTGGATATGTCGAATGCGGTGGTGACGCGCCTGGTCGCCGATCTGGAAAACCACCTGGGGATCCGCCTGCTGCACCGGTCGACGCGCCGCATGGCCTTGACCGAGCCGGGCCAGGCCTACCTGGAGCGTGTACGGCAGATCCTGGATGAAATCGACGAGGCGGAAGCCGCGGCCTCGGTGCTGTCGGCCAATCCGGCGGGCACGCTGCACATCTATTCGCAGATCGGCTTCGGCCAGACCCAGCTGGCGCGCTTGCTGCCTCTTTATTCCAAACAGTATCCCGATGTCCAGCTGGATGTGACGCTGTCGGATCGTACCGTCGATCTGATCGAAGAGGGTTTTGACGTCGGTATTTTTTCGGTCAGCCAGAAATTCGACGCCAGCATGGTGGCGCGTCAACTGGGCATTGCGGAGGTACTGTTATGCGCTTCGCCAGGCTACATTGCGGAACATGGCGTGCCTCAGGCGCCAGAGGACCTTGCGCAGCATTCCTGCCTCAATTTCTCCCTGGAGCATGTACGCCATCACTGGACTTTCCAGTCGCCGCAAGGTACCTCGGTGATTCCTATCACCAGCAAAGTGATGTCGAACAATACCGACCTGCTGCGGCACTGCCTGTTGGCGGGGATGGGGATCGCCATGCGCAGTTCCTATACGCTCGGCGACGATATGGTGGCAGGGCGCGTGGTGCGGGTGCTGCCGGACTATCAGATCAACAAGGTGGCGGTGCACCTGGTGTATCCGAGCCGACGGTTGTTGTCGGCCAAGGTACGTAGTTTCGTCGACTTCATGATGGCGCAATTTCCGCATCCCGATTGCGATCCATGGCTGGCATCTTAACCGGCTATCCACGTAGGGCGGTCACCTGCGCCCACGCGTAAATTAGACGCCGGTCAGCCGCCGCAACAAATTGCCTTCCTGCTGCCACTGCCGGCGCTCCGGGGTGCTCTGAGCTTCGGCCTGCAGCTCCGCCGCGCTTTTTTCCATTTGCGCCAGCAGGATTCTTTCGGCCAGGTGCAAATCCATTTCTACCGGCGCCAGGAAAGCCACGACGTCACCGCGCTGTATCAGCAGGGTCGGAAAATTGTCGACGTCAAGGTCGCCGATCAGGTCGGCCTGGTCCTCTATATCGATCCAGGTGAACTGCGCTTGCGGGTGGCGTTGCGCCAGCGCCGTGAAGTTCGCGAAATACTCCCGGCAGCTGCCGCACCAGGCCGCGCAAAGGCAAGCAACCACCCAGCCATCGTTGGACAGGGTAGCGGCAAGTTCTTGGTGGTTGTCGTTGTTGAGAGTCAGGATCAGCATTGGCGATATTTTACAGCGAGAGCGCAAAATTCTGCTGGAATACCCGTGGTTTTGGGGATCTTGGGGCGTTTGTGCCGCGTCTGCACTGCGTTTGTCATTATTTAGCGCTGATTTGACCTGTGCCAATCAGGCAGAGTGCAGCCGAAGCAGCGTCCGGCGCGGTAAAATACGGCCTATGCAGACCATTCTTGCCATCGAAACATCTACCGAACTGGCTTCCGCCGCCTTATTGCGCGACGGCCAGGTGATCACCCGCGAATCGGCGGGCGTCCAAACCCATTCTCTTGCCATTCTCCCAATGGTGCAAAGCTTGCTGGCCGAGGCTGGCATCAGCCTGGCGCAATGCGATGCGCTGGCTTTCGGCGTTGGCCCAGGCTCCTTCACCGGCGTGCGCACTGCCTGCGGCATCGTGCAAGGGCTGGCATTCGGCGCCGATTTGCCTGTGTTGCCAGTGGTGACGCTGGCCGCCATGGCGCAAGCTTGCCGTGACCACAGCGGCGCCGGTGAAGTGCTGGCGATACTGGATGCGCGCATGGGCGAGGTCTATTGGGCGCAATACCGGTTTGCCGATAAGCTCTGGCAGGTGATCGTCGAGCCGACTTTATCTGCTCCGGAGCAGGTATCGCCCCTGGTCACAGAAAACGGCGTGCTGCAAGCCTGCGGCAATGGCCTGGCCGCATATGCAGAGGCATTTGCGCCGACGTCATTCGCTGCCGGCGGCTTGCCGGCCGTGATGCCGAACGCACGCCAGATCGCTCAGCTGGGCAGCGTTGCGCTGGCTCAGGGGCTGGGTTTAAGCGCGGTGGAAGCGCAACCTTTGTATTTGCGTAACAAGGTAGCTCTTACCACTGCCGAGCGCGCCGCCAAGGTGAATCCATGAGTGCGAATGTACAGTCAGCGCCCAATTTGTTGCGGCCGCTGTCATTTGCCGCCATGCGTATCGAAGACCTGGATGAAGTGGTGTCGATCGAAAAGAGTGTGTATTCCCATCCCTGGACCCGCGGCAATTTTATCGATTCGATCCAGAGTGGATATCAGTGCTGGGTATTGCGAGATGCCGGCCAGACTCTGTTGGGTTATTTTTTCGTGATGCAGGCGCTGGATGAGGCGCATCTGCTGAATATCAGCGTGCATGGGGATATGCATGGACGCGGCATCGGCAAGATGCTGCTGGATAAAGTCTGCCTCCTGGCGCATCAGCAAAAGATGCAATCGATATTGCTGGAAGTGCGGCCTTCGAATACGCGCGCGATTGTTATCTATCAGCGCTATGGTTTTGTCGAAATCGGCCGGCGTCGGGACTATTATCCGGCGGCTGGCGACAAGCGCGAAGAAGCCATTGTGATGAGGTTGGCCTTATGAGCGAGGTGAGCAGGCGCAGCGTTTTTCTCGACGAGATCGGCCTCGGTCCGCTATGGCTGCGGCGCGACGGCGGTTTACCCGATGCAGAGCAGATCGAGGTAGAAGGGCAGGTAGAGGCAGCGCCACAACAGGCGCTCGCGTCGGCAGTTGAAATGCCTGTTGCAGAGTCGCAGGTTGAAGCTGAAGTGGTAGTCCGGGCGCTCACCGTGCCGGTGGTGCCGCTGAACAGCGTTGCTGCTTCGGCCTGGGGTGATGACGATGCGCCAGTGGCGTCATCTGTAACGACCATAGCGACCGTAGCCACCACGATTTCACCAGCTGCCATGGATTGGCAGCAATTGCAAAAAGCCGTAGCCGGATGCACTGCTTGCGGGCTTTGCCATGGGCGTAAAAACACCGTGTTCGGCGTCGGCGACAACAAGGCCAAATGGCTGTTTATCGGCGAAGGCCCGGGACGCAACGAGGATATCCAGGGCGAGCCGTTCGTCGGCCCGGCGGGTAAATTGCTCGATAACATCCTGCTGGCGATGGGCTTGAAGCGCGGTGAAAATGCTTACATCGCCAATATCGTCAAGTGCCGGCCAACCGACGGCACCGGCCGCGACCGGGCGCCTGCAGCTGATGAGGTGGCGGCTTGCCTGCCGTATCTGCAACGTCAGATCGAACTGATCCAGCCGACCATTCTGGTTGCCTTGGGCAAGACTGCAGCCTTGTCCTTGCTCGGACTCGATCCGGCGACACCGGTCTCGAAACTGCGCGGTACCGTGCATCGTTATGCCGGCCGTCCTTTGGTGGTGACTTACCATCCGGCTTATCTGCTGCGTCAGCTGGCCGACAAAGGTAAAGTCTGGAGCGATTTGTGCCTGGCCATGAGTACCTATGCCAACGTCGATGAGTGATTTTTCCGCAGCGCATTTCGGCGCTTGCCAGGAACAGTTTCACCGGCGCTGGAATCACCTGTTCGATCCGCATGTCCGGGCATTGGCCTGGTTGCTGGATGCGCCAGATTTGCTTGATCCGCAGGCCGCGCAATGGCAAGGCAAGATCGCCAGCTACGCGGATCCCGACCTGGCCACATGGCTCACCGAGCTGGAGCAGATTCCGGAAAAGCTGCAGGCATTGCATCGCTACATAGGCAGTCTGCCATCGACCCGTCTGGGACTATACGCAGAAAAATTGCTGGCGTTCTACTTTGAACAAAGGCAAATACTGGTGGCGCATAGCGTGCAAGTCCGGGCCAGCAAGAACGACACCATAGGCGAATTCGATTTCTTGTTGCAGCTTAATGGCGGCCTGGTCCATTGGGAGTTCGCGACCAAGTTTTATTTGCTGGAAACCAGTGGCAGGAGTTTGCAGCCGGACGATTTTCTCGGTCCGAACCTGGCAGACTCGCTGGGCGCGAAAATGCAAAAGATTTTACAGCGCCAGCTGGTTCTATCGCAACATCCTGCGGCCCAGATCCATCTTAACGAACCGGTTACCTCAGCTCAGGCGTTGATAAAAGGCTGGTTGTTTTATCCCGATGCGCATTTACGCCTGCCCGCGGTGCTGGGTGTATCCGCCAATGCTTGTCGTGGCTATTGGTGCAGCCTGTCAGCCTTGCCGCTGGAGCCGTCAGCCACGTATCAGATATTACCTCGCCAGCGCTGGCTGGCGCCGGCAAAAACATCGCTTGAGCGTACGCTCAGTGCGGAGGACGCACGGCTGGCGTTGTCGGAACATTTTGCCGGTGATGCTGCGCCGGTATTGCTGGCCACCTTACGGCCAGAAGGCGACTACGGTCTGGAAACTGCCAGGGGTTTTGTGGTGCCGGACGACTGGGCGGGAAGGGCTGCAGCCCAGCGCCATCTGACTGTGGGTAAGGCGGGCTAACTGCCTGAGTTGATGGCCGGATAGATTTATCCAGCCGTTGCAGTGTTCGCTTAATGCAATGTTTAACTCAGTCAGTGTTTGACTTCGCCAATCAAGGCCAGCGAATCATGTTCGCGTTGATTCGCCGCATGCTTGCGCATGATCAAAATCATGATGGCGGCGACAAACGAGCCAAACAAGAAGATAACGATATTCACGTCGAGATTCATTTTGATCATCAGCGCATACAGCACCAGCATGGTCAATATCGACAGGTTTTCATTGAAATTTTGCACTGCGATCGAGTGACCCGCACTCATCAGCACGTGACCGCGATGTTGCAGGAGAGCATTCATCGGCACGACGAAATAGCCGGACAATGCACCAATAAGTATCAGCAAGGGATAGGCCAGCCAGACAGAATGCACCACCGTCATCGCCATGACGACCAGCCCCATCACGACTCCCATCGGCATCACTGTCAGCGATTTTTTCAATGGAATCATGCGTGCCGCCACGCCTGCACCAATCGCCACGCCAAATGCCACCACGCCTT
This sequence comes from Collimonas sp. OK307, assembly GCF_900113705.1. Lineage (GTDB taxonomy): Bacteria > Pseudomonadota > Gammaproteobacteria > Burkholderiales > Burkholderiaceae_D > Collimonas. The sequence continues at coordinate 479,377 of NZ_FOQI01000001.1, read as the reverse complement.
GCAGTATGGCCGCTTTGTCGAGCGGCATGCCGAGCGATTTTTCAGCCCATTTCAGCACGATGAATTGCAGTGTTGCGCCGGCGCCCCAGAACAGGGTAGTGACTGCCAGCGAAATCTGGCCCAATTTGTCTTTCCACAGAATTGAACAGCAATTGGCAAAATCAACGATGAGCTTGCTGGGCCGATGTTGCTGGTGCGGGTAGCGGGCGCCGGTGTCCGGGATCTTCAGATTGAATATGGTGGCGACGATGTACAACATGCCGATCACCGTGAGCGCTGCATGGGTAGGGGTATTCAGATTCAGGTTGAGAATCGGTATGTGCCATTGCAGCAAGATTGCAGTGATATGAGGGCTGACCAAAGCGCCGCCCAGAACCGTGCCGAAGATGATCGAGGCCATGGTCAAACCTTCAATCCAGCCATTTGCGGCTACCAGTTTTTCCGGTGGCAACAATTCGGTCAGGATGCCATATTTGGCGGGCGAATAAGCAGCCGCGCCGAACCCGACAATGGCATAAGCGATCAATGGGTGGACATCGAAGAACATCAGCATGCAGCCGAAAATCTTGATCATGTTGGTGATGAGCATCACCCGGCCTTTAGGCAGAGAATCAGCGAAAGCGCCGACAAAAGCTGCCAACAGCACGTAAGACAAGACAAAAAATAATTTCAGCAGCGGTGTCATCCAGTCCGGCGACGACATTTCTGCCAGTACGGCGATGGCCGCTATGAATAGGGCGTTATCGGCCAGCGAAGAAAAAAACTGCGCCGCCATGATGGTGTAAAAACCGCGATTCATCCGCATCCCAGAATGTAACAATGTGTCCCCGGCCTGCTTTATACCATGAAAATATGACCGATTCGTGATTATGAGACATGCCAAAGACAAAACGTTCTGCAAAAAATCGACCGAATTATAGTGATTGCCAATTCATCATCGACGGCGCATCCGGTAAAATGGACGCTTCAACGCACTGCGCAAATTCTGCCCATTTCCCACCCATGCCAAGACCCCTAGTTGCCACCATAGATATTTCTGCGCTGCAGCACAATCTGCGTATTGCCAAATCGCATGCCCTTGATGCGAAGATCTGGGCGGTGGTCAAGGCGAATGCCTACGGCCATGGTTTGGAGCGCGGCATACGCGGTTTTGCGGAAGCGGACGGGCTGGCCTTGATTGAGCCGGAAAATGCAGTGCGTCTGCGCGAGCTGGGTTGGCAAAAACCTATCCTGCTCCTGGAAGGTATCTTTGACGCCGCCGATCTTGAGACAGTGGTCCGGGCCCGGCTCGAGTTCGCAGTCCATTGCATCGAACAGATCGTCTGGCTGGAGCGATCCGGGCTGAGCGGGCCAGTCGATGTCCATCTGAAAATGAACAGCGGCATGAACCGGCTCGGTTTCAAGCCGGAAGCCTATCGTGCCGCTTACCAGCGTTTGCGGGCGAACCCGGCGGTGCGCAAGATCACATTGATGACGCATTTTGCGAATGCCGACGATCCGCTGAATCCAGGTTTGCCATTGCAACAACAGGCGCAGCAATTCGAGCAGGGTATCTCGGGTCTCAGTGAAGAACGCAGCGTCGCCAATTCTGCCGCAGACCTGATGCATCCCGAATTGAAATCGGATTGGGTGCGGCCTGGCATCATGTTATATGGCGCCACGCCCGGCGGCGCCAGCGCCGAACAGTTCGGCCTGAAACCGGCGATGACGCTCACCAGCAAGATTATCGGCATCCAGCGGCTCGGCGCCGGCGAAGCGATCGGTTACGGCAGCCGATTTGTCGCGGCCGCGCCGATGGTCGTAGGTGTGGTCGCCTGCGGTTATGCCGACGGCTACCCACGCCATGCGCCGAACGGCACTCCGGTGCTGGTTGACGGTACGCGTACTACTACCGTGGGACGGGTATCGATGGACATGTTTTCAGTCGACCTGACCAATGTGCCGGGTGCCGCAGTCGGTAGTGCGGTGACCTTGTGGGGTACAGGCTTGCCGATCGATGAAGTGGCGCACGCGGCCGGGACAATCGGGTATGAATTGATGTGTGCCGTGGCTGCGCGGGTTAAAGTGGTGGACTTGTGACGGTGCAGCAGCGCGGACGGATAGCAAGCCCACTACTACTAATGATTATGGAATCGCATGGCCAAAGCTAAAACCAATTACACCTGCACCGAATGCGGCGGCGTCGCCAACAAATGGACCGGCCAGTGCCCGTCCTGCGGGCAATGGAACACGCTGGTGGAAACCATCGTCGAAGCGGTCGGCAACCGTTTTTCCAATCAGCATCAAGGCTTGGCGCAGACTGCACCGGTAATGACCCTGGCCGACATCGAAGCCATCGACGTACCGCGCTTCGGCACCGGTATCGAGGAATTCGACCGGGTGCTCGGCGGCGGACTGGTGGCCGGCGGAGTAGTGTTGATCGGCGGTGATCCGGGTATCGGCAAATCGACCTTACTGTTGCAAGCGCTGGCGAATTTGTCGAAAATCAAGAGTGTGCTGTACGTCAGCGGCGAAGAGTCCGGTGCGCAAATCGCCTTGCGCGCCAAGCGGCTGGCGGTGGATGCCAAGGATCTCAAGCTGCAGGCTGAAATCCAGCTGGAAAAAATCCTCAACACGCTGGTGGAGCATAAGCCCGAAGTGGCGGTCATCGATTCGATCCAGACTGTTTATTCCGATGCGCTCAGCTCGGCTCCGGGTTCGGTGGCGCAGGTGCGTGAATGCGCGGCGCAGCTGACGCGGGTTGCCAAGCAATCAGGCATCACCATCATCATGGTCGGCCACGTGACCAAAGAAGGCGCGCTGGCAGGGCCGCGCGTGCTGGAGCATATCGTCGATACGGTGCTGTACTTCGAAGGCGATACCCATTCCAGTTTCCGCCTGGTGCGGGCATTCAAGAATCGCTTCGGCGCGGTCAATGAGCTAGGCGTTTTTGCAATGACGGAAAAGGGCTTGAAGGGCGTCTCCAATCCGTCGGCGCTGTTCTTGTCGCAGCATGACAATCAAGTGCCGGGCTCTTGCGTGATGGTGACGCAGGAAGGCACGCGGCCGCTGCTGGTGGAAATCCAGGCTTTGGTCGATGCGTCGCACGTGCCGAATGCGCGTCGCCTGTCGGTCGGGCTGGAGCAGAACCGGCTGGCGATGTTGCTGGCTGTGTTGCATCGTCATGCCGGCATTGCGGCGTTTGACCAGGATGTGTTCATCAATGCGGTCGGCGGCGTCAAGATTACCGAACCCGCCGCCGATCTGGCGGTGCTGCTGGCGATTAACTCGTCGATGCGCAACCGGCCGCTGCCGCGTGGGCTGGTGGTGTTCGGCGAGGTCGGCCTGGCGGGTGAAATCCGGCCGGCGCCACGCGGCCAGGAACGTTTGCGCGAAGCCGCCAAGCTGGGCTTCTCGATTGCCATGATTCCCAAGGCGAATATGCCGAAACAAGAGATTGAAGGTTTGAAAGTGATTGGCGTCGAGCGTATCGATGATGCTTTGAGCAAGATACGCGACACCGAATAGTCAGGAATGTTGTTTCAATACATTCGAGTAAATACAGCCAGATTACAGCCAGATAAAGGACATCATCATGAAAACCAAAGCAGCTATCGCATGGAAAGCCGGTCAGCCACTGACGATCGAAGAAGTCGAACTGGGCGGCCCGCGTGCCGGTGAGGTGCTGGTCGAGATCAAGGCTACCGGCATCTGCCATACCGATTACTACACACTGTCCGGCGCCGATCCGGAAGGCATTTTCCCGTCGATCCTGGGCCATGAAGGCGCGGGTATCGTGGTGGACGTCGGCCCTGGCGTCAAAAGCCTGAAGAAGGACGATCACGTCATTCCGCTCTACACGCCCGAATGCCGAGAATGCAAATTCTGTTTGTCGCAAAAAACCAATCTGTGCCAGTCGATCCGCTCGACCCAGGGACGTGGCTTGATGCCGGACGCCACCAGTCGTTTCTCGATCGACGGCAAGCCGATTTTCCATTACATGGGGACCTCGACGTTTTCCAACTACATCGTGGTGCCGGAAATCGCCCTTGCCAAGATCCGTGAAGATGCACCATTCGACAAGGTTTGTTATATCGGTTGCGGCGTCACTACCGGCGTCGGCGCGGTGCTGTTTACCGCCAAGGTGGAAGCGGGCGCCAATGTGGTGGTGTTCGGGCTGGGCGGCATCGGCCTGAACGTGATCCAGGCGGCGCGCATGGTCGGCGCCGACAAGATCATCGGGGTTGATATCAATCCGGCCCGTCAGGAGATGGCGCGCAAATTCGGCATGACGCATTTCATCAATCCGACGGCAGTGGAGAACGTGGTCGACGCCATCGTGCAACTGACCGATGGCGGCGCCGATTACAGCTTCGAATGCATCGGCAACGTCACCACCATGCGTCAGGCGCTGGAATGCTGCCATAAAGGCTGGGGACAATCGATCGTGATCGGCGTTGCCGCCGCCGGCCAGGAAATCAGCACCCGGCCGTTCCAGCTGGTGACCGGCCGCGTCTGGAAGGGTTCGGCATTCGGCGGCGCCCGTGGCCGTACCGACGTGCCCAAGATCGTCGACTGGTATATGGACGGCAAGCTGAATATCGATGACTTGATTACCCATCGCTTGCCGCTGGAGCGCATCAATGAAGGGTTCGATTTGATGAAGAGCGGCGAATCGATACGTTCGGTGGTGATCTACTGATGGAGCTGATCAGCGAACATGCCTGCTTCGGCGGCACGCAGGGTTTTTACCGGCATGCGTCGAGCGAGATCGGTTTGCCTATGCGGTTTTCCGTGTTCCAGCCGCCGCAAGCCAGGTTGGGGCCGGTGCCCGTGCTGTTTTTCCTGGCCGGCCTGACCTGTACCGAAGAGACTTTCATGATCAAGGCCGGCGCCCAGCGTTACGCGGCGCAGTACGGCATCATGCTGGTGACGCCCGATACCAGTCCGCGCGATACCGGGATCGCCGGTGTCGACGCCAGCTGGGATTTCGGCAACGGCGCCGGCTTTTACCTGGACGCGACGCAAGCGCCGTGGGCAGCGCATTTCCGGATGTACTCTTATATATTGCATGAGTTACGGCAAACCATCGTGCAAGAGTTTCCGGCGCAAGCCGGCAGCATCGGTATCTTTGGCCATTCGATGGGCGGCCATGGCGCGCTGGTGCTGGCTTTGCGCAATCCGGATGTGTTTCGCTCGGTGTCGGCGTTTGCGCCGATTGCGGCGCCGGGAAATTGTCCGTGGGGGCAAAAGGCGTTTGGCAATTACCTGGGAACGGATCAAGCCGGCTGGCAGGATTACGATGCGACGCAATTGATGTTGCGGCTGCGACGACCGTTTCCGCAAGAGATACTGATCGATCAAGGCTTGGGGGATAAATTCCTGGCAGAGCAATTACTGCCGGAGCAGTTTGAGGCGGCCTGCCTGCAGGCCGGACAGAAATTGACGCTGCGCCGTCACGCCGGGTATGACCACGGCTATTATTTCATTTCCACTTTGATGGACGATCATCTGGCTTTCCATCAACGGATATTGACGGCAAACCAGATACCTTGAGGCAAAAAAATCCCCGCCTGACGAGACGGGGATTTTTGGTTTTATTCCGCGACTTTTTCAGCGCCACGTCGTCTGGACACCAGCCAGCCACCACCCAGCACTACCACAAAGCCAATCGCATAGACGGCATAGCTCAACCCTGGGAAGCTATCCCACAACGGCTTTGCTATCGGTTCCGTGACGATCATGTGCATTGCGGTATATACCAGGATTGCCGCGCCGATAAAGATCGTGGCTGGGAAGCGTTCGATCAGCTTGAGCGCCAGGGTCGAGCCCCACACCATGATCGGCACCGAAATCAGCAAGCCGATAATCACCAGGGCCATGCTGCCTTTGGCGGCGCCGGCCACACCCAGGACATTGTCGATGCCCATGACGGTATCGGCGATGATGATGGTTTTCAATGCGGCCGCCATGGTGGTAGCTTGCACGCCATGCGCTTCGCCGTCATCCGACTGCGTCAGCAAACGGTAGGCGATCCAGAGCAGGGCGATGCCGCCCACCAGCAACAAGCCTGGTATTTGCAGCAGCCACACGACGCCGATAGTCATCAACACCCGCATGACGACTGCGCCCGCGGTGCCCCAGATAATCGCTTTGCGGCGCAGGTGGTCCGGCAGGTTGCGGGCCGCCATCGCAATCACGATGGCGTTGTCGCCGGCCAGCACCAGGTCGATGACGATGATAGCCAGCAATGCGCCGAAGAATGCGCCGGCATTCCAGTCAGCCAGGCCCAGCATTGAAAGTAAAGCAGAAAAATCCATAAAGTCTCCAACAGGGTTAGCAAATAACCTCATGCATGGATAACAACAGGAATGGCGAGAAGAAGTATACGCGACACATTGCCTGCATGGTATCCATGCTGACAAAGGTCTTGCTCAACAGCGTCGCTGCCAAGGTAACCGGGCGCAGGCGTTGTGCCTGTTCCGTGATGACGACTACCTTGCAGAACATCGGACCGCAACTAATGACTAATATGTCGGCCAATATTCAGGAGCTACTCCCCTTTGAGAGGGTGCTGCACGCAGAATGCCGTGCAACTGGGCGCTATTGTACATCAGCAATGAAAAAAATGGGAGCGTAGCTTAGCAACCCGGTCAGCCATGGCGCCAGTATTCGGGCTGGGCATAAGCACGCCGCAGGAAATCGACAAATACCCGGATCCGCAAGGGCAGATGACGCCGTTGCGCGAAAACCGCGTAGATATCGTTGCCCGGCGCGGCAAATTCGTCCAGCACTGTGACCAGTTTGCCGGATTCGATCTCGCTGCCGACTTCCCACATCGAGCGCCACGCCAGCCCTTTGCCGGCCAGTGCCCAGTCATGCAGGACCTGGCCGTCGTTGCAGACCATGTTGCCAGCCACCTTGACGGTGACGATCTTGCCGTTTTGCCGGAAACTCCAGCCGCGCTGGCTGCCTTCACTGCTGATCGCCAGGCAATTATGCTTTTGCAGGTCGTCGACAGTACGCGGCATGCCGTGCCGCTTGATATAGGCCGGCGAGGCCACCACGATGCGCTTGTTATCCGCCAGCTTGGCGCCGATCAGCGACGAGTCCGACAACGACGCGATACGGATCGCGACGTCGATCCCTTCGCCGATCAGGTCGACCACCCGGTCGTTCAGGTTCAGGGTGAGGGTAACGTCACGATGTTCGGTAAGAAAGGAGGGCATAAGCGGCGCCACGTGCTGCCGCCCGAAGCCGGCCGGCGCCGAAATCAGCAGATGGCCGCTGGCATGGGCGCTGCGCTCGGAGACCGCCGATTCGGCATTGTCCAGGTCGGACAAGATGCGCTGGCAATCCTCCAGGAAGGCTTCGCCCTCGTTGGTCAGTGCGATTTTGCGCGTGGTGCGTTGCAAAAGTTTCACACCGAGGCGTTCCTCTAATGCATCCAGCCGCCGCCCGATCATGGCCGGGGCGATCCCTTCGGCGCGTGCCGCCGCGGACAGGCTGCCTTTTGCTGCCACCTCGACAAAGGTGGAAATCTGCTTGAATTGATCCATGTCGCCGCGGCTTTGAGTTTGTGGGAGGTCGGTGCTGTGCTGTGATATGCTCACTTGTGACTAAAACGCATAGATCAAATGATAAATCGTTCGACCTATGATGATTTAGTTTAAATATACTATATAGCGTAAAAATTAGATAATGCCATTCAGGATTTTGCATACCCGACATGGTCAAAAACAGAATTTCGCGGCGCACAATAGATGTGCTGCAGACGACACTGATCCTTATTAGAACAAACAGGAGTAAAGCATGACTCAACTGACACTGCCCGCAGGAATGGAAATCAACGGTTCGATCGAACCCGGCTACGCGGAAATTCTGACACCTGATGCGCTGGCCCTGGTAGCCAAGCTGAGCCGCGCTTTCGAAGCGCGCCGTCAGGAGTTGCTGGAAGTTCGCGTTGAGCGCGCCAAACGCCTGGATGCTGGTGAGCGCCCCGATTTCCTGCCTGAAACGGCGCATATCCGTAACGGCGACTGGAAGATCGCGCCGATACCGGCAGCGCTGGAATGCCGCCGCGTCGAAATTACCGGCCCGGTCGAGCGTAAGATGGTCATCAACGCCTTCAACTCCGGCGCCGACAGCTACATGACCGACTTCGAAGATTCGAATTCGCCAGTCTGGGACAACCAGATCACCGGCCAGATCAACCTGCGCGATGCGATTCGCAAAACGATTTCGCTGGAACAGAACGGCAAATCCTACAAACTGAACGACAAGGTCGCAACCCTGGTGGTCCGTCCACGCGGCTGGCACCTGGATGAAAAGCACGTGCTGGTCGACGGCAAGCGTGTCTCCGGCGGCATTTTCGATTTTGCCTTGTTCATGTTCCACAATGCCAAGGAACAGCTGGCGCGCGGCGCCGGTCCTTATTTCTACTTGCCGAAGATGGAGTCGCATCTGGAAGCGCGCTTGTGGAACGACATCTTCGTGATGACCCAGAACGAACTTGGCCTGCCACAAGGTACGATCAAGGCGACAGTCCTGATCGAAACCATCCTGGCCGCTTTCGAAATGGACGAAATCCTGTACGAACTGCGCGAACACAGCTCCGGCCTTAACGCCGGCCGCTGGGATTACATCTTCTCTTGCATCAAGAAGTTCAAGCTGGACAAGGATTTCTGCCTGGCCGACCGTGCCAAGGTAACCATGACAGCGCCATTCATGCGCTCTTACGCGTTGCTGTTGCTGAAGACTTGCCACAAGCGTAATGCACCGGCGATCGGCGGCATGGCTGCGCTGATCCCGATCAAGAACGATCCGGAAAAGAATGACATCGCCATGGGCGGCGTCCGTGTCGACAAGGCACGCGATGCGACCGACGGCTATGACGGCGGCTGGGTTGCCCATCCAGGCCTGGTCGAGCTGGCGATGACCGAATTCAAGAAGGTGCTGGGCGACAAGCCGAACCAGATCAGCAAGCAGCGTGAAGACGTCAACGTCAGCGCCGCCGATCTGCTCGATTTCAAACCGGAAGCGCCGATCACCGAAGCCGGCCTGCGTTATAACATCAATGTCGGTATCCATTACCTGGGCGCCTGGTTGGCTGGTAACGGTTGCGTGCCGATTCATAACCTGATGGAAGATGCCGCTACAGCCGAGATCAGCCGCGCGCAAGTATGGCAATGGATACGTTCGAGCAAGGGTGTGCTGGAAGATGGCAAGAAGGTCACTGCCGAGATGGTCGTCGCGATGATTCCTGAGGAATTGGTCAAGGTCAAGGCGCTGGTTGGCAATGGCGCTACTTATGACCGCGCTGCGAAGATCTTTGAAGAAATGTCGACTTCGGCTTCGTTTGCCGAGTTCCTGACATTGCCGTTGTACGAAGAAATCTAAATTGAAGTTTGCGGCTGATTGAGCCGCTTGCCGAGAAAAAGCCGATCGCCAGATCGGCTTTTTTTATGCGACCTCAATAGGTAATGGTGACGATCACTGCGTCGGTGTAGTTACCTGCCGGTTTGTTCTGAGCCCCGGGCACCCGGCCATAAACGGTGTAGTGACGGGTAGTCGGACCCAGGCTGAGAACGTAACCGTCGGTCATGGTGTTGGCGCCAGCTCCGGCGCTGCCGTCGCCCCAGATTATAGTGCGGCCGGTATCGGTAAACAAATTATAGTTAAGAGAATTGCTGACTGCGTATATCAGCGTGCGGGTGGCGAAGGTACCGCTGCCCGTACCTAACTCCATGGTGTAACTAACCAATACCCCCAGGCCGCTGCAGGTAACGGCAACATCGCCGGTGCCGTCGGAATTGCCAGCTCCGGGATAAGCGACGTAAACCGGAAAGGCAATGCCGGTAACGGCAACTGTGCACGTGGCAAGCAGCGCATGTGCGCTTAACGGCAGCGCGCATGCACTGATGAATGTCATCAAATTCATCATCCATTTTAAGCCATTTCTCATTTCATCTCCTGAGAGCAGATATAAGGCCCCAGCACCGGGAAATTCATTGCCCGCGGCGGCATCTCGATCGTGAAGCGGCACCTGATGCCCGTACTGTTGTCACGCACCACGATATCTGCCGGATAGTCGATCGTCGGCATGAAGACCTGACCGCGCAAGGCAACCTCCTGTGCTGCGCTGTTTCCTTTGATGTATACCCGGGTGCCGGTGGCTAGCGGTTTGTTGTTTTCGTCGAACAGGATCAATGTTGCGCTTTCATTTTGCTGTGCGTTGAATTTCAGAAGGCTTCCGGTCCTGTAGCCGGGAGTAACCGTTTTTTGCGCCAGGTCCAGCGTCATCGACAGCGGTAACCTGGCATCGTCCAGAGAGACTGTGTTGGGCTCGTAAGGAACCAGGCGCGGTATGAAGCCGACGCCATGTTTATCAGTCTGGCCGACCTTGATATTGTTGGCATAGATATCGATCGGTTGGTTGACGGGCACTTCCACCATCGCGAAACTTTGATCCAGCCAGCGTGTCGTCCTGACATGACCGCCGAGCAGGGCGATGCCGCCGCGGGCCTCAAGCTGCAGATTGTTTTGGGCATCGATGTGATTGGCGCTCAACATGTATTCGCCGTTGGTGCCGATGTAGTTGGCGCCGACATCTTCGCCGCCGTTGTCGAACACAGCCTTGCGCGCGCGATAACCCCAGCCGCCTTCCTGCGGGGCGGCTTGCTGGTATTCAGTGCTGAAGTATTTACTGCCTTGCTGGCCGCTGGCCACCATCTGCAGGAAGCTTTGATGTTCCAGCGGAATGACCCACACCACGTTGGCCGAGAGCGAACGATCCTGCGTCAACGACTTCAGCAAACCGATGTTGATGCTGCCGTTCTGGCGCAAGTTGAAGTTAAGGCCGGCATTGATGGCGCGCACATTATCCTGGCCGCGGTTGACCTGGCTCAGGTAGCCGAACGCCAGATTTGTAACTGCGCCCAGAGCGACATTAGCTTGCGCCTGGATTTGCTGTGCCGGCGCCAGGATATCGTCGCCCAGGCCCAGTTGCCAAAAGCGCGGACCGGCTGTTTGCGCGCGCACGGTTATCCCATATCGATTGCCTCGGCGGTCGAACTGCAAATATTGTTGCGTGTCGCTACCGCGTTCAGAGCTGCTGGCCGCCACGCCGCCGCTCAGCAAGCCGACGTCGCTGATAGCAACGGCGGCGGCAAAGGCCAGCGACTCGCGGCCGCGCATGACCTCGCCATGACCTTCTACCGTGCTGGCATCGCTGACGCCGTAACGCACTGTGGCGGAGCTGAACGCCTGGCCGTAATCGCTATTCTTGCTGCCGAAATTATTGCGTAGCGCGCCGACTTCGTAAGAGACGTCCTTGCTGCCTTGCCGTAAAAATTGTGCGCTGGTGATATAGCTTTGCGTGTACACCTGCTGGCGCCCGAGCACATCGTGCACCACCATTTGCACATTTCCCTGACCGGCATATACCGGCAGGTTGTTGATGGTGAACGGGCCGGTGTCGACCGTTTGTTTGAGGCGCAGGATATTATCCACGTAGATGTCGACCACGGAAGGCGCGGCCGCCGTGCCGCTGAATGCAGGTAGCGGGATTGCCTGGAATCCCGGAATGGTCGAGAATTTTGTCCGCCATTGAAGCCCTCCGAAATATACCGGGCGCGATAAAGAACTGGTGCCGGTGATGCTATCGCCCACCACCAATGTCGCTTGCTGTTGTGGAAAATCCCGCGTGTACTGGCTATCGAGCCGAAACAGCGCTCGCTGGCCGGTCAGGTCCTGGCCGACGAAACGGCTGGTGTAAATTCCGCCGCCGCTGAAAACCCCCACTTCCACCAGACCCGAGAGATTGGTTTGGCTTTGACCCTGGCTCTGGCTCTGGCTCTGGCTCTGGCTCTGGCTTTTGGCGTAGTTGACATCATAGTTCAGGAAGGCGCCGGTTTCCGCTGCCTGCAATAGCAGGGGGCGGTGATCGCCAAGATTGAACTCCGAATCGATGAAAGCGCTTGGCTGTGCACTGATGTTTAACGTCTGGGTGCTTGCCTCGATCTCTGCGTTGACACCGGGCAGCGCCGCCAGCGGATAATAGTTCTGCTGATGGCTGCTGATGGCGGCGACGTTCGGCAAGCGCAAGCGCGCGTCAATCAATAACTGCGACGGCACAATAATGCCGTTGGCCGCAGTACGTACAATCAGCGTTGCGTCCGTCAATTTTTTGTCATTGACGACAACCGCCAATATGATTTCCTGTTCTCTCACTGACTTGTCAGCTGCTGCCAGAGCCGGGATTTGACATGCGATCAGGCTAGCGACTAGATATCTGGTCAGTCTCCAGCATGAGGTGTTCTTCAATCTCGCCTTTGTCTGTCAAAATTTGCAGTCGGACCGTGCCGGCATGGATTTTTCCGTTTGCCAAAGGCCATTCCTTGTGCTGGCCCGGCAATACGTAAACAGGTACGCTGATTTTCTGGCTGTCCTTGCCATCATTGTTACTTAGCAGAATGCGAACAATCTTGGTGTGGACATTGCCATCATTGGCCGCCACCAGCACTAGTCCCTTTGCTTCCCGTTTTATTTTCCAGGAAATTTTTTCCTGTTTTTTCCGCGGGACGATAAATACCGGGATGCTGACTCTTAGCAAGGTCGTCAGACCGGGCGCCTGCGGACCGCTGGGCGGTACTTCGTCGATCAACAGGCGGTAGCTTTTTTCGGTGGTTGAATCCATTGGATGGCGCAGACCGAAACGCAGAAACTGGGTTTGTCCCGGCTCTAGCGCAAAGATCGGCGGATTCAACAGCAAGGCATCGGTATCCGCCACTACTTCCTGGCGGCCATCGGTGCTCCAGTCGACCGCATTGACCTGGATGCGCGCCGGCTGGTCACCAGTGTTCGTGATTTGCAGCACGCCGGCGCTGCGCTCGCTGCTGAGCTCGAAGCCGATCGGATTAACGGTGAACGATGCGGCCAGTGCATGGCCGGCCAAGCCGGCGCACAGGCCGGCGAGCAGCAGTTTCAGCATAAGCGCCATCGATCGCCCTGCCTAAAACGTGACGGTGGCAATGACCGAGTCGGTATAGGTTGCTGCGGCCTCTGACTGAGCCGCCGGAATGCTGGCGTAGATGGTAATCAGGGTCGGCAGGCCGGTGGCGGTGACGGGGGCAGGCGCAGTCCCGGCTGTACCACCCCAGGTTACGGTATGGCCGCTGTCGGAAAACAAGCCGTAGTTCAGAAAGGCTGTGGCGCCGGTGTTGGCAAGACGGCGCAGCGGCACGGCGCTGGTCGAGCCGGTATTGGCGTGAGCACCCGCGTCCAGGGTAATCACCGGACTGGCGCCGATGGTGCAAGTGGTGGTGACGCTGGCTGTCGCGGTCTGCGGTGTAGAGGCGTTGGCGACCACAGGATCGTAGGTGGTGGTGAAGCCGAGCGTGGAGATGACGCAGAGGTTGGCGATGGTGACCGTATTGGTCATGGTCGCCGTGGCGGTTCCTGCAGAGGCGGTGTTAGAAACAGTGCTGCATACAGTTGCTGACGCGATAATCAAAATGCCGTTCCGTACAAACTTTTTCATGACAAATCTCCCGATTGACATTTTATTGTGTTGTGGAAACCCAAGTAGTTGCTTGGACATTCATTGACTACGGCACGCCTCCTTCGCGGCCATTTTCTTTATAGAAATATTGCCTTATTTCATTATTAACGCCATAGGGGAATCACGTCAAGATATTTTGTTTTTTATGAAAGTCGCTTAAAAAAATAGGAGATCACTTAAATCTTTGAACGTGATTTAATTGTTAATAAATGTGTTTTTCTGCGCAACGAATTTATTATTGCTTTTAAAATGCAACAATAATATACTGACCACATCGGATCTAACGATTCGCCTTCAGCAGGAAACAAATCCATGCAATTCACCAAATTCACCGATTTCGGCTTGCGCGTCTTGATGTATCTGGCCGCGACGTCGGAACAAGGCGTGATTACCGTCGGCGAGTTGGCGAGTCAGTTCGACATCCCGAAGAATCATCTGAACAAGGTGGTCAACCGGATGGTCAAGCTGGGCTGGATTAGCGCCACTCCAGGCCGCAACGGCGGCTTGCGGATGGCGCGAGCGCCGGCAACCCTGCATCTGGGCGATATTCTCAGCGCACTGGAAGGGCATGTCGGCCTGGTCGATTGCGACAAGCCACCTTGCGTTTTAAGAGGGAGTTGTCATCTGAAGCGCGTGCTGGATATCGGCCAGCAGGAATTTTACGCAGGCATGAACCGGCACAACCTGGCGGAGCTGATCTTGCCGCCGACCTCTACTGTCATCACGCGCATGCATTTTCAGCCGACGGCAATGGCTTGATTCCGGCGAAAACGAACGCGCCGCCAGTGTCGCAATAGCGCGCATTTTTTTAGCTTAATTGTAGTATTTTAAATGTCACAATAGGAGTATTTATATGATTTCCGCTGCTTCCCGTCCCTATATCGTCGCTTCCGTTCCTGTCTTGCGTGAGCATGGCCTTACCATTACCCGTTGTTTCTACCAGCGCTTGTTTGCCGCTCATCCCGAGCTCAAGAATATATTCAACATGCCGAACCAGCAATCCGGTACGCAGCAACAGGCACTGGCTTCTGCCATCTTTGCTTACGCTGCGAATATCGATAATCCCGATGCATTGGCGCCTGTGATCAGCCGTATCGTGCAAAAGCATGTCAGCCTGGGAGTGCGCGAAGAACACTATCCGATCGTCGGCAAACACTTGCTGGATGCGATTGCGGAAATCCTCGGGGCAGCCGCAACGCCGGAACTACTGGCGGCCTGGGCCGAAGCCTATGGTTTGCTGGCCACGGCTCTGATCACCGAAGAGCGTAAACAATATCAGGCGCATGGCATCGAACCCGGCGAATACCGGTCGGTTACCGTGGTGCGCAAACAGAAGGAAAGCGAGACCGTTACTTCGTTCTACCTGGAAGCCACGGACGGCAAGGCGCTGCCGGCTTTCCAGCCGGGCCAGTACATCAGCGTCGCGGTGAATATCGAGCAACTGGCTTTGCGTCAACTGCGCCAGTACAGCTTGTCGGATGCGCCGGACAACGGGCACTGGCGCATCAGCGTCAAGCGCGAGGAGGGCAGCGCCACTGCCGACAACTCTTATCCGGCCGGCCTGGTATCGAACCTGCTGCACGACCAGTATCAGGAAGGCGACGTGCTGTGGGTCAGTCCGCCGTGCGGCGATTTCGTTTTGCCGCAAGACGACGACACGCCGTTGGTCCTGATCAGCGCCGGTGTCGGCGTCACGCCGATGATGAGCATGTTGCAGGGCAGCCTGCAACGGAGCCCGCAACGGCCGGTGAATTTTCTGTATGCCACGCTGAATGGACGTCACCATCCGCTCAAAGGAGAGTTGAGCAAGCTGAGTCGCCGGCATGGCCAGATGCGCTCGCACATTGCTTATGAAAAGCCGGCTGACGACGATCGCCTGCGGATGGATTATCAGCAACAGGGTTATTTGCAACTGGCGCAATTGCCCGACGCCTTGCTGCCGCATGATGGTTCCTACTACTTGTGCGGGCCGACTTCTTTCATGCAGATCCAGCGCAATGCTTTGCTGGCACGCGGTGTGGCCGCGCATCAGATCCAGCAGGAAGTGTTCGGCCCGTCCTTGCTGCAACATCTGCAATAACGATAGCACGGATGATGGTAATTACGCATCGTGTTTCTATGTGGTAATGTCTCACTCCTAAAATTTTATTTACGTTAGGAAGACGATGCGATTTCATTGGCTTTTTGCAGCACTGCTGGTACCAGGCATGACTCTGGCAGCAGAGGGGATGTGGACGTTGGATAATTTGCCGAAGGCGAAGATGCAGGCCGAATACGGCTTTACTCCGACTGACGGCTGGATCAAGCGCACCATGCTGGGTTCGGTGCGGATTGCCGGCGGTTGCTCGGCATCCTTCGTCTCAAAAGACGGGTTGGTGATGACCAATCATCACTGCGCTTCCGAGTGCCTGGATCAATTGTCGACGGCAAAAAAGAATCTGATCAAGAATGGTTTCCTGGCCAAGGGCCGCGAGCAGGAGTTGAGCTGCCCGGAAATCGAATTGAACCGGCTGGAACAAATCACCGATGTGACTACCGAGGTAAAGAGCGCGACCGCAGGCCTGGATGGCGCGGCATTCAAGAGCGCGCAAAATGCGGTCAAGGCCAAGCTGACTTCGGCCTGCGTCGGCCAAGATAAGGAAACCGTGCGTTGCGACGTCGTCGATCTGTATCACGGCGGCCAATACCAGGTCTACAAATACCATCGCTTCCAGGATACGCGCCTGGTCTGGGCGCCGGAAAAAGCCGCGGCATTCTTTGGCGGCGATCCGGATAACTTCAACTTCCCGCGCTACGACCTGGATATCACCTTGTTGCGTGCCTATGAAGGCGGCAAGCCGGCCAAGATCGAGAACTATTTTCCGTTCAGTAAAAGCGGCGCAGAGGAAGGGGAAATGGTATTCGTCACCGGCCAGCCTGGCTCGACCCAGCGTCAGCTGACCGTCTCGCAACTGACTACCTTGCGCGACCTGACGCTCGTCAACAGCGTGATTCGACTGGCCGAAATGCGTGGCGTGTTGGAGCAGTACGGCAAAAGCAGCCCGGAAGCGGCGCGTAACGCCGAGCATGCCTTGTTCGGTGTGGAAAATGGCTACAAGGCGCTGAGAGGGCGCCTTAGCGCTTTGCAGGATCCGGTACTGATGAAGCAAAAGCAGGACGATGAAACCGCCTTGCGTGAATTCGTCTCCAAACAGCCCGCGCTGCAAGCAAAAATCGGCGGCGCCTGGGATGCAATTGCGGCGGCACAGCAAGCCTATCGCCAGATTGAAGCGCCTTACGGCATGATTGAAGGCGGTCGTGGTTTCTCCAGCAAGTACGCCGGTTACGCGCGTGCCCTGGTGCGCGGTGCGGAAGAGCGCGCCAAGCCGAATGGCGAGCGACTGCCGGAATATGCCGACGCCAAGTTGCCGGAGCTGGAGCAAGAATTGTTTTCGAGCGCACCGGTGTATCCGGAGTACGAAAAAGTCATGTTGGCATTTTCGCTCACCAAGTTGCGTGAAATCCTCGGTACCGACGATCCTTTCGTCAAGCAGGTGCTCGGCAAGCAATCACCTGATCAGCTCAGCGCGGCATTGATCGATAACACCAGGCTGGGTGATCCGGCGGTGCGGAAGGCGCTGTGGCAGGGCGGCAAAGAGGCCATCCTGAAATCCAGCGACCCGTTCATCAAGCTGGAACTGGCGCTCGATCCGGCCGCGCGAGCAATCCGCACGCGCTATGAAAAAGAAGTGGAATCGGTACAGCAAAAGAATTCCGAACTGATCGCCCAGGCACGCTTTGCCCAGCAAGGCACCAGTGCTTATCCGGACGCCACTTTTACCTTGCGTCTGTCGTATGGTGAAGTGAAGGGATGGCAAGAGGGGGATAAGAAAATCCCGCCGTTCACGACACTCGGCGGTGCTTTCGAGCGTGACACCGGCGCCGATCCGTTTGCCTTGCCCGCTTCCTGGCATGCAGCCAAGAGCAAGTTGAATCTGTCGCAGCGCTATAACCTGGTAACGACCAACGACATCATCGGCGGTAACTCGGGCAGCCCCATGATCAATCGTAACGGCGAGATCGTCGGCTTGATTTTCGACGGTAACATACATTCGCTGGGCGGTGCGTTCTGGTTCGATCCACGCTTCAACCGTTCGGTTGCGGTACATAGCGGCGCGATTCTGGCAACCCTGGACAAAGTCTATGGCGGCGGCGACCTGGTCAAGGAAATCCAGGCACATTGACGCATCCTGGCTGAACCGGAGCAAGGTTCCTGAATTAGTATCTATAATGAATCCCTTCCGGTGGCGACGCCGGGAGGGATTTTTTCATTTCACATACCGGACATATCGGGCGATTCGGTCTTCGCGTAGTTGTCATGGAAGGAGAATGATTTTGGAGATATTGATCCTGGGGCTGGTGCTCTTTATCGGGCTCCATCTGATTCCCACTGTGCCGGCTTTGAAAACGCAGCTGGTCCACGCTTTTGGTGAAAATCGCTACAAGGGCCTGTTCGCCATGCTGGCGGCGCTGGGATTGATCCTGATCATAGTCGGGTACGGCAGGGCGCCCGCCGAACCGAGACTGTTCGCGTCATTTATCGGCGCCCGCCATGCTGCGCCATTGGTCATGATTGTCAGCTTCATCCTGTTCGCCGCCGCCAATATGAAAGGCCATATCCGGGCTTGGGTAAAGCACCCGATGTTGCTGGGGCTGGCGCTGTGGGCACTGGTCCATTTGCTGGCGAACGGGCATGCCAAAGCCACGCTGCTGTTCTCCGCTTTCCTGGCTTATGCCGTGATCGATTTGTGGTCCGTGATTCGCCGTAAGAGTTACAAGTCATTCACCCCGGTGCTCAAATTCGACGTGATTGCGTGTGTCTCGGGCCTGCTGTTAGCTTTGCTGGTGATGACATTTCACCGTCAATTGATGGGTGTGGCGGTGGTGCCTTGGGGCGTATGACTGTTGCTTCATTTCAGCGCTCTGGCACCAGCTGATTCAACAACAGACGGACTTCGGGGATCAACTCGCTCGCAGTCAGTCCGATCGGCCCGATGCCTTGCGCCACCAGTTGGTCGGCAGCGCTGCCGTGCAGCCATACCGCCGCCAGCGCGGCTTCCCATTGCGGCCATCCCTGCGCCAGCAACGCGCCGCAAATACCCGACAATACATCGCCGCTGCCAGCTGTGGCCAAGGCAGGATTGCCGGTTGCATTGACAACCACTGCGCCATCAGCGCGGGCGATGATGCTGCCGGCTCCCTTTAACACGACTACAGCATTGAAGCGGCTTGCCAAGGTGCGGGCGGCAGCGACGCGATCGGCCTGGATATCGCTGGCGCTGACTCCCAGCAGGCGCGCGGCTTCAAGCGGATGCGGTGTCATCAAAACGGCGTGCTGGCGTTGCGCGGCCTGAGTTTGCAGTTGCGGCTGGCGCGCCAGCAGGTTCAAGGCATCGGCGTCCAGCACCAGCCAGTTGAGGGCGTCAAGCGCACGCGTCAGCAATGCCAGCGCGGTATCGGCCGTGCCCATGCCGGGGCCGACTACCAGCACGGCCGACGAAAAATCGAGGTCGGCAGCGTGGCGGCACATGAGTTCCGGCTGTGCGCTGTCGTAAGCCGGCGGTTGATCCGCATAGCCGACAAACACCCGGCCCGCGCCGCATTTGGCGGCGGCGCGGGCTGCCAGGATTGGCGCGCCGGCCATTCCCGCGGCGCCGCCGATGACGGCGACATCGCCAAAACTGCCCTTGTGTGAATTGAGCCGGCGTGGCCGCAGGCATTCGGCGAACAGATCGGGCTGGTTGAGCCACATGCGTGGCGCGGGGAAGTGGTTTTCTGTAATGGCCAGTGTCGCCACTTCGACCTTGCCCGCGTAGTCGGGACCGTCGCAGGTGTGCAGGCCGGCTTTATCGGCGATGAAGGTGACGGTGTGGCTGGCTTTGATCACGATACCTGCAGCGCCGCCTACTACCACGCCGGTATCCGCGTTCAAGCCGCTTGGTACGTCCAGCGCCAGCACCGGGCAGGTCATCGCATTGACGGTTTGCACCAGGTTGCGCCAGTCGCCATCCAGCGTCCGGCTCAGGCCGATACCGAACAGGCCGTCTATCACCAGGGTCCACTGATTGCTGTCGATGTCGGCGAATTGCTCGGGCGGCATCAGGTGTACGCCGTGCTGTTGGGCGCGTATCAGTGCTTTGGCGGCGTCGGCTGGGAGTTGCGAGGGGGCGGCCTTGAGGAGTGCCACTACTTCGGCGCCTGCTTTTGCCAGGCCGGCGGCGGCTTCGAGGGCGTCGCCGCCGTTGTTGCCCGGGCCTGCCAGTATCAGGATTGCGGCTGAATGCGCGGGGCAGGGGAGCATGCGCAGGGCGGCTTGGGCTGCGGCTTGGCCGGCGCGTTGCATCAGGGTGTAGGGGGGCAGGTCGCGCAGGGCGGCTTGTTCGATTTTCCGGATTTCGGCGGACGGATAGATGGCGTTCATTTGGATTTTCTACTCCGTGTTTTCCGATATTCGGCTAACGATAGCGCGCTACTGTCAGGCCGTCCAGATCGACCTCGGGGATCCGGCCGCAGATCTGGTCTGCCAGGACCTTGGCTGCGCCTAGCGCCATGCTCCAGCCTGAGCCGCCGTGGCCGATGTTGACGAAAACATTGCTGGCGCCGGTGTGGCCGATGAGCGGTACTTCGTCGGCCAGCATCGGGGTGTGGCCGCACCAGAAACTGGCGCTGTTGAAATTGGCGGCGTCGGGGAACCAGTCGTGCGCTACCTTCAGCAGGGTGCGCAGGGCCTTGTCGTCGAATGACATGTCTTGCGCGCCGAATTCGGCGATGCCGGCCAGGCGCATGCGGGCGCCGATACGCGCCATGGTGACCTGGTAGGTGTCGTCCAGAACCGCCATCTGCGGCGCCACTTCATAATTTTTTACAGCTGCGGTGGCGGTGTATGTCTTGATCGCGTGCAGCGGCAGGCGCAGGCCCAGCGGCCGCAGCAACTGTGCGCTGGCGCTGCCGGCGGCGCACACCACGGCATCGGCCATCAAGACATTGCCGTCGATGTGCAAGCCTACCTGGTCGCCTTGCGGGACGATAGCGGTAACCTGGCTGTCGAAATGAAACTGTACGCCCAGCCCTTGCAGGATGGCTTTCAATTGTTTGGTAAACAGAGTGCAATTGCCCGAGCCCAGATCCGGAAAGTACAAACCGCCCGCAAGCTTGCCGGCGCCGGCCAGTGCCGGTTCCTGCAGCCGTACGGCTGCGTCGTCGAGCAGCGTATGCACCACACCGCATTCGGTCAGCAGCTCTTGCACAGGCGCCAGCGCCGCCAGCTCGGCTTCGCTGCGCAACAGCCGTAGCAAACCGAGGTTTTGTTCAAAGTCGAGCTGGAAATGCTGTTGTATCTGCTCTAGCAGTTCCTGGCTGTAAGAGGCCAGCCGTTGCATTTGATGGGTGTGCGAGCGAAACCGCTGAATCTCGGATTCAGCCATCCAGCGCCGCATCCAGCGCCACAGGGCAGGGTTGAAGCGGGCGTTGAGTACGTTCGGCGCTTCCTGGTTGAACATGCCTGCCAGGATTTTCCGGCGCATGCCCGGGACGGACCACGGCAGCGCCGCACCAGTCGACAATATGCCGGAATTACCCAGCGTCGACTGTTCTGCGACGTTGCTGCGTTGTTCTACTACGGCAACCTGATGTCCGGCTTCAGCTAGAAAATAAGCGCTGCAGACTCCCATCACGCCGCCGCCGATAACCACGATCTGTTTCTGTGTCTGCTGCTGTATCACTATTGTTCTCAAGGGGTTCTGCGTAGCACCACGCGTTGCAGGCGATCAGAATCATACCTTGAATTACTTGATAAGAGGACAGCAAAGAGCACAATTGCCTTGCCGCCGCCAGTCGCTACAGTTCAAACGCGCCGGCATCGTACGCTTTGCTATAGGTCTGCCAGTCCTTTTGCACTTGTGCCGCGCAGGTCAGGGCGGCATCCAGCAATTGTTTTTTCCATTTCTTGCTTGTGCCGAAAGCGATCAGCTCATCGGCATTCGCCGATCCCTGGCGGCCGGCGCTGCGTAACTGGGCCCAGGCAGCCAGATTGCCCATGACAGTCATGACCTGGCGGATTTCGTCGAGTGTGTGACGTGCATGCAAGACGGTTACCCGGTCTTCGCTGGGCTGGAGGCCGCGCAGCACATAAGATACCTTGCCGAGCATGACTGGTTGCAAAAATGCCATGGACACAGCCTGGCAACGCCGCTGTAGCGTCACTACACGCTGGGCCTGGCTCTTCCATTTGGGTTGCGTCACCTTCAAGTAAGGCGTTAATGAAGATGGCAGCGCCTGCTTCAGATCAAGCAGGTAATTGCCGTCCGGCGAACCCTTGCCTTGCACCAGGATGACATAACGCTCGACGCCAAGGCTGCCGGTGCCGGCGATGCGGCGTGCGACGTCAAGTACTTTGTAGAAATCGGGGTTGGCCTGTTCGCTGGCAAAACGCTTCATGAATGCGGTCACTTTGGCGCGCTGCTTGATGGACACTGGCAGCGCCTTCTTGTCATCCACACGCAGCGTGCGCAGTTTGCCTTTGCGTACGGTGCGAGTATCCAGATAGGCGGCACGTTGGCGGCCGCGCAAGCCACTCAGCAGGTCGCCGACCATGCCATGGGCGAGATCACGCTCGATCCAGCGGGGTTTGCCGTTGACCAGGGCGGCGCCGTAAGCGTCGATGAGACTGCGGCACATTAGCCTGCCGTCGGCAGCGCTTTCCGGCGCGCCGTGGGCGGCAACCAGTACGCTGGTCAGCAAGCGCACCATTTCCCAGCTAACCGGCGCCAGCACGGATTCGTCGAAATCGTTCAGGTCGAAATAAGCCAGGCGGTTGTCGCCCTTGTAGCTGCCAAAGTTTTCCAGGTGCAGGTCGCCGCAAATCCAGGCCGGGGGCGCTGATCGCATTACGCCGCTTTGCGGCAGGCGTTCATAGAACAGATGGCAAGTCCCGCGCAGGAAGGTGAAGGGATCGTTGCGGATATTCTTGTATTTCATCTGCAAACGTTGCGGATCGCGGCCCGCGTTGTATTCCTGAATGCGCTTGACTACATTCACCATGGCATGCCTCCTGAGGAAAGGGATTGGTCGCAACGCAACTACGACCAATCTTAATGCATGGACTTGACAAAATGCTGACAAAATTACCTGACTGTAATTACCAGACCTTATACACGCGGCCAGTCTGCGCTCCCTCAACGCTGCGGCTGTAGGCTTGGGCGACACGGCTGGCCGGGGCTGCCTCGAAGCCGTAAAAGAACGGGCCGTAGCTGGCCAGCGATTCTTCCAGCACGGTAGGGCTGACGACATTGATTCGGATACCGCGCTTCAATTCGATCGCGGCAGCGCGTACAAAACCGTCCAGCGCCGCATTGACCGTGCTGGCATTGACGCCTTGCAGGATCGGCTCGTCGCTGAGGATACCGCTGGTCAGTGTGATCGATCCGCCATCGTTCAAGTGATGCTGGGCCACCAGCGCCAGGTTGATTTGCCCCATCAGCTTGTCGCGCAGGCCGATCTCGAATTTCTCCGGCGTCAGCTCTTGCAGCGGGCCGAAATGCAATTTGCCGGCGGTCGAGACGACGGCGTCGACTTTGCCGAACTTCCCGAACAAGGCTTCGACGCTGCGGATGTCGGTCATGTCGACCTGGTATTGGCCGCTGCTGTTGCCGACCTCGATGATTTCATGGCGGTTTGTCAGTAACGCTACAACTGCCTTGCCGATGGTGCCTGTAGCGCCGATAACTGCGATTTTCATGATGTGCTCCGTATGAGTGAAATCTGGAGGTAATTATGATTGCTTCCTCGTGGTGGATAAATAACCTGATATTCTTATCACTTGCAACCAATGGTGTTTAATGTAATTTATGGACAGATTAACCAGCATGCAGATTTTCGTCCGCGTGGTCGAAAAAGGCGGATTTTCCGCAGCAGCGGAAGAGGCGCGAATCTCACCCACCATGGTGGGTAAACACGTGCGCCAACTGGAGGAGCAGCTCGGCGTACGCTTATTGAATCGTACTACTCGCCGCCAAAGCCTGACCGAGATCGGCCAACTGTATTTCGAGCGTTGCAAGCAAGCCTTGCTGGAGATCGAGGCGGCTGACGCTTCTGTCAAGCAAATGCAGTTGCTGCCACGCGGCGTATTACGGGTAACCGCGCCAGCCACGTTTGGCGGCCAGATGCTGGCGGCTGTGGTGCGCGCTTATCTGGAACGCTATCCCGACGTCGAACTGGATCTGTCTCTGAATGACCGGGTGGTGGATCTGGTGGAAGAGGGGTTTGAAGTGGCGATCCGGATTGGCGCGCTGCCCGATTCGAGCATGATCGCACGTCCTTTGCAGCCGTACCGGGCGATGGTGTGCGCTTCACCCGAATACCTGGCGCGTTGCGGCACGCCGCAGACGCCGCAACAACTGGTCGATCATAATTGCCTCAGTTTCGTGCACGGCAATCGTTATAACTTGTGGCAGTTTTCGCAGGGAGGTGTGCAGCAGGAGATTGAAGTGCATGGTAATTTTCGCGCCAATAACGGTTTGGCGCTGCGCACCGCAGCGCTCAATGGCATCGGCATCATCATGCAGCCGGAAGCTTTGCTGTGCGAGGAGGTCAATGCCGGCCGTTTGCAGCGTTTGCTAGTCGACTATGAGCTGGAACACCGGCCGATGCATATCGTGGTGGCATCGAATCGCAAGATGACGCCCAAGTTGAAATCGTTTATCGAATTCGTAGTCGCGCATTTCGGCAGGGACAACGAAACTGATAGCGTAGCGCTCACAGCGGTGGATTGAGCGTAGCAAACTGCGCGCGCAAAAAAGCCAGCAACGCGCGAAGCGAAGGCGACATGCTGCTGCGATGCGGATACACCATACTGAGCGGCGTTTCTTCACCGGTAAACTGATCGAGGATTATTTCCAGACGGCCTTCGACGACGTCTTGCCGCACATCCAGCCAGGATTTATAGGCGATGCCGATGCCTGCAACCGCCCAGGTCCGAGCGATTGCAGCATCGTCAGTCATGCGGTCGCCGCGCACCTTGACGTCAATCGCAGTCTTGCCCGAATAAAAGCGCCAGTTATTGAACAAGCCGTGCTGCAGGTAATACAGCAGGCAGTTATGGCTCGCCAGATCTTTCGGCAGGTTCGGCCTGCCGTGTTTTGCCAGGTAGGACGGTGCCGCCACCGCTACCCGGCGGCTGGGCGCCAGTATTTGCGATACCAGGGTCGAGTCGTCCAGCGGGCCGTAGCGGAAAGCTACATCAACCGGATCGCGAAACAAGTCGATTACACGGTCCGAAAATTGTAGCGATAATGTGACTTGCGGATGATTCTCCTGAAAGGCATCGAGCCAAGGCAACAGCACGTTACGACCGACATCGGACGGCATCGACAGCCGCAAATGTCCGCTTACCGGCCCGCTGGCATTCAGCAAGGCCTGGCCTTCCTGCAGCAGGGCCAACGCCTGCCGGCTATATTCCAGAAACAGGGTGCCTTCCGGCGTCAGGCGCATGCTGCGGGTAGAGCGCACAAACAGCCTGGTGTTGAGTTGCTGCTCCAGCCGTTTCAGGCTGGCGCTGGCGGTCGCCGGCAGCAGGTCAAGCTGGCGCGCTGCGTTCGACAGGCTGCCAAGATCAGCCGTGTGAATGAAAAGCTGCAAGTCGGTGGTTGAATACATTATCAAATTTTGATTGAAAGTGAATCAAATATCGCGCTATTTATAAAATAATTCAACATTATCATAATGGCTGTCATTCGACCTGATTCAGTTTGAACCGGTCTTTACCGCCAGGAGTTTGCTCATGAAAGCCATTGCATTAACCCAATATCTGCCTATAGATAATCCAGAATCGTTGTTCGATATCCAACTTGACAAACCGTCACCAAGCGGCCGCGACCTGTTGGTCGAAATCAAGGCCATCGCAGTCAATCCGGTCGACGTCAAGGTACGGGCGCCAAAAGACACCATCGAAAAAACGCCTCGCGTGCTGGGCTGGGATGCTGCCGGCGTGGTGCAGGCGGTGGGGCCCGACGTCAGCCGTTTCAAGGTGGGCGATCGTGTGTTTTATGCTGGTGACATCACCCGTCCAGGCGCCAATAGCGAGTTCCAGCTGGTCGATGAGCGCATCGTCGGCAACATGCCGCAATCGCTGTCCTTCGAGCAGGCCGCCGCTTTGCCGCTGACTACGATCACTGCATGGGAAGCGCTGTTCGACCGCTTGCACATATCGCCGACACCGGCCGCAGCGACAACACCGGCCAAGTCGATCCTGATCATAGGCGGCGCCGGCGGCGTCGGTTCGATTGCGATCCAGCTGGCGGTCAAGGTCGCCGGCTTGAATGTGATCGCCACGGCATCGCGTCCCGAGTCGGAAAAATGGGTGCGCGACCTCGGCGCGCAGCACGTAATCAACCATTTCGGCGATCTGGCGGCGCAGCTCAGGCAGCAAGGCTTCGAGCATGTCGATTACGTGCTGATCCTGAACGATACCGATCGTCATTTCCCGGCAGCGGCGGCAGTGATAGCGCCGCAGGGGATGATTTGCACTATCGTCGAAAACGATGCGCCGCTCGACGTCAGCCTGTTGAAATCCAAGAGCGCCGGTTTCATCTGGGAATTCATGTTTACCCGTTCGATGTTCCAGACCGCCGACATGCAGCAGCAGGGCAATCTGCTGGACCAGGTGGCGCGCCTGATCGACAACAATATCATTGTCACAACGGTGAATCAGGTGTTGTCGCCGATTAATGCCGCCAACCTGCGGCAAGCCCATGCTGCGCTGGAAACCGGGCGCGCAATCGGCAAGATCGTCCTCAAGGATTTTTAAAGATTAAATTATCTAAAATGCAATGATGGGCCGAGAGAGCTGGCGCTTTCCCGGCCCATCATGCTTTTTCCATGGGTCGGCAAGGTGATTTTGTCATCAGTTTGCGGGGCGGCAGGCGGGTCAGCACTGTATAATGACGGCTTCTGATTTAACCCGCAGCCATGCTGCATCAACTCCCTCCTCGCCATGTTGATTTTGCCCGGTTCCAATGCTCTGCCTGCCTTCCGTTCCCAACGTCTTCTTGCTCAGTTACAAGCGATCGACAGTAATGTCGTCGAAGTGACAGGGCGTTTCGACCATTTTGTCGATGCTTCGACCCCGCTCGACCAGGACGATATCGGGCGTTTGAATGCCTTATTGACCTATGGCGATCCGTATGCCGAGGCTGAAGGCGGTGAAGAATTCATCGTTATTCCACGCTTCGGCACTATTTCCCCATGGGCCAGCAAGGCCACCGACATTGCCCATAATTGCGGCATGGCGCACATCAAGCGCATCGAGCGCGGGATTGCGTATCAGGTAAAACTCAAGAGCGGTCTGCTGGGCGGCGCTAAGAAACTCAGCGACGACAGCGTACGCGCTATCGCTGATGTATTGCATGACCGCATGACCGAAACCGTCTTGCGCAGCGCCGAGCAAGCTGTCGATTTATTCCGCGAACTGGACGCCAAGCCATTAGCCTCCATCGATCTGCTGGCAGGCGGCAAAGGAGCCCTGGAACAAGCCAACACCGAACTGGGCCTGGCCCTGTCGGACGACGAAATCGATTATCTGCTGGCGGCCTTTACCAGCGCCAAGCGCAATCCGACCGACGTCGAACTGATGATGTTTGCGCAGGCAAACAGCGAGCATTGCCGCCACAAGATTTTCAACGCCGACTGGATCATCGACGGCGAAGCGCAAGACAAGTCCTTGTTCGCAATGATCAAGAATACCCATCAGTTGCAGCCGAAGGGCACCATCGTCGCCTACAGCGACAATTCATCGATCATCGAAGGCGCAACCGTCTCGCGTTTCTATGCGCGCGGCGCGGCGGAAGGCAATACCTACCGCGCTTCCGACGAGCTTACCCACATCCTGATGAAGGTTGAGACGCACAATCACCCGACCGCAATTTCGCCTTTCCCTGGCGCCTCCACCGGCGCCGGCGGCGAGATCCGCGATGAAGGCGCAACCGGGCGCGGCGCCAAGCCGAAGGCTGGCCTGACCGGCTTTACCGTATCCAACCTGCAGTTGCCAGATGCGTTGCAAGCTTGGGAAAATGCTGCTGATGTTACCGCTATCGGTCAGCAAGATGCAGGCCAGTACGGCAAGCCGGAACGAATCGCTTCAGCCCTGCAAATCATGATCGACGGCCCGCTCGGCGGCGCTGCGTTCAACAACGAGTTCGGCCGTCCCAACCTTGGCGGTTATTTCCGTACCTACGAACAAAACGTCGGCGGCAATGTGCAGGGTTATCACAAGCCGATCATGATCGCCGGCGGCATCGGCAGCATCTCCGACAAGCACACTAAGAAAAACGAGCTGCCAGTCGGCAGCCTGCTGATCCAGCTGGGCGGCCCCGGCATGCGCATCGGCATGGGCGGCAGCGCGGCGTCGTCGATGGCGACCGGCTCGAATACCGCCGATCTCGATTTCGATTCGGTCCAGCGCGGCAATCCGGAAATGGAACGACGTGCTCAGGAAGTGATCAACGCCTGCTGGGCGATGGATGACAAGAATCCGATTCTGTCGATCCATGACGTCGGCGCCGGCGGTTTGTCGAATGCCTTCCCGGAAATCACCAACGACGCCAAGCGCGGCGCGATTTTCGATTTGCGCAAAGTGCCGCTGGAAGAAAGCGGCATGGCGCCGAAGGAAATCTGGAGTAACGAATCGCAAGAGCGTTATGTACTGGCAATCGCACCGGAAAGCCTGCCGCTGTTCGAGTATTTCTGCCAGCGCGAGCGTTGCCTGTTCGCAGTGGTTGGTACCGCAACCGAAGAACGTCAGTTGAAGGTGATCGATCCGCAGCACGACAATAATCCAGTCGATATGCCGATGGACGTGTTGCTCGGCAAACCGCCGAAAATGCTACGCGACGTCAAGCACCTGAATCCAGCTTTGCCTGCGGTCGACCTGACCGGCATGGATTTGCTGGAAGTGTCGCAGCGCGTCCTGAAGCTGCCGACAGTGGCCGACAAATCGTTCCTGATCACCATCGGCGACCGGACCGTCGGCGCCACCTCGGTGCGCGACCAGATGGTCGGCCCGTGGCAAATCCCGGTGGCTGATTGTGCGGTCACAAGCATGAGTTTTGAAGGCTATCTGGGCGAAGCTATGGCGATGGGCGAGCGCACGCCGCTGGCTGTCATCAACGCTGCTGCATCCGGCCGTATGGCGGTGGGCGAAGCCTTGACCAACATTGCCGCCGCAGCGATTGCCGATATTTCCGACGTCAAGTTGTCCGCCAACTGGATGGCCGCTTGCGGCCAGCCGGGTCAGGACGCTGCCTTGTTCGATACCGTCAAGGCGATCGGCATGGAGTTGTGCCCGGCATTGGGCATCAGCATCCCGGTCGGCAAGGATTCGCTGTCGATGCGCACTACCTGGAAAGATGAAGGTCAAGCCAAGGCAGTGACTTCGCCGGTGTCGCTGATCGTTTCAGCATTCGCGCCGGTGAGCGACGTACGCCGTTCGTTGACACCGCAGATTCGTACCGATCTCGGCGATACCGCGATCATCCTGATCGACCTTGGCCGTGGCAAGAACCGCATGGGCGCTTCGGCGTTGACGCAGGTCATGCAGCAAATCGGCAATGAGACGCCCGATGTCGACAGCGCAGAAGACTTGAAAGCATTCTTCGCCGCGATTCAACAACTCAATAGCGAACAAAAACTGCTGGCCTACCATGACCGTTCCGACGGCGGCCTGTTTACCTCCCTGTGCGAAATGGCGTTTGCCGGCCACAGCGGGCTGTCGATCAATCTCGATATCCTGACGATGGAAAGCGAACATGCAGCCGACTGGGGCGATTCGAAAAACTGGACCGGCCAGGTGGCCGAGCGCCGCAACGAGATGACCTTGCGTGCCTTGTTCAGCGAAGAGCTGGGCGCGGTGCTGCAAGTGCGCGCCGAGCAGAAATCGGAAGTCATGAATGTGCTGCGCAGCTTCAATCTGGGCGCCTGCAGCCATATCATCGGCAAGCCGAATACACGCGACGTCATCGAATTCAGCCGCGACGCCAAGACCATCTACAGCCAGACCCGTATCGACCTGCAGCGTTTGTGGAGCGAAACCAGCTGGCGCATCGCCCGCCTGCGTGACAATCCCGCCAGCGCCGATGCCGAATACGACCGCATCCTGGATGCGGCCGATCCGGGCATCAGCCCGATCATCCCGTTCGATCTGCAAGACAATATCGCGGCGCCGTTCCTCAACCTGGCGGCCAAGCCGCGTGTGGCGATCTTGCGCGAGCAAGGCGTCAACTCGCATGTCGAAACCGCTTACGTGATGCACCAGGCCGGGTTTACCGCGGTCGACGTCCACATGAGCGACCTGATTGCCGGTCGCGCGCGGCTGGACGATTTCAAGGGTTTCATCGCAGTCGGCGGTTTCTCATACGGCGACGTGCTGGGCGCCGGCGAAGGCTGGGCCAAGACGATCTTGTTCAATGCCAAGCTGGCTGAGCAATTCTCGCTGTTCTTCCAGCGTGGCGATACGTTCGCACTGGGTGTCTGCAACGGCTGCCAGATGATGAGCAATCTGAAATCGATCATTCCCGGCGCCCAGGCATGGCCGAAATTCACCCGCAACAAGTCGGAGAAATTCGAAGCGCGCTTCTCGATGGTGCAAGTCGAATCGTCGCCGTCGATTTTCCTGCAAGACATGGCGGGCACGCAAAGCGCCATCGCCATCGCGCACGGTGAAGGTTTTGCCGATTTCTCGCAAACCGGCGATATCAAGGAAGCGCTGGTCGCCATGCGTTTCGTCGACAACAAGGGGCAGGTGACCGAAGGCTATCCGTACAATCCAAACGGTTCGCCGCAAGGTATTACTTCGGTGACTACGCCGGATGGCCGCTTCACGGTTTGCATGCCGCATGCCGAACGCGTGTTCCGCACGGTGCAGCAGTCGTGGCACCCGGATTCGTGGGGCGAGGATTCGCCATGGATGCGCATGTTCCGCAATGCGCGTAAGTGGGTTGGTTAATTAATTAATTAATCGTTCTGTTGCTGGCATCAGATAGCGTGGGCAGGTTTTTCTGCCCACGCTGAATTGACGCCTCAAATGGTTGATGTACCGCGTGGGCTATAAGTGCCCACCCTGCAAATTCGATATTGCGGTGACATAAAAAAAGCGCTCCGAAGAGCGCTTTTTTATTGACTGCGGTTTTAAGCGTAGATCTTATTGAATCTTGGCTTTGGCGCGCAGTTCTTGTTGGTAAGCTTGCAGCTTCTTCTGTTGCAGTGCTTCGGTGATTTGCGGTTTGACTTCAGCCAGGGTAGGGATCTTGGCGGCGCGTACTTCTTCCAGCTTGATCACGTGGTATCCGAATTGGGTCTTGACCGGTGTGTCAGTCAGTTGACCTGGTTTCAGTGCTACCAGCGCATCGGAGAAAGGCTTCACGAACGAAGCTGGCGTTGCCCAGCCCAGATCGCCGCCGTTAGCTGCCGAACCTGGATCTTTCGATTGCTTGGCCAGATCTTCAAACTTGCCGCCAGCTTTCAGCTTGGTGATGATGGCTTTGGCATCGGCTTCGTTTTCGACCAGGATATGGCGTGCGTGATATTCCTTGTCGCCGGCTGTTGCCTTGAATTTGTCGTATTCAGCCTGGATGTCTGCATCCTTGATCGGGTTCTTCTTGACGAAGTCGGCAACCAGGGCGCGGATCAGGATCGATTGACGGGCGATGTCGGCTTGTGCCTTGACGTCGGCGTTATTGCCCAGGCCCAGCTTGTCGGCTTCCTGAATCAACACTTCACGGTTGATCAGTTCGTCCTTGACCATGCTACGCAGTTCCGGGGTGTCCGGCTGGCCGCCTTGTGCCGACAATTGCTTGACCATCATGTCGGCGCGCGACGATGGGATTGCCTTACCGTTCACGACTGCAAGGTTTTGGGCCATAACTGGCAAGGTAGCAGCTGCAAAAAGTACCACCAGTAAACGTGAAGGTTTAAATGTCATTATCAAATCCTAGATTGGGGAGGTTGTTAATAAATTAATGCGAGGCAAAGGCAGAATAACCGAAGTGTGTTTAACGGACAATTGATTATTCTTTCAGATCGCTATGTCGCTATGTTTTAAGCAGTTTTAGTTTCAGATGGGGCTAGTGCAGTAATAGCCAATGCATGAATTTCTGCATGCATCATTTCAGCCAGGCAATCATACACCAGCCTATGCCGATTTAAGCGGTTTTGCCCTTCAAAAACTGCGCAAACTATCCGTACTTTGTAGTGTCCGCCGCCTGAAGCGGCACCGGCGTGTCCCACATGCAGCGCCGATTCATCCTCAACTATACATTCCAATGGTGAAAACGTAGCTGTCAATTTGTTACGAATCGTATCAAGGCGCTGGTTCATTCCGGATCCTTGATGTATTTCGACAGCAAGATGCTTTGCCCGATAATGAAGGCAAACATCAGTCCCATGCCGCCAAACAGTTTGAAATTTACCCAGGTCGCGGTAGGGAAATTAAACGCGATGTACAGGTTCAGGCAACCCATCGCGATAAAGAATGCGATCCAGGCAAAGCCTACACGCGGCCAGATCGGGTCGGGCAGGGCGATCTGTTTCTCCATCATGGTGCGAATCAGGTTTTTCTTGAGCAGCAGCTGGCTAACCAGTAATGCCGTCGCAAATGCCCAATACAGGACGGTCGGCTTCCATTTGATGAAGGTTTCGTTATGGAAGTAGATGGTGGCGCCGCCGAAGACGCAGATGATGATGAAAGACACCCACAACATCGCATCGACTTTTTTCCGGCGCAGCAGCAGATAGCCGATTTGCGCCACGGTGGCGATGATCGCCACCGCGGTCGCCAATAGCACCGGCGCTTGTGTCGCGGTAACCACGCCGCCAGACACAAAGCCGGATAAATACTGGCTGACCAGCGCTTGTGCCGCATCAGGGCTGCCTTCGCTCCATTTGAAGATGCCGAAGAAAAGGATTACCGGGAACAGGTCGAACAGGAACTTCATGTGTTTGGTGTGCTTTCAGTCAGGATAACTAATTAATGGTTGAATCTGAATCTTCAAATGGCTAATGGCCAATGGCCGAATCGTAAATCGGTGTTTGTGCCGCAGCGCTTCAGCCGGCCGGATCAAAACGCAGCGATGCCGAATTGATGCAATAGCGCAAACCGGTTGGCGGCGGTCCGTCCGGGAAGACATGGCCCAGATGAGCGTCGCACACCTTGCACAAGATTTCAGTGCGCATCATGCCATGAGTACGGTCGACACGCTCTTCGACATTATCGGGATTGATGGCCTTGAAATAACTCGGCCAGCCGCAGCCGGAATCGAATTTGGCGTCTGATTCGAACAAGGGCGTATTGCAGCACACGCAGGTGTAGATGCCGTGTTCGTGATGATCCCAGAAACGGCCGGTGAACGCCCGTTCGGTGGCGGCGTGACGGGTCACCTCATATTCCATCGGCTCCAGTTCGGCGCGCCATTCTGCGTCGGTTTTAATGACTTTGCTGCTGCTCATGGTTTCAATTCCAATCTATGACGAACAACTGACTTCCAGTCCGCGCGCCCAATCCGGCGGCAATTCTGCGTACTGCGCATGTTGCGGTTGTTCATCAAACGGGTTTTCAAGAATTTGCTGCAATTTCCGGACTTCTGAGAAGTCTTTATTCTGAGCGTGTTCGATTGCTGTTTGCGCCAAATAGTTTCGCAATACATATTTGGGGTTAGTTGCATCCATTGCAAGCTTGCGATTGCTATCCTGGCTATTTTCCATTTTCAGGCGAGCCCGGTATTGTAACGCCCATGCGTCAAATGCCGCCCGGTCTATGAACAGATCGCGTAAGCCAGCATCACGACTAGATTCATCGGCGTTGGCATCGTCCACACGCAAATTGCCGAGCCGGCGGAAAAACAGGGTGAAATCGACATGGCTGGCCTGCATCAGGGCAAACATGGCGTCCAGCAACTTGTCGTCGTCCGCCTGGTGCGTTACCAGGCCCAGCTTGGCGTGCAGCAATTCATCCAGTTTTGCGCCGTACAGGGCCTGGTAATTGCTGAGCGCGGCTTCGGTCGCCTCGACGCTGCCGATCAGCGGCAGTAAAGCCTGGCCCAGGGCAAAGCAGTTCCAATGGCCGATCTGCGGCTGCTGGTTGTAGGCATAACGGCCTTGCTGGTCGGTATGGTTGCAGATATGGCGCGGATCATAAGCTTCCATGAAGCCGAACGGGCCGTAATCCAGGGTTAGCCCGAGGATGGACATATTGTCGGTGTTCATCACGCCGTGCATGAAGCCGACTGCTTGCCACTGCGCCATCAGGTGCGCGGTGCGGCGCGTGACTTCGGCCAGCAGCGCCTGATAAGGATTCTCTGCTGTCAGCAGTTCCGGATAAAAACCGGCGATAACGTGATCAGCCAAGGCTTTCAGCGCTTCCGGCTGATTGTTGTAATACCAATGCTCGAACGAGCCGAAACGCACAAAGCTAGGCGCCATACGGGTCACCACCGCCGTAGTTTCCGGCCGTTCGCGCATCGCCAGCTGATCGGAACCGATCACCGCCAGTGCACGCGAAGTAGGGATGCCGAGTGCTGCCATCGCTTCCGAACACAGGTATTCACGGATCGACGAACGCAGCACGGCGCGGCCGTCGCCCATGCGCGAATATGGCGTGGCGCCGGCGCCCTTGAGCTGCAACTCCAGCCGGCCGCCATTAGCAGCAGCCACATCGCCCAGCAGAATCGCGCGGCCATCGCCCAGCTGTCCGGCCCAGACGCCGAACTGATGGCCGGAATACACCGCCGCCAGTGGCTGAGAGTCGTTGGCGCTGCGATTGCCGGCAAGCGTCTGGATGAAATCATCGTTGTCGAATGCCGTCGGCGCCAGCCCGATCAGCTGTGCCGCCTGCGCGCTGGCCGCAACCATGTACGGTGCTGGAATCGGCGTTGGCATCAGCTTGGTGTAAAAGGCGGCCGGCAAGCTCGCGAACGCGTTGGAGAAGCGCAGATGATCGAGTGCGGGCGCCTCGGGAAAAGCCAGACGGTTGTTCATGAAAGCCTTGATCCTGATTGCAATATGACGGGAAGCCTCAAGTATCGCACGGCTACGCCATCCTTACCTTGAGCGGCGGCGCGGGCTTTCTACTCTGCCGCACCGAACGCCCGGGTTGCGAGGGTCCGTGCATGTTCGCGGATGTCGATTTGCCATGGCTCGCTCAACTCCGCAAAGCGCAGCTGGTCGCCGGCAAAAAAGGCACGTGTAGCTTCTTCAAAGTCGGCTTGATTGCCTGCCATCGCGGACATGAACCGATACGCCGATTCTTGCGCCAGGCGCATCTGGTCGCGTTCTTCGTTACGGCGCCTGGCCTCTTCAACCAACTTGCGCAGCGCCACGGATGCACCGCCGGGTTGCTGGTTCAGCCAATCCCAGTGGCGCGGTAGCAGAGTCACTTCGCGGCCGATGACGCCCAGTTTCGGCCGACCGGGGCCACGTGCCGTTTGCTGGTCATCTGCGGCTTTTTCCGTTGCGGTTGCGCCGGCTTCGCTAGCGGACAGGCGTTGCAATACTTGTTCAGCGCTGCCGCGGAAGTCGATTTCGACCTGTTCGCTGGTGACATCGTCGAAGATCAGGATGGTGGCGGAGTCGTTCCTGTCGATCAGCTCCTTTACTTTGAGCGCTACCAGCGCCAGTTGCCCGGAGGCGATGCGGTTAGCGCCGGCAAAGGCGATGACGGGGTGTGGATTGGTGGTATTCATCTCGGATGGCTTTCATGAGCTGTATAGATGCGTTAATATTACCCTGGTTTAATTGACTGGTCAATATTACCTTGGTAAAAATACGACATCCTTGCCGGGCGAATCGGTAAAATGCCGGACCAGCTATCGTCATCGCGCGCAGTAACATTAATAAAACCAAGAACACTAAATGGAATTCACCTTCATCACCTTGCTGAATGGCCTCAGTTACGGCTTGCTGCTGTTCCTGCTGTCGTCGGGACTGACACTCATCTTCAGCATGCTGGGCGTGTTGAATTTTGCCCATGCGAGTTTTTATATGCTGGGCGCTTATTTCGCCTATGCAATCAGCGTCAAGCTCGGATTCTGGCCGGCGCTGTTGCTGGCGCCGCTGCTGGTTGGCATGCTGGGGGCGCTGGTTGAACGTTTTGGCCTGCGCCATGTGCGGCGTCACGGACAGGTCGCAGAATTGCTGTTTACTTTCGGCTTGTCCTATGTGGTGGTCGAACTGGTGCAACTGGCGTGGGGCAGATCGGCGTTGCCGTACGCGATCCCTGCACAGCTAGATGGGCCGCTGTTCACTTTTTATGCAACTACGTTTCCCATCTACCGTGGTTTCATGATGCTGCTGGCGTTGCTGGTTCTGCTGGCGGCCGCCTGCTTGCTGAAGCGTTCGCGTATCGGTTTGCTGATCCAGGCGGCGCTGACCCATCCGCAGATGGTCGAAGCCTTGGGACATAACGTGCCGCGTATCTTTACCTTGGTATTTGCCGCCGGCTGCGGTTTGGCTGGATTAGCCGGAGTGGTGGGCGGCAATGCCTTTGTCACTGAGCCGGGCATGGCGGCCGGGGTCGGCAGTATCATTTTCGTCGTAGTGGTGGTCGGCGGCCTTGGTTCTTTGCGCGGGGCGTTCATCGCCTCGCTGCTGATCGGGATTTTGCAGACCTTTGCCGTTGCGCTAGATGTGTCCGCAGCGAGCGGCTTGGCGTATTGGGGCGTGAAGGTCAATCCTGATGCAACGATATATCCGTTGCTGCAGCTGACGCTGGCCCAGCTTGCGCCTGTATTGCCCTATCTGCTGCTGGTGCTGGTCATGCTGCTGCGTCCGCGCGGCTTGTTTGGCGTGCGCGATTGATGGGCGGCCGCATGAATATGAGCATGACGGTGGAACGCAAATGGATCTGGGTGGCGTTTGCGCTGATATTGCTGGTCGCACCCTGGGTGTTTCCGCAAAGCGCGGCGCTGTCGATCTTGTCGCAATGTGGCAGCATGATGATCCTGGCGCTTTCCTTCAATATGCTGCTGGGGCAAACCGGCATGCTGTCCTTCGGCCATGCTGTGTATTCCGGCCTGGCTGCCTTTGTCGCCGTGCATGTGATGAGCCGGCTGGCCGGCGGCAGTCCCGCCGCGTTGCTATTGGTGCCGCTGATCGGCGGTTGCGCCGGCATGTCATGCGGCGTCGTTTTCGGCTTTATCACTACCCGTAAATCAGGCACGGCGTTGTCGATGATCAGCCTGGCGCTGGTTGAACTGGCGGCGGCCGCAGCCTTGATGTTTCCGGGATGGTTTGGCGGCGAAAGCGGGGTCAGTGCCGACCGCGTGCTTGGCGCGCCGTTTCTCGGCATCGACTTTGCATCGCAATTGCAGGTGTATTACCTGATCGCGTTCTGGCTTTTCGTTTGCACTGCAGCCATGTATGGACTGACTCTTACGCCGCTAGGGCGTATCGCCAATGCCGTGCGCGATAATCCGGAGCGGGCAGCATTCATCGGTCACGATCCGCGCCGGGTACGTTACATGATGTTCATCCTGTCTGCGTTCTTCGCCGGCGTCGGCGGCGCGTTGAGCGCCATCAATTTTGAAATCGTCAGTGCTGAAAACCTGAGCTTGCTGCGTTCGGCGCAGATCCTGTTGTTTACCTTCATTGGCGGCATCGGGTTTTTCTTCGGGCCGACGATAGGGGCGGTGGTTGGCGTGTTGTTTTCTGCTTTGCTGTCGACTTATACGCGCGGCTGGCAGTTGTATCTCGGGCTGCTGTTTGTGATCGTCGTCCTGTTTGCGCCAGGCGGCATCGCCGGCGTCTGGATGACGGCGGTCACCACCAGGCGGCGCCCGACAGCGGCGTTTCTGTTGCGTGTCGCCGGGGTGTTGCTGCTGACGGGCGGCGCCGTGCTGTTAATTGAAGCACTGTATCAGCGGGCGGCGGGCATATGAGTGAAAACGCAACGCCGAACATTCTGGAGCTACGCGATCTGCACAAGCAATTCGGTGACACGCGGATTATCTGCGGTGCGGATCTGCAATTGAGACAAGGTGAGAGATTAGCGTTGATCGGCCCCAATGGCGCCGGGAAATCGACCTTGTTCAATCTGATATCCGGCCGCACCGAGGTTAGCAGCGGCGAGGTTCTTTTGCATGGGCGGCAGATAAACAGCCTGAGCCCGTTCCAGATCAATCGACTCGGCCTGGCGCGTAGCTTTCAGATCACCAATATATTTCCGCAACTGAGCGTTCAGGAAAACCTGCGCGCTGCGGTGTTGTCGTCGCATGGCTATCGCCAGGTCTTCTGGCGTCGTTTGTCGACTCTGCGCGCGGTCAACCGGCGCACTGAAGAAGTGTTGCAGCAATGCGATCTGGAAGCGCATCGCGATACGCCTGGCCGCGACCTTGGTTATGCCGCCCAGCGCGCGTTGGAAATCGGTATCACGATTGCTGGCGATGCCGCTCTGATTTTGCTAGATGAGCCGACCGCCGGCATGAGCCGGGACGAATCCGCCGCCGCTGCCGAGCTGATCCGTCGTGTCAGCGCCGGTAAAACCTTGTTGATGATCGAGCACGACATGGAAGTGGTGTTCGGCCTGGTGGACAGGATTGCGGTGCTGGTCGAGGGACGGATCATTGCCTGCGATACGCCAGCTGCGATTCGCGGCAATCTGGCGGTGCAAGCGGCCTATCTTGGTCAGATCGACGCGGAGCCGATGCGATGAGCGCCATGCTTGAAGTGCGCGGCTTGAATGCCTTCTACGATCAAAGCCATGTCTTGCATGGTGTAGATCTTGATGTCGGGCCGGGCGAAATAGTCAGTCTGCTGGGGCGCAATGGTGCTGGCCGTTCCTCGACGCTGAAAGCGCTCATGGGAATGATGCGTAGCAGCGGCTCGGTGCGCTTCAACGGCACTGAACTGACCGGTTTGAAAACCTTCCAGATTGCCAGGCGCGGCCTGGCTTATGTACCGGAAGAACGGGCCGTGTTCCCGACGCTGACCGTGCAACAGAATTTGCTTCTGGGGCGGCAGCGCGAGCGAGTGGCAATCGAGGATATGTGGCAGTTGATGCCGCAGCTGGCGGCACGCAAGCATGTCGCGGCAGGTTTGCTATCCGGCGGCGAGCAGCAAATGCTTAGCCTGTGCCGCAGCCTGATGGGAAAGCCGCAGCTGATCATGGTGGATGAGCCGACTGAAGGCCTGGCGCCGCACATGGTGCAGACGGTGGCGCAGCATCTGCTGGCGTTGCGCGCGCAGGGACTGGGCGTGTTGCTGGTCGAGCAAAAACTCGGCATCACGCTTGAGATATCCGACCGCGTGCTGGTGATGGGGCATGGCCGGATTGTGTTTTCCGGTACGCCGGATGAATTGCGCGCGAATCCGGCGGTGCGGCAGAAATGGCTAGAGGTTTGATTGAGGAAAGTGGCAATCGGTTGTACTTGAACGAATTCAATCGTTCTAAAGATTAGACTTGGTTTTGTGCAAATTGCAGACTGTCTGAGAAGACAATGCCTTCTGTTGCAGGTCGATTGCCCCAACGCTATAATTGCCACGTCGGAAAAGGCTGACTTGGTTTGGTAAGCCCAAGTCCTTCCTGAAAAGGAAGCTCTGTCCCTGCCTCGTGCATGAGTCCCATCGACGAACATCGGACGCTGTGAAAGCGTCTATTGTCCGTCCGTGTGGTTCTCAAAACGACGAACTGCTCCGGTCGAACGGCCACTTAAGGAGTAGTTCATGCGCGATTTATTCATTTATGATGTTGTCATTGCCGGTGCAGGCCCTGTCGGCTTGTTTCTCGCCTGCGAGCTGCGCCTCGCTGATCTCTCGGTGTTAGTGCTGGAGCAAGCCGAGGATCCACATTCGCCCTTGAAGCGGCTCCCGTTCGGGATGCGCGGCCTTTCCCTTCCTGCCATCGAA
Organism: Collimonas sp. OK307; assembly: GCF_900113705.1. Lineage (GTDB taxonomy): Bacteria > Pseudomonadota > Gammaproteobacteria > Burkholderiales > Burkholderiaceae_D > Collimonas. The sequence continues at coordinate 439,917 of NZ_FOQI01000001.1, read as the reverse complement.
GCCTTCTACCGTAGAGGGTTGCTGGACGACATCGCGGCGCCGCAACGCGCGAAAGATCAATCAGGCCACAGCAGCACCTCGACTGCGCATTGGATGCAGCAGTCGCGGCGTCCGGGCGGCCATTTCGCCGGCATCCAGTTCTACCACGATAACATCGACACCTCGAAGTGGCCGTGTCGGCTGCAAAGTCCGGTCGGCACCAGCATGGCGACCGACATGGAACACATCGAATCCGTCCTGGCCGCTCGTGCAAGCGCGATGGGGGTCGAGATCAGGCGTGGCCTCGGCGTGGTAGCCTTCGACCAGTCGGGCCAAGATGTCACCATTCGCGCCGGTAGCGAGACCTTTCGCGGACGCTGGCTGGTTGGATGCGATGGAGGTCGCAGCATCGTGCGCAAGGCTGGCGGCTTTGAGTTCGCCGGCACCGAACCTGAGTTCACAGGCTATTCCGTTGAAGTCGAGATGGCTGATCCGGATAAGCTCGTTCCGGGCCGCCACTACACACCTACGGGCATGTATACCTACCAAAAGCCCGGCACTATCGCGATGGTCGATTTTGACGGCGGCGCTTTCCACCGGACCCGGCCGATTACACTAGAGCATGTGCAGTCGGTGTTGCGACATATTTCCGGCACCGGTGTCACCGTGACGACCGTCCAGCTTGCGACCACCTGGACGGATCGCGCCTATCACGCGACGGCTTATCGCAACGGACGGGTGCTGCTCGCCGGCGACGCCGCGCACATCCATTCCCCGCTGGGCGGCCAGGGGCTGAACCTCGGGCTTGGCGACGCAATGAATCTCGGATGGAAGCTTGCGGCCACACTCCGTGGCGATGCGCCGGACAGCCTGCTCGACAGCTATTCCTCCGAGCGGCATCCGGTGGGATCGCAGGTACTTGACTGGTCGCGCGCCCAAGTCGCACTCATGCGCCCGAGCCGGAGTTCGCGTGCACTCGAAGCCGTCATCCGTGATCTCATCGAGACACGCGACGGCGCGACCTACTTCGCCGAGCGCGCCTGGGGCGTGTCTCTTCGTTACGATCTTGGCGACAGTCACCCGCTGGTCGGCCGCAGTGCTCCCGACTTTGCGCTGGCCGACGGCATGAAGCTCGGCGATCGCCTCAGAAACGGGAAAGGCCTCTTGCTGGACTTTGACGCTAATGCCGGGGCAGCGCTTCAAGCGCTGGCAAGCCGCTGGAATGGCCGGATCGTGTATGTCGCAAGTGATGCCGAGGATCGGCTTGGTTTGAGCGCCGTGCTGGTGCGCCCCGACGGCATCGTCGCCTGGGTCAGTGAGACTGCCCCTGACCAGGAGGAAGTTGCGCAGGCCGCATCGCGCTGGTTCGGTGATGCTTAAAAAATACGTGGAGAGCGAAACATCATCCGGTGGTTGGCGAAAGTCCGCATTATCGCAGTGCATCCCCGCTTGACCTGCCGCTTCAGACTGGTTGCTTGATAGCTTGATCTGACGAAAGCGCCGCTATGTATGGTAACGAACTGACAGAATGTACGGCCTGCGGAAAACTTACGTTACGGACATCAGTGATGCTCTATATGCGATAGAAAACGAATCAACTTGTTTTCTACTCAGCTGAACCTTGCCGATTCACATTTTTGTAACGCCAGCCGTGCAGACGGCAAACCGGAGAAACCGCATGAATACGTCACATTTGTATAAGAAATCCCTTCGCAGTGCCTTGATCATTGCCGCTTTTGGCGCCAGTCTTGCCAGTGGCGCGGCAATTGCCGCCTCAACGGATGCCGCAGCGCCGCAAGCCCACAGCGACGGCGTGAGTGCTACGGTGACAGATACCGCCATCACCGCTACCATCAAAGCAAAGCTGATGACAACTGACGGCATGAATAAATCAGACGTCAGCGTAGTAACCACCAATGGCGTAGTAACGCTAAACGGTGAAGTCAGCAGCGCCAGCGCAAAATCTACGGCCGAGGCTGTCGCCAAGCGGGTGGACGGCGTCAAGAGCGTTGACAATAACCTGACCACGCCATCCAACGGCGTGGCTGCAGACAAGGTCGACAAAAGCGTCGCCAAGACCAAGCGCGTTGTCTCCGATAGCTGGATTACCACCAAGGTGAAATCCGAAATCATGGCGAACAGCGTGACCAAGGGCTTTGACGTCAGTGTGAAAACAACCCACGGCGTGGTGGTATTGAGCGGTGCATTGGCAACGCAGGATGCCGTTGATCACGTGAAGGACATCGCTGAAAAGGTTAAGGGCGTGAAGAGCGTGGATACATCAGCTATCATCGTCGCCGCTAAATAGGTAGAGGTAAAGGAACAAAAGAAAAAGCGTGGCTTCCGGCCACGTTTTTTTTCATTTTGTTGAAAGCATCTTGGGTAGTAATCTTTCACGTCCCGTCTTGAAATACGGCGGAAACGGAAATCAAAAAAAGCCCTTGTGTGGACAAGGGCTAAACAACGGGTAAGAACCCACGTTGCTAGGGAAAATTTAGTGGTGACGGAGGAGGGGTAGTCGGGATTACAAGAGAATGAAGTTATCGATCTTTTTTGAGGTCGCGCTTCAGGTCGCCATAGTCTGCCTGAACCTGGCCGACGGTTTTTTCAATAATGCCCTTTTGTTCCAGATCCTTGTTGCCGATGACCTTGCCGGTAACTTCTTTCACTTTGCCTTCTGCCTCTTTAACGCGGCCTTTGACTTGATCTTTGTTCATGTGTAGCTCCTGGTAATTTTTATGACTCATGGATCGAAGCATCGCGCCAAGGTTTTGGCACACGCTAAGGCAAGCCTGCGCGCGCGCATAAGCGCGGTCTGTGCGTCAGTGCACATTAGCAAGAATAAATTTCGAGAAGTGCTGACTCCGATGCGATTTTCACTATGTCCCCTAGCGTACAGACCCGGCTCTGTTTCCGCGGTCAGATAGGGGCTCCATATCAATCATCGTAGGAGATCCAAATGTATATAGGCCTAGGTACCGTTGTTATTGTCCTTATCTTGTTTCTCATTTTGAGATAAGCGCAGCGAAGATTTTTATAAAGGAAATTTCACAGAATCCTAAACACTGGTTGAAAAGAAAAGAAAAAAAAGAAACAAAGGGCTGGCGCTACCGCCAGCCTTACCTTAAAGCTTCCCCATGACCAAGTCGTTTAACCCCAAAAAGAACCAGTTGCTTGCCGCTCTGCCCGAAGCTGAGTTTCAACGCTGGCTCCCGAAACTGGAAGTAGTCGAATTAACCCTGGGTAAAGTACTTTATGAACCAGGTGTGACACTGGACTACGCATACTTTCCAGTTACTGCCATTGTCTCGTTATTGTATGAAATGGAAAATGGGGCGTCGGCGGAAATTGCCGTTGTTGGAAATGAAGGTCTGATCGGGGTTTCACTTTTTATGGGAGGCGGATCTACGCCTAGTCGCGCTGTCGTGCAAAGTGGGGGGCACGGGTTCCGGCTCACCGCGCAAGCGATGAAAGAAGAGTTTGATCGTGCCGGCCCGGTACTGCATTTATTATTGCGCTATACCCAGGCATTGTTGACTCAGATGGCGCAGACAGCAGCGTGCAACCGGCATCATTCACTGGACAAGCAGTTATGCCGGTGGCTGCTATTGAGCATGGATCGTCTGGAGGGCGATGAACTGGTGATGACGCAGGAATTGATATCGAACATGCTAGGCGTGCGCCGTGAAGGCGTGACGGAGGCTGCTTCCCGTTTGCAGGCGGCCGGGCTGATTCATTATTCGCGCGGGCGCATAACCGTGTTGGACCGTCCGGGATTAGAAAAAAGAACGTGTGAATGTTATGCGGTGGTCAAGAAAGAGTGCGATAGACTGCTGCCACCCATATTGGCAAAATAGTTCGTCAATAGCGGACTATTCGCGCACAATTTATATTCGGGCAGCACTTGCAGGTACCACGCAGGTACCAACCACTGACTCTGCAATTTCCTGGATGTGACGCGTGACATTAAATCCCAAGTGCTTTGCCCAGTGCCGCCGTTGCTTTAGTGATGTTGCCTTCCTGGCAATCGTAAGCCGCCAGTTGTCCCGCTTCAATTAGTGCAATGCCTTCTGGTGTTTTGGCCATCCTGTCCAGGACACTGAAAGTCATTGCTCCGTCTTGATGTGGCAAGCCTGTGATTTCGACAAAAAATACCTCAAATGCGTCAGCGCATTCATCGTCAGTAAGCCCGACTGCCGAACCGCAATATTTAACGAATCCTTTGAAAAAAATCATGATGTCGTTAACGTTTTCGTGGAATGACTTTGGTGATATGTCGTGGACAGACATGCCGAAAATGGTGGCGGCATATTCGGCGACCCTGGCGTAGTCTTTATTCCTCTTTGGTGGTCCCTGCAAACCTCGTAACAAGGCGCTCGCTAAATCACTCAACTCAGATTGTTCGTTCATATCGCTCTCCTGGGAAAACACGCGTGTAGCGCGTATATGGTCTCGCTAGCTTAAAGACTAAAACGTGGGTTGGCCGACGTCTGTTCGTTATCACACTCAGGAATGTTGGTGTCGGTCAGCTGCTCATGTTGCTTTTTTGCCGGCGTTATCCGACATCTGCCAACAAAGCCGCGGTTGGTGGCACAATTGCATCCGCCAATTTTGCTAGATACTTGCCAACTAGCTGCCTGATTAATAACTCCATAGGTCGAAAATGTTGAAATACATCGTTCTTTTTTCCTGCGTGCTCGGTTTTAGCACGGCCCAAGCCGTCGATATCACCGGCGCCGGTTCTACCGCAGCAGCGCCGCTATATGCGAAATGGCAACAAGCTTATACCAAGAAAACCGGCAACAAGCTGGTCTATGAAGCCATCGGTTCCTCCGGCGGCATCAAGAAAATTAAGGAAAATGCCAGCGATTTCGGCGCCAGCGACGCCCCCATGTCGACCGCCGATCTCAAGAAATTCAATTTGCTGGATTTCCCTACCGTGATTTCGGGGGTGGTGCCGGTTGTGAATTTACCGGGCATCAAGGATGGCGAGTTGCATCTGAACGCGGACATTATTGTCGGCATTTATTCCGGCAAGATAGAAAAATGGAACGACGCTGCCATCACCAAAGAAAATCCAAAGCTGGCGCTGCCTAATTTACGCATCCAGCCACTGGCGCGCGCCGACGGATCCGGCACAACCTTTACGCTCACTGACTACCTCAGCCGCGTCAATCCGGAATGGAAAACGCAGTACGGCAGCAATTTCACTATCGCCTGGCATGCCAATGTAAAGGCCATCAAAGGCACGAATGATCTGGTGGCGACGTTGAAGAGAACGCCGGGTGCGATTGGTTATGCAGAATATGCGTACGTGGTCGAAAGCAACCTGAACTATGCGCAACTCAAGAACCGCGACGGGCAATACGTTCACCCGAATGCATTGTCATTCAAGTCGGCGTTGTCAAACAGCGGCTGGAAAAATACCGGGAATTTCGAGGAAATGCTGACCGATAAAGCTGGCTCTGGAAGCTGGCCGATCACCGGCGCCACTTACATCTACGTGCCGCGTGTTACCGGTCAGCCGGAACGTACTGCCGCGGTCATACAATTTTTTACCTGGGCCTTCATGGAAGGCGATGAATTGGCGAACAGCCTGGACTATATCCGCCTGCCGGATAGCGTGCAGGCCCGCGTAGTGCACGAGATGTCCAGCGTCGTCGATACAAAAGGCAATCGTCTGTCAGTACCGATCTTCGTCAAATAATATCGGTTACCAATAATCTTCTGTCACGAATTGGCCCGGCACCGCCCGCCGGCAAGGGCGCAAGCCACGCTCATAGAGAATCTCCCGGGTTGCGGTAATCATTTCCGGATTACCGCACATCATGATGCGCGAGGCTTCTACCGTGATAGGCAGGCCCGCCGCCGCTTCCAGTTCACCGCTAGTCAGCAGGGTCGTGATGCGGCCTTGCAGATTGCCTGCATCAGGTGATTGCGTATCGCGTGTGGTGGAGCGCAGCAGTTGCAGGCGCGCGCCGCCGGCCGCCAGTTCCGGCCGCAGGTGCAGTTTGGACAGCAACTCCTGATAGGCAAGCTCGTCGGCATTTCTTACGCAGTGCACCAGAATCAGGTTGCGGAATTTTTTCCATACCGCCGGGTCTTGCAGGATCGAGATAAACGGGCCAAGACCGGTTCCAGTGGCCAGCATCCACAAATCTTCGCCATCCACAAAGCGGTCCGCGGTCATGAAACCATAGCTGAATTTTTCAACCAGGATCGGATCGCCTGGCTTCAGGTCTTTCAGCTGTTCGGTGAACAGGCCGCCGGGGACTTGCACCAGGAAGTATTCCAGTTCGTCTTCGGTAACCGCCGAAGTGACCGAGTAGGCACGCCATAGTGTTTCATCGCCGGCCACCACGCCGAGCCGGGCAAACTGGCCTGGTGTGAACTGGTAACCGGTCGGACGCGTACTGCGGAACGACAGCAGTTTCTCGGTCCAGTAATGCACGCTGGTGACGGTTTCAGTACTGGCCTTGAGTTGGGAAACCGGTGCTTTCGGAGGCGTACTGCTCATGACTGAGGTCCCTGTAATTGTTCGTTGCGCGCGAGGCCGGGTACTGCGGTCGCTGCAACCGGGGCATTAAAGCGCAACGCTTGCCGCACCGCGAAGAACGCGAGTGTCGGCGCCGCTGCGAAGCAGATGAATAACCATTGTGCCGCATTTTCAGCACCGGGCAAGCCGCCCGGATCGGCCAGTCCGGCCAGCGATGTCACCATGCCTGCCAGGGCGGCGCCGATGGCGGTGGCAAACAGTTGCACGGTGGTGAGTGAATAGGCCGCCAGACTGCCTTCGTCCGGATGCGCGCTGCTTAATATCTTCGCCATCAAATGCGGCATGCCCATGCCTATGCCGAAGCCGACCAGTACCAGTGCGATGCACAGGGGCAGCAGGCCGTAGTCGTTCATCACCGCGGTTGACGGCAGCATGAACGACAGGGCCAGCAGCGCAACGATCACTACCAGCGGCCCGGCTTTCATGACAAACCTCGCACGGGCACCGCTGTAACTGGAAAACAGCAGGGCCGCCAGAGTCCAGCCGCAAGACATGATGCCGGTCAGATAGCCGGCCAGCAGCGGTGAATGCCCCTGGATCACTTGCAAGAAATACGGCACGTAGATTTCAGTGGTCAATCCCAGGATCATCAGGATCATGGTCGCGTACAGGGCGCCGATGCGGCTGCGCAAGGAAAATGCGCCGCTCGGCAGCAAGCGCGTTCCACCACGCTGCTCCAGCCAGGCAATCAATCCGATCAAGGCAATCCCAAATACGATGCCGCCGACATTCAATATGGCGCTGCTGAACAAGCTGGCCGCCGAGACCGACAATACCGCCGCTGCCAGCAGCAATATTTTCAAAATTGGAATGCTGTTCGGCTTTTCCTCAGAACGTGTTTCTGCCGGCACCTTCAGCGTGAACTGCACCAGAAACGCCAGCACGACAGCTGCCGGCAACAGCGCCCAGAACGCGCCACGCCAGCTGCCGGCCTGCGCAAACATGCCGCCGATGGCGGGGCCGGATAATGTTGAAATCCCCCACATGCCCGACATCAACGCCATTGCCCGCGACCATAATGGTGGCGCAAACACAACCCGGATCATGGCATAAGACAGCGCCACCAGAACCCCGCCGCCAAAGCCCTGCACGGTACGTGCCGCCAGCAGCCAGACCATATGCGGCGCCAGCGCACAGCCGGCGGAACCCAGCGAAAACACCAGCAGTGCCAACAGGCAGGCGGGGCGATAGCCGATCCATTCGACCAGCCGCGAAGCCACGCCGGCGGCGATGATGGAGGCCACCACAAACAATGAAGTGGCCCAGGCATAGTATTCCAGGCCGCCGATATCCTTGACTACCGATGGCAGGATGGTGGTGACGATATATACATTGGTGGCGTGCATGCCGATGCCGCCGGCCAGCGTGATGGAACGTAAGGCATTGCGTCCGGAGAGTAGATCAGCCCAGCTTGCGGGCGGGGTGCTGGGGTCGATTGAAGTTGGGGGCGCCGACATGAAAGAAGTTTGAAATTGCAGAATCTGAATTTTACCGCTTCGACAACATTGCTGCTGCCGAGCGGAAAATCCGGGTTGCAAATCAAAAGCTGCCGGTAAATTGATAACGTGAAGCCGGATGCCATAACGACGCCACCGACGCCACTTGCCCCTGCGACAAGGTGCGGCGTTTGAGTACCAGGCAAGGCTCTTGCGCGGCCATGCCTAGCAGCTCCGCAATCTCAGCCGGCGGCAGGCAAGCTTCAATCGCAAACCGCACCCCTTGCAACGGCGCCACGCGCATCAGGTAGGCATTTGGCGTCTGACTGGTGAAGTCCTGCGCCAGATAATCTTCAGCGATTGCCGGGTTGACATAACGGTCTTCGACCTGGATCGGCAAGGCGTTCTCAAAGTGCACCACCACTGAATGGAACAGGCTTTGCTGCGTCGGCAGTCCGAACTGGCGGGCCAGGGCTTCGTCGGCTTTGCAGCGTTCCAGTTGTTGCAGCTCGCTGCGGTGCACATGGCCGCGTGCCGCAATTTCCTCTGCAATGTTGCGGATTTCGACCAGTGTGGACTGGTATTTTTGCTGCGCCACAAACGTCCCGGAACCTTGTACCCGTAGCACAATCTGCTCATCGCTGAGCTCGCGGATGGCGCGGTTCACTGTCATCCGCGACACCCCGAATTCGCGCCCAAGTGCTTCCTCGGTCGGGATCGCTTCGCCTTCTTTCCAGATGCCGGCCTGGATCTGGCTCAATACATAGGCCTTGATGCGCTGGAAGGCCGGGAGGGTATCGGACGTCATGGCGTGCGGTCCTGTAAAGACCGTGATTTGTTGTTTTTTTGCGGCATATTGGCGCTCATTTCCCAGGGTTCTGACCAAGAAAAAAACTTGGATTGTCTTGACACATGAGTTTAGCATACGTACTATTTGTATATACATTTAGCTTAATAAAGATTATATTTGTATGATCAAATAATCGGCATGTCGATTTTTGCGGGCATGCTTAGCTAGGAAGGCGCAGTGCCCGGCCAGATAAAAAAATAACAAAATCACATGTTCCAAATCCTTCCAGGAGACAAAATGAATGCATTTTTAAACGCGCTGATACGAAAAAAATCAATCAACGACGATGCGCGCACAAACCATGGCAGCGGCGAACTGAAGCGTAGCCTGGGCTTGTTTTCTTTGGTGATGCTGGGCGTCGGCGCTACCATCGGCACCGGTATTTTCTTTGCGATGGCCGAAGCGGTACCGAAGGCGGGGCCGGCGGTGATCTGGTCTTTTGTGATTGCGAGTATCGCGGCTGGCTTGACGGCGCTGTGCTACGCCGAGTTGTCGTCCTTCATTCCGGCCTCCGGCTCTGCCTATTCCTATACTTATGTCAGTGTCGGCGAATTTCCAGCATATATCGTAGGGTCTTGCCTGTTGCTTGAATACGCACTGGCTGCGAGCGCCACGGCCATCGGCTGGTCTGAGTATTTAAATAATTTTTTGCAACACGCGATCGGCTGGTCGATCCCGCTGCATTTGCGCAGCCCGTTAATGGTGAGCGGTGCGAACGGCCTTGAAATGCATTGGGGTAATTTCAATCTGCCGCCTATCATTCTAGTCAGCATGTGCTGTCTTTTGCTGCTGCGCGGCGCCAAAGAATCGGCTACGGTCAATGGCATCATGGTGCTCATCAAGATTGCCATCCTGGTATTTTTTTCCGTGATGGCGTTCACCGCTTTCAATAGCCATAATTTTGTTCCCTTCAACCCGCACGGGATGCTTGGACATGCTGGCGAGAAGGGAATGGGGATTGTTCCGGCCGCAGGCACTATCTTCTTCTCGTTCATCGGACTCGATACAGTGGCTACGGCCGGTGCTGAAACCGATAACCCGAAGCGCAATGTGCCGTTAGGCATCATGTTGGCGCTGCTGATTGTGGTGGCAGCCTATATCCTGGTGGCGACGGCTGCCATGGGGGCGCAACCGGTGGCGGCCTTTATCGGACAGGAGGCTGGTTTGTCAGCAATTCTGGAAAACGTTACCGGGCAAAAATGGCCTGCCATTTTGTTGTCTGCCGGCGCCATTATTTCGGTGTTCAGCGTGACCTTGGTACTGATTTACGGTCAAACCCGTATCTTGTTCGTGATCGGCCGCGATGGTTTGATTCCCAGGATTTTCCAAACCATACACCCGCGAACCCTGTCGCCGGTGGCGAACACATTGATCGTGTCGGTCATGGTGGGTTTGATTGCCGGATTCGTGGATTCAAGCTATCTGTGGGATATGGTCAGCATGGGAACCTTGGTGGCTTTCGCCCTGGTTTCTATCGGAGTGACGGTCATGCGCCGTAAATCTCCCGAACTGGTGCGCGGGTTCACCTTGCCTTTCGGACCTTGGGTGATTCCGGGTCTGAGCGTGGTTGCCTGTGCCTGGATCGTGGTGGGCTTAAGCAATGTGACTTACACCATATTTGCCGCGTGGATCGGCTTTACGGTGCTGGGCTACGCCATGTATGGCATCCATAACTCTAAACTTGCCTTAAAAAGGATTTGAATCATGCAAACCTGTTTGGTTGGCTATACGCCAGACGCCGCGGGTGAAGAAGCGCTGGCTTTGGCGCGAACCTGGGTTCGTGCACATGGCTGGTCGCTGGTGGTCTGCGTGGTGGCGCCGGAAGCCTGGGGCCATCCGTCGCTGGCCAGGCTCGACGTCGAGTACGGCAACTTCCTGGCGCAGCATACCCAAGCCGCCATCGACAAGGCACAGGCTTTGCTGGGCGCCACGCCGAATGCGCGCTACATCAAATTCGCCTCGGCTTCGGCCAGCGCCGGTTTGCTGGAGGCCGCCAAACAGGAAAACGCCGATCTGATCGTGCTCGGTTCTGCGCGCAACGGCCCTGAGGGACGTGTCTCGATCGGTGGCATGATCGGTGAAATCATGCACAGCTCCGAGCTGCCGATTGCCATCGCGCCACGCGGCTACAGCGCCAGCGCGAGTGCAGTAGTAGGGCGATTCACCTGTGCCTATTCGGGGCTGGAGGCTGCCAGCGGCACGGTGCTCGAAGCGCTCGGCATCGCCACCGCGATGGAGGCGCCGTTGCGCCTGGTCAGCTTTGCTGTGCGAGACCGCCAGATGTACCCGCCGCTGATCGGCTATCAAGCCGAGGAAAGCCTGGCCGAGGCTTGGCGCGAACAGGCGCTGGCCTCGCTCGAACGGGTGAAGAAACAACTGACCCGTCAGCAACCGCCGGTGGCGATCGCCGTTACTGTGAAAGAAACCTGGGAAGAAGCCCTCAGCAGTTTCGACTGGTTACCCGGCGAGATGCTGATCCTGGGATCAAGCCGGATGGGAGTGCTCAAACGTGTATTCCTGGGCTCTAACGCTAACAAGATTATCCAGGCTTCGCCGGTACCCGTGATGGTGCTGCCACGGGCGTCGTAACGGTTTTGCAACGGGCTTTCAACGGATTTCAAACGGGTTTTAAATTCAAGCGGCGGATTGCCGCAATGTGTCTACTCTTTATATATATATTAAAAGGAAACTATCATGACTAACAATCTCGATCCTCGCTTCGATCCTACTCGTGTGATCCGTGCGCCGCGCGGCAGCCAGCTGAACTGCAAGAACTGGCTGACCGAAGCCGCCTACCGCATGCTGCAAAACAACCTCGACCCTGAGGTGGCTGAAGACCCGAAAAACCTGGTGGTGTACGGCGGCATCGGCCGTGCCGCGCGCGACTGGGCTTGTTTCGACCAGATACTGGCCTCGTTGAAAGAGTTGAACGACGACGAGTCGCTGCTGGTGCAATCCGGCAAGCCGGTGGGCGTGTTCAAGACCCATCCTAATGCGCCGCGCGTGCTGATCGCCAATTCCAACCTGGTGCCGAAATGGGCCAATTGGGAACATTTCAACGAACTCGACCGCAAGGGCTTGTTCATGTACGGCCAGATGACCGCCGGCAGCTGGATTTACATCGGCAGCCAGGGCATCGTGCAAGGCACTTTCGAGACTTTTGTCGAAGCCGGCCGCCAGCATTTCAATAACGATCTGGGCGGCAAGTGGATCTTGACCGCCGGCCTGGGCGGCATGGGTGGCGCACAGCCGCTGGCGGCGACGCTGGCCGGTGCGGTATCGCTCAACATCGAATGCCAGCAAAGCAGTATCGACTTCCGCCTGCGCACCCGCTATGTCGACAAGCAGGCCAAGGACATCGACGACGCCATCGCGCTGATCAAGCAGCACACCGCCGCCAAAGAAGCGGTGTCGATCGCCTTGCTGGGCAACGCTGCCGAGATCCTGCCTGAACTGGTGCGCCGCGCCAAAGCCGGTGGTTTGAAGCCGGACCTGGTAACCGACCAGACTTCCGCACACGATCTTATCAACGGCTATCTGCCGAGCGGCTGGAGCGTAGCGCAGTGGAAGGCTGCCCAGCGCGACCAGACCAAGCATGCAGAACTGACCGAAGCCGCCGCCAAGAGCTGTGCCGTGCACGTGCAAGCCATGCTCGATTTCCAGGCCATGGGCATCCCGACTGTCGATTACGGCAATAACATCCGCCAGGTGGCGTTTGACATGGGCGTTAAAAACGCCTTCGATTTCCCCGGTTTTGTGCCGGCTTATATCCGTCCGCTGTTTTGCGAAGGCAAGGGACCGTTCCGCTGGGTGGCGCTGTCGGGCGATCCGGAAGACATCTACAAGACCGACGCCAAGATCAAAGAACTGTTTCCAGAAAATAAACACACCCATCGCTGGCTCGACATGGCGCGCGAACGCATCGCCTTCCAGGGTTTGCCGGCGCGTATCTGCTGGCTCGGCCTGGGTGAGCGCCACCGCGCCGGCCTTGCGTTCAACGAGATGGTCAGGAATGGCGAGTTGAAAGCACCTATCGTGATCGGCCGCGACCATCTCGACACCGGCTCGGTAGCCAGTCCTAACCGCGAGACGGAATCGATGAAAGACGGCACCGACGCCGTCAGCGACTGGCCGTTGCTGAACGCGTTGCTGAATACCGCCGGCGGCGCTACCTGGGTCAGCCTGCACCACGGCGGCGGCGTTGGCATGGGTTACTCACAGCATTCCGGCATGGTGATTGTGGCCGACGGTACCGACGCTGCGGCCGAGCGCCTGGCGCGAGTACTGGTCAACGATTGCGCCTCGGGCGTGATGCGCCACGCCGACGCCGGTTATGACATCGCAATCGCCACTGCAAAAGAACATGGCCTGAATCTGCCGATGATCAATCGCTGATCAATGCGTTGGCGATTGGTGTAGTGTTCCGAGCGGGGCGCAACACCATGGCTGCTTTACCCATAGAATGAATTGAATTAACTATTGCCTCGCACTATTTTGAAAGAAGTGATCATGAAAACATTATTGACTCTGCAACCTGGAAAAATCTCTCTGGCAGAGATTCGCAGTATTTGGGCCGACGGCGTGCCGCTCCAGCTGGCACCGTCCGCCTACGAAGCAATCAATGCCTCGGCCGCTACCGTCGCCAGAATCGTTGAGCGCGGCGATGCCGCCTATGGCATCAATACCGGCTTCGGCAAACTGGCCAAGACCCGGATTCCGGATGATCAGCTGGAACTGCTGCAACGTAACCTGATCATGTCGCACTCGGTCGGCACCGGCGAATTGATGGCCGATGAGACGGTACGCCTGGTCCTGGCGATGAAAATCGGCAGCCTTTCGCGCGGCTTCTCCGGTATCCGGGCCAAAGTAATCGATACCATGCTGGCGATCTACAACGCCGGCATCATGCCCTGTATCCCGGTCAAGGGTTCAGTCGGCGCATCCGGCGATCTGGCGCCGTTGTCGCATATGACGCTGGCGATCATGGGCGAAGGCCAGGTACGGGTCGACGGCAAACTGGTGGATGCCAAGGAAGCGCTGGCCAAGGCCGGCATCACGCCGATCGTGCTGGCCTCGAAGGAGGGTCTGGCGTTGATCAACGGCACCCAGGTCTCAACCGCATTGACGCTGCACGGTTTGTTCCTGGCAGAGCGCGTACTGGAAGCCGCGACCGTTACCGGCGCCCTGGCAGTGGATGCTGCGCGCGGCAGCGACGCACCGTTCGACCCGCGCGTGCATGAAGTACGCGGCCAGCCGGGACAGATTGCCAGCGCGAAAATTTATCGCCAGCTATTGAGCGGCAGCGCGATCCGGCAATCGCATCTGGTCAACGATGAGCGTGTACAAGATCCGTACAGCTTGCGTTGCCAGCCGCAAGTGATGGGCGCTTGCGTCGACCTGATCGGCAATGCCGCGCGCACGCTGCTGATCGAGGCGAATGCCGTGACTGACAATCCTTTGATTTATTCCGAGCACGACGAAGTCATTTCCGGCGGTAATTTTCACGCTGAGCCGGTGGCGTTTGCGGCTGACACGCTGGCGTTGGCGATCGCCGAGATCGGCGCTTTGTCCGAACGTCGCATCGCGTTGCTGATCGATTCATCGATTTCCGGCCTGCCGCCATTCCTGGTGAACGAGCCGGGCCTGAATTCCGGTTTCATGATCGCCCACGTTACCGCCGCGGCCCTGGCCTCGGAAAACAAATCCATGGCGCATCCGGCCAGCGTCGACAGTTTGCCGACGTCCGCTAACCAGGAAGACCACGTCAGCATGGCCACCTACGCCGGTCGCCGTCTGCATGAGATGGCGCACAATACCGCAACCATCGTCGCGATTGAATTGCTGGCGGCGGCACAGGGTGTGGATTTCCATCAGCCGCTGGCCACCTCACCGTTGTTGACCCAAGTGCAGCAGCGCTTGCGTGACAAGGTCGGGTTCTACGACAAGGACCGCTTCTTTGCGCCGGATATCGAAGCCGCCAAGCAGATGGTCTTGCAAGGTGCGGTCAGCGCCAGCTGCAGTTCCTTGTTTGCGGATTTATACAAACAATAAAGACAAGTCGATAAAATGAAACTCATCAAGTTCGAAGACTTGCATGCCACGCCGTGGAAAAACGGCGGTGGCGTGACGCGTGAGTTATACGGCTATCCGGCGGCAGCCTCGTTCGATGCGTTTTTGTGGCGGGTGAGTATTGCCGACGTCGCACAGACCGGCGCGTTTTCAAGTTTTCCCGGAGTCGACCGGGTGATTACGCTGCTGGAAGGCGAGGGCATGCAATTGCTCGCCGATAACGGCAAACAAACATCGCTGACGATGCCGTTGCAGCCATATTGCTTTCGCGGCGAAGAGCAGATAACCGCACGTCTGGAAGGCGGGCCATGTAAAGATTTCAACCTGATGCTGCGGCGCGGTGCTGCTAGCGGCGCGGTCGAGATCTCGCGTGCCGATCGAGTTCTGCCGCCGGGCTGGGAACTTCTGTTTTGCGTGCAAGGCCGCTGGGACGTGCGAAGCGAGAACCCGGATTCGGGGCAAGCGACGCTGGCGCCAGGCCAGACCCTGGTGCGCGAAAGCGAAACGGGCGCGCTGGCCTTGCGTGCGCTGAACGCCGACAGTGTTTTAATCAGCGTGACAATTAATCTAAACGCCAATCACAACATCAATCTGCAACCGGGATACCAACATGCCGCAGAGTCCAGTTAAGCAAGTGCAGTCTGCCTACGGCATCTGGCATAACGCCAGGATCGCCCCGGCCGGCAATCCGGACCAGACCATCAGCGATGCTGCCATCGTGGTGCGCAACGGCGTCATTGCCTGGATCGGCAGCGAGGCGGAGATGCCTGCGGAATTTATCGATGCCCGCTTGCCGCGGCACGATGTCGCCAACCGCTGGATCACGCCTGGTTTGATCGATTGCCATACGCATCTGGTGTATGGCGGCAACCGCGCCGATGAATTCGCCTTGCGCCTGGCCGGCGCCAGCTATGAAGAAATCGCACGTCGTGGCGGCGGCATCGTATCCACCGTGCGCGCCACCCGCGAGGCCGACGAAGAAAGCCTGTTCCGGCAAGCGGCAAGAAGGCTGGAGGCCTTGCTGGCCGAAGGCGTGACGACGATCGAAATCAAATCCGGCTACGGCCTGGATCTGCAGACCGAGCGCAAAATGCTGCGCGTCGCGCGGCGCCTTGGCGCATCTTATCCGGTCACTGTGTACACTACTTTTCTTGGCGCCCATGCGGTGCCGCCGGAATATCAGGGCCGTGCCGACGCCTACATCGATCTGGTCTGCAACGAAATGCTGCCGGTGCTGCATGCTGAAGGCTTGATCGACGCGGTCGACGTGTTTTGCGAAAACATCGGTTTTTCCGTGGCACAGAGCGAAAGGGTATTCGCGGTTGCCAGCAAGCTCGGCTTGCCGGTAAAAATGCATGCCGATCAACTGTCGAATATTGGAGCGACGCAGCTGGCTACACGCTTCAAAGCCCTGTCGGTCGATCATCTGGAGCATCTGAGCGAAGCCGATGTGATCGAAATGCAGCAGAGCGGCACGGTGGCAGTGTTGCTGCCTGGCGCCTACTATTTCATACGCGAAACCAAACAGCCACCGCTCGAATTGCTGCGGCGCCACCGGATACCGATGGCGATTTCCACCGATAGCAATCCGGGCACATCGCCAACCACGTCGTTGCTGCTGATGTTGAACATGTCTTGCACTTTGTTCCGCATGACGGTAGCTGAAGCGTTACTGGGCGTTACCGGCAATGCTGCCCTGGCACTCGGTAAAGCTGATCGGCACGGCTTGCTGGCGGCGGGCCGTGCTGCCGATTTTGTTATCTGGTCAGTCGATTCGCTGGCCGAACTGGCTTACTGGTCCGGACTCAATCCTTGCAGCGCGGTAGTGCGCTGCGGCCTGTCTGGCAAGGCAACGTAGAAGGAGTATTTTCATGAAACAACTGATCGCCGACCGCGCCCTGCTGCCTGAAGGCTGGCGCAACAATGTACTGCTGGAATGGGACGATAAGGGCATCCTGACGCGCGTCAGTCCCGATGCCGCGGAAATCGCGCTGGCTCCCAGAGCCGTCGGCCCGGTGTTGCCGGGCATTGCAAATCTGCATTCGCATGCGTTTCAACGCGCGATGGCAGGACTGACGGAATATCGCTCCGACCTGAACGACAATTTCTGGAGCTGGCGTACCTTGATGTACAAGTTTGCCGGCAAGTTGTCGCCGGTCGACCTGAAGGCGATTGCGGTGCAACTGTATATCGAGATGCTGCAAGCAGGCTATACCTCGGTCTGCGAATTCCACTATTTGCATCACGGCAGCGATGGCAAGCCGTATGCCAATCCGGTGGAAAACATGGTTTGCCTGATTGAAGCCGCACAGGAAGTCGGCATCGGCCTGACTTTGCTGCCGGTGATGTACCAGTACAGCGGTTTCGGCGCGCAAGCGCCGCATGCGGGGCAAGCCTGCTTCATCAATTCGCCGGAGTGGATCATGAGCGCCTTGCAAATCTTGCAAGCATCGCATCCGCAGCATGCCGGCTTGCGCTACGGTGTCGCACCGCATTCATTGCGCGCAGTGTCGCCGCAATCGCTGCAGGAACTGCTGACGCAGCTCAGGCAATGGGATGCGCAAGCACCGGTACACATCCACATTGCAGAACAAAACAAGGAAGTCGAAGACTGCGTCGCGGCCTTAGGTGCGCGGCCGGTGGCCTGGCTGCTGGACAATGTCGAGGTGGATCGCCATTGGTGCCTGGTGCACGCTACCCAGATGACAACGCCTGAAACGGAAAAGCTGGCGCGCAGCGGCGCCGTCGCCGGCATTTGTCCGACTACCGAAGCCAATCTGGGCGACGGCATTTTCAATGGCGTTGCCTATGCGGCTGCGCAAGGTGCGTGGGGCATAGGCTCTGACAGCCACGTTAGTACCAGCGTCAGCGAAGAATTGCGTTTGTATGAGTACAGCCAGCGCCTGCTGCATCGCCAGCGCAATATGCTGGTCGGCAGCGAGAGCGCATCGGCGGGCGGGTACATGTATCGGCAGGCGCTGCACGGCGGCGCTACCGCCAGCGGTCGCCAGGTGGCAGGCCTGGCGGTCGGGCAGCGCGCCGATTTGCTGGCGCTGGATCCGCAGCACGCGGACCTGGGCGGCAAACATGGCGAGCAATTGCTCGACAGCTTTGTGTTTTGCAATCACGGGCAAACGCCGGTGCGCGATGTCATGGTCGGCGGCAACTGGGTCATCCGCGACCACAAGCATAGCCGGCAGGAGCAGAGCGCCTTGTCCTATGCGCGTACCATGAAGAGATTGCTGGACTAAAATGTCGTATTGGGTGGGTTGAAAGGATTGATGATGGGTTTCTCTGTGGAAAAATTTCTGTTTCATCGCGGCAGATTGCCGTTGCTGGTGTCGATGCCGCATGCCGGCGAGTACATTCCGCCGGATATCCGCGCCAACATGAGCGCCGTGGCACTGGACATTGCCGATACCGACTGGCACATGCCGCAGTTATATAATTTCCTGGAGCAGCTCGGCGCGTCGACTTTGGTAGCGACCCACTCGCGTTACGTGATCGATCTGAATCGCCCGGAAGACAACGTCAATCTCTACCCGGGGCAGGATACGACCGGACTGTGTCCGGTGGATACCTTCCACAAGGAACCGCTGTATCAAGCCGGTAAAAATCCAGATGAAGCCGAAATCCAACGCCGCGTCACCGAATACTGGCGGCCCTATCACCAGCAACTGGAGCAAGAATTACAGCGGCTGCGTGCCGAGCATGGCGTAGCGATGCTGTGGGATGCGCACTCCATCGCATCCGTAGTGCCGCGGTTCTTCGAAGGGCGTTTGCCCGACTTGAACCTGGGCACCGGCGCCGGCAGCTCATGCGCGCCGGAACTGACGCAGCAATTGCAGGCGGTTGCCGCCCAGGCGGCCGATGCTGGTTACAGCCATGCGGTGAATGGCCGTTTCAAGGGCGGCCATATCACGCGCCACTATGGCAAGCCGGAACAGAATATCCACGCGGTACAGCTGGAGCAGACGCAAATCAGTTATATGGAAGAACAACTGCCATTTGCTTTCGACGAGCAGCGGGCGGCGCGGGTGCGGCCGACTTTGCAGCGCTTTATGGAAGTGATGCTGGCGTGGGCGGATAGCCACGCCGTGAAGTGAACATTCATAGCCAATAACCGATCGAGCGCGCAGCCCATTCCTTGACGCGGTCCGAAAATGGCCGCTGCTGCCATTGCTCTAGCGTGATTTGCCTGGAACCACGGATGTCTTCGCGGAATGCTCTCTCCATTTGGCGCCCGAACTGCTCATCGATGACAATCACGTTTGCTTCATAGTTGTGGAGGAAGCTGCGGATGTCCATGTTGGCGGAGCCGACCGTAGACCAGCTGCCGTCGATGACCGCGGTTTTGGCGTGCAGCACCGCTATCTGCAGCTGATAAATGCGGACGCCGGCGTTCAGCAGTTGCGTATAAAACGATTGGCCGGCATGGAACATCAGTCCGACATCGGACACCCCCGGCATGATGAGAGTGACATCCACCCCGCGCCGCGCGGCAGCGACCAATGCGTCCACCAGCTGGCGGTCGGGGGTGAAGTAGGGCGTGGTGATATGGATGCTTTTACGGGCTTGCTGGATCGCCAGAATGTAGGCTTTGTACAGGCTGTAATCGCTGTCCGGCTGGCTGCTCAGCACATGCACCGCCTTGTTGCCGGCTTCGGCCAGTTTCGGAAAATAATCCAGGTCCGGTAAATCCTCGGCGTATTGCGTGGCCCAGGTTTGCATGAACAGCAATTGCAACGAGGCGACAGCGGGGCCTTCTATCTGCACATGGGTGTCGCGCCAGCCAATAGCGCCAGCGCCGCTATTGGCGCGGCGGCCGGCGCGAAACAGCGAGCTGTTGGCGTAGGCGGCGCTGATGTTGACGCCGCCGGTGAAACCGATCTTGCCGTCCACCACCAGGATCTTGCGATGGTCGCGATGATTCAGCTGCCAGTGGCCAAAGCGTTTAAGCGGATTGACCGGATTGAATTCGATCAGCCTGATGCCGGCCGCGCGCATACGATCGAAAAATTCGGTGGGAGTGTCGATGCTGCCGACACTATCGTAGATGATGTTGACTTGCACCCCGTCATGTTGCTTTTCTATCAGCAGGTCCGCAAATTGCTGGGCGAGCTGGTCCTGATCGAAAATATACGTTTCAAAATTGATCGTGGTTTTGGCCTGCCTGATGGCAGCAATCATCGCAGTCAAGGTTTCCGGCCCGTCGAACAGCAAGGTTACCTTGTTGCCTTTGACCAGCGGGCTGCCGGTAGCCGCCGCCTCCATTGCCGCCAGGTTGTCGAGCCTGGATGCGGCGCCGTCTTGGCTATTGGCCGTTGTGGTTACCTGCAGCACAGAAGCGCTCAAGTTGCTGACGTCGGGCAAAGTCGAGCAAGCTGCTGTCAAGATGCACAGCAGCGCCACGGCGTATCGGAGAAAAGATTCACGTAACTGAGCGTTCAACATGTTTTCCATCGTGCGCCGGCTGGCGTTGGTATTTTGCTCGGTTTGGCTTGCAACACTTTGTTATTCCTACATTGCTTCTAACATCTAGGCGGCCGGCTTGTCCTGTTCCAGCGGAGCGACTCTCTTGGGTGGAATGAAGAAATCCTTGGGCCCGCTCCTGAAACGTGCGAACACCGCCCTGGCCAATGTCATTCCCTGACGGAACCGGATCTGGCGTGCGCGCATGGCCACGAACAAGGCCAGAGAAAAGCTGACCCAGAGGTTCACGGTACCGATTCCCAGCACGCCAATGACGGAGACCACCGCTGTCCGCCAGCCCATCTGGTTATCCAGGCCGACCAGTGCGGTGGCAAAGTTAGTGGCCGAAAACGTAATGTGACGGATATCGATAGGCAAGCCGAGCATGAACCCGATGGTGCCTATCGTGCCGAGCAATATACCGAAGTAGAAATTACCCATCAGTCCGCCCAGATTACGTTCAAGGTATTCGCCGAACCGGTCCAGCCGTTGCTGGCCGAGCAACTTGCGCAACCAGCGCGCGCGCGCCACGCGCTTTCCCATGTGTGTGTAGAGCGCCTTGTTATCGTAGTAGCCCGAGATCAGGCCGGCCAGGAACAGGCAGACGCCGGCAATCGCCGCATGGAACAGCGCCAGGCTGGCGAACGGATTGATATCGTGCAGCAGGTGAGCCGCCTTGTCGGGCGAAACCAGATGATGGCCGGACAGCGAGTGATAGGCGAGGGCGATCAGGTAGGCTACCGGAAAAGCCAGCAGCAAATTGCCCGCCACCGCGATAAATTGGGTGCGTATCACTTTGACGATAAGCTCCACCAGGCTATCGAGATCGATATTGCGGCCGTCGCGGCTGTGCAAGCCGGAAGCGATGCGCGATGCGGTCATCGCCGGTTGCTTGGTGGCGACCGTGAAGTGCAGCACATGGATCAGCATGAAGCCGACCGAATAATTCATGCTGAATAAAAATGCTTCCACCAGCGGTGCAGCGCGCAGATAAGATGCCAGTATCTTGATCAGCGACATGAAGCCGATGATCAGCCCGGCGCCGGAAGCGGAGCGGAACATCGCACCATATTCCTGCCGGTCCTCGGCAATATAGTGTTCGCCGGTGCGGCTGGCGTTTTCGGTGACATTGCGTGCCAGCAGGTTGATATTGTCGGCGAACAGTTCGCGCACCGCATATTTGCGGTTATGCCCTTCGATCAGTTCCTGGCCTAGCGCCAACGCCTGGTTGCGTTTGGCGGCCTGACTGGCCTCTGCCGTGTTTTGATCCTGCGTTTCTTCTGCAGCTTCGGCTTTGGTTTCACCGACATCGACCAGGCTCAACAGCTTGCGCAGGCGCGTGATGCTTTGCTCCAGCCTGACCAGCAGATAGGTCAGGGATACGCTACTCCCCATGCGCAAGGCGTTTTTACGGATTTTGAGGACGATGGTCTCGCATTGATCCAGCATCACCGCCAGATGGCGGGCATCTTCCAGCGGCGGCAACTGCCCCGGATCGGCTGCCGACTCGCTCGTCGCCAGATGGTGGCGATAGCTGTTCAGGTACAGGTGCAGTTCGACGTTCTGCATCAGGAACGGCGATTCGAATTCGTCAATACTGGGGTAGAGCCTAAGCAGCGCGGGCTCCAGCCCCATGGCGCTGATGCGATAGGATAGAGTCTGGATCGCTTCCAGCAATTCGCCCACGGTTTTATGGCGATCGACGGCATCGCTGGCGGCATTGTTCTCAGCATCGGTATAGGGCGCCGCCTGGCTTAACAGGTCATACAGGCTCAGCCAGTCTGCTGCCGGCACTGCATTGATCCACAGATAATCGGTTTCGATCGGCAGCAGGCGATCAAGGCAATCGCGCAAATAATTGTCATCCAGCGCCGGCGGCAAGATGCGAAATGACAGGCGCTGAAAAAGTTCGGTGAAAAAGCCGGCGTTCGGCAAGATGCCGGTATCGGTATACAAACTGATCTGGCGGCGCGTCGAAAACAGGCGCAGCACGTAGTGGCGCAGGGCGCTGGCCTGGGCCGGTTCGCCATGCAGCAATTGCACCAACACTCGCACATTCTCGGCCGCCTGTTCGCCTTGCTCCGGTTTACCGGGGCGCAAGGTCTTTATCAAGGCCACCAGATGGTCGATGTTGTCGGAGTTCGGATCGGCAGTGATGAGTTTTAGTGTTGACAGCATGTAAATTTTTATAAAATGCAAAGTAGATAGTGTACGTTTAGTTTATCGAAACGGGTTGCGAACGCATGAATGAATGCTATGTTTCGCGTTGTCATAGAAAGAATCCATGAAAATCTCAAAATCTCTGTACTTGGGTAGATTCCTGACCTGCTGGTTCCTGCTGTTTATCCTGGCGGCTTGCCAAAGCATGCCGTCAACGCCTGGTGTTCAGTGCGGTCCCTCTGCTGCGGACGCCGGGCAGATCGATCAGCTGTTGACCCTGATAGATCAACGCCTGGCAGTTGCGCCGATGGTGGCCAAAGCGAAATGGAACTCCGGCGGCGCCATCAACGATCCGCCACGTGAGCAACTGATACTGGACGATGTCACTGCTCAGGCTGAAGGCTTGAATGCGGCTTTTGTAAGACGTTTCTTCCAGGCCCAGTTCGAGGCCGGTAAAACCCTGCAGCTAGGTTTGCATGCGCAATGGCGCCAGCAAGGTGCAGGCCGTTTTGCCGATGCTCCTGATCTGGGGCGAGATGTGCGGCCGGTGCTGGACAAGCTGACGCCGCAATTGATTGCCGCGCTCGGCAAGATTCAACCGCTGTTGGCGCAGCCTGGCATACCAGCCTATATCGACATGCGCGCAAGGGTTTTGGTGCGCGACGATCTGGACGGTTTGCCGCGCCGTGTGGCGCTTCAGGGCTGGATGGGGAATTAAAGGCGAAGAACTAAGGGTGGATATTCAGTTCGGACCTGATCAAGGTTTGTTGTACCTGGTCGCATGACGCATGTGCTGTTTGTAATCGGCATGCGGCGTGCCAAAGGCTTCCAGTCCGCGCTGATAGCCGTATTGCCATTGCGCCTCGACGTGCTCCACATAAGTTTCATAGCGGGTTGGCATGAGCAGGCGCAAGCGATTCTTCCGCCAGGATAGTTTTTGCTGCATGCCGTTCTTGTGGAAAACGCTTTCCACATCCGAAGAATCGATCCAGACGTCGGCATGCTGGCGGTGGACATGGCGCAGTCGCTGGTTGCCGTCGACACCCAGCACCGCGCGCCAGGCAGGGATGGCGGTTGCCTGGTTAAACGGTGCTTTCAGTTCCATCACTACCCGTTGCGCCAGTTTATTTGCCAGCTCGATGGGGAACAGATCGACCACGCCGCCAGTGTAATGGCTGGACTGATGCGAGTGGCAGCGAAAATAAAACATGTCTGAAATGGAAATCCGCACCGCATCGCCGATAGGCATATGCACGTCGGTCAGCAATTGCGGTGCGATCGCATTGTCGCCCCACAGCGGCTCGCTCATGGGAGATCGCATGCCGTTGAGCAGCGCCGCTGTGAGCGGATTGCAAAATACGGTCTCGGCAAATAATTTGCGGCCGGCCCGGCGTTGTCCGATCTCCGCTTTTGAAAACAATATTTTCCCACCGATAATGGCCACCGCGACAGGATCTGCCGATTGCGGCTGGAGCGGCGGCAAGGGCAATTCTGCCGGTATATCGAAAAAATAATCGCTGAACAGGTCTGGAATTTTGGCTGCGCGCTTTACCGTAAGGCGGCGTTTGACCGCATGAATAAAGGAACGGCCGATGGCGGCCTTAGGCGTCGACTGCAGGCCGCAGAGAAATTGATACATCGCTGGCGAGCTGATCCACGCCTTGCGCTGCGCATCGTCCGGCAACGCCTGGATCACGGCGGCGGCGATGGAGCCGCCACAACTGGCCAGCAGCAGATCAGGTTTGTTACCAGTCTCGACTGCTGCTGCGTACATGCCCAGGTAATAGCCAAAGCGAAAACCACCGCCAGCCATCACCATGCAACATTGATATTTTCCGGTTCGGGTTTCGGTTTCGGTCATGGGCTGGGATTATGCACTAACAACGCGCCCAGAACCTTCTGGTTTGCAGATCGTCGCGCTCGTGTTGCATGCGGTCGCGGATATGCGGCGGCTGCCGGTGTTGGCCCATAGCGTTAAGCCATTCGATGCGTCGTCCTAGTGCCAGGCAATCGACACCGGCCTCGGTGGTGATGGTGCCTATGGCGGGTTCGATAACGGCAGCTGACGGTGCAGCCTGGGCTAGCTGGGGCGGCGGTTGGCGTAGCGTGCGTTCGATCGTCGCCTGGTCGACGCCGGGGATGACGGCGTTATCGGTAATCTGTACGGGTTTGGCTTTGCTGCCTTGAGGACAACCCTTGTCGGTATAGACGATCTTGCCGTCGATGGTGCATTTGGCAATGACGCCGACGTTCTCCAGCAATGGTCGGTTAGCACCTGTCGATGGCGCTGCTGGCGGGGCGCCCGCCGCCAATGTCGCGGCGACAGGCGTGGGTGGTGCAGGAATTGTCGCGAACGGTGCGGCGCTGGCGGTTTTTGCCGGACTATCAGGATTCTTGCTGCTACCGGTATTGCGTGAATGGTCGATAGCATACAGAACGCCGCTGGCAAGGGCGATGGCCAGGAAGAACGCGCCAAAAATCCGGATTGCAGGATGCATAGGTTTACTCAAGAGGTAATACCATCAATCGGCCGCCATGGCTGGCCTGCCATGACATAGGCAAGGGGAGGGGCGCATGGCGGCTTCGCAAGTGCGGTTCAGGGCAGCAGCTGACCGCGAATTTCACCGCCGGGATTGGCTGCGCTGTGGACGTTGATATACAGGTTGCCGGCCATGTAGCTGGCATATTGAGCGTCGGTTAACTTGGCGCCGGCCGGTACCGACCAGGTATTGTCGCCAGTCTTGGTCAAGGGCACCAATACCGGACCGTTCTTACCCATTGCCGCTTCATGGATATGCGCCATTTTTCCCTCTATGCCATTGGTGGTGACGCTGCCGCTAACCGATTTGTCGGCTGCAATCACGATAGTGCCGCTGCCGGTTGCCGCCGAACCGGTCGGTGGCACTTCATGGCCGCCGTCGAGGGTAACCTTGCTGGTGTGGCCCGATTCCATCGACATCGTCGAGCATGCTCCAAGCAGCAATGCCAGTGCAACAGAAGCGAACAACGATGGCCTTATGTTTTTTAACAGGGGAGTCATTTGTTTTCCTTTGTTCTGGTTATCGGGAGGGGGAAAGCAAACATTAGTGTAGTCCGCTTTCATCTTCGAGGAAATTTTTATGTATTTGCTTGACCTTGTAGTAGCTACAGGGTTTTTAATGAGGGTATGCAATCGCAAAAAAGCGGTACATTATCTGCACGCCACACTCCAAGGACAAACATGAGCGCAGGCCATTCACACGCCTTACCGACCAGCCAGAATGAGAAATATATCTGGATCGCATTAGGACTTACCACGCTCTTCCTGATAGTCGAAGTTATCGGCGGCCTGATCACCGGCAGCCTGGCGCTGATCTCGGATGCGGCGCACATGCTGACCGATACCATGGCCCTGGCAATCGCACTGGTGGCGATCCGCATCGCCAGGAAAGCGCCCGACGCCAAACGCACCTTTGGCTATCATCGTTTTGAAATCCTGGCAGCCGCGTTTAACGCAGCATTGCTGTTCATGGTGGCGATGTATATCTTGTACGAGGCTTACCAGCGCTTCCGCAGTCCCGCTGAAATCCAGTCGACAGGGATGCTGGTCATTGCCGTCTTCGGCCTGATCGTCAACCTGATCAGCATGCGCCTGCTCAGCGGCGGCAAGGATGCCAGCCTGAACGTCAAGGGCGCGTATCTGGAAGTCTGGAGCGATATGCTGGGTTCGGTCGGCGTAATTATCGGTGCGTTGGTGATCCGCTATACCGGTTGGGCCTGGGTCGATTCGGTGATCGCCGTATTGATCGGTTTCTGGGTGTTGCCGCGCACCTGGATATTGCTGAAGGAGAGTATCAATATCCTGCTGGAAGGGGTACCGGAAGGCATGGATATTGAAAAGGTACAAGCCGCGTTGCGCGCAGTGCCGGGAGTCCTGAGCGTGCATGACTTCCATCTGTGGGCGGTCACCAGCGGCAAGGCCAGCCTGACCGCGCATGTGGTGTACGACCCGGCTTATTCGACAGAGCAGTTGCTGCCGGCGCTGAAAGAGATCCTGGCGTCGCAATTCGCGGTGTATCACACCACGCTGCAGTTTGAGATACACCCTTGCGCCCACACGGCGGATGGCTGCAACTACAGCGCGCCAGAAGAACATCACCTGCATGCCTGAGGCTGCATCGACCTGAAAGCCTGTCCGGATACCGCTCGGTATCCGGCTCCCGGTTCCGGCTCCCGATATCCGGCTCCCAATTCTTCCCTCGTACTGAGTCAAATCCTGAATGCGATTGCAATCGCGCTCTCATAAAATTCAAAATATTTAATTGATAATCAGAATCATTCGCATTATCATTGGTGTTTTAGGGAAATGCCGCCTGCTTTAAACGCCATTCAAACCATGAAAACAATCAATCAATCGGCTCAGGGATAACAGATGACAACTCCTAGCGCTGCGATACGCCCAGCGGCAGATCCGTTTTCACGCACATCACTTGTTCAGCCGTCATTCCGAGTGATGAGCATGGCGGTGGCCATGGCGTTATCGGCCGCTGCGCCACAGTTGGCGCTGGCCCAGCAGCTGGCGGCCACCGGCAATGAAGCGGCGTTGCCGGAAGTGGTTGTCACCGGGGGCAGCGATCAGCAAATGCCGACTGAAAAAACCGGCAGCTACACCGTGCGCAAGAGCAATGCAGCAACCAAAATGGACATGTCATTGCGCGAAACGCCGCAGTCGGTATCGGTGATCACGCGCGCTAAAATGGATGACTTCAAACTCGATAATGTCGATCAGGTACTGGCCGGCACCACCGGCGTCACTGTCGAAAAAGTCGAAACCAATCGCACCTATTACACGGCGCGCGGCTTCGATATCACCAATTTCCAGTTCGACGGAGTCGGCATTCCTCTCACCTTCGGCCTGCAGAATGGCGACCTGGATACCGCCCTTTACGATCGCGTCGAGGTAGTGCGCGGCGCCAACGGACTGACTTCTTCCACCGGCAACCCGTCGGCCACCGTGAACTTCGTACGCAAGCGTCCGACGTATGATTTCCAGGCATCTACCGGCATCAACTACGGTTCCTGGAACACGCGTCGCATCGATGCCGATGTCTCCGGCGCGCTCAACGACGCCAAGACCGTAGCGGCGCGCGTAGTGGTGGCGCACGAAGACGGAGCTTCCTACCTGGATCGCTACCAGCCGAGCAAGAATATATTCTATGGCGTGGTCGAAGCCAACCTGAGCAACGACACGTTGCTGACTTTGGGCTACAGCGATCAAAAAAATGACGGCAAGGGCGCTATATGGGGGGCACTGCCGCTGTATTACACCGACGGTTCACCGACCCATTATGGCGTCGGCACCAGCACGTCGGCTAACTGGTCGTCCTGGAACTCGGAAGAACAGCGCGCTTTTGCCGAACTGAACCATCGTTTCAGCAACGACTGGCAATGGAAAACCACCCTCAGTTACAACAAATTGAGTACCGACGGCAAGCTGTTCTATGTCTACGGTACCCCCGACCGGGTCACTGGCGAGGGCTTGTTCAGCTATCCGTCCCTCTACAGTTCAGACAACAAGCAAACCGTCATCGACAGCTATGTCAACGGCAAATATTCGCTGGGCGGACGCCAGCACGACCTGACCGTTGGCGCCAGCTGGTCGCGTTCGACACTGGACGATATCTCGCATTACGGACAAGGAATAGGTACGCCGCTCACAGCCACAGGCGCATTCGACGGCAGTTACCCGGAGCCGGGCTTCGATGCCTCGATTGACGGCAGTGCCTATACCGACAAGCGCAAGACCTTGTATGGCGCGACGCGTCTCAATCTGGCCGACAATCTCAAGCTGCTGCTCGGCGCCAACTATACCGATGCCAGCACCACCGGCATTGCCTACGGCGTCAGCCACCAGGCCAGCGCCAGTTCCACCACGCCGTATGCCGGCCTGGTCTACGATTTGATCCGGAATGTATCGGCCTACGCCAGTTACACCGAGATTTTCAACCCGCAGTACCAGACCGACATTACCGGCGCCACGCTGAAGCCGGTCGAAGGCAAGAGTTACGAGCTGGGCTTGAAGAGCGAGTTTTTCAATCGCAAGCTGAATGCCTCGGCAGCCGTGTTCAGGGTAGAGCAAAGCAATTCGGCGGAACAGGCTGGCTACGTTGGCGCCAAGGCGTATTACCGAGGCATTGAAGCGCATTCGGAAGGACTGGAGCTGGAGCTGTCCGGCGAACTGGCCAGGGGCTTTCAGGGCAGCCTCGGCTACACCGTGATGACGATCAAGGACCAGGATGGTAATTCGGTGAAGAATTACGTCCCGAAACAAACCTTGCGGGCGGCGGCAACCTATCAGGTTCCACAACTGGAACAGCTGAAAATTGGCGCCAGCGTCACCTGGCAGGGTAATACCAGCCGTACCGATGCACTGACAGGGGAGCAGACCGTCCTGCAGAGCGTCACCACGGTGCAGCAAGGCTACGCGCTGCTCAACCTGATGGCGCGTTACGACATCAGCAAACAGGTCAGCGTGATTGCCAACCTCAACAACGTCACCAACAAAAAATACATCTCCAGCCTCTACTTCTCGCAAGGCTACTACGGCGCGCCTGTCAACGGCAGCGTTGCGATTAACTGGAAATACTGAAGCCGATCATGACAATACGTCCTTTCATGGTGATCCTGCACCGCTGGTTCGGACTGGCGGCAGCGGTGTTCCTGTTTATCGCTGGCGCCACCGGCGCCGTCATTTCCTGGGATCACGAACTCGACGCCTGGCTCAATCCGCAGCTGTTCCATGCCCGCAGCGCCGACCAGCCGGGCGCGGGCAAGAGCCTGCCAGGCCTGGAACTGGCGAACCGGGCGGAGGCGCAGGACCCACGCATGCGGGTAACCTATGTGATGACGGCAAGCGAGCCGGGACATACCAGCACCATGATGGTGGAAGGACGTATCGATCCTGCCAGCAAACAGCCTTACGATCTTGGCTTCAACCAGATAGCGGTCGATCCGGTCAGCGCTGAAATACAAGGCAAGCGCATGTGGGGCGCCATCTCCCTAAGCCGCGAGAACCTCCTGCCATTCTTGTACAAGCTGCACTACACCATGCATCTGCCCGAGGTTGGCGGGATTGAACTTGGCACCTGGCTGATGGGCATCATTGGCATCGTCTGGGCGCTCGACTGTTGCATCGCCTTATGGCTGTCTTTTCCGAATTGGCGCAGCTGGCGCAAATCGTTCGCGTTCCGCTGGCGCCGGGGTGGTCATAAATTGAATTTCGATTTGCATCGCTCAGGTGGCGTCTGGCTTTGGATGTTGCTGCTGATCCTGGCGGTAACCTCGGTTTCCATGAATCTCTATAACCCGGTCATGCGGCCAATTGTGCAAACCTTTTCGACGTTGACGCCGGATCCGTTTGACAGCCGTAAGCCAGTCGCGCCGGCGCTCGCCGCCAAGGTCGAGCCCGGCGTAAGCCGTGAGCAGGTGGCGCAACTGGCCCGCGAGGACGGACAGCGCCGCGGCTGGACGGTGCCGGTCGGCGGCGTGTTCTACTCTTCAGCCTTCGGTTTGTACGGCGTGGGGTTTTTCGAGGCCGGCAACGACCATGGCGATGTCGGCCTGGGCAACAGCTGGCTGTATTACGACGCTGGCGACGGTCATGCCGCAGGCGCAAAAATCCCCGGTACCGGCAGCGCCGGCGATATCTTCATGCAGGCGCAGTTTCCCTTGCATTCGGGCCGCATCCTCGGTTTGACCGGGCGCATCCTGATTTCCTTGATGGGTGTTGCGGTGGCGTTGCTGAGTGTTACCGGCGTGATCATCTGGGCTCGCAAACGACGCGCGCGCTTGTTGGCGGCGCGCCAGGCACGCCGGGTGGGCATGCAGTGCCCATGTATCACCGCGATAACCGGAATACGGGACCGCGCAACACCGAAATAGGCATGTACATGACGTGAATTCACGCGCGGGTACAGGTGTCCACCCTAGGCAATCTCGACCCGATTCTTGCCAGTGCGTTTGGCGCGATACAGCGCCTGATCGGCCAATTCCACCAGTTTTTCCTGGGAACTGCCGCGTTGCGGCACCACGCTGGCGCCGCCAACGCTGACGGTGACCCTGGCATCGTTGCTGGAAGATTTATGGGGGACGTTCAGCGCATGCACTGCCGCGCGCAGGTTGTCGGCCTGAATTTCCATATTTTCACGTGACATGGACGGCAGCACCAATATAAATTCCTCACCGCCTATGCGCGCAGCGAGATCGGTCGGGCGCCGTGCAAAATCGCCGATACCTTCTGCCACTTGCTTGAGCGCGGTATCACCGGCCAGGTGGCCATAGGTGTCGTTATACATCTTGAAATCATCGACGTCGATCATAAGCAACGATAACGTACTTTGCTCGCGTTCCGCACGCCGCCATTCGGCGCTGAAGTATTCGTCGAAATAACGCCGGTTGGCGAGACCGGTCAAACCATCCGAATTGGTCAGGCGCTGCAGTTCCAGATTGGTTTCCAGCAGCTGCTGCTGGCTTTGCCGCAGCGCGCGATAGGCCTCATCACGTTGCAACAGGTTCATATAAGAGCGTGAGTGATAGCGAATCCGCGCCACCAGCTCTATCGTGTCGGGCAGCTTGACCAGATAGTCGTTGGCGCCGGCGGTAAACGCGGCGCTTTTGACCGTCGGATCTTCGCGGGTGGACAGCACGATGATAGGGACGTTGCGGGTGGCCGGGTTGGCGCGGTACTGGCTCACCAGGGTCAAACCGTCAATGCCTGGCATCACCAGGTCCTGCAAGATGACCGTGGGACGGGTTCTCTGGGCGGCTTCGATCGCCTCGTCGGGATGGGCGCAGTAGTGGAAATCGATGTTAACCTGATTCGCCAGTGCGCGCCTGACGGCTTCACCCACCATGGCCTGGTCATCCACCAGCAGCACCATGACCGGATAATCGTCCGGCGATTGATTGATGTCGAGATTTAGTTCTTTAGGCATGACTCACTCCGTATCTGTACTGATTGTGGCTATCGTTTATTTATAATACTGACCAGCTTGCCGGCAATTTGATTGACTGGGAGGATGGCGTCGGCGGCGTTTAGCGACGCTGCCGCTTTCGGCATACCGTAAACAGCGCTGGATTTCTGATCCTGGGCGATGGTGTAATAGCCTTTGTCGCGCATGGCTTTCAACCCTATGGCGCCGTCTCGTCCCATACCCGTCAGCAGGACGCCCACCGCTTTACCTGCCCATAATTCGACGACACTCTGGAAGAATACATCGATCGACGGTCGGTAGGGATAGCCGCTGGGCTGCTCGGTATATCCCAGCTGGAACGGCCGGGTCAAGCGCAGGTGATCGTCGGTTCCGGCCAGCAGTACGCAACCTGGCGTCGGACTATCGCCCGCCTTTGCCAGCCGTACCGGCATGGCGGACTGGCTGCCGAGCCAGTCCGCCATGCCGGAGGCGAATTGTGCGTCCACGTGTTGCACCACCACCAAAGCCGCCGGAAAATCCGCCGGCAGCTGCGAAAGCAGGACTGCCAGCGCTGCCGGGCCGCCGGCAGACGCGCCGATGGCAATCAGGTATTTTGAATCTGGCGGGGACAAAACCGGCTTTTTACTGTAAACGGGGGTGGCGGCTGTGTTCGTAGCTACGGCCGATTCTGCCGCCGGCGCCGGCACGCTATGCTCAGGCGTTGACTGGCGCTGATTGAGCAGCTTTTCGATAGAGTCGATCTTGGACAGCAAAGAGTTGACATCGTTGCGTGGATAACCGATCAAGGTGCTCGGGGTATCGATCGCATCGATCGCGCCGTGGGCCATCGCGTCATATACCGCTGAAACATTGGCGCCGACATCGCCGGTGACTATCAGGATCGCGCACGGCGTATGCGCCATGATATGGCGAGTGGCGCTGACACCGTCGAGCACCGGCATGATCAAATCCATCAATATCAGGTCTGGCGTCTGCCATGCACACAATTCGATGGCGCGCTTGCCTTCCTCTGCAATCCAGATGATCTCATGGCCAGGGCGCTGCAGCAGAGTGCGGCGTAGCGCTTCTACTGCAATCGGCGCATCGTTGACGATACCGATTTTCATGAATGGGCCTCTCCGATCAGGTCTGCCACCGCTTGCAGCAAGGTCTCGTCGTGAAAACTGGCTTTGGCCAGATAATAATCGGCGCCGGCTTCAAGGCCGCGCTGTCGGTCTTCCTGCCGGTCCTTGTAAGATACGATCATCACCGGAATAGCTCTCAGCTGCAGACTTTTCTTGATCAGAGTGACCAGTTCAATGCCATCCATGCGTGGCATGTCGATATCGGTCACTACCAGGTCGAATGGCTCGCTGCGCAATGCGTTCCAGCCGTCCATTCCGTCCACCGCAACCCGCACCGTATAGCCGCGGCTACTTAGCAGCTTGCGTTCCAGCTCGCGCACGGTAAGCGAATCGTCGACCACCAGCACCCGTTTGCTGGTCCTGGCCTGCTGTCGGCTGGCGTTGTTCTGGATTTTGTCGAGCTGGCCATGCGCAATCAGTTTTTCGGCTGAATTCAGCATGTCGACAACGTCCAGTATCAATACCGGCGCGCCGTCTTCCATCAACGCAGCTGCCGCCACATCCTTGATCTTGCCCAGGCGTGTATCCAGCGGTTGCACCACCAGCATGTGCTCGCCCAGCAAACGGTCGACTTGCAGGCCATAGGTCTGTGTCTGATCGCCGATTACCACCAGCGCAATCCTGTCGTCAAGCCCGTCATCGGTCGCGGCATCGCCGCTCTGTAAAATCTGGCTGGCGGAGATCAGGCCGATCTGGCGCTTTTCAAACGTAAAGTGTTGACGGCCTTCCAGCGATTCGATCTGATCCTTCTCCAATATCATGGTGCGGTTGACGTAAGCCAGAGGGAAGGCGTAGGCCTCGCCGCCGATGTTGACCAGCAAGCTGCGCACCAGCGACAACGTCAAAGGCAGTTGCAATTGAAAACGCATGCCTTGGCCTGCATCGCTGAAAATCTGGATCGTGCCGCGCATGCGTTTGAGCATGTTGTGGACCACGTCCAGGCCGACGCCGCGCCCGGAAATTTCCGTGACGGTGTCGCGCATGCTGAAGCCTGGCAATAACAGGAAGTGCAGCAGTTCAGCGTCACTCAGGCGGCTTGCAGTTGCGCTGTCGACCAGGCCGCGCCGCACCAGGGAAGTGCGCAATTGCTCCAGGTCCATGCCGTTACCGTCGTCGCTGATCGTGATTTGCAACAGACCGGCATGGTGGCGCGCAGTCAATGTAATCAGGCCTTCATCGTTCTTGCCCGCGGCGCGTCGCTGCTGTGGCTGTTCGATGCCATGGTCCAGCGCATTGCGCAACAGATGCACCAGCGGTGCGTCCAGTTGCTCCAGGATGTCGCGATCGACCTGCGTGGTTTCGCCGTGGATCTCCAGCCTTACCTGTTTACCTAAAGTGCGTCCGAGATCGCGCACCATGCGATCGTAGCCCACCACCCGATCGGCAAACGGCCGCATGCGGCAAGCCAGCGCCTGATCGTACAAACGCTGGGCGCGACTACTGTTGCGCCGCTCGAACAGCTCCAGTTCGGTCAGGCGTTCTGCCAGCATTTTCTGGCTGGCATCGACATTCTGGCGGACAGCTTGCAATGCCTTGTGTTGTGCGCCAACAAGATTGTTCTCGCGCAGCGTGTCATGCAAGATTTCCAGCGATTGCGCGGTACTCTGCTGCAATCGTTTAAGGCGCTGCAACGATTCGTTGAATACCGGCAGCCAGCGCGATTCCACCAACGATTCACCGGACAGGCTGACCAGCTGGTTCAAATGCGCAGCGGTGACACGTAACATGCGGTCTGACTGTTCTTTGTTCTTACCCTGATTGCCACTTTGCGGGATTTCGCCGGCATCGTCCAGATCTACTGCCGCAGCGACAGTTGTTTCCAGTTGACGGGAATGATCGTCAGCCTGCCGCAAACTGTCTTCAAGGCCTCGCAGGAACGTCTCGATTTCCTTGCGGCCGCTACCTGCCTGCCATAATTCGATGTCCTCGGCGCTGATGGCTATCCTTTGCAGCAGATCGACACCGTGCAATAGCTGGTCGATGCGGCGTGGCCCCAGTTGCACTTTTCCCTGCTGCGCAGAAACGAAGCAGTCTTCCATTACATGGGTGACATCGACGCCCGCCTGGATGCCGACAATCCGCGCCGCGCCCTTGATCGAATGGGCTGCCCGCATGCAGGCTTCCAATTGTTCCGGTGAAGCCGAGCGTTCGATGGCTAACAGGCCGCTGCTCATGACCTGCGCCTGGGTTTCTACCTCCAGGCGAAACAGATCAAGCATGGAAGCGTCGCGTATGTCGTCGACGTTCATGCCAGGCTCCGATCTAGCGCGTTAAACAGCAGTTCCTGCTCCAGCAAACCTACGCTATGCCCATTCCAGTGGATGATTGCATGAGTGAAATGGCCGGCTGCGCGCGTCAGCGTGGTGGGCACCGCTTGCCGGGCGGAATCGGCGACGCGCAGGGTGCCGTGCACTTCATCCGCTGTAAAGGCGGTAGTTTGGCCGTTGTGCCGAACTATCAGCATGCGCCGCAATAGTTCCTGGCGTTCGTTGCGCCCGTTGCGTTCGTCGCCGTTGCCGATGCCGATGCCGAGCATCGCCGCCAGGGAAACGCAAGTCACCAGCGCGCCGCGAATATTGGTAATGCCCAACACGATGGCGTTTTGTCGGTGAGGCAGGCGATGTATGGCGCGCTGTTCGGTGATTTCTTCCAGCAGCGCAGTCGGCAGCGCCAACCATTCTTCGCCGATGCGAAACAGCAGCACGGAGCGCAGGTCTGCGGCGCTTTGCGGTTGTTTTTCTGCTTGTTCTTCGGCCTGTTCAGAGAGGTTGTCGCCAATCTCATCTATTTGCAAGCGGTCCAGCAGCTCGGCCGCGGCGCGCGCATGCACCGGGCAGTTGCGACAATCGATATGCAGAATCAACTGCTCGCATGAAGCATCGCCGCGTACGCCGATCCGGTTCCAGCAATCGTCGATCTGCGTCATGGCGGTGTTGACTTGATAATGAAGGGATGTACTCATGATTCTGTCGAACGCCGTACGCGTTGCTGCA
This sequence comes from Collimonas sp. OK307, assembly GCF_900113705.1. GTDB lineage: Bacteria > Pseudomonadota > Gammaproteobacteria > Burkholderiales > Burkholderiaceae_D > Collimonas. The sequence goes on along the minus strand of NZ_FOQI01000001.1, from coordinate 404,306 downwards.
ATAATCTGGCGCCGGCGAAATCTCCTTGCACTTGCAGCAATGCCGCCAGATGCGTCATGGCTTCAGCATGGGCGGGTTCCAGATACAGGACTTTTCGATAGCAGTCGGTGGCGGCCTGTTTACGGTCGGCCGCATCATGGACCACACCCATCAGATAGTAGAGCGCGGCTGATGCACCATGACGCTGTATCAGTTGTTCGCACAGGTTGGCGGCTTCGCTCAGCTTGCCTTGATCCGCCAGTAGTTGCGCCGTTGCCAGGGTCGTTTGCGGTAATAATGCCGGCGCCGTATCTGCGCTTGCTTTGATTTTTTCCTGTTTTTCCTGAATGATGCGCTCTGCAGCGGGCCTCGACCTCGGTCGCAATAGTGACATTGGCGGTTGACGAGTGAAGACGGCGGTAGCCGGCGGCGCCGCCGGTTTTGCTAATTCCTGTGCAGGAGCACCTTGCCGGAAAGCGAAGGACATTGGCGCTTTGACCTGTGTCAGCGCGTGTTGCGTCATCAAAGCGCTTTCCGCAGGACCGACAAATAGCAGACCTTCAGGCGCCAACCGCTGGAGCAGGATGGTGACCGCCTGATGCTGGATGGCGCGATCGAAATAGATCAACAGATTGCGGCAAAAGATAATGTCGTAGGGGACTTGCCCGGCCAGCAGATCGGCAGCAAACAGGTTGCTTTGCATAAAATACACTTGTTGCCGGACCGTTTCCGACAGCGCATAACCTTGCTCATTGAGCGCAAAATATTTATATCGAAACGTCAAGAAGTCACCGCGAAACGAATTCTTGCCGTATACAGCCTGGCGGGCGATATCGAGCGATCGCTGACTGATGTCGATGGCGTCGATACGGAAGTGCCGCGGCGACAGGCCGGCGTCCAGCAGCGCCATCGCAATCGAATACGGTTCTTCACCAGTGGAGCAGGGCAGGCTCAGGATACGCAAGGGCTGGCCGCCGCTGAGCGGCCGTTGCGGTAGCAGATGCGTCATTTCGATAAAGGCTTCGCGATTCCGGAAAAACCAGGTTTCCGGAACGATTACCGACTCGATCAATTGCAACTGTTCCCGTTCCGAGACCTGTAGCAACAGCCAGTAGGCATCCAGCTCATCGATACCGCAACTGCCGCATCTTTCCTGTAACGCGCGCTCCAGCATGGGCCGGCCTATGGATTGGATATCCAGGCCCATGGTGCGTTTCAGCAGGATTTCAAATTTTTCCAGCGGCATCATTGCACCTCGGCCGGAAACAATTGTGCACGCACGTCGGGCGGCAGCAAGTCTTGTATCCGGACCGCTTGAATCAGGCCGCGCGCATCGTCGGTAACCGGGCCCAGATAAGGCGCATTACCGTGATCGAGGCCGCTATCGCGAAATTCGGAGCGTTCACGACGCATGATTTCGCTGGCTTTTTCCAATACCAGTCCGAGCAGGCGGTTACCCCCACCAGGCACAGGGTAATGCACCAGTACCATGCGAGTGCTGAGGCGGCGCAGAGCCGGGCGCCCCAGCGCCAGCAGGCTGAGATCGATCACCGGCACCGACTGGCCGCGATAGGTGAATACGCCAGCGACCCAAGGCGCTGTCGCCGGCATTTGTTTCAGGTTGACCAACGACAGCACTACAGCCACCTGACGGGTATCAAGTGCGTAATAATCTTTGTCGATCTGGAACAATAAAAAAAGCATGGTTTATTCTATCTGCACATTTCCGCATCAGCCTCAGCCGAGCTTCAACTTGAAGCGCGAGACGCCGTTGCGCAAGCCATTCGCAGTCAGCGTCAACTCGTCAATCGCCTGGCTCGACTGGCGCAGCGATTCCACGCTTTGATGCGCGGCTTCGCTTAATTGTTCCAGCGCCTGGCTAATCTGCTCGGCGCCAATGGCTTGAGCCTGCACCCCTTCGTTGACCGATTGAAAACGCGGCGTCAACGCCTGCACCTGTTGGATGATCTGCGATAGCTGGACGCCGACATTCTGCACATCGGCGATACCGCGCCGTACTTCTTCGGAAAATTTATCCATCCCCATCACGCCGGCCGATACGGCAGACTGGATCTCTTTCACCATCTGCTCGATGTCGTAAGTAGCAACCGCGGTCTGGTCGGCCAGGCGGCGGATTTCGGTCGCCACCACGGAAAATCCGCGACCGTATTCGCCGGCTTTTTCGGCCTCGATGGCGGCGTTCAGCGATAGCAGGTTGGTTTGCCCGGCGACCTTGGTGATGGTCGTCACGACTTGATTGATATTGCTGGCTTTTTCGTTGAGGATGGCTAGCTTGGCGTTGACCAAACCGGCCGCATCCATCACGTGATGCATGGTGTCTTCCATCTGCGTCAGGCCAGCCTGGCCGGTGCCGACCAGTCTGGCAGCTTCCTCGGCGCCAGACGAAACTTCATTCATGGTGCTCACCAGTTCGCGCGATGTGGAATAGATTTCCCGGGAAGTGGCGCCGATTTCGGTGGTAGTGGCGGCGGTTTCGTTGGCTGTGGCTTGCTGCTGTTTGGCGGTGGCGGCAATCTCCACTACCGAGGTGGTGACCTGAATTGCCGATTTCTGCGCTTGCCCGACCAGGCCGGTCAGCTCGTCGGACATGCGGTTCAGACCGGTTTCCAATGCTTGAAATTCATCATGGCGATTGAGGTTGAGACGTTGCGACAGGTCGCCGGAACGAATCACTTCCAGGGCAGCAATCAGGTTTGTCATCGGGCGCGTGATAGCACGCAGCAGAAAGACGCCGCAGATCAGCGCTGCCGCCAGGGCAATCACCAGCGCTGCCAGCAAAGTACTCTTGGTGACCAGCACTGCAGCCTCGATTTTATCTACCGAGCGGACTTCGGATTGCTGGTTAAAGTCGCGCAATTGCGTGGCGGCTTTGCGCCCTTGCTGCCAGGCCGGTTCCAGTTGTTCCGTCAGCAGGCTGCGAGCTTGCGCATTCTTTTGCAAATCATCCAGTTTCAACACCTCGGACATAATCCGGTCGTATTGCGCCCGCGTAGCTTTGAAGGCGATGAAATTGGCTCTGTCCTCATTCTCGAAAATGGTCTTTTCGTAGTCCTCTACCAGCTTATCCATTTTTTCCGAGTAGGCGTGCATTGCCGCCAGATCTTTTTTTCGTTGCTCCGGGTTATCCAAAGCTATCACCTGCAACGCCAGCAGATAACTCTGAGACCAGTTCGAGCGGATGCCGGTGCTCAACTCCAGACCGGGTATGGAGTCGGTCTGGAAACTGACGGTTTCATGTTCGATCGCTGCCAGCTTCAGGTAGGTGATGCCGGCCATGAATCCCATGAGCGCCAGAATGACACTAAAACTCACCAGCATTCTTTGCCGAATAGTCCATTGCTTCACGTGTTATTTCTCCTGTCGGAAATCGATGATCGCCGCGTTCTTTTTGGTCCGCGGCTTGAAATGTGATTTATTTGCTAAATTGATAACTGTTCCGTCATCGGCTAATCGTCAACTAATTTCTATGTGGACACAATAAACCAGTCAGATCTAATGCGCACGAGTTTTTAGCTACGCTGAGTCGGCTTCGGCGCGATTGCGCAAAATTTTTGTTGCTCCCCCTTCAGCTACACAACAACGCCGGCGTTAATGCAAAGGAAAGCTTGGAAGACGATCGCTTTCCGTGCCGACGCATGATCGCTGCACGCTACTAATAATTGCTTAGGAAAACGGGGACCCATTAATGAATAAATTGTCTTTTACGCAAAAACTCTGGCTGCCGCTGCTGGTCAGCCTGGTCGCATTATTTTCGATCTCCGTATTCAACGCTTATCAAGCGCGGCAGATCCGGCTGGAAGAACGTAAAAGCGATTTGATGAACGTATCCCACGTCGCCATGAGCATCATCAAGGAATACGGCGCCATGGCCGCCAGCGGCGCGCTCAGCAAGAACGAAGCGCAACAGCAGGCGCTGGCGCGGCTGAAGGCCATGTGGTTCGGCAAGGATGGCTATTTTTCGATTATTACTTCGAATGAGGTAATGGTCATGCATCCGATCAAGCCGGAGATGAACGGACGCAAGATGAGCGATTTCAAGGACCCCGAGGGCAATCTGGTATTTGCCTTGATTTCCAAGGCTGGCAGCCAGCCAGGCGGCGGTTTCATCGAGTATGTCTGGCCAAAAGTCGGCGCTGCCGAGGCCGTGCCGAAGATGTCGTTCGCGCTCGGCTACCAGCCATGGGACTGGATCGCCACTACCGGCATTTATGTGGATGACCTGAACCAGGCCTTCATGCAATCCCTGTATCAGGGCGGCGCCATATTGCTGGTGGTGGCATTGGCGCTGGGCGCGCTGATTACCTATTCCAACCGTAGCATGCTGAATGCGATAGGCGGCGATCCTGGCCAGGCGGCAGATATCGCCAACCGTATTGCCGACGGCGACCTCAGCCTGGATATAGCGACCCGTCCGGGCGATACGCGCAGCCTGGTGTATGCAATGAAATGCATGCGCACATCGCTGCTGCATACGATTTCCAACATCAAAAATTCCGCCGACACGATTGCCACCGCCTCCAGCCAGATCGCCAGCGGCAACCTGGATCTGTCCAGCCGCACGGAACAACAGGCCGGATCGCTGGAAGAAACCGCTTCGGCAATGGAACAACTGACCTCGACCGTCAAGCAAAACGCCGACAACGCGCGCCAAGCCAATCAACTGGCGGTTAGTGCTTCGCAAGTGGCAAGCGACAGCAGCGCGGTGGTGTCGCAGGTGGTCGATACCATGGGCAATATCCGCAGTTCGTCGAAGAAAATCGTCGACATCATCGGCGTGATTGACGGTATCGCCTTCCAGACCAATATCCTCGCCTTGAACGCTGCGGTAGAAGCGGCGCGCGCCGGCGAGCAGGGCCGCGGCTTTGCCGTGGTGGCCTCGGAGGTGCGCAGTCTGGCGCAACGCTCGGCCGCGGCAGCCAAGGAAATCAAAGTGCTAATCGATGAATCCGTCAGCCAGGTCGGCAGTGGCAGCAAACTGGTGGAGCAAGCTGGCGTGACCATGGGTGAAGTGGTGACCAGCGTTAAACGCGTGACCGACATCATCGGCGAAATCGCTACCGCCAGCCAGGAGCAAAGCACGGGTATCGAACAGGTCAATCACGCGATCACGCAAATGGATGAAGTAACCCAGCAAAATGCCGCCCTGGTGGAGCAAGCTGCCGCCGCCGCGGCGTCATTGCAAGAGCAGGCCATCCATCTGGCGCAGATGGTGGGCGTGTTCAAAACCGATAGCAGCCCGACTAACCATGGCGAGCCGGCCCGCCACGCCATGGACGTTACGCCACGACATGCGCAATTGTCTGCCAGAACGACGGCGCGGCGTATGGCAGCGTAGATCTATTTTTTTACAGGAAAGTGTGCAGGTATGAAAAATCTGAGTCTGAAAGCGAAGTTGTGGCTGGTGCTGGCGGTCATGTGGCTGGGGTTGTTGTTGCTGGCCGGCTGGTCCGCTTTAAATACCCGCGACACGATGATGCGCGAGCGCGAGGCAGGGTTGAAGAATGTGGTGGAGACAGCGGCCGGCATTGTCAAAGGCTATGCCGATGACGTTGCCGCCAACAAGCTCAGCCTGGCGGATGCGCAAAGCCAGGCTTTGCGGCGCGTCAGCAGCATGCGCTATGCGGACGGCAACTACGTGTTTGTCTTCGATTCGCAGCCGGTGGTATTGATGCACCCGACCAGCAAGGACATCGTCAACAAGAACGTCAGCGACCGTAAGGATACCGACGGCAAGTTGTATTACGTGGAGATGGTCAAGCTGGGCAAGCAGCAACAGCAGGGCATCGTGCATTACATGGGGCGCCTGCCCGGCACCGTCGATACCCGCGCCGAGAAAATCAGCCAGGTTAACTATTTTGCGCCTTGGGACTGGTACCTGGTATCGGGCGTGTTTGTGAACGATGTGGAAGCGGCATTTTATGACAATCTGCTCAAGCTGCTGCTGATCATGATCATCATCGGCGTGACGGTATCGGCGACCATGTTGCTGATCATCCGCAGTGTGACACGCAGCCTCGGAGGCGAGCCCGGCTACGCAGCGGCTATCGCCACCAGAATCGCCGCCGGCGAACTGGATTTGACGGTGCTGGTCGATGCCGGGGATAAAACCAGCTTGCTGCATGCGATGCGGCAGATGCAGCAGCAACTGGCGGCAGCCATCACCGAAATTCGCGAAGGTTCGCACAATATCGGCGCTTCGATCAAAGAGATTTCCGCCGGTAACAGCGATTTGTCGGCACGCACCGAGCAGCAGGCGGCTTCGCTACAGGAAACCGCCGCCAGCATGGAGCAACTGACTGCCACGGTGCGGCAAAACGCCGATAACGCCCGGCAGGCCGGCCAGCTGGCGCAGAGCGCTTCCAGCATCGCGGCCAAGGGTGGCGAGGTGGTCGGACAGGTGGTGCACACCATGCAGGGCATTACCGATAGCTCCAAGCGCATCGCCGACATTATCGGCGTCATCGACGGCATCGCCTTCCAGACTAATATCCTGGCGCTGAATGCGGCAGTGGAGGCGGCCCGGGCCGGCGAGCAAGGCCGTGGTTTCGCGGTGGTGGCGGCTGAAGTGCGCAATCTGGCGCAGCGCAGCGCCCAGGCAGCCAAGGAAATCAAGGAATTGATAGGGGATTCGGTCGACAAGGTTGACGGCGGCTCAGAACTGGTGGCCCGTGCCGGCCAGACCATGGATGAAATCGTGCAGGCGGTCAAGCGTGTGACCGACATCATGGCGGAAGTAACCGTCGCCTCGGAAGAGCAAAGCAGCGGCATCGAGCAGGTCAATCAGGCCGTCATGCAAATGGACAAGGTCACGCAACAGAATGCTGCGCTGGTGGAGCAGGTGGCGGCTGCCGCCAATTCACTGGAAGGGCAGGCGCAACGCTTGCAGGACGCGGTATCGGTGTTCCTGGTGGCGGAGCCGCAGCATAGCGGTAGCAGTAGTAACAACAATGCGCCGGCAGCGCCCCGGCGCACGGAGCCATCGTTCGCCGCCAGGCGACCGCTTGCGTCGCCTGCAAAGCGCGCCTCACCCCCGGTTCTGAGAACGGTCGGCGTAAACAAGGTGCGCGCCGCCGCTAACGTCGGCAAGGCCGCCGCCGAGGGGCCGCAGGCGCCGTGGAAAGCGCCCGCGGCCAAATTGGCAGCGTCTAACGCCGATGACTGGGAAACGTTTTAACGCTGAATGATCTAAGTTGTTTTACTGGCAAGAAACAAAGAAACGGCTCACTGCGGTGGTCAAGAGGTATACTTCGGATCTATCGAAGATGCCCGTTTGCTGCGATGGCAAACGGGCTGCGCAGATGATGCATTGGTAATGCGTTATGACCTGCTTCCTCCCTACCCACACTGATCGAGATCCTTCCATGCGTTTGATGCGTTTGAATTCCCCCACTGCCGGATTGCCTTTGGCCGAACGTCTTGCAGGCGTCCTATGACTACGACGGCAGGCGAACAGCCGACGATCCATTGGATCGAAGAAGATCAGCCACGCTCGGCGCGCTGGCGCTCGGAAAATGGCAATCCCGCGCCCAAGCGGGTGGTGATTGCCGACGACCGGATGACTGCCGATACGGCCTATCGCCTGGCTTGCGAAGGTACCGGCATGCTGTGGCGCGGAGATTTCCAGAATGCGCGCCAGTTGTTGCAGGCGCTCGCGCGCCGCGCCGAACCGAAGGCGGAAAAGCGCGGCAAGCCACGCAAGCAGCCAACTTCACCGACCGACGCCTTCAATCTGCATCGTCAGGCGCAATCGCAACGCGCCCGCACCTTGGGCATGCTGCTGCTGCCGTTTAACGCCGACTACAGTATCCCGCTGCGGCGCGCGCCCGATGTGCATCTGGCTTGCAACGAAGCCTACGGCGCGCCGACCGAACCGTTCGTGGCGTCGCTGCGTGAATTGCTGGGACTGATTGGCGCTCACGAATGGCGCAAGAAGGGCGTTGAGATTACCGCGTTAGGTGAAGGCGGGCGCATTCATCCTCACTATGGCGTGTATTCACCGGTCCGTGGCGAATACATCGAATTGGCGGCGGCGGCGCCGTTGCCGTCGATCAAACTGGCTTTTGATATCGGCACTGGCACCGGCGTGCTGGCGGCCTTGTTGGCTAAGCGTGGCGTGCAGCGTGTAGTGGCCACCGATATGGACCCGCGCGCGCTGACTTGCGCGCGTGAAAACCTGACGCGGCTCGATCTGAATGGCCAGGTAACCCTGGTGCAGGCCGACCTGTTTCCCGAGGGCCGTGCGCCGTTGGTGATTTGCAATCCTCCCTGGGTTCCAGCGCGCCCGAGCTCACCCATCGAGCATGCTGTCTACGATCCCGAGAGCCGCATGTTGCGCGGATTCCTGAGCGGCCTGGCGCAGCATCTGGAGCCTGCCGGCGAGGGTTGGCTGATCCTGTCCGATCTGGCTGAGCATCTGGGCTTGCGTTCGCGCGCCGAACTGCTGGCGGCGATCGATGCCGCAGGCTTGCAAGTGTTAGGGAAAACCGATATCCGGCCGCACCATCCGAAAGTTTCCGATCAGGCCGATCCGCTGTATGCGGCGCGTGCCGCTGAACTGACTTCCTTATGGCGGCTGGCAGTCCGTTGAACAGGATAGATTGCATAAAATTATAATTTCATTTCCGCACGGAAAGTATTTGTTGTAAATTCACCGGTTTCGCTTGATGAGACCGGTGTTTTTTGCGACGCAATGTTAAGGATTGTGAAATATATAAGTTTGCTATTGCGGCAATTAATCTCCAAACCTAGGCTATCTCTGTTCATCTGGCGATAAAAGGTGAATACAAGGGTGCTTGCTTCGTTCTGGGCTGTTTGCAGACGGTCAAGATGACATCAAGGGATAAATACTAGAGTGGACGAAATGAACAAAAGCAAGCCTAGCAAACCTAGCCAGCCTGAGCCAGATTCGCTATCGCCCATGAACGAGTCCGAGCTAGGACTTGACGATCTGTTCCTGGCCAGCGCAAGGCAAGATCTGCTCAGCATCGAGCAGGCGCTAGCTCGCCGCGACTACTGTGCCATACAGCAAACGGTACATAGCCTGAAAGGCGCGGCAATGATTTTCCGTGTACCGGCAACGGCTAATGCCGCGCTACACATTGAGGCGGTCCTGAACACCGGTTTGGCGGTCGATCATGATCAACTCACTGCGGCGTGTGCCGCGTTGCGACTGCAGATCGAACTGCTTTGAGCGCCCATGCAGCGCGTCTTTGCGCTAGTGTTGCCATGGCCGGTATTTACCTGACGCTTGTCCGGCAGCGGATTAGCAATATCCTCTTCTTCTAAAACAGCTATAGTCTCTATATCAGATCCGCGCATGCCAAGCCGGCATTCGTGGATTGGCAGTTTCACTTTGATATGGAGAGCGCATGGCATCTGTACACTTACAAAGCACAAGCGGCTTTGCCCAGCAAATCCAGGCCAGGTCGCACCAGCTGCGTGCCGACGAACCGCTCAGCAACGGCGGTACCGATAGCGGCCCCGCGCCTTACGAATTGCTGCTGGCCGGATTGGCCGCCTGTACCTCCCTGACGTTACGTATGTATGCCGACCGCAAGCAATGGGAGCTCGGCCTGATCGATGTGCGGTTGCGTTTTTCGCGCGACGAGCAGGGACGGGAAAAGATAGATCGCACAGTCGCTTTCGGGGCGCAACTTAGCCCGGAGCAGATAACCAGGCTGGCCGAGATTTGTGAAAAGACGCCAGTCACCAAAACCATCAGGCAGGGCACTGAAATTGTGACTACGTTGAGCCAGGTCAGGGTTGAAGGACAAGCTTGACCTGGTTGCTGATATACGTACTTGATATACGCACTTGAGCAACTCAGTCCGGTAACTCAAAGGAGAAGCGCATGACCAAGATAATTGGTGTGGCAGGCAGCCTGCGCAGCGGTTCGCTGAATGCCGCATTGTTACGCGCGGCGGCTGAACTGATGCCGGCGGGATCGGCAATCGAAATCGGTACGATCAAAGGAATTCCCTTATATGACGGCGATCTTGAGCAGGCAGAAGGGATTCCAGCTGCCGTGACCGTGTTGAAGGAGCAGATAGCGGTCGCCGATGCTTTGCTTCTGGTGACGCCGGAATATAATAATTCCATGCCGGGCGTGTTCAAGAACGCGCTCGACTGGCTGTCGCGGCCGCCGGCCGATAGCGCCCGCATCTTTCGTGGCCGACGGGTTGCGGTAATCGGTGCGTCGCCGGGTGGTTTCGGCACGATCCTGTCGCAAAATGCCTGGTTGCCGGTGCTGCGTACGCTGGGTATGCAACCCTGGTTCGGCGGGCGCTTGATGGTGTCGCGCGCGGGTAAGGTATTTGATGAAAATGGGGAATTGGTTGACGAGCAGGTACGCGAGCAACTCAGGGAGTTCAACCGGAATTTTGTCGAGTTTTTAAAAGCCTGAAATGAAATTCAAAGACTATTACAGCGCGCTGGGCGTCGAACGTGACGCCAGTGCCGCCGAGATCAAGCAAGCCTACCGCAAACTGGCCCATAAATATCATCCGGATGTCTCCAAGGATCCGGCCGGGGAAGAGAAATTCAAAGACATTGCGGAAGCCTACTCAACGTTGAAAGACAGCGAGAAGCGCGCTGCCTACGATCAACTGGGTAGCCATCATGAAGGAGAAAACGTTGAGCCGCCGCACTCCTGGCAACAAGGATTCGCGGCTGGCGGCGCGACGTTCGGCGATGTCGACATGGCCGATATCCTGGCCGCTTTTGCGGCTTCGCGCCATGGCGGCGGAGCGGGCGCCAGGACGCGTCCGACCAGAGGTGAAGACTTCGAAGTCAACGCACCTATCACTTTGGAGCAGATTTATGAAGGCGGCGAAACCGATGTCCGCCTGAGCATGCCCGAGTACGATGAACACGGCACCCTGCACCGGGTGCCGCGCACCTATCGGGTGAAGATACCGAAAGGCGCGGAAGACGGTCAAAGACTGCGCTTGTCGGGTAAAGGCGGGCAAGGGCTGGATGGCGGAAAACATGGTGATTTATATGTCGTGATGAAGGTGATTCCGCATCCGCTGTATCGGGTGAGCGGAAACGATCTGTACCTCGATTTGCCTCTGACGCCGTGGGAGGCTGTGCTGGGGGCTGCCGTGCAGGTACCCACTTTGGGCGGCAAGGTCGAACTGACCATTCCTGCCGGTACCGCCGCCAATCGTCAGTTCCGTCTGGCCAAGCGTGGCTTGCCGTCCGCCAAAGGCGAGCAAGGTAATTTATATGCGGTGGTAAGGATAGAAGTGCCGCCGGCGGCAACTGCACGCGAGCGCGAGCTATTTGAGCAACTCGCGGCCGAATCGAAATTCAATCCGCGTCAGCATCTTATTTAGGAGGGCGACAATGACTGCTCTGTTAGTAGAAGCCGTTTGGTTAAACGACATTGCGTTGTGTTCGCTGGATGAGCTGGCGGAATTTTCCGGACTTAGCCAGGACGAACTGGCGGACCTGATGGCGATTGGCGCCATCGAGCCCGATCGTAGCGCCGCGCCGGCCCATGTGTTTCCGGCGCAAACCATCGTGCTCGCCAGGACCGCGCGTCGTTTGCGCGACGATTTCGAACTTGATATACACGGCGTGGCGATGGCGCTCAATCTATTGGAAAAAATACATGCACTGGAAACCCGACTGGCTGCCTTGGATGCCAAATTGCCGCATCTGCCTTGATGCCTTGGTTGGTAACTAAGTCGGCAACCGAGTCAGCACTTCAGGATTAACGACATTGCGCGTAGCGTTGCCACTCAATGCATCCAGCAAATTTTGCGCTGCGCAGACCGCCATCCCGTGCCTGGTCTCGTGGGTGGCGGAGCCGATATGAGGCAACGCCACAACATTCGGCATCTTCAGCAAGCGCGAATCCGGCGCCACAGGTTCGCGCTCGAACACATCCAGTCCGGCGCCGCGCAGGCGGCCGTTTTCCAATGCTGAAATCAGCGCAGTTTCATCGATGATGCTGCCGCGGGAAATATTGACCAGGATGGCGCCGGGGCGCATCTGCGCCAATTCCTGCGCGCCTATCATGCCATGGGTTTCCGGCGTCAGCGGCACCGTGACGCAGACGAAATCGGCGCTCTGCAATAGAGTGTCGAGCGAGCAGAAGCGCGCGCCATAGGCTTTTTCAGCGGCAGGATCGGGGCGGCGATTATTGTATAAAACCGGCATGCCGAACCCTAACGAAGCGCGTCGCGCTATAGCGCCGCCGATCCGTCCCATGCCGACGATGCCCAAGGTTTTTCCTTGGACATCGGTGCCAAAACAGTCTTCGCCGATGCTGTGCGTCCAGCGGCCCTGGCGGACGTAATCTGCCAGTTCCACCACTCGCCGCGCGGTGGCCAGGATCAGCGCGAAACCGGTATCGGCCGTGGTTTCCGTCAGCACGTCCGGTGTGTTTAGAAGCACAATCCCACGCTTGCTCAGGTCGGCGGGGTCGAATTGATCGATACCGACGGAAATAGTGGAAATCGCCTTGAGCCTGGGGGCGTGATCGAGCACCGAGGCATCGATTTTGACGCTGGCGCCGATCAGGCCTGCAGCGTCTTGCAACTCTGCCATGAAGGCTGCGCGATTGTCGGCATTGATGTCGTCAAATTGCACAACCCGGTGCGCCTGCTGCAGCATCGCCAGGACATCGTCAGCGACTTTTTTATAAAGTACTATTTTTTCTTGCATAAGAATTCCTTCAGGATGCATGTCAACTTATCGGTGAGCCAGGGCGACCTCGGGAACGGCTGCTTCCGGTTTGACTGAAATCGTCAATGCCACAGCGGCCAATAAACCACCCGCCATGAACAGATAGGATGCAAACGGACTGCCGGTTGCGCCATTCAGGTAGCCAACCACATAAGAGCCAAGGAAAGAACCGAGCGCTCCCATGCTATTAATCAGCGCCATCGCACCGCCGGCGACATTCTTCGGCAATAACTCGGGAATGATGGCAAAGAAGGGGCCGTAGGGTGCATACATTGCCGCGCCCGCAATCACCAGCAGGGCATAGGACAACCAAAAACTGCTGCTGCCGAGTAAATAGGAACCGAGGAAAGCCAGGGCGCCAATCAGCAGTGCCGGCCAGACGAATAATTTGCGGTTTTGCATTTTGTCGGAAGCCCATGACGTCAGCAGCATGGCAATCACGGCGACAAGATAGGGTAAAGCCGACAGCCAGCCGGTTTCCACCATACTGATGTGGCCGGCGTTTTTCAAGATGGATGGCAACCACAGCACGAAACCGTACACACCGATGCTCCAGCAAAAATACTGGGCGCACAGTTTGACCACGGCTGCGGACTTGAATGCTTCGGCATAGTTACGCATCGGCTTCATGCCGACCTGCTCCAGATCGAGTACGGCTTTGAGATCGGCCTTTTCCTGCGGTTTCAGCCAGGTCGATTCTGCCGGTTTGTCCTGGACTACAAACCACCAGATGCACGCCCACACAATCGCCGGTAATCCTTCGGCAATCATCATGTGACGCCAGCCGAAACTGTTCACCAGATAGCCAGACAGCACGGACATCCACAACACGGTGACGGGGTTGCCTAAAATCAAAAACGTGTTGGCGCGGGAGCGCTCGGTTTTGGTGAACCAGTTACTGATGTAGATCAGCATTGCCGGCATCACTGCGGCTTCCACCACCCCGAGTGAAAAACGAATCACCATCAGCATCGGGATATTGCTGACCATGCCGGTCAGCGCGGCGCAAGCACCCCACAGCACCAGGCTCCAGAAAATCAATTTTTTGACGCTGCGGCGTTCGGCATAGATGGCGCCGGGAATCTGAAAGAAGAAATAGCCGAGAAAGAAGAGGGCGCCGATCAATGAAGATGTGCCCTGGGTAATACCCAGGTCATGATTGATGCCGGCAGCACTGGCAAAGCCGAAATTGGCGCGGTCGAGATAGGCCAGGCTATAAGTGATAAAAACGATCGGCATGATGAACCACCAGCGCCGGACTGCTAATTTTTTTGTTTCCATGTTGTGTCTCCTTAGATTTTTTCGCATTTTCAGGTTTGTACCTGTATTGTTTTTAGCGACTTTACTGATTTAACTGCTCTCTGGTCGGCAATCCTTCACTATCGCCGATTACCTGAATTGCCATCGCACCGATCTGATTACCACGCTCGACTGCCAGGCGGGGCTCATGTCCATCCAATAATGCGCTGATCACGCCGACCGCGAAACCGTCGCCGGCGCCGACGGTGTCGACCACGTTTGTTACCAGCGGCGCCGGAACGGTGGCTTCTTGTTCTGCGGTGCGCAAGTAGGCCCCTGAACTACCCAGTTTGATGATGACGCCAAGCGCGCCGCGCGCCAGGTAGAAGTCGGCGATCTCGCGCGGTGTCGTCAAGCCGGTCAGGATCCGGCCTTCTTCGAGGCCCGGCAGCACCCAGTCGGCGTACGAAGCCAAGGCGTTGAGCCGGTCCACCATGAGCTCACGTGAGCGCCACAATGTCGGCCGCAAGTTGGGATCGAATGTAATGCTCTTGCCGGCTGCGCGCATTTCGGTCGCGATATGGAAAGCCAGTTCCAGCGATGATTCGGAAATCGCCGGTGCGACTCCGGACAAATGCAGATGGCGTGCAGCCTTGAAATATTCCGGCCGGTAGTCTGCGACCGACAGGTGGCTGGCCGCAGAGCCTTTGCGGAAATATTCGATTTCCGGATCGCTGCCGTCGTCGTTGCGCGATTTCAGCTGAAAGGCGGTGGGGTAACGCTCATCAATTGTCACGGCGTCGCTATCGATGCCTTCATTCGCCAGAGTCTCCAGTACGTAGCGGCCAAACGAGTCTTTGCCGACACGGCTCATCCAGCCAACCTGAAACCCCAGGCGCGCCAGGCCGGTAGCGACGTTGAGTTCGGCGCCGGCAGCGCGCTTGATGAAATTTTTGGCTTTGGCAAGGTCGCCTGTTTCGGCGGCGACAAACATTGTCATGGCCTCGCCGTAAGTCACCACGTCCAGTTTTTTCATTGCGGCCGGTTCGTTTGCGGATTGCGCTGTTATTGACATGCATTCACTCCTTCAAGTGCCGCAAATGTCGGCTTGCAAGCCGAACGCAAGCGTTCAACATGCGTTGCCTGCGCATCTTCGCCCGCTGGCAGCGGATATTCAATTGCCCGCGGTACGTGGCCGGGTAACTTTGACAGGCAGGCACGCCAGTCGACGCTGCCATCGTCGGGCGCCACGGTAAAACGGCGCATGCCTTCGCCCCGCACGCCCTTGCAATGAATGTAACGTACGTGTGAAGCAAGCGTGGCAGCGGCTTCGATGGCGTTCTCCCCGGCCCAGCTCCAGTTACCGATATCAAAAGTCATGGCTACAGGGATGGCGGGTGCATACGCTTTGCATGCGGCAAAAAAGCTGGCGAACTCCGTGATCCGGCTGCCGCTATCTTGCTGGCCATTTTCAAGCAGTAATGTAACCGGTGTGTCGCTCAGCGCCTGTTGCAGGAGTTTTACGTCAACCCGGCCGGCGTAGCGATGCATTTGTAATTTGAGGGTTGCCGCACCCAGCGTTTCTGCTTCACCCAGACGCGTAATCAGCTCTTGCAGATTGAGATCGCCGTTCGGCAGGAACAAGGATTCCGGCGCGGAATACACTGCTTGCAATCCGTTTTCAGCTAATAGCGGCTTTAAGGCGGCAAGCTCCAGCGCGATTTCATCATCCGCCCGCAGGAATAACTCCCGGCGAATTTCGAGGCCATTGGCGTTGGCGCCGGCCGCAAGTGGAACTAGCGCGGCATGGCCGTTCTTCTGTACAAAATCGACGCCGTAGGCTGAGGCCACGATGAAGATATCCATGGTAGATGGCAAATCTGTCTCCTAAGTATTTCTAGTTGCTTTAATATTTTTATGTTTGGAACCGGTTCCATAACAAATTAAAAAAATTGCCAATAATTTATTAAATGAACATATAGATCAAGCTATTGGGTACAAGAATCTATGGAACCGGTTCCAAGTTAATCCAAAAAAAATCAACAGTCAAGCCTAAGTTACACTTTTCAGGGCTGCCGTGGAGCCGCGTATCTCCAATTCTCCGGGGAACGCCAGAAACCGCGGCGGAGCATTTGCGCCATCGATGCGTTGCACCAAAAATTCCAGCGCCGCATGACCGATATCGAAGGTCGGTTGACGAATGCCGGTAATGCCGCTGCCGGCCAGCACCGCCCAGTTAGGATCGTCAAAACCCAATAAGCCGACATCATCCGGCCAGCGCGCGCCCAAGCCTTGCAAGCCGAGCGCGGCATTCAGCAACATGCGGCCATTGCCGGCAAGAATTGCGCTGCGCTGTTTGCTATGCAGCGCAGCCTGTAACGCTAACTGCAATGCTGCGGCATCCGCTATATCGACTTCTGCGGTAATCGCGGCGTATTGTTTTCCGGCTTTCTTCACCGCTTGGTGGACGGCCTGTTCACGTTCGCTGCGGCTGCTGACCTGGCCAATCGGCTCCGTAAGAAAGTGAATCGCATGAAATCCCTGGGCAATCAGGTGTTGGGTCGCCAGGGTTGCAGCCTGGGTATTGTCAAGTCCGACCATGTCGCATTGCAAACGATCGGCGCGGCGATCGATAATGACCATGGGCAGTCCAGTGTTGCTGATGGCCGCCAAATCTTCCTCAGGCAAACCGATTGGATTGACTACCAGGCCTTCCACGCGGTAATTGACCAGCAAATTCAGATAACGCTTTTCCAGTTCAAGCTGGTTATCGGAATTGCAGACCATCAGCATGAAGCCTTGCTTTTGACAGGCGGCCTCGACGCCACGCATGACTTCAACCGAATACGGATTGCCGATATCGGCGACTACCATGCCAACCATGCGCGTGCGGCCGCGCTTGAGCCCGCGCGCCATCTGATTGGGGCGAAAGCCCAGCTTGCGGATGGCGTGCTGTATGCGTAGCCGGAGTGCATCGGAAAGGCTGTCAAATTCGCCGTTCAGATAGCGGGATACGCTGGTTTTCCCTGCCTTGGCTTCGCGCGCGACATCGTTGATTGTAGGCGTGCGGGTAGTATCGGTGTCGCGCATGGAGAGAGCCAGGAAAATGTCGAGAGTAGGGTGATTCGGATAATGTTGCTCACGCATTATTCCATGCTTGTGTTTGCCGTGACCAGAACCTTTTATTACATTGTGCCGGCCGCCTAACGCAAACCAATAGACATGCGGGCAGCCATGTCGTGCAATTTTACTTCGATCTTTTAGGGCTATAAATGCATCGTCATGGGTTGTCGCACTTCGTCATGCATAGCCACGCATTGCCACGCATCACCAATTAATATCGCGCAATGCTCAGGTGATGCCGCATCAGTGCGGCTGCCCATTCCCTGTTACCGCTTTCCAGCGCCTGGATGATTTGCAAATGCTCGTGGCATGAGTCGATCTGGCGCGGAGCGTGGTGAACCGCGATATGTTCGCTCTGGCGCCGAAGTTGATTCTGTTGCTGTACCGCTTGCAGCACAAAGCGATTGTTGGAAAAGCGCGCCAGCATTTCGTGAAAAGCGGCATTGAGCGAGAAAAACGCCAGGGCGGAATATTCGGCCGGACTCTGGCACAGCAGTTTTTCATGCGCCAGCCGGCTGTTCCGCAATGGAACGGCATCGATTTTGAAAGTGCTTTCCAACAGTCCGCCGCACTCCACCATGGTACGAAACTGGTAACTCTCCGCCATCAGCTCAGGCGAGCCTATGGCCGGCGAGAAATTCCAGCCCTGGCCGCGGCGTTTCTCTATCAGGCCGTCTGCCGCCATACGTACCAATGTTCCACGCAACAAACTGCGCGACACCGCGTAGCGGCCCAGGAAATCGGTTTCCGTCATCATGTCAGGCAACAGATTATTGGTGCGATCGTCGATCAGCCGCAAATACAGGGTGTCGCCGCTGACGCCGTCCACCACCATCTCCTCCGCTTTGCCGAGCGTGGCGTTAGCGCTGACGAAATAGCCGCTGTTCACGTGGTATTCCAGCAACTCTTGTGCAGCCACCAGGCGCAATGCCGCTTTGACCGGAGTCCGCGAAACATCAAACTGGTTTGCCAGGCCTTCCTCAGTCAAATGTGTTCCGGCAGGCAATTCACCGGTCGTTATCTGTTGGATCAGCCGATTCGCCAAGTCGAGTTGCAAGGGGCTCGGACGGCTGGATTTTTCTGGTTTTGTCATTCTCTTGCCACTGTCAGGTTTACATTTGATTGATGTTAAATGATTAATATCATTTAAGTAAACTATCGGGCAGATTCGGTTGGGATACTTAACAGATAAGACGATTCTTAAAAAACAGCATTCGTTTGGCTTTATCAAAAAATTAATACAGGCTATTTTGTGGTTATCTATTTGATAATAAATATGCAGGAGAGGCGTCCACATGGGACAAATAGCGCTGCGGTACAGGAATGTGGCGCTCAAAAAAACACATGTCCATGGCGGGTACGCAACCACAGGAGGGACAAGGAAACATGAGGCAAAAGACAAAAAAGACAATCGCTGCAGCAATGGCGGCCATGGCAGCCATGCTGGCCGGTGGCGCGCATGCGCAGTCCGGCCTCACCATTTTCGGCGGGATAGATACCGGCGTCGAAGTACTGAGCAATGTACCTGACGCCAATGACAATGCCAGCCGCAACCTGGCTCAGTCCGGCGCGGGCTTGCTATATTCCTTTATTGCTTCAACGCTGATGTGCAAGGTCACCGCGTCGCTGACAAAGGGCACGTAGCGCGCAAGCTTGTAATCGCTGCGTAAAATCTTGGCCGAGCCGTTGGCGCCGCAGGCCTGCTTACCGTAAGCGAGCATGAAACGGCAATTGAAATTGCTGATTTCCAGCGTTACCGGATGCGTGATGCCCTTGATCGTCAGGTCGCCGTCGACTTTCGTCAGCTGCTGTTCTTCGAAATGCAGGCTAGAGGATTTGAAACTGATCTTCGGGTAGTTGGCAGCGTCGAAAAAATCGCCGGAGCGCATGACCTGGTTGAAGCGGTCGCTACCGGTACTGACCGATGCCGCATCGATTTCGATGTCGATACTGCCGCTATGTGTGTCCTGGTCGATTTCAATCGATCCGGTGGTGGTGTCAAAGCGGCTGCGCTGCTTCGACAGGCCCCAATGGTTGTACTCGAAATACGAAAAAGTGTGTTCCGGATCAATCAGGTAACGGTCTGCAGCAAAACAGGCGCTGCTGCCAAGCATCAGCAGCAATAGTAAAGAGCGCGGCAAAGCGTTTTTCTTTGGTAACTGCTTTTGCAGAACTGCCATCTGGCTGTCGCTGGTTTGCATGGTGAGACATCACCTTCAATTTTTGGTTCTCTACTAAGCTTAACGATACAGATAGTACATATATTCCGATCCGGAAGCATATAAAATAGTTCTTTCGCAGCAACGCCAAAAATCCGTTGTCTGTAATCATTGTATGTAGTCATTGTCTGTATCTGGGATTAATCGTAGCAACTCAAAGCGGAGCGCCTTCCATCATGTATGAGCTGTATATCGCCAACAAAAATTATTCATCATGGTCGTTGCGGCCATGGGTACTGATGCGTCAACTCGGATTGACGTTTAACGAACACATTGTGCCGTTTACCGACGGCGCCGTAGGCTCTAACTGGGATACATTCCGCAGTTTTTCGCCATCCGGCAAGGTGCCGGCCTTGATACACGACGGTACTTCGCTATGGGATTCGCTCGGGATTGTCGAGTATCTCGCCGAGCGCCATGGCGGCGTCTGGCCGAGCGACCCGCAAGCCAGGGCCTGGGCGCGCTGCGCCGCTGCCGAGATGCATTCCGGCTTTGGCGCCTTGCGGCAGCATTGCACCATGAATTGCGGCATCCGGGTGCGGCTTGAGCACGTGTCTGAAGCGTTGCAGGGCGAAATCGCCCGCCTCGACGAATTGTGGAATGAAGGCCTGGCACGTTTTGGCGGACCTTTCCTGGCTGGTGCAAACTTCAGCGCCGTCGATGCATTTTTTGCGCCGGTAGCGTTCCGGGTACAAACCTACGGCCTCAAGTTGAGCCCGGCGGCACTAGCCTACGTGACGCGGTTGCTCGATTTGCCGGCCATGCGTGAGTGGCAGGCCGACGCATTGGCGGAAACCTGGCGTGAACCTGGCCATGAAGACGAAGCCAGCGCGGCAGGCACGTTGCTGGAAGATCTGCGTGGCGCGCCGTCGAAGTGAAACAGAAGCGCACAGTGGCGTGCCATAATATCGCGCATGTTTCCACCTAACGACGACAAACTGCTGCGCATCACCGACTCACTCGCCATCGCGCTGAGTGAGATCGAGATAAGCGCCGTCCGCGCTCAGGGGCCGGGCGGCCAGAACGTCAACAAAGTCTCGTCGGCGATACATCTGCGGTTTGACATCGGCGCATCGTCGCTATCCGATTTCTACAAGGAAAAGCTGCTGGCGTTGAACGACCAGCGCATTACCAAGGACGGGGTTCTGATTCTCAAGGCGCAACAGTCGCGCAGCCAGGAAAAGAACAAGGGCGAAGCCTTGCAACGCCTGCAGGAATTATTGCTGAGCGTGACTGTGATTCCCAAGAAAAGACGGCCAACGGCGCCCAGCCGGACTGCAAAATTAAAGCGGGTCGATAGCAAGACCCGGCGCGGCAAAGACAAAGCCATGCGCGGCAAGGTAATTCTCTGAAAAAGCCGGCGCTCCCGATTGGCGCACCGCGCCAGGGTTACGCAGGCACCAATCGCAAGCGCGTGATTTCCGATGGTGCGAACAAGCGTTTCGGCGGCCCCCAATAACCGGTGCCGCGGCTGGTATACACCCATAAATTGCGTAAGCGGCGCAGGCCGGAGGTATATGGCTGCTGCATCGGTACGAACAAATTCCAGGGAAAGAACTGGCCGCCATGCGTATGGCCGGATAACTGCAGGTCGAAACCGGCGTCGGCTGCGGCGGCGGCCGAGCGCGGCTGATGCGCAAGCAGCAGTTTCAACGCTACATGCCGCGGACCGCCGGCCAGTGCTGCATGCGGATCGCTGCGCTGGGCTTCGTCAAAATGATGGGCACTATAATCGGTGACACCGGCCACCAGCAGTGAGGCGCCCTGATGGTCGATCACCACGTGCTGGTTCATGAGCACCGTCAATCCAAGCCGGCGCACTTCCGCTACCCATTCTGGTGCGTTCGAATAATATTCGTGATTGCCGGTAACGAAATAGGCGCCGTGACGGGAGCGCAGCTTGGCCAGTGGCGCAGTGTGTGCCGCCAGCTGCTGCACGCTGCCGTCGACCAGATCGCCGGTGACCGCGATCAAGTCTGGCTTGAGAGTGTTGACCTTGTTGACGATAGCATCCAGGTAACTATGCTTGATGGTCGGGCCGACATGAATGTCGCTGATCTGCACGATGCTGTAGCCGTGCAGGGCGGCGGGCAAGCCGTTGATCGGGACATCGACGTCGACCACCGCAGCCAGGCGGCGCGCATTGAAAAATCCGATGACGCTGGTCAGGGCGGTCACGAGCAGCACCGCCACCGCGCTCCAGAATGCGAATTGATCTTGCTTCAGTGTGAACCAAGGTGACAGCCACAGGCATAGCTCACGTAACAGAGTCGTCAGTAACAGCGATGAAAATACACCCATGGCCAGCATGCCGGCCCATGCCATGCGATCGGACAGGGGCTGGCGCTGGATGGCGCGGGCCAGCAGGCCGGCTGGAATCAGCAGGAACGACAGCAGTAGCCAGCTACCTAGCAAGACTGGCAAGAGCGGGATAGCCGACAGCGCCGGTATCAGGAGCCAACCGATAAGCGCATGCAATACGCCCAGCAAAAACAGAACAACCACGATGGCAAAGCGCGAAGGCATGAGGGTACCTGTGAAAAGAATGAAGGGACATGAATGGAACGCTTTGAAGCAATCACCATTAACGATCTAGTGGCGAGTGGTGCGCTTTTTACCCATATCAGGGCGTAGATGCCGGCTTCAATAGCAGCACGCCTGTATACGGCATGCGATGTATTGAGGAAACTGTTGGTTTATTCAAATATAATCGGGAAGTTAATTCTCTAATAATTACTTTCACAATCACAATATCAGGTGTTTTTCCGCTAGTTATGCCTCTTTCGAAGCGAAATCAAGTCATTTCCCGTCTGTTCCGCAGCTTGTGCCTGTTCCTGGGTTGCCTGCTTTTCGGTCTGGCTCATGCGAACCCGGCACCGGCCGCGCCGATAACGGCTGCCGACGCCAAAAATGCAAATTCCACCCGGCCTCGCATCGGCCTGGTGCTGTCAGGCGGCGGCGCGCGCGGCTACGCGCATCTGGGCGTGTTGCAGGCGCTGGAAAAAATGCACATCCCTATCGATTATGTTGCGGCAACCAGCATGGGAGCGGTGGTCGGCGGCTTGTATGCGAGCGGGCTGTCGGTGGAAGAGCTGGATCGCATCCTGACCGAAACCAACCTGAGCGATATCGCCTTCGACCGTAATGACCGGGCAGAACTGCCGCAGTCTCAGCGCGAGGACGATTTCCAATATCCCATCGGCTTGTCGGCCGGCTACGGCGACGGCAAACTGAAACTCCCGGCTGGCCTGGTGCAGGGTAATAATCTGCTGTTGCTGTTGCAGAACTGGACCCCGCAGCTGCCGGCGAATATTTCTTTCGATAAATTGCCAACGCCTTTCCGTGCTGTGGCGACCGATCTGGGCAGCGGCCAGGAAGTCGTGCTAAGCCAGGGCTCGCTGCCGCGCGCGATTCGCGCCAGCATGGCGGTGCCGGGACTGTTCGCGCCGCTCAAGCTGGATGGCAGAACCTTGGTCGACGGCGGACTGGTACGCAACTTGCCGGTATCGCTGGCGCGCAGCATGGGTGCCGACATCATCATTGCGGTCAATATCGCAACCGATCTGGCAGATCCGTCTACGCTCGATTCGCCGACCGCGGTGGCGCAGCAGATGGTGACCATCCTGATTCATCAAAACGTCAAGCAACAGATCGATTCGCTCAAGAAAGACGATGTATTGATAGAGCCGGAACTGGGCGATTTGTCTTTTGCCGATTTTTCGCGCGGCAAGGACGGCGTCAAGGCCGGCTACGATGCAACCGAGCGCCAGCGCGCCAAACTTGCAGCACTGGCGTTACCGCCGCAGCAATGGAAGGAATATCTTGCTTCGCGTACCGGTGGCCCGGTGCTGGCGCAGGAAACCCATATTGACGCAATTGAAATCAAGAGCAACGGCCGGGTGCCGGCAGCGGTAGTGCGGCGCGCGCTGGACGTCAAGGAAGGCGATTTCTACAACCCGGTCGCACTCAATAAAGATGTGGCGCAGCTGGCGACCAACGGCGATTTCAAAAGCGTGACGCAAGAACTGGTGACGGAGAATGGCCGCAATGTGCTGAAGGTCGATGCCGACGATAAATCCTGGGGACCGCACTTCTTGTTGTTCGGCCTTGGCGTGTCGAATAATTTTGACGGTCGCGGCGATTTCAATCTGCAAATCGGCCATCGTTTGCCATGGATTACCGAAAGCGGCCTGGAGTGGCGCAACGATGTTGTGCTGGGTAGCAATCAGGGTAGCTTGCATACCGAATTGCGGCAGCCGATCTGGGGCCAGGTCGGGTTATATGTGGCGCCGTACGCCGAATACGCACGTCGTCATCTTGATATCTATGCCGACGATGACGTCACCTCGTCTACAGTTCCTGTTACGGCCTATCGGATCGATACCACCAAGGTCGGTATTGATCTGGGCATTCCGATTGGCCGCCTCGGCGAGTTCCGGGCGGGGATTAATTATCAATGGCTGGTGGCCCGGCCTTCATACAATTTTCCTTTCGGAGGGCAACTGTCGGACGGGATATTCCAGTCATACCGTATCAAGCAGCCGGTATTCCGCGCTCAACTCACCATCGATCAACTTGACGATCCGTTGTTCCCGCGCAAAGGTTACTACCTTTCTGCCATCAGTAACGTTGGTTTCGGTGGCGCGGCGAACAGTTACAGCGATTCCCAAAGCAAGGCATTATGGGCGATCAGCCGCGGCGGCAATACGCTTAACGTGGCGTTGGAAGCAGCGGGCACCTACGGCAATGAAGCGAATGACGCCACCGGCAATGGCGGGCTTGGATTTTCCCTGGGAGGATTTCAGCATTTGTCGGCGTATGCCCCAGATCAATTTAATGGAAATTACCTGCTGTATAGCCGCCTGACTTACCTGCGCGACATGCCAGGACTGGAATTGCCAGGATTACGTAATACGGTGCTGGGTACCAGCCTGGAAGTGGGCGACGTCTGGCAGACCCGTGAGGCCTTTGGCAGCGGGCCACTCAAGAAAAGCGCCAGCATGTTCTTAGGTGGGAGCAGCTTCCTTGGTCCTCTGTATTTCGGCCTGGCGTTGGCGCCGCGCGGGGTCTGGAACGTGTATTTGCAATTGGGCCGGGTATTTTAAAGTGGCCGCTGAGGGCGGTGTGCTATAGATATCAGGTCTTGGTATCAGATCTTGTCAGCACCGCGCACCCGCCGCGGCGGCGCTGGCGGATAGCCGAAAAATTCCAGCACGCTGTTGACCACTTGTTCCCGGTCATTGTCGACGCAAATCATGTGATAACTGTTTTCCAGCACCACGACGCGTGCATCCGGCAACGTCGCTTGCAGGAATTCGGCCGATTTCAGGCTGGTCAGTTCATCTTCGCGCGCATGGACCACCAAGGTCGGGCTGGCGATCCTGTGGGCTCCCGCCAGTACTTTCTTGCGTAAGCGGTCGACCTGGCGGATGCAGGCCAGCGGCACCCAGCGATAGTGGAAATTGTCGCCGCGTGCGAATTTGGCCTTGACGATGGCGCGCACCGTGGCATTCTTGATGCCGAACGGCTCGTCTTCTTCGACCTTCATCCGGCTCGCCATGCCGGGTATCCAGTACACCAGATGGCGCAACTGGCGATACCAGGGAGTAGACCAACCATCGATGAAGACCGGCGGCGCCAAGGTCACCAGCTTGCCATCGGCATTACCTGCGCCTTTCCCATGCTGCACACGCTCGCACAATGCCAGCGCCAGCAACGAGCCCAGACACATGCCCATCACGTGGAAAGTGTCATACTGCGGCGCCAGTTCACGGTAACTGGCGGTGACGCTGTCCAGCCAGTCCTCGTAGCTTACCGTCACCAGATCTTCAGGTTGGCCGCCGTGGCCGGGCAAGGTAACCGCGTGAGTTTCCACGCCGGCGCGCTGCAGCACTTTGTGCATCGAGCCGAGATCGAATTGGGTGCCGCCCAGGCCGTGAATCAGCAAGGCGCCGGTACGACCACTCATATCCGGCCCCGTTGCCGCGCATCCTCCTTGAGATTGAGGCGCCAGGCGCCGGCCACCATGGCGACCGATTCGTCGGCATCGAGTAGTACGGCGCTCATGTCGGTCACCTGGCTTTCTCCTCCAGCCGGCAGCAGCAGGCGGAAACTCAGGTCAGGGCGGGCATCGTCGTCGGTGTCGTCGAGCCAACGGCTGCGCAATGGCTGGCGATCATCTGGATGGACGTGTGCCAGAACCTGGTCCAGGTCGCTGAAGGCGGTGTTCGCTACGCCAAGCAATCCCTGCAGATCTCCATGCCAGCACAGCTTTTTGCTATGCGGGTCTATGTTGTAGACCAGTTGCCGGCTGGCGGTCAGGGCTAGCTCGGTGTCGTTTTTCCACTGCGCGGCATCTTCATGCAGTTGTTCGCGGGTAGTCTTGAGGGCGCTGATCAGCAGGCTGAGCAGGGCGGCGACAGCGAGATAGAGCTGGGCTTCCAGCAATGAATGTTTGGAATAAGTATCCGCAAAAGCGGCAAAAGGCCCTTCGCCCTGGACCGTGTTCAACAAGGCGAAAAAGGCCAGCATGGCGACTGCCAGCGAGCCGCCGCGGCCGCCCCACAACAAGGTGACAACTGCAACGAAAAAAAGCGGTACATAAGTCAGCGCAAAATTGACGCCGGCAGAAAAATTGCTGATGCCATGACCGTCGAAGATGATAAAAGCAGTCGCTCCCAAGGCGACGAACGCCGCCAGGCCGAGCAGGAAGTCGCTGCGATCCATACCGCCGGAACGCATCGCGTGGAAGCGCGACCAGCCTGCCAGTACAGGTGTGACAATCAGGATGCCAACCAGATCGGAGGCAGCCCAGATGCGCGCAGTCGGCCAGAACGGCACCTGTTGCACCAGCAAGAACCAGGCAGCGCCAATGGCTGCGCTGATGGCGCTGCAGGCGACGCCCGCGATCAACAGGCCACGCACGAAATTCAAACCTTCCATTGGTAATTGGAGCATGCGCACCAGCGCCACCACGATTGCCGCGACGCCGATCTCGTCGAGAGCAAACAGTGCAACCCGCAGCAGATTGCGGTCTTCGATCCAGCCCAGAAGCAGTTGCGCCAGCACGAAGCCGATAGCCACCGGCAGCCAGCGTCCGGTCTTGGTCAGCATGAACGCCGCCACGGTGACGCCGGCCGGCAGCCAGATATAACCGGTCGCCGCAATCGGGCCATTGAGCTGATGCGACACGTAGCCGGTGGCCAGGTAGAGCAAACCCCACAGCAATGCAATGACAGATTGGTTGGTCAGTTTCACACTAGATATCCTTATGGCGTTGGCGCAGTCGTCATCCCGGAAATGATGATCGTGGCGCCGCTCATTATATGGTGAATCTGGAAAGAATTTGGTTGGTGGCAAGATTGATGACGCGTCTGCAGACGTTCGCCTGTGAGCCGGGAGATGGGGCAGGCGAGCCGATGGCGGCCAGGAGAGGTTACGTACGCGTGCTGCGTCCGCGACTGCATCCGTATTATTGCAATTTGCTGATATTATGGGATTTGATGCTGGTTAGTTCTGATATCCGTCATGCATTCCGATTGGCTCGGTAATGCAGGGAATTTTGCGGAGACTAGACCCCCGGAAGGGTCTAGTCTATGGTATATGGTGCCCACGGAGGGACTCGAACCCCCACACCTTGCGGCACATGGACCTGAACCATGCGCGTCTACCAATTCCGCCACGTGGGCTTGAGAGAGCAAGATTATAAGCTAACCTGAAAATAAGTCAACTCAGTCATAACGATATGAAGATATAAATTGCTTGGTTAGGAGAATGTCATATTCCTCCGTTACACTAAGCCTTGATGAATAACAACCTGTTGAAAATAGCCTTTTGAGCCAATATTCCTACACAATCCCCAGCCGGGAGGAAATTCTCGGCCTTCTGCGAACCTCTTCCGAGGCGCAAAACGCCGCCGCTCTAGCCGCCGCGCTTAATGTCAAACCTGATGAAATGGATGGTTTGACGCGCCGCCTGAATGCCATGGAACGCGACGGGCAAATCAAGCCCGACCGCAGCGGCATCTACAAACTGACCAATTCACCCGGCTTTATCGAGGGCCGCGTCAGCAGCCATCGTGACGGTTTCGGCTTCCTGATTCCGGACGAAGGCGGCGACGACGTTTTCCTGCCTGAAAAGGAAATGCAGAAAGTGCTGCATGGCGACCGGGTCCAGGCGCGCATTATCGGCACCGACCGCCGCGGCCGTCCCGAGGGAACGATTGTCGAGGTGGTGTCACGCGCGAATACCCATGTGATTGGCCGTTTGCTGAATGAAAACGGGGTTTGGGTGATCGCTCCCGAAGATAAGCGCATCGGACAGGACATCATCCTGGCCGGTTCGCCGGGCAAAGCCAAGGCCGGGCAAGTAGTCAGCGTCCAGCTGACCGAACAACCTTCGCGTTTTACCCAGCCGGTCGGCAAGATTGTCGAAATCCTGGGTGATATTGACGATCCGGGCATGGAAATCGAAATTGCGGTGCGCAAATACGGCGTGCCGCATGAGTTCTCCGAAGCGGCCAAGAAGCTGGCTGCCAAGCTGCCGGGCGAAGTACGTGCCGCCGACCTGGCCGATCGCGTCGATTTGCGCGATGTGCCGATGGTAACGATCGACGGCGAAGACGCCCGCGATTTCGACGATGCTGTTTATTGCGAGCCGGTCAAGATCGGCCGCGCCAACGGTTACCGGCTGATTGTGGCGATTGCCGACGTTAGTCATTACGTCAAACCTAACGATGCGCTGGATGTCGATGCGCTGGAGCGCAGCACTTCGGTCTATTTCCCGCGCCGCGTGATTCCAATGCTGCCGGAGAAATTATCCAACGGCCTGTGTTCGCTCAATCCCGACGTCGATCGCCTGACGCTGGTGTGCGATGCCGTGATCAGCGCCAAGGGTGAGATCAAGGCTTACCAGTTCTATCCCGCGGTGATTCATTCCGCGGCACGCCTGACGTACACTGAAGTGGCGGCTATCCTGGGTAATACCAAGGGGCCGGAAGCAGCCAAACGTCCCGGCCTGGTGCCGCATTTGCTGCATTTGTATGAGGTCTTTCACGCCCTGCTGCAAGCGCGCCAGGCGCGCGGCGCGATCGATTTCGAAACCACCGAGACCTACATCGTCTGCAATGCAGCCGGCAAGATCGAAAAAATCCTGCCGCGCACCCGCAACGATGCGCACAAGGTGATTGAAGAATGCATGTTGGCGGCTAATGTCTGCGCCGCCGACCTGATGGAGCGTCACAAGCATCCGGGCCTGTTCCGGATCCATGCGCATCCGACCAAGGAAAAGCTGACGATACTGCGCACCTTCTTGAAGCAGGTTGGCTTGACGCTGGCTGGCGGCGATACGCCTGCGGCTTCCGATTATGCCGAGCTGATGCCTAAGATCAAGGCGCGGCCGGATGCCTTGCTGCTGCAAACCATGATGCTGCGCTCCATGCAGCAAGCGGTCTACAGCCCGGAAAATATCGGCCACTTCGGTTTGTCGTATGAATCGTATGCGCATTTCACCAGTCCGATCCGGCGTTATCCCGATTTGCTGACGCATCGCACGATCAAGGCGATCCTGCAAGGCAAGCGCTATGATCCGAAGGGATTGGACACCAGTGCCCTGAACACCATGCTGTCGCCGGCCGGCCGCAAGAAACAGGCGGAAGACAAGGCAGCGGGCAAGAAGAAAAACGAAGGCAGCCTGGCCATCTGGGAAGCGCTCGGTGTACATTGTTCCGCCAATGAGCGGCGTGCCGACGAGGCTTCGCGCGATGTCGAAGCGTGGCTCAAGTGCTATTTCATTCGCGACAAGCTGGGCGAAGAATTTACCGGCGTGATTTCCGGTGTCGCCACGTTCGGTATTTTTGTGCAGCTCGATGCGTTGTACATCGAAGGCCTGGTGCATGTCACCGAACTTGGCGCCGATTACTTCCAGTACGACGAAGCGCGGCACGAATTGCGCGGTGAGCGTACCGGCATCCGTTATCAGTTGACGGACCGGGTAACGGTGCAGGTAAGCCGGGTTGACCTGGATGCACGCAAGATCGATCTGCGCCTGGTCAACGAGCCCGGTATCAAGACCGTACTCAAGAATGAAGCACGGCGTGCGGACAATGCGCAAGCACGCAGCGCCAAGCCAAAGGGCGGCGCCAAGGCGGCTCCACCTAGGAAAACCGGTGGCGTCACCACTGCGGCCAAGACCACCAGCCCAGGTAAGGCGACCAAAGCAAAGAAGGCCAAGACGGCAATCGTTCCTGAAAAGACGCGTGCACCGAAGGCCTTCACGAAGTCTAGTAAACGTAAACGATAGACCCTGTAATAGATTGACCCTGATAGATAGAATATGAAAAGTAAAATGATTTTCGGCTTTCACGCCGTCACCGCGCGTTTGCGTCACGAAGCATCGTCGGTGGAAGAGATTTATGTGGACGCCAGCCGCGTCGATCGCCGCATGCAAGATCTGCTGAATGCCGCCAAAGCGGTTGGCGTACGTGTGATCCCGGTGGATGACGCGCGTTTGTCGAATATCGTCGGCACGCGCCGCCACCAAGGCGTGGTAGCAAAAGCCGGCGAGTTGTCGCTGGCGCGTAACCTGGATGAGCTGCTGGATGCGATTGTCGGTCCGCCGCTGTTGCTGGTTCTCGATGGCATCACCGATCCGCACAACCTCGGAGCCTGCCTGCGGGTCGCCGATGGCGCCGGCGCGCATGCCGTGATCGCACCGAAGGACCGCGCGGTTGGCTTGAACGCCACTGCGGCCAAGGTCGCCAGCGGGGCTGCCGAAACCGTTCCCTACATCACGGTGACCAATCTGGCGCGTACCTTGCGCGAACTGAAAGAACGTGAAATCTGGCTGATCGGCACCGACGAAGACGGCGAAAAAGGCTTGTATGAAGCCGATTTTTCCGGCCCGGCAGCGCTGGTAATGGGTTCCGAAGGTGAAGGTATGCGCCGCCTCACGCGCGAAACTTGCGATGTGCTGGTCAACGTGCCGATGTTCGGTTCTGTCGAAAGCCTGAATGTGTCGGTCGCGTCCGGCGTTTGCCTGTATGAAGCCCGTCGCCAGCGCATGGTAAAGGGTTGTTGATCCCATTCCGCCTTACCCATTCTGAATCAGGCCGCCGGTTTTTCATGCATGGCGGCAATTCAGGATTTCCCAGTCCAGCCTGAAACCGGCCTGCCGGTTTTTCCGGACTTTCGCAGTAAAAGACGGCAGGCGTAATTTGGAATAACATTACGCCTCCGCATACATCCGACATCCTTATGTTCAGCCGCATTCGTGAAGACATTGCCAACATCATGGCACGTGATCCCGCCGCTCGTACCCAGTGGGAAGTACTGACTTGCTATCCCGGCCTGCATGCCATCATCCTGCATCGCTGGGCGCATCATTGCTGGCACAACGGCTTCAAATGGCCGGGACGTTTCATTTCGCAGATAGCCCGCACTTTGACCGGAATTGAAATCCATCCCGGTGCAACCATCGGCCGGCGCGTGTTCATCGACCATGGTTTTGGCGTGGTGATCGGCGAGACTGCCGAAGTCGGCGACGACTGCACCATTTACCAAGGCGTGACTCTGGGCGGAACCTCACTCAACAAGGGCGCCAAACGCCATCCAACCCTGGCGCGCGGAGCGATCATCGGCGCCGGTGCCAAGGTGCTGGGTGGTTTCACTGTGGGCGAGGGTGCCAAGGTTGGTTCCAATGCGGTAGTGGTCAAGGAAGTGCCGCCGGGCGCGACTGCGGTGGGCAACCCTGCGCGCATCGTGCAGAAAGAAAGCAACAACGGCAAGGATGAAGCTGCGGCCCGCATGTTTGCAGCTTACGGCGTCACGCCCAATGGCGATGATCCGCTGTCCAAGGCTCTGCATGGTTTGATCGACAACGCAGCGGCGCAGGAGCACCAGATCGACCGCATTATTGCCTTGTTGAAGAAGTCGGGCATCGCTTGCGAGAGCTTGCCCGAGCTCGAAAAATTTGATCCGGACCAGCTCAACAAACTGGTTGAGTAAGACGGTCGCAGTGAGCCAGGAGAGAGTGTGATGAATCAAGAAGCAGACGGTATTCCGACTGGTGATAATGATGGCGAGCGGGTGGCGGATTCTGGCCGCTCCGATGAGTTTCTGGATCAGTTTGAAATTCGCGTGTTGGCGGTTCTTGCAGAAAAAGAAGCGCTGACGCCGGACAATTATCCCTTGTCCCTGAATGCGCTGACCAATGGCTGCAACCAGTTGTCGAGTCGCGATCCGGTGATGGCTATCGCCGAGTCGACGGTGCTGGATGTGCTGCAGCGCCTGATGCAGCGCAAGCTGGTGGTGGAGGTGAGCCAGGCCGGCGCCCGGGTGGCTAAATACGAACACCGGATGCGCGTCAAATGGCTGCTGGAACAAGACAAGCTGGCGGTATTGACTACCTTGATGCTGCGCGGGATTCAGACGGCTGGCGAGTTGCGTAGCCGTAGCGGCAGGCTGCATGATTTCGCCTCTGTCGGCGAGGTTGAAACAGCCTTGCAATTCCTGGTCGATAAATATCCGCCATTGGTGGCGCGCCTGGCGAAAGCGCCCGGCACCAAGGAATCGCGCTATGCCCATTTGCTGGCGGGCGAGGAGATACTGGAACAGCAGGCAATGGCCGATGCAATGGCCGGCAGCGCCTCAGTGGTGAAAAGTGGAAGCCAGGACCGGATCGCCCAGCTTGAAGATGAAGTTGTCAGCCTGCGGCGCCAGATGGATGATCTGTCGGTGCAGTTTGCCGAGTTCAAGCGACAGTTCGACTAATCGCTCAAGGGGTGGTTCAATCGGCTAATTCCTGGCCGTCGTGGCCAAAGCGCCGAATCACGCCATTCGCATCAATCGCAATCCAGCCGCCTCGCTGCGTCTTGACGTCATACTCCCAATCCGGCAACACATAGCGCGTATGGGCGGCCTCGCCGTCACCGGAATGGTGGCGCGCCGGCCTGTGGGTGTGGCCATGAATCAGCGTGGTGGTAGCGGTAGTGTCAAACAAGGCGGCTACCGCTGCCTGGTTGACGTCCATGATTTCCATGGATTTGTGACGCTGTTCTTCCTGGCTTTCCTTGCGGACGCCGGCAATGATTGCCTTGCGTTGTGCCAGAGGCAGCGCCAGAAATTGCGCTTGCCATTGCGGCTGGCGCACCTGCGCGCGAAACTCCATGTAGGCAAGATCGTCGGTGCATTGCGCATCGCCATGGGCGATTGCCAGGCGGTGCCCACCCACGGTAATTACCGATGGGTCGGGCAACATGGTCAGGCCGGCCGCTTGCGCGAAGCTTTCGCCAACCAGGAAGTCCCGATTGCCGGCGATCCAGAAAACCTGTACGCCGCTATCGCTGACTTGCCGGATCGCTTCGGCAATTTCACGGTTATACGGCGTTTCCAGATCGTCGTCGCCAGCCCAGTACTCGAACAAATCGCCCAACAGATACAGTTGTGGCACCCGCATGGCCTGTTCCTGCAGAAAATCCAGGAACGCTTGTGTAGTGCGCGGGTGCGCCGCCTGCAGATGCAGGTCGGAGATAAACAGCGCAACGGCGGCGCCGGGCGAGTTCGAGGCTGAAGCTGTCATAGGATCCGCTAAAAAATAGAAACCAAGTCCGGATTAAGCGACTACTTCGGCTTTTTCGATGATGACGTCATCCACCGGTACGTCGGCAAACATGCCGGTACGCGTGGTCTTTACGCTTTCGATCTTGTCGACGATATCGGTGCCTTCAACTACTTTACCGAAAACGCAGTAGCCCCAGCCGTCCTGGCCTGGATAGTCGAGGAAGCTGTTGTTCTTGACGTTGATGAAAAATTGCGCGGATGCAGAATGCGGCGCCGAAGTGCGGGCCATCGCCAGGGTGTACGGCTCGTTCTTGAGGCCGTTCTTGGCTTCGTTTTCGACCGGATCGTTGGTCGGCTTTTGTTTCATGCCAGGCTCGAAACCGCCGCCCTGGACCATGAAGCCTGGGATTACGCGGTGGAAAATCGTACCGTTATAGTGGCCGGCATTGACGTACGCCAGGAAATTTTCCACGCTCTTTGGCGCTTTTTCTGCCTCGAGTTCGATTTTGATCGTGCCGTGGTTGGTGGTGAGAAGGACAGCCATGGTATTTCCTATTAGATAGATTGATGGAGGTTGAAAAAGTTGAAAAAAAGGGCAGTAAAAAGCCGGTTTTATTTAGTCACTGTAGCCGATTCGATGATAACCGGGGTTGTCGGCACGTCTTGATAGGCGGTTTTCACCTTCTTGATCTTGTCGACAACGTCAGTGCCCTTGATAACCTGGCCGAATACCGCGTAGCCCCAGCCGTCGCGGCCAGGATAGTTGAGGAATTCATTGTTGTTCACATTGATGAAAAATTGCGCGCCGGCTGATTGCGGATCTGCGGTGCGGGCCATTGCAACACTGTATGGCACGTTCTTGAGGCCGTTCTTGGCTTCGTTTTCGACTTTGTTCGGTGCCGGTTTCTCACGCATGTCCGTGGTCATGCCGCCGCCCTGGACCATGAAATTGTCGATGACGCGATGGAAAATGGTGCCGTTATAGTGGCCGCTGTTCACATAGCTTAAAAAATTCTTGACTGTCTTCGGCGCTTTTTCCGGATTCAGCTCGATGACGATGTCGCCCATATTGGTTTTCAACAAAACGTGCGGCTTGTCGGCAGCGCTGGCAAACGACGGATTACCTATCAGGCAAGCCGCGGCAAATGTAGAGGCAAGCGCCAGTGTAAAGCTGCGGCGTGGCAAGCGAAAAGTCAAGCGTAGAGGTGTTGGCATCAAAGTTCCTTCTTGTAAGTGGCACCGTTTTCGTGTCTCATGTGCTGCATTTTCAGATTTCAGTAATGATATACTGCGGCGAAAAGCAACATTTTATCAAACTAAGCACTGCAAAAGAGTTTTGGCTATTCAGTTGTCCTGACGTCTCGCACGGTAAGCGTGCAGGTAGATGGAACGGCTTGCAATATTTCTGTGCTTTATTTCTGTGCCCTAAGCCGTAACTTCCCATGAGCGACCTGAAAATATATAACACGCTGGCGCGTGAGAAGCAGCCGTTTTCTCCAATCGAACCGGGCAAGGTCCGCATGTACGTCTGCGGCATGACGGTCTACGACTATTGCCATCTTGGTCATGGACGGGTGATGGTGGTGTTCGATATGGTGCAGCGCTGGCTGCGCCAGTCGGGGTTGGACGTTACTTATGTGCGCAATATCACTGACATCGATGACAAGATCATCAAGCGCGCCGTCGAGAACGGCGAGACGATCTCGCAACTGACCAGCCGTTTCATACAAGCCATGGATGAGGATGCTGCCGCGCTGGGTGTGCAAAAGCCGGATCACGAGCCGCGCGCGACGGCGTTCGTGCCGCAGATGCTGGCCCTGATTGAAAAGCTGGAGCATAAAGGCCTGGCGTACCAGGGCAGCGACGGCGACGTCAATTATTCAGTACGCGATTTCGCCGGCTACGGTAAGTTGTCGGGCAAGTCGCTGGATGATTTGCGCGCCGGCGAACGCGTCGATGTCAATCTCGGCAAGCGCGATCCGCTGGATTTCGTCTTGTGGAAAGCAGCCAAAGAGAGTGAGCCGGAAGAGGTTAAATGGAACTCGCGCTGGGGGCATGGCCGACCGGGCTGGCATATCGAGTGCTCTGCCATGGCGGAGCAATTGCTGGGCGAACAGTTTGATATTCACGGTGGCGGCCAGGATTTACAGTTCCCGCATCATGAAAATGAAATTGCGCAATCTGAGGGCGCGCATGGCCACCAGTTTGTCAATTACTGGATGCACAACGGCTTTGTGCGCATCGACAATGAAAAGATGTCCAAGTCCTTGGGAAATTTTTTCACGATTCGCGACGTCCTGAAAAAATATGATGCGGAAGTGGTGCGCTTCTTTATCCTACGGGCGCATTACCGTAGTCCATTGAATTATGCCGACACCAATCTGGATGACGCCAAGCATGCCTTGACCCGCTTGTACACCGCGCTGAAGGAAGTGGCTGCGGACGCCTTGCCGCTGGATTGGAGCGAGGCCCACGCCGAGCGTGTCGCGCAAGCCATGAATGATGATTTCAATACGCCTATGGCCATTTCCACTTTGTTCGATCTGGCCAATGAGGTTAACAAAAATCGTTCGCCGGCAGCAGCACGCCAGCTTAAGGCATTGGCCAGCGTACTGGGTCTGTTGCAGCGTGCTCCTGAAGATTATTTGAAAGGCCGTGTACTCGCCGGTAATGAAGTTGTCGGAAATGGCATTGCACAAGCTGCTTTGTCAGAGCAAGATATCCTACTCAAAATTCAAGCTCGTCAAGCAGCAAAAATAGCCAAGGATTTTTCTGCAGCAGACCAGATCCGTAAGGAACTGCAAGCCGATGGCATTTTGCTGGAAGATAAGCCCGGTGGTCAAACCGAATGGCGAAGGGCGTAAGCGTATGCAAAAAGCGATAGCTGTCGACAACAATTTCTTTGTGCCTTCGTATTGGGAAGACGCCAAAGTTGAGTTGATGAAGCGTGACCGCATCATGCGCAAGCTGATTCCGCAATTCGGCGACCTGCATCTGGTTGGCCGCGGCGAGGCGTTTACCACGCTGGCGCGCTCGGTGGTCGGCCAGCAGATTTCGGTCAAGGCAGCGGAATCCGTATGGCAAAAATTTCTGTTAGTCTGTCCTAAGACAACTCCCGCCCAGGTATTAAAAGCCGGCCCCGAGCAACTTGCCGCTTGCGGATTGTCTAAGCGTAAAGCAGACTATATTCTGGATCTGGCCGATCATTTCAAGGCGAAACGGGTCAATGCCGAGCAGTGGCAAGAGATGGACGATGAGGATGTCATCGCGGATTTGACGCAAATTCGTGGCATCGGACGCTGGACAGCGGAGATGTTTTTGATATTTAATTTGCTCCGGCCCAATATTTTGCCTTTGGACGACCTGGGGTTGCTCAAAGGCATTAGTGTCAACTATTTTTCAGGAGAGCCGGTTTCGCGTAGCGATGCACGCGAGGTATCTGCCAACTGGGAGCCGTGGCGCACCGTAGCGACCTGGTATCTATGGCGTAGCCTGGATGCGGTATCTGCAGAATATTAAGTCATTGCCGATGTTAGTTTTAAGTAACCTTATTTGGGTAAAATTATCGGCAGTGGCAGTTTAATCAAGGGAATAATATGAGTAAAACAACATTTCTCGGCTTCGAACAACCGATTGCCGAGTTAGACGCCAAGATTGAAGAGCTGCGTTTTGTCCAGGACGACTCCGCGGTAGATATTTCGGAAGAAATCGACCGTTTGTCGAAAAAAAGTCAGCAATTGACCAAGGATATCTACGCAAAACTGACTCCTTGGCAAGTTTCTCAGATTTCACGTCATCCGCAACGCCCATACACAATGGATTATGTGAATGAAATATTCACCGATTTCCATGAGTTGCATGGCGATCGTACCTATGCCGACGACCAGTCGATAGTCGGCGGCCTGGCGCGCTTCAATGGCCAGGCTTGCATGGTGATAGGCCATCAAAAGGGGCGCGACACGAAAGAGCGCGCATTGCGTAATTTCGGCATGCCTAAGCCGGAAGGTTATCGCAAGGCCTTGCGCCTGATGAAAGTAGCAGAGAAATTCGGCCTGCCGATTTTCACCTTTGTCGATACCCCTGGCGCGTTCCCTGGCATCGATGCTGAAGAGCGCGGACAATCGGAAGCTATCGGCCACAATTTGTACGCGATGGCGGAATTGAAAGTGCCGCTGATCGCCACCATCATCGGCGAAGGTGGCTCCGGCGGCGCGTTGGCGATTGCGGTCGGCGATGCAGTCCTGATGCTGCAGTATGCGACTTATTCGGTGATTTCGCCTGAAGGTTGCGCCTCGATCCTGTGGAAAACCGCTGAGCGCGCATCCGATGCTGCCGACGCCCTGGGCCTGACCGCGCATCGCTTGAAAGCAGTCGGCCTGATCGACAAGATCGTCAGCGAACCATTGGGCGGCGCCCATCGGGATCCGAAGCAGATGGCTTCCCTGTTGAAGCGCGCATTGGCGGATACCTTGCGCCAGTTCCAAGGTGTGAAGACCAAGGATCTTTTGAATGCGCGTCATGAAAAATTGATGAGCTACGGTAAGTTCAAGGAAGTACTGGCTGCAGAATAGGCGTGTCGAATTCATCTACTGCAAGTATCTACGCATACCTGGAAGCTACCCTGGCGGAGATCGCGCAAGCGTTCCCTGCCACGGTTCAACAGCAGCCGGCGCGGCTGGCAATTGCCTATAGCGGCGGGCTGGATTCCAGCGTCCTGCTGCATGCGGCCGCACAGTACGCCAGCGCGCATGGCATCAAGCTATTCGCCTTCCATATCCACCACGGCCTCAGCCCCAATGCAGATCAATGGCAAATCCATTGTGCAGAGACTTGCGCAAAGCTGAATGTCGAATTCGATACCCGGGGTATCGAATTGCACAATCGCGACAAAAGCGGGGTGGAAGAAGCGGCCCGCATCAGCCGCTACGCCGCGCTGGGCGACTTGTGCCGCCAACATCGGGTTCCTTTACTCTTGACCGCGCATCACCTGGATGACCAGGCCGAGACCGTGCTGCTGCAACTGTTGCGCGGCTCCGGCGCGGCCGGCTTGTCGGGCATGGATCGCTGGAACACGGCGCCGACTTTGCTGGGTGATAGCGAGTTACTGATGGCGCGGCCGTTGCTGAAAGTGTCGCGTGCAGCGTTGGAAGAATATGTAGCAAAATATGCCGCAACCCAACAGCTGACGTATATCGAAGACGAGTCAAATCACGATCCACGCTATGCCCGCAACGCCTTGCGCCAGCAAGTCATGCCGGTGCTAAGCCAATACTTCCCGGGATTCCAGGAGCGTTTCTCGCGCAGTTCCGGGCACATGCAGACCACCCAACGCTTGCTGATCGACCTGGCGGCGCAAGACATGGCCCTCTGTGCCGACGGCACATGCCTCGATCTGGAGCACGTGCGGAAGTTGAGCGGCGAGCGGATCGATAATCTGCTGCGCTACTGGTTCGGCTTGCATCATTTGCGTATGCCGTCCAGCGCCTGGCTGAGTGAAATGCGCCAGCAATTGCTGGAAGCTAAAGCCGATGCGCAATTGTGCGTGACGCATCCGGATTGCCATATCCGCCGTCACAGGAACCGTGTGTTCCTGACGCCGCGCGACGATATCGATCGTTCCGAGATCGAACCGCAAGCGTTTCGCTGGAACGGCGAAGCCGAAATGCGTTTCCCTGAGTTCGGCGGCGTGCTGCATTTCGACCAGGCAGAGCAGGGCATTGCTGCCGACTGGCTGCGCGTACAACCGTTGCAAATTCAATATCGCTCCGGTGGCGAGCGCCTCAAGCTGGCGTTCAATCGCCCCACAAAAAGCATCAAATATCATTACCAGGCTTTCGACGTGCCGCCCTGGGAGCGTGAACGCCTGCCGTTGGTAAGCAGCGGCAAGCAGATTCTGTTTGCGGCGGGCATTGGCATGGATTGCCTGCAATTGGCGAGCGAACCGGGACTGCATATCAGTCTGCGCTGGCAACCCGATGAAGTTCCATTTAAGCAAGATATCTTAAGCTAAGCGACGTTACCGGCAGCACTTTCTCTCTGGTAAGCCTCTTGTCATAATCGGCTGTTGCGGGTACATTAAAGGGTTGATTTTATTTTTTTGCACCACACCCGCTTCTAGCACCCACCTACATTCCCTATGGCTTTAATTGTCCACAAATACGGCGGCACTTCGATGGGCTCACCCGAGCGCATCAAGAATGTCGCACTGCGCGTCGCCAAATGGCATGACGCCGGCCACCAAATCGTCGTGGTGCCCTCCGCGATGTCCGGTGAAACCAACCGCCTCCTGGGCTTGGCAAAGGAAATTACCGCCCAGCCCGATCCACGCGAACTCGATATGCTGGCCGCCACCGGCGAGCAGGCATCGGTCGCCTTGCTGGCCATGGCCCTGCATGCGATAGGCAAGGACGCAGTCTCCTACGCCGGCTGGCAAGTCGCCATTGAAACCGACTCGGCCCACACCAAAGCCCGGATTCGTTCGATTGACGACGTCAAGGTGCGGCAAGACCTGGACGCCGGCAAAGTGGTGATCATCACCGGTTTCCAAGGTGTCGATGAATTGGGTAATATCACGACCCTCGGTCGTGGCGGTTCCGATACGTCGGCCGTCGCCGTGGCTGCTGCGCTGAAGGCCGCGGAGTGCATGATCTATACCGATGTCGACGGTGTCTACACCACCGACCCGCGCGTAGTATC
Source organism: Collimonas sp. OK307 (assembly GCF_900113705.1). Lineage (GTDB taxonomy): Bacteria > Pseudomonadota > Gammaproteobacteria > Burkholderiales > Burkholderiaceae_D > Collimonas. The sequence continues at coordinate 364,780 of NZ_FOQI01000001.1, read as the reverse complement.
GGATGCACGCCGCCTGAAGACCGTAACCTTTGAAGAAATGCTGGAGATGGCATCGCTGGGCTCTAAAGTGCTGCAGATTCGCTCGGTCGAATTTGCCGGCAACTACAAGATGCCAACCCGCGTACTGTCTTCGCTGACTGACCCATTAATGCCATTGGAAGAAGAAGCAATTTCCGGCACCCTGATTTCGTTTGAGGAAGACACCAAGATGGAACAAGCCACCATTACCGGCATCGCGTTCAATCGCGACGAGACCAAGATCACCGTACTTGGCGTGCCAGATCGCCCAGGCATCGCCTACCAGATTCTTGGCGCAGTCGCTGACGCCAATATCGAAGTCGACATGATTATCCAGAATCAGTCGGTCGACGGCAAAACTGACTTCACCTTTACCGTGCCGCGCGGCGAGTACACCAAGGCGATGGATGTCTTGAACGAGAAGGTCAAGGCACACATCGGTGCTGCCAGCATCACTGGCGACGCCAAGGTGTCGAAAGTGTCGGTAGTGGGCGTAGGCATGCGCAGCCATGTCGGCATCGCTTCGCAAATGTTCCGCACCCTGGCCGAAGAGGGCATCAATATCCAGATGATTTCGACCTCCGAAATCAAGATCTCGGTACTGATCGACGAGAAGTACATGGAGTTGGCAGTGCGTGCTTTGCACAAGGCTTTCGGGCTGGAAAGCGCGTAATTGCACTTAATCGCGCTTAATCGAAAAAATTTTCGAAAAAAGCTGATAATCTTGCATGGCGTTATTGACCAAAACCGCATGAAAAGTTATTATTCGTGTCCTTAACGCGGCGTTGTAAAAAAGCCGTTTAAGTTTGGAGGCGTGGCCGAGTGGTCGAAGGCACTTCCCTGCTAAGGAAGCATATGGGCTTAAACCTGTATCGTGGGTTCGACTCCCACCGCCTCCTCCAAGAACATGTTCTGCAATTTTGGGAACGTACAAAAAGCCGCTTCTAGCCTCGTGCTGATGCGGTTTTTTTGTTTTTGAAGGACTTTTCTTTGTCAATTTATTACTTGCTGTAGCGAACCTTGCTTTGTAAACTGGCTCTTATCAGTTATTACAGCAGTCAACGGCTGAACTGATCGAGGTTCAGCCGGATAGATAAAGGTTTCATGGCACATCACTCATCCCCATCCCAAACTGACAATCCGACACTTGGCGCTAGTCTTGATGCCACTCCTGTTGTCCAGAAGACGGGCGTAAGCTGGCGCTTCTGGCTGACGGTGCTGGTGGTGCTGATCCTGGGCGCCATGGTATTCAAGTCCTTGCATACCTTGCTCGCCGATGTGCACTATCGCAGCATCGTGCATGCGGTCAAACATACGCCGCTGAGCAATCTTTTACTGGCGGTGCTGGCGACGGCGGTCAGTTATCTGTCGCTGGCCGGCTACGATGTGTCAAGCTTGCGGTACGTCGGCGCCAAGGTCAAAGGGACCACCATCGGCCTCACCTCATTCATTGCCTACGCACTTGGCAATACCGTAGGACTCGGGGTGCTGACCGGCGGCACGATACGCATGCGCTTGTACACCGCGAGCGGCGTCGAAGCGTCGCAGGTGGCGCAGGCCATCGCCTTCAATGCCGGCGCATTCGGCCTCGGCATGACTACTTTCGGCGCCATCGGCTTGCTGTGGGGGGCGCCGCAGGTCCAGGCGCTGGCGCATATTCCGAGCTGGCTGTTGCGAGCGATCGCCAGCCTGGTGCTGCTGGGCGTTGCCGCTTTTATCCTCCTGTGCCGCGTACGCCGTGATGTGCTGTTGTTCGGGCGCTGGAATTTGCGTTTGCCGGAAGCCGGCCTGGCGATGCGCCAATTGTTGATCTCGGCCGTAGATTTGAGCGCCGCAGCAGCGACCTTGTGGTTCTTGCTGCCTGGCGGGGTGGTCGATTTGCCGACTTTCGTCGCGTTCTATGCGATAGCTATGGCGCTAGGCGTGATCAGCCATGTGCCGGGCGGCGTCGGCGTATTCGAAGCAGTGATCTTGCTGGCTTGCGCCAATCACGCGCCAACCAGTGATATCGCGGCCGCCTTGCTGTTGTACCGGGGTGTCTACTTCCTGCTGCCGCTGTTGTTGGCAACGATCTTGCTCGCCGCATTTGAAATGCGTTCCGGCGTCGGCGCACCGGTAGCGCGCGCGGCGGTGAAATTGTCGCCATGGCTGCTCACCGCGTTGACGCTGGTGACCGGCACCATGCTGCTGATATCCGGCGTGACACCTGCCACTCGCCATGCTGAAGAACTGCTGAGACTGCATGTGCCGCTATTTGTAGTGGAAGCATCGCACCTGATCGGCAGCGTGGCCGGTTTGGCGATGCTGTTCCTGGCTCGTGGCTTACTGCATCGGCTCGATGCGGCCTGGTGGGCCTCGCTGGTGTTGACGGTGATCGCCGGGATCCTGGCGCTGCCTAAGGGTATCGCGATTTCCGAATTCATCGTGCTGTTCCTGCTGGCCTCGTTGTTGGTGATTTCGCGCAAACAATTCGATCGCCGCTCGTCTTTGTTTTCACAAACCTTCGAACCGGGCTGGATGATTGCGGTTGCCTGCGTACTCGCGGCTTGCGGCTGGATATTGTTGTTCGCCTATCGCGATATTGATTTTGCCGACCGCATGTGGTGGCAATTTGCGTTTGACGATTATGCACCTCGCTCGATGCGGACGCTGATGGTGGTGGCTGTCATGGCCCTCGGCCTGGGCTTGTGGCAATTGTTCCGGCGCTCCACGGGTAACGCCGAACGTCCGGGCGAAGCAGAGTTGCAGCGCGCCGCCGAGATTGTTCGCAAGCAGCCGGCGGCAGATGCCTGCCTGGCCTTGATGGGCGATAAAAGCCTGCTGTTTTCTGCTTCCGGCAACAGCTTCATCATGTTTGCCAAGCACAATCGTTCCTGGGTCGCCTTGTCCGATCCGGTTGGCGAGCAGAAAGAGTGGTCGGAGCTGATCTGGCGCTTTATCGAACTGGCCGATGGCCATGGCGGCCGCGCGGCATTTTACAAAGTGCGGCCGCAAACCTTGCCGCTATATCTGGACGCCGGTTTGCGGGTTTATAAGCTGGGTGAAGAGGCTTACGTGCCGCTGGATCAATTCAACCTGCAAGGCCCGCGCCGCGCCAATCTCAGGCATGGCGTCAATCGGGCCGAGCGCGAAGGCTTGAGTTTCGAGATGCTGGCGGTTGAACAGTTGCCGCCGTTGCTGGATCAACTCAAAGTGGTTTCCGATGCGTGGCTTGCCGATCAAGACACGCGCGAAAAGAGTTTTTCGCTAGGTGGTTTCGATGAAGCCTATATCCTGCGTCAGCCGGTTGCCGTGATTCGCCGCGAGGGTAAGATCATCGCCTTCGCCAGCTTGATGTGCCCGGAAGTATTGCGGATCGAAGCCGCCATCGATTTGATGCGGCAATTACCGGATGCGCCTCCAGGCACCATGGATTTCCTGTTCTCTCAATTGATGTTGTATTTCAAGGAGCGGGGTTTTCAGCATTTCGGGCTGGGCATGGCGCCGATGTCGGGCATGAAAGATCATCAGCTGGCGCCGCGTTGGCAGCGCTTTGGCCGCATGTTGTTCATGCACGGCGGGCGTTTCTATAACTTCCGTGGGCTGCGCAATTTCAAAGACAAGTTCGATCCGGTGTGGGAGGCGCGTTACCTGGTAACCAAGGGCGGCCTGGGACCGTTGTTCGCTTTCACCGATACCGCCGCGCTGATCAGCGGCGGCCTTAAGGGAGCCATCAGTAAATGAGTCCAAATCGGGATCTGGATCTGAAACGGAAATTCATATGCCTGGCGTTGTGCGCAATGGCGCTCATCGGCAATGCGGCAAATGCAGCCAATGCCACGAGCGCCAGCGACGCGCACCACAGCTTAAGCCACGGCCGCTTCAAGAATATTGAAGTCTACCGGCCGGAGGCAGCAATCAATGGCGTCGTCTTGCTTCTGTCCGGCGATGCCGGCTGGGACAAGAGCGCCGCCGATAAGGCGCAGGCCCTGGCGCAGCAAGGTGCTTTGGTGGCTGGCATCAGCACGCAGCAACTATTTGCCAGCCTCAATGCCGACGGCGGCGACTGCGCATTTCCTGATGGCGATCTGGAAAACCTGAGCCGCTTCGTGCAAGCCTATGAAAAAGTACCGGGATATTATCCGCCGCTTCTGGTGGGAGAAGGTTCCGGCGCGAGCTTTGCCTACGCCATGTTGGCACAAGCGCCTGCGAACACTTTCGGCGGCGCCGTATCGCTGGGATTCTGTCCCGCCTTGAGTTTGCGAAAACCGCTCTGCAAAGGTGAGAACGTGCATTTCAAACCGCACGCAAAAGGCAAGGGCGTGGATCTGTTGCCGGTCTCCAGGTTGCCCGCAGCCTGGCGCATCTTGCTCGACGAAAAATCCACCGGGACAGGGCATTGCGAAGCTAGCGTTGCGCGTACCTTTGCCAGCGGTGTCGCTGGCGCAGAAGTGATTACGGTGCCCGGCACGGACCAAGGCGGATTGGCGCAGTTGAAAGCGGTCTATGCCAGCCTGAATGCAAAACAAGCTGTAGTGGTGCAAGCACCACCTGCAGCGGTGTCCGATCTGCCGGTGGTCGAGGTTGCCGCACTGGGCCAATCCGCACCTGGCCGTGATGCCGACACCATGGTCATCTTGATCAGCGGCGATGGCGGCTGGGCGGGGATCGACCGTGATGTCGCGACCGCGCTCTCGAAGCGCGGTGTGGCGGTAGTCGGCATTGATTCGCTACGCTATTTTTGGAGCACGCGTACCCCGGCATCGACCGCGAAAGATGTGGAACGCCTGATGCAGTTTTATATGGCGCGCTGGAAGAAAAGCAAAGTGATATTGATCGGTTATTCGCAAGGAGCCGATGTCTTGCCGTTTGTGGCTAGCCGCTTGTCGGGCAAGGCGCTAGCGTCCGTGCCGTTGGTAGCGATGATGGGCCTGGGTAAAAAAGCCGATTTCCAGTTTCATCTGGCCAACTGGGTCAGTTCCGTCAATGACGGCCTGCCGATTCCGCCCGAAGTCGCAAAACTGCCTGCCGGCCTGGCAATGTGCATCTACGGTAGCGAAGAAACCGATTCCGCCTGCCCGAGCCTGGATGCAAGCCGCGTCAAATTGCTGAAGCTGACCGGCGGTCATCATTTCGACGGCAACTACGAGCGCCTGGCCGGCATGATCCTGGACGCGGCGCGTAAGTAACGCGGTAACTCGTGGTCCCGCGCCTCGTTACACTATTTAATTATCACACTATTTATCTGGTGAATATCAGGTATCACAACAATCAAGCAGACTGATATGTTGCGGTGCGATATAGTGCTCTCGTCTCCTCCAACACCTCTCAAGGTTTGGATTCAGCCCGCAACGAAAGTTAGCGGGCTTTTTTTTTGTCCAAAATGCGCCTGGTCTCTCTGTATCAGCCGACAAGCGAATGCCCCGGCATTGCCGCACAGATACTCAAACACGTATCTGTAACCTCAAAAAATTCATTGGAAAATGGCCGGATTAGCTCCTAGTATGGGTCCCGCCCTTCAAAGATTTTATCTATCCAAAAACATAATAACGGAGACTAGCAATGAAAATGACACGCCGAACTATATTGAGCGCAACCCTTTACCTGGGCCTGGGATTGGGAATTGCCGGTAGCGCATTTGCTGAAAAACCGCTGGTGCTTGGTTTTTCCCAGGTCGGCGCCGAAAGCGAGTGGCGCACCGCAAATACCGCGTCGATCAAGGATGCGGCAAAACAGGCTGGCGTCACGCTCAAGTTCGCCGATGCGCAGCAAAAGCAGGAAAACCAGGTGAAGGCGATTCGTTCCTTCATCGCGCAAAAGGTTGACGTCATTGCATTTTCTCCGGTAGTTGAATCGGGCTGGGACACTGTTCTGCGCGAAGCAAAAGCTGCCAAGATCCCGGTGATCCTCACCGATCGTGCGGTCGACGTCAGCGACAAGTCTCTGTATGTAACTTTCATCGGTTCCGATTTCGTTGAAGAAGGCCGTCGCGCCGGCCGCTGGTTGCTGGAACGGGCCAAGACCATGCCCGCCGGCGATATCAATATCGTTGAATTGCAAGGGACAGTCGGCTCCGCCCCTGCGATCGACCGCAAGGCAGGTTTTGCAGAAACCATCGCCGCTAATCCTCATCTGAAGATCATCCGCTCGCAAACTGGCGATTTCACCCGGGCCAAGGGTAAGGAAGTGATGGAAGCCTTCCTCAAGACAGATGGTAAAAAAATCAATGTTTTATACGCGCACAATGACGACATGGCGATCGGCGCTATCCAGGCCATTGAAGAGGCGGGTCTGAAACCTGGCAAGGATATCCTGGTGATCTCGGTCGACGGCGTTAAAGGCGCATTTGAAGCAATGATGGCTGGCAAGCTCAACGTCACCGTCGAATGCAGCCCGTTGTTGGGACCGCAGCTCATGAAGGTGGCCAAACAAGTGCTTGCCGGCGAGACCGTTCCTAAGCGCATTACGACGGAAGAAAGCGTATTCCCGGCCGAAGTGGCAGCCAAGGAGTTCCCAAACCGCAAGTACTAACCGGTACTAGTTAAGTACCGGATACTGAGCCATAAGTTTGGCAAATCAGTTGCTGCAGGCGGCGGGCAACTCGCCCGTCCGCCGTATTGACGTAGAGTTTTGCAGGCATGCGCAGGTCTCCAGGACTGCGCGTGAGAAATTCGGGATCGCAAGCGGATGAATAAAACGGTAACAGGCGCTTCTGCTCAAGCAGCGAACGGCGGGGTTTCACCGACGCTGGAATTAAACGGTATCTATAAAGCATTCGGCGGCGTGAAAGCGCTTAGCGATGTCGCTTTACGTCTGTACCCCGGGGAAGTGCATACCCTGATGGGACAAAACGGCGCCGGCAAATCCACTCTCATCAAAGTACTGACCGGCGTCTATGCGCCCGACAGCGGCGAGATCCGCCTGGACGGCAATGCCATACAGCCGTCTTCAACCCATGAGGCACAGAATCTCGGCATCAGCACGGTGTATCAGGAAGTCAACCTGTGTCCGAACTTGTCGGTCGCTGAGAATATTTTTATCGGCCGTTATCCCGGAAAATATACCGGCATAGACTGGAAAACCATGCAGCAGCAGGCGCAGCGCCTGCTAGGCGACCTGCAAATCCATATCGATGTGACGGCGTCCCTGGACCGGTATCCATTGGCGATCCAGCAGATGGTGGCGATTTCACGCGCGCTGAGCGTCTCCGCCAAAGTCTTGATTCTCGATGAACCTACCTCCAGCCTGGATGAGGCTGAAGTGCGTTTGTTGTTTGACGTTTTGCGCAAGCTGCGAGGGCAGGGCATGGCGATCCTGTTCGTGACGCATTTCCTGGAACAGACCTACGAAATTTCGGACCGTATCACGGTATTGCGCAACGGCGTTCTCGAAGGCGAGTACATGGCCAGTGCGTTGAGTCGTTTCGATCTGGTGAATAAAATGGTTGGCTTGCAGACGCGGCCAGCGGCGGAGGTAGTCGGCGCTGATAGAGAGCCACGCGCGGCAGGCGCCGGCGAAACTGTGTTGCAGGCGCACGGACTGGGCCGCAAAGGAATACTTGCACCGCTGGACCTGGATTTTCGTGCCGGAGAGGTATTCGGGTTTTGCGGTTTGCTTGGTTCCGGCAGAACCGAGGCCGCGCGGTTGCTGTTCGGCGCCGACAAAGCCGATAGCGGCAGCATATCGGTGAAAGGTAAAGCCGTCAGATTCAACTCGCCGCGTGACGCCATCGCAGCCGGTATCGGTTTTTGCTCCGAAGATAGAAAAGCGGAAGGCGCGATACTTGCACTGTCGGTGCGAGAAAACATCATCCTGGCGCTGCAGGCGCGCATCGGTTTGCTGCGCGTCATTCCGCGTAAGCGCCAGCAAGCGATTGCCAACGATTACGTCAAATGGCTAGGCATCAAGACGCCGGATATCGAGGCGCCGATCAGCTCCCTGTCCGGCGGCAACCAGCAGAAAGCCTTGCTGGCGCGCTGGCTTGCTACAGATCCCGCGATGCTGATATTAGATGAGCCTACACGCGGCATCGATGTCCGCGCCAAGCAAGAGATCATGGATCACGTCATCGCCCTGTGCCGCAAGGGCATGGCGATCCTGTTTATTTCATCCGAAATCCCCGAGGTGCTACGCTGCAGCGACCGCATGCTGGTATTGCGCGATCGCCAGGCCTGCGGCGAGTATTCGCGTGGCGAGCTCGACGACGAATCGGTGTTGCAGGTGATCGCAGGAGAGTGCGCATGAGCATTCCGTTGAATTCCAATCCTGTGAATCACGATCCGATGAGTCACGATCCGCTATCCGGCGCCAGGTTGCAGAACGAGGCTGCCCCAGACTCATCAACATCTTTGCGATTGCTATTGCGTCACCCGTTGCTACGGCCGCTGGCGGCATTGGCGCTGCTGCTGGCAGTCGATTTTTTCATGATTCCGGGATTTTTCCGGCTTGAATGGAAAGACGGCCACCTGTACGGCAGCTTGATCGATATCGTCAACCGTGCTGCGCCTTTGATACTGACGGCACTCGGCATGACCCTGGTAATCGCAACGCGCGGCATCGATATTTCCGTGGGTGCGGTGGTGGCCATCTCCGGCACCGTTGCCGCACTACTGATAGGCGGCACGATGGAGATGCACAACGGCGTACCGGAATATGCCAGCCGGATACCCATGATATGGGCGCTTGCCGCCGCCATGGGGGCGGCCATCCTGTGCGGTGTGTGGAACGGCTTCCTGGTGGCCACGCTCGGTTTGCAGCCGATCATAGCGACCTTGATCCTGATGGTGGGCGGGCGCGGACTGGCGCAATTACTGACCGACGGCCAGATCATCACGGTGTACTACAAACCGTTTTTCTATGTTGGCAGCGGCTATCTGCTCGGCTTGCCGTTTTCTCTGTTTATCGCCATAGGCGTATTTATTGCGGTTGCGCTGCTGATGCGTAAAACCGCGCTGGGCCTGTTCATCCAGACGGTCGGCATCAACCCGGTGGCGGCGCGGCTGGCCGGCATCAGGACTGCAGCCTTGATCTTTTTCGTCTACATGTTTTGCAGCGCCTGCGCCGGTGTCGCGGGATTGATGATCAGTTCCAATATCAAGAGCGCAGACGCCAACAACGCCGGCTTGCTGCTGGAGCTGGATGCGATTCTGGCGGTAACGCTGGGCGGTACTTCTCTGGCCGGTGGAAAATTCAGCCTGGTCGGCAGCGTCATCGGTGCGTTGATCATCCAGGCGCTGACCTATACGATTTATTCGATGGGCGTGCCGCCGGAGGTGAACATGGTGGTGAAGTCGGTGGTGGTGTTCGCGGTGTGCCTGTCGCAATCGCCTGAGTTTCGCGGATTGGGGACGGAACTGCTTGGCGGCGCTGGCCGGTCGCGCTCTTCTAACGGTAAAAAGAAATGAAACCTACGATGAGATTTTTTCGCAAGTCACTGTCGTCTCCTTACTTCACTTCGCTGGCGACAGTAGCCTTGCTAGTCGTGATGTTTGCCCTGGGATCGTTCACCTATAACGGATTTTTCTCTTTGCAGGTGGTGTTAAATCTGCTGATCGACAACGCATTCCTGCTGGTGATTGCCATCGGCATGACCTTTGTCATTTTATCCGGCGGCATCGATCTGTCGGTCGGTTCGGTGCTGGCCTTGACTACCATGATCTCGGCCTACCTGCTGCAGTCATGGCATTGGCCGCCACTGCTGGTGATCGGCTGCGTGCTGGTGATCGGCAGCGCGTTCGGCGCGCTGATGGGCGCAATGATACATTTTTTCAAACTGCAGGCATTCATCGTCACGTTGGCCGGCATGTTCCTGGCGCGCGGCTTGTGCTACCTGATCAGCATCAATTCGATTACGATCGACCAGCCCTTGTATGTGACCCTGTCGCAAGCCCGCATCGAATTTCTGGGCGCCTTCGTCTCGCCTAGCGTAGTGATCGCGATGCTGATGCTTGCGGTGGCAATCTACATCGCCCACTACACGCGCTTCGGGCGCGCGGTGTATGCCATCGGCGGCAACGAGCAGTCGGCGCTGCTGATGGGATTGGCGGTGGGGCGCACTAAAGTGATGGTGTACGCCTTCAGCGGATTTTGCGCGGCCCTGGCCGGCGTCCTGTTCTCGTTCTACATGTTGTCCGGTTACGGCTTGCATGCGCAGGGCACGGAACTGGATGCTATCGCCGCCGTGGTGATCGGCGGTACCTTGCTTACCGGCGGCTACGGCTATGTCGCCGGCACGCTGACCGGCGTGCTCATCCTCGGCCTGATCCAGACCTTGATTGCATTCGACGGGACATTGAGTTCATGGTGGACCAAGATTGTGATCGGCGTGCTGCTGTTCGTTTTTTGCATGGCGCAGCGTTTGCTGTCTTTGGGAGCGGCTAGCGGGACATCGGCGCCGCCAGCAGCGGCGGCGGCTTGATCGGCAAATGAACCACGTACGTTTAACGAAGACACCAGTGCCGGAGAACGGTATACATTATAGATTCACGACCTTATCCCAATCCAATCCAGACGCGTGAAAAGTCACCTCCAGCAAGGGTAAATTGTTGCGTCGACTGACAGCGCGGTCCTGGGCAGGGCCAGCCGTAGCATTAATGCCAGGCGTTACACATCGATAGCTGAATCCGATTTCATGCGCTTGCGCAGTTCGAATTTCTGAATCTTGCCGGTGGATGTTTTAGGCAGGGATCCGAAGTAAATGGTTTTTGGAACCTTGAAGCCGGCCAGGATGTTCTTGCAGAATGCGATCAACGTTTCTTCATTGAGGTTGCTCCCTTCCTTTAGCTCGACAAAGGCGCAGGGCGTTTCTCCCCATTTTTGATCCGGTTGCGCGATGACCGCTGCAGCCAGTACGTCGGAATGTTGATACAGGGCATCTTCGACCTCGACGCTTGAAATGTTTTCGCCGCCGGAAATGATGATGTCCTTGCTGCGGTCCTTGATTTTGATATAACCGTCCACGCTCATGACGCCGAGATCGCCGGTATGGAACCAGCCGCCCGCAAATGCATCTTGCGTGGCTTTCTGGTTTTTCAGATAGCCTTTCATGCAGATATTCCCGCGAAACATGATTTCGCCGATTTCCTGGCCATCGGCTTGCACCGGCCGCATGGTATCCGGGTCGAGCACGGCTATAGCGCCTTGCAGGTGATAGCGTACTCCCTGATGCGATTTCTTGACGGCACGTGCATCTTGCGACAGTGCGGCCCATTCTTCCTGCTCGGCGCAGATGGCGGCAGGGCCGTACACTTCGGTCAGGCCGTAGGAATGTATCAAATCGAAACCCATGGCTTCTATCTTGGCTAGTATGGCCGTTGGCGGCGGTGCGCCCGCGACCATGCCGCGGACCTTGCCTGGCAGTCCCTCGCGCCAGCTTTCCGGCGCATTGGCCAATGCGGCATGCACAATCGGCGCGGCGCAATAGTGGGTAACGCCATGTTCGCGAATCAGGTCAAATACCAGTTTCGGTTCGAATTTTCGCAGGCAGATGTTGACGCCGGCACGGGCTGCAATCGTCCAGGGAAAACACCAGCCGTTGCAATGGAACATCGGTAGCGTCCAAAGGTACACCGCATGCTTGGGCATGTCCCATTCCAGGATATTCGATATTGCGTTCAGCGCGGCGCCACGATGGTGATACACCACGCCTTTAGGATCGCCAGTGGTGCCGGATGTGTAATTCAGCGCAATGGCGTCCCATTCGTCTGCTGGCAGCTCCCATTGGAAATCGGCATCGCCGCCCGCGAGCAGGCTTTCGTAATCGGTGTTGCCAAATGGCATGACATCATCGGGGCCGAGCACGTCGTTTACGGCAACCACATACAAGCCCGGAATCTGTTGCGCCAGCTGACGTGCGGCGTCGGCGAACTCACTGTCGGCCAGTAGCACCTTTGCCTCTCCATGGCGCAGCATGAATGCCAGGGAGGGCAGGTCAAGGCGGATGTTCAATGCATTCAGTACCGCGCCTGACATCGGTATACCGAAATGCGCCTCCACCATTGCGGGTGTATTCGGCAACATCACTGCAACCGTATCGCCTTTTTCCACGCCCATTTTGCGTAGCGCGCTGGCCAGCCTGCGTGCGCGCAGGTAAGTGTCGCGCCAGTTTTGACGTAACGGGCCGTGTACGATAGCCAAACGATTGCCGTATACTTCGGCGGAACGCGCGATATGGTCAAGCGGGCTCAGTGCCGCGAAGTTGGCAGGGTTTTTGCCAAGGCCAGAGTCGAAATCAACCGTCATGATGCTATTGTCTCCTGAAGAATGTAAGCATTCCCTATACGACCCGGAATGTATTTATTCTAGGCTATCATCAGTTGGATGACGGGTTTGTCATCGTGATGACAGCTTAAGGAAGCGATTTGTATGAGCAGCAACGCAGTACAGCTTGGCATGCACGATTGGTTCATAGTACTTTCACCCCCGCATCAGGCGCTGGTACAAGGCGGTGTGGTGTCGCAACATTTTTCTGCGGGTACCTTCATAGCGCGCCGTGGCGAACAATCCCGGTATTGGATTGGCGTGCACAGCGGTTTGATTAAACTGGCTGTATACAGCCTGGACGGGCGGGGTGCGACGTTTTCCGGCATTCCGGCGGGAGGCTGGTGCGGTGAAGGCAGTGTCATCAAGCGAGAATTGCGAAGATACGATGTGATTGCCATACGCGATTCCGACATCTTGCTGGTGCCGGTCGACATTTTTCATACTCTGATGACCGAAAGCCTGCCCTTCGCGGCTTTCGTGATCCGCCAACTCAACGAACGCATGGGGCAATTCATCGCAACGATACAGAATGAACGCCTGTTGGGGGTGGATGCGCAAGTAGCCCAGGCGATTGCACAGTTGTTCCATCCCATGTTGTGTCCGCGCACATCTGCGGTGCTGGAGCTGTCGCAGGAGGAAATCGGCTTGCTCACCGGTCTGTCACGGCAGCGAGTGAATCAAGCCTTGAGTCAGTTGGGGAAGTTGAATCTCGTAAATGTTTCCTATCAATCGATTCGTGTCGTTGACCTGCCGGGCTTGCGTAGTTTTGGTCTGTCGGAACTGTAGAGCGCCGGTAGTCATCCTGACGACAGACAGGAGATGCGATTTTGAACAAAATTGGCCTCTCAACATCGAGACGGTACCGACTCATGACAATCAGGGTTCATCATCCGCTGCATTTGCTGCGCCTACGCTTCCCGGTGATGTTTCGGATCACGGTATTGAACGGAACGCTGTATCTGCGTAATCACGGCGCGAGCAAAAAACTGCTCTGCGGCGAAAGCACGGCGGTCCCGGCGTTCCTGCGCTTCGACTGCGATGTGATGCCGCTACAGCACCGGGCCGCAGAATTCTCGCTGGAGGTGGCATCTGCGCCAGTTGATGCGCATCAGGTCACGGAACGGAAAAAAGAGTGGAGCCGGCCGCTGGCGCAGCATATATTCATGTCGCCGCAAGGTAGTTGGACGGCCGCTTGCGTGGCGCATCAATGGCAGGTGACACCGCAAAAGGCGCGTGCGCGTCTGTTTGCCGAAGGAGAGGCCTTGCGCAGCCTGGTGCGCGAGCAAAGGGTTGCCCACGCACTGTATATGGCCGCAAGGGCGGACGGTTCAGATTCTCATGATCTGGCAACGATAGCGGTACGCTCGGGATTTGCATCCATGGCGGCGTTCTCGGATATATGCGAAGAAATGACCGGTGTGCCGGCCGATGCTTTTCTGCAATGAAATCAAGTTACGCCATCAGTGCGCGCTTTCGGCAAGGAGCGAGTGATTGCGCCGCTGATGAATACACGGGACAGCTTTTTGTAGATTATGAAAGCGTCACTGATGATTTTATGACCGTACGTGCGGAGCAGGCACAGCAAGAGAGAGAAACGTTTTGATGCTGAAGTTCATGCTTGATACCAATATTGTCATTCACGTGATATACGAGCTGTCGAAGGATTGCACTGAAAGGTCGCGAGCAGGCAAGCTTGCATGAGAGGATGGTCTTGGCAATAAGAACCTGTTAGAATGCGGCCCTGTCCCGTATCGCAGGTAGTCTCTGCAGATATAAGTTTTGCGCGTTTCTTCGGATCGGCAGAATTGCCCGAGTGGTGAAATCGGTAGACACAAGAGACTTAAAATCTCTCGCTCGTAAGGGTGTGCCGGTTCAAGTCCGGCCTCGGGCACCACTATACATTGCAGTAAATGCAAACAAAACGCCGCAAACCAGGTAAATACAAGGTTTGCGGCGTTTTTTCATTTACGGCTCCCTGCCTGTGAGTCTAATTTGTGAAATGCAATTCAGAGGTGGCAACTGCCTTGATTTCCGGGCCGAAACTCTCGATGTCGGGCAGCGTCGCATTTTCATGCGTGCGTATCTGCAGCCCGGTCGCATGCGGCTTGTCGTGGGTGGTGTGGGCGTCGGCCACCAGCGTCACCGGATAACCCAGTGCGGCGGCGCGGCGGGTGGTGGTGTCGACGCAGAATTCTGAAGCGTAACCGCAGATCACGACGTGTTCGGTGCGCCATGACGCCAGCAATGCTTCGAGTTCAGTGCGGAGGAAGGAATCCGGCGTGGTCTTGCGCAGTTTTACGTCGCCTTCCTTTACCTGCAGTCCGGGCTGGAGTTGCCAATTTGCAGAGTTGTATTCGATATCGCCGGCTTCGTGCTGGATAAACACCACGGGGACTCCCGCAGCGCGGGCTCGGGCGGTCAGGATGTTGATGCGCTCTATGACTGCTTCGGCTTCGAACGGGCGCGGCGTTTCATCAAATAAGCCATGCTGGACATCGATAACTAGGAGAGCGGATTTCATGGGTTCCTGAGGGGGTGGGGGTGGGGCGGGAACTTCGACGAATTCCCATCGTTGCAGCACTGCCCCGACGCTTGGAGGAGGCAGATGCCGGCGCTGTTTCAGGTTTCCGGAATGCTTGGAACAACCGGTGCCGCACCGAAATTGTTTGGTTCTTTTGCTTCCTGAATCAGGAAATATATGATGACAATCCAGCCGATGACCGGGAGAAGTGCGATCAGTTGCCACCAGCCGCTGCGATTCGTGTCATGCAGGCGTCGCGCTGCAACCGCAATGGATGGCAGCAACGTGGCAACTGAAACAAGCAGGCTGAACTTGTCGCTGATCGCACTGGCGGCGAACGACAGCAGCACCGTAAACAGCACGAACCACCAATATTCGGAGCGGGAAGCCCTGCCGTTGAAGTCGGCGTACTTCGAAAAGCAGACTTTAATTGACTCTGTAAACGTCATGTTTATCCCCTGAGATTTTTCAAACACATGCTGCCCTCTTGAGGCGGTGTATGTGTCTGTGGATTTAGGTAAGGTTACCGGAAAGTAATAATAACAAAAGCCGTCGCAATTACGGCATTAAAGTTGCCGAACCATAAATTTCCTGAGTCAACGGCGGTCAGGATGCAGTTGGAAATCATGTCAGCCGAAAAGTCCCCTCCCGATCCCCTCTCAGGTGCGCCTTCTACGACAATTTATTGCCGAATTAAAAATGTGCCTATAAAGAAACAATTTCAGTAAATAAACAAAAATAGGGAAATGTTGCAATAAATGCGAGCATAATAAATTGCACAAGGGAAATTAAAAGAAATTCTTACTAGTAATGCGCGACTGAGTATGTGAATGCAGCAAGCCGATATGCCGGCCTTGGCCGGATTGAAGTTAGTGCACATATGGGGGGAGACGTTATGGACAAAGAATTGTCTCGTCGGAGGTCCTTGTCGATTATCTCCGTTGCTGTATTAGTATTGATTTCCGGTTGTGGCGGCGGTGGGGGGGGGAGCAGCAATCCGAATCCACCGGCAAACCCGGCCCCAAGCACTCCGCCAGGGGCTGCTACGCCACCGGCGTCAAGCTCGCCACCTGCTGACGGCAGCGGCAATGCGGCAGCAACAGCGGTACCGGTCGCGACGCCGCCACCGCCAGCCATGTTGAACGTGCTGGATCCCAGTAATATCAAGGTTGCCCGTAGCCAGGGCCTGACTGGCGCCGGCATCACGGTCGGCATCGTCGATACCGATTTCGATGTCAGCGATCCGCAACTGGCCGGACGCATCAGCAAGACGGTCTACAGCGTCGGCGGCGCCAACGGCAATACACACGGCACGGAAGTGGCGGAGATGCTGGCAGGGAGCACTTCGGGTGTCGCTCCCGGCGCGTTCTTGCAAGTTGCCGCCGCCGGCACTACCGACAGCGGTCTGCTGCTCAATAACCAGATGTATCAGGATCTGTTTAGCAAGGGCGTGCGGATTTTCAACCAGTCCAATGGCATCAGTCCCGTCGGCGCTTCTGTCAGCCTGACACTTGCCCTGCATACTCTGTACCAGCCGTATGTGGCCCGGCAGGGTTTGTTCATCTGGTCTACCGGTAACGATGGCGCGGCGCAGCCGAATCTTACGGCCAGCCTGCCCAGCTTGTTCGCTGACCTGCAAAGCGGCTGGCTGGCGGTGACGGCGGTCAATGCCGCCGGCGGCACTAACGGCTATTCTTTCAGCGACACGGTGCCGGGTGTGATCTCAAGTTACGCCAACCGTTGCGGCGTTGCCGCCAACTGGTGCCTGGCGGCGGCCGGCGATTTTATCTCTGGCGCCACCGGCACCCGCGTCTACGGCACTTCGTTTGCCGCGCCGGCGGTGAGCGGTGCGGCAGCCCTGGTGCAGCAAGCCTATCCCTGGATGAATGCCGACCTGATCCGGCAAACCATTCTCTCGACGGCCACCGACATGCACGATCCTGCCACTTACGGCTGGGGATTGCTCAATGCCAGCAAGGCAGTCAACGGCCCGGCGCTGTTTGACCAGCGGCTGGCGCTGGGGCCGAATGTGAATGTCCAGTTTGATAACGCCAGCTCGGTATTCAAGAACGATATCGGTGGCGATGCCGGCTTGAACAAGAGCGGCAGCGGGCAGTTGACCCTGGCCGGCAATAATACCTACACGGGCGCCAGCAATATCCTTGGCGGCCGCTTGAATATCACCGGCGCAGTCGCTTCCAGCGTCAATGTCAGCGCGTCCGGCCAGCTCGGCGGCGACGGCGGCCGTATCCACGGCAATGTCAACAATAGCGGCCGGGTCAACAACAGCGGCGCCGGCCTGACGATCGACGGCAATTATATTGCGGTGCCGACGGCGGTACTGGCCAATCAGCTCAATACCACATTGACGGTGGGCGGCGCGGCGATACTCGGCAATTCGCACCTGATCGCCACCACGCCTGCCGGCAACCAGGATCCTTCCGGCTATGTCACGCAGCAGGCCGGCGTCACGGGTAAGGTGCTGAGCGCTGCCGGCGGCGTTAGCGGCCAGTTCAAGGATCTCAGCTTCGAGGCCGACGGTGTCAGCTTCACGCCGGGAGTGTTTATTGCGGCGGCCTTGTCGTACCAGGCGCAGCAAGTCGATCTGCAGATCAGCCGCACCAACGTGGTCAGCATGGCTGCGGCGGCGTTTGGCAACGATCCTACCCGTACCAATGCGGCGGCCAACCTGGAGACGGGCCTGAAGGCGGCGGACCAGATGGTCGCCAGCGGCAATGTGAGCGGAACCAACGGTGCGTTTTTGGCGAGCGCTGCGGCTTTGCAGAAGAGCGCCAGCGTGGAAGTGGCGGGGCAGGTGCTGGATAGCCTGTCGGGGCAGATCCACGCTTCGGCCCAGGCGCTGACGTTCCAGCAATCGCAGGCGCTCAATCGTGATCTGGGCAATCGGCTGGCGGCATTGGGGAGCCAGGCGGAAGGGAAAGACGGTACCGGTTTGTGGGTCAGCGCCATCGGTGCTTCGGGCAAGTTGAGCCAGAGCGGTTATGCCACGGGCGACACCTCCCTCTGGGGCGGCCAGTTCGGGGTCGATACCCACCTCAGCGCCGATACGATCATTGGTGCAGCGCTGGCGTATGCTGACAGCAAGGCCAGCTTTGACCGGCTGGGCGGGCAATCCAAGGGGCACAATACCGGTGTTTCCCTGTATGGCCGCCACGCGTTTGGCGATAGCGGCTGGTATGTGTCGGGGAGGACCGGCGTGGCCAGCATCGTCAGCACGGTGTCGCGCACGGCGGTGATCGGCAATACGCAGCAGAACCTGGGTGCCGGACACACAGATAGTCTGTGGTCGGCTTATGCGGAGAGCGGTTATGTGCTGCCCTTGTCCGCTGATGCCCGGCTGACACCCTACGCCGGACTGGCTTACGATCACCTCAAGCGCGGCGGCTTTACGGAAAGCGGCGGCGTATTCGGACTGACGGCGGACGGCCAGGCGTATCAGCAAACGGCCGGTTTGCTGGGTTTGCGTGGCGCTAGCAGTTTCCAATGGTCGGGAGGTTTGAGCACAGTGCAGGCGTATGCAGCCTGGCAGCATGCATTCACGGCGGGCAGCCTGGATTTCAGGGCGGCATATGTGGGTGCGCCGGCGGCGGGATTTACGGTGCAGGGGATCGGCTTGTCGCGCAATGCCGGCTGGGTCGGACTGGGCTTGACTACGGCGGTGGACAAGCGCTGGGGCTGGTATTTCAACTACGATGCGCAGCTGGGCAACGGTGGCTTGGGTAACAATGTGCTGTCGCTGGGGCTGCGCTTTAATCTCGATTGATTACATTTCGCTGCTGGCTGGCGCGTCGACGTGCGCAGGTGCTGGTGCCGGTACTTCCGGCGCCATTGCCGGGCTGGTTTTCATGATGCGTTTCTTACCCATCAAGCCCAGATCCGCACCGGTAATGCCATATTCGTTCATCTTGGCTTTGATTTCGGTGATGACGTCAGCGATTTCGGCTTGACGCAGTTCCTCTGCCTGTTTTCTCAATTGTTCGATTTGTGCTTGCAGCTCTTTGTAGGTCGTCATTTCTGGTGCTTTCTTTCTGCGTTTGGGACGGGCAAGTATACCGTAACCAAGAAATGAGATGGATGTGTCCTTACCGCTGTTTGCTGCGGATCCGGTTGGTTGCATCGATACGTGTGCATAGATACATGTTGTTGCAAACATTACCGATTTGTAGTTCCCCTTTTTATTGCCCAATATATATTGAATACAAGGAGTACAGTTTGTACTGTCGTTGTGGCGTTGCCTTGGCAGTAAGCGAAGCAAACGCGGGAAGTAAAAGGTGTCGCTATGAAAAGGTTCACGGTTTTATGGTTTGCGGTAGCCGCGTTGATGTTGAGCGCTACCGGTGGTTCTGCGCTTGCGCAAAATCACGAGTTTCACGGACATGGCGGCGGCTTTCATGGCAACGCCGGCGGCTTTCACGGCGGTGGAATGCAAGCTCGCCACGGGTTTCATCGGTTCAACGATTTCCATGGGCGCAGCAGGATAATCATAGGCGGCCCGTTTTTCTGGCCACCGTTTTACTACGATCCAGCTTTCTATCCAGGCCCCGCGTCATTGATGTATGTGCCGCCAGGCGCTGATTTCAGTTACTACTGTAACGACCCGGCGGGCTATTATCCTGATGTGCCGAGTTGCCCGAGCGGCTGGTTGCGGGTGGTGCCAGGCGACGCCCCATATTAGTCAGCCGTAGCCTGTGCAAAAACGCTATCCAATTCAATTTGGGTAGCGTTTTTTTTACGCATGTCTTGGCCGTAGGGCGCCAGCAAAATTTTGCCAGGCATCTTGCTGGCAATTAACATGGCGCGTACCATGATGTGAAAACTTTTTCAACTTCCTATCCCGGAGAAATGCATGTCCATTCATATGATTGAAGCGGTTCGTTTTAATGGTGCCGGCGATCGGGTCGAAGAAGTACGTTGGGGACGGGCAAAACCCAAAGATGACGGCTCTATCGGATGGGAGCACAAGACTTCGGAACAAGATGTCAGCCTGGTGGTCGATGCGCTGCATTTCGGCGATGAGGTCGCCACCGCATTTTCAGTCGATGGAAAAATTGTGCGCGGCCCCAGCATCGCGCTGGTGATTTACGAGCACGGGATTGAAGGTATCGGCATTGCCGAGTCCGAAGTGTCGGGACGCACGCTGGCAGATTTGCCGCGATTTTGAGCCGGATTGAATCTGCCACCCATTCGCTTCAGCTGACTCGGGCCTTTCTTAAAGCTGTCGTCTAGCAATTTTCTGTATTATTGCCCAATGCGAATATTTCAAAGCATGAAATTCCGCTTTATCGGGCTCGGCGTGGTGCTTATCGTTGCCGGTGTCTCACTTCGCTTGTTCTTTGCGCTGCCGTTCGCGCAAGGACTGCTGCGTGATGAAGTTGCAAATCAGCAATTGTCCATTGCTTCTTATGTCGCACGTGATATCGATCATAGTATCGAAACGAGGCGCGCCCTGATTGGCGAACTGAGCACGGCGTTGCCGCAGGAACTGCTGCAGCAGCCGGAGAAACTGGCGACCTGGCTGCGGGAACGGCAGCGGCTGAATCCCTTGTTTAATAGCGGTTTGCTGGTGATGCGGCCGGATGGCGTTGGCTTGCTTGCCGAATATCCGATAGTAGCGGGGCGTAGCAAGCTGGTCTATTCAGGTACCGACTGGTTCCAGGTTGCGCTGCATGCCGATGCCCCCGTGATGAGCAAGCCGGAGCGTGGGCGCGCCAACGGTGAACCGATCTTGATCATGGCGGCGCCGGTACGCAACGCCGCCAGGCAGGTGGTGGCGGTGCTGGCGGGCGTGGTGGTGCTCAACTCACCTGGTTTTCTCGATCGCCTTCAGGAAATCCGGCTCGGAGCAAGCGGCGGCTTTCTTTTAATTTCGCCGGCCGACAAGTTATTCGTCGCCTCCAGTGACCCTGCGATGGTGTTAAAGCCGACGCCGGCACCCGGCGTGAATCTGTTGCACGATCGCGCCATGGCCGGCTTCCGCGGCACCGGGATAACGATTAACGCTAAAGGTGTGGAGGAGTTGTCTTCCATGGCGACGGTGCCGAGCACGGGATGGTTTGTGGTCGCACGGATACCCACCACGGAAGTGTTCCACCCGATTCAAGCCATGCGGAATTTTTTCCTGAAGAACACGCTGGTGGTACTGTTTGCGACGATTGCGATATTGATGCTGGTGTTGCCGCGCTTGTTGCGGCCGCTGACGAGTGCGGCGCAGGCGATGCGCGAAATGGCGGATGGCAAGCGGCCGTTGGCGCCGCTGCCAGTCAAGCGCCGCGACGAAGTAGGCGATCTGGTGCTCGGCTTTAACTATCTGGTGGAACGGTTGTATGAAAAAGAAGCCGCGCTCAGGGCGAGCGAGGCGAGCATGGCATTCATGGCGCATCACGATGCGCTGACAGGCCTGTACAACAGGACCATGTTGGAAGATCGCTTGCAGCAGGCGCTGGCGCGCGCCCAGCGCGAGGGCTCGCATTTTGCACTGCTGTTTTGCGATCTGGACGATTTCAAGCCGATCAACGATCAATATGGACACGCGGCCGGCGACGCCGTCTTGCGCCAGGTCGCCGCGCGATTACTGGACGAAAGAAGAAGTACGGATACCGTGGCGCGCCTGGGCGGCGATGAATTTGTGATCTTGCTGACGGATCTCAGCGATATCCGGAATGGGGCGATTGTTGTGGCTCAGCAATTGCTGGAGTTGCTCAACATACCTTTCAATGTCGGCGGAAAAATATTTCAGCTCAGCACCTCGATCGGTATCGCGCTGTACTCCGGCATCGGTGTTTCAGCGTCGCAGCTGATGTCGCAGGCCGACATCGCCATGTATCGGGCGAAAGCGGCGGGGAAGAACGAATTTTGTGTTTTTGATGAAACCGTTGAATCTTTCAGCGTTTAACGTTTAGCGCGCGGAATGTGGCACATGCGTTGGCACGCGACTTCTTTTATTTCTCTCCCGCGCGAACGCCTCGCCTGAAGCAGCGCTGGTAACATGCCGACCTGCCCGTCTGGCCGACATCAAAAATTGCTGGATGATGGCCGGTTGCCAGCAACACTGTTGTCGAGCGGAACGACAATGGGATCGCCCCCGTGCGCTTCCCGCCATTGCTGACGGCGCGACTCGATCTCTGCCCATTGCTCGGTGCGCCGCTTGTCCCAGTCATTGCGTTCGCGCCAAACGGGTGCGGCCGTGACAGCTGAAGGCGGATGGAGCAACGGTGCCGGATGCAGCTCGGCGCCATATAACGCCGGTGGTGCAAAAAATGGTGCTGTTCCGCCTTGTATCAAGCCCAGGCTATTATCGGCAATGGCCTGGTTCGGCACCCCTGCGGCAAGGCCGCCCAGTAATAATACGAGTAGTATCCTTCCCATATCGCCTCCCGATTTATTGACTTGAATTTGAGACTCAAACTTGAAGCGTGCGAGTGCTTTCAGGATTTCATTCTAGGAAACAAAGCGCAGGTAAGCTAATAAAGAATTGCTGCAAAGGGCGATTTTGCAAACGTTGCAGGCAGTGTGCAGCGCGAAGTAGTTGCTGGTGGTAATGTTTGCATTCGAGAAATGATTTTATGACGGAGATATCTGATGCAATCACAGAGCCAAAAAGCCCATGCTTTTCAGCAGCTTCACACACGCGACGGGGCTTTCATCATTCCAAATCCATGGGACATCGGCAGCGCCAGATTGCTGGCTTTACTCGGGTTTGAAGCACTGGCAAGCACCAGCGCAGGCTTCGCATTTTCACGTGGGCAACTGGATGGCGGCATCGGACGTGAGCAGATGATGGCGCATTTGACTGAGCTAGCAGCGGCAACCGAACTGCCGCTCAGTGCGGATCTTGAAAACGGTTTTGGCGAGGCGCCGGCAACGGTGGCGGAAACTATCAGGCTTGCTGCGGCTACCGGCATTGTCGGCGGTTCAATCGAAGATGCCAGCGGCCATAGCGCCGATCCGATTTACCCCCTGGAACTGGCGGCCGAGCGCGTACGCGCAGCCGCCGAGGCGGTGCGCGGACTGGATTTTCCTTTTACACTCACCGCGCGCGCGGAAAATTACCTGGTTGGCCGGCCCGATTTGAAAGATACTATCAAGCGGCTCCAGGCCTACCAGGAAGCCGGTGCTGACGTGCTCTATGCGCCAGGCTTGAAAAGCAAGGAAGAGATCGCCGCGGTGGTCAGTTCGCTGGATAAGCCTGTGAACGTGGTAATGGGGCTGCAAGGTGTGCAACTTGGCTTGCAAGAGCTGGCTGCTATCGGCGTCAAACGGGTTAGTGTCGGGCTCACTGGCGCGCGCGGCATTGGGTGCATTTTTGCGTGCAGCTGACGAGATGCGTGAGCATGGCACATTTACTTATGGCGAGGCGGCGGTGAGTACGAGCCGGATCAGCGAGATGCTGCAAGCAGCAAGTAAGCTTTAGCCAAACAAGCTTTGATCAGCGGGCGCCGAAAATAAGTTCTATGCTGCTTAGTGTAAGATCCATGCTTTTCCGCGTCGAAGAAGTGCTGCTGATCATGAAAGTCTACAACTTAGCCTGTGAACAGAATCATCGCTTTGAGGGTTGGTTTGCCTCGGAGGAAGATTTTCTTTCGCAATCAGCGGAGCAGCAGATTATTTGCCCGGTGTGCGACAGCATGAAGGTCGGCAAGTTGCCGTCAGCCCCGCACCTGAATTTATCTGCGGCCAAATCAAATCCGGCCGGCAGCGATGCGGGTTTGAACTCATCGGCAGTGGCGCAATTCCAGCAGCGTCTGCAGGAAGTGGCGCGTCATGTGATGGAAAATACGGAAGATGTGGGCACAGGTTTTACCGAAGAAGCGCGCCGGATTCATTACAAGGAAGTCCCTGAGCATGGGATACGCGGCATTGCATCGGCGGAACAATGCGAAGAGCTGGCAGAGGAAGGCATTGATGTTTTCCATCTGCCGCTGCCAGTGCCGCCGAAGCGGTCGCTTCAATAATTCAGCTTCAATAATTCAGCTTCAGTAATGCATGGCTCAATAACTGAGTAGACCGGCAATTACGCGTTGCGGTCCCGCAGAATCCGTGTGACACCGCGGATGCGGCGAACGTTGCGCATCAACCTGGCCAGATGCACCCGGTCTTCGACCTGGATGGTGAAGATCAATTGCGTCATCAGCTGGTCTTTGTCGTCATCCATGTTGACGTAGATGATGTTGGCGTCGGAGTCGCCGATTTCGGCAGCGACCCGGGCCAGAATCCCCTTGTCGTTATGCACCAGCACCTTGATGCGGCAATCGAAGCGGCGATTCAGGTCTTCACCCCACAGCACTTCAATCCAGCGATCCGGATCCTTGTTGCGCTGGCGCTTGGCGATATGGCAGTCTTCGGTGTGTACCACCAGGCCTTGGTCGCGCTTGAGCTGGCCAGTGATGTGGTCGCCTGGAATCGGTTGGCAGCACGGTGACAGCTGCACCGATACGCCTTCGCTGCCATAGATCACCACCGGTTCCATCTTGGCTGGAGCGGCAACGCCTTCCATATCCAGCAGCGGCGTCTGCAACGGTTCGTTTTCGAGCAAGCCCATGATATGGCGCGCCACCAAAGTCGCCATGCGTTTGCCGACGCCGATGTCAGCATAGATTTCATCCATCGATTTGGCGCTGGATTCATTCAGCAGGCGATCGACCACGATCGGCGCCAGCACCGGATTCAGGTTGAGCATTGCCAACGCCTGCGACAACAGCCGCTGGCCGAGTTCCACCGACTCGCTCAGGTTGATGGTGCGCAGATGATGACGGATGGCCGAACGCGCTTTGCCAGTGCGCACGAAACTTAGCCAGTTGGGGCTAGGGCGCGAACTGGGCGAGGTAATGATTTCGACGATGTCGCCGTTGTGCAATTCTGTGCGCAGCGGCGCGGCTTCGTGATTGATCTTGGCGGCGATGGTCTGGTCGCCGACGTCGGTATGGATGGTGTAAGCGAAGTCGAGGGCGGTGGCGCCACGCGGCAAGGCGATGATTTTCGATTTCGGCGTGAATACATAAACCGAATCGGGAAACAGGTCGACCTTGACGTGCTCCAGGAATTCAGCCGAATCGCCGGTCTGTTTTTGAATGTCGAGCAGCGACTGCAGCCAGGCATGGGTGCGCTGTTGCAAATCGCTCAGATTGCCTTCTTCATCCTTGTACAGCCAGTGCGCGGCCACGCCTGACTCCGCCACCCGATGCATGTCCTGGGTGCGAATCTGGAATTCTACCGGCGTACCGTAAGGGCCGATCAAGGTCGTATGCAGCGACTGGTAGCCATTCAGCTTGGGAATCGCGATGTAATCCTTGAACTTGCCTGGCATCGGCTTGTACAGCGCGTGCAGGGTGCCGAGCGCGAGGTAGCAATTGGCGAAGGTGTCGACCACGATACGGAAACCGTACACATCCAGCACCTGGGAAAACGACAGATGCTTGTTGTGCATCTTGCGGTAGATGCCGAACAGGCTTTTCTCGCGACCGTCTATTTGGGCGTTGATACCGGTTGCCGCCAGCGTGGTGCTGACCGATTCCAGGATCTTGCTGACCACTTCACGCCGGTTGCCGCGCGCCGCCTTGACTGCTTTGGCCAGGGTGCGATGGCGCAGCGGGTACAGGTGCGAGAACGCCAGTTCCTGCAGCTCGCGGTAGATATTGTTCAGTCCCAGCCGATGCGCGATCGGGACGTAGACCTCCATCGTCTCGCGGGCGATGCGGCGCTTCTTTTCCGGGACCATCACGCCCAGTGTGCGCATATTGTGCAAACGGTCGGCCAGCTTGACCAGGATCACGCGCACATCGCGCGCCATGGCCAGCAGCATCTTGCGGAAATTTTCGGCCTGGGCTTCGATCTGGCTCTGGAATTCGATCTTGTCCAACTTCGACAAACCGTCCACCAGGGTCGCCACCGGCGCGCCGAAGCGTTCGATCAGCTCATCCTTCTTGACGTCCTGGTCTTCCATGACGTCATGCAGCAGGGCAGCCATGATCGCCTGCGCGTCAAGTTTCCAGTCGGCGCAGATTTCGGCGACGGCAATCGGGTGTGAAATATAGGGTTCGCCGGATTTGCGCATCTGACCCAGATGCATTTCATCTGAAAAGCGATACGCTTCTCTGACTTTCTTCAGCTCGGCTGGTGTCAGGTATTCGGCAAGCTTGTTGGCCAGGTGCGTGATCGAGGCGACGCCGGGTTGGAGCGTGGGCGGATGATCTGGCAAGGGAGGAGTATTCGCGGGTTTTCTGGCTGAGCGGGGGGAGGCCGCCCGTTTTTTAGTGGTTGCGGCTGATGACAGGCTTGAATCTGGAGAGGTCAGGTTCATACTGGGTAGCTATCAGCCGCATGAGTTTTACTAATGTTAGCCAGGTACCTTTTTCAGCATTTCGATGCCGATCTTGCCCGCAGCGATTTCGCGCAGTGCAATCACGGTTGGCTTGTCTTTTGCGTCGATTTTTGCAGTGTGGCCTTGCAATAACTGGCGCGCGCGATAAGTCGCGGACAACGTCAACTGAAAACGGTTAGGGATTTGTTTCAAACAATCTTCGATGGTGATGCGGGCCATATATTCTCCGGAAAACGGTGTTGCTAGGTGTTGATACCAGTTATTGATTCGATACTAACTTAAATTGGCGTGGATGCCCAACTGGGCAAACAAAGACGCGTTGCGCACCGCCTGCTGTGAAAAGCGGCAGCGGGTAGCCTTGACGATCGCTGTTAATTCCGACAGAGCAGTTGCAAACTCTTGATTAATAATAACATATTCAAACTCGGGGGCGTGGGCGATTTCACCGCCGGCCGCAAGAATTCGCCGCGTAATGACCTGCGGCTCGTCCTGACCGCGCTTTTTCAAGCGATCTTCCAAGGCTGCAATCGATGGCGGCAGGATGAAAATGCCGACTGCGTGCGGAAATTGCTTCTTCACTTGCTGCGCGCCTTGCCAGTCGATTTCCAGCAAGACGTCGGTGCCGGATTGCATTTGCTCGGCAATCGCCAGGCGCGAAGTGCCGTAATAATTGGTATGGACTTCGGCCCATTCCAGGAATTCGCCCTGTTTGTGACGCGTACGGAAGTCTTCAACCGTAGTGAAATGATACTCGCGTCCGTCCTGTTCACTCGGGCGTGGTGGCCGCGTTGTGTAGGAAATCGACAGTTTGATGGCTTTTTCCTGTGCCAGCAAGGCATTCACCAGCGTCGATTTGCCGGCGCCGGAAGGTGCTACCACCATGAACAGGCTGCCCGACATGGGATGTTCGTCCGGCATTGCCGAAACAGGTTCAATTGGCGAGCTAGGGAGAAGTGGAGGTGTCATGACAATTGTGTAGTGTGCAATCTTTCAAGCATTTAACATACCTGAATTCATGCCAGAAAATAAGAGTGACATTGTATCAGCGCGGCAATAAGGCTGCAGTGCGGATTTGTATCTATCATATTGGTGGTGTGATAACGGCTGCCCGGGCATGGTGTACATTTATGGGTTTTCAAAAAAGAGGGCGTATTGCGTGCTCGCTTCAATGATGTAAAAACGATAAGGAAATCCACGTGGCGATCAAATTACAGCAAAACGAGCAGAAAGATCTGATCGGATCGATTCAGCGCTATTTCAAGGAAAACATGGAAGAGCCGATCGGCGATCTGAAAGCGGGCATGCTGCTCGATTTCTGTTTGCGCGTGATCGGCCCCGGCATTTATAACCAGGCGATTGCCGACGCGCAGGCGCACATGGAGGCGAAAGTCTCGGATCTGACGGTCGAGTGCTACGCCGAGACCGAGGATTACTGGAAGAAGAAAAAATAAGCCCGGCCAGGGTCTGCTGCACGTATCCAAAGCTGACAGCGGCATGGTTACGGACGCTATAATGCAAGCAGACGGTTCTATCCTGGCTCTATCCTGACTTAATCCTTATCTGCAACTTTACACAACGCCACCCACAATATGCATTATGTTTCGACTCGCGGCCACGCAGCCGCCCAAAATTTTTCCGAAATTCTGTTAGGCGGCCTGGCTCCGGATGGTGGTTTGTACCTGCCAGAGACATATCCGCAAGTCACCGGCGCCGAGCTGGATCTGTGGCGTAGCTTGTCGTACGCCGACCTGGCGTTTGAAGTGTTGAAGAAGTTTGCGACCGATGTGCCTGCGGCCGATTTGAAGGCACTGACGCACAAGACCTACAGCGCCGAGGTTTACCGTAATGCGCGGACGGGCGAAGATGCCAGCCAGATCACGCCTTTGCGTCTGCTGGAAGAAAAAGACGGCAGCAAGCTGCTGCTGCAGGCATTGTCAAACGGCCCGACGCTCGCCTTCAAGGATATGGCGATGCAATTGCTGGGTAACCTGTTCGAATACACGCTGGCCAAGAACGACGCCAAGCTGAACATTTTCGGCGCCACGTCCGGCGATACCGGCAGCGCAGCGGAGTATGCGATGCGCGGTAAAAAGGGCATCCGCGTATTCATGCTGTCGCCGCACAAGAAAATGAGCGCGTTCCAGACTGCGCAAATGTTCAGCCTGCAAGACCCGAATATTTTCAACATCGCGGTCGAAGGGGTATTTGACGATTGCCAGGATATGGTCAAGGCGGTATCCAACGACCATGCGTTCAAGGCCAGCCAGAAAATCGGCACCGTCAATTCGATCAACTGGGCGCGTGTCGTGGCGCAAGTGGTGTATTACTTCCGTGGCTATCTGAGCGCGACCACCAACAACGATCAAAAAGTATCGTTCACGGTTCCTTCAGGTAATTTCGGCAATATCTGCGCCGGCCATATCGCCCGCATGATGGGCTTGCCGATCGATAAGCTGGTGGCGGCCACCAACGAGAACGACGTGCTCGACGAGTTTTTCCGCACCGGTATCTACCGTGTGCGCAAATCGGCCGAGACTTACCACACCAGCAGCCCCAGCATGGACATTAGCAAAGCCTCGAATTTCGAGCGTTTCATCCACGATTTGCTGGATGGCGACAGCGAACGCGTGCGCGCGTTGTTCCATAAGGTGGAAACCGAAGGTGGCTTCAACCTGGCGGGCGGCCCCGGCAGCGATGGCGACGAGTTTGCCAAGATCGGTCAGTTCGGCTTCCAGTCCGGCAAATCGACTCACCAGGACCGACTGGACACCATCCGCGATATCGAACAGCGTTACGGCGTCACGATTGACACGCATACCGCCGATGGCGTCAAGGTGGCGCGCGAATACGCGACCCCGGGCGTACCGATGATCGTGCTGGAAACCGCCTTGCCGGCCAAGTTCAACGAGACCATCCGCGAAGCGCTGGGACGTGATGCCGAGCGGCCAGCCGGCTTTGAAAACATAGAAGCACTGCCGCAGCGCTTTGAAGTGATGGCGGTCGACGTGGCGCAGGTCAAGGCTTTCATAGCCGGCCATACCGGTCTGTAAGCCGGCTGCGATCAGAATCAGATGATGCAAAAACCACCTATGTTGTCCGTGGCTGAAGCCCTCGACGTATTGTTGGCCGCGCCGCGTCCGCTGGTCGACAGCGCTGTCATCGAACAGATGCCGACGCTGGCCGCCAATGGCCGGATACTGGCAAGCGCCCAGACTTCCCAACTCAACGTGCCACCGGCAGACAATACGCAGATGGACGGTTATGCCGTACGCGCTGCGGATTGCGCCAGCGGTGCTGCCAGACTGCAAGTGTCGCAACGGATCCCGGCCGGACATGTCGGTGCGCCGTTGCAGGCGGGCACCGCTGCCCGGATTTTTACCGGCGCCATGATCCCTGAGGGTGCGGATGCCGTTGTGATGCAGGAAATGTGCGACGCCGACGGCGATGCCGTGGTGATCAAACA
Source organism: Collimonas sp. OK307 (assembly GCF_900113705.1). GTDB lineage: Bacteria > Pseudomonadota > Gammaproteobacteria > Burkholderiales > Burkholderiaceae_D > Collimonas. Next base: position 335,200 of record NZ_FOQI01000001.1, on the reverse strand, counting down.
TACGCCAGCTTCCGGTGAATGGGTACGTCGCGCCGGCGAGGATATCCGCAGCGGCAGCGTGATCTTGCCGGCCGGCACGCGGTTGCGGCCGCAGCATCTCGGCCTGGCGGCATCGGTTGGCCTGGAAACCGTGCCGGTGGTGCGTAAATTGCGGGTGGCGATGTTTTTCACCGGCGATGAACTGACCATGCCCGGCCAGCCGTTGAAGCCGGGCGCCATTTACAACTCGAACCGATTCGTATTGCGCGGCCTGCTGGAAAACCTCGGTTGTGAAATCAGCGATTACGGCATCGTGCCGGATAATCGTGAGGCGACCCGCGAGGCGCTCCGTGTGGCAGCCCAGGAGCACGACCTGATTCTTACTTCCGGCGGCGTATCGGTCGGCGAAGAAGATCACGTCAAGCCGGCGGTCGAAGCGGAAGGGCGTTTGAACATGTGGCAAATCGCCATGAAGCCTGGCAAACCACTGGCCTTCGGCGAAGTCCGCCGCGCCGCCGGCGACACCGCTTTCTTTATCGGCTTGCCCGGCAATCCGGTCTCCAGTTTTGTGACCTTCCTGATTTTTGTGCGACCCTTCATTTTGCATCAGCAAGGCGTGGCGGCGGCTGGATTGGCGCCACAGGCGATCTCCATGCGCGCCGATTTCGATTGGCCCAAGGCTGATCGCCGCCAGGAGTTCCTGCGCGTAAAAATCAACGCCGCCGGCGGCCTCGATTTATTCCCGCACCAAGGCTCGGGCGTGCTGACATCAGCCGTGTGGGGTGACGGCCTGGTCGATAATCCGGCTGGAACAACCATTGCCAGGGGCGACTTGCTGCGTTTCTTGCCGTTTTCTGCTCTACTGCAGTAAAAGTAATCGCAATCGTAATCGTCAAAACGAACAACCTTGTAATTGATCGAAAAAGAGAATGTAATGAAAATCCAGCTGCGCTTTTTTGCCAGCCTCCGTGAGGCGCTTGATGTGTCTCAGGAGACACTGGAGTTGCCGGCTTCGATTGCCACCGTTGGCGAGCTGCGCATTTTCTTGCGCGCGCGCGGCCCTGTCTGGGCTGAGGCGCTGGCGGATGGCCGAGCCTTGCGCATGGCATTCAATCAGGAGCTGGTCGGCGCCGATGCCGCCCTGGCTGATGGCGGCGAAGTAGCATTCTTCCCGCCGGTTACCGGTGGCTAACTACCGGCGGCTGACATTGGTTTGTTGCTGCCCATGAGGTCTTGACTATGCCCATCCGTGTTCAGACAGAGGATTTCGATTTCGCCGCCGAGCTTGCGCAACTGCGGCTATCCAATCCCAAAATCGGCGCCGTAGTCAGCTTCCTCGGTACCGTGCGCGATTTGAACGACGGCAGTAGCGTCGCGCAGATGGAGCTGGAACATTATCCCGGCATGACCGAGAAGGCCTTGGCCGCGATTGTCGACCAGGCCAAACAGCGCTGGGATATCTTCGATGCCCTGGTGATACACCGTATCGGCCCCTTGCTGCCGCTCGACCAGATCGTGCTGGTGGCGGTGAGTTCAGCGCATCGCGGCGACGCCTTTGCCGCCTGCGAATACATTATCGACTACCTGAAAACCGAAGCACCGTTCTGGAAAAAAGAACACACGGACCAAGGCGCGCGCTGGGTCGACGCCCGTAGCACCGACGACGAAGCATTGGCCAAATGGGAACTGGACGAACAGGATGCGCTGCCGCTGCCCATGCGCGAAAGTAAAAAGTGAGCTGGCTGGCGGTGGGTATCGGCGCCGTGTTAGGCGCCTGGCTACGCTGGGGCGCAACTGCCTTGCTGGGGGCATATCAGAACCAGCTGCCGTTGGGTACCTTGCTGGTCAATCTGGCCGGCGGCTACCTGGCAGGGCTGGCAGTCGGTTTTTTTGAGGCGCACCCATTGCTGCCTGTCGAATGGCGGCTGCTGGTGATTACCGGATTTCTTGGCGGTTTGACTACTTTCTCCACTTTTTCCGCTGAATCGATGGTGTTGTTGCAGCAGGGCGAGTATGGTTGGTTTCTTGGACATACGCTCCTGCATCTCTGCGGTTCGATTCTCTTGTGTATTGCCGGGTTCGCGACCTATCGCGCTGTCACTTTTTAACTTGCCTGCTTACTGTTCTACTTACTTTCTACTTGTTTATCTGGTTTTAGCTGTTTCTCCGTTGGCGCTTGAAATACGGCGGCCCGTCCCAATTTTCTATCCATTAGATATTTTGGAGGAACCATGCGTTTCGATAAATTAACCACAAAGTTGCAAGAAGCAATCGCCGATGGCCAGAGTCAGGCTGTCGGCAATGATAATCAGTATATTGAGCCGGTCCATGCCTTGATCGCTTTATTGAATCAGGATGACGGCAGCGCCACCTCCTTGCTGCAACGCGCAGGCGTCAATGTCGCCGCGCTGGGCGCCGGCTTGAAAGCAGCGCTGGAGCGCTTGCCTAAAGTCTCCGGCCATGGCGGCGAAGTACAGATCGGTCGCGATCTGTCGGCATTGCTGAATCTGGCCGACAAGGAAGCACAAAAACGCGGCGACGAATTCATTGCCAGCGAAATGCTGTTGCTCGCGCTGCTTGACGATAAATCGGATGCGGGGCGCCTTGCGCGCGAAAACGGGCTGACCCGCAAAGCGCTGGAAGCTGCGATTACCGCCGTGCGCGGCGGCGCCAATGTTGCTTCGCAGGATGGCGAGGGACAGCGCGAAGCACTGAAAAAGTACACACTCGACCTGACCGAGCGGGCCCGCATTGGCAAGCTCGACCCGGTGATCGGCCGCGATGATGAAATCCGTCGGGCGATCCAGATTTTGCAACGGCGCAGCAAGAATAATCCGGTGCTGATTGGCGAACCGGGGGTTGGCAAGACCGCGATCGTGGAAGGACTGGCGCAACGGATTGTCAACGGTGAAGTCCCCGACAGTCTGAAATCGAAACGCGTCTTGTCGCTGGACATGGCGTCGTTGCTGGCGGGAGCCAAATTTCGCGGCGAATTCGAAGAGCGGCTGAAAGCCGTGCTGAAGGAAATTGCCCAGGATGAAGGCCAGACCATCGTATTCATCGATGAGCTGCACACCATGGTCGGCGCCGGCAAAGCTGAAGGCGCGATGGATGCCGGTAATATGCTGAAACCAGCATTGGCGCGCGGCGAGCTGCATTGCGTCGGCGCCACCACACTGGATGAATACCGCAAATACATCGAAAAAGATGCGGCGCTGGAACGGCGCTTCCAAAAGATCCTGGTCGACGAGCCTAGCGTCGAAGCTACCATCGCCATCTTGCGCGGCTTGCAGGAAAAATACGAGGTCCATCATGGCGTTGAAATTACCGATCCGGCGATTGTTGCGGCGGCGGAGTTGTCGCATCGCTACATTACCGATCGTTTCTTGCCGGATAAGGCTATCGACCTGATCGATGAGGCAGCTGCCAAGATCAAGATTGAAATCGATTCCGAACCGGAAGTGATGGACAAGCTTGATCGTCGACTGATTCAACTCAAGATCGAGCGTGAAGCCGTGCGGCGCGAGAAAGACGAGGCATCGCAAAAGCGCTTCGCCCTGATCGAAGAGGAAATCGAGAAGTTGTCGCGTGAGTATGCCGATCTGGAAGAAATCTGGAAATCGGAAAAGGCCAGCGCCCAAGGCAGCCAGCATCTGAAAGAAGAAATTGAAAAGCTGCGTTTGCAAATCGACGAAGCGACGCGCAAGAGCGACTGGCAAAAGGTTTCCGAGCTGAAGTACGGCAAACTCAATGAGCTTGAGAAAGCGCTTGAGGCGCAATCCAAACAGGATGCCCTGGCAGCCGAGCATCCTGACCCGGAAGGCAAACCGCAGCTGGTCCGGACCCAGGTTGGCGCCGATGAAATTGCCGAGATCGTTTCGCGCATTACCGGCATTCCGGTAGCCAAGATGATGCAGGGCGAACGCGATAAACTCATCAAGATGGAGGACGAGCTGCATAAACGCGTGGTTGGCCAGAATGAGGCGATTGTTGCGGTGTCGGACGCCATCCGCCGTTCGCGCGCCGGCCTGAGCGATCCTGACCGGCCTTACGGTTCGTTCATGTTCCTTGGCCCTACCGGTGTTGGTAAGACCGAGTTGTGCAAGGCTCTGGCCGGTTTCTTGTTTGACAGCACAGATGCCTTGGTCCGCATCGACATGAGCGAGTTCATGGAGAAGCATTCGGTAGCCCGCCTGATCGGCGCGCCGCCGGGTTATGTAGGCTATGAAGAGGGCGGTTACCTGACTGAACTGGTGCGTCGCAAGCCGTACAGCGTGATTTTGCTGGATGAAATCGAAAAAGCCCATCCGGATGTTTTTAACGTGCTGCTGCAAGTGCTGGACGATGGCCGCATGACCGATGGCCAGGGCCGTACCGTCGATTTCAAGAATACGGTGATCGTGATGACCTCCAACCTGGGTTCGCATCGGATCCAGGCGATGGAAGGTGCGGATCCGGCAGCGGTCAAGCAGGAAGTGATGGCTGAAGTGAGAAACCATTTCCGTCCTGAATTCATCAACCGTATCGATGAAATCGTGGTGTTCCATGCCTTGGATGAGAAGAATATCGGCGCGATCGCCAAGATCCAGCTGAAAATTCTCGAACAGCGTTTGGCAAAAATGGATATGGGAATGGACATTTCGGAAGGCGCTCTGCAGAAAATCGCGGAAGCAGGTTTCGATCCGGTCTATGGCGCCCGGCCATTGAAACGAGCAATCCAGCAGCAGATCGAGAATCCGTTATCCAAATTGATCCTCGAAGGTAAGTTCGGGCCCAAGGACACGATTCATATAAATGTTAACAATGGTGAGATTGTGTTCAAAGCGACAATGTAAGCTCAGATTTTACCTGTGCAAACGGGTAGAATCGCAGCAGGCTTGAATGTGTTGCTTTATGAAAAGAGGTCGCATGGCTCCGCCGTGTGGCCTTTTTTTAAACTTATGCTGCGCATGTGTCTCGCATATGCATGCACCTGTGCCTGCACCTGCGCCTGGGTATATGCTGGCTAATCCGTAAGCAGGCATTGCCAATTTTTGCGTTTTTTTTGAGGCAATTTTGAAGCGAACGTCACTGCAACGCCTATTCATTTTGCCGTTTGCAGCGCTACTGTTGTGTCTGGCCGTTTCAGTCGGCTGGCTGCTCTATCAAACCGGTCAGCAAGCTACCGATGCGTTATCGCAGAAGGTCCTGGCCGACATGATGGGAGGCATCAACAGCGTCATCAACAGGCAATTATTCGACGCCGGCGCGGCGTTGCGGGTGGTCGCGCCCGATCAGATTGCCGACGCCGCCAATAAAACCCCGACTCCCATCCCTTTTCCGGTCAGCGTGAACCGGCTGGAAGAGCGCATGTGGATTGCCAGCGGCCTGTTTCCGGTGGTGGGCGGCTTGATCAGCTTTGCCGGTACGGACGGCCATTATGTCTCCATTCGCCGAAGCGCTGCCAACGAATTCCGGGTCAGGTTGAGAGGCGCCGGCGAGAGCTTGGTCCACATGTACCGCAGTCGCGGCCCCGCCACGGAAATGACGTTCCTGGAAACGGAACACTACGAGCCGCGCGAGCAGACCTGGTATTTGAATGCTATCAACCAGAAAAAAGATACCTGGTCGCCAGTGTTCATCGATCCCGCCAGCAATGAACCGGTGCTGATGCTGGCGCGGCCGGTGGTTGACGCCAGCAAGCAAGTGTTCGGCGTGGTGGCGCGGGAATTGTCGCTACGGCCGCTACGCGACTATTTGCAGACGTTATCGATGGATAAGAATGGCGTCGCGTTTGTGGCCGAGCGCGACGGCGACCTGCTGGTATCGTCGAATGGTGAAGGTGCTTTCGCCCTGCGCAATGGCGCTCAGAGGCTGTCTGTAAGAAATAATCTCAACGATGTCGCTTCGCCCTTCATGCGCCAAAGCTGGCAATTGGTGCAAACTTATCTACAGAAACACCGTGAGGTTACGGCGGTGATCGATCCGGTAGATACCTCGGCTGCCAGCCCGCCGACGCCAGGCAAGTTGATCATTGGCGCATTTCCCAGCCAGTACGGGCAGATCGAGGTGGCGGCACAGATTCATCGCGATGCTGCCGGGCTGGAATGGGTGGCGGTGGTGGCGTTGCCGCGTTCGGATTTCTGGGGAGCGGTCAATGCCAGTGTCTATAAGAGCTTGTATCTGGGGCTGCTGGTAATCCTGCTGGCTTTGCTGGTCGGCTACGCGATATTGCGCTGGGTCCTGCGCGATATCCGCAAGCTGACGCTGGCGGTACGCAACATCGGCAGCGGCCGGCCATTTGCCAAATTGAATATCGACCGCACCGATGAAATTGGCGAACTGGCAAAGAGCTTCCAGGAAATAGAGCGCCATCTGCGCACCGACCGCCTTACCAGCCTGCTCAATCGCGATACCCTGATCGCGCAGATCGAATTCCGCCGTCGCACCGATGTCGATCCGTCGCTGTTCCGGTTTGCCGTGCTGTTCGTCGATCTGGACAAGTTCAAGCAGGTCAACGATCACTATGGCCATGATGAAGGTGACCGGGTGTTGATTGAAGTTGGCTTGCGCCTGCAAAACGCCTTGCGCAAGGAAGATGAAGTGGCGCGTTTCGGCGGCGATGAATTCATCGTCTACCTGCCCGGCGTAGCCGATGAAGAGTCGGCGCTGGCGATTGCGGAAAAGATTTATGCGGTGCTGAACAAGCCGATCCTGATGGGTAACGGCGAGCATTGCCAGATCGGCGCCTCCATCGGCGGCGCCCTGTATCCGGCCGACGGCCTCGATCTGGAAACCTTGTTGAAGGTAGCCGACAAGCGGATGTATAGTGTCAAGAAATTCGGCGGCCTGACGTTTTCATCGGACGATTAATTCCGGTTTATAGCTTCCATTTACAGTTTTCTTTTCACTCCCTTGCGATGGAGATGCAATGATTTTTTCTACCTGCGATTTATGTGACGCTAACGAAGACAAGCTGGGTACTGCCGCGTTGGCGGTGTTGCCTCCGGTATTTATCGCCTTGGGCAAACGCCAGGCATTTTACGGTCCGGCGCGTACCCTCAAGGTGCATGAAGACAATGTTCTGGTGCGCAGCACGCTGGAAACCGATGGTAACGGCCAGGTGCTGGTGATCGACGGCGGTGGCAGCTTGCGTTGCGCCCTGGTTGGCGGCAATCTCGGCGTGCTGGCGCAAAAGAACGGTTGGGCCGGCATTGTCGTGAATGGCTGCGTACGCGACTCGGCTGAGCTGAACGCCTGCGATATCGGCGTGCGTGCGTTGGCGTTGCACCCGCAACGCAGCGTTCGCAAAGGGGTAGGGGAGCGCGATATCAGCGTCTCCATTGCCGGCGTGACGATTGCGCCGGGCGCATGGATTTATGCCGATGCCGACGGCGTGCTGGTGGCTAGCCAAAAGCTGCTTTGAGCAAAGCAGCTTGGGCTGGCACGGTGCAATCTTCATTCCGGCGACTGGCCCTGGTTCAACCATGGGGATGCGGTACTCCAGAAGATAATGTCTACGCCCAGGTAATTCTCCGCGTAGTCGGAAAATTCATCGCGGGTAAACGGTTTCTTTGTTTTGGGATTGGTATAGGTTAGTGTCGGTTCCTGCACGGCCATTGCTACCAGGCTGAGTTTGCCTTTGTACTGATGGAAAAACGGATAGGCATTTTTCATCTGTGCTGCTTTATTCGGGACGACGTCGGGGCCGCCCAGACCAATGTGGTTCTGTTCGGCAAAAGCAAACAGGCGCGACATATATTTGTGATCGTTATCCCATTCGCATGGCCAGAAATTGACGTATTGGACCACATGCGACTGTTTAAATGCCTTTTTGGCAAAATCGAGATTTTCCATTTCCGCATTAAAATATTTTTCGCAGCTGAATCCGGTTTTGTCGTGCTTCACGTCGGGATCGATCGCGGTTTCCGGAAGGTTGACGCCAAATACACGGCCATCGAATTTTTCTGCCAGCACTTTCAATAGCAGCTGATAGCGTTGTTGCACCGCCGGATTCCATTGCTGGGCAACCCAGCCATAACCTATTGGTTTATTTTCCCCGGGGTTGTCGTACTGTGCGACAACGCCACCTTTATAAATCGGATCCTGCTGCAAATATAGCGGCACATTTTTATGTTTTAGCTCAAAAAAACGATCCTGGATCTGAATAAACAATTTTTTGTTCAACCCATCGAGATAGTTCAAATCCTTTTCGATTTGTGAGAAGTCGTATTGATTTTTCTCTTTTTCCAGCGCCTTCCAGCTGTAGACGACTTGCACGCCCCCGATGTCCGGGCGTTGTATCAATGCTTCAATTCGCGTTAAGTTGTCGGAGCTGGTATAGAGAAAGTTTTGTGGTGCAGAAGCCAGTGCATTGCAAGATAGTGAATAGAGCAGAACACTTCCAATGAAGAGTGATTTTGCCGATAAATTCATTCGTCCTCCTCTTTGCGGTTTCGAAAATGACATAGCTTAGCTTACTTAAATTTCCGTTTTCTCTGACGCTCCAGATTTCTCCCTTTTACTTAGACACATTTCCACAGCCACGCCAGTTGGCGTCTTTGTGGGTCGACTGGACCTGGCGCTGAATGCCAGCAACTTGTTCAACCGCACCTTCGTGAGCGGCTGCCAGTCGGAAAACACCTGTTTCTACGGTAACCAGCGCACACTGGTCGCATCGGCGAAGTACAACTGGTAGTGAAAGGAGCAGAGTGAACACAAAGGCGTGCCCACCCTACATGATCAGCTCTTTTTCAGCTGATCCCGGATCGGCAGGTTGCGGATGCGCTTGCCGGTAGCAGCAAAAATAGCATTACACAGCGCCGGAGCGATCGGCGGCGTGCCCGGTTCACCGACACCTCCCAGCGGCATGTCGTACTTATGCGGCACCATGTGGACCCGCAGGTCACGTGGGGCGCTGAAGGCGCGCAGCACTTCGTATTCATGGAAGTTACCTTGCTCCGCACTGCCGTTCTTGAAAGTGATTTCACCGGTCAGCGCCAGGCTCAGTCCCATGATGCAGGCGCCTTCGACTTGCGAGCGGATCCGGTCCGGCGTGATCTGCGGCCCGCAATCGATCGCCATGTCGACTCTTGGAATACTGATCGTGCCGTCATCGGCAACCGCCACTTCAATCACTGCGGCCACATAAGACATGAAGCTGTAAGCCACGGCAAGACCCAAGCCGTGGCCCTTAGGCACCTTGCGGCCCCAGCCGGCTTCCTTGGTCGCCAGCTCCACCACTTGCCGCATGCGGCCGGTATCGAGCGGATACAAGACCGGCGATTCGCCGTAGTTGGTGGTGTCCGACATCTCTTGCGGATTGACCTGGCGCGCCGGGCCGATCAGCTCCAGCAGGAATTCCTTGTGATCGCGCTTGGCTGCCGCCGCCAGTTCGGCCACAAACGATTGCACAGCAAATGCGTGCGGAATGTTGTAGACCGAGCGGAACCAGCCGATCCGAGTATGTGCCTCCACTTCCGGCGCTTCGATGCGGATATTCGGGATCACGAACGGAATGTTGATTGCGCCCATGCCCAGTTCGCCTGGCTGTTCGCCTTTGGCGCCGGCGACGAAAGTGGAGGCGATGGTCGGCGCCGCGCTACGGTGCAGCCAGGCTAGCGGTTTGCCTTTGGCATCGAGCGTACTTTCCAGGTGTTCCAGCGAAACTGTGTGGAAATAATCGTGACGCAGATCGTCTTCGCGCGTCCAGGTAACCTTGACCGGCGCGCCATCCATCGCTTGCGACAGCAGCGCCGCTTCGGCTGCGAAATCAGGCTTGGATTTGCGGCCGAAGCCACCACCCAGCAAGGTGACATTAACCTTCACGGCGTCGGTTTTCCAGCCCAGGCGATCCGCCACCGTGTCGCGCGTGGCTTGCGGGTCCTGCACGCAGGCCCAGACTTCGCATTTGCCGTTGGCAGTGCGGGCCGTGGCCGCCGGCGGCTCCATCGTGGCATGCGCCAGATGCGGGATGTAGTACTCGGCTTCGATGCGTTTGCCGGCTTGCGCCAGCGCCGCCATGGTGTCGCCGGTATTACGCATTACCTTGGCCGGCTTGCGTGCAGCTTCCTGCAAGGTGGTTTTGAACGCAGTCGAATCGTAGCCGGCATGCGGACCATTGTCCCAGGTGATCTTCAATGCTTCACGACCTTTGATCGCGGCCCAGGTATTGCGTGCAATTACGGCAATGCCGCCCAATGGATTGAACTTGGCTGGAGGCGGGCTGCCTTTGAGTTCGATCACGCGCACCACGCCCGGAATTTTCAAGGCTTCGGCAGAATCGAAACTCGCCACTTTGCCGCCATACACCGGCGGCCGTGCGATCACCGCATACAGCATGCCGTCGAGACGGGTATCGATGCCGTAGTGGGTATTGCCGGTAACGATGTCACGGAAATCGACGCTGTTGAATACGTCTTTGCCGATATAGCGGAACTGCGCGGGATCCTTCAGTTGCACCTGGGCTGCCGGCGGCACCTGCAACTTGGCGGCATCGACTGCCAGCTCGCCGAAGCCCAGCTTGCGGCCGCTCTTGGCGTGCAGTACTTCATGGTTTTTGGTGGTGATCTCCGATGCCGGCACGCTCCAGCGTGTAGCGGCGGCCGAAATCAGCATCAGGCGGGCAGTGGCGCCCACCTGGCGCATTGGAGTAAAGAAATGGCGCATGCTGCGCGAGCCATCGGTATTCTGGTTGCCGTAGCGGCTTTCGTCGGCATTGGCTTGCACCACGCGCACGCGGCTCCAGTCGGCGTCGAGCTCATCGGCTACTACCAGCGGCAGGCTGGTGCGGATACCCTGGCCCATTTCGGAGCGATGGGCAACGATGGTGACGATGCCGTCGGCACCTATCGAAACGAAGACGAGTGGATCGTTGACGGTGCCGCCAGGCATGCCGGCACCGCCGTATTTTTTTGCCGGGGCCGGATCGGCCGCCATCACCAGTCCGTTCACGCCAACCGTCAACGCCAGTCCGGTAAACGCACCGACACCTTTGAGCCAGGTACGGCGACTGACTGATGCAACGCCTCTAACCTCTTCACCTGGAGTGTTAGCGCTATCTTTTTCAAAATCAAAAGCGGCGCTCATTTGGCGACTCCTTTATCCGCGACTTGTTTAATCGCGGCGCGGATACGGGTATAGGTGCCGCAACGGCAGATATTGCCGCTCATGGCATCGTCGATTTCCTTGTCGGTGGGCTTGGCGGTGGTTTTCAGCAAGGCGGTGGCAGACATGATCTGGCCGGCCTGGCAATAACCGCATTGCGGCACGCCTAGTGCAATCCATGCTTCCTGCACCGCATGGCCAACCTTGTCTTCAGCCATCGCTTCGATGGTGGTGACTTTCTTGCCGGCAGCGGCGCTAATCGGAGTAATACAGGAACGGATCGGCTCGCCATCCAGATGGACGGTGCAGGCGCCGCAAAGGGCCATGCCGCAACCGAATTTGGTGCCGGTCAGGCCGACGTGATCGCGCAGGGTCCACAGCAGCGGAGTGTCTTCCGGTAAGTCGATGTCATGCTGCTTGCCGTTGATGTTCAGGCTTGTCATGGTGGGTTCTACCTTTCCAGCTTGGGGTTGATAACCTATTGAAGGACGAATTCGCTGTAGCTAAATTGCAGCCAGTGTAATCTAATTGATAACTTTGTGAGTTGTCTGGCAATTACTAATGATTCGATCAGAATAGTTGTGCCTTGGCATTGTAGACCCAAGTCAAATTCTTTGATGATGGGCAACTGTTTCGGGGATAATTGGCAGATTGTAATTTTGGTGATGGAGTTTCGATGTCCGATTTGTTTAATAAAACTGGTCGCATTCCCGACAATGTTTCGCTGCCCGAGCTGACGGTACGGGGCATCATTCTAGGCGCGTTGATAACAGTCGTATTCACGGCCTCCAATGTGTACCTGGGCTTGAAAGTCGGCCTGACTTTTTCTTCCGCGATTCCGGCCGCCGTGATTTCGATGGCAGTGTTGCGGATGTTCAAGAGCGCCAATATTCTTGAAAACAATATGGTGCAAACCCAGGCCTCGGCCGCAGGCACCTTGTCTTCGATTATCTTTATCCTGCCCGGACTGGTCATGATCGGTTACTGGCAAGGCTTCCCATACTGGCAAACCCTGGCGATTTGCGCCGCCGGCGGCATGCTGGGCGTGATGTTCACGATTCCGCTGCGGCACGCGATGGTGGTGCAAAGCGACCTGCCTTATCCGGAAGGCGTGGCGGCTGCGGAAATCCTGCGCGTCGGTAGTGCTGAAGTCGAACTCGACACGGTTACCGGCAAGGCCGGAGCCAAGGCGGAAACCGGCATCGTCGACATCATGGCCGGTGGTTTCACCGCTGCCATCGTGACCTTGTTCTCATCCGGTTTCCGGGTGCTGGGCGAAGGCATCAATTTGTGGTTTGCAGCCGGGCCTGCGGTAGTGCGGTTGTCTGCCGGATTTTCGCTGGCATTGCTGGGCGCCGGTTACCTGATCGGCATCGTCGCCGGTATCGCCATGTTGATCGGTTTGCTGATTGCCTGGGGCGTGGCTGTACCTGTGCTGACTTCGATGCACAGCATCCCGGACGGCATGACGCTGGCCAAATATGCCACTGGCTTGTGGAGCAAGGACGTGCGCTTCATCGGCGCCGGCACCATCGGCGTGGCGGCGGTATGGACGCTGATCACTTTGTTCAAACCGATGCTGGAAGGCGTCAAGACTTCCTTCCAGGCGCTGCGCGGCGGCAATGGCCGCATCAATATTCCACGCACCGAGCGCGATCTTGCGCCGGGCTGGATCATCGCCATCACGCTGGTGCTGGTAGCGATCCTGGCAGCGACCTTTGCCAGCTTCCTGAGCGCGGCGCCATTGTCCGCCGGCATGGTGTGGGGCCTGGTTGCCTACAGCGTCTTGTTCGCGGTTATCTTCGGTTTCCTGATTGCTGCTGCCTGCGGCTACATGGCAGGACTGATCGGTTCTTCCGCCAGTCCGATTTCCGGCGTTGGTATCGTCGCCGTGGTGTTGATCTCCTTGCTGATTTTGCTGGTGGGCAGCGGTGACGGTTTGCTGGCCACTGAAAGCGGGAATAAGTTAGGGATTGCGCTGGCAATCTTTACCACCTCGGCAGTGATCGCAGTGGCGACTATTTCCAACGATAACCTGCAGGATCTGAAAACCGGCTGGCTGGTCGGCGCAACACCTTGGCGTCAGCAGGTAGCGTTACTGATCGGCTGCGTGGTCGGCGCGGTGGTAATTCCGCCGGTGCTTGAGCTGTTGTATAACGCTTACGGTTTTGCCGGGGCGATGCCGCGCGCGGAGATGGATGTGGCGCACGCCTTGTCGGCGCCGCAAGCGACCTTGATGACCGCCATTGCGACCGGGATTTTTACCCATCAACTGAACTGGAACATGATCTTGATCGGCCTTGGATTGGGCGTGGTGCTGGTAGCGGTCGATGAAGTGTTGCGCCGTCGTGGTGGTGTCGCGCGTTTGCCGGTGCTGGCGGTCGGGATCGGCATTTATCTGCCGCCGACAGTTGCCTCGACGCTGGTGCTGGGCACATTGCTGGCCTGGATTATCGAACGCATCTTGAAAAAGCGTGCGCAGAAGCAAGGCGTGCCATACGAGCAATACGCCGAAGCGCCGAACCGGCGGGGCGTCTTGCTGGCTTCCGGCCTGATCGTCGGTGAAAGCCTGGTGGGTGTGCTGCTGGCGGCCATCATTGGCTTTACCGGCAACGATTCGCCATTGGCGCTGGTTGGCGGTACGTTTGAAAATACCGCGCAATGGCTCGGCCTGATCGTATTTGCAGCTGTGGCTTGGGTATTTTCGCGTCGTGTATTGACGGCACAGAAGGCATAAGCTGGAGTAGCAGGGGCCATTGCAGAAGGTGTGCGATGGCCCGCACCGGAAATTGGACAGGTGGGTACATTTAGGCGAACTACTACAGGAGGGAATATGTCTGAGCGCGACACTAAGCTCCACGGTTGCTGGCGATTGGTTTCTTTTGATACCGAGCTTCAGGACTCAAAGGAGCGCACCCAACCGTGGGGCGCCACCCCCAATGGGCATCTTATGTTCGGCTCTGACGGGCGAATGATGGTGTTAATTACCGCACAGGTGCGGGAGCCAGGGAATACGGATGAGAAACTGCTGGCACTTTTCCGTACTTTGATCGCCTATACAGGACGGTATCGGATAGATGGGGACAGGTTCATCACAAAGGTTGATTCATCTTGGAATGAAGCCTGGAACGGCACCGAGCAGGAACGATCATACAAGCTTGATGGAGACGCGCTCGTCGTCTTTACGGCCTGGATGCCGAATCCGTTAGTACCAGGAAATCCGATAGGAAGGGCTATTCTCAGTTTTAGACGCGAGTAATAAGACGGCGCCCATGAATCGGAACAGGGCGCCAGTTTCTGGCAACAACTACTTCACGCTGGTAACAACATAATCTGTGCCTTGTTTGGCGAAATCGATGGTCGCTTTCTTGTCGACTGAGAGTTTGTCGAAGAACACCTTGTCCTTCACAACAAAGGTCATCGTCATGGCCGGCCAATTCAAACTCTTGACAGGTCCGTGTGCCAGTGTCACGGTGCCTTTGGTCGTGTCAACAGTCTTCACCACACCGGTCGCCTGATGGGTGGCTACCTTGGCAGTGGCGCTGGAACTCATGTTGTCCATCGGCATGGTCTTCATGTCCATACCCTTCATATCCATGTTTTTCGTGCTGGCAGATTGCGCGAGTGCAGTTCCGGATGCGGACAGTGCCAGAAGCAAAGAGAGGATTGCGATTGGTTTCATGCTTATTTCCTTTTTTTAAGTTGAGAGTGGTAATACGAAACAGATTGCACTCGTCCGTTAGATAAAAACCTTACGGCCGAGCGCCGCGCCTGCTTCCATGCGCGTTTATTGCGACCTCATTGGCGCTTGGCAATTTGCCCCCGGCGTAACAGCAGATAGACCGCCGGGACTACAAACATCGATAGCAGCGGCGCAGTGATCATCCCGCCCACCATCGGTGCGGCAATGCGCTGCATGACTTCCGATCCGGTGCCGGCACCGAGCATGATTGGTACCAGGCCGGCGATGATGACGGCTACCGTCATCGCCTTGGGCCGTACCCGCAATACCGCGCCTTCGCGTATCGCATCGAGCAGATCGGCTTCGCTGCCTTTGCCGCTGGCCTGCCGTTGTTCCCAGGCCTGTTTCAAATACAGCAACATGATCACGCCAAATTCCGCTGATACGCCGGCCAGTGCAATGAAGCCGACGCCACCGGCGACCGACAGGTGATAGTCAAGCAGCCACAACAGCCAGATACCGCCAGCAAGTGCAAACGGCAATGTCCCCATGATCAAGGCTGCTTCGTCGAAACGCTTGAAAGTCACGTACAGCAGGACAAAAATAATCAGCAAGGTGGCAGGTACCACGATTTTTAGTCTGGCGGTGGCGCGCTCCAGATATTCGAACTGTCCTGACCAGGCGATCGAGTAACCGGCCGGCAATTTAACTTCCTTCGCCACAACTTGCTGCATGTCGTGAACGGTGGAGCTCAGGTCGCGATCACGGATATCGACATAAACCCAACCCGACAGACGTGCATTTTCGCTTTTGAGCATCGGCGGGCCGTCGTTGATGCGAATCGCCGCGACATCGACCAACTGGATTTGGGCGCCGCGCTCTGTCAGCACCGGTAGCTGGCGCAATTTTTCGACAGAGTCGCGTACCTCGCGTGGATAACGTACGTTGATCGGGAAGCGTTGCAATCCCTCTACGGTTTCGCCGATGTTGTCGCCGCCAATCGCCGCCGATACGACACTTTGTACGTCCGAAATATTCAAACCGTAGCGGGCTGCCGCATCGCGGTCGATGTTTACATCGATATACCGGCCGCCGTTCAAACGCTCGGCCAGCGCCGACGATACCCCCGGTACGTGCTTGACGGCGCGTTCTATTTCGCCGGTAATACGGTCGATTTCCTGCAGGCTTACCCCTGCGACCTTGACCCCGACCGGACTTTTGATGCCGGTCGCCAGCATATCGATCCGATTGCGTATCGGCGGCACCCAGATGTTCGAAAGCCCGGGTACCTTGGCGACGCGGTCCAGTTCCTGGATCAGTTTGTCGGGCGTCATGCCGGGCCGCCACTGGTCGTGCGGCTTGAACTGGATCATGGTTTCAAACATTTCCAGCGGCGCCGGATCGGTGGCGCTCTCCGCGCGGCCGGCTTTGCCGAACACACTTTGTACTTCAGGCACGGTTTTGATCAGCCGATCGGTCTGTTGCAACAATTGCTGCACCTTGCCGGCCGACAGCCCGGGCAGCGCCGACGGCATATACAAGACATCACCTTCATCCAATGGCGGCATGAACTCGCCGCCGAGCCGGGTCATGGGCCACACCGTCACAGCGGCCACCAACACCGCACCTGACAAAGTCCATTTCGGGAAGCACAACACGATATCTAGCAAGGGGCGATACAGCGCGATCAGGAAACGATTGAGCGGATTCTTTTGCTCATTCGGGATTTTGCCGCGAATCAAATAGCCCATCAAGACTGGAATCAATGTCACCGCCAACCCGGCCGCCGCTGCCATCGCGTAGGTTTTGGTAAAAGCAAGTGGGGAGAATAATCGTCCCTCCTGCGCTTCCAGCGTAAACACCGGAATGAACGAGAGCACAATAATCAATAGCGAGAAGAACAGCGCCGGACCCACTTCGGCAGCGGCGTCGCCAATGACGCGCCAGTGATCATTGCCTTGCAATTTCTCGCCGGGATGCGCATGGCTCCAGGCCTCGATATGCTTGTGGGCATTTTCGATCATCACCACCGCGGCATCGACCATGGCGCCGACCGCGATAGCAATCCCGCCCAGCGACATGATGTTGGCATTAACTCCCTGGTAATACATGACGATAAAGGCGATCAGGATGCCGATCGGCAGCGTGATGATGGCAACCAGCGCCGAGCGGATGTGGAACAGGAAGATGGCGCACACCACGGCGACCACGATGAATTCCTCGATCAGTTTTTCTTTCAGGTTGGTGACAGCGCGCTTGATCAGGTTCGAGCGGTCATAGGTTGTGATGATTTCGACACCGGGCGGCAAGCTCGCCTTCAATTTCTCCAGCTTGGCTTTCACGGCATCGATGGTTTCAAGCGCATTTTTACCGGAGCGCATGATGATGACGCCGCCGGCGACTTCACCTTCGCCGTTCAGCTCGGCAATCCCGCGCCGCATCTCCGGCCCCACCTGGACGCGGGCGACATCGCCCAGCCGCACCGATACCCCGGCATCGGTCGTCATCAACGGAATCTTGCGGAAATCGTCCAGCGATTTCAGATACCCGGATGCGCGCACCATGTATTCGGCCTCACCCAGTTCCAACACGGAACCGCCGGTTTCCTGGTTGGCTTTCTGCACCGCGTCGATGATCTTGCCGTGCGGGATGTTGTAGGCGCGCATCTTGTCCGGATCCAGCACGATCTGATACTGACGCACCATGCCGCCGATACTGGCTACCTCCGAGACATTCGGCACGGCTTTCAGCTCGTACTTCAGAAACCAGTCCTGCAAGGCACGCAACTGCGACAGATCCATCTTGCGGCTATGATCGACCAGTGCGTATTCGTAGACCCAGCCGACGCCGGTGGCATCCGGTCCGAGCGCGGTTTTAGCTTGCGGCGGCAGGCGCGACTGCACCTGGTTCAAGTATTCCAGCACCCGTGAACGGGCCCAGTAAGGATCGGTGCCATCTTCGAACAGGACATAGACAAAGGAATCGCCAAAAAACGAGTAGCCACGCACCGTCTTTGCGCCTGGCACCGACAGCATGGTGGTGGTCAGCGGATAGGTGACCTGGTTCTCGACTATCTGGGGCGCCTGGCCAGGATAGCTGGTGCGGATAATGACTTGTACATCCGATAAATCAGGAATGGCGTCCAGCGGCGTGCGTGCCAGCGACCAAATGCCCCAGGCCGTCACCATCAGCGTCGCCAGTAGCACCAGGAAGCGATTAACGATGGACCAGCGGATCAGCTTGGCGATCATTGCGCAGCTCCTGGTGGTGTGGACATGACCTCCATGCGTGTTTCGGCACCCTTCAGACTGGCTTCGGAATCGATCAGGAACTGGCCGGAGACGACGACCTGTTGTCCCGCGTCCAATCCTTTGCGGATTTCAGTCTGGCCATTGGTCTCGCTGCCGATTTCAACGGCGACCGGGAGGAATTTGCCGTTACCTTCCGCTACCATGACGACGCTGCGGGTTCCCGTCTGAATTACTGCTTCAGTCGGTACCAGCAAGACATCCTTGCGCGCGGTGGGCGAAAAGTTGATCGTCGCAAACATACCCGGCACCAGCTGGCCGGACGGATTGGCCAACTCGATGCGCGCCTTGAGCGTACGGGTAGCCGGATTCACATCCGGCAGAATCGCGCTGACCTTGCCTTTAAATACCGTTCCTTGCAATGCCGGCGTGCGCGCTTCGACTGCATTTCCCGGGCGCACCTGTGCCGCCATGCTCTCCGGCACATCGGCATTGACCCAAATCGTGCCAAGGCCGTTGATTTTGAACATCGGTGCGCCAGCCATCACGGTCATGCCTTCGCGCACCGCCAGCTCCGAGACCACGCCGCCGATAGGAGCGAGAATGCTCAGGCGAGCCTGTACCTTGCCACTCGATTCCACCAGGCGTATCTGGTCATCCGTCATGCCGACCAGGCGCATGCGCTGGCGGGCACCGCCAAGCAGGCCCTCCATGTCATTTCCCTGCATGCGCTTGACCGATAGATACTCTTCCTGCGCTGCCACCCATTCAGGTACATACAATTCAGCCAACGCCTGTCCCTTGCGCACCGGGTCGAGTGGCGCGCGTGCATACAGCCGTTCTACGAATCCATTGCTGCGTGCCTGTACCACAGCGACGTCGCGCTCGTTGTATGCCACGCTACCCACGGCAACGACTACGGACGCCAAATTACCTCTGGTGACTTCGGCAGTGCGTATGCCGAGATTTTGCTCCACCCTCGGACTGATTTTGACCTTGCCATCGTCGCCGCCAGGATCGGCATCATTGGCATATACCGGGACCAATTGCATATCCATGAACGGCGACTTGCCCGGCTTGTCGAATTTCTGACCCGGCACCATCGGGTCGTGCCAATACAGCACTTTTTTCGCAGAGTCGCCGGCCGCCGGGTCGTTGGCCCGGGATGAAGTGGTGAGCTCCTTGCCGTGATTCATGCCAGCCCGGTACAGGCCGTAGCCGGTTGTTCCGAGAAGAGCGGTAATGGTAGCAATCGCGGCGGCGAGGAATAGTTTCTTGTTTTTCATTGGGTGTCCTTGTTCATCCCGGAATGCGTCGTTACGTCGTCGGCAGGAAAGAGAAAATTGAGCTGGGCCCACAAGCGGTCGGTTTCGGTTGCCAGTTGCAATGCCTGAATGCGAACGTCGATCACATTGCGACGTGCCGCAAGAACATCAGCCAGACTGGTTTTGCCGCCGCTGTAAGCAGTGATCGCAGCCAGCGTGCGTTGATTTGCCAGCGGGATCAGTTCATGTTCGTAGCGGGCATAACGTTCCCGGTCGTTTTGCCATTCGTCGACCTGGGTGCGGATCTTGGCCATATTTGCGCGCAACATTTCCTCACGCTCGGCCTTGGCTTGCTCCACCTGCGCCAGTTTGGAAGAAAGTTCGCGATCCTGGCGATTTTCGCGATCCCATTGCAGCGGAATCGACAGGCCGACGGACACCATGTTGGAAAAAGGCGCCGCGCGTTGCTGGAATGACACTTCTACACTCCAATCCGCTTTTTCATTGGCTTTCGCGATCTTGGCTTGCGTCTCGGCGACGGCGATTTGCTTCGCCAGGACGACCATTTGCGGATGGTGCGCAATGGTATCGTCGAGCATCGCCGGATTCACCCGGACGGTATCGGTAACTGGCTTGTCGGCCAAAGAAACACCCGAAACATTACCAATCCAGCGTGCCAGCATGGTATTGGCATTGCGCACGCGGCGCCGGATCTCGCTGGCGCGATCATCAAACTTCGCCAGCGCGTCGCGGGCGGCGATGACATCGGTTTGATTGCCGCGACCGGCTCGGTAGGCGCCTTCGGCCGATTGAATTTCGAGCTTCGCCTGCTCACCTTGTTCGGCGACCACGGCCGCCATTGCATTCGCGTAATAGAGTTCAAGCCAAGCCAGCGCTGTGTCGCGTTCGATCGTAGCCGTTGCGGCTTTTTTTTCGGCCAGGGTCTTTTGCGCTTCCAGTTCGAATACATCAGAACGTAAACGGCGTTTGTCAGAACGTGTAATTTCCTGCATCACTCCGACCCGCCGCTGGGTCATGAAATCAGTGTTGAGGTTGCCACGGTCACGTCCGGTAACCGGCACATTGTCGATGCCAACCTGCAATACCGGGTCGGGTAGTTGGCCGGCGGCGACTGCCATGTCACGCGCGGCGGCGATAGAATAATCCTGTGCTGTAAGTTGGCGCGAACGTTCTACGGCGCGGCGCTGGGCCTCGGCGAGTGTGAGTGGTGCTTCAACCGCGTAGACGTTGGCCGCCAGCATCAGCCAACCGGCCAGTGCGGCGAGGCTGGATTTTACGAAAAAACGAAGAACCGCATTGCGCACCGGATAGTGTGCAACATGCGGAAGTGACAGCAGGGATGACATGAAACCTCCAGATAGCAATAGACAACGTCGGACATGCACAAGGCACGACGATGGCGGACTAGGCGATCTGGGGAGTTAAATGCGGAAACAGCAGTTTCGTATAGACAGCGGTGGCGCTGTGGATCGCGCCAAAAGAAGAGAATTGGGTTGGACGTCGCTGGAGTGGTCGACGATCTCGATATTCTGGAATACCAGCGTCAGTGCGGCAGCGATAAAGGGTTGCACAGGTGGCACAGATGGCCGGTCCAGCGACTGGTTGCCTGCCTGGCCATTGGCGTGGCAGAGACTTGGTTGCTCCTTGTCCACGCCCACGCAATCGCTCATCGCCTGGTCACTCTCCACGGACATCGACATCGAATCGTCGATTTGCCCTGTGTTGGAACTCGGACAGGCGTAACCCGCCATGGCAAGCTGCATGAACAGCATGCTGACCAGCACGATAAGTGCGGCAATCAGGCGGGATGAGCGGGAAAATTTCATTGTTTGTAATTTTTGCTTTATTTATAGTACGTAGCAACGATATTTGTTGTCAAGCTAGCGCATTGTCAGGGTTACCCCTGTAGGAAGGTCAAGAACTATTTGGTTTCCACTGGCAACTATTTAGAGAAGTCTGTAGAGATGTCTATGAAACCCAGGCCGATTGACTAGAATGGTTGTTCCAGGCTGCTCAGTTGGGGCTCTGCACGCAGAGTTTGACAAGCCCATCACACATAACGGAGGCTGAAAATGACAATTCGCATAGGTGACGTAGCGCCGGATTTTACTGCTGAAACCACTGAAGGAAAGATCAACTTTCACGAGTGGATCGGGGATCAGTGGGCCATCCTGTTTTCCCACCCGAAAGATTTCACCCCCGTCTGTACTACCGAGCTGGGCTACATGGCGCGCCTGAAACCGGAGTTTGACAAACGCAACACCAAGATCATGGGACTAAGTGTGGATCCCGTCAGCGACCACAATGCCTGGCTCAAGGATATTGAAGAGACGCAAGGCCATGCGGTCAATTATCCGATGATCGGCGATGCCGACCTGACGGTCGCGAAACTCTACGACATGATTCATCCCAATGCCAGCGGCGGGCAGCGCAGCGCGGCTGACAACGCCACCGTGCGCTCGGTATTCATCGTCGGACCGGACAAGAAGGTCAAGGCAATGCTGGTCTATCCGATGAGCTCGGGCCGAAATTTCGATGAGGTGCTGCGTTTGCTCGATTCGATTCAGCTGAACGCCAAACACACTGTGGCGACGCCGGTGAACTGGAAACCCGGTGAAGACGTCATTATTCCCACCTCGGTGTCCGACGAGGACGCCAAAAAGAAATACCCGCAGGGCTTCAAGACATTGAAACCGTATTTACGGGTCGTGTCGCAACCGAAGTAAAGGCTTGGCGCATAAGCTTAGTGGCTATGCCGATGGTGTATGTCCGGGTAATGCGCGTGGCTATGGCTGATAGGTAAATGGCGGTGAGGGTGGCTGTGCGGTTCGCGGCCATCCCAGTCAAAGTCGTGTTGATGCTGGTGGTGGGGATCGCCTGGAGCGTGCCGGTGGCTGTGCGCATGCTCGGTTTCTTCATGCGTATGCGGATGCTGGTGGCGTTCAGTCAGGTGCAACCAGATGCCGACTCCCATCAGTCCCGCGGCCAGCCAGAACAAGCCGCCCACCGTGTCATGCAACACCAGCAGGGAAATCGCGGCGCCGATGAATGGCGCTGCCGAAAAGTAGGCGCCGGTCCTGGCGCTGCCCAGGTGGCGCAACGCCAAAACGAACAGCACCAGACTGACGCCGTACCCGCAAAAGCCGATGAGCGCGGCGGCGCCGATACTGGCGACCGCCGGTAATTGCGCACCCAGCAGCAAGGCCAGGCTCAGGTTGGCGACACCAGCGACCAAGCCTTTGAGCGCGGCGATCTGGACCGCATCGCTGGCGGAGATCTTGCGCGTCAGGTTATTGTCGACTGCCCAGCACAGGCAAGCTGCCAGAATCGCCAAAGGTCCCCATGGAACGCCAAACTCCGGTACTTGCTGCCACGACAGCAGAATCCCGGCCAGCACGATGACGAGCATTCCCAGCACAATCCGGCGATCGAAATTTTCCTTGAAAACAAACCATGCAAGGGCCGCTGTCAGGACGCCTTCCATATTCAACAATAAGGAGGCACTGGAGGCAGGGGTGATTGAAAGGCCTAGCATCAGCAGGATCGGGCCGCAGATTCCGCCGCTTAAAATCGCCGCGCCGAGCCACGGCAGGTCGGCTTTGGACAATCCGTTGCCGCCAGCTTGATTACGCAAAAGCGCGCGTCGTACTCCATGCCAGAGCGATAAGCCGAGACCGCTGCCGAGATATAGCAGGCCAGCCAGCATGACCGGTGAGACTTGCCCCACAAGCAGCTTCGAAAACGGCGTGCTGGCGCCAAACAGGGCCGCGGCCAGCAATGCGAAGAGAACACCTTGATGCATGGGTTTTTCCTTGAATCTTACATTTGTTTGCCACGCCGTTTACTCCTGGTGCAGCGCAATCCCGAGCTGTTCCGCCAACGCGGTACACCCTTCCGGCGTGATGCCAACCACGCGAGAATTTTTGGTCCTGGTCAGCCAGCCGAGCTCGATCATTCGTTTCGCCAGCTTTGCTCCCAAGGCGCCGGCCAGATGATCCCGGCGTTCGCTCCAGTCCAGGCAAGGATAGGCAAATTGGCGTCGGCTCTTCCTTAGTTCAGCGGTATCGATCCCAAGGTCGTTGAACCAGGTTTCGCCTTGCGCTGACAGTGAGAATATACCGTCGTCGGCATTCAACAAACCGCGTTCAAGCAGCACCTCGGTCAAGCGGGTGCCGAGTTTCCCTGCCAGATGGTCATAGCAGAAGCGTGCGGTGCAGATGGCGTCGTTGCCGGTGGT
The DNA here is from genome assembly GCF_900113705.1 of Collimonas sp. OK307. Lineage (GTDB taxonomy): Bacteria > Pseudomonadota > Gammaproteobacteria > Burkholderiales > Burkholderiaceae_D > Collimonas. The sequence goes on along the minus strand of NZ_FOQI01000001.1, from coordinate 311,683 downwards.
CGGGCCGATACGCTTGCGTTTCGGCGCAAATACCATCAACGATTCGATCAGGCGCGCCACCTCCGGCGAGGCCAGCCGAAAGTATTTGTGCCGGCCCTGGGTCGTCATGTCGAGCAGTCTGTCGTCCAGCAGCTGGCGCAAATGCGTGGTCGCAGTGGCCGGCTTGATTTCGGTGCCGTATGCCAGCTCCTTGGCGGTCAGGGCGCGGCCTTCCATCAGCAGCGACAGCATGCGGATGCGGGTCGGATCGCCGATGGTGCGGGCCAGCCGGCTGAGGTCGGGTTCGTCGTTCATAGTTTGATGGTAACCGTACTGTTGTTGTGTGACAAGCGGCTGCAACTGGCTCAAAATTGGGACTTGTTCACTTATGCAATGGAGCCGCTGCAATGACATCTCCCCAACCGGTGCAAGTACTGGATAGCGCCACCGCCGTTGCGAAAGTGCCCACGCCGGCAGTAGGCTGGACCATCGCGGCCAGCAGTTTCGCCTTTATCATCGTGCAGCTGGATATCACCATCGTCAACGTTGCATTGCCGCAGATCGGCGCCGATTTGAACGCGCGCGTCTCGGCCTTGCAGTGGGTGGTGGATGCCTACACCCTCGGTTTTGCCGTGTTTCTATTGTCGGCCGGGGCTTTGGGCGACAAATTCGGTTCCAAGCGGTTGTTCCTTGCAGGTTTCCTGTTGTTTGCCGTGGCTTCGGCCGCCTGCGGGTTATCGCCCAATGCCACCTTCCTGAATATCGCCCGGGCCATCCAGGGAATCGGCGCGGCGTTGCTGGTGCCTAGCTCTTTGGCTATCTTGAATCGTGCTTGTGCTCACGACAAGAAGTTACTAGCCAAAGCCATCGGCCTCTGGACCGCGGCAGGCGGCGTCTCGATTGCCGCCGGACCGGTGCTAGGCGGTTTGTTGTTAGCGATCGCCGGATGGCGCAGTATTTTTTGGGTGAATATTCCGATTTGCATCCTGGGTTTCATGTTGACCATGCGCGTGGTGCCGGCCATGGCAGCCAAACAACACACGCATTCCTTCGATTTCCTGGGGCAGGTACTGGCGATTTTTGCACTGACCGGACTGGTTGGCGCGGTGATCGAGCTTCACCCGTTAGGCTTAGGGCATCCGCTGGTGTTGTCCGGGTTCTGCCTGGCGGTGGTCGCCGGCGCTGCTTTCATCATGGTAGAAAAGAAGGTGGCGCATCCGATGCTGCCTTTGAATTTTTTTCACCAGACCAGTTTTACAGCGGCCGTCCTGTTTGGAGTGTTTGTGAATTTTTCCTATTACGGCGTGATTTTCGTGATCAGTTTTTATCTGCAAAAAGTTCAGGGCTACAACCCGATGCAAGCGGGCCTGGCGTTTTTGCCGCTGACGGGCACCTTCATTCTGTCGAACCTGGTCAGCGGCTGGCTGATCGGGCGTGCCGGCATACGTTTGCCGATGGTGCTGGGCGGTTTTATCGGCGCCTTGGGGTACGGCTTACTCGGATCTGTCGGGATTGCGACAGATGCCAGCTTCTTGCAGATGCTGCCGGGTTTCGTGCTGATCCCGGCTGGCATGGGGTTGGCCGTGCCGGCCATGACGACCTCGATATTGTCTAGCGTCGAGAAGGCTCGGGCGGGAACCGCATCCGCCGTACTTAATACCGCCAGGCAGGTCGGCGGCGCGTTCGGGGTAGCGGTATTTGGCGCGCTGGTCAGCGATAGTTTCGGTGGGGATGCGCTTACCGGTGTCAAAATTGCGATGTTGACGGCGACTATCCTGCTATTGATTGCGGCGGGAATGGGTTATCTGGTGCGGCCTGGCGGAAAATGAGTTGACCCGGGCGTTTTGGCGTACATTGTTCGTTAGTCAGCAGAGCGAGTATGTACAACCGTCCAGGAGTGTCGACATGATCAATCCATTCGATTTCAACGGCAAGACAGTGTTCGTTTTCGGCGGCACCAGCGGTATCAACCTGGGCATTGCCCACGCTTTCGCCGAACGGGGTGCAAAAATGGCGGTAGCCAGCCGCTCGCAAGACAAGGTTGATGCGGCGGTATCTGCATTGTCGGCGCACGGGGGCGAGGTTGCCGGTTTCTGTGCCGACGTGCGTAATCCGGATGCAGTTGCAGCGGCATTCTCCGGGGCGAACCAGGCACTCGGCCAGATCGACGTGCTGGTGTCCGGTGCCGCCGGCAATTTTCCGGCAACGGCACTCGGCATGTCGCCCAACGGCTTCAAGTCGGTGGTCGACATCGACCTGCTGGGTACTTTCCACGTACTGCGCGCCTCTTATCCCTACCTTGCCAAGCCCGGCGCCACGATCATCAATATCTCGGCGCCCCAGGCATTCCTGCCGATGGAGTTGCAGGCGCATGTATGTGCGGCGAAGGCTGGTGTCGATATGTTGACGCGGGTCCTGGCGATGGAATGGGGCGAGCAGGGTGTGCGCGTCAATTCGATCGTGCCGGGGCCGATTGGCGGTACGGAAGGCATGGAACGGCTGGCGCCGACTCCTGCGCTGAAAGCCAGGATCGCTTCCACAGTACCTTTGCGAAGGGAAGGAACGCCGCGCGATATTGCCAACGCAGCCATATTCCTGGCCTCGCCGCTGGCTAGTTATATTTCGGGGGTGGTGTTGCCGGTGGATGGCGGCTGGTCGCTGGGTGGGGCCACAGCGTTCATGATGGAGGTAACTGCAGCGATCAAGCACTGACCCACCTGCGCAGAACGCAACGCGAGCCAGTGTTTCTGCTGCAAATTATTTTTTCATTTCGTCTTTGTGTTCTTCTACGTGATGGTGCTTCTTTGGCGCCTTGCGGTGATGCTTGGCAGGCCCTTGCTTATAGTCGCCCGGGTGGGTTTCCATCTGGCGGTCGTTGCGGGCGTCGGGATGTCCGGACAGAGGGTCGCCCGAGTTCTGGGCTTGTGCGAATGGTGTCAATGCGAAGAGGAGAGCGGCGATACCAAATAGCTTTTTCATATTGATTCCTTCCGTTGATTGGGTTTCACAATCCCGGTTGACAGCGGGATTTCTTATAAACGCCGCGGGGGATATTTGGTTGACAACGATGGTGTTGCTCATTCGTAACTTGATGTAGCATTCACTCGTTCGGCATTCACCCGGTCTGCATTCGGCAGACCATCTTTGTCACGGAGCATTGAATGAAAAAACGCCAGTTTTTGTCGACTGCCACCGCTTCGATTGCGGGCGCCATGGGAATGCTTGCGGTATCGCCTGATTTGAGGGCCGCCGCCAAAGGCACGTCACAAACTGCGGCGCCGGCAGTTTTAACAATTACCGGCGCAATTGAACGCAGCAATCGCGGTCCGACCGATCCGGTGATCGACCAGATGATGCATAAGCAGAACGTGAAGTTCGGCAGCGCGTTTGCTTTCGACCTTGCCGCACTCGCCAAGCTGCCTGCGGTAACCATCAATCCGACCATGGAGTACGACAGCAAGCAGCATCAGCTGCGCGGCCCGCGCCTGGCAGACGTGCTAGACATGCTGGGCGCCAGCAAAGCGCCGGAGACGCAGATTGTGTTTCATTCGGTCGACGGCTATATGCCGCAGTTGAGCTTTTCGCAACTGCGGAAATACGGCTATATCCTGGCGACCCATATCGATGGCAAGCCGATGGCGATCGGCGGGTTCGGTCCCATCTTCGCGATCTATGACGCCGATCGTATCGCCGAGCAGGCGCAAAAACCGCTGGACCAACGCTTCACGCTTTGTCCCTGGGGTTTGTATTGCATAGAGGTGGTCGCGGGCAAATGAAGTCAAGCTTCTCTAGCTTGTAGTTTTATTCGTCGCCGAATAATTCGCCTTGCAACACGACTGACTCGTTCATTGCTTCATCTTTTCTGGCGAGTGCGCTGGCCCGTACGCCTAGCAACCGCAAGCGCTTGTCCAACGTGACGCGGCGCAGGCATTCGCCTGCCGCTTGCCGGATCGCAGTGGCCTGGTCCGTCGCGTTAGGCAATGTCAGATCCCGGGTGACGATGCGGAAATCGGAGAAGCGCAATTTGATCCCTATCGTGCGGGCAACATAGCCTTTTCTTTGCAAGTCGCCCGCAAGTCGTACGCAGAGATCCGTGAACATGGGAGTGAGCGTGTCGCGGTCCAGCTTGGCGTGCAGATCTCTTTCAAACGTCGATTCGCGGCTGATCGATTTGGTTTCCGAGCTGGTCACCACCGGGCGATCATCCAGGCCGATGGCGGTACGCATCAGCCATTCGCTATACGTGCGCCCGAAATTTTCTTGCAGCACGGCCGGATCGGCGGCGGCCAATTCGCCTATGGTGTGCAGCCCGAGAGCCGTCAATTTCTCGGCCGCCTTGGGGCCGATGCCGTTGACCTTGCGCGCAGCCAGCGGCCAGATGCGCGACTGGATGTCGGACTCGGTAATGATGGTGAGGCCGTTGGGCTTGTCAAGTTCCGAGCTGATCTTGGCCAGCAGCTTGTTGGGCGCAACGCCGATCGAACACGACAATCCCGTGGCCTCGCGCACGGCATCCTTGATCCGTTGCGCCAGTATCCGGACCTCGTCCAAGTGCTTGCTCAGGTCGATATAGATTTCGTCAATGCCGCGATCCTCTATCAACGGCGCGATCCCGGCCACTGCAGCTTTGAACAACCGGGAATAATGGCGGTAAGACTCGAAATCGGTCGGTAGAAGAATTGCGTCCGGCGCCAGTTTGGCCGCCTTCATCATGCCCATGGCGGAAAACACGCCCAAGGCGCGCGCTTCGTAGGTAGAGGTGGTCACGACGCCGCGGCCGACATAGTCGCGCAGTTTGGAATAGACGAGCCGGCCGTCTGCGCCAGGTTCCGGCTTGTGGCGGGAGCCGCCGCCGATCACTACCGCCTGGCCACGTAGTTCCGGGTAGCGCAGCAACTCCACCGACGCGTAGAAAGCGTCCATATCCAGATGTGCGATACGACGAATGGGCGAAGGCATGAAGTCAATATGTGTAGATATTTAATACGGCCATAGGATACCACTACTGTATATAAATACAGTCATGCAAGCCGGTTCTTTAATTAAATATTTAATTGCCTTTTGGGTAATTATTTGTCCAGGTGCAATTTACAGCACCGGACTCATCAGGCGCGTCACATGAATCAGCACCCGGTACAAGTAGTGCAACCGGCTATAGTCACCAACATCGATTTCAACCGCTTGCTCGAAATCCGCCACTAGCATCTGTTCGACTTCCGCTGCGAATGCCGTATCGATATTCAATGCGGTAATTTCGAAATTGAGGCGGAGTGAACGGTTATCCAGGTTCATGCTGCCGACCGCTGCCGTGTCGTCGTCAATCAGCAGCACTTTTTGGTGCGTAAACCCTGGCTGATAGCGGAACACGCGGATGCCGGCGCGCACCGATTCATGCGCATACAAGGTAGATGCCAGGAAGACGGTGCGATGATCCGGGATCGCCGGGATCAGGATACGCACATCGACGCCGCGGAATATCGCCAGTTGCAAGGCGGCGTTGACCGCAGAATCCGGCACCAGGTAGGGCGTGGTCAGCCACAGCCTGTGACGGGCGGCATGTATCGCTTGTACAAAAAATAGCGAACAGGTTTCTTGCGCATCGGCCGGTCCGGTTGCGGCGACCAGGCTGGTGGCCTCGCCACCGCTGGCGCGCGGCGCCAGCAGAGTCAGGGGCTGGCCGGTGATCCATTGCCAGTTTTCATCGAAGGCCAGCTGCAGATCGGCGACCGCCGGCCCTTGCAGTTCCATGTGGGTATCGCGCCACGGCGCCAGCGGCGGCTTGTGGCCAAGATATTCTTCGCCGACATTCAGGCCGCCGACAAAACCGCGCCAGCCATCCACTACCACCACCTTGCGATGATTGCGGAAATTGAGCTGGAAGCGATTGCGCCAGCGGCGGGTGGCAAAGCGATGGATATGGACGCCGCCGGCGCGCAGGATTTCGCTATACGTGGCGGGCAGGTCGTGGCTGCCGACACCGTCGTAGAGCACGTGCACGCTGACGCCGGCTGCAGCGCGTTCCAGTATCGCTGCTTGCAGCCGGCGGCCCAGTGCGTCGTCGTGGATGATGAAGAATTGCACCAGCACGTAATGTTCAGCGCCGGCGATTGCAGCGAACATCGCTTCGAAACTGGCGGCGCCATTGATCAGCAGGCGCAAGCGATGGCCGCTCAGGAAAGGTACGCCTAGCATTTTGCTGATGGCTTGATAACGCTGCGCCCCGACGTGTGGCGGGTATTCGGCAGACAAGGCTAGCAGAGCGGGATCGTCCAGCTGACGCAGGCGCGCCAGCCGCGAGTGGTGCAGTTCGGCATAGCCGGAGAAACGTTTACTGCCCAGGAACAGATAGGGCAGCAGGGTGAAGTAGGGCAGCAGCACCAGCCCGAACACCCAGGCTACCGCGCCCTGTGGTGTGCGGGTGTGCATCAGGGCGTGGATTGCGGCGACGACGCCGGCGGCATGCAACAGCAGAACGACAACGGAAACCAGGGCAAACGGCAAATGCGGCATTCAGATAACTCCGAATCTCAAGGGCAGCTTGCATATTAGCCAATAATCGTGGTGCCTGGCCCGCTTATTTTTTTGCCTGCAGTGCAATCCGTACCGCCAGGCCGGCCAGGACGGTGCCCATCAGCCAGCGCTGGATCAGCAGCCAGCTAGGGCGGCTGCCCAGGACACCGGCAATCGAGCCGGCAGCCAGCGTCACCATCGAGTTGACTGTGATGCTGACCACAATCTGGATCAGGCCGAGCACCAGCGACTGCATCAGGACGCTGCCGCCGTTAGGGTCGATAAATTGCGGCAACAGCGCCAGATACAGCAGGGCGACTTTTGGGTTGAGCAGATTGGTGAACAGGCCCATCAGGAACAGCTTACGGTTGCTGTCGGCGGGCAGGTCGCGCACTGCGAACGGCGAACGGCCACCCGGCTTCACTGCTTGCCAGGCCAGATAAAGCAAATAGGCAGCGCCACCGAAGCGCAGTAAATCGTACGCCAGGGGTATCGCAAATAGCAGCGCGGTGATGCCGAACGCTGCGCACAGCATGTAAAACACAAAGCCGGTAGCCACGCCGGCCAGCGACACGAAGCCGGCTTTCGGGCCTTGGCAAATCGAGCGCGAGATCAGGTAAACCATGTTAGGGCCAGGCGTCAGCACCATACCGAAGGCAACCAGTGCAAAACCGAGCAGTAAATTAAGATTTGGCATATGCGGAAAGTAAAAGATGAGTGGGAAAACGGTTCAGGGGTGGCATGCGTATTTTGAGGTAAAACTTGCCGCTTCGCACAATTAAACGATAAATGGATTTCATTTGTGCCTCAGCGGTATAAGTGTTGTTCTGATTTCATGGATTGTGTTGGTTGTTGGAATAAATGATAGTAGGCATGCGTACCAGCAATCAACGTTTGACTCGATTGACCCCACATACCGAGGCAAAACCATGAAATCAGAAAACATCGGCCATCTGCTGACCCGTGAACATACACACGAAATTGTCTACCTTGCAGAGGATCAGACCATCTCGATTCAGAAAGCCTTGAAACAAGGCGAGAAAATCAAATGCCTGAGCGGCCTGTTATGGATTACCGCAGAAAATTTCAAAGGCGATATTTTCTTGAATGAAAACAAGAACGTTGAAATGCATGGTGCAAAACATATCGTGATCACCGCCCTGAAATCTTCCAGTTTTACCTACGAGCATACGATGGCGTAAGATTTGGCATTGCTCGTCGCTTTGAGCGAGTGCTTCGGTCTGTTCCAGACCATGGAGAATGCCTGTGTCTTTCGATGTCGATCTGTTTGTGATTGGAGCCGGTTCCGGCGGGGTGCGCGCTGCACGTTTTTCCGCCGGATTCGGCGCCCGCGTAGCGGTAGCGGAAAGCCGCTACCTGGGCGGTACCTGCGTCAATGTCGGCTGCGTGCCAAAAAAATTCCTGGTCTACGGCGCGCATTTCAGCGACGATTTTGACGTGGCGTCCAGCTTTGGCTGGAGCGCAGGCAAGCCGCAATTCGACTGGACGACACTGATCGCCAATAAAAATCGCGAGATCCATCGGCTCAACGAGGTCTATCGCGGTTTGCTGCTTAACAGCGGCGTCGCCCTGCATGAAGGCCACGCCAGATTGCTGGACAAGCACACGGTTGAGATTAACGGTCAGCGCATTAGCGCAGCCAACATCCTGATAGCCACCGGCGGCTGGCCGCAGGTACCGGATATTCCCGGCAAAGAATTTGCCATTACCTCCAATGAAGCTTTTTTTCTGAAGGCATTGCCGCGTCGCGTGCTGGTGATCGGCGGCGGGTATATTGCGGTTGAATTCGCTTCGATTTTCCATGGCCTTGGCGCGCAAACCAGCTTGTTGTATCGCGGTGATCTGTTCCTGCGCGGTTTCGACCACGGCGTGCGTCAGCATCTCAATGACGAATTTCAGAAAAAGGGCGTAGCCCTGCAATTCAACGCCGATATCGCCAGCATAGCCAAGCTGGCCGACGGCAGTTTGAAGGTGACTTTGAAAGATGGCCGTGTGCTCGATACCGACTGTGTGTTCTACGCCACCGGCAGGCGGCCGATGCTGGATGACCTGGGACTTGAGAATGTCGACGTGGCGCTGGATGCCAAAGGTTTTATCAAGGTCGATCAGGAATACCGCAGCTCGGAACCGAACATCCTGGCCTTGGGCGATGTCATCGGCAAGGTACAACTTACCCCGGTGGCGCTGGCTGAAGGCATGGCCGTGGCACGGCGCTTGTTCCGTCCCGAGGAGTACCGTCCGGTGGACTATCAGCTGATTCCGACCGCGGTGTTTAGCCTGCCCAATATCGGCACGGTCGGATTGACAGAAGAGCAGGCGCAGCACGCCGGACACAAGCTGAAAATATTCGAGACCAAATTTCGCCCGATGAAACTGAGCCTTGGCGACTATCATGAGAAAACCATGATGAAGCTGGTGGTCGATGCCGACACTGACAAAGTGCTCGGCTGCCACATGGTAGGTCCGGATGCCGGCGAAATCATCCAGGGGATTGCGGTGGCTTTACGCGCCGGCGCCACCAAACGCGTATTTGACGATACCATCGGCATACACCCGACCTCGGCGGAAGAGTTCGTCACGCTGAGAACCGCGCGCCCCGATTGACAAGTCCGAACCAAAAGATAAACGCCTGCTGCCAACATGAAGAACAAGCTATGAGCGAAAATAAAAAGCCAGAATCAACAGAGAAAGAGACAGGGGCAGAGACGGAGATAGAGGGCGACGAAACCGCAGGTTTCACACGCCGCCGCTTTCTCGGTAGCGTAGTTGCAGTTGGCGCCAGCCTGGCCTTGTCCGACTGCGCCAGCGACGGCAACCGGCAAATAGCGGATGCAACCCAGGACAAGCTGCTGGACCAGCAGCTGCGGTCTGCCATCAAGCATGTGGTGGTGATCTACGCCGAAAACCGTAGCTTCAACAATTTGTACGGCAATTTCCCAGGCGTGCAGAAGCCGTTGGCGCAGGCGATGCAAGGTAATTGCACACAGCTGGACCGTGACGGTAAAACACCACTGGCGCAGTTGCCGAAGATATGGGGCGGGCTGGTGCCGCAGGCGCAGCAAGTCAATGGCCAGCGCTATGTGATTGCAGAAGGACAGATTGCCGGTTTGCCTAACGCCCCGTTCAAGCTAAGCGATCTGCAAGGAAAGCCGTTGCCGCAGGGAGTGATCACGCGCGACTTGTGGCACAAGTTTTACCAAAACCAGATGCAGATCAACGGCGGTAAAAACGACCAGTTTGTGGCGTGGGCGGATTCCGGCGCATTGACCATGGGGCATTATGGCGAAACCGCCAGCAAACTGCGTTTATGGAAACTGGCCGAGCAATATACCTTGTGCGACAATTTTTTCATGTCGGCTTTCGGCGGCTCTTATCTCAACCATATTTTCCTGATTTCCGGGCAGACACCGTTCTATCCCGATGTCCACAACAGCCCGGCCCGACACAATGTATCGACCGTGGAAGGAGACGATCCTAAAGGCACACGTTTGAAGCTGGATGACAAAAATCCAGCCTCGGCCATCGACGGCCCGCCAAAATTCCTGCGCGACCGCGCCATCACGCCGGACGGCTACGCGGTCAATACCATGGCGCCGCCGTACCAGCCTAGTTTTGTCAAGCCGGCGAAAGATAGCGATGCCGCATACGCCGACGCCAGCGATCCGATGGTGCTGCCGCCGCAAACCTATCCGACCATCGGCGACCGGCTATCCGAAAAGGGCGTCAACTGGGCCTGGTATTCCGGTGCATGGCAAGCGGCGCTGGAGGGCAAGGCGAACAGCGATGCGGTGCCCAATTTCCAATATCATCATCAGCCCTTCAACTATTTCAAGAGTTTCGCGCCCGGAACCGCATTGCGCGAGGCACATTTGAAAGATGCCGGCGTAGGCGACGATCCGAATACCAATAAATTCCTGGCGGACGTGGATGCAGGGCGCTTACCTCAGGTCACTTTCTATAAGCCGCAGGGTAACCTGAACCTGCATGCGGGGTATGCCGACGTGGAGTCCGGTGATCGCCACATTGCCAATGTCATCGCGCACCTGCAACGCGGGCCGCAATGGCAAGACATGGTGGTGATCGTCACGCACGATGAAAACGGCGGCTGGTGGGACCATGTGGCGCCGCCGAAGGGCGATCGTTGGGGGCCGGGTTCAAGGATACCCGCCATCGTCATCTCGCCGTATGCAAAAAAAGGCTATGTCGATCATACGGTCTACGATACGACTTCCATCATGCGTTTCATTACCCGCCTGCACGGATTGCGCAAGCTGGACGCATTGGTTGCGCGCGATGATGCGTTCAAGGAAAATCGCCAGGCACCGCTTGGCGATTTGACCAATACCCTGAATCTGGCATAGACCGGCATCAATATTCGTTGTAAATGACATTTCTGAGAGGTGCAGTAATTTGGATCAGTTCGAGATGATTATCCGGCTATTGATTGCCGCAGCCTTGGGTAGCGTCATTGGCTTTGACCGCGAGCGCCTGTCCTGGGCGGCCGGTTTGCGTACGCACATGCTGGTATGCGTCGGTTCAGCGCTGGTGATGATCGTATCGGCATACGGTTTCCAGGACGTGGTGGGCAAGCCGGGGATTGCGCTTGATCCGTCGCGGATGGCGGCGCAAGTCGTTTCCGGGATAGGTTTCCTTGGAGCCGGTTCGATCCTGCTGCGCGGCGAGGTGATTCGCGGCCTTACCACGGCGGCCAGTTTATGGTCGGTAGCTGCCGTCGGACTGGCGGTTGGCGGCGGTTTGTATATTGCAGCGGCGGCGGCGACGCTGATCATCTTGATCATCCTGGCCGGTCTCAAACCCTTGGAAAAGCGCTTCTTCATCGCCCGTCAGCGGCGTGAAGTACGGCTGGTGGTGCGGCGTGGCGCCATGACTTTCCAGATGTTCGGACAGTTGCTGGACAAGGGCACCGCGCAAATCGAACAGTTCGTCGTCGAGCAGAATGCCAATGATGCTGAGATCGAAGAGGTTACCGTGGCGTTGTTGCGCATGCTACCCAGCGAATTCGACGCTATCCTGAACAAGTTGAAAGCGGTGCCGGACGTGCATGAGGTGAGTGAAATCCGTTTGCCGTAAATCTTTGGTCCGGGCCATTTTTTCAATATTTTTGTATTTTTGCCAATGTGCCAATATATGGCGGCATCGCTGCAATTGAGGAAACCCTCGACTAAAAGCAGGTCTTCCGCATTACGCGATGTGCTTTAATTGCTGCCATATAAATGACATTGTCAAAGGCAAGCCATGAACACATTGATGTCCCCAGCCGACACCGGGTTTGATCAGACTATCCGGGAGATACAGCGCGTGTTCAATGCCCAAGCCGCCACAGCGCTGCGTTTGCGGCAATCGAGCAAGGCTGAGCGCTTGCTGAAAATCAAAAAATTGAAGAGTGCGCTACTGGCGCATAAGGATGAGGTGATTGCGGCCGGTTTTGCCGATTTTGGCAAACCTGCCGCCGAAGTCGAACTGACCGAAATCCTGCCGGTGATCGCCGAGGCCAACGATGCCATCCGCAAGCTGGGGAGCTGGATGAAGCCGAAGAAAGTCTGGCCTTCGCGCATGATGGTCGGTACTTCGGCGTATACCCAATACGAACCCAAGGGCAAGGTATTGATCGTGGCGCCATGGAATTATCCGGTGAACCTGAGCCTGGGGCCGCTGGTCTCGGCGCTGGCCGCAGGCAATACCGTGATCATCAAGCCGTCGGAAATGACACCACACGCGTCGGCCGTCATTGGCAAGATCATTCGTTCGGTATTTGGCGAGGATGAAGTGGCATTGTTCGAAGGCGATGCGCCGATTGCACAGGCGTTGCTGGACCTGCCTTTCGATCATATCTTTTTCACCGGCTCGCCTGCGGTCGGCAAGATCGTGATGGCGGCTGCGGCCAGGCATCTGACCAGCGTCACGCTGGAGCTCGGCGGCAAATCGCCGACGATTGTCGATGAGACCGCCGATCTGCAAGCTGCAGCGCAAAATATCCTCTGGGCCAAGTTCACCAACAATGGCCAGACCTGCATCGCACCTGACCACATCTATGTCCACGCCAGCGTCAAGGAGGCTTTTCTGGGGCACTGCGTGACGGCGCTGGAGGGTGCTTATGGCAAGGGTGCGCAGCAAATCGACAGCACCAGCCTGGCGCGTATCGTCAATCAACGCCATACCGCGCGGGTAAAAAACCTGCTGGATGACGCCACGGCACGCGGTGCGCGGATAGTCACCGGCGGCGTGATCGATGAAGTCCAACGCTACATTGCACCGACCTTGCTGGATGGCATTCCGGACGACGCAAAAATCATGAGCGAAGAAATTTTCGGGCCGTTATTGCCGATTATTAGTTATGAGCAGCTGGATTCGGTGATTGCCCGCATCAACGCCGAACCCAAACCGTTGGCCCTGTACGTCTGGAGCCGCAAGCAGGAAAATATCGCCAAGGTGATGCAGCAGACCACCTCGGGCGGCGCCTGCATCAACCATTGTGTGGTGCAGTTCTTGCACGGCAACCTGCCTTTCGGCGGCGTCAATAATTCCGGCATCGGCAGTGCGCACGGCCATCACGGTTTCCTGGCGTTTTCGCACGAGAGGGCGGTGGTGCGCAATCGCATCATGCTCGCAAAAATGTTCTACCCGCCGTACACCGGCATGACGCGTAAACTGATCGCCCTGTTCGTCAAGACCGTTTGAACCCGGGGGGGGGCAGCGCTAACTGAATGTGAACGTTTCACTACATCTGCATGTAAATGGCGCACAATACCTGTATGTAATGCACAGGTAGCGCCAGGAGGATGCCATGTACAAGAAAATTTTGGTGGCTTATAACGGCACGCCGGAAAGCCTGTCGGCTCTGCACGAATGTATCCACATGAATCCGCCGCCCTCGACGGAAGTCCATTTGCTGGCAGTGGTTCAGCTTTCTCCGCACGGCATGGCAGGCGGCTATGCGCCGGAGATTGCATTCACTACCGAGCGGGAAATGATGGAGCAGGAACTGGAGCGGGGACGTACGCTGATGGCGGCGGCCGGATTGAACGTGGTGCCCCATCTTCAGCTGGGCGAGCCGGTCGAGGTTATCGGGGCGCTGGCTGATGTACTAGGGATCGATCTTATTATTGTCGGCCATTCTCGTCATAAGGCACTTGCCATGCGCTGGTGGCGCGGCTCTATGGATGCGTTGCTGATTGAGCGGGTTAAAGCCAGCATACTCGTTGCCGTACGCTGTTGACGTGTGCCTGGTTTGGCTCCACGACTATCTGGTTTTTTTTATGGTCTTCCGGGATTGCCCGTCGAATTTCCACGGTGTTTTCCTTATCGTTTTGTGTTGTTTTAAAATAAACATCGTGCGATTTTTTGCGCGCAAATTTGCAATTTATTCAAAATGTGGCCGATGCTGTTTGCGTCAAAGCGGTACGGCGACTGGATGAATCTCTCGGGCTGGACAGAATCAGATTTTTCTGCGGAATCTCAGGAAGTCATCGACGATAGGTACAATCGCCAGGCACATCAAGGTAGCGGCAAGAAATGCGGTGGCGATGAAGCCCACATATTTGAAACCCAACGCGCCGATCAGCCCACCGCTGAAAAACAGCGTAACCAGGGTGGTCAGTAGCCGCAATTTGTTGCGATCGGCGATCACGTCTGGCCGGGCGTGGGCTGGTTCCAACTTGTTCCAATAAACCAGCTTGCCGAGTTCAATGCCGATGTCGGTGACCATGCCGGTAATATGGGTAGTGCGGATTTCAGCTTTGGAAATCTTGGTGATGATGGCATTCTGCAAGCCCATGATGCCGCACAAGAGTATCACCGTCATCGGCACGAAAAGCCATTTGTGTCCTTCCAGATTGCCGCCCAGCAGACCGAACACGAGTAGTAAACCCGCCTCCAGCATCAAAGGCAATGCAAATTCCGCCTGAAGATCTTGCCGCCGCCCCCAGTTGATGAGCAGCGCAGAGGTCATTGCGCCGAACAGGAACGATAACAGGCAAGCCAGGCCTGCCAGCATCAGCCCAATCGATCCAAGTGCAAGATTGTCTGCCATTGCCGACACGATACCGGACATGTGAGAAGTGTATTGTCCCACCGCCAGAAAGCCGCCGGCATTGGTCGCACCAGCGATGAAAGACAGAAAAAACGCCAGATGGCGGTTTGCTTGCTGGCTTCGTTCCTTGCCAGTCAGTTTTCTCAAATACGGAATAGGCATCTATCGGAATTCCCTCGCTCAGACGACAATACGATATTACGCTGCCGCGTCTGATGCGGGACGATTAAAAATCGTAAAAAGTTTTATTAAAACAATAATTTATCGAAAACATCGTTTAGAAGTATGCTTAAGATATGGAAATCGAATTAAAACTATTACTTGATCCGAGCGATGTCGCTGGCTTCAAACGCCATCCCTTGTTAAAACACTACGCCACCGGCAAACCGCAATCGCGGCAGCTGACCAGCATTTATTTTGATACGCCCGATCTGTATCTGCAAAAAAATCACACTGCATTGCGGGTGCGCAAAGTAGGGACACGCTGGGTCCAGACTTGCAAGAGCGGCGGCCAGGCTGCTGCCGGCTTGCACCAACGGCCGGAATGGGAGTCGGATATCGGTGGCGCGGCGCCTGATTTACCCGCCTTGCAGAGACTGTTGCCGTCCGGCACGCCGGTGGCCGAGCTGTTGTCTGTCCCAGGCCTTGCAGGCCGTTTGCGACCGATATTCACGACGCAATTCCAGCGCACCATCTGGTTGCTGCGATCGCTGACAGGGGATGAGGTAGAACTGGCCCTGGATCAGGGCGAAATCCGCCATGGCCACAGTAGTGTGCCGATCAGCGAAATCGAACTGGAGCTTAAATCCGGCGCGGCGACGAGTCTGTTCGAGTTGGCGTTGGCAGTGCAACATACGGTACCACTACGCGCTGCCAATATCAGCAAGGCCGAGCGCGGCTATGCCCTGCATTCTCCGCAGGCACCCGCCGTCGTGAAAGCGCAAGCTGTCAAACTGGCGCCGGAGCTGACGCTGGAGCAAGGGTTCCAGATCTTGCTCGGCAACTGCCTGGCACACATGCAAGGCAATGAAGATGGGCTTGTGCATGGCGTCGATCCGGAAAACCTGCATCAGATGCGTGTCGGATTGCGGCGCTTGCGCGCTGTGCTCAGCTTGTTTAAAAAAATCATTCCGGTTCCGCCGGAAATATCGAATCAGCTGGACTGGTTGGGAGGCGCGCTGGGGCCTGCACGTGATTGGGAAGTGCTGGCAGTCGCCACGCTGGCCGATGCGGTGAGGCATTGCCCTGATCAGGCGCAGCTGGATGGCTTGCGGCAGATTACGTTCAGCGAGGCAGGCAGGTATCGCCATGTCGCCGCAACTGCAGTCGACTCTCGCGCTTATACGCGTTTGCTATTGATGCTTGGAAGCTGGATCGAGGGACGGCGTTGGCGTGAGCAGTTAGGCGCAGAACAGATAATTGCGCTGTCTTCGCCTTTGAAGAAATTCGCACTCAAGAAACTGGCAGGCTTGCAGAAAAAATTACTAAGGCGCGGCAGCCGGATCAAACAGCATGATGCCGCCAGGCGCCATCGGATAAGGATCGCAGCCAAGAAAATGCGCTATGCCACGGAATTTTTTGAAGCATATTTGGCGCCTAAGCGCAGCCATGCTTATGTCTCGGCACTAGGTGATTTGCAAGATGATTTGGGTGCCGGCAATGATCGCAGCGTGGCTGGCCAGCTGCTGCAGCAGATTACGGATTTACATCCCGAACTGGAGGAGTCTTGCGACCTGGCCCGAAAGCTATTGGGTTCTGGTCGAAAACACAATAAATCAGAAACTGCCCGCTTATGGCAAAGATTCGTCGCGTTGAAGCCGCCGGTGAAGGTCCAATGAGGGCCAATTGAGGGGCTATTCATCCCGATTATTTGGTCCTTAGGCCTATTTGGTGCAAAATACGCTCGCCATGCTCTTCCTGTAACACCGTGGATGAAGGTGAGCGGGGCAAGAAACACCGGAGTGAAATCATGACCTACGAAGAATACCTGGACGAAGTCACCACCTTGATGGTCGAGTTGTACGATCTGAAAGATGAAGCCGCGATCAAATACGTGATGCGGGCGCAAGCAGCGGATTTTTTTACCTTGCATGACGACGATCCCGCCATGCGTACGCTGGAGCGCGCGCGTGAAGACGCCAAGACGATTTACGAACAGCGCAACAAGTCGCGGCCTGAACTGTACCGTAAATAAGTTTCTCAAAAGAAGTTTGGCAAATAAGCAGGCTCAAGACGGTTACAATGGCCGTCCGTAATTTTTCCGTAGTTTGTCCGCCTCCAGATCTCATACATGACCGAATCTATCCGCCTTGCAAAACATCTAGCCGACCTGGTTTCCTGCTCCCGCAGTGAAGCCGAACAATATATCGAGGGCGGCTGGGTCAAGGTCGATGGCAAAGTGGTAGAGGAGCCGGGCTTGCGCATCAGTTCGCAGCAACAAGTTGAACTGATGAATGGGGCCACATTGGAGCCGCAAGATCCGGTGACTATCCTGTTTCATAAACCGGCTGGCCTCGATCTTTTTGCCGGTCCGGCGCTGAGCGAACTGGCGTCACAGCTGATTGTGCCAGACAAACGTGCTGCCGACGACCGCGCCGAATTACGCTTCCTGAAACGCCACCTGAGCAATCTGAATTTGATCGAACCGTTGGAAACCCTGGCTAGCGGATTACTGGTTTTCACTCAGGATTGGCGGATCACGCGCAAGCTGGTTGACGATGCCGCCAAGATCGAACATGAATTTATTGTTGAAGTGGCCGGCGATATCATTCCGGACGGCCTCAAGTTGCTGAACCACGGCCTGAGTTTCAACCGCAAGCCGCTGCCGCCGATCAAGGTCAGCTGGCAAAATGAAAAACGTTTGCGTTTCGCCCTCAAGGCACCGCCGCGCGGTTTGATCGTGCACATGTGCGAACAAGTCGGGCTGCAGGTAGTCGCCAGCAAACGCATCCGCATCGGTCGCCTGCCGATGGCTGGCCTGGCGGTCGGCGAATGGCGTTATCTGCTGGGTTACGAACGGTTCTGACGTTCTTTCCGGATTTGTTTTTCCGACTGCAGCGGTTCGCTTCGGCGATGAAATGGGGCCTGGGTGATTTTCGTAAAGCAGCGAAAATCACCCGGGCCTTTTTTACACGCACACCTTTTTGGACTGCTGAGCACATACCGTTAGCATTCGTTGCTCGCTTAATGTTAGCTACGCTGATTGCTGTTCCGTGGATACTAATTGGGATGGCAGCTCAGTTTCCGCGTAGTGCTAAGTCTATCCTTAAAACCTGCTCCAGCCTGACACAATGAATACATTTTGCAGCAAGCTACGCATGGAGTTATTCCTTAGCTCTGGCACGATGGCTTGTTGAAGACTTCCCGCTATTAAACTAGGCAACTCCTCTTAGCAAGACTTTAGTGCGAAATTAAGTATGGCAAATCATGTTCCGATGGAACACCAACTATTTGCCACATATTCAGGAGATTCGCGATGTCTGCAATTCCCTCACGCAATCGTTACACGCCGAAAACACGCGGTGCTGATATCACCGCCCTCATTCCAGATTTTCCCTTTGACTATGGCAATTTTCTGGAAACTGCCAAGAGCAAAGGTACCCCCCTTTTCGAGATACCGGCTGCAGGTAAAGGTAAAAAGGTACTGGTCGTTGGCGCCGGCGCTTCTGGCATGGCGGCCGCTTATGAACTGCTGCGGATGGGCTTACATCCTGTGGTGGTTGAGGCATCAGATCGTATCGGCGGCCGTTTAAATTCTCATCATCTGGGTGATGTTAGTAATCAAAGTATTGCAGAGCTAGGTGCGATGCGCTTCCCTATGTCTGGTAAAACTGGGATGCACTATTTCGGCAAGCTTGGAATGCTGTCAAACTCCGCGCCATTTCCTAATCCCGGCAGCGAATCGGCAGTTAGTACGGTGGTTGATTATGAAGGCGAAATAACCTATTACGAAAACCGTGGCGAGGGCGTATCTAACCCCTTTCCACCACCAAAGGAATATCTTGAGCTAGAGGATGATCTCTTTGGTCCAAACGGCTTCCTTAACGAAGATCCGATAAATTACGATGATTTTCAGAGAGCGCTACAAGCCGGCAATACGAACTGGGAAGAAATCAAAAAAATCTGGGATGCGTTACTGATTACGCACAAATGGGATAACCTCAGTTTCTATTCCGCTTTGGTCGAAGTGGCAAAATGGGACACCAAAAAAATCAATCTTTTTGGCCAGATTGGCTTCGGTACCGGCGGTTGGAATACCGACTATCCGAATGCTTTTTTGGAGGTGCTGCGGGTACTTTACACCGGCCTGGATGTAGATCATCAATTGATGTACGATGGAGCAGATGCCTTGCCGCAAGGTTTAATGAATAAATCACCGCGTGAGTTGGGAGATGCTTCCGATTCCGTAACGATAGACGCCACCGTCAAAGAGTTGAGTGAAGCAATTCTTGGGATATATTTTAGTAATAATCCAAGCGTCACTCAAAAAGAAGTGCGTCATCTTCATCGCAATATGGCAGACAACACACTGACGGCTTCCATTACCGATACTACGAGCGGTAGGCAACAAGATATTGTTTTTGACGCAGTCATCTACACCCCCCACGTCAGAATTTTGGACAAATTCCGCCATTACGGAACTCCTGAACAATACAAGCAAACCACGGCTCTTTTCGGCCCCAGAACTTGGGAAGCTATCGAGTACACGCATTACATGCAATCGGCAAAAATTTTCATGGCTACCAGGGAAGCGTTCTGGAAAGAGCGTGACCCTCTGGATGGCAAGCAGAAGATGAGTATCACGCTATCTGACCGACTCACCCGTGGAACCTATTTGGTCGATTATGTTAATAGCCATGGTAATGACAAGGGCTCCGGCATTTTCCTCTCTTATACCTGGAACGACGACTCTCTGAAATTTCTGGGCGATCGTGAAAACGAGAATGGGTTGCTGGTGCATGCAAACATGTGCCGTCAAGTTCTGAAAGACATTTATCCCAAGGTTGATCTTGCAGACTATGCTGTATCAGGAAATGCTGGAGAAGCGGAAATCAATTGGGAAAATGAACCGCTGTACCTAGGGGCGTTTAAAATGAATCTGCCGGGCCAATATGAATATCAGCGCATTCTTTTTTCGCAATTCATGGTGGGTGTCAAAGAGGAGAACCCCGATCCCATGGTGCTTGCCGGCGATGATATATCCTGGGTTACCGGGTGGGTAGAAGGTGCTCTTACCACTAGCATTAATGCTGTAAACAAAGTTGCTGTCGTTTTTGGCGGGGGTGATTTTTCCGGTAGCGAAGGACCAATTGCCAGATGGGATGATTTGAAGCCAGTGATTATTTGATCATCGCACTCGCGATACCACTGTAACCGTACTAGTGCCGACAACATTATCCTGAGGTTGCAAAGCAATTCATAGCGCGTATCGAAGTAGGTGCAAAGACATGTGCACTTTCTTCGATACCGTGCAACGCATCTATTTAAGTTTCAAATCCTTTTCACTTTGCGCAATAAACGGCTGCTCCGCTTTTAAATCAAGTGAGCGTGCGAATAAATAATAAGCGCTGCCAGAGACTATCAAGCCAATCAGCCAACCTATATCAATTCCACCTATGACTTTGGCAATTGGTCCTTCATAAAAATCTCCTGCAATAATAAAAGGAATCATTGCGATAAAGCCAATCAGGTAGGCGCTTATTCCGCGCCAACCCCAGGCACCATAAATGCCATCGGGGGTAAAGAAATGCGTAATTGCATAATGACCGTGGCGCACGAAGAAATAGTCGACCAGATTCACCGCAGTCCAAGGCACCAAAAAATACAACATGATTGCCAGGAATCCTTCAAGCAAGTGCAGAGCCTTGCCGCTTAATGCCAGCGTGAATGCCAGCCAAATGGCGGCAATCGCGATCGTAGTGATCATTCGCGTGCGACGTGTCGGGTGAATCTTGCGGATCGAATCAACGCCCGTCAGCACCGTCAATACACCGCTGTAGGCATTCAATCCCATCACGGATACCAACGAAATTACCGATGTTATTACCACCAGATAACCAAAGCCGGGAAATACGTTGGTACCAGCCTGGTATAGCGCAACCAACGCATCAGTCCCGCCCAGGCGGGTGGCTAGCCATGCGCCCAAAGCGATCATCCAAATACCGGAAAATGAAGCGCCGCCGGCAATTGCAGTAATCAAAGCCGATGAACGTGTTTTGCGCGGTAAATAGCGTGAGTAATCGGAGACATACGGGGCATACGAAATATTGTAGCTGGCGCCCGCAGCAAATTGTGTCAGGAACGCGACCCAGCCAAAGGTTGCAGCACTTGCAGCGTGCGTTGTGATGGCATCGGTATTATTTGCAAATCCCAGCAACGCCGCCAGTGTCAGCGCAACATACACCGGCACGCTGATCATAAATGAGTACTTGAACACCTTGTGCAGCAAGTCATGCCCATAAATTGCCAACACCGCTGCAATTACGGTCGTAACAATGGCGACCATGCTACTTTGCCAGCCAAACAAACTCTGCAAACCACTACCCAGCAACGCGGCATTGACTACGTTGAAGCCGACAAACACTAACAAAGTCCCGACCAAAGCCAGCACCACGCCGCGATAACCAAATTGTGCGCGCGACTGAATCATTTGCGGCAAACCCAATTCCGGCCCTTGCGAACCGTGAAATGCCATGAACAGGGTGCCAAACATAATTCCCAATGCACCTGCAAGTGCACTCCACCCGGCGGGCAATCCCATTGACGGACCGATAAAGCCGATGGATACCGTGAAAAAATGAAAGTTACCCAGGAACCAAAATGGACCCTGATCTCGCACCTTTGATGTGCGTTCACCTTCTGGAATGTAATCTATCGAATGTGCTTCAATAGCGGTATGGCGTGTTGCTCCACCCACGTCAATGGCTTGGGCATTTACTGTCATGTCTTCTCCTGATTTATTTTAATTTGATCGTACTTGGTCATGCCATGCGTCTTTATGATTTTTTTATGCGCTGTGTCCGAATGTGTTGATTGACGGTATCTACCTGTTCCATTACCAATTTCACCTGGCGTTGTTCGAGATAGCAATACTCTTTCCGACTCTCTTGTACCGCAGCGAAGTCCAATTGCGCCCTCAAGGTGGAAACACCGTCATCTGCTTGCAGAACGATGTCTCCATAGGGATTGATCACCATGCTGCCACCGGCAAACGATTCTCCGCCGGAATCTGGTCCGCAGCGATTTACAAGAACGGAGAACACTTGATTTTCCATGGAGCGTGCGGCCAACGCGCGTTGATGCACCACGCCATGGGGATGAATCAGGCCATCGCTGACGATAATCAGTTCTGCGCCCAAACTGGCGAGTGCGCGTGCCGACTCTGGAAATTCGATATCGAAACAGATTAACAATCCAAGTTGAAGGCCATTCCACTGCGCAGTTGTAAAACAATCGCCGGGACTAAAAATGCCGATATCGGACGACCACAAATGTACTTTGCGATGATGTAGGACAATTTCGCCTGCAGCGTCGATCAATACACTTGCGTTAAAAAATCGACGGTCGCTTACTTCGGCAAAACCAAGTACAACCGCTACTTCATACTGCCGTGCTGCCGCGCGAACTTGAGCGATCATTCCGCCGCTTATGGCTTGCGCCAATACGGCCACATTGTCTGTGTCTGGGAAGCCACTGAAAACAGTTTCTGGAAATACCATGAGCTGCGTGCCGGCAGAGCGTTGCGATATTTTTTCTAGCACCGTCGCTAAATTGATGGCGAGTTCGCCATCTACAATCGCTACCTGAACCAATTCGATTTGCATCGCTGTTCAGATTTCTGAATTTTGCGTTTGTGATGCATATGAATCACGGACAATCCCTACGCCACGGCGAGTCACGGCATTTTTACGCCGATCCGTATCGACATCCTTGAAGCTAGTGTTTTTCATTGCAATTCCGCAAATGTTGATATGAATGAAGTTTATATGTTAACTAAAAATCAATATTACGGCTATTGCGGCGCTATAATATAGTGCCAATTTGATTTTTGTGATGGGGCCACTTTGTGCGTGGCACTGCCTATAAATCTTGATTTATAGATTCCAAGCGCTTGGGAACGCCTGGTGTTTTTCAGTTTCGAGAAAATGGCTTCGCGCTCTTTGAGGAGGCCACGCAATGCATGCTTTGGCATTCGAGATTGCTTGGTGCAATCAGTTCGATTTTCTTTTGTTGCTGGATGAATCAAGCCTCAATTTCGTCAGCTTTTGCAGTCCGATGCCGTATTCGCCTTGAACGCCACGACATTAGCCGCAATCCCGTTGACCGCATCAGCCACCGTGCGCTGCACGCCGAGCACCAAGGCATCGATGCCCGGAGTCACAGCTTCACTTACGCTTAACTGACAAGCGCTGCTGCGGCTGTTGTCGGAACGGCTGATGGTCCAGCCGTAAGTGGCTTGCACTTTATCTCCCGGCACTGCGTCAAATTCACGCAACTCCACTGCAATTCGATAGACCGGCTGATCTGTCGGCCGGCCGCTGCGGCTGACATCAGTCGCGCCCAGGCGATTCGCAATGCCGCTAGCCAATGCATCCCGCAGTTCGCTGTTGAACGGCGCCGACCAGCGCTCCTGCTCCAGGATATCAACCCGGGTGCTGGAACTGCTGCCGGCGCTTCTGACCACCAGCTGCGGCCGCGCCAGGCGTTCTGGCAAGGTGACCGGTGCGACGTCGATGAATATTCGCGCGTTCTGGACTGCCGGTATGGATTGGGCCGGCGCCGAGAGCGTATAAAAGCGCGTCGGCGGGGAAGAGCAGCCGGCCAGCAGCAGTGCAACGGCGATAGCGCTGAAGCGCTTCGATAGGATCGATGTCATTATTTATTTCCCTCTTGCTTGCCGCGGATCAGTGCTTCCGGATGGCGTTCCAGGTAATCGGTCAAGACCCGCACCGATGCCGCTGAGCGCGTCAGTTCCTGTAAGGTCTGGCGGATATCTTGCTGTAACGGCGCGTTGTCGGACAGGGTGCGGTTGGCGTTGTCCAGCGTGGTGCGCACGTCTTTCATTGCCGCCGTGATTTCTGGCGCGACATCGTTATTCAGGCTCTTGGTCAGCTGTTCGGCATTGAGCAGGGTGCGATTCAGGGTGCCCAGCGTTTTCTGCAAATCGGCGGCGATCTGGTCGAACGGCACTTTGCTCAGCTTCTTGGCGATTTCGGCGATCTGCGACTGGATTTCATCCAGGCTGTTCGGGATGGTCGGTAACTCGATTATCGTAGTCGAGGTATCGACGGCTACCGGCGGCGCTTTCGGGAAAAAGTCGAGCGCGATATAGAGCTGGCCGGTCAACAGATTGCCAGTCCGCAGTTGCGCCCGCAAGCCGCGGCTGACCATGTATTGCAGGCGCTGCTTGGCGGTATAGCTCGATTGCTTCCCGTCTTCGGCATACTTGCGTCCCAACCGTTCCGGATATATCTGCACCGCCACCGGCATGTTGAATTCGCGGCGTTTTGGATCGTATTCCAGGCCAATCGATTTGACCTCACCCAGGACCACGCCACGGAAGTCGACGGTAGTTCCCGGCGTCAAACCGCGCAAGGACTGGTTGAAATACATCACGACGGTTTCCGACGGGCCGTCCGGTTCCTTCAAGGCGGTTTCCTGGTCTGCAGCCAGATTGAAAGTCGTGTTTTCTTTGGCAGTCATGCCCAGCTCGTCGTCCGGTGACTGGAACGCTATGCCGCCCAGCACTACGGCTGCCAGCGATTGCGTGCGCAGCTTGAAGCCGCTGGCGTTGATCTGCATGTCGAAACCGCTGGCATGCCAGAAACGGGTGTTGACGCCGATGAACTTGTCATAGGGGGCATCGATGAAAATACGTAGCGTGACGCCTTTGCCATCGGCATCCAGGTCGAAAGCGGCCAGCTGGCCGACCTTGATGCGGCGGAAATAAACCGGCGAGCCGATATCCAGCGAACCGATGTCGGTGGCATGCAGCATGTATTGTTTACCTGACGCGTCGATCTTGACAATCGGCTGTACTTCCAACCCGGCAAACTCGTTCTTTTTATCCTTGGAAGTGCCGGCGTCGGCACCGATATACGCGCCCGATAGCAAGGTCCCCAGGCCCGAAACGCCGGACGCCGCCACCCGTGGCCGGACTACCCAGAAGCGTGTGTCGGCGGCTGTGAAGCTTTCGGCTTCTTTCGACAGCTGCACGTTAGCCAGTACGTGTGAGCGATCTTTGCTCAAGGTGATGGTCTGCACCAGGCCGATATCGACATCCTTGTACTTGACCTTGGTTTTTCCGGCTTCCAAACCTTCCGCAGTGCGGAAAGTGATGGTGATGGATGGTCCGCGTTCGACCAGGATCTTGACCACCAATGTCAAGCCGACTACTGCAGCGACAATCGGGATCAGCCATATCAAAGAAGGCAGCCAGTCACGTTTGCGGCTCAGTCTGGGTTCTGGCAAGGAGGGTAAAGCAGGAGGCGGAGCGCTAGGCGGGGCGTTTTCATCACTCATCTTGTACTTTCGTTTCTTTTGTTCTGATTCTTGTCAATCGCATCGTCGCCGCTGTCCCAGCTCAAGCGCGGATCGAAACTGAGCGCGGCCAGCATCGTCAATACCACCACCGAAGCAAACGCCAGCACGCCGAAGCCGGCGGTAATCCTGGCGAATCCGTCAATCTGCACCAGCCCGACCAGCAGCGACACCACGAATACGTCCAGCATCGACCAGCGGCCGATGATTTCCACCAGCCGATACAATTTGGCGCGCTCCAGGCGGCGCCAGCGGCTGCGCTTTTGCGCCGTCCACGTCAACAAAATCAATGAAGCCAGTTTAAACAGCGGCACCAGGAAACTGGCAATGAAAATGATCGCGGCCAGTTCCCAGGCGCCGGACACCCAGAAATAGATGACGCCGCTCATGATTGTGTCTTCCTGCACGCCAAGCAAGGTCTTGGTAATCATCACCGGCATCAGGTTGGCGGGGATGTACATGATGCAGGCAGCAATCAGGAAAGCCCAGCTGCGGCGGATGCTATCCGGCTTGCGTTGATGCAGCGCGGTACCACAGCGTTCGCAAGGTTCGTGTTCGCGGACTTCTTGCCAGACCGTACCGCAATGATGGCAGGACATCATGCCGAGCCCGGCAGCTGTCTGTACCGCCAGGTCTTCGTCTGCGGCGGGCAGGGATGTGGTAACGGCGGCCGTGACGGCGACGGTGTCGGCGCTCATGCGGAGCCTTCCTGGTTTTGCTCCGAATAAGCCATTTGCCAGAAATGCCGGGGATTGAAGGAAATCACCGCAGTCAGCAATACTGTGAGCACACCGAACGCCCATAGGGCAACGCCGGGGATCACGGTCGCCATGTTCGATAGCTTGACTATCGCCACCAGCACCCCCAGCAGGAACACTTCAACCATGCCCCAGGGCCGCAGGCTTTGCATGGCGCGTACCAGCCAGCTAAAGCCGGGGGGGCGGCGCTGCTTTGCCAGCGAAACCAGCAGGTAAAACAGGAACAGCAGCTGTAACAGCGGAAACAGGATGGTGGTGGCAAGCACCAGCAGAGCCACCAGCGACATGCCCTCGGCGCTCAGCGACATCACGGCGCCGAACAAGGTGGTGCGGCTGCTCAAGCCTTGCAACTCGATTTCGACGATCGGGAAGCCGTTGGCAAGCACAAACATGATCAGGCTGGCCACGGTCAGCGGCAAAATCCGCTCGCGCTGCCGGCCAGGATCACGTTCCAGTTCAGTGCCGCAACGCGGGCAGTGGGCAATCTCCCCGCGGCGTAGCTGCACCTTGCGATACAGCGCATCGCATCCTTCGCAGGCAATCAGGTCGGGGACTTCGCGCATAAACACTTAAAAATTGAGTAGATGAGATTCTAACAATAATCTGCATCATAGCTAGCAATAACCGGCAGATAGTTTGCATGGGGCATCATCTTCACCAGATTTTAGGTGAGAGTGCAGACGCGTCACACGTATTTTTTCGAATGCTCGTAAAATGACGGTTGAATTAAGCGATGCTAAAACTGAAACGTACGTTGCAAGCATGTCATTTATGTAATTACATGCCTTTTATTTACCGAAAATTTATCAAATGAGCACCACTAACAATAAAAGCAGTTTACCTGCCGCCCTGACTGATCAAAAACTGGAGTACGTGACGTCCTGCGCGCTGCCGACGCCTTGGGCCACCTTCCAGTTGCATGCTTTTATCGAACACGCCACCGGCAAAGAACATCTGGCCCTGACCTTGGGCGAAGTCAATGACGGCGAGCCAGTGCTGGCGCGCGTCCATTCCGAATGCCTGACCGGCGATGCCCTGTTCAGCCAGCGTTGCGATTGCGGCGCGCAGCTGGAAGGCGCTCTGCAAAGAATCGCTACAGAAGGGCGCGGCGCCATACTGTACCTGCGCCAAGAGGGTCGCGGCATCGGCTTGATCAACAAGATTCGTGCTTATCATATTCAAGACGGTGGCGCGGACACGGTGGAAGCCAACCAGCAATTGGGTTTTGCCGCCGATTTGCGTGACTACAGCATTTGCGAAACCATGCTTGAACATCTGGATATCACGGCCTTGCGCCTGATGACCAACAATCCGCGCAAGGTGGCGGCTTTGCAGAAAATCGGCGTCACCGTGGTCGAGCGGATCCCGCTGATTCTGAATCGCAATCCGTTCAATACCCGTTACCTCGATACCAAGGCCGCGAAACTGGGGCACTTGTTGCCGGTTGACGGTCTGGAACACGATCTGGACGAAAACGAGTTGTGAGTCAGCTGTTACACGGCTAAAACCCCGCCGCAAATTGAATGCGGACAATGCTCGAAACTACAGCAACTTCGACCATTGTCCGGCATGCCATCAATGTTTCGACGCTACATGCTTGGAGTTCACCACCGCATCGGTCACATTGGCGGGGGCTTCCGCATAGTGCTTGAATTCCATCGTATAGGTAGCCCGCCCCTGGGTCAGCGAGCGTAGCGTGGTGGAGTAGCCGAACATTTCGGCCAGCGGCACTTCCGCCCGGACAATCTTGCCGACTCCGCCCGGGATATCATCCATGCTCTGGATCATGCCGCGCCGCGACGACAGGTCGCCGATGACATCGCCCATTTTTTCTTCCGGCATCTCGACTTCCACCGCCATCATCGGTTCCAGCAGGGCCGGGCTGGCTTTGCGGCAGCCATCCTTGAAGGCCATCGAAGCCGCCATCCGATACGCATTTTCATTGGAATCGACATCGTGTGAGGAGCCGAAGAACAGGGTGACCTTGACGTCGACCACCGGATAACCCGCCAGGACGCCGGTAGCCAGGGTTTCGCGCACGCCTTTTTCGACCGCCGGAATATATTCGCGCGGCACGGTGCCACCTTTGATTGCATCGACGAATTCGAAACCTTTGCCCGGCGCCTGCGGTTCCAGTTTCAGCACTACGTGGCCGTATTGCCCGCGGCCTCCCGATTGCTTGATGAATTTACCTTCGCTGGATTCGCAGATCTTGCGTATGGTTTCACGGAAGGCTACCTGCGGCTTGCCGACCGTAGCATCGACGCCGAATTCGCGCCGCATGCGTTCCACCAGCACTTCCAGATGCAGCTCGCCCATGCCGGAAATGATGGTCTGGCCCGATTCGTCATCGGTTTTTACCCGGAACGACGGATCTTCCTCTGCCAGGCGGTTAAGCGCAACGCCCATTTTTTCCTGGTCGACCTTGGTCTTGGGTTCCACCGCTTGCGAGATCACGGTATCCGGGAATACCATTTTTTCCAGCGTAATGATGCTGCCAGGATCGCACAGGGTATCGCCGGTGCTGGCTTCCTTGAGGCCGACCGCAGCGGCGATGTCGCCAGCGTACACTTCGCTGATTTCGGTGCGGTGGTTGGCATGCATTTGCAACACGCGGCCGATTCTTTCTTTTTTGCCTTTATTCGGATTGAACACCGTGTCGCCGGAAACCAGTACGCCGGAATAAACCCGGAAGTAGCTGAGGTGGCCGACAAACGGATCGGTCATGATCTTGAAGGTGAGGGCGGAGAATTTTTCATCGTCGCTGGCGCGCCTTTCGACGATCAGGTCGTCCTGGTCATGGCCTTTGACTGGCGGGATATCGGTCGGCGCCGGCAAAAAGTCGATCACGGCATCCAGCAAGGCCTGCACGCCGCGATTCTTGAAGGCGCTGCCGCACAGCATCGGCACGATCTCGCCGGCGATGGTGCGCTGGCGCAGAGCCGTCTTGATTTCATCTTCGCTGATATCGGCGCCGTCCAGGTATTTTTTCATCATGGCGTCGCTGGCGTCGGCAGCCGCCTCTATCATGCGGCCGCGCCACTCCTGGGCGCTGGCTTGCAATGCCGCCGGAATCTCGATGTATTCGAACTTGACTCCCTGGCTGGCGTCGTCCCACATGATGGCCTTCATCTTGATCAGGTCGACCACGCCGTGGAAATTGTCTTCGGCGCCGACCGGAATCTGCACCAGCACCGGATTACCCTTGAGGCGGTCGCGGATCTGCTGGTGCACGCGGAAGAAATCGGCACCGACCCGATCCATCTTGTTGACGAAGGCCAGCCGCGGCACGGTATATTTGTTGGCCTGGCGCCAGACGGTTTCGGATTGCGGCTGGACCCCGCCGACAGCATCGTAGACCATGCAGGCGCCGTCCAGCACCCGCATCGAGCGCTCGACTTCAATCGTAAAGTCGACGTGGCCCGGGGTATCGATGATATTGATCCGGTGAATCGGATAGTTGCCGGCCATGCCTTGCCAGAAACAGGTGGTGGCGGCCGAAGTGATCGTGATGCCGCGTTCCTGCTCCTGTTCCATCCAGTCCATGGTGGCGGTGCCGTCGTGCACTTCGCCGATCTTGTGGCTGACGCCGGAATAAAACAGGATACGCTCGGTGGTGGTGGTCTTGCCGGCGTCGATATGGGCGCTTATGCCGATATTGCGATAGCGCTCAATGGGTGTTTTGCGAGTCATGACGATTTCCTCTAAGAGAAATTATGATGATCAGTTTTTTTGCAGCTGCTGTGACGTGTGAGCTTACCCGTTTTTTTGATTGTCAGTGGCGGCCGATGCAAGGCACCGTTTTTTGCCTCTCGGTGGTATGCTTGTCGACTTAACCGTAAGTGACTGAATCTACCCGAATCAGTCCATTCAAATCGTCTCGTATTGTTTATCCTACCCCGACCTCTATGAACGCCAGAACTTTTTCCCAGAATACCGCCGCTCAGCGCATTCAGCAATTGCGCACCGCAATGCAAAACCACAACGTTGACGCCTGCCTGATTCCTTCGGCCGATCCGCATTTATCCGAATATTTGCCGGGACGCTGGAAGGGCCGTGAGTGGATGTCGGGATTCACCGGTTCCGTCGCCAATCTGATCATTACCGCCGACTTTGCCGGCCTGTGGGCCGACAGCCGTTACTGGTCGCAGGCGGAGGCGGAACTTGCAGGCACTGAAATCGTGCTGATGAAAACACCGACTGGCAGCAGTTTGCTGCATCTGGACTGGCTGGGCGCCAATCTGTCCGCCGGCCAGACACTGGCTGTCGACGGCGCCGTGTTGGGACTGGCCACGGCCCGTGCACTGGAACTGGCGCTGGCCAAAGGCGGCAGTAAATTGCGCACCGATCTCGACGTGCTGGGTGAAATCTGGAGCGAACGGCCGGGCTTGCCGATGGCTGAGGTATATCAACACGAAGGATCGCATGCGCCGCTGTCGCGTGCCGCCAAGCTGGAACAGTTACGCCAGGCGATGCAGCAGCACGGTGCACAATGGCACTTCATTTCCACGCTGGACGATATTGCCTATCTGTTCAATTTGCGTGGCGCCGACGTCAATTACAATCCGGTGTTCGTTGCCCACGCACTGATCGGGCCGAAACAAAGCACGCTGTTCGTTGCCGAGGGTAAAGTGCCGCCGGCCTTGCGCGATCTTCTCAGCCAGGACGACGTCATGCTGGCGCCCTATGAGCAGGCAACCGGAGCACTGGCTGCATTGTCTGCCGGCGCCACCTTGCTGCTCGATCCGCGCCGTGTCACGCTGGGCTTGCGGCAAGCCGTGCCCGGCACTGTCAAAGTGGCCGAAGCAATCAATCCCACCACGTTTGCCAAGTCGCGTAAAAGCGCCGACGAGATAACGCATGTGCGGGCTGCGATGGAGCAGGACGGCGCCGCGCTTTGCGAATTCTTTGCCTGGCTGGAGCAGGCTGTGGATCGGGAAACCGTTACCGAAGTGATGGTCGATACGCATATCACGGCGGCGCGGGCGCGCCGTCCGGGTTTTGTCAGCCCGAGTTTTGCCACTATTGCCGGCTTCAATGCCAACGGCGCCATGCCGCATTACAAGGCTAGCGCCGAATCCCACGCCACCATCAGCGGCGACGGTTTGCTGCTGATCGACTCCGGCGGCCAATACGTGGGCGGCACCACCGACATTACGCGTATGGTGGCGATCGGCCAGCCATCGGCAGCGCAAAAACGCGATTGCACGCTGGTGTTGAAAGGTGTGATTGCACTCTCTTCGGCGCAGTTCCCGCGTGCGATCAAGTCACCTTTGCTGGATGCCATTGCGCGGGCGCCGATCTGGGCTGCGGGCATCGACTACGGCCACGGCACCGGTCATGGCGTCGGTTACTTCCTGAATGTGCATGAAGGTCCGCAAGTCATTTCCGGCAGCGCCGCGCCAGATCCGCATACAGCGATGGAACCGGGCATGATTACCTCGATAGAGCCAGGCATCTATCGTCCCGGCAACTGGGGCGTGCGGATTGAAAACCTGGTGTTGAACCAGCCGGCGGAAATTAGCGAATTCGGCGAGTATCTGCGGTTCGAGACGCTGACCTTATGCCCGATCGATAGCCGTTGCCTGGATCTCGGCTTACTGCGCAGCGACGAGATCGACTGGCTAAATGCTTATCATGCCGAGGTCAGGAAACGTTTGTCGCCGCATGTGAGAGGCGACGCCAAACAATGGCTCGAGAGCCGGACCGAGGCGCTCTGACAGCAATCGTCACTACTCCGTAATCAGTAATGCGGCGGCCGGTCATTGACGGGCTGGCCCGCATTATTGTTATCGGCAGTATCTTTGATACGCCGCGCCAAAGCCGCGCACAAGGTTTCGAGTTGCTCTATCTTTAACTGTTGCCGATATACCAGCTTGTTCAACTCGTCCAGCATGTCGTCTTGCTGGGTAAGCTTGATCTCAATATCGACCATGCGTTCTTCTTGATTCATTTTCCTGTTTCCTTGGTGTTGCCTTGCTGTTGCCATATTTATTGCAGGGCAGATGGTAGCGCAATAGCGCCGGCGGGGCCGCGGTATATGCCATCTCATGGCGAAGTCGCTGAGCGGAAATCCGCAATATCTCGGGGCGGTATTCCGGATTTCCGCGCAAAAATCGCCGAGGTATCATCTTTGTCCTATGATTATCCTCAATAAATCAAGCACTTAGATTTCTTTCCTGTGCTGGCACGAAGTCTGCAATGTCTCCCATAAAAATATAACCAACCGGAGACAAAAATGCCCCGCAAAACAGCCGTGCTTTCCCGCTTCAAACCGGTCGCCTTGCATTCCGTCCGGCTATAACCATCGTCAGCTAATCCCCTTTGCCACTTATGCCATCTGAATGGCATGATGTAACTTGCATGCAAGCTACAGATGCACGGTGATTGCCGGGATTGTATAAAAAACACTAAAACCAGGAGATATCCATGTCCGCTCTTCATCCGTCCGACCAGGCTGCTCATGCCGCCGCCGCTGACACCCGAAAACGCATCTTTGCCATCGTCGGCGCCTCGTCCGGCAATCTGGTCGAGTGGTTCGATTTCTACATTTATTCGTTTTGTTCGATTTATTTTGCCCCGATGTTTTTCCCTAGCGGCAGTCCAACCACGCAACTCGCCAATACCGCAGCCATATTTGCCGTCGGCTTTTTCATGCGGCCGGTCGGCGGCTGGTTATTTGGACGGATCGCAGATAAACGCGGCCGGCGTACTGCAATGATGATCTCGGTGCTGATGATGTGCGGCGGCTCGTTGATGATCGCCTGCTTGCCGACCTTCGCCAGCATCGGCTACGCAGCGCCGGCGCTGTTACTGCTGGCGCGCCTGTTCCAGGGGCTGTCGGTGGGCGGCGAATACGGTACCAGCGCTACCTACATGAGTGAAGTCGCGCTAGAAGGACGGCGCGGGTTTTTTGCTTCGTTCCAGTACGTGACCCTGATTGGCGGCCAATTGCTGGCAGTGCTGGCGCTGGTGATCTTGCAACAACTCCTGACTTCCGAGCAATTGCATGCCTGGGGCTGGCGTATTCCTTTCGTTTTAGGCGCAATGGCCGCCTTGGTTGCACTTTATCTACGTAAATCGCTGAGTGAAACCTCGACTGCGGAGACGCGCAAGAACAAGGATGCGGGCACCTTGGCCGGCTTGATGAAACATAAAAGGGCATTTCTGACGGTGGTCGGGTTCACTGCCGGCGGTTCATTGATTTTCTATACCTTCACCACCTACATGCAAAAATACCTGGTGAACACCGCCGGCATGAGCGCGAAAACCGCCAGCACCGTGATGACTGTGGCACTCCTGGTCTACATGTTGATGCAACCGTTGTTCGGCGCACTCTCCGACAAGATCGGCCGTCGTACATCAATGCTCTGGTTCGGTGCGCTGGCAGCTGTGGCGACTGTACCGATCTTGCATGCTCTCAAAGATGTGACGAATCCTTACGCCGCGTTCGGTTTGATCATCGTGGCATTGGCGATCGTGAGTTTTTATACGTCCATCAGCGGTTTGATCAAGGCAGAAATGTTCCCGACGGAAGTGCGCGCATTGGGCGTCGGTCTGTCATACGCAGTGGGGAATGCTTTGTTTGGCGGGACAGCAGAGTATGTCGCGCTCGAACTGAAGAAGGCGGGTACGGAATCCACTTTCTACTGGTACGTGTCGGCGATGTGCGCATTGGCATTCGTCGTGGCCTACAAGATGCGCGACCCGGAGAAGGAAGGTCTTCTCAAAGATGTTCCGCTTGAAACGTCGAAATACACCTCGGATGGCCAGGTTGCCGCTGCGCGTTAGAGGCTGGTTGATGTTATGACCGGAAGAAAACCGCTGCTATGGACTGTGCTGGCTACCGCCTGCGTCATTGCAGTGGTGTTGAGTACCTACGTCATGGCCAGCAGAAAGGCCACCGGCGATATCGGTGAAGCCAGCGAACGGCAGTTGCAAATCATTGCACTCGACCTCGAATCCATACTGCAGAAATTCGAGACGCTGCCGTTTGCCCTTGGTTTCCAAACGGATGTGTTGCAGGCGCTGGCGCAGCCGGACGACCAGCGCAACATCCAACGTTTGAACCAGACGCTGCAATTGATTCAGCGGCAATCGAAGGTGGTGGCGATTTACGTGCTGGATCGTAAAGGCCTGACGCTGGCTTCCAGCAACTGGGATACGCCGACCAGTTTTGTCGGCCGGGATTTCGGTTTCCGTCCTTATTTCCGCGAAGCTATCAAAGGCAATGCCGGGCGTTTTTACGGCATCGGCAATGCTACCAATGTGCCTGGTTACTTCATCGCCCAGCCGGTCTATGCCAGTGCTGCAGCAAAGAGCTCAACGGGGGCTAATGGTGCGCTGGGCGTGATGGTCGTCAAGATAGACCTGACCGAGTTCGAACATACCTGGAGCAGCAGCGAAGAGCCGATTACGCTGGTCGACAGCAGCGGGGTGGTGTTCTTGAGTAATCGCCCGGCCTGGAAATATCACAGCCTGTATCCATTGAATGGCGCGATACAGCAAGACCTGACCGGCACCCATCAATACGCCGATCAGGCAATTACGCCGGTGGCGTCGCTGCCGAAGCTGCAAAGGGCTGAGTTTGGCCAGCACGTTACGCGTGGCATCGGTCGCCTGGGGTGGCAGCTCATGCTATTTCCTTCGCAAGCGCGGATTGCCCGCATCGCCATGCTGTGGACGCTGGCAGCGGTGCTGTTGCTGGCGATTGCGGGAATTTCCCTGTGGGCGTTGTACCAGCGCCGGCGGCGGCTGGAGGAGCGGCTGGTATCGGCCGAATACCTGGATCGAACCATCGCCCAACGGACCCAGGAACTGATGGTGGCGAATCAAACGCTGGAAGCCAAGTACGCTAAATTGAAAGAAACCGAACACTTGCTGCGTTCAACCCAGAACACGCTGATCCAGGCCGGCAAGCTGGCCATGCTGGGACAAATGGCGGCTGGCATTGCCCACGAGTTGAACCAGCCGCTGGCAGCGATCCGTGCCTTTGCCGATAACGCCATGACCTTCCTGACGCGCGGGCAAGCTGATAAAGCGACAGAAAATCTGAGCCACATCAGCAACGCCAGCGCACGGATGGGCAAGATAGTCGGGCAACTCAATGGTTTTTCCAGGAAGAGCCATGAAGCGGTGTCCATCATAGATTTATCGAAATCGATAGAGGCGGCGGCATTGTTGTTGAACAACGAATTTCAGACCCATGGCGCCACGTTGCAGATCGATATCCGCCACCCGGCCCAGGTGGTCGGCGATTCGGTGCGGACCGAGCAGGTGCTGATCAACCTGTTGCGCAACGCGCTGGACGCGGTGGATAATGCCGATCAAAAAACCGTCTCCCTGTTGCTGGAGTGCGAGGCGGGCGAAGCACTGATCCGGATCCGCGACTCCGGGTCCGGCATTCCGGCGCAGGTCGCTTTGCATCTGTTCGAGCCGTTTTTTACGACCAAGCCGTCTGGCAAAGGCCTGGGTCTCGGTCTGGCCATTTCATCTTCTATCGTGCAGGCGATGAACGGCCGTCTGACGGCGAATAATCACAACGATGGCGGCGCCGAATTCGTGTTGCGTATCCCTTTGCTGGAAACTGTAGAGTCTTGATGGAGGTAAGGGTGGCGACACTGGAAGCAATATTGATCGAGGACGAACAAGCAGTGCGAGAGGCGATCGCCCAGACGCTGGAGCTGGGTGGTTTCATCGTTCACCCATGCGATAGCGTAGAGCAGGCACAACCGTGGCTGACTGCTGGATTT
Organism: Collimonas sp. OK307; assembly: GCF_900113705.1. Lineage (GTDB taxonomy): Bacteria > Pseudomonadota > Gammaproteobacteria > Burkholderiales > Burkholderiaceae_D > Collimonas. The sequence goes on along the minus strand of NZ_FOQI01000001.1, from coordinate 276,074 downwards.
GCCGGTGTGATTGTCACCGACGTGCGCTTGCCCGGCCGCTCGGGCCTGGAGCTGTTGACACAGGTGGCAACGCTGGATCCAGACTTGCCGGTGATTGTAGTCACCGGCCATGGCGACGTCAGCATGGCGGTGGATGCGATGCGCGCCGGCGCCTACGACTTCATCGAAAAGCCGTTTGCCGCTGAACGCCTGATGGAAACTGCGCATCGGGCGCAGGAAAAACGCAGCTTGATTATTGAGAACCGGCGCTTGAAAGCAGCCTGGGTGGCGCACCCGGACATGCCAAGCCTGATCGGTCAATCGAGCGCAATCGAGCGCGTCAGGACCATGATCCGCAGCGTCGGGCCGAGCATGGTCGATATCCTGATCAATGGCCAGACCGGAAGCGGCAAGGAAGTGGTGGCGCGTCAGCTGCATGTCGCCAGCGGCCGCACAGGCCCGTTTGTCGCTATCAATTGCGGCGCATTACCGGAAACAATATTCGAAAGTGAAATTTTCGGCCATGAAGCCGGAGCTTTCACCAGCGCCCAGAAAAGACGCATCGGCAAACTGGAATATGCCAAAGGCGGCACGGTATTTCTCGATGAAATTGAAAGCATGCCTTTGGCGCTGCAGGTCAAATTGCTGCGCGTGTTGCAAGAACGAAAACTGGAGCGCCTCGGCGGTAATGAAGCGATCGCTATCGATTGCCGCATTATCGCCGCCAGCAAGGCCAATCTATTGCAGATGAGTGCGCAAGGTAGTTTTCGCGAGGATTTGTATTACCGCATCGGCGTGGTCAGCATAGACCTGCCGCGCCTGAATGAACGGCGCGAAGATATTCCGTTGTTGCTGGCGCATTTTATCCAGGGCGCGGCGATTCGTTATCAGCGGCAGTTGCCGCAATGGACGCTGGCGCAAATGGCGCAATGGCAAACCCGCGACTGGCCCGGCAACGTGCGCGAGTTGCGCAATTTCGCCGACCGGCTGGTGTTGGGAGTGGCGGAGGGCGTAGCTGATCTTGCCAGCCAGGGCGATAGCGATGTCACTGCCGCCGTGCCGCTGCCGCAGCAAATGGATAGCTACGAGCGCATGTTGATCGCAGAAATGTTGAATTCGAGTAACGGCAATGTCGCCATCGCTGCGGATCGGTTGGGCCTGCCCAAGAAAACCCTGTACGACAAAATCAAGAAATATCAGCTAGCTGTAGGCAAAGCATAAAGCCGGGGCGGCTCGAGCGGGGCAAGGCCGCGCAAGGCTATCCCAATAAAATCGTACTATTCCGATAATAAGTTGTTGAAAATGGGAAATGTTACAAAACATTATTCCACTGGACAACTGCGCTTGAATCTCTATCATTGGCATCTTTTTCAAGATGGATGTCACAATGAGCGCTTCACCGCTGCCTTCAGGCTCATTCAAAGCACCAGACCGCAGTTCCAATTTTCAATTCGGGTTTATCGACCTGTTAAAGGTCGTCGCTGCGCAATTGATTGTCTTGCATCATTTGGCGTTCTACGGCCCGATGTCTGATCACGTCCGTCCGATCGCACCGACACTGATCGGCTGGCTCGACGATTACGCCCGCATCGCGGTCCAGGTGTTCCTGGTGGTCGGCGGTTTCCTGGCGGCCAAGTCACTCTCGCCGCAAGGCACTTCAACCGTTTCCGATCCTCTGCGCGTCATGTGGCGCCGTTACATGAAGCTGGTGCCGCCTTTCCTGGCGGCGACCGTGCTGGCGGTCGGCGCTTCAGCCTGGGCCGGATTGTGGATGACGCATTACTCCATCTCGGCGATGCCGACCGCAATGCAACTGGCCGCCCACGCGCTGTTGCTGCATTCAATACTAGGTTATGAATCGATCTCGGCCGGCGCCTGGTATGTCGCCATCGATTTCCAGCTATACGCTTTGCTGACCATGCTGCTGTGGCTGACCGGAAGTCTGGCCAAGCGTCGCGCCATGCCGTGGCTGGCGCCAGTGCTGGTGGTGATGGGGGTCAGCGCATCGCTGCTGTACTTCAATCGCGATGCCGCCTGGGACGCCTGGGCGCCATATTTCTTTGGCAGTTATGGCTTAGGGGCGATTGCCTGGTGGGCGCGCGACCTGGGCCGTCGGCCGGCAGTGGTAGCGCTACTGATGGCGGCAATACTGTTGCCGACCTTGTACGCGTTAGCCATCGATTTCCGCAGCCGCATCGCGGTTGCATTGCTGGTAGCTTGCGCATTGGTGCTGGTAAGCCGCCGCGGCATAATGCTGTCGCGCCAGCGTTTTGCCTGGGTCCGCGCTTTCGGACGGATCTCTTACTCGATCTTCCTGGTGCATTTCCCGGTCTGCTTGATCGTCAACGCCGCGTTCGTCAAATTCGTACCGGCACGGCCGCTGCTGCAGGCCGGCGGCATGGTGCTGGCGTGGGCTGCCAGCCTGGCCGCAGGTGCGATTTTCTATCGTTGGGTTGAAATTCCGCTGAGCCGTCTTTCAGCGCGGTTGTCGGGTCAAAGATTGGCGTTGCAGGTTCCTGTGGCGGCTTAACTTACAGCATATCTTCCATCTCTTGCCTTGCGCTGGAAGGGACAAGCTCTGCACGTTGGCGACGCTGGCGCCGGAAATGCAGGAACGCCAGTACCAGCGCCGCCAATTGCAGCACAGCGCAAAAATAAAACGGCGCACCGATCCGCCAGTCCCCCTTGGGCAAATGCGACACCATTCCCAGCAGTGGCGCGCCAATGACCGGCGCGACCACCGCCATCAGGCTGTTCAGCGAGCTGACGGCGCCCAGCGTCTGGCCCTGGCTGTGCGAATCCACGGCGCCCGACATAATGCTCTGAATCGACGCATTTACGGTGGCGCCGAACACATTCGCGAAAATGACCGCATACATCATCCACGACTGACTGGCAGCCCCCCACAAGAGGTAGGCCGCGGTAGAGGAAAGCAGTCCGATAACCGCTAGCCGTTGCGGACTAAAGCGCTTCAACAACGGCCCCAGCAACACGCCTTGCACAATCACCGACATGATGCCCACCGCCGCCAGGGACTGGCCGTTTTCCTGCGGCCCCCAGCCAAACTTGAACGTGGTGTACAGCACCCAGGTGGTATACAACACGAATTGCGCCAGGCCGTTACAGGCAATTACAGCCACCAGCGGACCGACTGCTTTCAGACGCGATAGTGCGCGCAGCGAAGTCAGTGGATTGGCCGCCTTCCAGCCAAACGCGCGGCGGCGGTCAAGCGGCAGCGACTCCGGCAGCACGAAATAGCCGTACATCAGATTAAGCAACGCCAGGCTGCCGGCAACAATAAAGGGCAATCGCAAATTGATCGCACCCAGCAAACCTCCCATCACCGGCCCGACGATAAAGCCGACGCCGAACATCGCGCCGATCATGCCGAAACGTTTGGCGCGCTGCTCCGGTTCGGTGATGTCGGCCACATAAGCATTGCAAACAGCAGCGTTGGACTGCATCGCACCACCGACCAGGCGCACCACAATCAGCATCCACAGCGCGGTAGAGAAAGCGGTCGCAAAAAAATTCAACGCCAGGCCGCAGAACCCGAGCAACAGCACCGGCCGCCGGCCGTACTGGTCAGACAACGCACCAAGAATCGGCGAGCCGAAAAAATTGGCGATGCCGAAAGCAAAGGCCACGGCGCCATACCAGAATGCCTGGTCGGCTTGCGAGCCCGTGAATTTCCCGACCAGCACTGGCAGCACTGGAATGATCAGGCCGATTGAAATCATGTCGATTAATACCGTCAGCATGATGAACGGCATGGCGGCGGTGCGGGCCTGGTTCTGCGCAGGAGGTTTGTAATTTGTCACGCGTTGCTATTCCGGTTGGTGGTTCGGTGTCATGCGGCAGGTCTGAGTGACCTGATTGCTTCTGTGATGATATCCAAAAGGTGGTCCGGATGTTTGCGTTTGCGGCCGCTGCCTATGCCTGGGGGATGTGTTGTTGATTTGCAACCAATTGCAAATATGCATGTTAATTATTGTAAAAAATTACATTTCAGACACATTTTTAATCATAAAGATTGGCTTTCTCACTATAATTTCCACAAGGGAATATATATAGAAAGCAACAAATGTGGAAAAACACCTTCGCGGATAAAGGTGATGGTCTTTTATTGTGTTTTACAAAGGGGATCGGTTTAACTATCTTGTTAGCCGCGACCATGCAGGTTGGGATAGCGCAAACAGCCGTAACCGAGCGAGATGCCTCGGAGGGACTGCGCCGACAAGAAGAACGCACGCGCGAGCAGCAATTGCAGCTACAGCCCAAAGCCGACGTCCTGAGTCCGTCAACATCCAACAAAATTTCTACCGATCTGCCGGTTGAATCGCCATGTTTCGTGATTCGTGAAGTAATCCTGAGCGGCAAGAATATTGGGCGTTTTAGCTGGCTGCAGGATTCCGCTTTGCCGTTCATGAATCGGTGCGTTGGTGTCGAGGGACTGCGTCGGATTGCCTCGACGCTGGATGTCAAACTGATCGAACTTGGATACGCCACCACGCGCGTCAGCCTGCCACAACAAAATCTGCACAACGGCACTTTGGAACTGGTCTTGCATGTCGGTCGCATTAGCGAAGTACGCATGGTCAAGGCTGGCGATCCCAAGCAGACGGCGGACGATAGCTGGGGAACCTGGCGCAATGCGTTCCCGGGCATTCCGTCATTGGGATCGGGTGACATCCTGAACATTCGCGATCTGGAACAGGGCGTCGAGCAAATGAAACGCCTGCCGAGCCAGGCAGTCGCTACGCGGATCGAACCGGGCGAGGAAGCGGATACCAGCGTGGTCTATATAGAGAGGCAAAGCGGCAGTTTCGGAGATCGGGTCCGTGGCGGCATCACGCTCGACAATTCGGGTAGCAGCACGTTGGGACGTTCCCAGTTATCGGCTTATCTTGCGCTCGACAATCCGCTCGGTCTGAACGACATTCTCAACCTCAGCGGTAATAGTAATCTCGATCAACCCGACAGCGACCATCGCAGCCAGAGTGCGTCTTTTAACTACAGCATTCCCTGGGGTTACAACACCTTTACCATTTCCGATAGCCACAACCGCTTTGCCCAGGTAGTGCAGGGTACTACCGTCAACTTCCTCTCCAGCGGCACCAGCGATACTGCCGAATTCAAATGGCATCGCACCTTCATTCGTACCGCATCGTCGAAATTCGGACTCTATGCAGGTGTCGCAACGCGCCGCGCCGATAGTTTTCTGAATGATGTCGAGTTGATCGTGCAACGGCGGCGTACTACTCGTCTGGAAGCCGGAGTCACCTATAAGAAATTGATAGGGCAGGCCGATCTGGATGTCGACCTGGGTTATCAACGCGGCATGCCGTGGTTCAGCGCGCAGGACGATTTTCCACAGGAAGACGGTGTCGATAACCTGACCAATCGACCACAGATCTGGACCTTGAACGCCAGTTACAACCAGCCATTTGCGCTGGGAAAACAATCTTTCCAATACACCGGATCGGTCCATGTGCAGGCGACTAACGACGCGTTGCTGTCGGTCGATCAGATATCCATCGGTAATCGCTATAGCGTGCGCGGCTTCGACGGCGACAGCGTATTGCTGGCAGAAAGCGGCTTCTATGTTCGCAACGATCTCAGTATGCCGCTCAACCTGATTGCCGGCATCGATACGCAAGCCTATCTGGGTGTTGATTTCGGTCGCGTCTGGGGAATCAGCGCGGCGCAACTGATCGGCGGCAAGCTGGCGGGCACGGCAATCGGCATGCGCGGCAGATGGAAAACGTTGCAGATGGATGCCGCGATCGGCACCCCGTTGTACAAGCCGGAAGGGTTCAAAACGCAACGCTGGAACCCTTATGTGTCGCTGACTTATGCATTCTGATCAGTGATTGGTAAATAGAAAAGCATCGCACCCGTATAACGGGGGCAAGCGCATGTCGCGCGGACGCAGCCGAAGCGGCGGCGTTTGCGCAATTTAATGAGTTATGGAATCGGGGAAGTCATGAATTCGCATCAACGACAAACGCAGCAGCAAACCGTATCTGATGTGCGGCGCCACCTTGCGCCGACATTGTCGGAACGCCATGCTCCCCGCTCCTGGATACGGCGGGCGGCGCAAACCACGCTCGCCCTGTATCTTTGCCAAACCATATTGGCCGTGTTGCCGGCACAGGCGTTCAACCTGCCTGTTACACCATCGCCTAGTGCCCCTGCGGGCCAGCGTCCGTTAATCGACGGTGCCCAGAATGGTGTGCCGATCGTACTGATTGCTCCACCCAGCGCCAGCGGCGTCTCGCGAAATCAATACGACCAACTCAACGTCAACCCCAATGGCCTGATTCTTAACAATAGTAGCGGTAACACGCAAACCCAGCTGGGTGGTTGGATTGCGGGCAATCCGCAGCTGGGGACGCGGCCAGCGCGCATTATTTTGAATGAAGTGGTGTCGAGCAATCCTAGCCAATTGCGCGGCACCATAGAAGTAGCCGGCCAGCGCGCTGACATAGTCATCGCCAATCCGAACGGCATCAGTTGCGATGGTTGCGGCTTCCTGAATACCAATCGCAGCACCTTGACCACCGGGCAGACTCAGTTTGGCGCCAACGGCGCGATCAATGGTTTTAATGTCGGCCAAGGGCAGTTAACGATTGGTAGCGGCGGCCTGAATGCCAGCAACATCGAGCAACTTGACCTGATCGCGCGCGGGCTGGTCATCGAAGGCGAGGTCTGGGCCAAAAATCTAAATACCCTGGCTGGCGCGAACCAGGTGCTGTATGGCACTTTGCAAGCTACAGCGCAAGCTGGCAATGGTGCTGCACCGCGCTTTGCCATTGACATCAAGGATCTGGGCGGTATGTATGCCAACCAGGTATACATGGTCTCGACCGAGCAGGGCCTGGGGGTCAACAGCAGCGGCCGGGTTGCGGCCTTGCAGGGCAACCTGGTGTTGTCGAGCAACGGTGACCTGAGCTTGAAAGACAGTTATGCGAAACAGAATATCCAACTGACAGCCAACGGCAACACGACATTGACTGGACAGACCCAAAGCGACGGCAGCGCGAGCATTATTAGCAGCGGCAATCTGACGCAACAGGGTATTGTGGATTCGCAAGGACAATTGAATATTAGCGCTGGTGCTTTGAGCAATAGCGGCTCAATCATCCAGCGTAGCGCGGATAATCTGACACTGGCAATCAGTGGCTCTGCCAACAATAGCGGTTCAATTGTCAGCGGCGGAACAGCGAATCTGAGTGCGGTAAGCATCACAGATATCGGCGGCAAATTGCTGGCCGCAGGCGATCTCAATCTGCAGGCGCAGAGCCTCAGCTTTTCCGGTAGCCAGCTGAATGCGGACAAAAACGTTAATGTGAGCGCTGGTTCCGGAAATTTATTGGCAGATGCAAGCAATGTCATTGCTGGTAACAATCTGAATGCCAGTGCAAGCGGCCAGTTGATTAACGCCGGCGGTGTGTGGCAAGCAACCCAGAATGCAGGATTACAGGCGGCATCGATCGGCAACCTCGGTGGTACTGTGCTGGCAAGCGGGCAGCTTGCGGTCACTACTGCGGGCAAGCTTGATAATACCGGTGGAAAATTGATGGGGGGGCAGGCCGCCACCTTGAGTGCGCAGCAGCTGATCAACGACGGCAACGGCTTGGTTGCGAGTGACCAGGGCACACGCATTGCAACTACACAAGGCATCAGCAACCAGGGTGGAGTGTTGTCAGGCAAGACTGATTTGACCGTCAACGCCAATGGCGCAGCGATCAATAATACGGCAGGCACACTGGTATCCGATGCAGCCTTGCATGTCAGTGCCGGAGCGCTCGACAATACTCGGGGTCAGTTGATTGCACGCGCCCAAGACAGCGGCGCGGCGACGCTCAATCTTGCCAGCATGAGCAATCGCCAGGGCTTCGTCGACGCTGCCGGTGGCCTGGCATTGACAACTTCAGGAACGATCGACAATACACTGGGCAGCATCGCTTCGGGAACGACGGCAAATGCTGCTGCGGGCGCAACGTCGATCCAGTCGGCCAGCGTGACTAACAACGGTGGCCAGATCATTGCCCGTGATGCACTGGCAATCAATACCGGAGCCTTAAGCAACGACGCGACAGGATCGGCCAAAGGCATTCTGGCGTCGAACAAAGGTACGGTGACGGTCAGCGCAGGTGCTGCCAGCAACGTCGGTGGACTTGTTACCAGCGCCACCGGTACTACGCTCAGCACACAAGCATTGAGCAGCAGCGGTGGTGAAATTTCATCCGGCGCGGCATTGGCAATCAACACCGCCGGACAAAGTCTGACCAATACCGGTGGCCGGATTCTGGCTAATGGCGGCGTAGAAATTCGGGCTGGCACGATCATCAGCAATGTAAGCGGCGCGCAAGCAGCGTTGATTTCCAGTGGCAGCAATTTGAACATTCATGGCACCGCTCTGAACAACGACGGTTCAGTCATCGTCGCCGGCAATACTTCGGATGCCAGCGCGGGCAAGGTCGATCTGGAGCTGAACGGCGGCACATTGTCCAATAATGGCGGCGCCATTCAGTCTACCAATGCAATCACGGTCAATGCTGGCGCCATCATCAATCAGAGCGGCCAGATCACGGCCAACAACACGCTTAACCTGACAGCCGCCAGCGTTAACAATACCGCCGGCCTGGTGTCGGCGGTGAATAAACTGGCTGTCAATAGTGCTGCTGCAATCCAGAATAGTCGGGGCCAGATCGCCACCAACGGCAACCTTGGCCTGAGTGCTAGCATGCTGGATAACACGCAAGGTGTGGTCAGCGCCAAGCAACAGATTGATCTGAAACTGGGCAACGGCTTGCTCAATAATGCTGGCGGCCAAATCGTTGGTACCCATGCGTTAAACCTGCAGTCCGGCGAGATCCGCAATGCCGCCGGCATTATCGCCAGCGGTTCCGACCTGGTCCTGAACACCCAGGGGCAGGCGTTGGACAACAGCAGCGCCGGACAAATCGTCGCCAGCGGTAATCTTGACATCGCCAGTGCGCAACTCACCAACAGCGGCGGCACCATCGCATCGCTCAAAGGAACGGCCGCTATCAACACTAGCGGCCGGGCACTGAACAATGACAGCGGAAAAATCCAGGCGGTAGGTAATACCACGGTAATCGCAGGCAATACCAGCAACGTGAAAGGCCTGATCAGTGGTCAAGACATCAACATCACGACCGGCGCGCTAGATAACGCGTCGGCGCAGATTGTCGCAGCGGGCAATATCACCGCCAATACCGGGACGCTCAACAATACGCAGGGCTTGCTGCAATCGGTTGGCAACGCCAGTATCGACAGCAATGGCCAGGCTATCACCAATATAAATAGCGGCAACAGCGGCGGCATTATTGCCGGCGGCACGCTGGATGTGAAGGGCGGCAGTCTCAACAATCAGGCAGGTTATCTAGCCAGCAACGACAAGCAGACAGTGACCGTCGCCGGCGCCCTGGATAACCGCAGCAGCGGCCAGGTTATCTCGAACGGCAGCAATACGATTTCTGCCGCCAATGTCCTCAACAGCGGTGGCCTGATCCAGACCTTGAGCGACCTGAACGTCACTGCGGGCAACAGCATTGCCAATAATGGCGGTCAGATAGCGGCTAACGGCGATATCGCGTTAAGCGCAGCAAGTATCGACAATGGCGCCGCAGGCAATATCAGCGCCAACAATATTCATGCTATCGCCAATACGATCAGCAATGCTGGCGGCAGTATCAAAGCCGGCAGGGATGCCGTCATCACCGCCACACTTGGCGCGGCCAGCCTGGACAATACCGGCGGCCTGGTGAGCGCCAGGCACGACGTCACGATCAACGCCATCGGCTTGTATAACGCCAGCGGCAAGATCGTAGGTGACAATAGCGCCACTATCACTACTAGCAGCAACAGCCTGGGCGGCACGATCGCTTCCAGCAACGCCGTCACCTTGAACGTAAATGGCGATTACAGCAACACCGGTTTGTTGTCGGCCCAGAAAAACCTGACTTTGAACGCCAATAACATCAGCAACAGCGGCACCATGACCTCGGGTGATACGCTCAACGTCACTACCGGCAACCTGACCAATTCCGGCGAGATCAGCGCGCAGACTACCAATCTTAATGTCAGCGGTACGTTAACCAATGCCAGCAGCGGCCTGATTGACGGCGTCACCACTAATATCAACGCCGGCACCACGAACAACAGCGGCCGCATCTACGGCGATCTGCTGAGGATCAGCGGCGGCGCCATCAACAATAGCGGCAGCGGTACCATTGCGGCCCGTCAAACGCTGTTGATTGGGGTTCAGAACCTTAGTAATACCGAAGGCGGACTGATCTACAGCGTGGGCGATCTGGGCATTGCGGGCACGATTGACGGAAACGGCAATTTGCAAGGGTCGGTACAGAACTTGCTCAATGCCTCCGCCAAGATTGAAGCACAAGGTAATTTGACGATTACTGCGGCCAACTTGGTGAATCGCGACAATCATCTGCTGACCAGAGTAGTGGTCGATCCGTCGATTAACCAGGATCAAGTGCAGCCTTCGGGCTCGGCGACCAAGTACAAGGCATCTGAATGCTTCGGCGTGGGAGGTGGTGGCGATAAGGTCAATTGTATTGTCCATCCCGACAAGTACGGTCAACGCAGCACTATGACAACAGCGCGCACTGTGGTGCCCGATTCCTGCAGCGGCGGCGGCGACAGCCAGACCTGCATCCCTGGTTATACAGTGGATAACTATCCCTGGAATTCGCCGGTATTTGCACAGTTCGGCGTTACGCCAGTGGCATCGGCAGCACCGCTCGAGCCCAATGGCAAGGGGGGGTGCAGCTTCAGTAACGGCGATAGCGGGCCGATTGATGTGACCACCCCGCAGTGCGTGCAGTGGCGCAAGGATTATGCAACCTGGAGTACGGCTTACGAAGCGACGCTGGATGCGCTGGCCAGTCAAATCGATAGCTACAATGCCAGCGTCAGAGAAGACAACCGGTTGGATCAGTTCGAGGATTACACCTGGTACAAGGTGGCGGCGACGTCAAGCCATACAGAAGTGGTTAGCAGCGCGCCGGCACAAATACTATCGGGCGGCAACATGGCGCTGAATGGTTCGGTAACTAATCAAGATAGTCAGATCGTCGCCGGCGGCACGCTTGGTATCTTTGGACCTACGGTTCGCAATCTTGCCACGCAGGGTGAAAACCGCACTACCTATAACGGCACCGCCGAGTTCACCCATGTGGATAGCTGCGGCACGTTTGGCGGCAGCCATTGCCGCCGCTGGGATGGCGCCCAGCCATATAACGCAGCCCCACAAGTCATCAGCGTTGACCTGCCGACCGTGGTGTACCAGCAAAATGCCGGCAACCAGACCGACAACCGCAATCTTGCCGTCACCACCGCCAATCCGGACGGCAGCATCGCAGGCGCCATCAGCACTGCAACTGGCAATGCGCGCGTCATCAGTGCACAGGCAGTCAATGCAGTGTTGGCGACAGGTGCGGGCGCGGGCAGTATCGGCCGCGCCTTGCCGGTAGTACAAAGCGTGGCTGCAAACGGCACAGGTTTGCGCGCGCACGATGTCGTGGTGACAAACCCACCGCGTCTGAGCTTGCCGAACAACAGCCTGTTCACGATTCATCCGGAACCAGGCTCCAACTACCTGGTGGAGACCGACCCTCGGTTTACCAACCAGCATACGTTCCTCTCCAGCGATTACTTTCTGCAAGCGCTGAATCGCAATCCAGAGCGCAACCTGAAACGCTACGGTGACGGATTTTACGAACAACAACTGATCAACGACCAGATCCTGGCGCTGACGGGACGTCGCTACCTTACCGGTTATGCAAGTACCGAAGATGAATACAAGGCGCTGATGAATGCCGGCGTCGCCTATGTCAACCAGTATCAGTTGAGTCCCGGGGTAGCGTTGTCGGCAGAGCAGATGGCGAATCTCAGCACCGACATCGTCTGGCTGGTTAGCCGCAGCGTGACCTTGGCCGACGGCAGCACGCAGCAGGTGCTGGTGCCACAGGTCTACCTGCGACGTCCGCAAAACGGCGATCTGCAGCAAAGCGGTGCATTGATCGCCGGCAGCGACGTGATGATCAAAACAGACTCGGACCTGGTCAACAGTGGCGGCATTGCCGCTAACAACAGCACCACGCTGATTGCCGGTAACGATCTGTTGAATCAAGGCGGCCGCATCAGCGGGCAAGACATCGTAGCCCGCGCCCGCAACGATCTGGTCAATCTGTCCGGCGTGATCCAGGGCAGTGGCAACGACTCTAACGTCACCTTGCTGGCAGGGCGCGATATCGTGCTGCAAACACGTACCATGGGCACCGTCAATCCGGAAGCAACCAGTACCCGTACCAATATCGATCGTATCGCTACGGTACAAGGCGGCACGGTAACGCTGAGCGCCTCACGTGACCTGATCGACAAGGGTGCCAACGTTAATGCGGTCGGCACTGCCAGCACGGCGAATCCGAATGGCGGCAACCTGGTCGCCACTGCCGGCCGCGACGTGAAAGTCAGCGCCGTCACAGGCCAGTATCAGATCAATGTTGAAAATCCGGCCGGACACAGTGTCGAAGGGCGCACCGGATTTATCAAAGAAAGCACGGTCAGCAATCAGCTCGCCAGCCTCAACGCTAGCAATAACCTGGGCGTGGCGGCAGGCCAGGGCGGGAGCGGTGACCTGGCGCTGAAAGGTGCTAGCATCAATGCCGCCAACAATGTGCTGTTATCCGGCAGCAATGTCAGCATTGAAGCTGTCAAGAACAGTGTCGCCAATGATATCCAGACGGTTGGCAAGAAGGAATATCACCGCGTCGGCAGCGCAGATGAAACACTGGCTGGCGGTAACGTCAATGCCGGCAACAACTTGACCGTTAAAGCCACCGGCACGCCAAGCGGAAGCACCGATGCCAACGGCAATACGGTAGCTCAGGCTGGCAGCGGCAACATCAACTTGACTGGAGCATATCTGTCAGCTCAGACAGGGCAAGTCGCGCTGGTTGCGAACAACGATGTAACGGTCCACAGCGCGACCACAGCACACAGCGCGGTGCAGGAAAGCTACGTCAAGAGCAGCGGCATTTTCTCGACTACGGCGACCACCCTGGCAAATCGCAGCAGCTCACAACAATCTGAAGGAAGCACCATTTCCGGCAACAGCGTGCTGACCGTAGCTGGACATGACATCAATGTCAGCGGCAGCGATATCGTCGGCAGCAACGATGTAGTGCTAAACGCTAAACACAATGTCAATATCGAAGCGGCTCAGAATACATCCAGTCAAAGTTCATTTTCCGAACAAAAGACTTCAGGCATGTTTAGCGGTGGCGGCGTAGGTGTAACTATTGGTAGCCGTGAACAGCAAAATGCACAGACTGGCACCGAGCTGCCCCATACCGGCAGCACCGTTGGCAGCATTGGCGGCAACGTCAGCATCGGCGCCGGCGATACCTACAACCAGATTGGCAGCAATGTGATTGCGCCAAAAGGCGATATCGATATTACTGCGCAAAAAGTAAATATCGGAACGGCTGTCGATACCAGCAGCGGCACGCAAGATAGTAAATTCAAACAAAGCGGTGTAACCCTGCAAGTCACTAATCCAGTGATTTCCGCGATTCAGACGGCGCAGCAGATGAAACAAGCTTCTGAAAAGACAAAAGATAAGCGCATGCAAGGCCTAGCGGCTGCCGCCGCCGCGTTGTCAGCGGTTGACGCAGCAAATGCCGTTTCAGATAATCCTGCCCAAGCCGGTGGCATCAATGTCAGTATTAGTATCGGCGCCAGCAAGAATCAAAGTCATGTCGAGCAAAATGCAAGCAATGTCAAAGGCTCGGCTGTTACTGCGGGCGGTAACGTCAATATTGCGGCTATCGGAGCGGGCAAAGACAGCGATCTGACGATCCAAGGTAGTGATATCAAAGGCGGAGGCAACGTTACGCTCCAGGCCGATCACGATATCAATCTGATTGCTGGAAAAAATACCGCAGAACAGCACAGCACCAATAGTTCATCGAGCGCCAGCGTAGGAATCGGTTTTGCCATTGGTGGTACTCAAAATGGCTTTACTCTGAATGCAGGAGTGGCCGGTGGGCGGGGCAACGCTGATGGTCACGACGTCGGTTATACCAATACTCATGTCGATGCAGGTAACAAGCTCAACCTGGTATCCGGCGCGGACACCAATATCAAGGGCGGAGTGGTCAGTGGTAGGCAGGTAGATGCCAATGTTGGTGGCGATCTGAATATCGAAAGCTTGCAGGACACAAGTACCTACACGTCGAAGCAGCAAAGCATGGGAGCGGGCGTCAGTCTGTGCATACCACCTTTCTGTTATGGCGCGTCTAGCGGCAGCGTCAGCGCCAATCAAAGCAAGACCAACAGTAACTACGCCAGCGTTACTGAGCAATCTGGCATTCAAGCCGGCGACGGCGGATTCAACCTGAAGGTCAATGGCAATACCGATCTTAAAGGTGGCGTGATTGCCAGTTCGGACAAGGCGATTGCAGACAATCTGAATAAACTAGTCACCAATACTTTGACGCAAAGCGATATCCAGAACAGAGCAGATGCAAGCGCCAGCAGCAGCGGTATCTCTCTCTCCAGCGATATGGCGACGCAAGGGAAGTACGGCGTTGCCAAAGGTATAGTGGGTAATGCAATGAATAGCGGCGGCGATTCCGGTTCGTCGTCCGGAGTGACCCGCAGCGCGGTTGGTGTTGGAACAGTTGTTATTGGGGATAGCGATAAACAGAAAGCGCTTACCGGAAAGGATGCTCAAGACACCGTCGCCAGCTTGAATCGTGATACTGCCAACTCACAAACTGCGGCGCAAAAGCAGGACGTACAAGCAATGGAGCAGACCGCACAGGCCGAGCAAGCCATCAAACAGGCTGTCTATCAGCAAGCCGTCAAGTTTACCGACGAGTCCTATCGTAAGATGTTTGTCGATAAAGCTCAGATGTATGAGGTGCTTAGGGATAAGGATGGCAATGTGATGCGTGATGCCAAGGGAAACGTAATGACGCGGGCATTGACCGACGATGAAAAAAACCATCTGGTGGCTGGTGCCGATGGCAAAGTGCATATCGCTAATAACGGCATTTTCAACACCGAAGATGGCGCCGCAAAATATGCGGTGCAGCACAGCTCTGCAAAAGAAGGGCCTCAATATATGATTCTTTTCCCTGAGGCGAATAATACGATTTCGGAATTGCTGATCGCTGGCTATCAGAAATACCTGGAAGGTGATCTCGCAGGCTTGACTAATGCAACGCAGGAAACAAAAAATGCAATGCAGTTGTATGGGGAAACCGGCCTGCATATTGATGGCCACAGCCGGGGCGCTATGACCACGGGAAATGCCTTGGAATCGATGCAGAATTTGCCCGATGCACGAGGCTCACTAGATAGGACCACCATCAATTTTTATGGCCCGGCCTACAATGCTTTGCAAGCGGACAACATTCTTGGCAATTTGCAGAATCGTGATTCGGTGATCGATATCAATCAGAAAAATGACATGGTATTGCAATTCCAAAATCACAAAGCTGATCCAGTTGGAACTCTGATTGGTAACAATCCAGCCACTGGTGGAACGCTTCCTGACGGTAGTAACACTCTCAAGGAAGAGGCAAGGGCAGCAACCGGGCAGCCGATTACTACTCACAATTGCTATGGTTCCGATTCAAGTGATGAATGTAGAAAGATGTGGGGAGACATGCCATATCAAATCCCCGTTTTGAAACCAGTTAAGAAGTATTGATAAGGCAAAAGGAAACACTATGGTGCGGAAATCTATGTGTGTAATGTTGCTGGCGCTTTCTTTAAATGCCTGCGCTTATAGACCATTTCAGCCAAATCCCCCGATGTATGAGTTATACGTGAAAGACAATGCGACAGAGAGCGACGTAAAGGCAGCAATGCTTAAGTGTGGTTATCCGAGTATTGCAGGTGGCAGTCGGGGAAACTCTAGTGAGGTTGTGGCGAAAAGAGAAAACTGCATGTTTGAAAATGGCTTTAAATACCGAGATGGATATAAGGGCATTTGTTCATTACAAAGTGCGCAAAATACCCCAGCTTGTCAATCGGATGTGCGAATTTCAAAATAAAAAATGAGTCGCGCAAACTAAACTAATAAAGTTTTTGTTACCGCAGGCCCTTTCCTTCTGTTATGGCTTTGTAATTGCTGTTGGGGACAACTATATGCTATCGACAATGTACGCTTTGAATTCAAATAAGATGACTATTCAAAAAAAATCGCGTTTCATAAAACTCAAGGCAGCGTTGCCATTCATGTTTTGCGCGGCCTTGGCCGGATGCGGAAACATCGCCGCCGTCCGTTCATTTTCCACTGCGTATCAGGCTCCTGCCGATGGTGAGCGGGCAAAAATTCGCATTGTTTCCAATGGAATGGTGCGCGGTGTGCCGGATTCAAGTTGTGTCGACTGGCGGAAAGCCGGGGCCGGAGTCATGGTGGTTTCGCAAAAAGGTTTTGCAAACCAGAACAACCAGAATCTGTCCATGCCGCCAAACAAGGCGGGTTATACCCTGATTCAGGGTCAGAATATTGCTCTGTCCGAGCTATATATTCCAGCCAGCAAGCCGTTTACCTTGAGTTTTTTGAGTACTGGTTATTTTTCCGGCACGACCAAATACTCTTGCCAGAAAACGATCTCATTTGTTCCAGAAGCCGGCAAGAACTATGAAGCCATTTCCATGGAATATGGCCGCGATTGTCTGCTGCAGGTAAGTGAGGCCAGCTCCTCGCCGATAGAGTGGACGGCTGTACAAGGGCGCGACGCGGGATTTTGCAATCCATCCGACAATTTATAGACCAGATCAGGCGAGTTGGGTAAACCTGCACTGCGCGCGGATCCGATTGCCGGGAAGCGAAGGCGCAGGTTTTGCAACGACACACTTCATGTTTTAACACGATAATACCGCCGATCAGGCGAAACAAATTTAGCATCCACTGCGCCGTGACAGTACCGGAATGATAAGTACGGTTAGCTTATCCGCATCCGGCAGGGTATTCCTACGCCACTTCGTGCCAAAAATCCAACACTGATTATCGCTTGTTGCGGCTTGGCAACGCAATGTCCAATTATTGCCATACGTACATTTTGTAACACTTTTGCATTATCAGGCTGACATGTTGCTGTGTAGTATTCACCCCCAGCTGTATCAAGAAAACAATACGAATGCTTAAGCGGGGGGGAGTGCTATGGAGACACCGGATCACGCTACCGGCTGGCGCCAATAGAAAAAAGCAACTTGTTACCGAGCTGTCCGTATCGATCTTTTTGATGCCCCCCATGTAGTTCAATTTATCGAAATTTAAATTGCAAAGGTTATTCATGAAGATATACCCCTGTACCGTTACCCTGTTAACTCTCGCGCTGGCAGGTTGCGGTGGTGGTGGCGGCAGTTCTTCCAGCACGCCTGCACCAGGTACGCCAGCAGTGAGCGACGCCCAAAAGAACTATGAAAGCGTAGCGCTTTCCTCAAATGGCGGCTTGCATTATTTGACTGGAAGACTGGGATTTACAACGTCATCTTCAGGCGCGCTCTCAATCAGTTCCGGCAGTTACTTCTATACGGATGATTCGAGCATCCCGCAGAGCGCGGCCAATGGCGCACAGACGGTTTCCGTCGCTTTCAGTACTGCGGCCAAGACGCTGGCACTGCCGGCGTTGAGCGGAAACACCAGAATTGTGGTCAATGGAACGGTCTATGTTCAGGCGTTCCCCAATCAGCCCCAGGTCACTTATTCGGGGGCTAACGTCCAGGAAGTTTATCTGGCAACGGACGGCAAGACCGTTGTACGCACGTTTCTTGGCACTAGCTATAGCACGACGGCACTGTCAGGACTGATCAGCAGCTCACCTGCAGAACTCTTCACCGGCAGTATGCTCGGGCTCATCACCAACACCATCAACGGTAATTCGCTATACAACCAACAGGCCAGCTGGCAATCCGGTGCGGCATATCTGAAGGTGGTCAGGCAGTATGTCGGCGATACGTTGTTTGTCGGCGATTGCGGCGGAACGGCGACTACCGGACCGAACGTCAGTCCTTGTTCCACTACGGTTGCGACTGTCGAAGGATTGTTCCCGCGCGTGAGTACTGCCGATGGCGTAACTTACCAGATCGGCGACGGCCAGATCGTGACACTGGCGGGTGTCCGTGCCTGGGTTGCCACGGCACCTGTTCAGAACACAGCTATACCGCAATACCGCGTTTTCTATCAGAGCAACGGCGCGGTCTATAGCGGAACACTGATAAAAAATGGAACGCCGCTTCAAATACCCGCGCTCGGCAGCGCCGCTGCTCAGAATTTCTACATTTTCCTGAACAATGCCGCGCTGCAGTCGGTCAAGTCAGCAGTGAATTTCTAAAAATGCTTTAACGGTACTGCGAATGACGCCCAAGAGGCGTCATTTGTGGTGCCGAGATGGTGTCGGATCAGATTTATTTGCTCGTATCGCTACTTTCGATACTCTCGCTTTTCCCAAAAAAAATGCCAGAAATATCGCGCCTGAATATCAGTGATTCATGCCGCCATGGCTGAAGAAATACTCGAATCGTAATTGTCCGAAATCAGTAGCTGCCTTGCAATTTAAGGTTCAGAATCAATTCGTCTTCAGTTCATTCCCGCTAGCATTAGCGATGAACTGTTGGATATTTATTGTCGATAAAAAGGATGGCGTATGGCTAAAGTAACTGGTTTATCCGGAAATGAGATTTTCTGCCTGGCGTTAAAGAATTATTCGGCAGGTGAAATCGTAGTAGGCAACAGCGTCAATTCGATGGGCTTTCTTGGCGGGATCGGCGCCGGTTTGAAAAACATGCTTGGCGGCGAGATCTCGCAAGTGACTGCGGCGATTCACGAAGGCCGCGCCAATGCATTCGAACGCATGACCAAGGAAGCAATGCAAGCAGGAGCCTCGGGCGTAGCAGGGGTTTCCAGTGAATTGAGATCGTTCAGCGGCAGCACCGAGTTTTTGTTTGTGGGTTCATGCGTCCACGCGCGCGGCCCGTCAGGCCGCTTCTTCACCACAGCCGGCGATGCACAGGAGTTGTATTGCCATATGGATGCCGGTTATGAACCGATCCAGCATGCATTCGGCAACATCGCCTATTCGATGGGAGTCGGCGGCGGCATCATGGGATCGCTGAAGACTTTGGTGCGCGGCGAAATCGCGGAGTACAGCAATATCTTCAATGCCACGCGCCACAAAGCGCTGGAGCGGCTGGTCAGCCAGGCCAAGGCCGATGGCGCCAACGCTGTAGTCGGCATCCGCACCACCATCCTGCCGTGGATGGGGACACATGAAATGCTGATGAGCGGCACGGCATCGCGGCATGGCGCGCTCCCGGCCAGCGCGGACGGCAATCCCGTCACCAGCGATCTGACTGGCGAGGAGTTGTGGGCAATGACCAGCCTCGGCTACGCGCCGGTAAAGCTGTTGATGTCGACTTCGATCTACTCGCTGGGGATGGTGGGGGGCTTCATGGCTGCGTTCAAATCGTTCACCAAAGGCGAGATCAGCGATCTGACTACATTGATTCATGATGCGCGTGAGATTGCGATCGAGCGCTTGAAAAGCGAAGCCGATGCGCTCGGCGCCGAGGAAGTTGTCGGTGTAAAAACCTATATCGCTGAAATTGGCAGCGGACTGGTCGAGTTCATGGCGATCGGTACAGCCGTCAAAAAAATGCAGGGTTTTTCGGTCAAGACCGCTGCGCTTCCGGCGCAGGCAATTATTCGCGACAAGGACACCTGGATTGACGGCGATTTCGGTTTTTCGCTGGACCGCAATGGAAATCCTTGAGTTGCCCAAATCCGGAGAGTGATGACAATATATTTTTGTCACTCTCCCCATAGCACGATGGCTGGCGGATGCTCGCCGGCAGGGAAAATAGTCGTTCAAAAATAAGAAAGAAACGATATGTCTAATCTATTATCAAGCTTGGGATGGTTTCCCATGGCGCTAATTATTCTGGTTACAGTTGCGATCTTGCTTGCGGTATTTTTCTCCGTATCGGGAATCATCCGATACATTCCAAATGACAGGATCGGCGTCGTCGAGAAATTGTGGAGCTCCAGCGGATCGGTGAAGGCTGGCTTGCTGGCCTTGCATGGCGAGGCAGGTCTGCAGCCCGACTTGCGGCGCGGCGGCTTTCATTTCTTTGCGCCTTTCCAGTTTCGCGTACATATCCATCCCATGGTTTCTGTCACGCAGGGCAAGATCGGCTATGTTTTTGCGCGCGACGGTATCGACCTGCCTGCCGGGCAGACCTTGGCAGACAACGCCAAGGTGGAAGATTTCCGCGACGTGCGGTCTTTCCTTGAAGGCGACGGCCAGAAAGGCCCGCAACGCAAAATTTTGCGTGAAGGCACGCACATCATCAATCCGGCCCTGTTTGTAGTGATGACGGAAGAAGCTACTTATTCACTGTCGCTGGACGCCAAGGAGAAGGCTTATTACGAGCAGATGCGCGGTGTGCTGGACGAGCGTAGCGGCTTTACTCCGGTAGTGCTTAAAGAAGTAGCCGGCACACATGATTCAGACCAGCTTGCCATCGTGACGGTCCAGGATGGCCCCGGTTTGCCTAAGGACGAATTACTGGCGCCGGACGTCGGCGATAGCCACAACTCGTTCCAGGAGCCGGAAAAATTCCTGGCCGCCAGCGGCTTGCGCGGCCGTCAGGAACGCGTGCTGGTGGAGGGAACGTATTACATCAACCGCCTGTTCGCGACAGTCGAACTGATCAAGAAAACCATCATTCCGGTGGGCTATGTGGGGGTAGTTGTTTCTTATACCGGCCGCAAAGGTTCCGATTTGTCGGGCAAGGAATACAGCCATGGCGAGCTGGTCGAGAGCGGTTGCCGCGGTGTATGGCGCGATCCGCTGATGCCGGGTAAGTATGCGTTCAACACATATGCCGGTAAAATCGAGCTGGTTCCCACCACCAACTTCGTCCTGATGTGGAAATCCGGCGAGAGCGGCTCCAGTTTCGACAACAACCTGCGCGAAATCACCCTGATTACCAAGGATGCCTTCGAGCCGCAATTGCCGCTGTCGGTGGTGGTGCATATCGATTACCGCAAGGCGCCGATGGTAGTGCAGCGTTTCGGCAATGTGGCGCAACTGGTGGAGCAAACGCTGGATCCCATGGTTTCCTCGTATTTCAAGAATGTCTCGCAGACCAAGACCTTTATTGAGCTGATCCAGTCGCGTAGCGAGTTACAGACCAACGCATCGGCCGATATGAAGGAACGCTTCCAGGCTTACTCGCTGGAATTCCAGGAAGTACTGATCGGCACGCCCAAGCCGCAACCGGGCGACACCAAGATTGAAAACATCATGGCCCAGCTGCGTGATCGCCAGATTGCGCGGGAACAGGTCGAGACTTTCGCACAAAAGCAGATCGCCGCCGACAAGGAGCGCGAGCTGAACGAGGCAGAGCAGCGCGCCGCCAAGCAGAAGGAGTTGACCGGATCGCTGGTGGATATCTCGATCAAGGAAAACCAGGGTTCTGCGAATGTGAAAGCGGCCGAAAAGAAGCGCCAGGAAATCGAGGCGCTGGCGCATGCGGAGAAATTCAAGCAGGAAATGGAAGGCTCCGGCCGCGCATCGGCGATCAAGTCGGTGGGTGAAGCCGAAGCTGCGGCGATCAAGGCCAAGTCGGAAGCGTTGCAAGGAGAGGGCGCCGATAAACAACTGATGCAAACCGTGATGCTGCGCCTGGCGGAAGCGTTCGAGACGTCCAAGGTGCCGTTGGTGCCACAGATCCAGATGGGCGGGGGTGGCGACACCAATGCATTCAATACCTTGCTGTCGCTGATGGGATCGTTGAAAGCCGGTGAGCTGGCGCAGTCGCTGAAGCGCGATGAGGGGCCGCGCGCATGATTATTGTCGGATTAGCTTGACGCTAATCCACCTGCCATATTTTGATAATATTGTTTTAAATCAATCTGATAAATCATATTTATAATGTGATTTATCAGGTGTGTCTTGGGCCCCTGCATTACATATCCGATATCCGTCCTTGTAATTAATTAATGCATTGATTAATCTCAATTGCATGGACCGATCAACGCCAACCCGCGGACGTCCCGTAGCTTCCCACCAGGACACACGCGAAAAATTGCTCGATACCGCGACGCTATTGTTTTCGTCGCAAGGAATCGCGGCGACCACCGTGGCAGCGGTTGCACGCCAGGCTGGCGTTACTTCGGCCATGGTGCATTACTACTTCAATAACCGCGATCAGCTGATCGAGGCGGTGGTTGACGAGCGGGTCTGCCTGTTCGTCAATAGCATATGGGATCCGATCACAGGCGGTGAGTCTCCCGAGCAAATGATCATGGATATCGTCGAGCGCATGATTGCCACCACTGAAACCATGCCGTGGATGCCTGCCTTGTGGGTGCGCGAAGTCCTGAGCGACGGCGGCGAATTGCGAGAGCGCATGGTACAGCGGGTACCGTTAGCCAAACTTGCCTTGTTCGCGGAGAACTTCAGGCGCAGCCAGCAAGCGGGAACGATCAATCCCGGGCTGGAGCCGACCCTGGTGTTCATCTCGGTGCTCGGCCTGACCATGTTGCCGCTGGCGATGGCGCGCACCTTGAAGAACAGGCCGTTATTACCAGCCTTGAACAAGGCAGCGCTGCTTGACAAGGAAGTTTTGAAACGACACATCAAGGCGCTGCTGCTGCACGGGTTGGCGCTGCCGGCGATTAAGCGTACCGACGAATAACCGAGGACGAATCCCATGTTCATGTCGCATAGCCTTGGCAAGCGCTTAAAGCGATTTTCAATTCCTGTGATTGCATCTCTTTGCTATCTGGCATTGACAGGGTGTACGCCGAATAACGACAACGACTGGCAGGGCTACGTGGAAGGCGAATATGTATACGTCGCCTCGTCGCAACCCGGGCGTCTCGATCACCTGTCGGTCCAACGCGGGCAGCAGGTGGCTTCAGGCGGACCATTGTTCATGCTGGAGTCGGGCGATGAAATCGCTGCCCAGCGCCAGGCGCAACGCCAGTTGAACGCAGCCCAGGCACAGCTGGCCGATATCCAGAGCGGCAGGCGTCCGCAGGAGCAAGAGGTTACGCGGGCACAGCTGGTGCAAGCCCAGGCCACTGCCACCAAGGCCGCGCTCCAGCTTAGCCGCGATCAGCTTCAGTTCCAGGCCGGCGGCATCGCTAAACAGCAACTCGACGATTCACGCGCCGCGGCCGAGACTGCGGCGGCACAGGTTAAGCAGTGGCAAAGCCAGTTGACGGTAGATCGCCTGCCAGGCCGCGACGCCCAGGTCCGCGCGCAACAGGCGCAGGTTGCGGCGGCGCAGGCGGTGTTGGATCAGGCGGACTGGAAACTGGCCCAAAAGACCGTGACGGCAACCCGCGGCGGCCTGGTATTCGATACCATGTACCGCGAAGGCGAATGGGTGGCTGCCGGCAATCCGGTGCTGCGCATGCTGCCGCCGGAAAATGTGAAAATCCGCTTCTTCGTACCGGAAACCACGCTCGGCCGGCTTAAGCTGAACCAGGCCGTGACGCTCGGTTGCGACGGCTGCCAGGCTAACGTGGCGGCGCATATTTCCTATATCTCGACCGAGTCGGAATATAACCCGCCTATCATTTACAGCAATCAGTCGCGCGCCAAACTGGTCTACATGATCGAGGCGCGCCCGGCGCCGGCCGACGCGCTCAAGCTGCACCCGGGGCAACCGGTTGAAGTGAGATTGCCATGACAGCGGACAGCACCGGCGCGGACAATGCCAACGGCGACCTGGTGGTGGACGTCGATCGCATCAACAAGCATTTCGGCAACAAGCACGTAGTGAGGGATCTTTCGCTACAGGTGCGGCGTGGCGAGATATTCGGCTTTCTCGGACCTAACGGCAGCGGCAAGACTACCTCGATCCGCATGATGTGCGGCTTGCTGACGCCTGATTCGGGCCACGGCACTTGCCTTGGCTTCGATATCATCAAGCAAAGCGACCAGATCAAGCGGCGGGTCGGTTACATGACGCAGAAATTTTCTTATTGGGATGATCTCAGCATCCGCGAGAACCTGGATTTTGTGGCCCGCATCTACGAAATGGAAAATCGCAAGGAAGTGGTCGATCAGAGCCTGGAAAAACTCGGGCTGAGCAGCCGTGCCAAGCAGCTGGCCGGCTCTCTTTCCGGCGGCTGGAAACAACGGCTGGCGCTGGCCGCCAGCATGCTGCATAAACCGCAACTGCTGTTGCTGGATGAGCCTACCGCCGGGGTCGATCCGGCGGCCCGGCGTGATTTCTGGGAAGAGCTGCACCGGCTGGCGGCGGAGGGCATCAGTGTCCTGGTCAGCACCCACTACATGGACGAGGCCGAACGTTGCCACAAACTGGCGTATCTGGCCTACGGCAAGTTGCTGGTGCAAGGCACAGCTGCCGAAGTGGTGGCCGGACAGGGCTTGACCACCTGGGCCATCTACAACAGCCGCAACGGCGATATTCACGATAACCAGCTGGTCGGCTTGTCCGGGCAACTGCATGACCAACCCGGGGTAGATCAACTGGTAGTGTTCGGCACTTCCCTGCATGTATGCGGCAAAGACGCCGCGCTGCTGGAGAAAACCCTGCGCCAGATGACCCAGGGACAGGATTTGCGCATGGAGTTGATCGACACCAGCCTGGAAGATGTCTTCATCTACATGATGAACCGCTCGACCGACAACTTCGGAGACCAGTCATGAGCAGGTTTTCGGGTTTATCGGGTTTATCGGGTTTATCGGGTTTATCTTTCTCTCGTTGGTGGAGCATCGTCCTCAAGGAATTCCTGCAACTGATGCGGGATCGCGTCACGGTGCGCATGATCACGGTGATTCCCATCATGCAGATGCTGCTGTTCGGCTTTGCCATCAACAGCGATCCGAAACACATGCCGACCGCCGTCATCAGCGCCGATCACAGCGAGTTCACGCGCACCTTCATCGCCGCCATGAAAGCGTCCGACTATTTCGATATCGTCGCCGAGCTGCCGAATGAGGCCGCCGCCCGCACCGCGCTGGCGCAGGGGAAAGTGCTGTTTGTATTGAATATTCCTGCCGATTTCACCCGCAACCTGCTGCGTGGCGAACGGCCGGCGCTGCTGGTGGAGGCCGACGCCACGGATCCTACTGCCACAGGCATGGCGTTGGCGGCCTTGCCGCAACTGGTGCAATCGGTGGCCGATAAGGATCTGCAAGGCCCGCTGGCTAAATTCAATGGCGGCAAGCCCGCTTTCGATGTACAGGTCCAGCGCTTGTACAACCCCGAAGGCGTCACTCAGTACAACGTCGTACCAGGCCTGATGGGTGTCATCCTGTCAATGACGATGGTAATGATGACCGGTTTGTCGATGACCCGCGAACGCGAGCGCGGCACCATGGAAAACCTGCTGGCGACACCGGTATCGCCGATCGAAGTCATGACCGGCAAGATCATGCCGTACATCGCCATCGGCCTGATCCAGGCCAGCATCATCCTGCTGGGGGCGCGGTTCATGTTTCATGTGCCGTTCGCCGGCAGCGTGGTTGCCATCTATCTGGCAGCGCTGCTGTTCATTGCGGCCAGCCTGACAGTCGGCATTACGCTGTCATCTATCGCGCAGAATCAGCTGCAGGCAATGCAGCTGACGATGTTTTATTTCCTGCCCAACATCCTGTTGTCTGGTTTCATGTTTCCATTCCAAGGCATGCCGAAATGGGCGCAATTCATAGGTAATCTGCTGCCGCTGACTTATTTCAACCGTCTGATACGCGGCATTCTGCTTAAAGGAAATGGTTGGGTCGATCTGTGGCCCAATGTCTGGCCGCTGATGCTGTTCACGGTCATCGTTATGGGAATCGCACTACGCTTTTATCGCCGTACGCTGGATTGAGGACATTGTGATGAGAGCCCATTTGATTCACGTGCACATGACGCCGCTTTGGTTGTTGCCGGTTATCGCTGGCTTGCTGAGCGCCTGTGCTGTCGGTCCGGATTTCAAAACGCCTGCAGCGCCTGCCGTGCAGCAGTACACATCGGGTACTCCGGTCACGGCGACCGTAGCAAGTGCCGGCGCCGGCGGCGTCGCCCAGCGGTTTGATCCGGCGATGGATATCCCGGCGCAATGGTGGGCGCTGTTTCATTCGCCGCAGCTGGATGCACTTGTACGTGAAGCTCTAGCCAACAGTCCTTTGATGGCGCAGGCTAAAGCCACCTTGCGCCAGGCCAGCGAAACCCTGAGCGGGCAGACCGGCGCCACTCGTTATCCGCAAATCGACCTGCAGCTGGGGAGCAAGCGCCAGCAGATCGATACAGCGGCTCTCGGCATTCCGAATGTGCCGCAGGCCGGACCGTTTACGCTGTACAACGCTGCGGTCGATGTGTCTTATACCGTAGACGCATTCGGCGCCAATACCCGCATGCTGGAAGGTTTACAGGCGCAAGTGCAGAATCAGGCTGATGAATTGCAAGCGATGCGGTTGACGCTTGCAGCCAATGTTGTGACCGCAGCCATCAGGCAAGCGTCGCTGCGCACCCAGATTGTCAGCAGCGAGCAAATGCTGCAGTTGCAGCACCAGCAGCTCGACATCATGGAGCAGCGCTTTGCCGCCGGCGGCATCGCCCGGCGGGATCTGAAAAACCAGCACACGCTGGTAGCGCAGAGCGAGGCCGCGTTGCCGGCCCTCAGGCAGCAACTGGCGCAAGTCAGCCATCAACTGGCGGTTTACCTGGGTAAAGCGCCGGCCCAGGTCGATGTGCAGCCGCTGGATTTGAATACGCTAACGCTGCCGGCTACCTTGCCGCTGAGCCTGCCCTCAGCACTGGCGCGCCAGCGTCCCGACATCCGGGCCGCAGAGGCGACGCTGCATCAGGCCAGCGCACAGGTCGGGGTGGCCATGGCCAATCTCTATCCGCAACTCACCATATCCGGCAGCGTGGGGGCGGAGCAGACACGTATTTCCGAGATTGCCAATAGCCTGAATGTCTGGAGCATCGGCATCAAATTGATGCAGCCGTTGTTCCATGGCGGCGAACTGCGCGCTAAAAAGCGTTCGGCGATTGCCGCCTACGATGCCGCCGCAGCAGGTTATCAGCAGACAGTATTGCAGGCGTTGCAGCAGGTAGCGGATTCCTT
Source organism: Collimonas sp. OK307 (assembly GCF_900113705.1). GTDB lineage: Bacteria > Pseudomonadota > Gammaproteobacteria > Burkholderiales > Burkholderiaceae_D > Collimonas. The sequence continues at coordinate 248,917 of NZ_FOQI01000001.1, read as the reverse complement.
GCGGGCCCTGGAGAACGACGCCCGGGCTTTGCAGGCAAGAACGCAGGCAGCCGAGAACGCGGCGGACAGCTTGACGATCACACAGCGCCAGTATCAGGCCGGCGGTGTCAGCCATCTCAGTTTGCTGGATGCTCAGCGGCAGCGGATGCAAACCGATCTGGACCGGACGGTTGCGCAAGCGGCGCGATTTACCGACACGGCTGCATTGTTGCAGGCATTAGGCGGCGGCTGGTGGAATGCGTCAGATGCGGGGGGCGATTGCATTCAAGACTGCAAATGATGGCGCATGCGATCATTTGAACTCAAGCAAGCCGGGCAATTCCGATTTCAGAAAATCCACAAACGCCCGAACCGCCAGCGCCAGGCCGCGGCGTGACGGAAACAGCACCACCAGGTGGCCGGCCCTCGGCCGCCATTCCGGCAGCACCACTTTCAGTGTGCCCGCTGCCAGTTCGGCAGTGCAGGCATACAACGGCAACCCGGCCACGCCCATGCCGGCCAGGGTTGCTTCCTTAAGCATGGCTAAGTTATCGGTTTGCAATCTGAGCTTGCCGACCGGTATATGCTGGCGTGCATCATCCTGTCCCAGCAGGCGCCATGCGGCTTCGGCTTCGTTGATCGATCCGTAAAGCAGGGTGTCTGCCTTGGCGAGGCTTTCCAGATTGTCGATCGGGCCGGCCTGCGCCAGGTAAGACGGGCTCACCACCAGCGCCCAGCGTACCGAACAGAGGTTGGCCTGGATCAGGCTCGAAGATTCCTGTCCGACGCCGAGACCACGTACCACCACATCGATATTCTCTTCAATCAGATCGACGCTGCGATTGCTCGCCTGGATCATCAACCGCACCTTCGGATAGATCTGCATGAAGCGCGGCAGCAACTGCGCCAGCACAATGTCGGCGATGGCTACCGGGAGGCTGACCCGCACCACGCCGGTTGGCTGGTCCAGGCGCTTGCGTACGGCATCTTCGCCGGCATGCGCTTCCGCCACCATCGTCACGCAATGCCGATAGAGCTCCTGGCCGGCGTCGGTCAGGCTCATACGGCGGGAAGTGCGCTGCAGCAGCCGCGAACCTAGCCTTGCTTCCAATTGCGTGATGCGGCGCGAGATACGCGATTTCGGGATGCCGAGAGCGTCTCCTGCTGCTGTAAAGCCGTGTCGTTCCACTACCTGGACAAACAGGTAGAGGTCGTTCAGGTCGATAGATAGAGGATTCATAGGGAGATCTCGCCGATTGCGTCGTTGCTTAAGCTTATCGTTCTATGTGCGAAACGATAAGTTGTTATTTTGCGCCTTTTTCTACCATCGTTGCAATGTCATAATCCATCCCAGTCAGGAAACACCCCGAAAGACGACCAAAATCGCGTCAACCCTACAGGGGATTCACATGAACCATCGCAAATTTTTCCGCACCGGCACGATCGCCGCGTCAAGCCAACGGGGCATTTTAGAAAGGACATAACATGAACGACACACTGCACATCTCAGAAATCGTTGCTGGCCATGATATGAAAATCGGCCATGGTTTCAATGCGAAACACTTTGCGGAAAACGCTTTCCGTGGCCTGGTGGACCCGGTGATCATGGTCGATCATTTCCACATGACCGCGCCAACCTTCGATCCGCATCCGCATGCGGGCATATCGGCGGTGACCTATATGTTTGAAGACTCCACCAGCCCGCACGTGAATTACGATTCGCTCGGCAACCAGGGACCGATCCATCCGGGCGACCTGCACTGGTTTATTGCCGGCCGCGGGGCGGTACATACCGAGCAGCCGGAAGGCGAGAATCCGCATGTGCATGCCTTGCAGATTTTCGTCAATCTGCCTGCCGCCAAGAAGCTTATCGACCCGCACGCGGTGCACGTAGATAGCGCCGACATACCTGAATTCCGCGGTAATGGCGTACGGGTCAGGGTGGTGACAGGTGAGTCTCAGGGAGTGGTTTCGCCGGCGGTCCTGCCGGAACCGTTCACGTTGCTGGATGGTTTTCTGGAAACAGGCGCGGTCTTTGAGCATGTCGTGCCGGCCGGTTGGAACGCCATGGTCTACGCCGTGCAAGGCCGGTTAACTCTGAGCGCGGGTAGCGATGCCACGCGGCATGTGTTGCTGGAGGCGAGCGCGGTAGGCGTCGGCGGAGCGACAACGCTCAGGCTGGCGGCAGCCGGTTCTGCACATTTTGTCATCCTTTCCGGACCGGCTCTCAACGAGCCGTTGGTCAAGCATGGCCCGTTTGTGATGAATACGCGGGAGCAAATGAATGATCGTCTCCAGGCATATCAGCGTGGCGAGTTCGGGCGGCTGGAATTGCCTTCCTGATGATCACCAGGAGTTCTCCGAATCTCTAGATTGGGCCAGATGCGAATTGAAGCGTTGCGCAAGGAAATCGACAAAGGCGGTGACCTTGGCCGAAAGGTTCAGACGCTCGGGATAGACCGCAAAAATATCGGACGACGGCAGCATCCAGTCGTCCAGCACTAGGCGCAGCCGTCCCGAGCGGATATACGGCGCCACATCCCACTCCGAGCGCATCAATATGCCGTGTCCCGCAAGCGCCCATTCCAGCGCAGTCTCGCCATCGTTAGTGCTAAGCGTGCCACGCACCTTGATGGTCTCGTGGCGTTTGCCCTTGCTTAAATGCCAGCTGCCGTAGGCGGCATCGTTTTCCCGCAGCACGATGCAAGCGCGTTTTTGCAGGTCGCGCGGTGATGGCGGAGCCGCATGTTGAATCAAATAGGCTGGCGCTGCGCACAATAGCCGTCGGTTAGAGGCGATCTTACGCGCAATGATGCGGGCATCGGGCATTTCACCAATGCGAATGCCGATGTCGAAGGCCTGATCGGCGAGGTTCAAGGGGCGGTCGGAAAGCTGCAACTGGACCTCCACTTCCGGATAGCGCTTGCTGAATGCCGAGACAGCCGGGCCGATATGCTTGCGGCCGAAACCGAAACTGGCGTTGATGCGCAACAGTCCTTTCGGTATGGCCCTGCTGTTGCTGACGGTACGTTCCAGCGCTTCGATTTCGGCCAGGATACGTGTGCCATCGGCCAGGTAAATCTCTCCCTCATGAGTGACGCTCATGCTTCGGGTAGTCCGATTCATCAAACGCACGCCCAATCGCTGTTCTATATTCGCCAGTCTCTTGGTAACCGCCGGCGGCGTGACGCCGAGCTCACGGGCCAGCGCCGCGAGGCTGCCGGCTTTGACCAGGATGGCAAAAAAAGCGAGATCCGAGATTGTATTCATTCTTAACTTTAAAGAAATAATAGAGTTAATTCTAATGAATTATAAATCCTGGAGCTGGTTATACAATCGCTGTAAGCAAAAATGCGAGAGGGCGACAAATGTTTTCTGGATTCGAACACGGCATGGCCGACGTCAACGGCACACAGGTCAACTACATCCGCGGCGGCAGTGGCCCGGCACTGTTGTTGCTGCACGGGCATCCGCAAACGCATGTGATATGGCACAAGGTGGCGCAGCAGCTGGCCAGCCGGTTCACTGTGGTTGCGGCCGATTTGCGCGGTTATGGCGACAGCGGCAAACCGGCGGGACTGCCGGACCATAGTAATTATTCCAAACGCAGCATGGGCCAGGATCAGATCGACCTGATGGCGCAATTAGGTTTTCCGCAATTCCTGCTGATGGGGCATGACCGCGGAGGCCGGGTCGCGTATCGCATGGCGCTCGACCATCCGCATGCCGTCAGCAAGCTGGTATTGCTGGATATCGCACCGACGCTGGCGATGTACGAACAGACCGACATGACATTCGCCACCGCCTATTTTCATTGGTTCTTCCTGATCCGGCCGGCGCCTTTTCCCGAACTGTTGATCGGCTCCCATCCCGAGGAATACCTGAAACATACGATTGGCGGCCGCAGCGCCGGGCTGGCGCCGTTCACGCCGCAAGCGTACGCTGAGTATCTGCGTTGCCTCAGCGATCCGGCCACCATCCACGGCATCTGCGAGGACTATCGCGCCAGCGCTGGCATCGATCTGGAACATGAACGCCAGGATCTGGCAACTGGCCACAAGATCCAGTGTGAGACGCTGGTGTTGTGGGGCGCGCAGGGCGTCATCGAGAAATGTTTTAAGCCATTGCAAGAATGGCAGCATCTGGCCAGTAAGCTAAGCGGCAAGGCGCTGGCCTGCGGCCACTACATCCCCGAGGAAGCGCCGGATGCCTTGCTGGCTGAAGTTGTTCCATTTTTCACAGTCTGAGCGGGCGAGGCACACCATGGATAGTAATGTCTCGCAGCGTACGCTTTACAGGAAACTGGTGGATTCGCACACCGTCACCCGGCTCGATGAGCAGCACGTGCTGTTGTACGTCGACCTGCATATCATGAACGAATACACCAGCCCGCAAGCGTTCAGCGCCCTGCGCGAGAAGAATCGTAAAGTCTTGCGGCCGCGGCAGCAGCTGGCGGTAGTCTCGCACATCATCCCGACCCATCCGGTCAGCGTCGCCAGCCGTGTGATTATCGATCCGCCGTCGGCGCTACAGGCGAGCAACCTGAAGCGCAATTGCAGCGATTTCGGTATCAAACTGTTCGATACCAACCACGAACAGCAAGGTATCGAACACATCATTGCGCCCGAACATGGCTGGATCCGACCGGGCATGGTGGTGTTGTGCGGCGACAGCCACACCACGACGTATGGCGCACTGGGCGCGTTGGGATTCGGTGTCGGCACCTCAGAGGTGGAGCATATCCTGGCGACGCAAACCCTGGTTTACCGGCTGGCGCAAGACATGCATATCAAGGTCGACGGTGTACTTCCCGCAGGTACCTCGGTCAAGGATCTGATCTTGCTGATCATCGCCCGCATAGGCGCCCAGGGAGCGCGCGGCTATGCGGTGGAATTTTCGGGTTCGACGATTGCAGCGTTGTCGGCCGAGGCGCGGATGACTTTATGCAATATGGCGGTAGAGGCGGGAGCCAGGGCGGCCTTGATCCAGCCTGATCAAACCACTTTCGACTATATCAGGCAGCGAGCCGGCAATCTGGATCCGGACGAATTCAAGCAAGCGCTCGTGGATTGGATTGAACTCTATTCCGACGCGGATGCAGTCTTTGATGTCGAGCATGTGTTCTCTGCCGCGGAAGTCGCTCCGTTCGTGACTTGGGGCACCAGCCCCGATCAGGCGATGGCAGTCACTGCAATGACTCCTGATCCTGCATCGGCAGCCGATGAGCATGCCAGCGCCACTATTTCGCAAGCCTTGCAATATATGGGGCTGACCGCCGGAGAGGCGTTGCTTGGCTTGCCGATTGACCGGGTTTTCATAGGGTCGTGTACCAATGGCCGCATCGAGGATCTGCGTATCGCGGCGTCGATGATCAATGGCCGTCATGTCGCGCCAACGGTCAGGGCGATGGTAGTTCCCGGCTCGGGCGAGGTGCGGCGGCAGGCCGAACAGGAGGGTTTGGCGAAAATTTTCATCGATGCCGGTTTTGAATGGCGCCAGCCTGGATGTTCCATGTGCCTGGCGATGAACGATGATGTCCTGGCCCCGGGTGAACGCTGTGCTTCAACCACTAACCGCAATTTCGAAGGCCGTCAGGGCCGGGGCGGGCGCACCCATTTGATGAGTCCCGCCATGGCCGCGGCAGCCGCGATAAGCGGATGCATCAGCGATAGCCGCGCACTGGAGAATCCGCATGCATGACAAGACTCACATGACACACATAAACGGCATCGCAGCGCCGCTGCTGATCGACAACCTGGATACCGATCAGATCATGCCCAAGCAATTCCTGAGAATCATCACCAAGCAAGGGTTGGATAAAGGCGTGCTATTCGACTTGCGGTTTGATCCTGATGGTCGGCCCAAACCTGGTTTCGTACTGAATCGTGCTGAATACAAGAACGCAAACATTCTCATCGGCGGTCCTAATTTCGGATGTGGATCCAGTCGGGAACACGCGGTGTGGGGATTGCAGCAATTAGGTATCGAGGCGGTTATTGCACCCAGCTTCGGTGAAATATTCTTCAGCAATGCCTTGAACAATCGCTTGTTATTGATCGTGCTGGAACAAGAAAAGATCGCACTGTTACTGCAAGACCTGGTAATCGACAAACACTTGGATGTCGATCTGGTAAAGATGGAGATACGCTGTGTCTCCCATGTATTCGGTTTTTCGCTTGCGGCGCGACATAAGAAGATGATCGTGGAGGGCCTCGATATGGTGGGAGCGACGATGCAGTTGCTGCCGCAGATTGAAGTGTTCGAACAAAAGCACTATGCGGATTGTCCTTGGAGCCGAGTGTTGCTCAACGAGGCACTGCAGGTGGCTTCCGCCTGAGGATTTGAAGCAAGCGGGCACCACCGTCGAAGCCGCGGCAAGCCCCCGAGGCGATCAGACCGGTGACGGCAAGCATCGCCGCCGTGTGGACGCCGACGGCGGCGAGCGCCAGTATCATCGAGCCGGATGCCGTGATCTCTCGGGCTGGCGAGTCTCCCATGCAAAGCGGGACGAGCGCCGGCACCAACATCAATCCGGCGCCGTGTCCGGTGGCCATCATGAAAGACCAGAGCGCCAGCCCGGCATGGCCGGCGTGACCGGCCGGCGTGCGGGACCGTTTGTCTTTGCGCCCCGACAGGTGACACACCACCACGACGACAAGCAGCATGCCCGCCAAGACCTGAAATACGATGCGATCCATCGCCAGGCCAAGCGCCACTGCGGCCGCTACGAGCGCGACCGATGCGGCGTGCCCGACCCCGATCGGCACCAGGGCCCGCAACGCCTGTGACCGGTCGCGCGACCGTACGCCCCAGGCGGCGGCAAACATCCAGCCGGTGGCGGGATTGAGCCCGTGAAGGGCGCCGATCCCTGCCACCGCCAGCCATGGCCAAAAGCTCAGCATGATGTGCTCACGTGTTCAGGCAGCTCGCGTTTCAGACGTGCGCATCGCAACATGAGCCGGCTGTGGATGCCGGCTTCGCGGTCGCCCCTGACTCGTAGCGGTCGTGATGGCGTACCCATTCCATTTTGTGGGGCACGTCGTTCTCGTCGCGGCCCTTGGGGGTGAGGTCCATCATGGCGTACGCGCCGATCATGACTTCCACGCCACGGCCGTAGGTCGAATAGGTGTGGAAAATATCGCCTGCGTCGTCCTTGTAGAACACGCTGATGCCGGGCGCCTCCTCGGCCGGGAAGGACTGCATGCCGTAGTTGTAATAAATCTCGCCCTTAGCCATGTCTTCCGGCGTGAAGCTGACATCAAAGTCGTGGTTGAAATCGCTGCCATTCGAGGAGGCCCACCTGAACTGCCATCCCATGCGCTGGCGAAAGCGCTCGATATCGGCCAGCGGCGCACGCGAAATGGCCACCAGCGTGATGTCCCGATGCGCCAGGTGTACGTTCATGCCGTCGGTATGATCAGCCATGAACGAGCAGCTCGGGCAACCTTGTTCCCAGCCCGGGCCGAACATGAAATGCTGCACCAGCAGCTGGCGGCGGCCATCGAACAGCTCGGAGAGTGTGCGCCGGCCTTCGGAGGTGTCGAAAACGTAGTTCTTCTCGACGCGTTCCCACGGCAGTTCGCGGCGCTCGCGGGCAATCTGGTCATGCAGGTGTGTCAGTTCCTTTTCGCGCGCCAGCAGGGCCTTGCGCGCGCTCAGCCAGCGATCGCTGGAGACGACGGGGTGGTTCAAGGGCAACGGACGTGTTTCGGCAATGGTGGTATTCATGATGTTCTCCTTGGCTCGAAGAGCCGTTCTGGATTTTTCAATGTGCCTGGCCGACGGCGCTGGTGGCCAGGCGGTATGCGATCAGGATCTGACCGTTTTCGGGCGTCGTACGGCGCGGACCTTTCCGCTCCCGCCGCCGCCACAGTAAAAAAGATCCGCGCCATCGGACTCGAGTCCGCTGACGAATGTGCCGGGCGGCATCTCCAGTCGATCGAGCACAGCACCGTTCTCCGGATCGATGCGGCGGATTTCGCTCTCGTCGCCTTCCCATGTTCCGTGCCACAGCTCGCCGTCGACCCAGGTCACGCCGGTGACGAAGCGGTTGGACTCGATGGTACGGATGATTGCCCCGGTAGCCGGATCGATCTGGTGGATCTTGCGGTCGCGGTGCTGGCCCACCCACAAACTGCCCTCGGCCCAGGTGAGCCCCGAGTCGTTACCGTGGCCGGGCGCTGGGATGGATGCCAGCACGTTGCCGTTGGCGGGGTCGATCTTGTCGATGCGCTTCTCGGCGATCTGGTAAAGGTAGGTACCGTCGAAGGCGGTGCCGGCGTCGCAGGGGCACTCGAGCGTGCGCGTGGGTTCGCCGCTGCCGGGATCAAAGGCGATCAGCCTGGCCCCGGTGGCGGTCCAGACGCGCTGGCCATCGTGCGTCACGCCTGCCACACTATCGACGCCCGGGAAGGGGCCATATTCGCGCACGATCTCGGCTGTGCGAGTTGTTGCCTGGGGTTTGTCTTTGCGAGTGTTGCCGGGGTTGCTAGCGTTACTGGTCTTGCTGGTCATTGCTGGCTCCTTGTGGCGCGCTTCGGATCGGCGCCGTAAGTGAACTCTATTCCATCTGGAGTGAAGCGGGGAGTAACAAGATTGTCGTGAATCCGGCCAGCGGCGGCGACAGCCAGCGACGCGTCCGCGCCTGCCCGATCGAGCGCACCCGTCCGGCGGCCTCAAGCTCGACCAGCGCGCGCTGGACGGTGCGCTGACTGGCCCCCAGGGCCAGCGCCAGGGCCGAGGTCGACCAGGCCGCGCCATCGGCAAGCAGCGCCGCCAGCGATGCCTGATCGCCGTCGATGGGAGGCGCCAGTACGACAACGGCGCGTTCGCCGTGCGGCCTCAGGACGAAACCTCTGGCGGTGGCGTCGATATGCGCCAGCTCTGTGACGAGCGCGCGTAAGCGGCCGATCTCGACCCGCAGCCGGGCCCGATGCGACTCGTTGGAGTGGCGGGCGTGGAATGCACACTTGATCAAGGTTTCCCGATCAATATCGCCGGGCCACGCCTCGGCGAGTGCGCGCGCCAATGCGAACAGCACCGGCCGGCGCGCCAGCGGCCGCCACGTGGCGCCGATGCCGAGCCCACGACGGCAGGCGTCAATTACCAACGTGTCAGAGGCCAGGAGCGTTGCGACCTCGTCGAGGCGTAACACCTGCTCGGCGCCGGCGACGAAGCGGCGGGCAGCGGGGCGATCGAGAGCGCTCCGCGCCTCCTCTACCTCGGCCAGGAGCGCCGGTACACGTGCGCGACCGGCTGCCTCTTGCGCACGGGCGAGCGCCGCCCGCGCAGGTTCAATGCGCAGCGAGCGCAACGCCAGCTCCGCTGCAGTCAGTTCGGCCACAGCCGCCAGCGAAGGCGGCAGGCCATGTGTATTGAGTAGTGCCAGTGCCGCTTCGGCCTGGTCTAGTCGGCCAAGCAGCAAAAGCCTGCGCGCCTCGATCAGCCGTGCCTGCAGCGCGTTGGCATGGTCAGCGTGTGCCTCCAGCGTGGACAAGGCAGCCGCCAGCGAGCGTGGCGAGCTGCTGAGATCGCGCACGGCCAGCGCCACCTCAGCCTCGGCGACGATACAGCGAGCGCGCGCCAATTCCTCGTGCGCGCCGAAGCCGCGGGCAGCGCGCCGAAGAAGCTCACGGGCACGCGGATGCTCGCCGAGCTGGGCCATGGCAATACCGCGCAAGGCCAATGCCGGTGGGTCGTCGCGCAGGGCGACTCGTTTGAGAGCGCCGAGCGCATCGCCAGCGGCGAGGGCTCGTGCGGAAGCGGCGATCATGGAATCCATGCTGAGAGAATACAACGCCGCGCTGGTGTCGTGCCGCGTTTGTGATGTTTCCGGGTATCAGGCACGTTAACGCGCAAGCTCAGCCAGGGCCCTGCCGGAGCGAAGCTGAGGGAGGGACATCGGTGGAACGCCTTGTCGGGCGGTACTACTCGGCCGTAGTCGGGTCAATTATCGTGGTGACTTCGGAGACACGGTTTGCAGGGAAGCCCCCCTGCTGGGCATGTTCCTGAACCATCTCTTCGTTTGGCGCGATGTAGACGCAGTAGACCTTGTCGCCGGTAACATAACTTTGGAGCCATTGAATCTGTGGTCCCATCGTGTTTAGCACGCCGCACGACTTCTGCGAAATGGCTCGGAGTTCTTGCGGTGACAATTTCCCGGCCCCAGGAATTTCACGCTCAATTACGTACTTTGGCATAGCATTCCCCTCATGATGATTTCCGAGCGAGCACCACACTCGCCGGCCCCAACTCTTCACGCACGTCATGACATTCATTAGTTATACACCACGGCGGCAGATCGGGATTGTAAAAATTTCAGAGCATGCTGATGGGCAATAACTGCTTGCTTCATTATGAAATTCTTGGCTTAAATGCAACGCGCGGGCATGAGCCGGTTCGACGCAATCATCACAATTTGGCTACACTGGCAGTCCAAAAGGCAACTGAGCTTCTAATATGCAAAACATCTACCAGAATCGGCAATGGTTTTACGTCAAACGTCCGGAAGGACGTGTCAGCAACGAACACTACGAGCTGCGTGAAACCGAACTTGACGGCAATCTGTCCGCCAACGAAGTGATCCTGCGGGCCCGGATCGTCAGCGTCGATCCGTATATCCGCATCCAGCAGCACGAGCGCAATACCTACGACGTGCCGCATCCGTTGGGCATTGTCCAGCGGGCCGGCGTGGTGGGCGAAGTAGTGGCTTCCGCCAGTCCTCTGTTCCAGCCGGGCGACCGGGTCTCGGCTTACAGTGGCTGGCAACTCTATGCCCGCTGCCATCACAGCGAACTGACCAAACTTGATCCGAGTGCTGCGCCGGTATCGACTGCGCTGGGCGTGCTTGGCATGCCGGGACGCACCGCATGGTTCGGCTTGACCGAGGCCGGCCGCCCGCGTCCTGGCGACACCTTGCTGGTGTCGGGAGCTGCCGGTGCGGTTGGCTCGTTGGTTGCGCAGTTCGGCAAGCGCGCGGGATGCCGGGTTATCGGTATCGCCGGCGGCCCTGAAAAGTGCAAATTCCTTACCGAGACGCTGAAACTCGATGGCGCGGTCGACTATCGCGCGCACACCACTCCTGCAGCCCTGAGCTCGGCAATTCAAGCGGCTACCGGCGGCGTCGACATTTACTTCGACAACGTGGGCGGAATAATTACCGACGCCGTCATTCCACTGATCAAGCGGCGCGCCCGCATCATCATCTGCGGCGCGATCAGCCAGTACGACGGTGGGCTGGATACGCCTGATCTGGGGCCGCGTTTTTTACAGCACATGCTGTTTCAACGGGCAACCATCCAGGGCATCCTGGCGCGCGATTTCACCAATCGGATGGATGAGATGCTGGCTATCGTGGCGCCATGGGTGAAAAACGGCGAGATAGTGTTCCAGGAGACGTATATGGATGGCTTCGAGCAGCTACCGGAGGCGCTGAACAGTCTTTTCGAAGGAAAGAACATAGGTAAATTACTGGTTCGGGTCTGACAGCGTTCACATTGCATTGTGCTGTTGCGTGGCTAGACTGAACATCCGCAGGGATGACATGTCCGACGAATCGATCTGGGAAAACACAAATTTGCCGGACATTTTTGTATCTCAAAAGGAGATCGATCATGGTTAAGGTAGGTTTATTCGTTCGACTGGAAGTCAAGCCCGGAAAAGAGATTGATGTCGAGGCCTTTCTTCGCGACGGCTTGGCAGTTGTACAACAGGAGCCGGCGACGACGACTTGGTACGCCATCAAGCTGGGGCCGCTGACGTATGGCATTTTCGACACCTTTCCAGATGACGCCGGACGGCAAGCTCATCTCACCGGGCGCGTCGCGGCGGCTTTGATGGCGAGGTCTGCAGAACTGTTCTCGCAACCGCCGGCTATCGAAAAAATCGATATCCTTGCAGCCAAACAGTCACGATGAGTGATCCATCATGCTATCGCCGGAGCGTGCTCGTTCGCGCTCCGGGAGAGATGACTGGCACTCCTCAGATTTGTCTCTGACAGTTTACCGTAGTCATTTACAATTGAAATATGGCAACGTTTTGAAGAAGATAGCAGTCTTGACTCTTGACATTGTAAGAAGCACCGCACACAACAAAGATATGAAACAGATACCAGGCCCCTCATTCACACAAGTTGAAGAAATTGATGCGTCGCAGTTGGAGCAGGTTGGAGGTTTTGGCAGTAGACCCAGCCCTTTGCTGGTAAAAGGCGCACTGCGTAACTGGCCGGCGCAGCAGAACTGGTCATTCGAGAAGATGGCTCAACTGCGCAATAAGGACGGATCGGAACCAACCCGTAAATTCCAGAACGGCTTGGTAGAGCAGGGCGAAACGCAGGAGCGTCCGTTGCTGCCGATTGCGCCGTACCTGCTTGAGCTGGCCGCGCTGGCGAAACAGCCGGTCAGCGAAGAGGTCGGTTTGTTGCCGAACCAGCTTCGCCGGCAATTGCAGCCAGGCGAGGAGTTCCATCTCAACTGGGCACACATGCAGTCGTTTACGCCGCATCGTAATTACCTGGCGCAGTGGAGCATCCTGGAAGATTTTCCGCAACTGCGTAGCGATTTCGATATCCGTAGCTTGTGGCCCGGCTGGCGCTGGACCTGGGAGTCGGTATTCATGGGGCCGGCCAATACCCACACCGGACTACATCGCGACGTTCCCAATAACTGGTTTTGCCAGGCGCGTGGAGTCAAGGAATTTGTCATGTTCCCGCCATCGGAAGAGGCGTTCATGAAGCCATCCAAAAAGTATGACTGGGGCGCTACTTTGAGCACGATCAACATCGCACGTTTCAACGAGCACCCGGAGCAGTTGCGGGAGCTGGGACAAGCCAAAGGGTTGTATGCGCGAGTGGAGGCGGGCGATGCTTTATTCATACCGAAACGAACCTGGCACGCAGTGGTTTCGCTGGCACCTTCGATCAGCCTGGCGGTGTTCGGCTTGACCGCAAAAGAGATACTGCTTAACGGCGTGCCGACGGCAACCAAGGATCTGCTCCACAATATGCATCTGTATCGCTGGGGGCATTGTATCTGCCACAAACATGGGGCGTAAGCGTTTTCTCGGGTAGCTAACATACTACTTCAGTACTACTTTGGGAATCACCAATTTCCCTGCGCCCTGCGGGCTTACCTGACCCGGCAATTTCGGTTGTGCATGCATGTATCAGAAAATAAATATTTGACAGCTGTCGATTACGCTGTCTATGGTTCGACTATCTGATGTAAGTGTATTTAAAGCGACGCCGGCCGGTCACTGTACCGCTGGACGTCGTCCGCCATTCTACGTAGCTAACCGCAACCACGGAGACGAATATGAAATTGTTCTATTGCGAAACCCTGAACCCGAGAAAAGTCTGTGCAGTCGCACGTTATTTGAAATCGCCTGTGGAGTTTGTCCGCATCGACCTTGCTAAAAGAGAAAACAGGACACCGGAATTCCTGGCCATGAATCCGAATGGCAAAGTCCCTGTGCTGCAGGATGGGGATAAGACGCTGTGGGAGTCCAACGCCATCATGTGTTATTTGTCGGATGCGGCGAAAGCCGATTTGTGGCCCCACGATGAACGCCAGATCGATGTCATACGCTGGCTCAGCTGGAATGATGTGCACTTCACACGGCATGCCTCTGTCTTGTATTTCGAATATGTCATCAAGCCTCTGTTTGGCCTGCCCGCAGCCGATGTGAAGGAGTTGGAGGAAGCGACGAAACATTTCAGGAATTTTGCCGGCGTGCTCAACACGCATCTGAGCGATCGGAAATTTTTGGTGGGGGACAGCTTGACTGTGGCCGATTTCGCGGTGGCGGTGACGTTACCTTATGCCGATGTCGCCCACTTGCCGCTGAGCGATTTCCCTGCAGTTCAGCGCTGGCATGAACGACTCAACGAATTGCCTGCATGGCGCGAGCCATTCCCCAGCTGACACGGTGCCTGTTGAGATGACAGTAATGTGTCAGCCGGCCAGCTTTGTCCGCAGTTGCTCAAGGCGGGCATAGGCTGCCTGAGCCGGCTGAAGATCCGTAAGTCCGCTAGATTCTTTCTTTTCTTCCGCAAATCCCTGTTCCGGATATTTCGCATGAAAGCGCGCACGGACTGCCATTGCGGCAGTCTGTTTTTCATCCAGGCAGATACCAGAAAATTCAGTCAGGCGACGAATGATTTCAATGCCGCCCTGCCTGTAATCCAGAAGTATTGAACGCGCATCTTTTTCGGCGAGTATCAAAAATTGAGAATAATAATATTCCAGCACCTTCGCGAGATACCGGTCGCCATCGTAACTAATCGATTCTGCTTGGGACATCCCAAACAATTCAGGTTCAATCAATCCTGGAACCGCTTGCATCCCGCGCCGCTTTTGATGCGAAAAAACCACTTCATCGGGCGTCCGGTATAACAATATGAACGGAACGTCCGGGTAAAGCCGTCTTAGTGTTCCGGCAAAAAAAACATGCCAGCTGTCGAGCTTGATGAACAGGTGTTTTTCCTGTTTAAATCTGCGGCGGCCCAGCAAGGCGATACTGGTCTTTAGCGCCGTTTCAGCGCCTGAAGAATCTGCCTGATTACGGGACATGCGCAGCAACTCATCGATCAACGGCACTTCGGACAGGGCAATATTTTCTTCGCTCAATCCGAGCAGTTGCGAGATCAAGGTTGAACCGCAGCGAGACACATGGAAAATAAAAGCACTTGGCGTGACCACTTCGGTCACAACCGCCGCGCAGTCCGTCAAATATTCCAGGGAACTGAGGCTGGGAAAGCGCCGGTTGTTTGCGGCATCGGTTCTGCAGCGTAAAATCGTGTCTGAGAAAAACGGTTCGACAATGCGCTTGCCTGCCAGGCTAAGCCAAAGGCAACGCCATTGCTGATCTTGTTGCACCAGTTTGTAGGGAATCCACTCCCCGATAAAACCTGCCGCATCACCAGCCTGCTTTGACGCTGTCGCACTATTCATCGGTGTCCGCCTGAGCTTCCAGCTCTTTGATTAACCGGTCCGCCGTGTCGGTTTTCATCTCGGACAATCGGGCGATCACCATTGCGCGGGTTGCGCAGTCAAGCTTGCGATTACGCGCCTCGGCCTCGAAATCGTAGCCGGCCTGCCGGAACAGCTGGTCCGACCAGTCATTCCTTTTACAATCCAGAATCAGGTTGATGCGCGCCGTGGCGCCGCAGTTTTCGACGCTGTGGGGCTGGCTGAAATCGGCATACCAGCATTCGCCTTGCCGCATGTCCAGCGTCTGTCCGCCAACCAGGAATCGCACTTGTTCGCTGGTCTCGATCGGAATGTGTACGCGGAAAACGTCAAATTGATATCCGGTATGCAGATCCCGATGTTCCTTGATATGCGCCCCGGGCGCCAGACGCAGTAACCTTGCCGACTCAATCTCGCATTCGAAAACCCGCAGGATCCTGGCTATATAGGGACAAAGATCAAGCAAGGGCGTATCGATATAGCCGGTGTTGCCGGGGTGGGAGTCGGGGTGAGAATATATATCGCTTGGCTTGCCAGATGCAGACCGCAGCGCCAGGCCCGACCATTGGCCGGAATAGTCGCTGGTCTGGAAATGCTGAGGCCAATCCGTGGTCTCGCAAGCCCGCAAATCCTTCTGCAATTCATTGGGATCAAAGAGAAGTGGTAATTTGAGGAAACTATTCATTCGATTACCTTCAATCCAATTGATGCCTCAATTGTGGTGTTTTGCGGTTTGTCATCGGCTTAAGCAAAACAAGAAAAATATTGCGTCGTGGCACTTTATTTGAAGCAATCCTGTCCGTCAAGGCGGCTTCTGTTATAAGCTGCTCCAGCAATGTGACACCCACTGTAGCGACGGCCGCCGTACTTACTCCAATTCCTGCAAAACTTCAGCATGCTCACTTCTTCCTCAGCCATGCCCGCTGGCATTTCCCTGCGTCCAGCCATCTTCGGCGACCAGCCTTTCCTGGAAACCCTGTATCGTTCCGCGCGACCAGATCTGCAGTTCATCGACGGCCCGCCAGAATTGGTCGAGACGGTAATCGCCCAGCAATATGCCGTGCATGCCCAAGGCACCGGCGAAGAATATCCGAACGCAATGCATTTCATCATTGAGAAGACGCAAACTGCTATCGGTGCGCTGGTGGTGGATTTCGGCCACAACGAAGTGCGCGTGATTTACGTTGCTTTCATTCTTGCCGCACGTGGTTTCGGTTATGGCAAGGCGATCCTGCGCGGTGTGCAGCAAGCCGCCAGCACCGCCCAGTGTCCGGTTGCGGTCGTGGTTTGGCATAACAATCCTGGCGCCAAGCGGATATATCTGGAATTGGGTTTCCAGGTGGAAGAGACGCAATTGATGGCCGACCGCATGGTGTGGTATCCGGGCAAGCCGCAACTGCCGTAAATCGCGTTAATTAAACGCTAGCTAAACACTAACTAAACACTATCTGAAAATACGCGCCCGCGGGATCGCGTCCGAGCGCGGCTACGCGTATTACGTAAACATCTTCCAGGCGGCCACGCTTTTCCAGCTCAATCGTGCACGGCCCCTCGATAAAGCTGGTGGCCTGCTGTGCCGTCAATGTGACGATAAAAGGCAGGCGCTGCTGTTCCGGCGCGTACGGATTGCGATGTTGCGCTTTCACAGTCACGTTATCGATCAGCATCGGCAACGTGCCGCCATCAGGGAGTCGCATCGTGCAGACCTTTCCGGTGGACGGACTGAAATAGGCGGCATCAACAAGTTCTAGCATCGAATTTAATCTGTCGGTAATGTAAAAATGAAAGGCAATGGAGACGCAGGATGGGCGAGGCTGGCCGGAGTAAAAACGTTACCGGCCAGCTCGCTCGGGTACTTTAGTTGCGGGATGGGAAAATACCCGTCAACGCGATGCTGAAGTTCATCGCCAGGAAAGGGTTCATGATGGATATCGGAGCGTTGTTGCCGGTCAAGGCATTGGTTACCGTGCCGCCGGAACCGCCGCTGCTACCGCCCAGAGGAATCGTTCCTGCAGTCGATCCCCAAATTGCTGCGGCTGTCGGACCGGCGGGCGATCCGGACAAAACATTATTGGTCGCGGTCGGCGCCAGCAAATTTCCGGACGTGTTGGCCGATACTGTGTAGCCGCTGCTGCCGCCCGAAGGCGTAAATGTGGCCGTGTGGGTGTGAGAAGGCATATTGGAAATCAGGATAGATGCGCTTTCAGTGCCGCCAATTTCGCCGATTACGCGTGGAGTCAACCCGTTGCCGTTACCTTGACCAATTGGCATCCGGCCTTGCAGATTCGGTAACATGAAAGTTGTTGTGCCGTTGCCGCCGTAGGTGGTGCCCAGCAGCGAAAATAGCGCTGCATATTGCTGAATGGCAATCGTCTGCCCCATGCACTGCTGCCAGCCGCTGGGAGGGAAATTAAAACCGAAAGTCATGACGCTACCGATAAATACTTCCATGAACTTCTCCTTGAGTGTTATGTGGATTAAGAAACGGCGGTATTGCTGTTCAAAGTGCGGTGTTTACTAAAATAAACATCTTGCTTCCATATGTGTTGGAGTTGCTGCAAGTCAATTTACGGCATGCGGCAGTTGAACAGGAAAACGAGAATTCAGCAATACTTGCCCGAAAAAATAGCTTCGTGATGTTGGCATACAACTACTTGGCGCCAAAATTTGATTGAGTCTCTTTGCGGCAACATTTAGCTTGCGTGCAATGTTGCTAGTTGGTGTAGTATTTTGCCTAGAAGAAAAAAAATTGATAGGGAAACCAATTAAGTCATCCCGATCTGCCATTGTTCAAATGGGAGTCTCATTGCATTCTGGCGTACCGCGCGTCGCCCCCATCTTACTGAATCCGCTGTTGTTATACGTTTTTACGTAGTGAAAGTTAGTCCCGCCAAGCCGCTGTTTTTTTGCGAGCCGGGCTGGTTAGGCACGTAAAGAGAATTCTGCACGGCTCATTCGCCCGGCGTCACTGTTGACGCCGGGCGAAGAGCAGGGAAAGCTGAACTTAGGGAATGGGCGGCCGAAGATGGAGCGGGCAAGCTGCGCACTTTGTCCGCGCGGGGAAAACAGATTTTATTGGGGAATAATTTCATGAAACGCCACGGGTCTATGAACCACATCTACCGTCTGGTCTGGAGCACAGTTACCAACGGTTGGATCGCTGTAGCGGAAACAACGCGCGGACGTGGCAAGGGAGGGCGCCGCAAGCTGGTGGCGGCGGCATTGTCGCTTACTGCGATTGCCGCTCAGGCGGCGCCGACCGGCGGCCAGCTAGTTTCCGGTGCCGGAAGCATCAAGCAGTCCGGTTCAACCACCACGATCAACCAGGCCAGCCAGAATCTCTCTGTGAACTGGACCGGTTTCAACATCGCCCCGCAAGAAACGGTGAATTTCGTGCAGCCTTCAGCGAGTGCGATCGCCGTCAATCGTGTATTCGATACCAATGGCACGCAAATCCTTGGGCGTTTGAATGCCAACGGCCAAGTGTACCTGATCAACCCGAACGGGATCCTGTTCGGTGCTGGTGCGCAAGTCAATGTCGGCGGCCTGGTTGCCTCCACGCTGGATGTCCGTGATGCGAGCTTGAGCGGTAACACCCGCACTTTCAGTGGCGGCGGCTCAGGCAGCGTGGTCAACCAGGGGACGATTACGGCTGCCAACGGCGGCTACGTCGCCTTGCTCGGCAACCATGTCAGCAACCAAGGAACTATCAGCGCGCAACAGGGCGCGGTGGCGCTCGGCGCCGGCAACGCCGTCACGCTCACATTCAGCGGTAACAGCCTGCTGCAAATGCAGGTCGACCAAAGTGTATTGAACAGCGTGGCTGAAAACGGTGGATTGATCCAGGCTGACGGCGGCCGCGTCATCATGACTGCCGGCGCAAAAGATGCGTTACTGGCTAGCGTCGTCAACAATACCGGCGTGATTGAAGCGCGCACCGTGGAAAACCAGGGCGGCACGATTACTTTGCTGGGCGGCATGGCGGCGGGAACTGTCAATGTCGGCGGCACGCTTGACGCCAGTGCGCCAAATGGCGGCAACGGTGGTTTCATCGAGACCAGCGCGGCCAATGTCAAAGTGGCGAATAACGCAAAGATCACCACGGCCGCGGCGTTAGGCCTGGCTGGCACCTGGCTGATCGATCCGACAGATTTCACGATCGCCTCTAGCAACGGCGACCTCACCGGCGCCGCGCTTAACGCTTCATTAAGCTCGGGCAATGTGACGATTTCTTCGGCTAGCGGCGCCGGCGGCACCAGCGGCAATGTCAACGTCAACGATACGGTAACCTGGAGCGGACACAAGCTGACCCTGAATGCCAGCAACGACGTGAACATCAATGCCACGATGACGGCAAGCGGTTCGGCCAGCCTCGATCTGGAGCCTGGCAGCGGCAACGTCAACGTTGCTTTAGGCGCCGCCGGGTTTAACGGGCGCGTCAATTTCAGCGGCAGCGGTGTGCTGACGATGAACAATCACGTTTATACGGTAATTAACAGCCTGGGCTTAGCAACCAGCAGCGGTGACGGTAGCTTGCAGGGGATGGTAGGCAACCTGGGGGGGTATTACGCGTTGGGCAGTGATATCAATGCCGCGGCGACTTCTGGTTGGAACGGCGGTGTGGGCTTCAAGCCGATAGGTGGTGCGATAGGTGGTACACCATTAACCCAGTCGCAAATGTTTTCCGGCGTTTTTGACGGTTTGGGCCATACCGTCAGCGGCCTGACGGTCAATCAAGGTTCGGTTGTCGGCGTGGGTATGTTTGGCGCCGTAGGTACACCCGGTTTGGTCCGCAACGTCGGCTTGCTCGGCGGGAGCGTGACAGTCACCTCGGGAAATGATGTCGGCGGGCTGGTAGGCCAAGACTTCGGCAAGGTCAGTAATAGTTTTTCGACCGCTACCGTAACTGCAACCGCCAACGCTATTTCCGTGGGAGGACTGGTGGGACAAACCAATGACGCTGGTACGGTCACCAGAAGCTACGCAAGCGGAACTGTCAATGGCGGAACTGCGGCAACTGAGGTCGGCGGTTTGGTCGGTGGCATGCAGGGCGGTACGGTCAGTTATAGCTATGCAACGGGGAATGTAACCGGCTCCAGCAGTTATGTCGGCGGACTGGTCGGTTACAGCTATGGTGGAAGCACCGGCGCCAGCCTGATTACCAACAGCTATGCCACAGGGTCTGTAAGCGGCGTGTCCTATGTGGGCGGCTTGGTCGGGACTAATTCTGGTTTTGGCGGCACGGCCACGATAAGCAAGAGCTATGCGACAGGAA
Source organism: Collimonas sp. OK307 (assembly GCF_900113705.1). Classification (GTDB taxonomy): domain Bacteria; phylum Pseudomonadota; class Gammaproteobacteria; order Burkholderiales; family Burkholderiaceae_D; genus Collimonas. Next base: position 228,697 of record NZ_FOQI01000001.1, on the reverse strand, counting down.
GTGTTTCTGGCACCAGCGTTGTCGGCGGGCTGGTTGGTCAGAACTACGGCGATGCGGTCACCAACGCTGTGGTCGACAACAGCTATGCAACGGGCAGTGTAACCGGCGCTGCCGGTGCATCCGCTATCGGCGGACTGGTAGGCAGCAATGGCTACGGTGGGGCGTCTGGTGGCACAATCACCAAGAGTTTTTCGACTGGCAGTGTCAGCGCCGGGAGCGGCTCGACCTCAGTTGGCGGCTTGATTGGCAGTAACGTCGGTAATGTCACCGGCAGCTTCTGGGATACCACGACCTCCGGCCAGGCAACATCTGACGGCGGCACCGGCATGACCACTGCAAATATTCAGAACCAGGCCAATTACACCTCCAGCACCGCAGCCAATGGAAGTGTGAATCCTGCATGGGACTTCACTCCCGGCACCGGCACGTGGGTAATGTTCAGCGGCAACCATCCGCTATTGCTCGGCGCCATGACGCAGCTGACCGTCACCGCTAACAATGCCGCCAGCACTTTCAATGGCGCGGCGTATGCCAGTAACAATGGAGTTACTTACACCGGTCTCAACGGCTACATATATAGCGGGATGCCGAGCGGCCTGGCGGGTAGCATAAGTTATGGCGGATCATCGCAAACCGCGGTTGACGTCGGTACGTACGCGATTACAGCGTCAGGCGTTTCCTCCACGAGCCAGCAGGGTTACAACATTGTTTTTGTCAATGGGGCGTTGACAATCAATCCGCTTGCGCTGATCGGTACGATCAGCGCTGGAAGTTCTACTTATGGTTCGGCCCTGGTGCCGGGCACGGTGAGTTTCAGCAACATGATCGCCGGGCATGTTGTCACTGCCGCGCCAGTAACTGTGAATACAACAGGCCTGACCAGCACCAGCGGCAACCTGACGGCCGGCACGCACAACGGCATAGAGTCCGTTAGCGGCGTCCTGAGCGGAACCGATGCGACCAAGGGTAATTACACGTTTGCCGGGGCCACGGGCAATTACACCGTCACGCCATTAGCCTTGACCGGCTCGATCGCGACGGGCAGCTCAACCTATGGTTCGGCCTTGGCGTCGGGGGCAGCAAGCTTCACCAATGCCGTATCGGGCGATGCATTAGGCACGGCCACGGTTGCGGTGAATGCAACGGGCCTCACCAGCACCAGCGGGCATTTGATCGCCGGAACCCATGCCGGAATTGAAACGGTCAGCGGATTGAGTGGGGCCGATGCGGGTAACTACACATTTGCCGGGCTGACCGGAAACTATACCGTCAATCAGTTGACGTTGGGCGCTACGGTTGCGCCCGGCAGCTCGATTTACGGTGCGGCTTTGACACCGGGTACGGCGAGTTTGACGAATCTGCTCTCCGGCGACATTGTCACGCCAGCGGCAGTCACAGTGAATACGACGGGTCTGACCAGCACCAGCGGACACTTGATTGCCGGCACGCATACCGGAATTGAATCGTTAAGTGCTACTTTAAGCGGTGCGGATGCAGGCAACTACGCCTTTGCCGGCGCTAGCGGCAATTACACCGTAAGCCCGTTGGCGCTGACCGGTTCGATCGGAACAGGCAGTTCAACCTACGGTTCAACTTTGGCGCCGGGAGCTGCAAACCTGGTGGGGACGATTTCGGGTGATGTACTGGGCCCGGCTACGGTTGCAGTAAATACGACGGGGCTCACCAGTACCAGTGGCCACTTGAGTGCTGGAACCCATACCGGGATTGAATCGATCAGTGCGTTGAACGGAACAGATGCGGGCAATTACACTTTTGCCGGTATTACCGGCGACTACACCGTCAGTCAGCTAGCGTTGACCGGCTCGATCGGAACCGGCAGTTCGACCTACGGGGCGGCCCTGGTACCAGGCGCGGCGAGTTTCACGAATGCCGTGGCGGGCGACGTATTGGGCACGACGACGGTCGGAATCAATACGACTGGTCTCACCAGCAGCAGCGGACATTTGATAGCAGGAACACATACCGGCATTGAGTCGATCAGCGGACTGAGTGGGGCGGATGCGGGCAACTACACCTTTACGGGTATCACGGGCGACTACAGCGTCAGCCAGCTGGCGTTGGCAGCGACGGTTGCGACAGGCAGTTCGACCTATGGCTCGGCCTTGGTGCCAGGCGCGGCGAGTTTCACCAATCTGGTCTCGGGTGACGCTGTGACGCCGGCGGCAGTCACGCTGAATACGACAGGTCTGACCAGCACCAGCGGACACTTGATTGCCGGCACGCATAACGGCATCGAAGCGGTCGGTACTACCTTGAGCGGAGCGGACGCGGGCAATTACACTTTTGCAGGCGCAACCGGCAACTATACCGTCACGCCATTGGCGTTGACCGGCTCGATCGGAACGGGCAGTTCGACCTACGGGGCGGCCCTGGCACCAGGCGCGGCGAGTTTCACGAATGCCGTGGTCGGCGATGCATTAGGTACGACGACGGTCGGAATTAATACGACTGGTCTCACCAGCAGCAGCGGACATTTGATAGCAGGAACACATACCGGCATTGAGTCGATCAGCGGACTGAGTGGGGCGGATGCGGGCAACTACACCTTTACGGGTATCACGGGCGACTACAGCGTCAGCCAGCTGGCGTTGGCAGCGACGGTTGCGACAGGCAATTCGACCTATGGCTCGGCCTTGGTGCCAGGCGCGGCGAGTTTCACCAATCTGGTCTCGGGCGATGTTGTCACGCCAGCGGCAGTCACGGTGAATACGACAGGTTTGACCAGTACCAGCGGACACTTGATTGCCGGCACCCATAACGGCATCGAATCGGTCGGTACTACCTTGAGCGGAATGGACGCCGGCAATTACACCTTTGCAGGCGCAACCGGCAACTATACCGTCACGCCATTGGCGTTGACCGGCTCGATCGGGACGGGCAGCTCGACCTACGGTTCGCCGCTGGTGCCAGGTGCGGCGAGCTACACGAACGCCGTGGTCGGCGATGCATTAGGTACGACGACGGTCGCGATCAATACGACGGGCCTCACCAGCAGCAGCGGACATTTGATAGCAGGAACACATACTGGCATTGAATCGATCAGCGGACTGAGTGGAGCGGATGCGGGCAACTACACCTTTACCGGTGTCACGGGCGACTACAGCGTCAGCCAGCTGGCGTTGGCAGCTACGGTTGCGGCAGGCAATTCGACCTATGGCTCAGCGTTGGCGCCGGGGGCGGCGAGTTTCACCAATCTGGTCTCGGGCGACGCTGTCACGCCCGCTGCAGTCACGGTGAATACGGCGGGTCTGACTAGCACCAGCGGACACTTGATTGCCGGCACGCATAACGGTATCGAAGCGGTCGGTACTACCTTGAGCGGAGCGGATGCCGGCAATTACACCTTTGCTGGCGCTACGGGCAACTATACCGTCACGCCACTGGCCTTGAACGGCTCGATCGCGGCGGGCAGCTCGACCTACGGTTCAACCTTGGCGCCAGGTGCGGCGAATTTTACGAATGCTATTGCCGGCGATGTTGTCACGCCTGCGGCAGCGACCGTGAATACGACAGGCCTGACCAGCACCAGCGGGCATTTGATTGCCGGCACGCATAGCGGGATCGAATCGGTAGGCACGACTTTGGGCGGCGCGGATGCCGGCAATTATACTTTTACCGGCGCAACCGGCGACTACACCGTGAATCAGCTGGCGTTGACCGGGGCGATCGTGACCGGCAACTCAACCTACGGTTCAACTCTGGCGCCAGGAGCGGCGAATTTTACGAATGCCGTGGCAGGCGACGCATTGGGTACCGCGACGGTTACGGTCAACACGACCGGCCTTACGAGCGGTAGCGGACACTTGAGTGCTGGAACGCACACCGGCATTGAAGCCGTCAGCGCGCTGAGCGGAGCCGATGCCGGCAACTATACTTTTGCAGCTCCGACCGGCGATTACACAGTGAGCCAGTTGGCGTTGACAGGCACGATCGGGACCGGCAGCTCGACTTACGGTTCTGCCTTGACGCCGGGCGCCGCGAGTTTCACGAATGCCATTGCGGGCGACACGCTGGGCACGGCGACGATCGCCATCAACACGAGCGGCCTTACCAGCAGCAGCGGGCATTTGACAGCTGGAACCCACACTGGCATTGAGTCAGTCAGCGCGCTAAGCGGAGCCGATGCCGGCAACTATACGTTTGCCGCTCCAACTGGCGATTACACCGTGAACCAGCTGGCGCTGGCAGGCGCGATTGCTACCGGCAGCTCGACCTACGGTTCGCCGCTGGTACCGGGCGCCGTCAGCATATCGAACGTCATCTCGGGCGACCTGGTTAGCGCACCGGGCGCTTCCGTGAATACGGCGGGTCTTACCAGCAGCAGCGGCCACCTGATAGCCGGCACCCACACTGGCATCGAATCGGTCAGCGGCCCGTTGGGCGGCGCCGATGCCGGCAATTACATATTGGGCGCCATTTCGGGTGACTATATTGTCAATAAACAGTCGGTCACGGTGGTGGCAACTGGCGCCAACAAGGTCTATGACGCTACGACTTCCGATTTGGCCACATTGACGGGCAACGGCTTGATCAGCGGCGACAAGGTGACGTTCAGCGATACCTCGGTGAACTTCGCCAACAAGAATGTCGGTACGGGCAAGACGGTTACCGTTTCAGGCATCAGTGCGAGCGGTGCAGATGCCGGCAACTACCAGGTCAGCAATTCCACCGCATCGACCACTGCCGATATCACGCCACTTGCCATCAATGTTGCAGCAGTCGGCGCCAACAAAACCTATGACGGTAATACGACAGGTGTGGTGACGCTAAGCGGCGGGCTTGCCGGCGATGCGGTGACATTTAGCGATACTTCGGCGAACTTTGCAGACAGGAATGCCGGAATCGGCAAAATCGTATCGATATCGGGCATCACTGCGAGCGGCGCCGACGCCGGCAACTATACGGTGAACAGCACGGCGACGGCGACTGCCAATATTACGCCCGCCACGCTTACCTACAATGCCAATCCCGCCAGCAGCCTTACCGGACAAATACCATCCGGCCTGAGCGGAATTCTGAGCGGGTTTGTGGCTGGCGATACGCTGGATAATGCGACGACAGGCGGCCTGACCTGGACTTCAAACGTCGGGCCGACCAGCCTGCCGGGACAATATGCGATCAACGGCGGCGGCTTGAGCGCGACGAACTATCTTTTCCGGCAAGCCGCAGGGAATGCCACCGCACTGACGTTGAAAGCAGGAACTGCGCCTTTCTCGGTGCAGAATGTGATTGCCTCGCTGGATGCGATGTTTGCTCCTTCGCACCAAGGCATCAATTTGGCGGCGCTCGACCTGACGCCGTTTAATATCCAGCCGCAGAGTAGTAATTCCGGCTCGATCGACAATGGGATGGGCGGAGTTGCAGTGAAAATTATCGGTGGCGGGGTCAAGCTGCCAGACAATATTGTGAGCACGGATGAATAAGCGAGCCCCAGTGAAAAATAACGATAAATTTTTACATCCGATGAAACCGATGAAACTGATTGTCGCAGCAATGCTGCTCAGCTACCCACCGTTTGCGGCGTTTGCCGCCGACCAGGTAGCACCGCCCGGCGCCGGCTCCATATTGCAGCAAATCCAGCCGGTCAAACCGGCAGCCCCGTCTTCGGCGGGAACCGGCTTGACTATCGAGCGGGAAGGCGGCGCCCAACTGCCGCCGAGCGCATCTTTCAATATCAGCAGTATCCAGCTATCCGGCAATGCCGCGTTCGATACGGCAACTCTGCACGCGCTGGTGGCTGATGCCGAAGGCAAGAATCTGACTCTCGCCCAACTCGGCGAAGTGGTTGCCCGGATCACCGACTATTACCATAGTCATGGCTACCCGCTGGCACGCGCGATCATCCCGGCACAAGCGATTCAAGGCGGTGTGGTGCGTGTCACGGTGATCGAGGCGCGTTACGGCCAGATCAGGCTGGACAACCGCAGCCGGGTGAACGACAGCTTGCTGCAGCAAACGCTATCGCCATTACAAGCCGGACAAGCGGTTACTCAGGACGAGCTCGACAGAGCGTTGCTGCTGGTCTCTGATATTCCAGGCGTCGCCGTCACCGCTATTTTGAAGCCGGGCGAAGCGGTCGGAACTTCCGACCTGCAGGTGCAATCCGATGCAACGGCGCGCGTCGCCGGAAACGCGACGGTGGACAATAACGGCAACCGCTACACCGGACGCGCCCGCCTCGGGGCATCTGTGAATGTCTTCGATCCGCTGCATCTTGGTGATGTCCTTAGCATCGGCGGCCTGACTAGTGGCAGAGACCTGAATTACGGCAGCGTTGCCTACGAAGCGCTGTTGAATGGGATGGGCACACGAATGGGCGCCTCCTATTCGGCGTTGCATTACAGACTCGGCGACTCCTTGAGTGCGCTTGACGGCCATGGCACCGCACAGGTAGCGAGCGGGTGGGTCAAACATCCGTTCATGCGCACGCGCAGCGCCAATCTGTACGGCCAGATCCAGTACGATCACAAACAACTGAAGGATGAGATCGGCGCCACCAATATCAAAACCGACCGGCATCTGGATAACTGGACTGCGAGCCTGAACGGCGACTGGCGCAACTCCATACTCGCTGGCGGCATCGGCACCTGGAATATCGGAGTGACAGCGGGGAGAGTCGGATTCGACGATCAGGCGGCGCAACTGGCTGATGCTGCAACTGCTAAAACACAGGGCAGCTTCACAAAATGGAATGCGAATTTCGCGCAGCTGCAAAATCTGACCCAAGATAATTCACTGTTTTTCGCGCTGTCCTACCAATGGGCAAACGGCAACCTGGATTCCGCGGAAAAAATGATTGCGGGCGGCCCCTATACGGTGCGCGCCTATGACATCGGCGTAATGTCCGGCGATACGGGGATCTACGGTTCGATTGAATTACGCCATGACCTCGGGCAGTTCGCATCGGGTCGCTGGCAAGTGCTGGCCTTCGTCGACAGCGAACACGTCACGGTCAACAAGAACCAGTGGCTGCCGGGGGACAATAGCGCGACACTGAGCGGAGTAGGCGTCGGCTTGAATTGGGCCGGCCCCGATCAGTGGCATGCCAAGCTGTATGTTGCAGCGCCGATCGGATCGACGCCGCAACTGATCGGCGACAATAAATCGGTGCGCGCCTGGGCCGAAATCGGCAAAGGGTTTTAAGCAGGCAGGCTTTACGTTTTCTGCGGATAATAAAGCTGGTAAAACCAGGGGTAGGCAGTTTCGATTTGCGCCTGTATGCGCGGTGGGATGTCATGCCGTTTCGGCTTGTTTATTTGCCGCGCCTGCTTGTGGCTGTATTTCATGTGGTAATGACTGTCGCTTTCCTGAACGCCTATTTCCAGGCGATCGGGATCGATTTCGAACGGCGATAATCCTAGCCAGGAATAGAGATGCGCCATGCATGCCGCCGGCCGTTCCATCAAGTCTTCGAAACGAATGAAATACAGGCGATCCTGCACATGCTTCGGCAAATCGGGAACCGCATGCAAGGATATCAACGGCGCGCCGATGGCCTTGTCTTTGGCGAACAGCATGTCGGCGCGTCCGAAACGGTCGAAATCTGCAAGGTGATCGATGAAATCGACCAGGATCGTACGCTGGTGCTGCGATTCGATCGATCCGTAAATTTGCCCTAGTTCGCGCAGGCATACGATCAGCCTGGCGTTCGGTTCGATATGCAGCAGCAGTTCTATCGCGTGCAGCCATGCGCGGTTCTTGTCCACCACGGCTTTCTTGTCGCAATCATGATGCCAGCCGCGCAGGAAACCTTGCATCGCCGAGGTCAGGTGCGCATAGCTTTTCTCGAATTGATTATCGAGTTGCGACAGGAAGAAAGTATCGTCGCTGATCATGCGCCGGATCCCTAGCAAGGTATTGCACAGAGGGGAGCTCTGTCCTTCGCAATGAATTTCCGGATGCTGGCCCAATAGCTGACATAGCAGCGTGGATCCTGCCCTGGGTAAACCGGTTACGCCGACGAATGCTGGAACCATCAGAAACGACCTTTGCTTTCAAGTTGAATGACTGCCGGACTATTCGCCAGATATTACCGCATCCTGCATCGATGTTGCCACTGTTTCGCCGCTGACAGGCTCTACGCCGCGTATCATATGCCTGCTGATGCGCTGGCATCGAAGTGCACTGTATTGCATGGAGTTTTCAATGAAAAAAAATTTGACTGCGGTACCGCATGCCTTGAATGCATCGCAGCGTGCGGCGCATTATGGCCATCGCGGAGCGGTCATGTGGCTGACCGGGTTATCGGCGTCAGGAAAATCCTCGATAGCCATGGCGCTTGAACAGGCGCTGACGGAGCAGGGGTACTCATGCTACGTACTCGACGGCGATAATATACGCAATGGCCTGAACGCAAATCTCGGTTTCAGCCCGGAGGACCGGACAGAAAATATCCGGCGCGTGGGCGAGGTCGCCGCATTGTTTGCGGATGCCGGCCTGATCTGCATTACTGCTTTCATTTCGCCTTATCGCGCCGATCGAGCACGTGCCCGGCAGTCCTGCGGAGAGGCGTTTCACGAAATACATATTTCCGCCGACCTGGCGACATGTGAATCCCGAGATCCTAAAGGCTTATACAAGAAAGCGCGCTCTGGCGAATTGCGGGAATTTACCGGCGTCAGCGCGCCATACGAGATACCGGAGCAGCCGCAACTTGCGATCGACACAGCTCGCGAAGATATCGCCGCCAGCGTGGTGAAACTTGTGACGTATGTCGAACGCAATGTGCCGCTTATACGTGCACTCTCGTGCTAATTTTTGGATGCAGTAAATCTTCCAGTCCGATACGACGGAACATTTCGCAGCGCATCCGATCCGCGACGCCGTTGACGATCTCGCAACCATCTTGCGAGGGATCGATGTGGGTCCTGAACGGGCGGCTGCCAAAGGGCATGCCGATCACTTCGACAATGGCATCGGCAACCGTAGCCGCGTCAGCATCAGCCGGCTCCAGCGCTGCCAATCCTTGCAGTGCCTGCTGCAGCACGCCGACGTAGGGGCCGTCGTCATATTCCGCAGCGCGTGCCTGGTCGGCCGGCGCACCGGAATGAGCGAAGTGGTTGGTGCCCTTGGTGAACGCGCCTGGCACGATGATCGTGGTTTCTATGCCCCAGCGCGCCAATTCACTTGCATATGAAACCGCGAGCGAGTCCATGGCCGCCTTGGCCGCGAAATACGGCGACAGGTAGGGCGGCGTGCCGCCGCGCGCGCTGCTGGAGGATATCCAAATGAATTTGCTAATTGTTGATTGGGGTCTATGCGATCAGATGATACCGCCGTTGGCGCGCAGGATCTGGCCATTGATCCAGCTACCGTCGGCGCCGGCGAGGAAGGCGACAGTAGCGGCGATGTCCTGCGGCTGGCCCAGGCGCTCGAGCGGCGCCAGCTTGGACAGGCGGTCGACCAGTTCTTGTGGTTTGCCGTTGAGGAACAGATCGGTAGCGGTCGGTCCTGGCGCTACGGCATTCACCGTGATATTTTTGCCGCGCAGTTCCTTGGCAAGAACGCTGGTCATGGCTTCCACTGCGGCCTTGGTGGCGGCGTACACGCCATAAGTCGGTTGCAGCATGCCGACTACGCTTGACGAAAAATTGATGATCCGGCCACCGTTGCGCAGCCGCCTGGCAGCTTCGCGCAGCGTGTTGAAACTACCTTTGAGGTTGATGGCGATCTGGCGGTCGAAACTGGCGTCATCGGTTTCGCCGATTGGCGCATTGACCATGATGCCGGCGTTGTTGACCAGCACATCGACGCCGCCGAATGTCCGTTCTGCAGCATCAAACAAAGCGCGTACCGCTGCCGGGTCGCTGACATCGGCTTGCACTGCCAATGCCTGGCCGCCTTGTTGCACCAGTTGTCGGGCCAGCGTTTCGGCGGCGGCTGCGCTACCGGAATAGTTGATGATCACGGCAAAGCCGTCGTCGGCCAGGCGTTGTGCGACTGCTGCACCGATGCCACGTGAAGATCCGGTAACGATGGCTACTTTTTGGTTGTTCATTTGATGCTCCTTGAAGTTGGTTGAGTGTTGCTGAATGTTGCCTAAACCACCCATGTGTTCCTGGATATCAGTTTGCCGGGCAGTGAGTACATCATGCCGGTTTGTTTTTGATGGATAAACCCATCAAAATTGCCAATACTATTCAAAAATGGCTAACAATTGACGAGATTAGAAAAGGGGGCGGAGATTTCGTGCGAAAAGCGGGGGGATTTGCGATATTCGCCTGCCTATAGCGGATGAATTGAGTGAAGTATGCGAGCAGAGCTGTACTGTAAGCCTTGTCAGCCTTGCAGATAACTGCGCAGGGTGTCGCCTTGATAATCCTGCCGGAATTCTCCACGCCGTTGCAGTTCCGGCACCACCAGGTCGACGAAATCCTCGAATCCGTGCGGCAAATGCACTGGCGTGATGACAAAGCCGTCCGCGCCACGTTGCGCCACGATGCTGCCCATCCAGTCGGCGATGTCATCTGCGGTGCCGGCCACCTGAGGCACCAGCACGCCGCTGGCATACATGCGGCCGATGTCGGCCAGCGTCAAATGGCGTTCGGCCGATAATTCCCGGATCAGATTGAACAAACCCTGCATGCCGGCCACCTCCAGATCGGCTATCGGCGCATCCAGCGCGTAACCGGAAAAGTCCACATTCATGTGACTCGATAGCGTCGACAAACCGACGACAGGATCAACCAAGGCATTGTGCTGCGCCTGTTTGTCTTCGGCTTCGGCGCGCGAGTTGGCCACAAACGGCATGACGGCGGTAAGTACCTTGATGTCGCTGGCCTTGCGGCCGAATTTGGCGGCGCGGCTTTTCAGGTCTTGATAAAAACGCTGCATGCGCGCCAGATCGGGCTGGATCCCGAACACGATTTCGGACCAGCGGGCGGCAAAATCCTGGCCGCGTTGTGACGATCCGGCTTGTATGATGACCGGGCCGCGCTGTGGCGTAGCCGGAATATTCAGCGGTCCGCGCACATTGAAGTAGTTGCCGTTGTGGCTGATCGCCGATACCAGGTCGGCGTTTGCATAACGGCCGGTGCCGGCTTCCAGTAACAACGCATCCGGCGCCCAGCTACCCCACAATTGATGAACCACGTCGAGAAATTCGTCGGCGCGGTCATAGCGCGCATCGTGGCTTAACGTATGGTGCAGGCCGAAATTATCAGCTTCACCCTGGTTGACGGAAGTCACCACGTTCCATGCGGCGCGGCCGGACGACAGATGATCCAGCGTCGCAAATTCACGCGCCAGGCTGTAAGGTTGGGAATAGGTAGTCGAACGCGTCGCCCCCAATCCTATCTTGCTGGTAAGTGCTGCCAGCGCACCCAGCACAGGCAAAGGATCGAGCCGGGTCGCATCCTGGTCGCCGTGGCTGACGCCATAGCGATGATCGCCGCCGAAGCGGGTCGATACCGCAAGCCGGTCGGCGAAAAACAGTAAATCGAATTTCCCTCGTTCCAGCGTTTGCGCTATGCGGGCGTAATAATCGAGTTTCAGAAAGCCACCCGGGCTGCTGTCCGGGTGGCGCCACAGTACCTGGCTGTGGGCGGCATTGCCGGCGATCAGGAAGGCTGCCAGATGCATGATGATATTTTCCGTAACGGTTACAGCAAGACTTCCGCGTACACCTTGTCTTTGACTTGCACCTGCGTCTTGATCAGGTTCAGTTTGTAGAACACCTCGACGATTTGCTGCTGCTCGGCGATGATGGCGGCATCTATCGGCACGGTGGTGTAGTTGCGGCGCTCTGTCGCCAGTTGCAATACCTTGGGATCGACACCCAGCTGCGGCGCCAGCAACGTGGCGGTTTCCTGCGGATGCGACTGGGCCCAGGCGTTGGTCTTTTTCAGTTCGGCAAACAGCGTCCGGATAATGTTTTTGTTGCGATCGACGAATTCGGGATTGGCCAGGTGGAAGGTACGATTGTTGGATAAGCCGGTGCCATCGCGCAGGATGCGCGGGCTGGTCGAGATTTGCTGGCCGGCCAGGTAAGGATCCCACAGGGTCGCCGCATCGACATTGCCGGACTGAAAAGTCGCGCGCACATCGGCTGCGTTGGTGACGTAGACCGGAACGATGTCGTTGTAGCTCAAGCCTGCTTCCTCCAGCGCCCGTACCAGCAAATACTGCACATTCCAGCCGCGGCCGAGGGCGATCTTCTTGCCTTTCAATTCTTTCACTGAACGGATGGGGGAATCTTGCACAACAAAAATACCTATGCCTTTCGGATACGGCTGTTCGGCGGCAAGATACACCGCATTGACCCCGGCGGCATTGGCAAATGCGGAGGGCGTATCGGCAGCATGGCCAAAATCGATGGCGCCACCATTCAATGCTTCAGTCAATTGCGGGCCGGCTGCAAATTCGAACCATTTGACTTTCCATCCCAGCGGTTGCAAAGCCTGTTCCAGGTTGCCGCTGCCCTTCAAGATATTGAGCGTATTGAATTTCTGGTAACCGATGCGCAGCGTGCGCTCTTCGGCAGCGAAAGCCGGCACGGTGGCAAACACCGCTGTTGCGCCCAGGCCCTGCAACAGCAGGCGTCTTTTGTTGAATATGGTCGTCATCGCTTATCTTCCCTTTTGATTGATTTGGTTGGCGCCAGCCCGGGCTGCCCGACTTCGAATCCTAATCAATACTGGAACGGGAGAAAACGAATGGTTTCGACGTTGCTAAATCGATTTAGGTATATGGCCAGGAAGTGCAAGGGATCTTGTTGCGCGCGGATGTATATACGCAATCTAATTTACATTTGTCCGGGCCTGCGTTTGAGAAATTGCGTAGCAATTAAGAAGTAATTCGAAGGCGGCTACCGATACGGACTCGATAGCCGTCGCCAAGAGGTTTACAAACCTTCCATGCGCGCCGAATCGGGTGTGAAATTCGTCGCCGACACGCCACCGGCATTGATAACCGGCGCCTGAGTATTAGTCATCTTGTCGGTCATATAGGCGCCTGAACTCAGGTCATGATAAACCGAGGTGCTGTTGATATAGGATCCGGCATCGTAGGCATAGAAATAATTCACCATCGCGACGCGCCAGAGCTGGCCGCGCATATCGTAGTTATCCGACATCATGCCGTTCCAGCTATCCTCATCCAGATACATGACGCGTCGCCCGTATTGATGACGGAAGCCTTCTTTCAACTTGGCTTCGAGCACCCAGACCCGACGCAGTTCGTAGCGCATATATTCCGGGTTGACATGGTTCGGCTTGAGAAGATCGGTGTACTTGACGCTCGGCTCCTGGATCCGGTAGGCGTCCCAAGGCACGTACATTTCCTTTTTGCCGACAATCTTCCAATCGTAGCGTTCAGGCGAACCGTTGAACAGGCGATCGTCATCTATGGTGCGGAAACCGCCTGGTCCCTGCGGCATGTCGAAGCCATATGCAGGCAATTGACGCACTCGCCGTGTGCCCGGGTTGTACATATAACCCAGGCGCGGTGTCTTCTGGTGATTGTAGTATTCCACGCCGACGGTGATGGCGCCTTTGTCCCGTTCCGGCAACAAGGTTTTCACTTTGAAGTGGGCGTAGACGCCGTCGGTCTTGCTCTGGGCATTCGGCATCAGCGCCGGAGAGAATATTTCAAAACGTACCTTGCCCCAGGCAATCGAACCGTTCGGATAAACCACCGCCTGGTCCTGCAAGCCATTGTAGGTAAATACAATCGAGGCAAGCTGATGGTTCCACAGCAGCTCCAGGCCGTTTTTTGGAATCGGGAACGGCGGCGCCCCGTTCAGGGCATTCAAACCGGTCCCGCCGTCTTCCAGTTCGGCCTTGGCGGCATTTTCCCTGGCAATCTTGCAGACCGAATTGTCATAGCCGAAATCGCGATGGGTCGGATATACCGGCATCTGGAAAGTCTCCGGATATTTTTTGAAAAGCGCCTTTTGTCCTTCCGAAAGTTTGTCCTCGTAGTTTTGCATGTTCTTGACGGTGATCACAAACGACGGCTTTTCGCTGGCGTACGGGTCCGGATAGGCAGTACCGGTTCCTTTGTAGTTGACGCTCGGCGGTATGCCAGTCCACTTGCCGCTGAACGCGGGAATCGTGCCTTCTTTGTTCCCCGCTTTTTCACTGCCCGTGCAAGTCAGTTCATTCCCTAGCGACTGTACTTCCTGCGCGGTCCCTTTGGCATCGGCCTGCCTGGTTAATCCGCTGCAGGCTAATCCGCAAACGGCAAGTGCGACACAGAATGTTGTGCGATGGCTCAATTTGTCTCCTCCATTGGTGATTCAAATTACTACCTCAAATCCCTGTCAAACGCTGTCCCGGGCAATGCCGAACTGTCCGCTTGCCTGGAGTGCGTCTCAATTGTTGCCGTCGCCTCAGGCGTAATACTGTTTTGCATACTCCCGATATTGGTAGATCGGCCCGTCGCCGCTGCACAGCCGGGGATGGGTCAGGTGCTTCTTGTAATTGAGCACTTTGAAGTCCTGCTCGACTTCAAATGTAAAGCGCTCGATCCATGGCTTGCCGACCATTTCATTGATTTCCTTGGAACCGAGATCCTTGACGTACAAACGTATCGTTTGCAAGAAACTTTCGTTGTCGATCGGCGTGGTGGAGATAACGAAATTGGTGGCCCAGCCTTGACCCTCGAACAACTGATTGATGGTCGTGACGCCGGTAAAATTCACTTCCAGATTCTTGATGCTGAACTGCTCGGCATCGGGATCGATCTGATAGTCCACGAACAGGCCATGCGGCTTGCGATCCATATTGCGCATCACCGGCATGTTGGCAGCGCCGTGCAGTTGCACAATATGGGCGGTATCGAACAGGTTCTCGAAAATATCGCGGAACGGGCTGGTGCTGACCCATTGCCGGGTGTCGAACAGCACCCACTTATCCTGCTGCAATGCGGTGCTGACGTATGGTTCGAAATCCGGCATTTCGCCCTGCGGGTGGTACCACATCAACACCATGCCGTCGACTTCCCTGGTCAGGTGCAATGTAAGGCTAAGGCTGTTCGATTGCGGTATCCCGGCGTAGGGGACATCGACGCAATGACCCTCGGCGCCATCCCATTTCCATTTGTGAAAGGGGCAGGTAATCGCACCGTCCTTGATGCAACCGTCGTGCGAAGCCAGGTGAGCGCCGAGATGGGGGCAATAAGCATCGGCTACCTGGGCAGCACCGGATTTAGTGCGGTATACGATCAGTTGCTGGTTCAGGTAGCTGACCGGCTTCAGCGTGTCGGCACTGATTTCGTGGGCGTCGGCGACGCAGTACCAGCCTCTGGGAAAGGCAATTTCTGGCACGCGGAATTTCATTGGAATGGGTTGGATACTTGACATGATGCTGCCGCTCCTGTTTTGAGGTTGACCTACGCATTCAATAAGAGATTCAATAACGATCAGGCACCCTGCGCACGGGCGCAGGGCATACAGGTCAGGCAAATTCCTGTACGACGGGGCCGATCAGCTGGCCCGGGAAGGCTTTGGTGAACTTGCCGTCGTCGAAGGTCGGCGTGCCGTTGACCAGCGTCAGGCGAACCGGCGCCGGATCGCGCGTCCAGCGCCAGATATTGCCGCCGTTGCCATCTGGTACATCGAACACTTTCTTCATTTCACGATGTTTGATTTCGTCCAGGTGGAAGACTGTGATGTCGGCACGCTTGCCGACTTTGATTTCGCCGCGGTCGTTCAGTGAAAAATGATTTGCCAGTTTGCCGGTCTGGACATGGACGGCTTCTTCAATAGTCAATGCGCCGGTCTGCTGGACGTAATGGGTGAACAGCCGCATGTTTTCGCCACCGCCGCACAACATCTGGCCGTGCGCGCCGGCGTCGCTGATATTGCCCACCGTGTACGGATCTTTTAGCAGGCGGACTACCATTTCCTCGTCGATGTCGAAAGGCGCAAGATGCACCGTCGATTGCAAGCCGTTATGGATCAGCCATTCAGCCATTGCGTCAGAGGCATGCAAGCCTAGTCCTTCTGCATACTCCGCCACGCTCAGCTTGACCGGGCCAACGCCATTGTCGGAATTGAGCAGGTAGAGATTCTGCGGTTGCGCCATCGGCGAGTGACGCCATGCATCGTGGTCCCATGAGTGACGAGCGCGGGCGCGCCATTCAGGATCGCGCAGCAGGGCGATTTTGGCGGCCTCGGTGTCGGCCAGCACGACTTCGTGCCAGGCATAGTCGTTGGACTGGGCAAAGATCAGGGAGCGATTGACACTCAAGGTATAGGTCGGGGAAACATGGGTAAAGCCGGTCCAGAAATCCCGTCCTTCACTTTTGAAGCGCTCGTGCTGCTCGATCATCGGGCCCTGGATGTCTTTCTGGAACTGCAGGGTAGGCACGCCGAGCCATTGCACCCGCACCGTATGACCCTGGCACAGACGGCTGATGCGGTCGACCTCTGCCGGCCCGGTCTTGCGCATGAAGGTGTCGACGATGACTTGCAGCGAAGTTCCGGGGAATCGGTCCAGCACTGTGATCAGCGCCTTGAATTCGGCATCGTCGGCTAGCAGGCTAGGGACCGGACGGTCATCACCATCGTGATCGTGCAAGTTTGAGGACAAGCCCAGCGCGCCGGCGCCCAGGGCATCTTCCAGCAGCGCGCACATACGGGCGATTTCGTCGGGAGTCGCGGCCCGGTCCCAGGCTTGCAGGCCCATTACCGCCAGGCGTAAAGCGATATGGCCGACGAAACTGGCGATATTGGCCGACACCTTGACCTTTTTGCTCAGCGATTCTTTATAGGCAGACCAGGTTCTCCAGTCCCAGGCAACCGCACTGACGAAAGGTTCGCTCGGGATATCTTCGAAGAACGAAAATATCTTGACCATTTCCATGCGCACCGCCGGATCTTCGTGCACCGGCGCCACCGAAAAACCGCAGTTCCCCATGATGGTTGTGGTCACGCCATAACCAGGCATCGGATCGAGATCAGGCTGCCACCACATGGTGCCGTCGTAATGGGTGTGGGCTTCGATAAAGCCCGGCGTTACATAGCATCCTTTTGCATCGAAGATGCGCTCGCCCTGGTGCGGCAGGTTGCGCCCGATTTCCGCAATCGTGTCGCCGCGCATGCGTACATCGGCCAGGAATCCTGGTGCACCTGTGCCATCCACCACGGTTCCGCCTCGAATCAACAGATCAGCCATTCGTCTCTCTCCTTTGTGGTTTTTAAGTCTTGCGAGGCTATCTTAGGACTAGCTATTTCTTGGCGGGACTATTTCTAAAAAGGATCATAGAATGATCCTTTTTAGATCAAACTAACGTGTTCAGCACCCGCTGGCATCAATTGCTCAGGGAAGAGTCGATGGAAAAAAATTTGGCGAGACAAAAAAGCGACCGACAACTGCCCCTGCTGGTGGCATGCCTGAAGCGCTTGTTGCGCGCCCGAGGTATCGGTTATCGCGAGATGGCGCAAACGCTGGCGGTGAGCGAACCCACCCTCAAGCGCTGGTTCGCATGCAAAGGCATGACGATCGAACGACTCGAAGATCTTTGTGCCTTTGCCGATGTGAATCTGATTGAGTTAATCGAAATTACTACGCGCGATGCCGATGCCCGCTTGCGTCAGCTCAGTGTTGAGCAAGAGCAGGTACTGGCCGACGACAGGAACCTGGCATTTGTGTTCGCCATCATCTTGCGCTCAGGGTCGCCGGACGAACTCTGGCGAGAACATGGTCTGGAGCAGGCGGCCTTGGTCAGTTACCTGGCCCGGTTGGATAATTTACGCCTGATTGATCTGTTGCCGGGCAATGAAGTGCGCTTGTTGACCGCGCGCGACGTCGAATGGCGCAAGGATGGCCCGATGCGCAACCAGGTCGCCCAGTGGATCATGGCTGAACATGCCAAATCAACCCCCGTGCGGCCGGGCATCCCTTGGGGCGCCGAGATGGTCCGCCTGTCGGATGCATCGCTGATCCGGCTGGAAGAAATGATTCGGGATTTTCAGCGCAATATCCGTTTGCTTGGCGATGCCGAGCGAAATGCTTCACCGGCGCCGAAGGCGTGGTATTCGCTCATGATTGCTTCCAGTCAGATCGATCTGGGTGGCCTGCCGTCGAAGCCGAAGCGGGTTAGTGCGTGAATCCAGGTGGACGCAACAACGCGTCCATTCCCTGTATAAGTTAGGTTAGTGCCTTATAGACTTCATCAGATCATGTCAGGTAGCCTGTTAAAATCGTAAGGACAGGAGGTAGCATGGCAACCGTGGCATTTGATACCTTGAAATTTGTAAAGACGCTGGAGGCTGCGGGAATCCCCTTTTTGCAGGCCGAAGCACTTTCCGATGCGGTTCGTGATTCGCATGAGGCGGCTGATGTTGCGACCAAACATGATGTTGACGACGTAAAGCGTGACATTGATGATGTAAAGCGCGACATTGATGATGTGCGTAAAGACATGCACGCAATGGAGGCGCGTATTGACGCCAAGTTTGAAAAATTCGAATTACGCTTAACTGTCAAGTTAGGCGGCATCGTTGTATTCGCTCTTGGCGCTTTGACCGTGCTGCCAAAGTGGGTCGCTTGATCATGCCTTTCTCGTAATTCGGCCGTTGATGGTCGAAACGGTAGCGGGCCAGTGCCTGGGCACTGGCCCGCTTCATGATGCCGGATTGATGTCGTATGTATTGTCGACTAGTCGCGGATTTCCAAAGCGCGATTAAGGCTGAGCGCAGCCATCGAACAAGCCGCTCCTGACAGCAGGTAAAAGCTGACATACGCCAGGCCGAAATGCGCAGACAGGCCAAGCGCCACCAGTGGAGCAAAACCGGCGCCCACCAGCCAGGACAGATCGGAGGTGAGGGCTGCGCCGGTATAACGATACTTTGCAGGGAAGTTGGCAGTGACGGCGCCGGCAGCCTGGCCATAGGATAGTCCAAGCAAGCTGAAACCAAGCAGAATGAATACGTTTTGACCAATATCCCCGCCATTCATCAAGGTCGGCACAAAGGCGCTCAGCACCGCGATCAGCAAGGCGCAGGCGCCAAGGGTGGTGCGACGTCCGAAGCGGTCGGCAATCAAGCCGGAAGCGATCACGCCGAGCGCCATGAGTCCCGCGCCAATGACCTGGAGAATCAGGAAGTCGCTCACCGAGCGCATCGAATACAGGCTGATCCATGACAGCGGAAATACCGTGACCAGATGGAACAGTGCGTAGCTGGCCAAGGCGGCCAGGGCGCCGATGATGACATTACGGCCTTGTGAACGCGTCATTTCAAGCGCATTGGTCGGTTCCAGTTCGCGCTCGTCGAGCAGATGGGCGTATTCCGGCGTCGACACCAGGCGCAAGCGGGCGAACAGCGCCACGACGTTGATAGCAAACGCCACGTAGAACGGATAGCGCCAGCCCCAGTCGAGGAAGTCTTCCGTAGTCAAATTCGATATCAGATAGGCAAACAGGCCGCCGGCGATCATGAAGCCGACCGGTGCGCCCAACTGGCCCAGCATGGCGTACCAGCCGCGCTTGTTTTGCGGTGCATTCAGCGCCAGCAGCGAGGGCAGGCCATCCCAGGAGCCGCCCAACGCAATGCCCTGGCCAATGCGCAACAGCGCCAGCAGGACGATCGAGGCGAAGCCGAGGTGTTGGAAAGTCGGCAGGAAAGCGATGCCGGCCGTGGAAATACCCAGAATGAATAGCGCCGCAGTCAATTTGACCTCACGCCCTAGTCGTTGCTGGATCGCCATGAACAGCACGGTGCCGAAAGGCCTTGCCAGAAAGGCAAAGGAGAAAATCACAAAGGAGTACAGCGTGCCTTCCAGTTGCTGCTCGAACGGGAAGAAAACAGAGGGAAACACCAGCACCGAGGCCATGGCGTACACGAAAAAATCGAAATATTCAGACGCGCGGCCAATAACTACGCCGATAGCGATCTCGCCCGGGGCGATTTTTGAATGATCTGATTTGGCATTTTGCGCATCACTGACGGTCGAATGCGACGAGAAATTAGCGGAAACTTCGCCATTATGGCTATGGGTGCTCGTCATCATAATATTGTCTCTTATTAGGTTTCTATTAATGGCACGCCAACTGGCCGTGTCGAACCCTTCCCGATGATGAAGTGCAGCACTTGCAAATAATGGAACTTTTAAGCTTTTAAGCTTCATTACTTACGAAGCCCTACACTGGCAAGGGTAGGACAAAACGTCCAATCGCCAACGCATACCAGTCGGTGATACATTAGCACGATCTGATAGCTTTGACGGTACTTTTCCCCTATGGTTTCTCACATATTTCGGCGTGGATTGCTCCTCCTTCCCCTCGTTTTGTTGGCTGGTTGCAACACGGTGGTGATGAATCCATCAGGCGACATCGCCTCGCAGCAGGGTCGCCTCATCGTTGTCTCTACCATTTTGATGCTGCTGATTATCGTTCCGGTGATCGCTCTGACCATATGGTTTGCCTGGCGCTACCGCAAAAATAACACTGCGGCACGTTATGAACCTGACTGGGATCACTCGACCCAGCTGGAGCTGGTGATCTGGGGCGCGCCGCTGCTCATCATCATCGCACTCGGCCTCCTGACCTGGATCAGCACCCACACCCTTGATCCGTACCGGCCGATATCGCGCCTGGATGCGGATCGTCCGATTCCCGCAGACACCAAGACGCTTACGGTAGAAGTAGTGGCGCTGGACTGGAAGTGGCTGTTCATCTATCCGGAACAAGGCATCGCTACTGTCAATGAACTGGCGGCGCCGGTCGACATGCCGATCCGCTTCAAGATCACCTCGTCGGCGATCATGAATTCCTTCTTCATTCCCGCCCTGGCCGGCCAGATCTACGCCATGCCGGGCATGCAGACTTCCCTGAACGCCGTGATCAACCGGCCCGGCGAGTACGACGGTTTCTCCGCTAACTACAGCGGCGCCGGGTTCTCTGACATGAAGTTCAAATTCCACGGCATGACACCGGAGAATTTCGAGCACTGGGTGCAAACCACCAAGGCAGCAAGCCGTAAACTGGATCGGGCCGATTACCTGCAACTCGAGAAGCCAAGCGAGAAGGAGCCGGTACGTTACTACGGCGCGGTCGATCCGAGCCTGTACCACGCCATCCTCAACCGGTGCATCGAGCCTGGCCAGATGTGCATGGACAAGATGATGGCTGCGGACGGTAGCCATGACATGAAGAACATGACGAAGCACAATGACTAATCGCTTGCAACATGAGCAGGCAGCGCTCGGCTCTGCCTGCGGCGGTGCTGAATATGCTGGATGTATGATGCGAGCCGCGTTTCCCTTTTTCACCGGAAAGTAACGATGCTAGACAATATTGATCTGACCAAGCTGATCTTCGGCCGTCTCACCTGGGAAGCCATTCCCTATCATGAACCGATCCTGCTGGTGACCTTTGCCATGGTAGCCATCGGCGGTATCGCAGTGCTTGGCGCGCTGACGTATTTCCGCGTGTGGGGCACTTTATGGCGTGACTGGTTCACCAGTATCGATCACAAGAAGATCGGTATCATGTACTGCGTCCTGGGCCTCGTGATGCTGCTGCGCGGCTTCGCCGACGCCTTGATGATGCGCGCCCAGCAAGCGTTTGCCTTTGGCGATTCGGCCGGCTTCCTGCCGCCGCATCACTACGACCAGATCTTCACCGCGCACGGCGTGATCATGATTTTTTTCGTCGCCATGCCATTGGTTACCGGCCTGATGAACTACATCGTGCCGCTGCAGATCGGTGCGCGCGACGTTGCCTTCCCCTTCCTGAACAACTTCAGTTTCTGGATGACTGCCTTCGGCGGCGGCCTGGTCATGGTTTCCTTGTTCGTCGGCGAATTTGCGCGTACCGGCTGGCTGGCGTATCCGCCGCTGTCGGGCATTCTTGCCAGTCCGGATGTGGGGGTCGATTACTATATATGGGCGCTGCAGATTGCCGGGGTCGGGACGCTGCTATCCGGCGTCAACCTGATTGTGACCATCGTCAAGATGCGCGCGCCAGGCATGAACATGATGAAGATGCCGGTATTCACCTGGACCGCCTTGTGCACCAACGTGCTGATCGTGGCCGCTTTCCCGGTACTGACCGCAGTGCTCGGCATGTTGTCCGTGGACCGTATCTTCGGCACTAATTTCTTTACCAATGACATGGGCGGCAACGCCATGATGTACGTCAACCTGATCTGGATCTGGGGTCACCCGGAGGTGTACATCCTGATCCTGCCGGCGTTCGGTATTTTCTCGGAAATCGTTGCGACGTTCAGCAGCAAGCGCCTGTTCGGTTATACCTCGATGGTCTACGCCACCGTGGTGATCACCATCCTGTCCTACCTGGTGTGGCTGCATCACTTCTTCACCATGGGCTCGGGCGCCAGCGTCAACTCCTTCTTCGGCATCACGACGATGATCATTTCGATCCCGACCGGCGCCAAGATATTCAACTGGCTGTTCACCATGTATCGCGGCCGCATCCGCTTCGAAGTACCAATGCTGTGGACTATCGGTTTCATGATCACTTTCGTCATCGGCGGCATGACCGGCGTGCTGTTGGCGGTGCCGCCAGCCGACTTCGTCTTGCATAACAGCTTGTTCCTGATCGCCCACTTCCATAACGTGATCATCGGCGGCGTCCTGTTCGGCATGTTTGCGGGTATCAATTTCTGGTTCCCGAAAGCGTTCGGCTACAAGCTGGATGATTTCTGGGGCAAGTGCAGCTTCTGGTTCTGGACTATCGGTTTCTACGTCGCCTTCATGCCGTTGTACGTGCTTGGCTTGATGGGCGTAACACGCCGCCTGGGCCACTTCGAAGATCCGTCACTGCAGATCTGGTTCCAGATCGCAGCTGTCGGCGCGGTATTGATCGCCCTCGGCATCGGCTCGTTCCTGGTGCAACTGGTCGTCAGCTATCGTAATCGTGAAGCGCTGCGCGACCACACCGGCGATCCATGGGGTGCGCGCACCCTGGAATGGTCGACTTCGTCACCGCCGCCAGACTACAACTTCGCTTTCACACCGAAGGTGTATGACAATGACGCCTGGCACGACATGAAGAGCCAGGGCTACGCCCGGCCGCAAGATGGCTTTACTGCCATCCACATGCCGAAGAACACCGGCGCCGGCATCATCATCGCCGGGCTCGCAGCAGCCTGCGGCTTCGCCCTGATCTGGCAAATGTGGCTGGTGGCAGGCCTCGGCTTTGCGGCATTGGTAGCGGCGGTCATCACCCACACCTTCAACTACAACCGCGATTACTACATCTCGGCGGACGAAGTCGTCCGCACCGAGGGTGAACGCACACGTTTGCTGGGTAGCCATGTCTGAGATTACACAAACTTCCGCCGGCGCCATGGGCGCCAACGCTAACTCCCGCTCCTTGAGCGAACGTTTCTTCGTACGTGAGCATCATCCGGAAAACGGCACCTTGCTCGGCTTCTGGCTCTACCTGATGAGCGATTGCCTGATCTTCGCCTGTCTGTTTGCGACCTACGCCGTCATCGGCCGTAACTATGCAGGCGGCCCGACCGGCGCTGAACTGTTTGACCTGCCTCTGGTGGCGGTCAACACGGCGTTCCTGTTGCTGTCGTCGATCACCTATGGTTTCGCCATGCTGGAGATGCAGCGCAAACGCCAGGGTGCTACCTTGGCCTGGCTGGCGGTTACCGGCATCCTCGGCGCCTGTTTTATCGCCCTCGAACTGTATGAGTTTGCCCACCTGATCCATGAAGGCGCAGGACCGCAACGCAGCGGCTTCCTGACGTCGTTCTTCGCGCTGGTGGCAACGCACGGTTTGCACGTCACTTTCGGCATCGTCTGGTTGATCACGCTGATGTTCCAGGTCAAGCGCCATGGACTTACCCCTGAGAACGGCCGGCGCCTGATGTGCCTGTCCATGTTCTGGCACTTTCTGGACGTGGTCTGGATCGGCGTCTTCACCTTTGTCTATCTGATGGGAGTTTTGCCATGAGCGGCGGACATCAAGAACATCCGGCCCGCATAGTCGGCCATGGCCACGACGACCACCACGGTCATACGCATGCCGATCACGGCAGCCTGAAAAGCTACACTACCGGTTTCATACTGGCATTGATCCTGACAGCCATTCCGTTCTGGCTGGTGATGGGCAAAGTCATCGACAAGTCCAGCACCATGGGATTGGTTCTGCTTGGCTTCGCTGCGGTCCAGATCGTTGTGCATATGGTGTATTTCCTGCACATGAACACCAAGTCCGAAGGCGGCTGGTCGATGCTGGCGCTGATCTTCACGATCATGCTGCTGTTCATCATGCTGAGCGGTTCGTTGTGGGTGATGTATCACCTGAACCACAACATGATGCCGGGCATGATGCCTGATTCGACGGAAGTGGTTCCGGAGTCGATGCAGAACATGTCCAACATGCCGAAGACGCACAGCATGGAAGATATGCACAACATGCCAAATATGAAAATGCAATGAAACAGCCGCAGCACGGCACTGTGACGGACGGCAAGGGCGCCGCAACTGTTGAGCCCCAGTCCCGCTCCCGCTCCAGAACCGTGCTGCTGTTGCTTGCCATCTGCGGCGGGCTGGCGTTTGCCGGTTTTGTCGCGTTAGGTACCTGGCAGCTTAAGCGCCTGCAATGGAAGCTCGATCTCATCGAGCGGGTTGACCAAAGAGTACATGCGCCAGCCGTTGCCGCTCCCGGGCCCGAACGCTGGCAGCAAATCAATGCCGACGCCGACGAATATCGGCGTGTCCGGCTCACCGGTACTTTCCTTTATGCGCTCACAGCGCGAGTCCAGGCCGTTACCGAACTTGGCAGCGGCTTCTGGCTGCTGACGCCGCTCCGCAGCGCCGACGGCAGTGTGGTGCTGGTCAATCGCGGTTTCATTCCCGCCAGGGAAAACGATTCCCATGACGCTACGGGCAACAACGTCGCGGTAGTTACCGGTCTGCTGCGCATGAGCGAACCGGGCGGTGGCTTCCTGCGCCACAATGATCCTGCCGCTGACCGCTGGTTTTCGCGCGATGTGCAAGCCATCGCAGCGACGCGCGGCCTGAAGCCGGTAGAGACTGCACCCTATTTCGTTGATGCAGATGCAACCGGCGCAACTAAAGCCGCCGCCGGCTCTAAGGAGAAAGCGTATCCAGTCGGCGGTTTAACGGTAATTGCCTTTCACAATAATCATCTGGTTTATGCTCTCACTTGGTATGCTCTTGCCTTGATGGTGGCGGGCGCCTGTTTTTGGATTGGTCGCGAAGAGCGGCGTTCGCGGCGCAGCGCCGCCAATGCCGATGGTATCGACAGTGAAAGTGAAGATGGCAAGTAAAATTGATATTCTTGCAAATACAGAAGATCTGAAACATCGCTGGACAGTGGCGGCCGGCGTTGAAAATAGCGCCGGTCACAAGAATATGCTGCAGCTGATCCAGTTGCGCTGGATCGCCGTGGTCGGACAGGTCACGACCATTGCCATCGTCATCCTCGGTTTCGGCATTCAGCTGCCGCTGCCGGATATGCTGAAGGTGCTGGCCTGCCTGGTAGCGTTCAATATCGCCAGTCATCTGCGCTGGCATGAACGGCGGGTGGCTAGCAACGGCGAATTGTTCCTGGCGCTGCTGGTCGACGTCGGCATCCTGACCGCACAGCTGTCCTTGAGCGGAGGAACCAGTAATCCTTTCGCCTTCCTCTATCTGCTGCAAGTGATTCTCAGCGCCGTATTGCTGGAAACCTGGTCGACCTGGATCATCGTAGCCATCACCAGCGCATGCCTGGCCGGTTTGTCGCTGTTTTCCGACCCTTTGGCGCTGCCGCCCGAACACGGCAATGCCTTGTCCAGCCTGTACGTCGAGGGCTTGCTGATTTGTTTTGTGCTGAATGCGTCTTTGCTGGTGTTCTTTATTACCCGCATCGGCCGCAACCTGCGGGCCGGGGATGCCCAACTGGCCGATTTGCGTCAGCGTGCGGCGGAGGAAGACCACATCGTGCGCATGGGGCTGCTGGCTTCGGGAGCTGCACACGAACTTGGTACCCCGCTGGCTACCTTGTCGGTAATCCTGGGCGACTGGCGGCGCATGCCGGAATTCAGCAAGAATAGCGAACTGCTGGAAGAGATCGGTGAAATGCAGGCCCAGTTGCAGCGCTGCAAGAGTATCGTCAGCGGCATCCTGCTGTCGGCCGGCGAGGCGCGTGGCGAATCGTCCGTGAAGACCACCATCAGCACTTTTTTGAACGACCTGGCGAAAGAGTGGTGCGCCACCCGGCCGATTGTTTCGTTCGCCTATGAAAACCGGATAGAGCAAGATATGCCGGTGGCGTTTGATTCCGCCCTCAAGCAGATGATCTGCAACGTACTCGACAATGCGCTAGAAGCATCGCCGCAATGGGTAAGCCTGGAAGCGACCCGGGAAGCCGATGCGCTGACCCTGGTGGTGACCGACACCGGCCCCGGTTTTGCGCCCGCGATGCTGGCCCAGATAGGCAAACCCTATCAGTCGAGCAAAGGGCGTCCCGGCAGTGGCCTGGGCCTGTTTTTCGTCGTCAATGTCGCCCGCAAACTGGGCGGCACCGTGACAGCCCGCAATCGGGAACAGGGCGGGGCGCTGGTCCAGCTTACCCTGCCTCTGGCAGCGATAAGCCTTGAAGAGGAAACACCGCATGGCGACTGATCGTCTACTGTTGATCATTGAAGATGACGCTACCTTCGCCCGCACGCTTGGCCGCTCATTCGAACGCCGCGACTACACGGTGTTGCTGGCGACGAATCTGGGCGAGGCCGCCGCACTGCTGCGCCAGCATTCGCCGGGCTATGCGGTAGTCGATCTCAAGTTGAACGACAGTACCTCGGGGCTAGCGTGCGTCCAGATGCTGCATAAGCATGACCCCGCCATGTTGATCGTGGTGCTGACCGGCTTCGCTAGCATCAACACGGCAGTAGAAGCCATCAAGCTAGGCGCTTGCCAATATCTGGCCAAGCCGTCCAATACCGACGATATCGAGGCTGCTTTCGGCCATATAGCCGGGGTTGGCGAGATTGAGTTGAGCAATCGTTCGACCTCGATCAAGACCCTCGAATGGGAGCGCATTCACGAGGTGCTGGTGGAAACCGGTTTCAATATTTCCGAAACCGCGCGGCGCCTGGGAATGCACCGGCGTACGCTGGCGCGCAAGCTGGAGAAACAACGTATCAAATAGCTGCAATAGATAAACTGATTTGCGGCAATGACAATGGCGATTGCGACATACCGGCCACTGCCGTGTTGATGCCATTTAAGGTGAAATTTCCGATGTTATTTGCAGTTAGTTACTTGTAAGTAATAGAACTTGATCAACACTATAAGCTGCTTCCTCGGACTTGAAAGAGACGAGGCGGCAATAGCGGCTGTTCATTCAGCCTTTTTTCTATGTGCTTATGG
Source organism: Collimonas sp. OK307 (assembly GCF_900113705.1). GTDB lineage: Bacteria > Pseudomonadota > Gammaproteobacteria > Burkholderiales > Burkholderiaceae_D > Collimonas. The sequence continues at coordinate 201,374 of NZ_FOQI01000001.1, read as the reverse complement.
AGTTCCATCATGTCAGCTATCCTGTCCCAGCATCCGGTCGCCAAAAAAAACAAAGCGGAAGTTGCCCCGCTGCCGTTTATCATTTTGCGACCCGGCCTGCCAAAAACCTTCCACCATTCGATCGATGTTTACCTGAAAGACTCGAATGCTACCGGCAATATCTATTTTGCCCGGCATTTCGAATGGCAAGGGATCTGCCGCGAACGTTGGTTTTTCGAGTGTATTTCTGCAGACATGTTGCAGTCGCTTGGGGTTTTCATTACCAAGGAGGCGCAACAGGAGTATGTGTGCGAGACATTCGCATTCCAAAAGATCGCGTGCGAGGTCAATACTTTCGCTATCAAGCAATGTTCGTTTTCACTGTTGTTCCGATTTCTTGTAGATGGCAAGCTGGTTGCGAAGGGCCATCAGCAAATAGTTTTCGCCAACAAGGAAAAGAGAATCACGCGCTTGCCTGATCACATTCTTGAAAAAATCCGGGAATATGAAGTTCAATGAAGGGCGCGAAAGAAAGAGGTAACATCTGGTTTGGAAAAAGCTTGAATTGAACTAGAGAACATGCGGAGGAGAGTGCACTGTGCTTTCCTCCGTTTGTCGCCGTGGTGTTGAAACAATTGGAGAAATTATTTCATCCGGAGCGTTTTCCACCATCGGAAATTCGAGGGTAAATGTCGTATATTGGCCTGCAACGGAATCGCAGCGTATGCGGCCACCGAAAGATGCCATCACCCGATGGCAAAAAGTGAGCCCGACACCGGTGCCGCCGTTTTGTTTGGTCGTAAAAAAACCGTCAAAGATATTCGGTAGCGCGTCGCCGGTAATCCCGGTCCCCGTATCCCTGAAATACAGGCGATTGATGGACGGTCCGCGCACCGTCCATATCTGGATTTCACCCTTGCCGGCTACTTTGATCGCGTACAGTGCATTTTTCAGCAAGTTGAACAGCACCAGTATCAGCAGCGTGTCCGACCCGTAAAATCTGAATTCCTGATCCTCGACAGCACTGACAACGATACGCTCCCGGTCCTCGCGGTCGTAGGTGTAGCGTTCAATCGCCTCGTTCAGGCAATGTCCCATGTAGTGCTGCGCAAATGAACTTTTGTCGATCTGATCCATTTTGATGGAGGCCAGCATCATGTCCAGTACCGCACTGGTTCGATCTACTTCGTGGGTAAGCGTTTTGCCTATGGTGGCAAGATAGTTCAAGGCAAACGGCGGCAAAGTGGGAGGGCAAAGATTGTTGGCAACCGCCAGCTGGTAGCTATGGAGAAGTGTCGGGATATATTTGTTGATTCCTTGCGCCTGATTGCGGATCGAGAGCAGCGGAGTACGCATCTCGTGGGCGACGCTGGCGGCAATTGCCATCGGATTGAACAAGCCGTATTTGACAATCGCGACCGTGATGATGCCAAGGCTGACAGCGATGAACAACACGCCAGGCGGGTAAAATTCGAACCCGTAGTTACACAGATAATCGACGGCCGCAAAAAAATAAGTAAGTATGCCGGCGATGCACAAGCGTAGCCTGATGCGTTTATTCGGCGGCGCGGTTTTTTGCTGAAGAAGGGTGATATAGAGGCCGCGGCAGACCACCACCACGGTTTGCAGCACATGAACCGGATGGAGCGGCCCTGCCTTTGGATAGTATCCCCAAAAATACTCATAGTAACCGGCAACGAAGAGATCGCCGCCGATCAGAAAGAGTGCCAGGATCGAGGCTATTCCATACGACAGATACACCAGATGGCGTTCATTCGGGCGATCCGAGACTTCTGTCAGGAAATGATACAAGCTGGTCGGCAAGAACAGGATCAGGAGGTAGCCGGACTTGATCAGGAACATCGCCAGGCCTGGCGTGTGAACCTGGAAAAGTACAGCCCAGGTACCCTGCCAAAACGCAGAAATCATGCACAGCGCGGAAAAGCTGATGCCGATACGGGTAAAGCCTTGTGTACAAAGTACGTACAAGCCGTAACCCAGAAAAACGGATGCGACTAAGGCTGGCAATATTGAGTACATTGGCAATGTTTAAGGGTGAGTATCCGCGTGAAGAGATAGATGTAAGTTGTTTAGTATATAACTTATGGCGTCGTTTCAAGTCTGACCGGAGATGAATAAGTGCAGATAGGCGCAAATTATGCTATTCCTCACCCAAACAATAAGTTGCAATGTGGAAATATATCATTCAAATGGCATAAATGGCATTTTTACCGAATGATTATAACTACCGATCCCACCGGTTCCCATTGCGCACCTGAGCGCCAAGCGCCGCCTGCAACCTTGGCGATGTGAGAAAAATTGGCAGAAGCACGGAAAATTACTGGTTTTGCTGCCTCTCGTCGAATCTCTAAAATGAATTCCTGGAAACAAGGACCCGCCGTTTCAGGCGGAATTTCATGACGAGTGCTTCAACTATCGCTTCAACTATCTATTATGACAAACAATAATCAACCGACATTTCCTGCGGAGTGGCGAGCCTTGGTCGACCAGGCTGCCGATGTGCTGCGCGAGTTGGCATTGAATGAAGAGGCCAAGGCCAGGTTTTGTAACGATCCGGCGCTGCGGCCATTCATGCATCGCGTCGCCCGGCGGTATGTCGCCGGGCAGACAACGCAAGATGTGGTGGAACGCGTAAGTCAGATCAATGCCCGTGGCCATGCTGCATCTGCAGAGTATATGGGAGAAAGTTGCCGCGACGAGAGCAAGGCTAATGCGGAAACGGAGGTCTTTCTGGCATTGATTAGCGCCATTCGCGACAGAAGTGCGGACGGCGCCCTGAATTGCTCGGTTTCACTCGATCTGTCTCACATCGGTTCTGTGATCGATCCCGAGCTCGGTTTCCTCAATGCCAGAAAAATTGCCTGCGCCGCTGCCGCAAGCGGCTGCGAAGTCATGATTTCGATGGAAGGATCCGATCGCGCCGATAATATCTATCGCACCTATGCCCGCCTGCATGCAGATCCTGCACTGGAGAACGTCGGCATCACAGTGCCCGCCAAGTTGCACCGCAGTGCAGAGGATCTGCCAAAACTGATGGCCTATCCAGGCCGCATTCGTTTGGTGAAGGGCGCGTTTCTTGAGCCTGCGCACATTGCCTACGATCGTAGCAGCCCCGAACTGGCCGCTTGCTACAGGCATTTCGCAGTAAAACTACTCACTAGCGAGCACAAATGTTCGATTGCGACGCACGATCGCACGATTCAAGAAGACCTGACGAATCTGATTGTCCAACAGGGCCTGTTTGAGCAACGCCACTACGAATTCGAATCGCTGATCGGTCTCGGCACGGAGCAATTGAATGGGTTGCATAAGCGTGGTTTTCCAACGCGTGAATACGCCGTTTATGGCGAAGAATATTTTCTGTACGTTCTGAATCGGATCGCGGAAGAACCGGTACGGCTATATCAAGCGCTGGTGGACATCGTGGCACCGCAAGAATAAGACTGCGGCTGCGCCTGGCGTTACAAAAATAGCGTGCGAATAAAGACGCGTACAGAAATTGCGGTAACGTAAATTCCGACAATCGCACATCACTATGCGCTCGTGGTTGCAACGTACGCGTTTTCAAATGTGCCAACCGTCATGCCGTGAAACTTGGGCCTGTCGATCTCCCCGCAGATTTCGCTGCCCCGGCACGGCCAGCGTTTCCTGTATCGCCAGGTGGTTGCGTGCACGCGCTACTGCCTGCGCACCCCCGTTTTCGATGCGAGCGCACTGCCGCATCCAGTTAATTTCTTTATTTTTTGACATGGCAAAAATATACCCCGCACCGCGAATAAAATATATATACTTTCCGCACGGCAAATATTGCCTGTTGTTAATTCTGTTTGATTGTCGAGTTCAAGCAACTTGAAAATACTTCCGGACCTGGTCGATCTTGATTTAACGCGGCGAAATGTAGCCACAAGAATTTTCGTGATGAAAGCATCTTTTGGCTGAGGAACTGCGGTCTGCAAAGTAAGGTTTTTTCTTTACCCTGAAGAGGCTCAAAAATGACAATTTTTGGAGAAGAAAATGAATCGGAATTTTAGTAGATTAAAATTGTTAGGAATAATTCTCAGCTTTACCTGCTTTACCACTGGTTCAGCTTTCGGCGCCACCATCACAAGACAAATACCCAGCAGCGGCACAGTCAACATTCCAACCACTACCGTCGGTGTCGATGGCTTGTCATCACCCGAAACATCGCCGACATTTTCGAACGTCCCTAATCTCGCAGACGGTCCCACTGCAGCAGGTACAGCCGGTACGACAGGCGCAGCGGGAACAAAAGGAACGCAAAGCACCACCGGCGTGCTCGCGCGCGTAGCGAAGTTCAAGATAAACCGCAGTATCGCCAAGGCACAGGGGAAGGGTGAGTGGGCCGAGGCGTTGGGCAAAGATGTGCCAGACAGGCGTGTGCAACTCAGTTTCGACGGCGAAAATTCGCGCAACCAGCGACTTGCAAGCAACGGCAACCAGTTTTCGATAGAGCCGCCGGATCAGGGGCTCTGTGCCGGGAACGGCTACGTCATGGAATCGCTGAATGACGTCATGAAGGTCTATAACCGTAAAGGCGTTGCGTTAAGCGGAGATATTGCGCTCAACGCATTTTATGGATATGCGCCAGCAATTAACCGCCAGGTCAATCCACGCGTTTTTGGCCCTTCAATAACCGACCCGGCCTGTTATTTCGATCCAGACGTAAAACGCTGGTTCCATCTGGTCTTGACGCTGGACACCGATCCCGCCACGGGCGCCCAAACCGGCACCAATCATCTTGACCTTGCGGTCAGCTCGTCAGCAGATCCGCTCGGTAGCTGGACCGTGTACAAGATCGCAGTGCAGGACGACGGCACGCAGGGCTCGCCGCAACACCCGAACTGCCCATGCCTGGGCGACTATCCGCACATCGGCGCCGACGCGCACGGTATCTACCTGACCACCAACGAATTCCCGTTTTCCGGCGGATTCAACAGTGCGCAAATCTATGCGATATCGAAAAAAGCACTGATCAGTGGTAGCGCCTCGATTCAAGTGGTGCAGCTGGACACCGCTGATTATCTGCTAGAGGGCAACCCGGGTTTCACCGTATGGCCGGCAGTGTCTCCGGCCGGCGATTTTGAGCGGAGCAACCACGGCACCGAATATCTCTTGAGTTCGGTCGCGGTATTTAGCAATTCCGGCAACGATAATCGCCTTCGGGTGTGGGCGGTTGGTAATACCAGATCTCTGGATGGCAACACACCTGCACTGACACTCGTGCACAACGTCGTCAATGTAGATACCTATGGCGTGCCGCCTGCGATTCCGCAGAAACCGGGAAGCGCCCCTCTGAGAGATTGCCTGAACGATCGCAGCATGGTGACGCCAGCCGGCGTTGGATGTTGGAATTATTTAACGGCAGTCCAGCCCGCACTTCCGGAAGTTCTGACCGCGATTGATCCAAACGATTCACGTATGCAACAGGTGTTTTTCACCGGCAACCGTTTGTATGGCGCACTCGATACCGTCGTCAATGTCGCCGGCGCAGAACAGACAGGGATTGCTTATTACGTGTTGAATCCATCTGTTTCACCGAATCTCATCAGCGCATCGGTCGTCAAGCAAGGCCAGCTGGCGATTGCCGGCAACAGCGTCACGCGGCCGGCTATCGCTGCATTATCTAACGGCAAAGGAGTGATCGGCTTTACGGTGGTTGGAGCAGATCATTATCCGAGTGCAGGTTATATTCATTTCAGCCGCGACAATGGTCATCGAGGTGAATTGGTGAAGGTCATTGCAAACGGCCTCGGGCCCGACGACGAATTCGGCTCGTATAACGCCTTTGGGACGCCGCGCAGCCGGTGGGGCGATTACGGCGCGGCAGCAGTTGACGGTAACGATATCTGGCTGGCGAACGAATACATTGCGCATGGTTGCACGCTGGCGCAATACACCGATCCTGCGGCGCAGTTCAGTTGTAACGGAAGTCGCGTGGCGTTGACCAATTGGGCAACACGCATCAGCCGGATCGAGCCCTGAAATTATTTTTGATTGCGGTATCGAGCAGCAGCGGTGAGTACGCCGCTGCAATTCACTCGATGATCGGCACGCCTGAACCCAGGTGTGCCGATCCGGTAATTTCACGGCAGTTTCACCTCAGTCCATCTTTTCGTAGTTGCCGATCAACGTGGCGCTGGCGATGATGTGGGTCGCCATGGCCTTTTCCAGCATCGCCTTGGTCGGCTTTCCGAGGTCTGGAAGTACGATGTCCAGGGCGTAGAGCTTATGAAAATAGCGATGGCACCCGATCGGTGGGCAAGGGCCGCCGTAGCCGGTGCGATTCCAGTCGTTCAAGCCATCCTTGGTACCGGCCGGTAGTTTCGCTTCAGGAACGGAAGCCTCGAGTCCGTCCGCCTCAGGTGGGATGTTGTAGAGCACCCAATGCACCCAGGTAGTTTGCGGCGCCGCCGGATCGGGCGCATCAGGATCGTCGACGACCAGGGCCAAGCTGCGGGTCGCCGGCGGCAATCCGCTCCATACCAGTTCAGGAGAAATATCTTCGCCCTCGCACGTGTAGCGTTTGGGAATCAAACCGTCATGTGAAAATGCTGGAGAATTAAGCGTCATGATCATGATTTCGCCTCCCTCGAGGGAATCGCAGTGCCGGCTGGCAACGGTGCATGTTACAGCGCAAAAAAATGTTCGACGCTTCGATCGTACACCTCTCGCCCTAGAGGTTCAAAGAACGCCTTGCTATTCATCTTAATCTTTGCTATCCCTGAATTGAATAATCATTTCCGAATAGTCGTTTGTCAGTGGCTGCATTGGCTGCAAGGAGATAAAAATGGTTGATTCCGTACGTAAGGTTAATTATTTCTCAATGGCGATTTCAAACAAGGCAGGCGAGGGCGTAAAGGTGCTTTCCGCTCTGGCGGACGGGGGCGTGAACCTGCTTGCATTTACCGGCTTCCCGCGCGGCCAGCGGGCGCAGCTCGACTTTATCCCTGAAGATGCGAAGAAATTTGCCGCAGTCGCCAAAAAGGCGGGCTGGGCCATGAATCCCAAAAAAACCGGCTTCCTGCTGCAGGGCGAGGATCGTACCGGCGCACTTTTGGATGTACTTCAGAAACTCGCCGATGCCGACATAAAAGTGACTGCAATGGATGCCTTGGTCGGCGGCGACGGTCGTTACGGCGGGCTGCTTTGGGTGAAGCCGGAAAATGTCGCGAAGACGGCCAAACTGCTCGGCGCGAAATGAAACGCAGACGTGCAGAAGCGCCGGCAGGCAGTTTCAATAAACCAGAGGAAAAACATGAACGATAATGAGAAGCGACTGACAATTGACGCGTTGAATCACATCATGGAGCTTGAATTGGCTGGCGTGGTGCGCTACACGCATTATTCATTGATGGTCTACGGATATGGCCGCATACCGATCGTCTCTTGGCTCAAGGACAATGCATTGGAAGGACTTGGACACGCCCACAAGGCCGGAGAAATGGTGACGCTGCTGGGCGGCCATCCGTCGCTGAAGATCGGGCCGTTGCTGGAAACGGCGCAGCACGATATCGGCGATATCCTGCGTGAAAGCCTGGAGCTTGAAAGAACGGCGCTCGCAGCGTATTACAATTTGTTCAAGATGACCGAAGGGCGGTCGATCCTGCTTGAGGAATATGCACGGGAAATGATCGTTCTGGAGGAGCTTCATCTCGATGAGGTCAACAAGATGTTGCGACGCCCTGGCGACATCGAGCCGTTCGAAATTGAACCGGTTAAGGTTTGACCGGGCGGTTTGGCTGGAAGGTTGGACTAGACCGCCTTGAAACTCAGTGTGACGACGAAATCCTGATTGGCTGCATAGCCAAAACGCATGTGGCCGTGATGCGCGCGCATGACTTCTTCAACGATCGACAAACCCAGGCTGGCGCCAAGGCGGTCACCGCTACGCGCCGAAAACGGCTTCCTGATACGCTCCTGGTCGGCTTCCGGGATGCCGGGGCCATCGTCGCGGATTTGCAATTCCCAATCGGTGTTTTGCCGGCTGATTTCAATATGCAACCGGGACGGCGCGCCATATTGCAAGGCGTTCCCGAGAATATTCTTTATCGCTTCGCGGATGCTGATTTTGTCACCCAGGATCAGGCATGGTTCATCCGGCGCCAGCATGGCGATGTCGAGGTTGCGCTGGGCGTGGCCGGATAGCATGTCGGTCATTTCGCGCCTGGCCAGTAGCGTCAGGTCAATCGTTTCAAGTTGCACCGAGTCTGCCCGATGCTGCACCATGGCGTGGTTGATCAGTTGATTGATCAGGTTACCCAGATGATGCGTCAGCTCGCTCAGCCTGGCAATATGTCGCAGTCGGCCGCTCTCGTCGCGCTGCATCGAGAGCAGTTCCATCTGCGATATCAGCGCCGTCACGGGCGTCCGCAGTTGATGGGCAGCGTCGCCGATGACACGGCGCATCAGTTCGCGGTGCACGGTAAGGCGATGCATGAACTGGTTGATCGAACTCACCAGCGGATGGATTTCAGCCGGTACTTCTATGCTCAGCGGCGACAGGTCATGCAGGTCGCGGCGTTGAATCGCGAGACCGATATTCTTCAGCGGCGACAAGGTCTGGTACAAGGTGAACGTGGCTGCAATCACCGTCAGCAGGCCCATCACGATGATCACCAGCGACGCATTGGTGCCGAGATTTTTTGTAAACGATTCGCGCCCGTTGTTGGTCTGGGCCACCATGATCACCGCCCAGGATTGCGGTCCCGCGGCCGGCAAACGTCTGCCGACGATGGCGATGCTGACCGGCAGATCCAGATACACGCCGCGGATTACCAACGGTCCGTCGGCCAGCTTATCCCACGGAATGACAGGTTTGAATTCGGGATCGCCGGCAACCGTCCTTCCCGCAGGGTCAAGCACGGCATAGAACACCTGATCGCCGGCAGTCAGCATGGAGAATGCGGAAATCGGCGCATCGACGTTCACCGTGCCGTTGTTGTACCAGGTATTCTCGGCAATCGAAAGGGCGCTGCCGGTCAGGATTCGGTCATAGGCTTCATTCGCCGCCAGCCGTGTCGAAAACCAGATAGCAATCAATAGTGCAATGGCGCTGACCACCAGCACCAGTCCGACCCGGGTGACCAGGCGCAGATAGAGCGAACGGCCGACGACAATCATGACAACACAACCTGATAGCCGAGGCCGCGCAAGGTACGGATTTCAAACTGTGCGTGCGAGAGCTTCTTGCGTAGGCGCGCTATATATTGTTCGACCGAATTGGCGCTGGGATTGTCGTCGATGGTGAATAGCTTATCGATCAGTTCGTCCTTGCCGAAAATCCGGCCTGGATGAGAGATGATGATTTCGAGCAGGGTGATTTCGCGTCGCGTCAGATCCAGCGGCAGGTCATTAACCTTGGCTGTCCGGCTCTTGCGATCCAAGGTCAGATTGGCGCATTTAAGCAGGTTGGTCGAATCGCCGCCACCACGCCGCAGCAGTACCCGGATACGGGCTTCCAGCTCGCGAAAATCAAAAGGCTTGGTCAGGTAATCGTCGGCGCCGGCGTCCAGGGCGTTCACCCGCTCTTCAATTTCGGCACATGCTGTCAACATCAATACCTGGGTGTCGAGCGGCACGCCGCGTATGCGTTTCAGCAAGGCATAGCCGTCAAGCTCCGGCAGCATGACGTCCAGGATGATCAGGTCGTAATGCTCGTCCGTCACCATGTTTGCGGCCTTACGGCCATTGGCCTCCCAATCCACCGTATGACCCAGGCGTAACAGGTGCGCGATAATCGCGTCGGCTACGTCTGTCGTGTCTTCCACCAAAAGAATGCGCATCTTGTATCTCTATTTGTAGTTCTATTTTTACTTATATATTTATTTTCTGACAACGTGGTTGTCATGAATTTAAAGCCGTCAGGTTCGTTACAGTTTCGCAGATTAGCATCGGTGTGTAGGAAATATAAAAAATATGGAGACAAACATGGAAAAAGGCGATTCTCTCGCCCACCAAGGCGCAGCCGCGACCCCTGCGGTCGCCACGCCACTGCTGGAAATCGATAACGTTACCTTGCAGTACAAGACCAGCGATCATCTGGTGACCGCTGCCAAGCAAGTCAGCTTCAAAGTCTACCCATCCGATCGTTATATTTTGCTCGGCCCGTCCGGTTGCGGCAAATCGTCGTTGCTGAAAGCAATCGGCGGTTACCTGGAGCCGGTACATGGGACGATCCGCCTGAAAGGCAAGGAAGTGACCCAGCCGGGACCGGACCGGATGATGGTGTTCCAGGAGTTCGATCAACTGCTGCCATGGAAAACCGTGCGCCAGAATGTCGAATTTGCCTTGCACGCCAGCGGCCGCCTGCGTGGAACCGAAGCGGCTGAACGCGCCGCTTACTACATCGAAAAAGTCGGCCTGGTCAAATTTATCGACAGCTTTCCACATACGCTGTCGGGCGGTATGAAGCAACGCGTTTCGATCGCCCGCGGCATGGCAATGGAACCCGACGTCTTGTTAATGGACGAACCCTTTGCAGCGCTCGATGCGCTGACTCGCCGCAAAATGCAGGATGAATTGCTGCGGTTGTGGGAAGACACGCGCTTTACCGTTTTATTCGTCACCCATTCGATCGAAGAAGCTATCCGCATCGGCAATCGCATTTTGTTGCTGTCGCCGCATCCGGGCCAGGTCAAGGCCGAACTCAACAGCATCCCGCCGGAAGAAATCGGCAGCGCCAGCCAGGCGCAGCTGGAAGCCCGGATTAACGACATGTTGTTTGCACATTGAACATCGAGGTTAGCCATGAAATCAACCAATACTGCTTTGCCCGAACTGTTTGTGCGCCCGGAATTTGTGCTCGATCCGCAGCGTGCCGAGACCGCCGAGATTCAGCGCCCGCTATCGTTTGCCGAATCGCTTTATCGCCACGGATGGTTACGTAAAATATTTATCCTGCTGCTGCTGGCCGTGGTGTGGGAGATATATGGCCGCTGGCTGAACAACTCACTGCTGTTCCCGAGCTTTCTGGAAACGGTGAAGGCATTCTGGGCAGGCATCAGCAGCGGCGTTCTGCTTGAAAGAGCAGCCGTATCCATGAAGACCTTGCTGATCGGCTACGGCCTCGGCATTGCACTGGCGACCTTGTTGACCACGATAGCCATCAGTTCACGCATCGGCACCGACTTTCTGGAGACCCTGACCTCCATGTTCAATCCGTTGCCGGCAATTGCTCTGTTGCCGCTGGCGCTGATCTGGTTCGGCCTGGGCACCGGCAGCATCATCTTCGTCATCGTGCATTCGGTTCTGTGGGCGGTGGCGTTGAATACCCATAGCGGCTTTCGCGGCGTCTCCAATACCTTGCGCATGGTCGGTCAGAACTATGGCTTGAAACGATTCTCGCTGGTTGGTTCAATCCTGATCCCCGCAGCTTTTCCAAGCATTCTTACCGGCCTTAAAGTCGGCTGGGCATTTGCATGGCGCACACTGATTGCGGCCGAGCTGGTGTTCGGCGTGTCGTCGGGCAGCGGCGGCCTCGGATGGTACATTTTTGAAAACCGCAACCAACTCGAAACGGCGAATGTGTTTGCCGGCCTGTTCTTCGTGATTATCATCGGGCTTTTTGTTGAAAACTTTATCTTTGCCACGATTGAGAAGCGGACTATCCGTCGCTGGGGAATGCAGCACTAAGCAGTTGTCCAAAACGCGCGGCAGACCGTATAAAATACCGCGCAAAATCACAGACTATAAAAATACCAGGAGATATGAATGAAACGCAGAGCTTTCAGCAAATTGGTGGTAGCAGGGACATTGGCCCTGTCCACTTTCATGAACGTGGCGCACGCCGAGGCATCCACGGTACGTATTTCGCACGGCTACGGTATCCTCTATCTGCCGTTGATGGTGATGCGCGACCAGCAATTGCTGGAAAAGCAGGCCAAGAAAATGGGCCTGGGCGATATCAAGATCAACTGGCTGACGCTGGACGGCGGCAATGTGATTAACGATGCGATGCTAGCCGGAAACCTGGATATTGCCGGCACCGGCGCGCCGGGCTTCATCACCCTATGGTCCAAGGCACAAGGAATCCCGCGTTCGGAAGTGATCGGGTTGGGGGCATTGAGCACGTCCTCGCTTTGGCTGAATACCAATAATCCGAATATCAAATCGCTGAAAGACTTTACCCCCAAAGACAAGATTGCGATTCCAGGCATCAAGACCTCGCTGTCAGCAGTAGTGTTGCAGATGGCCGTTGCCAAAACTTTCGGCGCCGAGAACTATGCCAAGCTGGATCCTTTGACAGTCAGCCTCGGGCACCCTGAAGCCGTTGGTTCGCTGATGTCCGGCAAAACCGAGATCACGGCGCATTTCACTTCGCCGCCGTTCTCTTATCAAGAGCTGAAGAACCCCAAAATTACACGGGTTCTGAATTCCTCGGACGTGCTGGGCAACATCACGCTGGATGTGGTGTTTGCGTTGAAGCAATTTACAGAGAACAATCCAAAGCTGGTCCAGGCATTTATGGCCGCGCAGGAAGAGGCTAATACCTACATTGAAAAGTACCGGCATGGTGCGGCCGAAACATTTATCCGCGTCTCCAAAATCAAACTGACGGTCGACGAAGTGGAAAAAATGCTAGCGGATCCTGATGTCCAGTTCCACACCACGCCTAACGGCCTGATGCAGTACGTGTTGTTCATGGACAAGGCCGGTACGATTAAAACCCGGCCGGCAAAGTGGTCGGACATGTTTGTTCCATCTGTGCGCGGGCGGCAGGGGAGTTAAGAAACGGGGTGCCTGGCGGCAGGGCTGAAACCGGGAGTTGCGGGGCGCTGGGGGCGCATCGCAACATCTGCTTCTTGCTAGTTTCGGTCATTTTAGGATAGGCTTGCCGCTTTCGCACCCTTCTTAAAGCAAAGAGAAACCCCGTCAATTATGGATATGCCATCTCATCAACTCACCATGACCGTGCTGATGTCGCCAGACATGGCTAATTTTTCCGGTAATGTGCATGGCGGCGCGATTCTCAAGTTACTCGACCAGGTGGCGTACGCCTGCGCCAGCCGCTACGCAGCGCAATACGTGGTGACCCTGAGCGTGGACCAGGTGACCTTTCGCCAGCCGATCCATGTAGGCGAACTGGTCAGTTTTCTTGCCAGCGTCAATCATACCGGCACCTCATCGATGGAAGTCGGCATCAAGGTTGTGGCTGAGGACATCCGAACCCAAGTAGTGCGCCACGTTAATAGTTGCTTTTTTACAATGGTGGCCGTGGATGGCGAACGCCGCCCGGTTGCGGTGCCGCCATTGCGTCCGTTCAGTGCCGAGGAAAAAAGGCGGTTTGAAGGTGCGATCCTGCGCAAGCAGTTGCGCCAGGAATTGGCGCGCCGCTTTGAAGAGGTCAGGCCGACTTGAGGATTACTCCTTGATCGACAACGGTTTCGTTAAATCCAAACCGAGTATCTCGGCAAACTTCGTCAACTGCTCTGCATCTTTTCCCGCGGGCAGTTCACGCAACGCAGTGAAGGCAATCCATTTGGCATCGACCTCGAAAAAGTCGCGCAGGTTGGCGCGCGTATCGCTGCGTCCAAAGCCGTCCGTACCCAGCGTGACGTAGCGTGCCGGCACATAAGCGCGGATGCTTTCGGGAATGCTGCGTACATAGTCGCTGGCGGCGACGACCGGTGCATTGCTGTGTCCGAGTTGCTGCGCGATGTAGGCTTCCTCGGAAGAGTCGGACAGGCGCTGCAGCCGTTCGGCCGCGACGCCGTCACGCGCCAGTTCGGTATAACTGGTGACACTCCAGACCTCGGCGTTGATACCGAGTTTCTCCTTCAATAGTGCAGCCGCGCCGATCGCCTCCTTGAGGATCGGGCCGGCTGCCAGCAAACGCACATCAGCATTCTCTTGCGGCAGCAGGCAGTACATGCCGCGCCTGATGCCTTCTTCTACACCTGCCGGCATGCTTGGTTGCGCCTCGTTTTCGTTGGTCACGGTGATGTAATAGAAGATATCTTCATTGTCGCCGAGCATGCGGCGCATGCCATCCTGTACGATCACTGCCAATTCATAGGCATAGGCCGGATCATAGGAAACGCAGTTCGGCACCGTTGCTGCAATCACTTGACTGGAGCCATCCTGATGCTGCAAGCCTTCGCCTGCCAGGGTGGTCCGTCCGGAGGTGGCGCCGATGAGGAAACCGCGCGCCCGCTGGTCCGCCGCCGCCCAGATCAGATCGCCGATACGCTGGAAGCCGAACATCGAGTAGTAAATGTAGAACGGCAGCATGGGCAAGCCATGTACCGAATAGCTGGTCGCGGCGGCAGTCCATGAAGAAATTGCGCCGGCTTCCGAGATGCCTTCTTCCAGGATCTGGCCATCCCTGGCTTCCCGGTACGACAGAATGGAGCCGATGTCCTCAGGCTCATACAGCTGGCCCTGCGACGAATAGATGCCGACCTGCTTGAACAGGTTGGCCATGCCGAAAGTGCGCGCTTCGTCGGCCACTATCGGCACGATATGTTTGCCGATACCATCGTCTTTCAGCAGGATGCCCAGCATACGCACCAACGCCATCGTGGTCGACATTTCCTTGCCATCGGCATCCAGTGCAAACTTTGCATAAGACGCTATCTCCGGCGCCGCAACCTTCGTCTGCGATACGCTACGACGAGGCATGAAGCCGCCCAATGCCGCACGCCGCTGCAGCAGATGGCGCATGTCCGGGCTGCCATCTGCCGGCTTGTAAAACGCCAGCGCTTCGCAGTCCGCGTCGGAAATCGGCAGGCGGAAACGGTCGCGGAATTCGAGCAAGGTGCCAGCGTCGAGTTTTTTCTGCTGATGGGTGGTCATTTTGCCTTGTCCGGCAGCGCCCATGCCAAAGCCTTTCTTGGTTTGGGCGAGTATCACCGTCGGCTGCCCCCGATGATTGGCCGCGGCGAGGTACGCCGCATGGATTTTTTTCATGTCGTGCCCGCCACGTTGGAGGCGATCGATCTCGTCATCGGTCAGCGTCGCACCGATTGCCTGTAACGCCGGATTTTGTCCAAAGAAGCGGGCCCGATTGAAGGCGCCATCGTTGGCAGCGAAGGTCTGTAACTGGCCATCTACCGTCTGGTTAAGCGCATTCAGCAGGTCGCCCGCCTGGTCGCGCGCGAACAGCGGATCCCAGTCCGAACCCCATAGCAGCTTGATGACATTCCAGCCGCAGCCGGCAAATATCGTCTCCAGCTCATCGACAATATGGCCGTTGCCGCGCACCGGGCCGTCGAGTCGTTGCAAATTGCAGTTGACCACGAATACCAGGTTATCCAGCGTTTCGCGTGATGCGAGGCTGAGCGCCGCCAGCGATTCCGGCTCGTCCATCTCGCCGTCGCCGAATACGCCCCATACCTTACGCTCTTGCGGAGCCAGCAAACCGCGATGTTCCATGTAGCGCATGAAGCGCGCCTGGTAGATGGCGCTGATCGGTCCGAGTCCCATCGAGCCGGTGGGAAACTGCCAGAAATTTTCCATCAGCCACGGGTGTGGATACGAAGACAAGCCCTGCACGCCATGTTTTTTCGCTTCGATTTCCTGCCTGTAGAACGACAGCTCTTTTTCCGTTAATGTGCCTTCCAGGAAGGCGCGCGCATAAATGCCGGGCGCCGAATGCGCCTGGAAATAGACCAGGTCGCCGCCAAAAGAGTCGGTGCGTGCGCGGAAGAAATGGTTGAAGCCGACTTCGAACAGATCGGCGGCAGAAGCGTAGCTGGCGATATGGCCACCCAGTTCGCCATAGGCGCGGTTGGCGCGCACCACCATCGCCAACGCATTCCAGCGCATCAGGCTGGCCAGGCGTTGCTCGATCGACAGTGCATCGGCGCCGCCCGGAAACGGTGGTTCATCTTCGACACGAATGGTGTTGGCATAGGGCGTATTGCGCGCATCGCGCCATTTGACGCCCCACGTCTGGGCCGCCGCACTCAGGCGCGACAACAGGTAGCGGGCGCGCTCAGGCCCGGAGGCTTGCATGGTGGCCTGCAGCGCCGCTAGCCATTCTTCGGTCTCCTGCGCATCACTGTCGAATGGATTGTTCAGATTGTTGACGGATGACATTTCCATGGTCCTCGTTCCTTGCCGTTGAGTTTTAGCCTGAGTTTCACCTTCAACATAAGGTAGCGGCAAAGAAGCGGCATGGGTAACTTAAATTGGCTGTGTATTTACCTTAATTAAGCATAAAATACTTTAATTATTAATCAATCAGTTTTTCATACTGCATATGAATCTTGACTCAACCGATTTGCGTATTTTGATGGAGTTGCAGGAGAACTCCAATATCAGCAATATCGACCTGGCGAAGAAAATCAATCTATCGGCGTCACCAACCTTGGCGCGGGTCAAGAACCTGGAGGCCGGGCAGGTGATTTCGCGTTATGTCGCGCTGGTCGATCCGCCGGCGCTTGGCTTGAAAATGAACGTCTTCATCCAGGTTAGCCTGGAAAAGCAGGAGTCCGCCGCGCTGGCGCGCTTCGAAAAAGCCGTCAGCCATTTCGAGCAGGTGATGGAGGTCTACCTGATGACCGGCGACGAGGACTATCTGCTGCGCATCGTGGTGCCGGATATCCAGGCGCTGGAGCGCTTTATCCTGGATCACCTGACAAAGATTCCGGGTATCAAGAATATCCGTTCGAGCTTCGCCTTGAAACAGGTGAAATACAAGACGGCGCTACCAATCAATCCCTAAGGCAGCGGCGACAGTCAGACGTGCAAATGGCAATTACCCCGGTGTTGGCGCTTTGACTATCAAGGTGCTTAAAAATGCCTTTGCGGCTTGCGACAGCGTACGTCCGGATAGCGACTGAATTTCCATCTGCAAGGCATTCATATCTCGGTCTTTAATCGGGACTGCAGCCAGTTGCCCCGTCGCCAGCAGTTTCCGAATCGGTAATTCGGCGGAAAACGCTATGCCTCCGCCAGCGTTCACAAAACTCAATATCGCATCGATCGAATCGCTGCTGAGTACCGGTTCGATCAACAGGTTCTTTTTGCTGCAGCAGGCGTCGATGAGCCGTCGCATCGTGATTTTCTTTTGCGGCAGCGCTATCGGATAGGCGATCAGTTCCGACAACGCCACGTGCTTTCTTGCCGCCAGCGGATGCCCGGTGCCCATCACGGCCAGAATCGGCGCGCTTTGGCTGTATTCGACCTTGATGTCTTGCTCCGGCGCGAGGGCAAAGGTCAATCCTATGTCTGCCTCGCCTTCACGCAACAGGCGGGTAACATGTGCTGCCGAACCCACCGACAAATGAAAGTGGATGCCGCTATGGCTTCTTCTGAAATTTTCTATTGCCGCGGGCAGGAAATCCACCGCAAAACCGGCGGTGCTGACCAGTTTTACCTCGCCCCGCTGGAGCCCTTTCAGGGCCAGGATCTCATTGCCGATGCGCTCGGTTTCGAGCTGCATGCGCAAGGCATAGGCGGCCAGGAGTTCGCCGGCCGCATTCGGTTTCATGCCGCGCGCGACCCGGTCGAACAACACCGTATCGAGCTCGCTCTCGAGCCTCGCGATCTGCCTGCTGATGGCGGAAGAGGCGACGTTGAGCGTAGCCGCGGCCTCGGTGATCGAGCCTCTCCTCACTACTTCAAGAAAGTAGCGCACCCCTGTTTCCTGCAAAACCCTGGTGTTTATCATACTGCCATTTTATTTATGGTTTGCCGAAACGGCAAACGATTATTCGAAACATTGTACTTGTTGCAAACCTCGGCTAGCCTTAGCATGGGTCTTGTGTTTTGTGGCTGACCTGACTAGTTGTATATCAGTGAGATATCGAGATCCGGAGGATTCGAGCATGCATGCGGCATTAGGGAAAAACAGTCACAAGTACTTGGTTCTGGCGCTGCTCTATCTGGGATGGTGCGTTTCGTATATCGACCGCGCCGCGATTACCTTCGCAGTCATGCATATCGCCAGCGATTTCCAGCTGCGGCCGGCAGAGCTGGGCATACTGCTGAGCAGTTTCTTCCTCGGATATTCGCTGATGCAGCTGCCCGGAGGCTGGCTGGCGGATCGCTTCGGTTCGAAACCGGTTATTGTTGTTTCAATACTGTTATGGTCGTTATTCACCGGCGTTACCGGCATCGCCTGGTCCTTGACCAGCATGGTGCTGATCAGGTTCCTGTTCGGGTTGGGTGAGGGCGCGTTTCCGGCGGCCAGCGTCAAGGGCGTGGCTGAAGTCTTTTCAAAGGAAGAACGGCCGAAGATGTCGTCGCTGCTGATGTCTTCCAACTACGTCGGCAGCATGCTGGCGCCGCTGATCATTGCGCCGTTGATTATCCATTTCGGCTGGCGCAACGTATTTCACTACATGGGCATTGCCGGATTGTTGTTCAGCGCGGCGTACTGGTTCTTCATCAAGCCCGCCAAGGCCGCAGAGCCGGGTAAGGGCAGCGCGGCGGCCACCGAGAAGAAGCGAATAGACAAGGAAGCGTTCCGGAATCTGCTTAAGACATCTTTGATGTGGAAGATCGTCGCGGTGTGGTTCGGGCTCAGTATCGTCAACAAGGGGCTGGACTCCTGGATGCCAGCCTATCTGATGACGCAACGCGGGCTGGATTTGAAATCGGTCGGTTTGCTTCTGCCACTGCCCTATGTACTTGCAGGTATCTCAACGGCGATCGGCGGCTGGGTGATGGTGCGGTTTTTCGATGGCAGGGAGCGCTACCTGCTGATCGCCAGTTCGGTATTGACTGCCGTTTTCCTGTATTTCATGTACACGGCCGATAGCGTCGCCGGCGTCATTACCTATCAATGCATCGTCTATTTTTTCAAATCCTTCGTTCTGGCGACCTGTATCGCCCTGCCGACCAAGATATTCCCGGCACGCCTGGTGGGAAGCAGTATCGGCATGGTCAATCTCGGCGGGCAATCCGCGGGTTTCATTTCGCCGCTGGCGATAGGTTTCCTGGTTAGCGCTTTTAATAATTACAACTACGCGTTCGGCTTCTTGATTGCCGCGGCATGTTTTTCGGTCATCGTCAGCCTGTTTATCCAGACCGGGAAAAGCGCAACCGATACAGAAAAAAACACACCGGTAGACATCGAAAAATGCGAGCGGCAGCTTGAAGCCGTGAACCCTTCCAAGGAATCCCATGCTTGAAACAAATATCGTCGAGAAAAGTGCGGTCGAATTGCGCCGCCTGATCGGATCGAAAGAAATATCGCCGGTGGAATTACTGGATGCCTGCATCTGCAGGATAGAGGCGATCAATCCGTATATCAATGCCGTTACCGCTACCTGTTTCGAGCGCGCCCGCGGTGAAGCTGTCGCTGCCGAGGCGGCGGTGCTGCAAGGGCGGCGCCTGGGGCTATTGCATGGATTGCCGATCGGTATCAAGGATCTCGAAGAGACCGAAGGCTTGCTGACGACTTACGGCTCGCCGATCTATCGCCATAACATTCCCGCCAAAGACAATGCACTGGTGGCGCGTTTGCGTGCCGCGGGTGCGATTGTCGCCGGTAAAACCAATGTGCCCGAAATGGGAGCAGGGGCCAATACCAGGAATACCGTATGGGGCGCCACCGGCAATCCTTTCAATCCAACTTTGAATGCGGGTGGCTCCTCCGGCGGTTCGGCGGCGGCGCTGGCGGTAGATATGCTGCCGTTGTGCAGCGGTTCCGATACCGGCGGCTCGCTGCGCATCCCGGCTGCCAAATGTGGCGTGGTCGGATTCCGTCCCTCACCTGGCTTGATTCCAAGCGAGCGAAAATTGCTGGGCTGGACCCCGATTTCGGTAGTCGGCCCGATGGGACGGAGCATGGCCGATATATTGCTTCAGTTGCAAGCCAGCGCCGGCATGCATGCGGCGGATCCGCTTAGTTATCCGATCGCCGCGGATGCGTTTAGCACGCTCCGGGATATCGATTTGTCGGAGTTGCGCATCGGCTATACAGAAGATTTCGGCGTTTGCGAAGTCGATGACGACATACGCAAGGTGTTCCGCAGCAAGATCGCCGCACTGCGCCCGTTTGTCAAAGAATGCGCGCCGTTGGCCTTCGACCTGGGCGACGCGCATCGCTGCTTTGACGTGATCCGGGCCGAGAGTTTTGTCGCCGGTTTCGAGGCTGTGTATAAACGCGATCCCGCTTCGCTCGGGCCGAATACACGCGCCAACTATGAACTGGGCGCTGCCATGACGCTGGCTGACTGCGCCTGGGCGCAGGCCGAGCAAACACGTCTGTTTCGCCGTTTTCAAGCGATGTTCGCCGACTATGACTTGATACTTTCGCCAACCACCCCGGTATCGCCTTTCCCCTGGTCCGATCTGTTTTTGAAGCAGGTCAACGGCGTCGTTCTAGAAAACTACTATCGCTGGCTGTCGCTTACCTATGTGGTTACATTGGCCACCAATCCGGCGCTGTCGATGCCATGCGGCAGCGATCACAAGAATATGCCGTTCGGCCTGCAACTGATCGGCGCTTTCCGGGCAGACAGCTACTTGCTGGCATGCGCCAGTGCGTTCGAGCGATTATTCGACAGTCATCCGGAATTGCGCCGGCCGCGGCCCGACCTGGAGGCGCTGGTAAAAACCGATGCCGGATTGACGTCTATCGTTACCCACCCGCCGCAGAATATGCCGCAGGCGAGCGCCGTGCCGGTCGGCGCCATGCCCGCAGTATAGGAGCAGGACTGGGACAAGCATGAAATCGAGAAGGATATTGCATGGGCAATGAGACGCAAGCAGATTACATCATCATCGGCGCCGGTATCGCAGGCGCATCGATCGCCTATTGGCTAGCGCCGCACGCACGGGTGATCATCCTTGAGCGCGAGTCGCAGCCCGGTTATCACAGTACCGGCCGTTCGGCGGCGTTGTATATGGAAAGCTACGGGCCGCCGCAGGTGCGCGCCATGACTTGCGCCAGCCGTGCTTTCTTCGACCAGCCGCCAGCGGGATTTACCGGCCATCCACTGCTCACACCGCGCGGCGCCTTGTTTTTTGCGACGCAGGATCAACTGGCGGAACTGGATAAGCACGAAGCGATCGTACGTTCAGTATCGGATAAGGTCGAACGCCTCGACGCGGACCAGGCTTGCCGGCGCGTGCCGGTATTGCGCCGGGAACTGGTTGCAGCTGCGGTCTATGAGGCGGATGCCGCAGACATCGATGTGCATGCCTTGCACCAGGGTTTCCTGCGCGGGGCCAAGGTTGGGGCTGGCGCGACCGCTGCCAAACTGGTCTGCGATGCGGAAGTGCAGGCATTGACATATCGGACGCAAACCTGGGAAGTGACTACCACCCGGGGCATGTTCAGTGCACCGGTAATAATCAATGCTGCCGGCGCCTGGGCTGACGTCATCGGACAAATGGCCGGCGCCGGCCATATCGGACTGGTGCCAAAGCGGCGCTCGGCATTCACTTTCCAGCCGCCGTCCGGTATGGATGCATCATCCTGGCCGCTATTCATGCGGATCGATGAGTCCTTCTATGTCAAGCCGGATGCCGGCGTGCTACTGGGTTCACCCGCCAATGCAGATCCGGTGGCGCCGCACGACGTCCAGGCTGAAGAGCTGGATATCGCGATTGCGATTGACCACATACAAAACATGACGACACTCAATGTACGCCGGCCTGGCCATGTCTGGGCCGGTTTGCGCTCGTTCGTTGCGGACGGTAGCCTGGTTGGCGGTTTCGACCGGAAGATAGCGGGATTTTTCTGGGCTGCAGGGCAAGGCGGCTACGGTATTCAATCGGCGCCGGCGACCGGAGAAGCGTATGCCGCGATGCTGCGCGGCTTGCCGATCCCGGAACGCATACTCGCGCATGGGGTCGATGCCGCCGCGCTCAGTCTCGCGCGCTTGAACCGCGCTTAAGATGATTTCTTACGGTGCGCCTTGCGGATGTCCGCGCGGCGCACCGACGCATCAACCTTTTGACCGGTTCAGCCGTTGCGGAACAGGAAGCTATAAGCGTTAAGCGCAGGCACCCCGCCCAGATGGGCATAAAGCACCTTGGAACCTGCCGGGAACTCACCCAGCCGCACTTTTTCGATCATGCCGTGCATCGACTTGCCTTCATAGACCGGGTCGGTCAACATGCCTTCCATGCGCGCGCACAGACGGATGGCTTCCAGCGTGCCGTCGTTCGGCAAGCCATATTCCGGGCCGCCGAAACGCGTATCAAGTACCACATCCTTGGCGGTGATGTCGCGGCCCAGCTCGACCAGTCCGGCGGTGTTTTTCGCGATACGCAAAATCTGCTCGAAGGTCTGTTGCGGCTTGGCCGAAGCGTCGATGCCGATCACGCGGTCGGCGCGGTCGTCGGCGGCAAAACCCACCAGCATGCCGGCTTGCGTGCTGCCGGTTACCGAGCAGGTAACGATGTAATCGAACTTGAACCCCAGCTCGGCTTCCTGCTGCCTTACTTCTTCGGCAAAGCCGACGAATCCCAGGCCGCCGCGCGGATGCTCCGAACAGCCGGCCGGGATAGGGAAGGGCTTGCCGCCGGCCTTGCGCACATCGTCCATGGCTTGTTCCCAGCTTTGGCGGATGCCGATATCGAAGCCAGCGCTGTCCAGCCGCACATCAGCGCCCATGATGCGCGACATCTCGATATTGCCGACCCGGTCATACACGGCATCCGAATAGTTCACCCAGTTCTCTTGCACCAGCACGCATTTGAGGCCCAGATGCGCGGCCACTGCGGCAACCTGCCGTGTTTGATTCGACTGGATGCCGCCGATGGAGACCAGCGTGTCGTAGCCGCCTTCCAGCGCTTCAGGGATCAGGTATTCAAGCTTGCGGGTCTTGTTGCCGCCAAAGGCCAGGCCACTGTTGCAGTCTTCGCGTTTGGCGTAAAGCTCGACCTTGCCGCCAAGGTGGTCGCTGAGACGTTTCAACGGCTGGATAGGCGTCGGTCCGAAAGTAAGCTGGTGACGTGGAAATTTTTTCAAGTTCATGGGAACGGCTCCTGGGGTTGGGGTGGGAGTGGGTATCCACGCATCAAGGCTGGCAAAGAAAACAGGCATGCTCAAATCCAGCTTTCATTGATGTTGAGATCAAATCCATATTAGAATCAATCGCAAGAAACATGGTTGCAAGTTTCTTCAATTATTCGGATTTAAAATATCAATATGAAAAATATAGTCACCTTTTATTTTTCCTAAATACATATGAAAGCAACAAAATTGCGTACGAAGACGTCACCGGCCGACGCTGCCGTCGAAACCATGGATCGCACCGACCGGGCGATCCTCAGGGCGCTGCAGCGCGACGCCTCGGTGTCGAATGTTGCGTTGGCGGCCAAGGTGAACCTGAGTGCTCCGGCATGCTTGCGAAGAGTCGAGCGGCTCAAGGAACTGGGGCTGATCAAAGGGATCGTGGCGCTACTCGATCCGCGCGCCCTGGACGCCGGCACCCTGGTGATGATCGGCGTGGTGCTGGACAGATCGACGCCGGAGTCGTTTGCCGATTTCGAGCGGGCCGCGCAAAAAGTGTCGGGTTGCCTCGAATGCCATGTGGTGACGGGAGAGTTCGACTACTTCATGTTGTTGCGCACCAAGGACAACGATAGCTACAACCGGCTCCATGCAGAGCAGTTGCTGTATTTGCCGGGTGTGCGGCAAATCCGGACATTCATGGTGCTCAAGCAAGTCCTCTCAACTACCCAGCTGCCGATCTAGCACGCGATTGCGCCAGCCAGATCGATTTGCAGCGGCTTACTGTGATCTCAGATGATTCAACAGATAGTCCAGGAATGTATCGACCACGCGCGGCAGGGTGCGCCCGATCAAGGTTTGCACTTCGACCTGGCGTCCATCCAAACCGCGATCGCGGACCGGCAGCATGGTCATTTTTCCCTCTGCGACCCTGTCCCGAACCGATACTTCACCGGAAATTGAGATGCCGCCGCTGTACATCACAAAATTATACAAAGCCTCGACGTAGTTACTGGTCAGCACCGGTTCGAACAGCAATTGCTGGCGGGTGCAGGCAATGTCGAACAGCTGGCGCAAGGTGGTGTTCGGTTCCGGCAGGGCGATCGGATAGGCCGCCAATTGCGATAACGACACCTGCTTGAACTGGCTTAGCGGATGGTCTTTGCGCATGACAGCCATGACCGGGGCGGGCTGCTGGTGCACGACTTTGATATTCGGCTCAGGGATACGGCTGAAGGTTAGGCCGATATCCGCATTACCCTCTCGTACCTGGCGCGAAACACTGGCTGGTGGCCCTACGTACAACTGGAACACGATCGCCGGATATTTTTTCTGGAAATCCGCGATCAGGCGCGGCAGGAAATCGATGGCGAAACCTTCGGTGCTGGCGATCCTGATCCTGCCACTTTTCAATCCCTTGAGCGACAACAGATCGGCCACCACGCGGTCGGCTTCCAGCGCCGCCTTGAGCGCGTGCGCGGCCAATACTTCGCCGCCGGCGCTGAGCACCATGCCGCGCGGGCGGCGCTCGAACAGCACGGTATCCAGAATCTGTTCCAGGCCGCTGATTTGCCGGCTGATCGCTGAGCTCGCTACGTTCAGTCGTTGCGACGCTTCGCTGATCGAACCGCTACGAACGACTTCGAGAAAATAGCGTAGCGAGGTTTCTTGCAATTGATGCGATTTCATGGAAATGGCCTCATCTTTAATTTTTCCTGACATTTTCTGCGTTCTGTTTTTAGCAACGCAGAGTTAGAAATTTGATAGTTGTTGCAAGTTGTATTGTGACCTAGTATCAATTCCAAGCCACGGTTTTCCCAGAAAAATTCTCGAAAAGGATGTTTGTGATGAAAATTTCCACTGCCTGGATGCACTGTATCCTGTTCGCCGCCAGCGCCGCCGCTACCACGTCGGCGCTAGCCGGCAAGGCCAACGATACGCTGGTCTATGCGTCCGACAGCGAGGTTGAGAATATCGGCCCTTATCACAACAACTTGCGCGAAGGAGTCATCATTGCGCACCTGGCGTGGGATACGCTGGTATATCGCGATCCTAAAACCAACGAGTACAAACCGCAGCTGGCGACTTCCTGGAAATGGGAATCGCCGACGGCGCTGGTGCTGGATTTGCGCCAGGGCGTCACATTTCACAACGGCGATAAATTTACCGCTGACGACGTGGTGTTTACCTTTAACTACGTGGCTTCGCCGGAATCCAAGGTGGTTACGCGCCAGAATACCGACTGGATAAAAAGCGCCGAAAAGCTCGGCGAATATAAGGTGCGGATCAACCTGAAGCAGCCGTTCCCGGCAGCGCTCGAATACCTGTCCGGTCCTACGCCGATCTATCCTGCGGCTTATTTCAAAAAGGTTGGCGTAGAAGGATTCAGCAAGGCGCCAATCGGCACCGGTCCTTACCGTATCACCAGTGTCACCCCGGGGCAGGGAGTTAGCATGGTGAAAAACAGCGCTTACTTCAAGGACAGTCCGCTAGGGCAACCGAAGATAGGCAATCTGAAATTCGTTGTGATACCCGATCCGGAAACCCGGGTTGCGCAACTGATGACCGGTGCGATCGACTGGATCTGGCGGGTCGCCGCCGACCAGGCCGACGCGATGCGCAGCATGCCTAATATCACAGTGCAGAGCGGCGAGACCATGCGCATCGGGTTCCTGACCATGGACAGCACCGGCAGCTCGGCGGCGAATTCGCCGTTCAAGGACGTACGCGTACGGCAGGCTGTGAATTATGCGGTCAACCGCAACGGCCTGGCCGGCAGCCTGGTGCGCGGCGGCAGCCAGCCGGTATATGCAACCTGTTTCCGAGCCCAATTCGGATGCGAAACCAAGGCAGTCGTCAAATATGAATACAATCCGGCGAAAGCCAAGGCTCTGCTGGCCGAAGCCGGCTATCCGAAAGGTTTCGACACCGAAATTTATGCGTACCGCGAACGGGAATATGCGGAAGCACTGATTGGCGATTTACACAAGATCGGCATCAATGCCCGCCTGCATTACATGAAATTTGCTGCCTTGCAAACCGAGTACCGCGCCGGCAAGACGCCGATGACATTTCAGGCGTGGGGCTCGTTTTCAGTGAACGACACTTCCGCTTTCACTGGCGTCTGGTTCAAGGGCGGTGCTGACG
This sequence comes from Collimonas sp. OK307, assembly GCF_900113705.1. Lineage (GTDB taxonomy): Bacteria > Pseudomonadota > Gammaproteobacteria > Burkholderiales > Burkholderiaceae_D > Collimonas. Next base: position 175,348 of record NZ_FOQI01000001.1, on the reverse strand, counting down.
ATGTAAGCAAGGATGCGCAAGTAAAAACCTGGCTGGACACAGCCGATTCCTCGCTCGATGCCGCAGTGCGCAAGGAAAACTACAGCAAGGCATTGCAGCGCATTTCACAGCAGGCGCTGGCGGCTCCGCTGTTTTCATATTCAACCAATTATGCCTACACCTCGGCGTTGAAATTCCAGGGCTATCCAGATGAATTGCCGCGTTTCTACGAGGCTAGCTGGAAATAACCCGCCGTCCGACCCAGGCCATTTATTTAAGATGGGCGCCGGGATCGACGCAAGCCATTTCAAGTTAGCCAGAGGAAGCCATCGCCATGTTGATCTACATCCTTCGTCGTTTAATGATCGCGTTGAGCGTCGCCGTCACGGTCTCCGTGGTCAGTTTCATGCTGCTGCATCTGTCCGGCGATCTGGCCACTGCCATCGCCGGGCCGGAAGCCAGCGCGGCGCAGGTGGAAGCGATACGCACCCAGTACGGCCTGGACCGCCCGCTCACGGCGCAATTTGCCGACTGGCTGTGGAATGCGGTGCGGCTGGATTTCGGGCGCTCCTACTATTTCCAGAGTTCCGTGATGGACCTGGTCGCGGAACGGTTGCCGATTACCCTCAAGCTTGGCGGCATCGCGCTGCTGCTTGCAGTATTCGTGGCGATACCGCTGGGCGTGCTGGCGGCGATTTTCCGCGACACCTGGCTGGATCGGCTGGCATTGCTGATTGCGGTGATCGGCCAGGCCATGCCCAGTTTCTGGTTTGGCCTGACCTTGATCGTGATCTTTGCGGTGGGCTTGCACTGGCTACCGGTAGCGGGCAATACCACCTGGCAGCATTTCGTGCTACCCGCCATCGCGCTGGGTTATTACGCGACACCGGCGATGATGCGGCTGACGCGCGCCGGCATGCTCGATGTGCTGGATTCGGATTACATACGGACCGCCAGAGCCAAAGGGCTGAGCAAAAGCCGGGTGATTCTCAAGCATGCGCTGCGCAATGCGGTGATTCCGGTGGTGGCCCTGGCTGCAGTGGAAATGGGTTTCATGCTGGGTGGTTCGGTAGTGATCGAATCGGTGTACTCGCTGCAAGGCCTGGGTCAATTGGCGTGGGATGCGATTTCCCGCAACGATTATCCGGTGGTGCAAGCGGTGGTGCTGATCATCGCGGTGTTTTATATCGCACTGACTTTCCTGGCCGACGTGATCAACGCCGTGCTTGATCCACGTATCCGCACTCGTTAAGGGGATCTTATGTCGCGCCCATTGCTGTCCCCGCTGTCTTCCTCGTTGACTATCGCTGCAATGCCATCCGCTGCCGCTTTGCAAGCTGTGCCGGCGCCAACGCCGATGTGGCGCCGTAAATTACATAGATTTCTTGGCCATCACGGCCTGACGCTGGGAGTGGTGGTGCTGGTCCTGATCATGCTGACAGCGCTGTTTGCACCCTGGCTGGCGCCGCACGATCCCTACAGCCAGGATGTTACGCAACGCCTGATTCCGCCGGTGTGGCATGCCAATGGCAGCTGGCTGCATGCGCTTGGCACGGATAAGCTGGGACGCGATTATCTGAGCCGCCTGATATTCGGCGCCCGCGTGTCGCTATTGATCGGCTTTTCGGCGGCGTTGATTTCAGGCGTGATAGGGACCACGCTAGGCGTGCTGGCCGGATATTTCGGCGGCCGCGTCGATGCCGTGATCAGTTACATCATCACGACCCGGCTGGCCATGCCGGTGGTGCTGGTGGCGCTAGCGATGGCGTCGCTGGTCGGCGGCTCGCTGAAGGTAGTCATCGTACTGCTGGGCCTGCTGCTGTGGGACCGCTTCGCGGTGGTCACGCGTTCCGCCACACAGCAATTGCGCGATGCCGAATTCATTGCCTCGGCCCAGGTGCTGGGGGCATCCACGCCTTACATCCTGCTGCGCGAAATCCTGCCGAATATCATGAGCGCGCTGATCGTGGTGGCGACGCTGGAAATGGCGCACGCGATCCTGCTCGAAGCTACGCTGTCGTTTCTCGGCCTGGGAGTACAGCCGCCGACGCCTTCATGGGGGTTGATGGTGGCCGAAGGCAAGGCCTATATGTTTTTCCAACCCTGGGTAATCCTGATCCCCGGCATTGCACTGATATTGCTGGTATTGGCGATCAACCTGGTCGGCGATGGCCTGCGCGACATGAACGCACCCGATGGCCGCAATTAAACCGGCTTGCGCAATGAACATGAGAACGCGAACCCAACAAGGAGCGGGGTATGAACACATTGCTTGACGTAAAAGGCCTGCGGGTAGACTTGCCGACTGAGCATGGCATGCTGCATGCGGTGCGCGGCATCGATTTCCAGGTCCGGCGCGGCGAGATGCTGTGCCTGGTCGGCGAATCGGGATGTGGGAAATCGATGACATCGCTGGCGTTGATGGGCTTGTTGCCACGCAAGGCGCAGCGCAGCGCCACTCACATCCGTTTCGACGGCATCGATCTGCAGCAGCTGCCGGAACGCAAGATGGCAGATCTGCGCGGCCAGCGCATGGCCATGATTTTCCAGGATCCGATGACCTCGCTCAATCCATCCTATACGCTGGGCAATCAATTGTGCGAAGCCTTGCTCCAGCATCGCCATGTCTCTTATGCGGAAGCCCGAGACCGGGCGATTTACCTGTTGCATCGGACCGGGATCAAGAATGCCGAGGACCGCATGCGGCAGTACCCCCATCAGTTGTCCGGCGGCTTGCGCCAGCGCGTGATGATCGCGATGGCCTTGATGTGCGAACCGGATCTGATCATCGCCGACGAGCCGACTACCGCGCTGGATGTCACGATACAGGCGCAGATTCTGCGGATGATAAGGGAGTTGCAGCAGGAGTTCGGCAGCGCAGTGGTATTCATCACGCATGATCTGGGCGTGGTGGCGCGCATCGCGGATCGGGTTGCCGTCATGTACGCCGGCGAGATAGTCGAAACGGCGCCGGTGGCGCAATTGTTCGCCCGTCCCAGCCATCCGTACACGCGCGGTTTGCTCAACTGCATTCCAGTGCGTGGCAAGACGCTGCCGGGCAGTCGCCTGGCAGCGATACCCGGCGTGGTGCCGAGCCTGGTTGGACAAGTGCAGGGCTGCGCTTTTCGCAATCGTTGTCCGCAGGCGCATGATGCGTGCGAGCAGTTGCCGCCGAATGTTGAAATCGAGGACGCGCACTATGCCCGCTGCAACAGCCTTCATCCGCATGATACGGAGGTTGCGGCATGAATAGGCTGACTGAAGGCAGGATCGCCGGAGAGCAAGGCTACAACCGCAATGGCAGCAGCGACATCGCTCTGGAATTATGTGCGCTAAGCCGAATTTTCAAACTCAATCGTGGCTTTTTTCAGGCCGACGGTGAAATCAAGGCCGTCAACGATGTCTCGCTGCGCCTGTATCGCGGCGAGACGCTGGGGCTGGTGGGCGAGTCCGGTTGCGGCAAGAGTACGCTGGCGAAAATGCTACTGGGCCTGCTTGCACCGAGTTCAGGGAACGTGTTGATCAATGGTACGGAGATCGATCCGACGCAGCGGATGGCGTTGGCGCGCCATATCCAGCCGATATTCCAGGATCCGTATTCGTCGCTGAACCCACGCAAGACCGTATCGCAAATCGTCGGCCTTCCGCTCAAGCTGCATCGTATCGGCAACGCCATCGAGCAACGCGGCAAGCTGCGCGAGATACTGGATCTGGTCGGTATGCCGGAACGTACGCACCATCAATACCCGAACCAGTTGTCTGGCGGCCAGCGTCAGCGCGTGGCGATAGCCCGTGCGTTGATTCTGCGGCCCGGCATCCTCATTTGCGACGAGCCGACGTCGGCGCTCGACGTGTCGGTGCAAGCGCAGATACTTAACCTGCTGCTCGACCTGAAAAGGGAATTCGGCTTGACTTACCTGTTCATTAGTCACGATCTAGGTGTGGTCGAGCATCTGGTGGATCGCGTCGCGGTGATGCATCAGGGCAGCATCGTCGAGCTCGAAACCCGCGAAAAGATATTTTCGCAGGCGCAGCATCCCTATACACGGATGCTGCTGGCCTCGGCATTATCGCCGGAGCCTGGTCTCGGCATCCCGGACATCACCATGCAGTAGATCGATGGATACCTGCAGCATGAACGCAAAAAATATCTAACTTTGGCTTCGGGTCAACACCGATGCCGCCGTCAACCGAGGAAAACATATGAGTAGAACAGAAGCTATTGCCAAGGCCAGTGCGTATTTCGACGACGGGCGATTCCGGGAAACCCTGGCGCGCCGCGTCGCGGTGCGTACCGAGAGCCAGGAAGCCGGCAGCGCACCCATCCTGCGCGCGTATCTGGACGAACAGATTGTGCCCGAGTTGGCTGCGCTGGGCTTTAGCTGCCAGATCGTCGACAATCCCCAGGCTGGTGGCAGCCCGTTCCTGCTGGCCGAGCGGATCGAACCGGGCGCTGCATTCACCGTGCTTACCTACGGTCACGGCGACGTCGTTCGCGGTTACGACAGCCAATGGCGGAGCGGCCTGAATCCATGGGAAATCATAGTCGAGGGCGATCGCTGGTACGGCCGCGGCGCCGCCGACAACAAAGCGCAACATACGATCAACTTCGCCGCGCTGGCGCAAGTGCTGGCGGTACGCCACGGCAAGCTCGGCTATAACGTCAAGGTGATACTGGAGATGGGGGAAGAAATCGGCTCCCCCGGCCTGAAGGAAATTTGCGCACTGCACGCTGAGCGTCTGGCGGCCGATGTATTCATTGCATCCGACGGTCCGCGCGTTTCCGCCGCCAAGCCGACAATGTTCCTGGGCTCGCGTGGCGGCGTCAATTTCGATCTGCGGGTCAAGCTGCGCGATGGCGGACATCATTCCGGCAACTGGGGCGGCCTGCTGCGCAATCCCGGCGTGCGGCTGGCCAATGCGATCGCCAGCCTGATCGATGAAAGAGGATGCATCCGCGTCGCCCGGCTGTTGCCGGAAGGTTTGCCACAGAGCGTTCGTGACGCGCTCGACGGCGTCGAGGTCGGCGGCTCTGTTGGCGATCCGGAAGTCGACAGCGACTGGGGCGAGCCGGGCCTGTCGCCAGCGGAACGCGTATTCGGCTGGAATACGCTGGAGGTGCTGGCGATGAAGACCGGCAACCCGGAAGCGCCGGTGAATGCGATTCCCGGCCACGCTTTCGCGCATTGCCAGATACGCTATGTGGTCGGCAGCGACAGCAAGAATTTCCTGGCGCACATCCGCAGCCATCTCGTTGCGCTTGGTTATGACGATGTTGAGGTCTTGCCATCCGGTATTCAGTTCGAGGCCACCCGTCTCGACCCGGACGATGCCTGGGTGCGCTGGGGCCTGGCCTCGATGCAACGCACCACCGGCACGGCGCCGACCTTGTTGCCGAATCTGGGCGGATCGCTGCCGAACGATGTCTTTGCCGATGTGCTGGGCTTGCCGACGCTATGGGTGCCGCACTCCTATCCGGCATGCTCGCAACATGCGCCCAACGAACATATCCTGGCCAGCGTATCGCGCGAATCGCTACAGATCATGGCAGGCATGTTCTGGGATCTGGCCGAAGAGGGCGGACAAGTCCATGCGCAAAGAGCATAAGGACGTGTAGCCTGGAAGGCTACAATTTACTCTTACGGTTTTGCGTCTTTCACAGGATATCGGGGCAAGCGATGAAACAGGAAATACAATATTGTCAGTTGACGGACTTGAACGACGCAAAGGATGAATTGATCGAGATCCGGCGTCATATCCATCGGCATCCGGAACTGTCGTATGAAGAATTCAATACTTCGGACCTGGTCGCAGCCAAGCTGCAAGACTGGGGCTATGCGGTCACGCGCAACATAGGCGGCACTGGCCTGGTGGGCACCTTGAACGTGGGCGACAGCAAGCGCAGCATAGGTGTCCGCGCCGACATGGATGCCTTGCCCATCCATGAAAAGACCGGATTGCCCTACGCCAGTTGCCACGATGGGAAGATGCATGCCTGCGGACACGACGGGCACACCACGATGCTATTGGGAGCCGCCCGGCACCTGGCCCGCAGCCGCAATTTCAATGGCACCGTCAACTTGATTTTCCAGCCGGCCGAAGAAGCCGGATCGAACAGCGGCGCCGAGAAAATGCTGCGCGACGGCTTGTTCGAACGATTTCCCTGCGACGCCATTTTCGGCATGCACAATCATCCCGGCTTTCCGACCGGCACCTTCATGTTTCGCTCCGGCCCCTTCATGGCCGCCTGCGACACGGTGAAGGTTTGCATCACGGGGCGTGGAGGGCACGCAGCCCGGCCGCATCTGTCGATTGATCCTGTGGTGGTCGCCAGTAGCCTGGTGATGGCTTTGCAGACTATCGTGGCACGCAATATCGATCCGGCGGAGATGGCAGTGGTCACCGTGGGTGCGTTGCACGCCGGCCATGCCGCCAATGTAATTCCAGAGCAGGCCACGCTGGAAATGAGCGTGCGTTCATTCACCCCCGAAGTCCGCAGCCTGCTGGAGCAGCGAATCCGCGCATTGATCGAGGCACATGCCGAAGGCTATGGCGCGCAAGCCGAGATCGAGTATATTCACGGCTATCCGGTGCTGGTCAATTCCGATTCTGAAACAGCATTCGCGATGCAGGTCGCTGAAGAGCTGGTCGGCTCGGAAAATGTGATATCACCGTTTCCAGCGATCGCCGGCAGCGAGGATTTTGCGTACTTTTTGCAACAACGTCCTGGCTGCTTTGTCCGGCTGGGGAACGGAGTAGGCAAGCCCATGCTGCATAACGCCGGTTACGATTTCAACGATGAAAATGTCACTGTCGGCGCGGCTTACTGGAGTCGGCTGGTTGAGCGGTTTTTGTCGCTTTAGCCGTTATTCAGCGCAGCCCTTTTGCAATATCGGATTTCAGATTCTCCAGGCTGCTGCCCTTGCAGCCGTCGCAATGCAATCGAGCGGCTTGAGATGATTAACATTGCTTCTTGTTAACGATAAAATACCTGTCAGACAAGGGGACATTATGGAAATTTCGTCAACTGCGATCGTTGCTGCGCTAACTGGTGTGCTCATGGGGCTAATCGGTTGGCATTACGGTAAAAAACAGAAAGGCCGGCAAGAGTCAGATATTCCTCTTGATGTAACCCCGCTTACTCGAAGTCTTGTTACCAGCAAAGCTGGCGCAGATCGCACCAGTGCGCTGATTCGTGCCTGCGATGGTGATCGCAAGCAGGCTGAGCGTTTGATCCAGGACGAAAAAGAAAAAATGCGCGGGCTTTCGCATGCGGACGCGGTTCGGCGGGCGCTGGAGCGATTGATCGAGGCCCGGATTAAATAATCGGATGGATATGATCTAATCTAATCGCTGCCATCCTTAAGGGACGCGCTAAATTAATCTTCACTCATCCTCAGGTTTACGTCCTTCCCAGCTCGACCAGGCGGTCTTGCCGGGAGGCTATCGTCAGCTTCGAGATGGAGAAACAACGGCTTCCACGGCGCGTCCTACCGACAGAATGTGATGATCGGTATTTTGAATGCCTGCGATCATAAGTCCGACCGGTGCATCGCCAGCTTGATGGCATGGCACCGAGAGCGCGCAGCCGTCGAACAAGTTGACCACTGACGGGTTACGCAGCATGCGTCCGTTAATCCGATAGTAACTTTCGTCGTCCTTGATCACATCGGCGATGGGAGGGGCAATGTCAGGTGTAGTCGGCATCAGCATCGCATCATAACCCGCTGCGGCTCGGTTAATCGACAGGATGAATTCGCGCCGGAGAGTCAGAAGTTCGATATAGTCTGGCGCGCTGATGGTCTCGCCGGTTTTGATTCGCGCGAGCACTCTCGGGTCGTATTTATCCGCCCCGTCTTTAATATATTTTCGATGCCACGCATAGGCCTCCGAAGCCGTGATCATGCCTCGTGGATTGATGTTTGGCGCCTGCGCAAACTCGGCCATCGGCAATTCAACGATGATTGCTCCCGCCGCCGACAGCCGCGCCAACGCGATCGTGAATGCACGCGCTACAGGATCCGATAAATCATTCTGGAAGAATGTTTTCGGCACTGCGAATCGTAATCCGCGCAATGCGGGCGCGCGAGGTACTCGCGCGGTCTCGCCTGTGAGTATTGCATCCAGCAACGCACAGTCGGCTACATTCCTGGCGATCGGACCTACCGAATCCAAGGTGGTCGATAGTGGCATCACGCCTTCGCGCGGCACGCGACGTTGCGTCGGCTTGAATCCGACCAAGCCGTTAAGCGCGGCAGGAATGCGCAGCGAGCCGCCGGTATCGGTTCCGATGGCGCCGGCAGCCATGCCGTCAGCGACCGATATACCGCCGCCTGACGTCGAACCACCGGGAATGCGGCCGGTAGCACGATCATAAACATTCTTCGGAGTGCCGTAGTGTGGATTGATCCCCAGCCCTGTGTAGGCGAATTCAACCGTATTGGTGCGCCCGATGATGACTGCACCGGCCTTACGCAATCTAGCCACTACGGTCGAATCGACCAGCGCGGGAGGCTGGCCGACCAGAACTGTGGAGCCTCCCAGGGTGGTATGTCCGGCCTCGTCGAGCAGATCTTTGATTGAAATAGGTATGCCGGCAATCGGGGAGGCAACAATTCCACGACGACTCTGCGCATCGATCTCGGTCGCAACTGCACGTGCCTGTTCGGCGTAGACGGTCAGGAAGGCGCGTGAACCTTCTCCGTTTGGATCGTTGATGGCGGCTAGTGCTTCTTCAACTAACTGGCGGCTGCTCAAGGAGCCGGCAGCGAGTCGACGGGACATTTCCGTCATTGAAATGTGGCCCATGGCAGTATTGGCAGTTGTTCGCGCATAAGCCCCTGGCGCGATTGTGCCGACTCCAGCAAGGGCCGCATATTTACCTGTTTTCTGCAGGAAATGACGTCGTTGGATATCCATTTGTCTCCTTTTTCAATTTATTGGGCAAGGTTTTTCGTGTGTCCTTGCTACTTATCGACATGCACATGCTATGCCAGGAGCTCATAAAGTGATAAGTCCATGAAAAATATGGTTTTTTTGTTGCGCCGCAAGTCGACGTCGCCAATAAAATGGATGGAAAGCCGCACGCAATCGGATAACGAGTCTGGGAAAAGTGACTAAATTGCTGCCATGAAGACCTGAAGGAGTCGGATTTTAAGGGACCTTACGACAGGGTTGCGGCGTTCGCGAGGGTATGGCGGGCGGATCAAACTGAGCGGGGCAACTCAGCAAGCAAACGAACACTGAGCGTGTATTAAAAGGGCGCCTCATGCTGCTTGGCATGAGGCGCCACGCCAAAGACACCAATACTATTGGTTATCGTGTTATTTCTTTAAGGTAGGCCGCACGCGCAGAAAATGCAGTTGGCGTGAAATCCGTAAATACGCCATCAACACCAGCTCGGTAAAAAGCCAGGTACTCTGCCGTTGGATCCCCCTTATAGACTCCGGCCAGGTATTTCGCTTCGTTGCGGAAGGTAAAAATATGGACGAACAAACCGGCCTTATGCGCATCGCTAATCAAGCTGGTTGGTTTGATCGTGTCGGCCTCAGCTAAGCTAGCTTTGGACGACGAATCTCGGGCCGAAGCAGCGGTGACCGACATTGCCTGCGGCTTCCACGGGCCGATGCCGTCAGCATAGGTTTTGACTTCGGCCAATCCTGTCGGCGTAAGCATCGCACCGAAGGAGCGTGGATCACCTGCTACGGTCCAGCTATATGGACGGCCACTGACGAAAGTGTTGGGCTTATCGGTGATGAAAATGGTTTCGCCGGTCTGGAAATTCATGCCGTTTCCATCGACCAGCTGAACTGCTTTAGATTTCAGACCGATAGAGCGGAGGTATTTCAAGCTGGCTGGATCAAAGCTTTGTACAAAAACCGGGGCGTCTTTGCGATTGAGATCGTTGTCTTTTAGGGCTTTGAGGAAAGCCTCCTCAAACGGATGGCTGCCCGGTGCGCCGCAACCATTGGCGATGGCCTGGGCATTGTTCCAGATCGGATTTTTGCTTTCCGGATAGGTCGTAATGAGACGGCCTGTAGCTGCGCTTTTGGCTTTTGCGATATCGATCACTTCCTGAAAACTCAAAATCGGCAACTTGCCGTTCAGGTCAGTTGGGCGCTGGTCGCGGGCATCGTAAGTGGTGCCGCCGAACCATTGCCTGAGTTCGGCCATCGTGAAATCGCTGATGGACCAGTCGTTGGTATGGTCTTCGCCATCGACGATTAATGATTTCAACACTGATTTTGGATCGTTTGGATTGGTCAAATCGCTCAGATATTGCGTCGGGCCATTTTCCCGTACTGCCGGATATTTCACGTTAACCAATACGCCTGGGACAGTGCGCTTACGGGCCGCAACAACGGCGTTGGTCTTCGCCACCTCAGCGACGTTTGTGTTATCGCTCAACCATGGGTTGTGTCGCGCAACTAACACGCAGTCTTTTGTCATGTGCAGATCCAATTCAAGCGAATCTGCTCCGGCATCTGCCGCATTTTCGTAAGAAGCCCGAGTCTCTTCAGGATACAAACCTGGTAAACCGCGATGGCCGATAACCAGGGGACGCGCGCCGTCGAGTGTTTTGAAAGCGCCAGGCGCCGTTGCGCCAGTAGTCGATAAATATCCGCTTGTACTGCTGCAGGCAGTTACGAGTAGGCCACATCCAATAACGATGGAACGGACCAGGAATTTTGTGATGAAGGGCGAATCCAGGCGGATGTACATGAGTAGTCTTTCTTGGATAGGAATAAATTTATACGTCCGGGAATATTAGCCTGAGCACATGACAAAGTAATGACGATGCAAGGCAGGGGGCATTGTTGTCGCCTACCTGCAAATGAGTTGTCGTTGAGCTAATCCTCTCATACTCCGGCTGAATTGAAACTTTCCCTGTCCGCATGGATCTGCGCATCTTCAGAATTTTCGTACGTTATATAGGGAAATTTCCGATATCTATTCCCAATCGAATATCGGACTATACAAACCGGCCGGCAAATCATGTGCCTGGCGAAGCTGTGTCAGGCCGGTAGCCGTCGACCGGCCCATTTATTATGGTCGCGCATCAGTGTGATGTTATATTGCAACATTGTGTCCAATATGACCATAAAGAGGTTTCGGGATGTGAGCGAAGCGCATGAGTCATGGCCAATAAACAGATTTTCCGGAGCGGAGCATGACTAAAATTTTGATTGTTGATGACCATCCGGTCGTTCACCTGGCAGTTCGTTCTTTGTTGGAGCGTAACGGTATCAGCGGCCAGATATGATGCGTGCCTTTTTGCGGTACGTGCTATGCATATTGACGGTTTGCGCGCTCAGCCTGACTGCAATCTCGGCTCAGACAGTCGATGGAGATGCAAAATCTCTCACATTGCTGGGCCGCTCTGCCTTGGATCATCTTCATTTTAAGTTGTCTGGAGACGATTGGACCTGGCTGGGAGGCAAGCGTGAGCTCGTGCTCGGTGTTGCCGCGCCCGATTTCTTGCCGTTTGATATCACTACCAGCGGCCGCGACTATGAGGGTATCACCGCAGACTACATGGCTATCCTGGGGAATATGCTAGGAGTCAAAGTCAGTGTGCGGCGCTTTGCAACGCGCGCGGCCGCGCTGGATGCTTTAGCCAAGGGGAAAATCGATCTGCTAGGCACTGCAAACAATGTTGATACCTACGATCAACGCCTCGCTCTTTCTTCTTCCTATGTCGCGGATCGCCTGGCATTGGTCACTCGCATTGATGAGCAGCGCGAAATCGGGAAAGGCGCCGGTCTGCGCCTGGCGACGGCAGCTAACTATCGCTCGCCCGATGCCGTCAAAAAAATATATCCCGATGCCCAATTAAAATTCTTCGCCAGCGATCAGGCCGCGATGGCGGCTGTGGCGTTCGACCAGGCGGACATGTTTCTCGGCGATGCCATCTCGGCAAATTACCTGATTAACGTCAATGACTTCAATCTTCTTTATCTGACCAACTTCATTCCGGTTGGCAGTGGCGGCTTTACTTTTGCGATGCGCAAAGAAGATCAACATTTATTGCGCGCTATTAATGCGGTACTCGGCGCTATCCCAAAAGAAGAAAAAAACACGATTGAACGCCGCTGGAGCTTGGGCAGCGAAGCGTATTTGTCGACGGACAAACTATATCTGACTCCGCGTGAGCAGCGCTGGTTAGATCAACATCAAAAAATGCGTGTGTTGGTCAATGAGCAATATGCGCCGCTGACCTTCTTTGACAAGGATGGCCGGTTTTTAGGCCTCGCGGCGGATGTCCTGCGGCTGGTCAAATGGCGTACCGGATTAGAGTTTGAAATCCTGCATACTAATTTGCTAGGCGGTGTAATTCAACAGATGTACAAGGAGAATGCCGATCTGATCGCCGTGCTCGGCATCGCCGAAGAGCGTGAAGATAAAGTTAATTTCACGCGTCCTTACTTAGCCGCACCTTATGTTTTAGTGACGCGCACCGGGAGAGATGAACCTGCCAGTCTTGACGACTTGAAAGGCCATACCCTGGAACTGGAGCCGGATCATCCGCTGATACCCATGTTGCGTCACAAGTATCCGGAGATCCGACTGCGACTGGTAGCGAATGCGCTTGACGGAATGGACAGGTTGAAAGGAGGGACGATCGACGGCGTTATTTTCAACACCGTTACCGCTAAGTATTTCATCAACCGGTATTTCAAAAATGATCTGCGGGTTGCCACAGTGGTGGGCGATGGGCCGTTGCAGCTGGCATTCGGCGTGAATCAAGGTGCACCGGAATTGCGTTCGATTCTCGATAAGGCGTTGTTAAGCATCTCTCCAGAGGAACTGGCGACCATAGGGAACCGGTGGAGCAATAGCGCCGTGGTTCCGGCATACAGGTGGAACAGCAACCGCCGCGATGTCTACCAAATCATCGGCGGCGCCGCATTGCTTGCGCTGGGGCTGCTGGCGTGGGTCATCTATTTGCGTCGCCAGATCGCCCAGCGCAAGCTCGCCCAGCGCACCTTGGGCGATCAGCTGGAATTCACGCGCGCCATGATTGACGGCACGCCTCATCCTATCTACGTATACGATAGTCATGGCCGGATGCTTCAATGCAATCGCGCTTACCTGCAATTCTTTGATGTCCATCTTGAACAGGTGCTGGGGGAAAAACTGGAGGATTTGCCCTATATCTCAAAAGCAGCTGCCGACAAATACCGACATCTTTATCAGGAAACGATGCGAACCGGTACGCCACACTTCGAGGATACAGAGATTCAAGCACGTGGCAGCGTGTTCAGTATTTATCGCTGGCTGTTGCCTTACAAGGATTCGCAGGGAAGTCCGGTCGGTATCATCGGCGGCTGGATAGACATCACCGAACGAGATCGTCTGCTGCAGGAGTTGCTGGATGCGAAAGCCCGGGCCGATGAAGCCAGTCTTGCCAAGAGCACCTTCCTGGCCACCATGAGCCACGAAATCCGCACCCCCATGAACGCCATTATCGGCATGCTCGAACTTTCGCTCAAGTATGCCGATCAGGGACGTCTGGAGCGTTCTTCCATTGAGGTGGCCTATAACTCTGCCAATTCCTTGCTGGGGCTGATTGGCGACATCCTGGATATCGCCAAGATTGAGTCCGGCAAGCTCGATTTATTTCCGCAGCGCGCTAATTTGCGTGAACTGATTGAATCGGTGGTGCGCGTGTTTGACGGCGTGGCGCGGCAAAAGGGCTTGATCTTACGGCTGCAAATCGATTCGCGGATTCAGGGCGACGTCTTGATCGACCCGCAACGCTTCACGCAGATCGCATTCAATTTGATCGGCAATGCGATCAAATTTACCGATCAAGGATCGGTCCAGGTTCGCCTGGATGGTGAAATGAAGGAGGCAGAACGCCTCCAGATCCGCCTGAGCGTTGAAGATAGCGGGATCGGCATCAGCGCAGAAGACCAGGAAAAACTGTTCTCGCCGTTTTCCCAGGTAGGGCCAACGAAAAACCAGGCCGCTTCAGGTACGGGACTGGGGCTGGTGATCAGTCGTAAGCTGATTGAAATGATGGGCGGGCAATTGCAGCTCTCCAGCGAACCGGGATTGGGAACCCTGATTATGGTGACCGTATCCGTGCTGGCGCTGGAACCGGTAGCCGCACCAATCCATCCGGCGGTTGCGGGATCTGGGCCGGCGCAACCTGCCGGCAGGCTGCGCGTGTTGGTTGTCGATGATCACGCCCCCAATCGCATGGTGATCACGCAGCAGCTGCAGTTCCTTGGCCATGAGGTGACAATCGCCGAGGAAGGCGAGGCGGCGTTGAAATTGTGGGCGCCCGAATTGTTCGATTTGATTCTCACCGATTTCCATATGCCGGTTATTGACGGCTACGAGCTGGCCAGAGCCATTCGCAAAATCGAACAAGAACATCCAGGCGCCAGGAAATGCACAATTTTCGGTTTCACCGCCAACGCCCAGGAAGATGAAATCGTGAGGTGCCGCGACGCGGGGATGGACGACTGCCTGTTTAAGCCTGTCGGCTTGGAGACACTCCGGAATCGCCTGGCGACATTGGAGACCAGCCACCCGCTGGTGAATGCCGACAGCAATGGAAAAACGCCACCGTTGTTAATCGCTGAGGAAAGCGTGTTCGATGGTACAACGCTGGATACGCTAACCGACGGCAACCTGGCATTGAGAAAAGACCTGTTGAGAGAGATGATTCAATCCAACCGGCAGGATATTATCCATTTAAATGTCCATGCAGTGAGCGAAAAATGGGTCGATGTGGCTGATGTTGCGCACAGGCTTAAAGGTGGAGCGCGGATCGCAAGAGCCGAATCTCTCATCACGGCTTGCCTGGCATTGGAGGCTGCATGTCGTGAACCGGTAAATGCCACGCACATACGGGAAAAGGCTGATCTGGTTCATACAGAAATAGGGAGGCTTGATGCAGCACTTAGCGTTGAGTTGTCCAAACTCGGATTGCAATAGGCCTGATTAAGAAATTTCCTACGGAAAAATAGGATAATTCCGCTATCCGTCCTTCCCGATATGTAGGACTATTTATCACCGCCATTGGAAGCAGGCGGTTTAAAAAAACAGCTTAGCTTAAGTTCAATAGATAGATTTCTGGAGTAGTGCATGGGTAAGATTCTGATCGTCGACGATCATCCGGTGATCCGTATGGCAGTGCGTTCTTTGCTGGAACGCGAGGGTCATAGCGTGGTCGCTGAAACCAATAACGGCATTGACGCGGTGAGCCTGGCCAAAGAATTTGCGCCAGATCTGGTCGTGCTCGACCTGACCCTGCCAAAACTGGATGGAATGGAAGTAATTGAACGACTCAAAGACCTTGAAGGCGCCATGCAAGTGCTGGTGCTGACCTCGCATAATCCGCTCCATTTCGCTTTCCGCTGCAAGATGGCCGGCGCCGCCGGTTATGTCTGGAAGCAGGGTGATCTGAACGAACTGGTCGATGCCGCCAAGGCGATTCTCTCCGGCTACACCTATTTTCCGAACATCGCTACCAGCAATGCCCGCTTCGGAGACCGCCAGGTGAACGAAGCCGAGCAACTTGCCAGTTTATCCAACCGCGAGATGGTGGTGTTGCAATACCTGGCCCAGGGTATGTTGAACAAGGACATTGCCGAACGCATGCTGCTCAGCGATAAAACCGTCAGCACCTACAAGACCCGCTTGCTGATCAAGCTAAACATGAATTCATTGGTCGAACTGATAGAATTTGCCAAGCGTAACGGCGTTGCCGGCGAGGAGTGACCGCGCCTTGTCCTGCATCGCGATGTTGCGCCGTTTTGGGCTACCGACGAAGCCCACTTAATTTACAGAAATATTGCCTGTCACAATCAGATATTTCCTGCATCCAATCCCGACAGCGCCATGCACAATGGCAGACATTGAAAATTGTCGGGAGTATCGTTGAATACCATCGCCGAACTATCCATCCTGATTGTCGAAGATCATCCCCTGCAACAAAAACTGCTGGCCGAACAGCTGCACCGATGGGGCTGTCATTCGGTAGTGGTCGCCAACGATGGCGTCGAGGCGATCGAGGTCATGGCGCGGCTGCCGGTGGATGTCGTTTTTTGCGACATCAACATGCCAAACATGAATGGTTCCCGCTTCGCCGTCAGGCAGGCAGAGCTGGCGCGCAACGCCGGGCAAGCGCTACCTATGCTGGTCTGGATGAGTTCGGACGAGCGTAAAGTACTTGATCTCCACATCATGCTGGCGCGCGAGGCGGGTTTCCCCCATGTGTGTGCGTACAGTAAGCCGCCCACTGCGAGTACAGTCTTGCAGATATTGAGAAACGTTCTTTTATTTAAGGAGGGGAGAGTGGTGTAACGGGCTTCGATACGCAGTGCCCACTCCCCGCATGCCAGGCATGACGTTGCCTTCGGAAAACCCCAGGTGGCAGTATTGGAACCGGGATCGGTGCAATGACATCTTCTATCAAAAAATGATCATGGATAATTTTCTGATGTTTTCTACGCGCTGATTTATCGGCATCCGAAATTCGCGGTAATGACCCAGTTGCGGGGCGTGGACACCTGTGCCCACGCGTTGCCGCGATATCCGCAGTGCATCCCAATGGCTATCAGCGCAAGAAGCCGATTAAAGCAGATCATTGGGGTTACGGAGCTGCAGGAGCTCTCAACACACTCTTCAATCAATATCCTCAATTGAGGCAAAAAATCGAGAAAAGAATATTGGCTTCGAGTGCGACAACAGAATTACATGAGATACGAACGCCCCGTCGTCAGCCATGGCGGGATCGTGCTTGCAACACGCGATGGCGGGCGGACCTGGGAGAAGCAACTTGATGGCGCACAGGCCGCTTCGCTGATCTTGAGGCAGGCGGCGAAAGCTGCTGATGCCGTCAACGCTAGCAAACTCGCACAACAACTTGTCGATGATGACCCGGACAAACCATTTCTTAATCTGTATTTCACGGACCGCTTACACGGCTACGTGATCGGTGGGTACCGCAAAACCATGTGTCGCCGATATGCGGATGGGCTTCAACCTCGCTTCGGAAAGATATGGGTAATTGGAAGAGGCGAAATAGGACACAACGGTTGGCAACGCCAAACCAAAATGGTCGACACTTGGGTTGATGGCAGATTACAATTTTTCTACACGGACTGATCTCTATATGCAGACTGTTTACCAAAAAGTTGGCGGCGATTTGACTGGAGCATCACTTGATCAAGCGTATATTCCTGGTTCTGGTGGCGCCGGCTCCGACAATGACAAGCAATTTGTCATCCGCTTAGCGTTACGTCATCAGTTCTAGGAAAAGTGCAGTCGGATTATCTAATGACTCCCGCCGTAGCAAGAAAATTACAAGGTTGTGTCGCGTTAAGTGGTGTGAGTACGATTCAGCTACCCTTCCAATTTCTCAAGTAATGGCTTGGCATAAAATACTCGATATCAACAGAATACGACTCAATCTAATCATTGCGGCGTTCAGTCATTCAATACCCCTTTAAGTCTCTGCGCTAAAAAATTGACCAATGCTCCGATGCGCGGCGCCAATGCCCCCTGTTTGTAAAATACGGCCCATACCGGTTGACTCCAAGGCAACGTCACCGATTCCAGGATTTGCACCAGACGTCCGCTCAATACATCGTTATGCGTAAGGAAATCGGCTAGATTCACTATGCCGGCGCCGGCCAATGCCAAGTGACGCAACGTTTCTCCGCTTGAGGCCGCAATGACCGGTTGCACCGGAATTCCATCGCCTCCTTGTTGCGGAAGAGGCCAGATGTTAAGTGAGCTCGGCGCCGTAAAACCTAGTAGGCGATGACGAAATAATTGATCGATGTTTTCCGGTACGCCATGGCGCGCCAAATATTCTGGAGAAGCCAACAATCGGAGTCGGCTCGTTCCCAGATGTCTGGAATTAAGTGTCGAGTCGCCCAGCGGGCCGATACGAATTGCCAGATCGATACGCGCCTCAATCAGATTGATCACGGTTTCGCCACTTATCAGCTCCAGCCGCACTAACGGATAGGCATCCATGAATCCCGCCGCCAAAGGAGCGAGCAAATGATCCAGTGCAGGAGTTGCTGCGCTAACGCGTACCAGGCCAGAGGGTTGGGAAAGGCGAGCGGTCATTTGCTCTTCAGTGTCCTGTAAGTCAAACAGAATTTTTCTTGCCCGCTTCAATAGCCATCCACCTTCTTCAGTCAAATCCAATCGGCGGGTGGTGCGCGTTAACAAGGTCATGCGCAATTGCGATTCCAGGCGTGAAATAGCGCGGCTTATTCCCGAAGGAGTTTGGCCCAGTCGCTCGGCCGCAGCAGAAAATGTACCGGTATCAATCACGGTTACGAAAGCAATCAGCGAGTCAATATTCAACATTTGTGACTTTCAGTCAAAAATGTATTGTATCGATAATGATTTTTCTTTGCTGAGTCAGCCATCAAACTGCCTAGTGTCAAACCCAAACAGGAAAAACATCATGCCACTCGCACTTTGGGGGCTCACGCTCGGTGCTTTTGCCAGCCATGCTCAAAATCCGGAGGTACGACATGTTTCAGAACGCGAGTTCGATCTTCGAAAGCGACTAGGCCCCAATTGGGCCTTGATACCTCCATCGCTAGAGACCTGCGACCAGGCGCCTGCACTTATTTTTCCCGATCCAGGAGGTGTGCCGCTATGCAGTCTTCCAAAAGGGCGATTGGACGCGGGAGATTTTTTGTCCGTCGCCTTAGCGCTCACGGCTGCAGTAAAGGACATGCATTCCAGCGGATTGTTACACCTTGATTTACACCCTTCCAGTATCGTTCTGGCAAACAACCGCAGAATTTACTTGACCGGTTTTGGCAAAGCTAAATATTTAACTGAATATTTAACTGAAACACAGACGGGATACGAGTCCACTACCAAAATCTGTAGAGCCCATGCCATGCCGGACCGACATGCCGTTTTTCGCGGGCTGGACGGCTGCCGCAACGACTTGTATTCATTAGGGCCTACGGCCGGCCGCGCCGAACCAAGCACACAAATATGGGAGAGTCTCTCCTTAATTGTGATGGAACTTCTTGGCAGGAATAACGGCGAATACTATCAAAGCGCCCAATCCGTATTGACCGATCTTGTACGTTGCCGGAGCGAATGGCGCAAAAGTGGGAGAGCTAATACTTGCGCGCCCTTGCGACATGGAAGTGCTCATGAATTATTGGCGACACAAGAAATGCTTTCGCTCGAAAACGCCTCTCTATCCAAGCAATTGCAATTGGAAAGTGACCGTCGCCGAAATGCCGAAGACGCATTGAAAGCCAGCCAGACATCGCTCGAAATCGCGCGGATACTCACTCAAGCGGGTATATGGCGATGGAATATTGAAACCGGCGAATTTAATTGCTGCAAGGAATTCATTCGAATACTCAATTTTGATTCCCTGCCCCGTACGATCACCATCAAAGAATTCTTGGAGCGCGTACATTCCGACGACAGGACGCAGGTCGAAAGAGAGATATACGAGGTGCTAAACGAGGGCCAAAGTCTGCAGCAGGAATTTCGTATTGCGCTACCTGACGGCACCCTGCGTCATCTGCGAAGCGTCGGACGGACCGAAATCAACCGTGCCGGCAAACTGGAATTTTTCGGATCAATCATAGACGTTAGCAGTCAAAAGCGTTCTGATGAAGCATTACGCCTTGCACAGGCCGAACTTGCCCGTGCGGAGCGGATAACAACAATGGGGCAATTCGCTGCATCAATGGGCCACGAAATCAGTCAGCCTTTAGCCGCAATCGTACTAAATGCCAATGCTGCGCTATGTTGGTTACGGCAAGGGCCAGCGCATTTAGCTCAAGTCGAGGCTGCCTTAAACCTAATACTTCAAGCAGGTAATTCTGCGGGGAGCGTGATCCGAAGCATTAGAGGTATGGCCTGCAAAGCGGGACCTGAAATTGCTCCTTTTATAATAGACGATGCGATTCGGGAGGTGTTGCTACTACTTCGAGCTGAATTACAAAATCGCAAAATCAAAGTCCGCACCCAATTTACGCTTGGCACACGCTTGCTCAGTGCCGATCGAGTGCAGTTGCAGCAGGTCATGATGAATCTATTGTTGAATGCGATTGACGCAATGAGCAACGTCGAGAGCAGAACCCGTGTGCTGGACGTCCGGACTGCGATCGTAGATACCTCCGGCACTGTCCGGCTTAGCGTCGAAGACAATGGAATAGGCATTGACGCCAATTCAGCTGAACGCCTGTTCGATCCACTCTTTTCGACCAAGCCTTCAGGTATGGGTATAGGGCTTACGATCTGCCGCTCAATTGTCGAGGCCCATGGCGGGCGAATTTGGTGCGTGTCTCGGCAACCGACCGGTACCTCATTCCACGTCAGTTTACGCCCAGGCAGCACCTGGGTTGAAATGCCCGGCGATAGAAAAATTCTCAATTCTGACAAGAAATCTACCTGACATGGACGCCATTTCAATTCTCATAGCAGACGACCATCCGTTGATTCTCGCGGGCCTTACATCGCTCATCAACGCGACACCCGAATTCCGTCTTGTAGCGCAGGCCTCAAACGGACGCCAGGCATTGGACTATTACGAGAAAATGCGTCCCAATGTGGTTCTCATCGATCTCAATATGCCGGAAATGAACGGGGTTGAAACAATCGAATGCATTCGTCGTCTAGATCCCGACGCATGTATCGTAATCCTTACGTCATACCAAGGTGAAGAAGATGTGTATCGCGGCCTGCACGCTGGCGCACAGGCATATTTGCTCAAAGACTCCGGAGTGGAGCAACTGATCAAATGCATAAAGACCGTGGCTGCGGGATGTAAATTCTTGCCGACTGACGTTGCATTGAAATTGGCAGAGCGGATGGAGACAAACAGATTGTCGAAGCGCGAACTGGAAATTCTCGTTCATCTAGCCACTGGAAAGAGTAATAAGATGATTGCGCGCAGCGCCGGGATTGAAGTCGGCACCGTGAAATTCCACGTGAACAATATTCTTGCGAAGCTCAATGTTTCTAGTCGGACCGAAGCGGCAACCGTCGCAGCTCGACGCGGCCTGCTAGGCATCTTTTGAACTGTGACGAACGTAGCCCTTCAAGCGTGGCCTTTCGTCAGCAGATCATCAGGAAACCAATGTAAGCGTCTGATTAGCCTCGCTCAATCAAACTCACAAAATTGCGCTCGATTTCAGCTTCCTGAATGTCAACGCGACTTTGCAACCGCCAGTGATCGGAGCTGTTCTTCTTGCTGCTGTCCTGGTTGGAACCATCGGGCGCAATGGTGGTGAGCGAATCGGCTGAGTGGAGTATCATAATCAACTCGTCTTGGCCGTCATGCCCTGCAACATCTTGACGAGCGCCTTGAGTCATGGGGCTAGGCAGCAAGCAACACGAGTCGACTGACGGACTGGTAAAGCCGAATGATTCAATACACAAAGCCGGCGGCGGTGTTAACGTTCACTAAAACTTGAGGCGCCATAAATGAAGCAACTAGTTCGCCACGATCAGGTTGTCAATGCGTCGAAGCCGGTCGAGATTAGCATCCTTATAGCGGATGACCACTTTATCTTGCGGGAAGACTTAACCGCGATTATTGCGCCGCCGGATGACATCGCTGGTGCGGCCCGATACGTCTTTCCAGAACAACAGGGCGCCCATGGATAATGCGATCGTAACGCTAGTGATACAGCACCAGGTCATAGCCGGTGTCGAGCCGCAATACGAGGCATGGCTTAATGAGATCGTACCGAATGCGCAGCGCTTTGCAGGGCATCTCGGGGTTAATATCATTCGGCCTCACGGCGGTTCAGGTACCTATACGATTGTGCTGCGCTTCGATACCCATGAGCACTTGCGGGATTGGGTAGAGTCGGATACGCGCAAACGCTTCACTGAGCGAGTCGCGCGGCTGCTCGTCAGCGGCGAACAAATCGAGATCAAAACCGGCCTTGAATATTGGTTCACGCCAGCGGGTCCGGCACAGAAGAAAGCTAAACCGTTCAAGCAATTCCTGGTTACGCTTTCCGCAATTTTCCCACTTACGGTCTTAGTGCCGAGGATATTGCGCCCACTATTTCAGGCGGCGCCGGTGCTTGGATGGCCGATCGTCAGCAATTTTGTGACCGCGGTAATTATCGTGTTCCTGATGGTTTACCTGATCATGCCGCATTACACTAAGTTGATATCGCGTTGGCTATTCAGCTGATGGTCGATATTCGATATCGAGTCAATCCAGAACAATCTTGCGAGTCGGTCCAGATTTCTTTCTTATTTGCCGTCACTATTAAGACCTGAACTCAGCCATACGCGGCGCAAGGGCTTGACGAAACCTACCAAAACCCTGAATGATTACGAGAAGCCCTCGTGACTTTTCAGTGACACGTTACCCGAAGAAAAAAATGAGTCCACCTTTGTGCATGGTGCAATAGTGTTCACCGCTTTCCGCATATTCTCACTCCTCGGCGCTGGGGATACAGTTTGCTCATTCGCTGCGAGCATGTCAGCGCCCCATGAGCAGATGATTGGAGAACAGCATGAAAATTACGCCAATGGACACAGGTTTTGGTGCACTGGTTGAGGATGTGGATTTGAAAGGCATAACTGACCATGAAGCTAACCAGCTTCGTGCAGCGTTGCTCGAACATGGTTTGCTGCTTGCGCATAAGCAAAATTTGAGTTCAAGGGAAGAAATTTCCGTATCGGAGACATTTGGGGCTCTTGAAACATTTCCCCCAAGCGTTGCGAGGATTCCTGGTTACCCGGAAATTTTCAGGGTCGCAAGCCGTGCTGCGGATGGCGCCACGGATGTCGGCCGCTACTGGCATTCCGACGGCTCATTCAAGGAGATAGTTACTGCGATTTCAATTTGGCATATGGTTGAACAGCCAGAGGTCGGCGGCGACACCTTATTTACCGATTCGCAGCGCGCTTATGACGAACTGCCGTCACCTATAAAGACAGAAATCGGCCTCTTAACTACGGTCCATCGCAACGGCATACGGCACCCGCTAGTTTGGACTCACCCCAAAACCAAAAAACTGGGAATTTATCTAAATGTCGGGCTGACCGCAGGTGTCGCGGGATTGGGTTCCGAAGATTCGGCGTTGTTGATAGAAAAACTAAACGCACATCTTTCACGTCCTGGCGCTGTGTACACACATGAATGGCAAGCCGGCGATTTTATAGTCGCTGACAATTTTCACGTTGCGCACAAAGCGACGCCGATCAGTACGGCATATCGGCGAGTCCTGAACCGGACAACGGTTCGTGGTGATGGGGTACGTTGGTCTGACAAAGATCTGGGGGTGACGGAAACATCTCTTGAAGAAATTGCCGCTTAAATTTTCACTGATTGCTATCTTGTTAAATTGAAAGGATAGTGATGACGGCTACTTCAATTTCTAGATTCTTTTGACTTCAGCAAAGCCGCAGCTAATTCGTCCACAAAAGCCTTTATTTTTGAAGAGCCACGACGATTAGCTTGGTACAAGGCATAAATGCCAACATCCATTGCACCAGGATTGACGTGAAATTTATCCATCACGCGGACCAGTTTTCCGTCTAGGATATCTCTATCAACTAGCCAGTCCGGAAGAAGTGCAAGTCCCATTCCGCCAAGAGCGGCTTCCCTTAAGGTTTCGGAATTGTTGACGCTAAGATTGCCGGACACTTGCACCTCGTCAATCCTGGTTCCGGACTGTAATCGCCAAACCTGGCGCCCGGCCGCATAAGCAAATTGCAGGCAGTTGAAGCCACAAAGGTCTTCCGGTAATATTGGCGAACCATTTTGCGCCAAATACACCGGGCTGGCGCAAATGTAGCGCTCGTGCGGGGATAATTTGCGAGCAATCAAATTTGGTTGTTCTTCTATCGTCCCAATCCTGATTGCAACGTCAATTGCTTCGTCAACCAAATTGACTGTCGCGTCGCTTAGCCTCATATCAAGCTGAAGCTTCGGGTACCGCTGCGTTAGTCCAGGCAATAAAGGAGAGATATGCAGATTGGTAAAAGTGACCGGTGCCGAAACGCGTAAAAGTCCGGATGGCTCGCTTGCCCGCGCGGCGGCGACATTGTCCGCCTCATCTAAATCTGCAAGGATTTGAAGCGCCTTTTCATAATAGATCCTTCCTGTTTCGGTCAATGTCACTCTGCGCGTGGAGCGGTTCAGCAGCGGCGTTCCTATCTGCTCTTCCAAAGCGTCTATCAGCCGCGTCACTGAAGAAGTGGCTAATCCCAGTTCGCGTGCGGCCGAGGAAAATCCGCCGGTATGACCTACCAGAGTGAATGCTTTGAGAGCCGCGAATCTATCCATGGTGACTTTTGCGCTGGTAGCAAAGGAATTGATATTTTTGTATATTAACAGGATTCGAAACGACTCTAATTGTCGCTTATCGCCCCTCGTCTAATGCGACGTACCCGGTAAGAATCGCTCACCACCGCCAGTCGAATGCCGTTTTGGCTTTGCGCTCCACGCAACGCAATGTTGCACGCCAGACGGATTCTCTCCGCCAGACTTCCTCACTACCATGAGCTATTAACTGCACGGCGTTTCAAGTGCAAACGAAGCTTCAATAACCCCGCAGAAATGGAATACTTTCATGACCAAGTATCTTGATAAGCCAATCAAACTCGATACACCTAAGGCTGTGGTTATAGGCGGCTCGCTGGGCGGCCTGTTTGCTGCCGCAGCGTTACGGGCTATCGGCTGGGATGTAGAAATTTTTGAGCGCTCGGCTGCTGCACTCGACAGCCGCGGCGGAGGCATTGTGCTGCAAGGAGAAGTGCAACAGGCCATGGAGTTTGCGAAGATATCCACGGTTTTACCGCTCGGGGTACGCTCTCGCGAACGTTTGTATTATGACCGGCTGGGCAATATTCTTAGTCAAAATCATATGCCTCAGACACAGACCTCGTGGAATACCCTCTATAACACATTGATTGCCGGTTTTCCTGAGAAGAACTATCGCCGTGGTGCGGAGCTGATCGGCATTCATCAAGATGAGCACGGTGTCGTGGCCACATTTGCGGATGGCAGCAGCGCGCAAGCCGACTTGCTGATCGGTGCCGACGGCGGCGGTTCAACTGTGCGCAGTCTGGTGTTGCCAAATTCGGGACCGTCATACGCAGGCTACGTAGCCTGGCGCGGACTGGTCGATGAAGGACGCTTTCCTGAGTTTGCCACAACCAGCATCTATGAAAATTTTGTGTTCCAGCATGATCCGGAATCCATGATGCTCGAGTATATGGTGCCGGGATTCGACGGCTCTGTGGAACCTGGCAAACGCCGATACAACTGGTTGTGGTATTTGAAAGCTTCAGCCGGCGCGGAATTAGAGGCTGTCCTCACCGATCGCAACGGCAAACGCCGCAGTCACTCCATACCCCCGGGCATGCTGGCGCCTGAGCAGGAAAGCTGGATACGCCGCATGGGTGAGGAACGGCTCAATCCTATCTTCCGTGAGCTCATGCAGAGTACAGACGAGATCTTTGTGCAGGCCATCCAGGACTTGCAGGTTCCGAAAATGGTATTCGGACGTGTGCTGCTGGTCGGTGATGCTGCATCTATCCCCCGTCCCCATACCGCTGGCAGCACCGCCAAAGCGGCAGCTAGCGCGATAACGCTGGCCAGACAGCTCTCCAATTACGCTGACCTGGGTCAGGCGCTCCTGCACTGGGAAGCGCAGCAATTGTCTGAAGCCGCCAGGGTGGGGCAATGGGGTGTCAACATGGGTAACCGGATTATGGGGATTACTAATAACTTTTCCAGGGAGAATTAACATGAGCGAGCCCGTCTTGCATTATCTGTACGATCCCTTTTGCGGTTGGTGCTATGGCGCCGCGCCGATGATCAGCGCCGCGCAAAATATCTCTGATCTCAAAATCAAGGCGCATGGCGTCGGCATGCTGTCTGGCGACAAGGCAAAGATCATGTCGGCGGAATGGCGCGACTTTGTGCGCCCGCATGAAGAGCTGATTCATCTCTACAGCAGACAGGAGTTCGGGGATGCGTATGTAAATGGAGTGCAGCAACGAGAGGATGTTGTGCTTGATTCTTCGCCCCCGATAGCAGCAATGTTGCTCGCCGAGCAGATTTCAGGACGTGGCATCGACATGCTAAAACGGTTGCAAACCGCGTACTACAAGGATGGAAGGGCAATTGCGGATAAATCGGTGATTGGCGAAATTGCCGCTGAACTCGGTTTCGACGAAAAATCATTCGTGGTCCATCTGGATGATTTGGTCCGGAACCAGATCGCCGGCCATATCGCTGACAGCAATGAATTGTTGAAAACACTCGGCGCGCGCGGATTTCCGGCTTTTGCAATGGAGATAGACGGCGCACTGCACGTTCTGCCGCTGGGCGGCTACCTGGCCCGACCCTCGCTGTTCAAAACAGACATCGAAGCATTGCTTCAGAAATCACAAACTGCACGTATCAACTCAAGGAGGTAAGCATGAAATCAGTAATTATTGAAATCACATCCGATTTTATTTGCCCGTGGTGCTGGATCGGTCATCATCACTTGCGTCAAGCGATCAGAGGTCTGGATACGAAAATCGCCCCTCAAATTCGCTATGTCCCGTATGAACTCAATCCCTCTATGCCAGCTGAAGGCATGAATCGAAGGACATATAGGAGCGCGAAATTTGGAAGTTGGGTACGATCCATGCAGATGGATGCGGAGGTCGCGATTGCAGGTCAACGGGCGGGAGTTATTTTTAACTATGACAGGGTTGAAATGATACCCAACACCCGCTTGGCGCACCGTCTGATGTATTTTGCGCAGCTGCAAGGCGAATCCGAAAAAGCCGGCGTACTGTTCGAATCCATTTTCGCTACCTATTTTTCTGAGGGGAGCGACATCGGGAATCTCGATGTTTTGATCGAACTTGCTGAAACTGCCGGTTTCGACGGCAAAATGACCAGATCATTCCTGGCAAGCGAGCAGGGTAACAACGAAGTAGCCCAAGCAGAACTCACGGCGCAAGAGCGCGGCGTACGCTCCGTACCCAATATCAGCATTGGCGATTACAGAGTGGCTGGAGCGCAGCCCGTCGACGTGCTTGCGGATCTGCTGGATGAAACTGCAGCCGGCTCGGTTGCATGAACCGTGGTAATTCTGACTTGCCCGACCTTGTATTTCGGTCTTATATGTCAAGGATATGGTGGGCGCCGCATGTGGAACAAGGCGTCTGCCGTCACTTCGAAATAGTCGACTGGTCCGCCGCCCCGCAAGATCGGATGCGCGGCAGCCGTATCGTAGCTGCCGTTTTTTAACGTGGTCTGGTCGATGTGCACGCCGACTACCTCACCCAACACCAACCAAGTCTCGACTTCGCCGCCGGCGGCGGTGGTCAACTGCAGTATCTGGCTGCAGCGGCATTCGAACGCAACTGGACTTTCTGCCACACGCGGCACCTTGACGATACGCCCGGGTACAGGAGTGAGGCCAGCCAACCCGAACTCGTCTGTTTCAGGCGGTGCCGGCGCGGCACTGCGATTCATCGCCTCTGCCAGGGGACGAGTTGCCAGATTCCACACAAATTCACCGGTTTGTTCAATATTTTTTAGGGTGTCCTTACGGCCGATGCTGGCAAAACCGATGATGGGCGGAGTGTAATTGAATGCATTGAAAAAGCTGTAGGGTGCCAGATTCAGCACGCCGTTAGGCGCGTGCGACGCGATCCAGCCGATCGGACGCGGGCCGACAATGGCATTGAAGGGATCATGCGCCAATCCATGTCCTTTGGCCGGCTCGTAAAAATGCTTCTCGTCTGTCATGCGCAATTCCATCGTCGTCAAATGTGATACATAAGATTGTCTTGGTCCGAATCGAAAGTTTCTTCTCGTTTAATTCGGACTCTTGCTAATACTAACCGAACCAGCCCGGCTAATTCAGCGTAAGCGCGCCGCTAGCCTTGTTATAAGGAATCTCGCAGGGGCCTCAAATTTAGGCTCAGATATCAGAAAAAACAACTAGCCTTTTTCTAGTCGCTATTCCGATAGTTTTTTGGGATGCTTGGGTAGTTAAATGCGTACGCAAAGGCAATCCGCAAGAATATCCAGAAGCGTTAACAGGACTAACTAAAGAGAAGTGTTGATCTTAGAATCCCAGGAACTGGAATGAAACTAAAGTCCGTAACCAGTACGTGCATGCTGTTCGCCAGCACAATCTGTCACGCACAGAGCACATCCATCCAAGTCTACGGCCGGATGAATGCAGCCGTCGAAGATTTTCACGACACTAGCGATGCGAAAGGTCAGAATTCAACGGTCTACCGCGTCTCAAACAATCGCTCTGTCCTTGGGTTCAAAGGCGATGAGGATTTGGTGAGCGGTCTGCGGGCGATTTTTCAAATTGAAGGTGCGGTTTCCCTGGACACGGGGGGCGGTGGCATTGCAACGCGAGACACCCGCGTGGGATTACAGGGATCAAAGGGGACCTTGTTCGCAGGAAACTGGACGACCCCCTATAATTCGGCTACGTCGTCGCTCGATCCGTTTTATCCGACGACGGCTGGCTATATGAGCATTATGGGAAATGGTTCAGCATCCACGGCAGACAATGTCAGCGACACTTCGTCGTTCGATCGGCGTCAGCAGAATAGCTTGCACTACTGGACACCGGAGTGGCGCGGCTTTTCGGCGCAGGTCGCCCATGGCTTTAATGAAGGGGTAGTGGTAGCTGGCGCCAAGCCCTCCCTCACTTCCGCCGCATTCATCTATGAAAACGGCCCGTATTACGTGACTCTTGCGCAGGAGCTCCATCACGAATACCAGGGACCGGGGCTTAGAGATGTCGGTACGAAAATTGCTGTAGCCTATAAATTTGGAGGCAGCCGCATTTCGGCAATCGCTGAAAAACTGAGGTACGAGACATTGACCGGGACACTGGAGCGGAAGTCTTATTACATATCGGCCACGCATCAGATAGAAAGGCATGTCTTGCGTTTTGGACTGGCGTTAGCTGACGATGTGACCGGCGCTTCAACCCAAAAAATCGGCTATATGAAGAAAGGCAAAGATACCGGAGCAATGCATGCGACGTTAGGCTATGACTATAATTTCTCCAAGCGCACGAGTGTTTTCGCTTATTACACGTATTTGAAAAATGAAAGAAACGGCATCTACGACATGGCAATCAATAGCCTGGGAGTGACGCCTGGTGCGACTATTCAAGGCGTAGCCTTAGGGATGCGCCAGTCTTTTTAAGTGATCATCATCTACATGCACGGCTGGGTAGATGGGTAGTTACCGCCGGCGCGCGGCCGCGCCCGCTGGCCGATGCGGTCCGGCGCCATGTACCGTCGGCGCCCGAGCTGTACGCCGACGACACGCCTATCCTGGTACCCGCAGCTACCTTGAGGCAGCCCTTGGGCCGCTTTCTAGCTGATTGCAAATTCTTAATAATGTAGCGTAACATTCGTTCCACCGCAGGCCATTACCCGAACTGGGAAAAGAGAGGCCGACCTGGCTGCCGGCGTTTTTTGGGAACGGGACATGAGGGTAGAAGGAAAGCACGGCGCGATGCCATCCGGGTGGGTAGTTTTCAAGAGGTGTCAAAAATTCGCGGCCGCCTGGATTGTTGCATTAGTAGCTCTGCTGTTACAACAGACTGCACTGTCGGCTACTCATTCCTCGCCGGAAGCTTCTTTAAATTCCGTGAGCGCAAATAATGCTATCCCGATAGATATGCATCACACGAGCTGGACTGCAAAGGACGGAGCTCCTCCGTACATTCTCGCGCTCGCTCAGACACCCGACGGTTGGTTGTGGCTTACGTCTCCTAGCGGCGTTTTCCGATTTGACGGTGTAACTTTTGAACGCTTCCGCCCAAGCGGGGTGCAGCTTATGTCAAACAATGCCGGAGGCATGCGCTTACTAAGGTCGGGTTCACTTTGGTTCGGCTATAGGAGCGGAGGCGTCAGCGTTTGGAAAGACGGAGAGGTCCGCAACTTCGGCGTTGAAGAGGGAATGCCGCTGACCACCGTTCACGATTTCGCGGAAGACGGGGCCGGTAGGGTCTGGGCCGCCACAGCACGGGGATTGCGCGTTTTTGACGGTAAGCGCTGGAATGTGCCTGCACAGCATTTTCATGCTCCAGAAGACGGATGCACGCTGCTGGAAGATAAAGATGAGAGTGTCTGGGCGCAATGCGAATCTGGCGCATTCAGATTGCCTCCGCAAGGACACGTCTTCGTTCGGATGCCAGGTCCTGTAGGTGTCGGGCGACTAGTCCAAGGCCCGGATATGACTGTCTGGAGTATGGGCGGTATGAAAGGTGAGATCGTTGCTCTCAATGGTGCGAGTTCGAAGAAACAAAAACCTGCCTGGCCACGGCCGCGAGCCGGCGGGGGGACCATGTTGTTCGACCGGGACGGCGAACATCTTTGGATTGCGCGGGCGGATGGATTGATACGAACGAGCACTAACGGCAGCAGCGAGGTCTTTGGTGTCGCACACGGTCTGAGCGGCACCATTTTGAATAACATCCTGCAAGACAAAGAGGGAAATATTTGGGTCGCCACAGAGAACGGACTCGACCGTTTCAGGCCTAATGCACTTTCGTCTGCTGCATTGCCTCAAATTTCTTGGGACAGCCCGGTGATTTCAGCCGGTGCAAATGGTTCCCTATGGGTAGGGAAAACGCTTTTGGCCAAGCCGACAAAAGAAACGCTTGCAAGTATTCCGCAGGACCATACATTCGCTTCACTGTGGCATGAAGCGCCCGATAGCTTGTGGATTGCGGAGAATGACGGGCTGTTTCATCAACGCGGATTGCTACGAGAAAAAATTGCCTTGCCTGGAGCCCTCCAATCCTCAAAGATTCAAAGCATTGTCCGTGACGGTGAAGGATCATTATGGATATCCGTGTATAGGGTTGGCGTTTACCGACTCCGGGATGGGGTCTGGGAAGCCGGGGGAGGCTTCCAGGAACTACAGCGGCTGACTCCGTGGATGTACGCGGATCGGGATGGCCGGATGTGGTTTGCAAGTCTTGGCAATAAAGTGTTGATGCTCAACCAGGGAAAGTTGTTGCAATATGGCGCTGAAGAAGGTCTTCAAGTTGGTACTCCGTTGGAGATCAGCGGTAGTGGCAATGATATATGGGTGGGCGGGGAAAACGGCCTGTTCCATTTCGATGGTCGGAAATTCATCCCCATTTTGGGCGCTGGCGATGAGAGCATGCTCGGAGTTACTGGTATTCTGGAGTTCAACGGCGCGTTGTGGCTGAACGGCACGGCAGGCATTACCATTATTGATATGAAGGAGTTGAAGCGCGCACTGCGAGATGGTGGATATCGCGTACAGTTTCGGCGCCTCGACCATAAGGATGGATTGCGCGGTGCGGCAATACAAAACTATCCATTGGTGCCGTCGATAGCGGTTGGCAGCGATGGCGTTTTGTGGTTCAGTACGACAGCTGGCATATTCTGGCTGAATCCTTTGAAGGCAACCAGGAATTTGCTTGCGCCACCAGTGTACGTTAGCCGAGTCACAACAGGAAACATGGACTTTCCGTTTGTTGAGGGCATTGTGGCACGCTTACCGCCCCACGCAAGACGTGTCCAGATTGACTACACGGCATTGAGCTTGACTATGCCTGAGCGCATGCGATTTCTCAATCAACTGGAAGGCGTGGACAGTGGCTGGCAGGACGCCGGTACTGGCAGAACTGCGACTTACACCGACTTGGGGCCTGGAGAATATCGATTCAAAGTAAGGGCTGCCAATAACGATGGGGTATGGAACGAGGAAGCTGCAGTTATGCCGTTCTATGTAGCACCTGCCTTTTATCAAACGCTATGGTTCCGAATGTTAGCCGCGATGTTGATCGCCGCTGCCTTTTGGGCGCTGCATAAATTGCGCTTGGCGCAGGTCGCGCGGCAGATACGCGCCCGCATCGAAGAGAGGTTAATGGAGCGTGAACGCATTGCGCGCGAATTACACGACACTTTGCTGCAGGGAACCCAGGCGATGATCTTGCGCGTTCATGCTGCGACGGCGCACGTTCCACCGCACGACCCGGTTCGTGAAATGATAGACAGCGCCTTGGAGGGAGCCGATACCATGTTGCTGGAAGGGCGAGAGCGGGTGCACGACCTGCGCGCTCATGACCATTTCGGTGTTGGCGTAACTGCTTCGATCAGGCGCAATGGAGCAAGTCTGGCTGAAGAAAGCGGCGTGCAGTTCGAATTCGTGGAATCGGCGCAACTGCGAGGCATTATGCCGTTTGTCGGGCATGAGTTGTACCGTATCGCGAATGAAGCGCTCACCAATGCTTTCCGTCATTCCCAGGCGACCCAGGTAAAGGTTGAAGTGATGCATGAGCGAAAAACCTTTATTTTGGTGGTGCGGGACAATGGACGCGGTTTACCCGCGGAAGTGATGCGCTCGGGCCAGCTCGCAGGACACTGGGGACTGCCCGGCATGCGTGAGCGTGCGAACAAACTGGGCGCCACCATGGTGTTAGAGTCCGCGCCAGGAAAGGGCACTATGCTCCAGTTAAGTATCCCAGCCAGAATAGCTTACAAGGCGTCACCAAGCCGGTTTGGCTGGATTTTCAGCGGACGACGTGAGTAACGCCAAGTGGCTCTAGCTTAGTTTTGCGAAACAATATTAACGAGTATCTGGCGCACTGCGCCGTGCGCCATCACGATGTCGGGCGAATCGTGCAATAGAGCGTTGTACTTGGCGCGAAACGCCATATCTCCTTTTTCGCTTGGTCCAATCAGTTCTTCTATTGCGACGCGAAATGCAAAGGCCTCGGCAACACTGATTTCTTCGGGCTCATCAAGGCGTTCATCCATCTGCGCCATCAAACCCGATAATTTTTGCAGCCAGGAAAAATGCGGATGATTGACCACCAGGTGCAGTTGTTCCAACGGGCTGCCGACGCTGCCAAAGTGTTGGGTTTCAACTTGAATTAATTGTTTATGCAAGTCGCGCAGCACTCGGCCTAGCGCGCTCAGTTTTGTGCGTTGAGATTGTTCCGCATCCATTATGAAGTTCCTTCGTTGGAGGTTGGTCTGTAGGCTACTTGCCGGGATCGCCTTCGTAGTTTACCGGGATCCAGTCATATGTGTGCTTGTTTCTACGTATCCGGCCAAGCCCGGGAAATGCGATATGGGCGGCGCCTACGATGTAGTGTTTCTGTGCAGCGAGGCCTAACAGTTTGCGACGAAAGCGCTGCGCTGATGGCGGGTTATTGTCGTATTCAACTGAAGCCTTAGGGTTTTGTAATTGAATCGGCGCTACATGAATGATATCGCCCCAGACTAGCAGTGCGTTGGACTGGCTTTCGATCAGATAACTTGTATGTCCGGGAGTGTGTCCAGGTGTTGCCATTGATGTGATGCCAGGTGTCAGCTGTTGGTTCTTAGAAAACGTCTTAAAGCGCTCCGCCTTGATATAAGGAGCGACCGATGCAATGGCGCTGTCGAAGAAAGTACTGAGGAATTCCGGTGCGCTCTTTTTGTTTGCAGGTGTAAGCCAATAATCCGCGTCAGCTTCAGAAACTCTGAGGACGGCATTGGGGAACGCCATTTTCCCATCAAGAAAAATTCCTCCGACATGGTCCTTATGCAGATGGGTCAGATACACTTCATCGACCTGCTCCGGCTGATAGCCGGCGGCGTGCAGATTCGCCAGTAAATGTCCGCAGCAATCGCCATATAGCGTGCCGGCGCCGGTGTCTATGAGAATTAACTTTGGTCCTGTATTTATCAGGAACGCATTGATGGAGCCCTGAACCGGAGCTTTTAAACCATCACGCGACAAGTCGCGCTCAATTTCTTCTTTCGAGACGTCAATCATGACTTTATCAATCGGGAAGGGGTGAGTTCCGTCAAGCAAGGCGGTAATTTCAAAATCGCCCAGCATCATTCGATAAAATCCCGGGCCTTGGGTACGCACTTGTGGCGCGGCGGCATTTGCCAGTAAAGGCATCATGGCAAAAATCCATAAGAACAAGGCTCTGAAGTTCATAACTCTGGTGCGAGAATAACTTTCGGTGTGCATAACTTTCTTCTTTAAAAAATCCCGGTAAAACACTTGAAATTCACGAGCGCAGCTGTGGTCCAGCCAATGGCAAATTGCGCAGGCGTTTGCCAGTCGCCTGCGCCAGGGCGTTGGCCAAGGCTCCAGCCATCGGTCCCTGGGCAGCTTCGGCCACGCCGAGAAACGGCAGGCCAGGACGGTCCAGCAGGGATACCTCTACCTTAGTCGGCACCTGGGAAAAGCGCATGATCGGATAGCTGGACCAGTCAATGCTTTTGACGCCATCGGTCGAAAACTGCAATTGTTCGTACAAGGTCCAGCTGGCCGATTGCAATATGCCGCCTTCAATCTGATTTTTTACGCCGTCTGGATTGACGATCTGGCCACAGTCGACAGCAGCGACCACACGCAGAATATTCACTTTGCCGGTGTCTGGTTGCACCTCCAGCTCCAGGGCTATGGCGACATACGCCATCAGGTTCTTGTACTGGGCAAAGGCAAAACCAGTACCGCGGTTGCGTTTCTTTTCCCGATGTTCCCAGCCAAACTCCTTGGCCGCTGCGCGTACGACATCTTGCGCGCGCGCATCGGTCAGGTGGCGCAGGCGAAACGCCACCGGGTCCATGGCGGCCAGGGCCGCCAGCTCGTCCATGGTGCTTTCGATGGAGAAAATATTGATGTGCGCCCCGAGCGAGCGCATGGCAGAACTGCGCAAAGGTGTGCGGGGTAAAAAATGGTTAGTGATGCGCGCATTCGGTATGTCGTATAGAGGTAGTGCGTTGCGGTCGCCGCCGCCCTCTGGTTGCAGCATGGGCAGAGAAGGGCTCGGGATGAATGGTTTCGACAGAAGCCAGCTGGGAGCGAGCTTTCCAGCGTTTCCCGGCCGTTCGTTGTGGGATCCGCTCCATAGTTCGTAGTGCCAGTGCGAGATACGTCCGGTGCGATCCAGTCCAGCTTCGATCTCGGTGATCATCGCCGGGGCAAACGGTTCCCATTGATTCTCCTGGTCGCGCATCAACTGCACCCGAACTGGTATTCCCGGCATCGCACGGGCGATCAAGACCGCGTCTGCAGCGACGTCGTCAGCGCCGTTTTGGCCGTAGCATCCGGATCCCTCGGTATGGATGCAGCGAACCTGTTCGTCCGGCATGCCCAACAGTTCCGCTAGCGCATGGCGTAACGGGAAAACTCCCTGGGTATGTGTCCAGACTGTCATTTGGCCGCCCTCCAGCAGCGCCAGCGCGCAGGATGGCCCGATCGATCCATGCATGAGGTACTGTTTTGTATATCTGGCCTTGAACGAGTGCGCTTGCGGAGTTTTCATGTTGCCCTCATTGAGGATAACGATGTCCTCTGCAGGCAATGCCTGCAAGGTTGCATGGATGGTTTGC
Organism: Collimonas sp. OK307; assembly: GCF_900113705.1. Lineage (GTDB taxonomy): Bacteria > Pseudomonadota > Gammaproteobacteria > Burkholderiales > Burkholderiaceae_D > Collimonas. Next base: position 140,011 of record NZ_FOQI01000001.1, on the reverse strand, counting down.
GGGTTCGGCAGATCGGCGCCGCCATCCCATCGTCCGCTGACTGTCAGGGCGCGCATTGCCGTTATGGCGCTCCATTCGTCCGAGGCCACTGCCGCGAGATAGCTGCCATCGCGTATCACTTTCAGTACGCCTGGCAGGCGCTCCGCGGCAGCGATATCGACCGATTTTAGGCGAGCGCCCTGTACCGGCGGGCGAATCACTCTCGCGTGCACCATTTTTGGCGGTCGAAGATCGTGCACGTAGCTGGCGCCGCCGGTTAACTTGTTAGGAATGTCGAGGCGATGGACCGGATGGCCAATTAGTTTGTAACTGTCAGATGGTTTTAACTGGGACGAGGAATTCGCCTGCCGGTGCAGATCAATACCGGTGATGGCTGTGCCGTAGTCGATGCTACGTCCATCCGGGCTTGTTATTCTTCCGTCACGAATGGCGAGACTGCTGACACTGGCATTCAATTTTGCGGCAGCCCCCTCCAGTAGCAATGCGCGAACCTGGGCTGCCGCGTAGAATAGGGCGGTGCCACTATCCGGTATGGTATGGCTGCCTGCTGTAAAGCCTTCGTTTGGCGTTAAACTAGTGTCGCCGGCAATAAAGAAAATGCTTGACGGCTTAAGCTCAAGCTGTTCCGCCGCAATTTGCAGCAGGGCGGTTCGGACGCCGGTACCCAGCTCGACCTTGCCGCTGCAAACAGTCACTTTTCCATCTCGTTCGATCTTGATCCATGCATCCAGCCATGGCGTGCTTTTCAGGCTTCCGGGTAAATTCTTATTTAAGATCTGTGGCAACCCCATCGCGTTCAGTTCGGATCGCGCTTGTTTTGGGAACAAAGAAAATGCGACGATTAACGCGCTTCCTTTAAGAAAAGTGCGACGTGTGAAATTTGTCGATGCATCACCCACGTCAGCCTCCTTTCTTTGTTTGCTGAAGGCTACCTGCCGCCGCAACTTCGCGTATCGCGGCTAAAATCCGCATATGTGTCCCGCATCGACACAGATTGGGTTCCATGTGCGACCGGATCTGGTCCTCAGTCGGGGCAGTGTTCTGTTCAAGCAGGGCTTGCGCTCGCATCACCATTCCTGCTATGCAATAGCCGCATTGAGCCGCCTGGTGCTTGATGAAGGCTGCTTGCAAGGGACCCGGCGCCGCCGCCGACCCTAAGCTTTCGATAGTGCGGACACGGCGTCCCGCAACCGCGCCGAGCGGGGTCAGGCAGGAAAAAACGGGTTTATCGTCCAATAAAACGGTGCACGCGCCACATTGTCCCAAGCCGCATCCAAATTTTGCGCCGTTAAGTTTTAATTCATCGCGCAACACATACAGCAAAGGCGCCGACACTGGGGACGCCACAGTTCTAACGACGCCGTTGAGGTGTATCTGGGTAGTCATGGCAGCATTTCCTTGCGAGCATAGGTGATATTTTGCGGGAGGTTTAGCCAAGGCGGGCGCTTGCCGATGTCAACACGAACAAATTGCGCGACGCTTGCAATTTGTTCGTCGGTCAGGACGTCTGCGAAAGGCGGCATGTAAATGCCGCTATGCGGAACTGTCCATGGCACACCGCCAAGCACGGTTTGAATAAGATTGACAGGAGTGTCGGCGGTGACTGAACGGCTTAGCGTCAGGGAAGGGCGCCGAGCCGCCATAGACATCGGGGCTGAGGCGCTATGGCAGGACGCACATGCAGCGGCGAACAGCACTGCTCCCTGTTGAGGTAACGGCTGGCCAGAAGCAGTCTGCTGCTGAGACGGAGCAGCAGCGACCTGTATCGACATGACATATTTTGCAATGGCTGCGACATCAGCCTGGGAGGCATCGGCCAAACGATCGGTGACTGGGCGCATAGGTCCTTTTGCGGCTCCGTGTTGCGCGGATATCCCGCTGCGCAGATAGGTTTCCAGCTGCTCCGCCGTCCAGGGAGTTCTGCCGTGGGCTAGCGCGGTCAGCGCCGGTGCTTCCCAAGCGTCGACAGAACCACCTCCAAGCGCGGGTTTTGCCTCGCCGCCGATGACGTTGAGTGCGCTATGGCAGGAGGCGCAATGACCAAGGCTGTTGACCAGATAGCGGCCTCGTTCTATCTGCTGGTCAGCGGCAGGCGTTATTGGGCGTTCTCCCGGCCGCAAATAGAGTAAATTCCAGAAGGCCAGCAGGGGACGGAAACGCAACGGAAGCAGAAGTTCATTATCAGGTGGCATATAACTGACGGGCGTACGGCTCATCAGATAGTGATACGCAGCCTCAATATCCGTATCGCTCATTTGCGTATAGTGAATATAGGGAAATGCCGGATAGAGAAGATGGCCGTCGCGGGAAACGCCATATCGTATTGCACGCTTAAACGCTTCCAATGACCAGCTTCCGATTCCCGTATCCGGATCGGGCGTAATGTTAGTTGTGTAGATGGTGCCAAACGGTGTCCGGAGCGGCAGGCCGCCAGCATAAGGCTCGCCTGCCTTTGATGTGTGGCATACCATGCAGTCGCCGAGCGCGACAATGTGCTGCCCGCGAAGTATGAGCTGTGGATCTTGTCCAGAAGTAGCCGCTCTACCGACCGCGGAAATCACAGGTTGCCATGCCCATATCAAAGCAGCCGTAGCGCATATCACGACGACGATAATCAAGCTTGCAAATTTTGTTTTCATGGACAGGATCAGCATCTATGGATTTGGCAGGAAAGATCATTTGGCGGGTCACCGCAGAGTGCGTGTTTACCTGGCGCTTTTATATGCTTTTACTCCACCCTGGATGAATTCGGTCGCCCAATAAAGCAGCGCCAGACCCGGGAAAGCCATTCCGGTCAGCATGGCTGCCTTCCAGCCGTGGCTGGCGTACATCCAGGCTCCCAATGCGGAACCGAGTGCGCCGCCGGCGAAGAAGATAGCGAAATAGATGCCATTCAAGCGGCTTCGTATTTCCGCCCCCAGTGCGAAGATCGAGCGTTGACCAAGTACCAGGTTGGCGGCTACTCCCATGTCGAGAATAATGGAAGCAGCGACCAGTAATGCCAAAGCCGAGTTGCGTGAATCTGTAACAATCAACGGCAATACAAAACCGACGACGCCCAAAATCAGCGCCACACCCGTGGCAGGCCGGGTAAAGCCCTTATCTGCGAGACGTCCGGCGACCGGGGAGGCTACCGCTCCCGCGATGCCAACTATGGCAAAAATTGCGATGCCTGTCTGCGACAGATGTAGTTCAGGGCCGGCAAGCGCAAGAGGCACGGTCGTCCAAAACAAGCTAAATGAGCCGAAGAGTCCGGCGTGATAGGCGGCGCGACGACGCAACACTGGTGTGCGCACAAACAGGTGCCAGAGCGTTGCAAGCAGTTCGGGATAAGTGAGAGGTGAAACGGGAACGCGTTGCGGCAATTTCTTTCGCAGCAGCGCTGCCAGCGCGGCAACGACCACGGCGGCAGCACCGAATACCACATGCCAACCGCCGTGATCAGCCACTAAACTTGCAACGGGGCGCGCCAGCATGATGCCGATCAAGAGACCGCTGACAACTTTTCCAACAGTTTGACCGCGTGTTGCTTCTTTCGATAAATGGGCGGCGAAAGGGACCAGGATCTGGGCTGCGACCGAGCCAAGTCCGATTGCCAGCGCTGCCGCCAGAAACATGGTCGAATTGACCGCGGTCGCCGCCACGACCAGCGCCACGGCGGTAAATGCAAGGGCGGTAGTTATCAGGCGGCGATTTTCGATCAGGTCGCCAAGTGGAACGATGAACAGCAATCCAAGGCAGTAGCCAATTTGAGTCAATGTGACGATCAGCCCTGCCGCCTCGGGCGAAAGGCCGGTAGCTGCGCTGATCGGACCAACCAGAGTTTGTGCATAGTATAGGTTGGCAACGATAAGCCCGGTAGAGACGGCTAGCAGCCATACCATGCCAGGAGAAATATCCGATTCAGTGGTGTTGCTCACGATTTGTCCTTTGAAATGCCATGATGAAAATGGGGAGGAATTCTTTTACTAATTTTCTGGGGGCCATTCTAGGCACAATACGTGCAAAGATAATTGGGGCGTGACGCACTCATACTGTTCGTTTTAATTGAACAATCGATGCGGGCCTCAATCAAGGCAGGAGCGTATTGTGGTTTTTGACGGGCAGCTACTTAAAAATAGCGTAGCTGCCCCCCATACATCATTAGAACGCGAAGCAGCTGCAGCCCAGTGCCCCCCAGAAGCCGGAGTAGTTCGACGCAGGGACATTCGATTTACGGGCGACGTCATGTGCGTGTGCATGCACGCCGCATGCGCCTTGGCATTGGTGCGGCATAGAGACCGTCTGTTTTTGCAGCAATGGCCGATAGTGCCCAGGCACGGCTTTTACCGGCGACCAATCTGGCAAAACAGGGATAGGCGCAGGCGCCAGTGGTTTGAACTCTGCCTCCCCGTACACAATTTTCCCGCCCACGATCGTCAATACAGATTCAATTGACTTGATCGTTTCCTCATCCACAGTGAAAAAATCTGCGCTGAGTACCGCGAGGTCAGCGAGCATGCCTTCTTTGATCCGGCCCTTCTTGCCTTGCTCGCTGGAGAACCAGGAACTGCCGGCTGTCCACAACTCTAGCGCGGTGTCGCGCGATAGGCGGTTTCCGACATCGTACATACGGAGACCGCCTACCGTTCGACCGGACACCAGCCAATACAATGCGGTCCAAGGATTGTAGCTGGCGACACGCGTTGCGTCGGTGCCGGCGCCGACTGGCAAGCCTGCTTCCAGCATGCGTGCGATAGGCGGCGTATTTTTCGCAGCTTCCGCGCCGTAGCGATCAACGAAATACTCTCCCTGGAAAGCCATCCGGTGCTGAATTGCGATGCCGCCGCCGAGGGCGCGCACACGGTCGATGTTTTTCGGGCTGATTGTTTCTGCATGATCGAACATCCAATGCAAGCCATCAAAGGGGATGTCGCGATTCACTTTTTCAAACACATTCAGCATGCGTTCGATTGACTCGTCGTAAGTTGCGTGCAAGCGGAACGGCCAGCGCTTAGATACCAGATGGCGAACCACTTTTTCCAGTTCGTCGTCCATGCCGGGCGCCAGGTCCGGGCGCGGCTCCAGAAAATCCTCGAAATCCGCTGCAGAAAATACCAGCATCTCGCCGGCGCCGTTATGGCGGTAAAAGTCTGTTCCTTGTCCTGGAGTGACCATATCTGTCCACTTCTCGAAGTCTTCAAGCTCCTTGCCCTTATTTTGCGTAAATAAGTTGTAGGCGATTCGTATCGTTAACTGGTCATCGCGCGCCAGCTGCTCCACAACGGCATAGTCTTCCGGGTAGTTCTGGAATCCGCCTCCCGCGTCGATTGCGCTGGTCAGGCCTAAGCGATTCAACTCACGCATGAACTGCCGCGTGGAATTGACTTGTAAATCGCGCGGCAATGCCGGGCCCTTCGCCAAGGTAGCGTATAAAATCATGGCATTGGGGCGTGCGATCAGCATTCCGGTAGGATTGCCAGACGCATCGCGAACGATCTCGCCGCCAGGTGGGTTTGGCGTATCTTTGGTGTACCCCACCACTCGGAGCGCGGCACGGTTCAACAAAGCCCGATCATATAGATGCAATACAAATACTGGCGTGTCGGGCGCCGCAAGATTGATTTCGTCCAATGTTGGCATACGCTTTTCAGCAAACTGAAATTCATTCCAACCGCCCACGACGCGCACCCATTGAGGATTTGGAGTACGCAGCGCTTGTTCTTTCAACATGCGTAACGCATCAGCGAGTGACGGAACCCCCTCCCAGCGCAGTTCAAGATTGTAGTTAAGGCCGCCGCGAATAAGATGCAAATGTGAATCGTTTAAGCCCGGAATGACTGTGCGGCCATCCAGGTCAATTACCCGGCTGGAAGCGGTGCGATGCCGCATTACCTCATCGATATCGCCCACAGCTAAAAATTTGCCATCCTTGATCGCTACAGCACTCGCTTGTGGTTTTTCCCGATCTACCGTGTGAAAGCAGCCATTCATCAGAATCAGGACATCGGGAGTGCCTTGGGGAGCGGATGCTGAGATAGTTTGTTCCATGTGCTACTCCATTAATGAACTATAGGAAAGAGCGAATGCGTTACAGTCTTGCGTTGCGGTTATTTGGGGAGCATTTGACGAGCATATCGCAGGCCGGCGCCATAGCCGCCTGCATTTTTTTCGATTACCGCACGGGCTCCGTCGTAAGTTTCTTTGCGTGTCCAGTCTCGCTGCAGCTCGAGTACGACCTGCACCCAGCTCGTCATCTGCGCGCCACGCGCAGCCATGCGATGTAAAGCTAGTTCGTGACCGGTTTTGGTGAGTCCGCCGCAGGCGTCGGCTACCACGTAGCACTGATAACCGGCTTCGATCGCGCTTAGTACGGCGAAGCTGATGCAGGCTTCGGTGAGCATGCCTGAGAACAGCAATTTCTTCCTGCCGGTTGCTGTAATAGCCGCCACACCTGCGGGGTCTTCCCAAATATTCATGTTTTTGCGTTCGATGATGTCCTGGTCGGGAATCAAAGCATGCAGGTCTGGAAGCAGCGGGCCACTGTAAACTTTGCTTGCTGAAGTGCTAACCACTATTGGCAGCGTAAAGGTTAGGGCAGTCTCTAGCAGAGCCACAGAATTGTTTATCAAAAGCTGCCTGTCAATCGATTGCACGCCAAAATTAAGACCTGCCTGCTGATCAAGCATGACCAGCGCACAGTTTTGCGGGGTCAGTAATTGTTCCGATGGATTCATATCAGCCTTTGAGGAAGAAGATGCGATCAAGAACGGCGTCAATAGCCGAAACGCGAAATTGCTATCAAGTAGTTTAGTCGTTGGCATCGGTTTAGACACGGACCAAAGGATCAGGTTTTTCTACAGACGAATATGACTGCGGCTCCTGCTTGATCAAGCTGGCCAAATGGCAGGGCGATTTGCCACTGCAATCGGATACCATGTACTGATGCTGCGACTCTCTATAAGAGCGGGGCGATGAATTTTGTAAAGCCAATGCCAAGGGAGTGGAAGTATGGATGCAAATCGTCGAAATCAATTGCAGGGAATCGGCCTTGGCTGTGTCGCCGGGTATGTAGATACATTGGGATTCATTGCCTTGTTCGGGCTATTCACGGCCCATGTTACGGGGAACTTTGTATTGATTGGCGCGGCATTGGCCGATCCGTCACATGTCTCCATTCTTCTCAAGTTTTTGGCTTTCCCAGCCTTTATTCTTGGAGTTGCTGCCGCTCGTCTTCTGATCGCAGCTTCCCAGAGTCGTGAGTGGCCAGGCTTGACACTATCTCTGACGCTGCAGATGTTGCTGCTTTGTGGTTTCATGGTGTGCGGCTGGCTTGCCTCGCCGATAGGGTTGGACGCCACGCCGCTGGCGATGGCTGCCGGCCTGTTGGGCGCCGCGGCGATGGGGGTGCATAGCGCGACTAGCAAGTTGCTGTTATCTCATTTGGCTCCCACTTCGATGATGACCGGGAATGTCACGCAAATTGTGATTGACACTGTGGACGTAATGCGTGGCGCGGCGGACAAGGCGGTCGGAGAACGCTGCGTGAAATTCATCTGGCCCTTGGCAGCCTTTGGCGGCGGAGCGATTCTTGCGGCGTTTGCTTATTTGGCTGTCGGGTTTAGCGCCTTACTTTTTCCCATCGCCATCTTGTGCTGCATGATTGTCATGCAATGGGATCTGGATCGGATTCAGGTTGGCGCAGCGTGAACAAGAACCGGTTGGAGGCATTCAGTGACGGCGTGGTTGCGATTGCGATCACTATCATGGTCCTAAACCTTAAAATCCCTCATGGCGCCGGTTGGGGGGAGATATCTGCTATAGCACCGCTGCTGCTTAGCTATCTGCTGAGCTTTATCTACGTCGGAATATACTGGGTCAATCACCACCATTTGATGCAACCGGTGCACAGCGTAAACGGCTTGATTCTTTGGGCCAACTTGCATCTTTTGTTTTGGCTGTCCCTGATCCCTTTCGTCACCGCCTGGGTCAGCGTGGATCCATCCGCTTCCCCGCCAGTGGCCATTTACGGGACTGTGTTATTGATGTCTTCCTTCGCTTTCCTTTTGTTAGGCAAGGCCTTGCTTGCAAAGGAAGGGGAGAATTCTCGCCTGGCTCTTGCCCTGGGTAATGGCCGGAAAAGCCAGATCTCGATTTTCCTCTATATCCTGGCAATATTGCTCTCGCTATGGAACGGTATTGCCGGTTTGTTTGTGTATGTGGCTGTGGCTGTTCTTTGGTTCGTTCCTGATCGCCGTATAGAGAATTTAGGCTGGGACTGACTGAGTAGGCGGCCTAGCCAGGCATGCTTATGGAACCGTTGCGATATAAGCCGAAACCGATTTCATCTCATCCTCGCTAAGTTTGACGGCGACTCCCTTCATGACAGTCGCTAAAGGATTATTAAACTTCGGTGCGTCACGATAGACATGTAATTGCTCCAGAGTGTAGCCTGCCGGTTGTGACGCAATGCGCGGAAATGCTGCCTGGCCATGCCCTTCGGCGCCGTGGCAGCTTGCGCAAGCTGGCGCGCCGGCTGCGCTTCCCTTGGTAAATATGCGCTTTCCTTTTTCTTCCAGCTCATGGTTTGATGATAGCTGAGCTTTAACAGCTTGCGCTCCAAAATACATACTAAGATCATGCATGTCAGACTCTTTCAGTGAGGCCGCAAAGCCCTTCATGATCGGGTTAGGGCGCTCCCCGCTCTTGAAATTGGCTAACTGCAGTTCCAGGTATGCTGGGGCTTGTCCTGCCAGGTTCGGATAGAGCGCAGGATTAGCCGTGTTGCCATTGATCCCGTGACACGCGGCGCAGGCTTGCGCGAGTTGACGGCCGTGCGGGATCGCGTTCTGCTGGTCTGCGGCAATCGCTGGTACTGCGGACAGCAACAATGAGCAGCAAGTCAGGCTAGCTGCTGTCAGCGCGCGAAAACGGGGAGGGAATTGCTTGTGTGCCGGAGAGGTAGTCATGAGGTTTCCTAGTTTTTCTTTAACGATACGAGGAAAACCGATTGAGTTCTACTGAGCGAAAGATAGGGAAGATCGCCTATTGCGGCAACTGACTACACACATGGCTTACCAGAGCTGCGAGGATGCAAAGAGACGGTGGATGACTTTGCAGTCATACCTCTAAAAATCCGCGTCGTACGGCGATAGTGACAGCATGTGTTCGATCATTTGCTCCGAGTTTTGCGAGCGCCGCGCTGACGTGTGCTTTGACGGTCTCTTCCTTGATCGCGAGTTGCCGCCCAACTTCTTTGTTGGTGTTTCCCTGGGCAACAAGCCGCAATACCTCCAGCTCTCGCCCCGATAGCGCATCGCACTCGAAGTAGGCTGCAATTTCAGCGGCCAGTTCAGGAGGAATATATCTTTCCCCTGCATGGACTGTCTGGATCGCCGCCGCCAGGTCCATTCGTAACGCCCCCTTGAATAGATAACCCGCGGCTCCGGCTTTTAGTGCGCGCCCAACTTGCGCGTCGCCCTTGTAGGAAGTGAGCACAATAATACGGGCGTTTCTATCCAGAGAACGGATCGACATCATTGCATCGAATCCGCCTAAAAGCGGCATTTGAAGATCTAATAGCGTTACGTCAGGCCGCAAGCGGAGGAACTGCTCGATTGCCTCCTGGCCATTGCCCGCTTGTCCGACCAACTCAATGCTGTCAACGCCGGCAAGGACAGCGGCGATGCCCTCTCGCATCAAAATATGGTCATCGGCGATCATCACCCGTATCGGTCGCGGCGAAGTTGTCGTCATTACAGGGGAGTTTCCTTGGTGAGTTTAAAAGCGCAACGCACACAGTATATCAATCACTCGGCTTGCATTCATTGCCTCAATTTTCTCCATCCTCAAAAAATTCCAATGTTCTTGATTTTTCCCTGGGGTCAAGGCCAAAGAAATCCTCGAAAAAAGCGTCGCGTCATATATTTAGATAGTGGTTTTCGATTTTTGAAGGGCATAGCATGGTGGTGATGGCACGCATATCCGCGCCATTGCATGTTTGCCAAGGCATCGTTTTTACCAACAATGAATGGATCCCATCATGATGAACCCGAAACTTGAAGTATTGACCCCGACGAATTGCCAGATCATCTTCATCGACCAGCAGCCCCAAATGGCTTTTGGAGTCCAGTCGATTGACCGCCAGGTATTGAAGAACAATACCGTTGCCCTCGCTAAAGCGGCGAAAGTCTTTAATATTCCGGCCATTATCACTACTGTGGAAACCGAGGCATTCTCGGGCCATACCTATCCAGAATTGCTCAACGTTTTTCCTGGCAAGGATATCCTTGAGCGTAGCTCCATGAATTCCTGGGACGATCAAAAAGTACGCGATGCGCTTGCTGCAAACGGCAAAAAGAAGGTAGTAGTTTCAGGCTTGTGGACCGAAGTTTGCAACAACAGTTTTGCTCTCTGCGCCATTCTCGAAGGTGGATACGAGATATATATGGTTGCCGATGCTTCTGGCGGCACGTCGAAAGAAGCGCACGACTACGCCATGCAACGCATGATACAGGCCGGCGTTGTGCCGGTGACCTGGCAACAAGTCATGCTCGAGTGGCAACGCGATTGGGCGCTGAAAGATACCTATGATGCAGTAATGGCGATAGTGAAGGATCATTCCGGCGCCTATGGCATGGGTGTCGATTATGCCTACACGATGGTGCATAAAGCGCCGCAGCGCATTACAGGCAGCCACGAGACTCTGGCTCCGGTCCCCGCTAAGAAATAAGCCCCTCCAAAAAAGCCGTGTCTGCACACAATTTATAGTTGTGTGCAGGTGCGGCAAATCTCGAACAGCTGCTGCAATTCGGCTCAGCTGCGGTGATTATCAGAAGGAGAAAACACATGAAGGTCTATATTATTTCCCTGGCCGCCGGGCTATTGGTAGGCGTAATTTATGCGCTCCTGCAAGTGCGCTCGCCAGCCCCGCCTGCCATTGCTCTAATTGGCTTGTTGGGAATGTTGATCGGCGAGCAGGTGGTGCCGACTGTCAAGCGTCTGATTGTCGGCGAGGCGGTCACTGTTTCATGGCTACGCACAGAATGCGTCAGTAAGATTACCGGCGTGGCGCCGCCTAATGTACTGTCAAAAAAAGAAACGACGGATTCGAAGATGGACAGCGAAGCGTAATTGCTGCGTCCGATAGCGCTCGGCTATAAATTAAGTGCATTTCTTAGTAGTTGACGGGGCACGACCAAACATAGAGGGATACAAATGATTCGCAAATTATTCGGTTCAAGTCGTGCGTCCGGGCTGGTTGCTGGCATCGCATTTGCCGCAATCAACGTACTGGCAAGCTTGTCAGCGCAAGCCGCAGCTCCTATGGCGCATAACCCGGCCCCGGCGTTTTACCGCATTATGGTTGGTGAATTCGAGATCACGGCGTTGAGCGATGGCACCGTCGATCTGCCGATGAATAAACTGTTAAATCAAAATCAGAAAAAAACCGATCAGGCCCTGGCCCATGCGTTCGAGCAGAGTCCACTTGAAACCTCTGTAAATACTTACCTGGTCAACACCGGGAGCAAGCTTATTTTGATTGATACCGGCGCCGGCAATCTATTTGGACCGACCTTAGGGAAGTTGATAGCAAATTTGAAGGCATCGGGATACCAACCCGAGCAGGTTGATGAAATCTACCTCACTCACATGCATCCGGATCACGTGGGAGGCTTAATGACGAATGGAGCGATTGCATTCCCGAACGCGTTACTGCGTGCAGATCGGCACGAATCCGAGTTCTGGCTGAGCCAATCGAACATGGATCAAGCCGCACCGGATAACAAAGGTTTTTTTCAGGGGGCAATTGCGTCGGTGAATCCATACGTCAAGACCGGGAAATACAGTCCATTTGATGGGAATACAGAGCTGGCGCCTGGAGTGATTAGTATCCTTAGTCAAGGTCATACGGTTGGACATACTAGTTATTTGATACAAAGCAAGGGGCAGAAATTGCTGCTGATCGGTGACCTGATCCATGTGGCCGCCGTGCAGTTTGATACACCGTCTGTCACCATTGCATTTGACAGTGACCAAAAGCAGGCTGCTGCTGAACGGCTGCAAGTTTTTTCCAGTATCGCTAAGGATGGCATCCTGGTCGGTGCTGCGCATCTGCCGTTTCCAGGCTTGGGGCATGTAGGCGCGAATGGCAAAGGATTTCGCTGGATCCCAGTGAACTACACGCAAATACGGTAATTTCGCCTGCCTATATTTTAGGCATGAAAAAGCTGGATTTATCTGGAATTTTTTCGGCAAAATCTTGCAGATCCCGATCCAAATGCATGGAGAAAAGTGTGCTTTCGGCAGGTGGAAGCGTAGGGCAACGGGGCTATTCTGATACAACTTAACCCCGGAGAAATCATGAAAAAACTTACTACTGCAGCTGGCGCCCCCGTCGTTGACAATCAAAACATTCAGACTGCCGGGCCGCGCGGCCCGGTTCTGCTGCAGGATATCTGGTTCCTTGAAAAGCTCGCGCATTTCGACCGCGAAGTGATTCCTGAGCGCAGGATGCACGCGAAAGGGGCAGGCGCATATGGCAGCTTCACCGTGACGCACGATATTACCGGCTATACCAAAGCAAAACTGTTTGCTGAAGTGGGCAAGAAAACCGCAATGTTTGTTCGTTTCTCCACAGTGGCAGGTGAGCGCGGCGCTGCGGATGCAGAGCGCGATATTCGCGGTTTTGCAATGAAATTCTATACGGAAGACGGGAACTGGGATTTGGTGGGTAACAATACCCCGGTGTTCTTCATGCGAGATCCACTCAAGTTTCCGGATCTGAACCACGCGATCAAGCGCGACCCACGTACAGGTTTGCGCGATGCGAACAGTAACTGGGATTTTTGGAGCATGTTGCCAGAAGCCTTGCATCAGGTCACAGTGGTCATGAGTGATCGCGGCTTACCGCGCACTTACCGTCATATGCACGGGTTTGGCAGCCATACCTACAGCTTCCTGAATGAAGCGAATGAGCGCTTTTGGGTGAAATTTACATTCAAGACCCAGCAAGGCATTGAAAATCTGAGCGACGCTGAAGCTGAAGCATTGGTTGGCCGCGATCGGGAGAGCGCGCAACGTGATTTGTACGAGAGCATCGAGCAGGAGAATTTTCCGCGCTGGACGTTGTTTGTCCAGGTTATGCCAGAGGAAGATGCTGCGACTTATCACATCAATCCATTCGACTTGACTAAGGTCTGGCCACATAAAGACTATCCGCTGATCGAGGTCGGCGTGATGGAATTAAATCGCAACGCTGAGAACTTTTTTGCAGAGGTCGAGCAAGCTGCATTTAATCCCGCTCAGATCGTGCCTGGCATCAGTTTTTCCCCGGACAAGATGTTACAGGGGCGGCTGTTTTCATACGGCGACGCGCAGCGTTATCGATTGGGCGTAAATCATCATCAGATTCCAGTCAATGCGCCGAAATGTCCTTTCCACAGCTATCATCGGGACGGCCAGATGCGGGTGGACGGCAATCAGGGGGGAACAACCGCTTATGAACCGAACAGCGTTGGCGAATGGCAGGACCAACCGGATTTTCGTGAGCCTCCCTTGGCTATCAGCGGGGCGGCAGGCCATTGGAATCATCGCGTTGACGAGGATTATTACTCACAGCCCGGAGCGTTGTTCCGGCTGATGACGCCGGTTCAGCAACAGCTACTCTTCGATAATACCGCCCGTGCAATGCGCGGTGTCTCCGATGAAGTGAAGGCGCGTCACGTCGGCAACTGCCACAAAGCCGATCCGGCATACGGGACTGGCGTAGCCGAGGCCTTGCGCAAGATCGCGTCGTAATCGATTGATATTCGCTGCCGGGGCAGCGCCCCTGGTTCGGACCCGGCATGGCGAACGCAAAACATCCGATCGTTCAATCCATTTTGGGTTTAATAATCATGAGTGATCTAGATAACGCCGGCGTCCCGTCCGCCGATGTTTCAGGGCAGAATTTTCAATCTCCCGCATCGCGCCCCCAGGCAGGTAGAACACCGATTGCAAATCCAGTTGATATCGAGAGCCGTCGAAAACAGATTTTCCCGGTACTGACAATGGCTGAGATAAGCGCAACAATGCGCTTTGGAGTCGTACACCATTGGCGTCCAGGCGAAACTATTTTCCAGGCGGGAAAGGCTTCCGGCGGCATGCATGTGATCCTGGCAGGTTGGGTGGTGATTAGCCGGCACGATGGCCTGAATCGGCAATTTACGGTTGCCCATCACGGCCCGGGGGAGTTTACAGCGGAAATCAGCCAGCTATCGGACCGGCCGTCGCTCGTTGAAGGCACTGCTATCGGCGAAGTAAGTACTTTGCAGATCAGCTCATCGATGTTACGTCGTTTGATCGTCAATCACGCAGATTTGGGCGAGCGTATCATGCGCGCGTTGATTTTGCGTCGCATGAATCTCCTCGATACCGGGGAGTGCGGCCCGGCCCTTGTCGGCCCGCTCGGCAACCCGGATATGGTGAGGCTTCAAAATTTCCTGACTAGCAACGGCTATCCGCATACCGTGCTTGATCCAGACGATGACCCTGCGGCTGCAGCGCTGCTTCAGGTTTATGCGCCGGCGCAGCAACATTTGCCCTTGGTGATTTATCCGGATGGAGGAGTCGGCTTTAACCCCAGCGAAAACGCTTTGGCAAGGAATCTGGGGATGTTGCCTCTGTTGGAAAGCTCTCAGGTATATGACGTCCTCATCGTCGGCGCAGGGCCGGCGGGACTGGCAGCAGCAGTCTATGCAGCGTCGGAAGGCTTGTCAGTTCTAGTCCTTGAGCAGCGCGCTTTTGGCGGCCAGGCGGGAGCCAGCGCCCGAATCGAAAACTACCTTGGTTTTCCAACAGGAATATCCGGTCAAGAGTTGGCTGGTCGCGCTTATGTTCAGGCGCAAAAATTCGGCGCAGAAATTGTAGTTCCGCTAAGCGTGGTTGATTTGTGCAGTGGTAGCACACCGCGTCGTGCTGTATTGAGCGACGGCAGTTATGTCCAGGCAAAAACGGTGGTGATAGCGTCTGGCGCGCGCTATAGGCGCCTGGATCTGGCGGGGGCAGAGCGCTTCGAAGGCAGAGGTATCCACTTCTGGGCATCGCCCATCGAAGCAAAGCTTTGTTTTGAACAGGAAATTGTATTGGTGGGAGGCGGAAATTCAGCAGGGCAGGCGGCCGTTTTTCTCGCATCGCATGCGTCCAAGGTACACATGGTCGTACGCGGATCTGGATTGACGGACAGTATGTCTGCCTACCTGATAGAGCGCATCGCAACAACGGAAAACATAAGCCTTCATACCGATTCAACTGTGTCTGCGTTGGATGGCTCTGACAAAGGGCTTGAAGCGGTCAGGTTGTTACAGCACGGTTGCGAGAGAATAATTTCTACGTCCAGGCTGTTTTTATTTATCGGCGCCGAACCTCAAACGGATTGGTTGCATAGCTGCGGATTGACTCTCGATCAGAAAGGTTTTGTCCTTGCCGGGCAGGCCGCCAATGCCGGAGTTGCTGGCGCTTCTGGATTAGCGACGAGCGCGCCGGGAATATTTGCTATAGGCGATGTGCGTGCAGGTTCCGTTAAACGCGTTGCTGCAGCCGTTGGCGAGGGAGCTGCCGTAGTTGCGCAAATTCACGCCTATCTCAGCACTTCAGATAGCCTCACGTCAAAAGATGCTTAGCAGGCCGCGTCGGGCCGCAACAGTTGCTGCTTCGGTCCGACTTGAAACATTGAGCTTCGCAAGGATATTGTTCACATGGAATTTTACGGTACCCACTTCAATCCCGGCGCAGCGGGCTATCATCTTGTTACTCTTCCCGGTGGCCAGATGAACGAGAATTTCCAGCTCGCGTTTTGATAGTCTGTTTGTCTCCATCCGCTCGGCCAATTTCGATGCAACTGCAGTCGGCAAGAATTTGCTTCCTGCGGCGACAGTCTTTATGCACTGGATCAGTTGCTCCATTCCTGCGTCTTTGAGCAAATATGCTTGTGCACCCGCGTGTAGACCCCGGTAGACATCCTCTTCGCCTTGGTACGATGTTAGGATCACGATACACGCGTTGGGATTTATGCGACGAATACGACCGATTGTTTCAACCCCGTTCATTTCCGGCATATTGAGGTCCATGAGAACCACGTTTGGACGCAATTGATCGTAATAATCCAATGCCTGTGGTCCGTCCGAGGCCTGAGCCACCAGATGAAACCCGGGTGTAGCATTAATCAACGATGTAAGACCCGCGAGTATCAGCGGATGGTCGTCCGCGATCAGAATTGAAATGGTTTCCATATCACGTAAATTTTTTGTCGGAATTGAGAATTTTGTTATTGCCGGACATTCCAATACACGCTCCGTCCGACGGCAAACTGACATGGAAGGAAGTGCCGTTTGGTTGTCGAGATGTGCACCAAATCCGCCCGCCATGAGCCTCAACAATTGAACGGCAGATTGTCAGCCCCATACCCATACCTTCGGTCTTGGTCGAAAAAAGAGGATCGAACAGGCGTTTAGCTGAATTGGTGTCGATACCTATCCCATTGTCTTCGATGCTAATCCGGAAGGCCCCTGAGGTATCTATGATTGCAGTTCGGACTTCCAATAAGCGCATTCTGTACTCGATGCCGCTCATTGCGTCAATCGCGTTCAATAACAGATTCATCATGACCTGTTGCAATTGCGTTCGGTCGGCATTGAGCAGCCGCGTACCAAGCGTCAGTTGCGTGCAGACTCTGATCTTACGGCTTTGTAATTCAGAGCGCAGTAGTAGTAACACCTCACGAATTGCATCGTCCACCACAACGGGAGCAAGTTCAGGCCCCGATTTGCAGGCCATGCCCCGAATGCTTCGGATCACGCTCCCCGCCGAGTTGCCAGCTTGAAGTATCAGCTTTAAGGCATCCTCTGCCTGGGCCACCTGAGCCGGCTCCTGCCGCAGCCAACATAGAGCAGCCTCGGCATTCAATACGATGGCGGCCAGAGGTTGACTGACTTCATGGCCCATTGATGCGGCAAACTGACCCATTGCCGTTATCCTCGCCACACGCGCGAGCTCGCACTGTGCAAGGCGTAATGCTTCATCGGAACGTTTTTGACTGCTAACGTCCATAATCGAGCCGAAAAATTCCAGCTTTCCAGCACGATTGATTTCGGCCCTTCCGACGCTTCGCAGATAACGTAGGGTGCCGTCGGGCAGCGTAATGCGAAATTCTCGTTGCAGGCTTTGGCCCTCGTTTAGCGCCTCGTATATTTCGCTTTCAACCTGCGGCCTGTCGTCGCAATGGACGCGCTCCATGAATTCGTCGATAGTAACTGCATGGGGTGGAGGATCAAAATCCAGAATTCGAATCAGCTCCTCGCAACAATTAATTTCACCGGTTTCAATATTCCATCGCCATATGCCGGATTGGGTAAGCATCCGCGCGATTTCGAGAGACGTTTCGCTGGCTTTCAAAGCATCTTCAGTGTTTCGGCGACGTTCATTTTCCAATTGCAATTGATTGGATAGATGGGCGTTTTCGAGCAAAAGCGCTGCTTGTGTCGGTAACAGCTCTTTTGGAAGACTGCATAGTGGCACACCTCCTGGATCGGGAGAAATAACCCGGTGCAAGACTATCAATCGGTTCACATTCAACGGGACGAGTTTCGACGCCGAATAATCGATCACAGGCCGGCTGTTCAATATTGCATTCATACGTTTGTACGATTCAATTTTTGGTTCATGCGGTCAGGTGTGATGCGCATTGTTTTTAAAAAAAACGTGTATCAATTGTGAGAAGCTGATAGAACAATTCGTTAAGATAAAAACGAAGGAATATTGAAATTATGCTTCGCGAAGCGGGATTGTCGTTTATACGAAAGGGGTATTGATATTGATCTTTGTGTCGGTTGGGTTAAAGGCGCGAACAGGATGTTTCTTGGGCTCATTTTAGGGAAAATTCGATCAAAGATTGTTATGGTTCACCCGCCCTATACTGTATGATTTAATTGAACAATCCAATCTTGAGGAGAGCTTCGTGGATCGCCTGAAAGCTATGCAGACCTTCGTCCGAATTGTTGAGGCCAACAGTTTTTCGAAAGCAGCCGAAACGTTAAATTTGCAACGTGCGTCATTGACTGCGACATTGCAAAACCTGGAGGCTTTTCTGGGAACCCGGCTTTTGCAAAGATCTACTCGCCGCCTGTCCCTGACGCCGGATGGCGCCGAGTATTTTGAAAAATGTACCGAAATCCTTGCCGCTATCGAGGAGGTTGAAAGCAGTTTTCGTGATCATAGCCAGACGGGGCCTAAGGGTAAGCTACGTCTCGATATGCCGGGCGCCGTTGGACGCCATGTGGTGCTTCCTCGCATTGCCGAGTTCTATGATGCGTACCCTGAGTTGGAACTGGTCTTAAGCCTCACGGACCGCTTGGTTGACATGACACAGGAGGGTGTCGATTGCGCTCTGCGTGCCGGGACCCTGCAAGACTCTTCTCTTGTCGGCCGACAGATTGGCTGCATGCAGTTCGTCACTTGCGCGTCGCCATCTTACTTGAAACGTTACGGTACCCCCCGCACGATTGACGAACTGCAGCACCATCGCATGGTGACACACTGTTCTGGAAGAACCGGACGGGCGTTCGATTGGGACTTCCAGGTGGAGGGGGAGGTGGTAAAAGTCGAGATGACGAGCTTCGTCTCGGTAAATGACGCCGATGCTCATGTTACTTGCGGTCTTCAGGGTCTCGGCCTGATGCAGCCGGCACGTTACCAGGTACGAGAATATCTAGACAGCGGTGATTTGGTGGAAGTCTTTTCTCAATGGTTGCCAGTACCCATGCCGATATCATTGTTATATCCACAAAACCGAAGAAATGTGGCAAAGCTTCGATTATTCGCCGATTGGGTAGAGGAAATTTTTCGTCAGCACGTCGATTTCAACGAGCCGAAATAATCAGCGCTGTCATGCGTCGAGATTTGTGAGTTGCCTCGCACGATTCTCTTTCTAGTCGGCACTGTATGAGTTACAGCGCCGACCATGCATCGTTTAGGACTTCAAGAATGCGAGCAAATCTGCATTCAATTTATCTTTGTGAGTAGTTGGCAAACCATGAGGTGCGCCCTCATAGATAAGCAACTTCGCGTTTTTGACGATTTTCGCAGAAGCCTTTCCGGACGTATCGATGGGCACAATTTGGTCATCGCTGCCATGGACGATCAGAGTTGGCATATCCATTTTCTTCAAATCTTCGGTGAAGTCGGTTTCCGAAAATTGTTTGATGCAATCGTACGCGTTTTTAATCCCGCACTGCATGCCTTGAGCCCAGAATGTATCGCGGACACCTTGGGAAGGCTTGGAGCCAGGGCGGTTGTAACCGTAAAACGGGGTCGTCAAGTCCTTGAAGAATTGTGAGCGATCGGCCAGAACCGAACTCCGAATGCCGTCGAATACGGACATCGGCAAACCGTTAGGATTATTGGCGGATTTAACCATTTGCGGAGGCACTGCACCTACTAGCACCGCCTTGGCGACCCGCTTGCTTCCATGGCGTCCGATGTAACGCGCTACCTCGCCACCACCGGTGGAGTGGCCGACCATAGTCGCGCCTTTCAAGTCCAATGTATCCATTAGTGTTGCCAGATCGTCGGCATATGTGTCCATATCGTTGCCTGTCCAAGGTTGGCTCGACAGACCATGTCCGCGACGATCATGCGCAATTACGCGATAGCCGTTAGTGGCCAGAAACATCATTTGGTCTTCCCAAGCGTCGCCCTGCAGTGGCCAGCCATGGCTGAAAACGACAACCGGGCCGGTTCCCCAGTCCTTGTAATGAATCAGCGTGCCGTCTTTGGTTGTGACTGTGTTGCCCGTGTGTTTGCCGACACTGGCGCCAGACGCCGGTGTGGCGGGCGCCGCAACGGCGTTCGAAGATGCCAGAACGGCGGTGGCCGCGCCAGCAGCAACGCCTGCTGCGGAGACCAGTAATTTGCGGCGCGAGCTGATTTCTTCACGTTCGATTTTCTTGGACATGATATTGGCCTTTCTTGGTGAATGGTAGAGGTACGTTAAATACTGCGACGCTTGAATAAGCAATGAGAAGTCTAGTCACGCGGCGAGTATCCTGCTACTACCAAAAGACCAGTATTCGGAGTTCGGTCGTCGGCGAAATGATCATCTCGAACTCATCTAGTTAACCTGACACATTCACGTTGCAGCGCTCGACGGCTTTACGTTGTTTAACCCGATACATTTACGTTTGAGCGCTGTGCGTACTGCAAATAGCCTTGTGTATCTGCGACGACGATTTGACATAATACAAATTATGCGAAGTTATGATGTAGAAGCAAAGTTATAGTCGCCGTTGAAAAGAAAGAATAAAGAGCGCTCCGAACTAATTCTCCTACAAAAACGTGCTGCTTAGCAGGCGCGCCCCTCGAAACCGAAACAGCTCCCGGTCTCGATCGAACCAGGACAGTCCCTTGCTGATTGCTAGTTGCGGGTCCTTCGAGAGTTCCTTATCTATCAGAACATCAGGCGCTTCAGGGTTGTAGGTGATTGGCGTCGACATGAGTGCAATCAATAGGTTGGCGTGCAATGATATTAGTGCAAAAATAGTAATCATACTTACAATTCGGCATCGTTCTGTACAGAATGATTAAAACGGACACCTCTCAATCAACGGACCACAACAAGGCGCTGTAGGATCCAGATCACTCTTCTGCCCCTTCGCGACAATCGACTGTCAGATCGAGCGCACAGCCTTGTCCCAGCTCGCCCTGCAACCCCGCGTATATCGCCTGAGTCGAATTGGCCGGACTGGAGGCAGGAGCGGTCTTTCATCCGGTCTATTGTTGGGGACAGGCGCGAGCCACTACAACTTAACGCGCGACCTTTCTCTTTTCTGAGGCACACTCCCCCTATTTATCACACGCAAAAAAGCTTGACTCCCATTAAATTATGAGTATACTTTAAACGTGCGATCATAATTCAATGAGAAAGAACAACTTCTATGCGTTACGTAAAGGGACAAAAAGAACTGACGCGCTCGCGCATTCTCGAAGTCGCCTCGCGGCGTTTCCGTGGCGAGGGAGTTGCGGCGGTTGGCTTGGCCGGAATTATGTATGACGCAGACCTTACCAATGGTGCCTTTTACGTCCACTTCAAGTCGAAGGAAGATTTGCTCCAGGAGGTTATCGTCGACACCTTAAACCGCAGGCTTCAAGCGATGATTGCAGCATCAGCGGAAGGCTTGGGGCTGGAACAAGGGATTCGTGACTACCTCAGTCCTCAGGCGCGCGACGCTGCTGATGAGGGTTGCCCAACAGCTGCGTTGGTTGCCGAAATAGCCCGTCACCCCGAGGAAACCCGCGACTTGTTCACTCGTAAAATTGGCGAATTTCTCGATTTTATCGCCAATAATTTGCCAGGACGCGACCCCATTACCCAGCGCAAAGATGCAGCTGCGCTTTTCGGCATGATGGTCGGCACTTTGCAGCTCGCACGCGCGGTAAGTGACAAAGCAATGTCAGACCAAATTCTTGAGGGTGGAATTGAGGCTGGACTCGCAATCGTTCGAAGGCAGCAGTAACAAATCGGCAGGGACAATTTTGAGGTTGTTGAATAAATTAACACGGGCGATCGACAGCAGTTGCTAGCGAAGTCTGTCTATAATATTCGCAAGTAGCGAAATCACTCTGGACCTGTTGGCGTCCGATCCAGGGTTGCAGATATTTGGGCGCCTTATTTTTTGGTCTTATTAAATTACGATCATACTTTTAAAAAGTATTGGCCTTGGCTGTGAGCGGCAGAATATTTGCGCCTCAGACTGACAATGCCCCATCCCGAAATACATGAGGTTCCAACATGGCTGATTTTTCCTCTATTGATACCGACTTGTTGACCCGGCCCCTGCTCCTGCAGAATGGCTACGTCATCCGCAACCGCTTAGCGAAGGCGGCAACGAGCGAGACTCTGGCCACCTATGCCAACAATCCGACACCGCATCTCGTCCGGCTATACCGACGCTGGGCATCCTCAGGCGTCGGATTGCTCATCACCGGGAACGTAATGATCGACCGCAGGGCGCTGGGCGAGCCCGGCAACGTGGTAATCGAGAACGAGGCAGATCTGCCTTTGCTTCGACAATGGGCGCGGGCGGCAACCGATCATGGTGCCTCGATATGGGTTCAACTCAACCACCCTGGCAAGCAGTCGGCCAAAGGTCTGAATGTCAGCAATCTCGCGCCATCGGCTGTGCCATTCAGCAAGGATCTGACAGCGCTCTTTGAGACCCCGCGTGAGGCCACTTCTGCTGAGATCGAGGACATCATCCAACGCTTCGGACGCAGTGCTGCCATCTGCAAGAAAGCCGGCTTCAGCGGCGTGCAAATCCACGGAGCGCATGGTTATCTGATCAATCAATTCCTGTCGCCGCACCACAATCAGCGCAATGACGAATGGGGCGGCACTCCCGAAAAGCGGCGCCGCTTCGTGCTGGCCGTCTACTCCGAGATTCGGCGGCAGGTTGGTTCGGACTTTCCCGTCGCCATTAAGCTCAATTCGGCGGATTTCCAGCGTGGAGGATTCACCGAAGAGGAGTCGCTGGCGACAGTTCAGGCGCTAGTCGATGCAGGAATCGACCTTGTCGAGATATCAGGCGGGACCTACGAAACAGGTGTCGCCCAGCCGCAAAAAGCGTCCACCATTGCGCGCGAAGCTTACTTCATCGAATTTGCTGAAAAGGTGCGCGCCACAGTGACGGTACCTCTAATGGTCACCGGAGGCTTTCGCAGCGCAACCGGTATGAACGCCGCGCTTCGCTCTGGGGCTGTCGACGTCATCGGCATGGCGCGGCTGATGGTCATCGATCCTGATGCGCCAATGGCGTTGTTGCAAGGGCGGGACAGCAAGCGGCGTGTACGCCCGATCAAGACGGGGATAAAGCAGATTGATCGCCTGGGCATTATGGAAGTCCTCTGGTACACCCTACAGGTAAAACGAATCGCCAATGGTGGCGAGCCGCGACCCAACGAAAGTGGTTTATGGGCCTTTCTGAAAACACTTGTGATGAGCGGTTGGGGCACGTTCCGGACCCGACGTCTACGTGCTCGGGCATAGGCGAATTATGAGAGGCGGTTTTTCACGCCTAATAAAAAAAATCAAACGGAGACAAACCATGTACATCCTGCATACGTATGCGCGAATAAAGAGTACCACCGGCGCAGCCCCGAGGAACTCGCAATGAATGCTTCCTACGACTTCGACTACATCGTCATCGGTTCGGGTTTCGGCGGCAGCGTATCAGCGTGCCGCCTTACCGAAAAGGGCTACTCCGTCGGCGTCATGGAGATGGGGCGGCGCTGGAACGCAACGGATTTTCCCAAGTCCAACTGGGATGCGCGGCGCTGGATCTGGCGACCGGGTGTGCGGATGTTCGGCTTCTATAACTTGCGGCTGTTCCGCCACATGATGGTTTTGTGCGGCAACGCGGTTGGCGGCGGCTCCATCACCTACGCCAACGCCCTGCTCGTTCCATCTCTCAAAGTGTGGGGCCAGGGTTCTTGGGCCGGCCTGAAGGACTGGAGTCGCATCATGCCACAGCACTACACCACCGCGGAGCGCATGCTGGGTGTTACCGCCAATAAGCTGCTGGGCGAGGCCGACTTTCGGCTCAAGAGGATGGCAGACATATACGGCGTGGGCGACACCTACTACAGTGGCCGCGTGGGCACCTTCTTTGCACCAGAGGGAGAAGCTGGCGGCAAGACCTACCCAGACCCCTACTTCGGCGGCGAAGGCCCTGAGCGTGGCACTTGCGTTGGCTGTGGCGGCTGCATGGTAGGTTGCAAGCACAACGCCAAGAACACGCTGGACAAAAACTACCTCTACTTCGCTGAAAAGCGTGGCGCTCAGGTCTTTGCTGAGACGAAGGTGGTGGACGTGCGCCCTCTCAATGGCAAGCTGGACGGCAGCGACGGTTACGAGGTTCACACCGAATGCTCCACCGCCGTGTTCAACAAGCAACGGCGCAGCTTTCGGTGCCGCAGCGTGGTCTTCGCTGCTTCATCATTGGGAACGGTCGAACTCTTGTTCCGGCTCAAGCAGCGCGGTTCGCTGCCGCGCATCAGCGACGATCTCGGCAATCGCGTTCGTACCAACGCAGAGTCCCTCATTGGCGTGCGTTTTCCCGGGAACGACATGAGCATGTCGCCAGGCGTTGCTGGCGGCGCCGCCATCTACATCGATGAGCACACCCACATCGGGGTAGTACGCTATCCCGAGGGCTCGGATGCGACGGGGATGATGATGACCCTGCTGACCGGCGGACGCGCCGGCTGGAGCCGCATTCTCATTTGGCTGTGGACTTTGCTGAGCCATCCGTTGAAGGCGCTGCGTGCGCACAACCCGATCGGCTTTGCGCGCCAGACCATGCTGTTGGTGGTGATGCAAACATTGGATGGCTACATCGACCTGCGGCTCAAGCGTCGCTGGTACTGGCCGTTCAGCAAGCTGCTATGCACGGAAGGCGCGCCGCTTCCCGCGTATCTCCCCGACGCGAATGCGTTTGTCGAAAAAGGTGCCAAAGCACTTGGCGGCACTCCCTTGACCTTGTTGACAGAGATCCTGTTCAACATTCCGACCACGGCGCACTGCATTGGCGGCTGCGCGATGGCTGACTCTCCAGAGCGCGGCGTGATCGACGTGCAAAACCGCGTCTTCGGCTACCAGAACATGTTGGTTTGCGACGGCTCCATGCTCAGCGCCAACCTAGGTGTGAACCCTAGCCTGACCATCACGGCGCTGACCGAGCACGCGATGTCCCACGTTCCAGCAAAAGCCGTCCTTGAAACCACTCCTTTGAGAATTCGCCATGGCCAAGCCTCGTTCGCCTGACATCAATCTGTTGAATCAGCCGTCGCGCCTGCCCAGTATGCCGACTTCACGGCGCGCGGCGCAGGCGCCATTCCAGGTTCGCGTAATAAGGCGCGGACCTTTTGTCCAAGGTGTCTTGCGGCAGGAGCCGCAGTAACACATCGAGAAATTTTAAACTCTGGAGATCCATGCAATGCGTTATTTACTGAAGCGTCATTTATTGAAAGCAAGCGTACTGGCACTCACCCTGGCCACACCATTCATTTCACAGGCTGCGGGTGCAAGTAACGGTTCACCCGATAGCAATTTAGCGGTGGTTGGCGCAAGCAATGATTCACTCGACAGCGCGAAGATCAGCAAACCGCCGATCGAACAAGCGTTGGAGGTCAACTGGAAAACCGTGCCAACGCAATTCATCTCTGCTGGTGGAGTTGAATTCGCATACCGGGAGCTAGGAAAGCAAAATGGCGGTACGCCAGTAGTGTTTCTTGGCCACTTGGCTGCCGTCCTGGACAACTGGGACCCCCGAGTCGTGGACGGCATTGCTGCGAAGCATCACGTAGTCGTTTTCGATAACCGAGGCGTCGGAGCATCGAGCGGCGCATCACCCAAAACGATAGAGCAAATGGCAGACGATGCCACCACCTTCATCAAAGCGATGGGATTCAACCAAGTTGACCTCTTCGGCTTTTCGATGGGTGGAATGATTTCCCAGGAAATTGTGTTGAAAGATCCGCAACTCGTCCGCAAAATGATACTCGCGGGAACTGGGCCGGCCGGCGGTAAGGGCATCAGTGATGTCTCCGGAGTGTCGAATTTCGAACTTCTCCACGGCCTCATTACGTTCCAGGATCCGAAACAATACCTGTTCTTCACCCGCACTCCCAACGGCATCGCGGCCGGCAAGGCGTTTCTGGCGCGGTTGAAGGAACGCACGGAGAACCGTGACAAAGAGATCACATTTAGCGCGTACTTCGCGCAGTTACAGGCGTTGAAGGCCTGGGGGCAAAAAGAGCCTGCTGATCTATCAGTGGTCAAGAACCCCGTCCTCATCGTCAATGGCGACAATGATCGAATGGTCCCAACCACAAATACGCATGACTTGGCTCGGCGGCTTCCGAACAGCACTCTCGTCATCTATCCCGACGCAGGCCATGGCGGGGTGTTTCAGTTCCATGAGGAATTCGTGCTTGCGGCACTCGAATTTCTTGCGCGATAGGACTCTGAGGCCCGATGGGACAAACGCCGTTTCAGCCAGAGATCTCGTCGCGCAACAATAACAATGGCTCTCATATCAATGCTTACCGTTACCAACAGGAAGATCAGAACATGAACGATACCCACCTCACCGCCCCAACCCACTTCGTAGAAGTGGATGGAGATAAATTCGCCTATCGCCGCTGGGGCAACAGTACTACAGGACAGCCGCCGCTATTCTTTCTTCAACATTTTCGCGGAGGCATGGATCACTGGGATCCCCTCATGACAGACGGCCTGGCGGCAGGACGCGAAGTGATCCTCTATAACGGTCGAGGCATTGCATCCTCTTCCGGCAAGCCCCGCACTCGAATGGAGCATATGGCCGACGACGCAGCAGCGGTCATACGAGCACTCGGTCTGCGCAAGGTCGATGTTTTAGGTTTCTCCCTGGGTGGCTTTCAGGCTCAGGACCTGACGCGACGTCATCCTGATCTGGTCCGCAAACTCATGCTGCTCGGCACCGGTCCCCGTGGCGGAAATCCGGATTCAGATCCGGGTGTGCTGGAGGCCGCTCCGCGCCCAGTCCCGACCGTGGAGGATTTCTTGTTCTTGTTCTTTGGTCGGTCCGAGGCCGCGCAAAAGGCCGGGCGCGACTTCTGGACCCGCCGTCATCAACGTGCAGACCAAGACCCTCCCAGTTCCCCGGAAGTAATACAGGCTCAGATTGAGGCAAACATGTACTACTTGCCGAAACTCGATCCCAAAGAGCCATTCGCTCACTTGCGCGAAATCAAGCAGCCGACGTTCATCCTTAACGGCGTGAACGACGTGATGGTTCCGACAATTAATTCCTGGCACATGGCCCAGAACATTCCGAATGCGCAGTTATTCATTTATCCCGATGCTGGCCATGCGGCTCAATTCCAGTACCCTGAACGCTTCTTAAGACACGCCATTCAGTTTCTCGAAGAGTAATACCGAGAAATGTACAAAACCTTGCTCAAGTCATTTTAATAGCACGTGGATTAGGAAAAAACAATCATGCTAAAGTTCAAATTTTTACTGTGGGTCCTAACGAAGTTACTGCAGAGAGCTGTCAGAAATAACCCGGCGTGCGCCAAGTATGTACAGGGCAAGAAGCTGATATTCCAGATAAGAACTCTTGGAGGGATTGGTCGTTATTTCATCATAGAGAACGGCGCAGTGAGTTCTGTCGCCGGAATTACCAAGGCACCAAATTTCACCATGTCCTTCAGAGATGCTGCCAGGGGTTTTGCGACACTTTCCGCAAAGGATAGCAAAGAAGCCTTTTTGGCAGCGTTGCATAAAGAAGACCTCACAATCAGCGGCGACTTTGTTGAGGTGATGTGGTTCCAAGGATTGACGGAATACTTGCAGCCTAGCAAAAAGCAAGAGCACTAAAGAGATCATCGAAGATGATTTCTCGACTTGGGATATAAGTATCTGTTCTGATGGTGCCGGAAGCTGCAGGGCAGACCATGCCGGTTATCCTTGCCGCTGAGCGGTTCAATTTATTTTGGAAGAGTCAGATCGGCAAACCGCAGATCCCGACTAATTTGTCCAGTTGCTCGCTCAACAATTGAGAACACTCGCAAGCTCCACCAGATCCTTTGCATGAAGCGTGTTGCTGGCGTGCGGAGACACATCCTTGATTTGAGAAGGACCATATTCCAGCGGCCTTTCGATGTAGGCGGTCTTCAATCCGCACGCGCGGGCATGCGCCAAATCATCTTGATGGGCCGCGACCAACATCACCTCGCCTGGCTCGACATCGAATATATTCGCTACGCCCAGGTAAGTCGCCGGGTCTGGCTTGTACTTATGAAATACTTCGGCCGAAAGGATACAGTCCCATGGCAAGGAGGCATGTTTGGCCATATTGGCGAGTAATCCAATATTGCCGTTCGATAAGGTGCAAATCGTGTATTGCGATTTCAGCCGCCGCAGTCCCGTCACCGTGTCCGGCCAGGCCTCAAGTCGATGCCAGGCCTTATTCAAATGTCGCTTTTGATCCTCCCTTAAGTGCGTTACGTTGAATTTCGCAAGAAGATCATCCAGTATCATTCTGTGAAGATCGTCGATCGACGTCCAACCAAGCTCTCCGGACATCACCTGTTGCATGGCCGGCATATAGCCGGCCCGCCACGCCAGTGCGAATTTGTCGGGGTCGACATCCAGATTCATCAGGCAAATTTCCCGCATGATGCTCTTATGCCAATCAACCACCGTTCCAAATACATCGAAGGCGATGACCTTAATGTCTTCAGGCGTTTTTAGCTGCCCATTCTCTTGCATGAATCTGTTCCCCATAATGCGGTTGCCCGTAACGTTACTGCGCTCTTCGATGCAGCCTCCTGCTAAGCACACACCTTGATCACGACCTTGCCTTTGGCACGGCCCGTCTCAACATAGTCCAGCGCTTCCGGGGTGGAGGCGAACGGAAAGATCTTGTCCACCACGGCGCGGATGGTCCCGGCATCTATCAGTTCAGCGATTTGCTGCAGTTGCTCGCCATTGGCGCTCATAAACAAAAAGACATAGCTGACTTGATGGCGTTTTGCCAGTTTTCTGATCCGATAACTGAGCATGCCCATGGCCACTCTGACGAACCATGGCGCGCCGCTCGCTCTGGCAAAATCTGGATCCGGAGGGCCGGAAATCGAAATCAACTTACCACCAGGCTTGAGCACACTGATTGATTTCATCAGGGTTGCACCGCCCTGCGTGTCCAGCACGACGTCGTAGTCATGGAGCACGGCCTCAAAATCTGTATGTTTGTAGTCGATGACGACATCGGCGCCCAAGCGCTTGACCCAATCGCGGTTCGCGGCACTGGTAGTGGTAGCGATGTACGCCCCCAGATGTTTCGCTAGCTGAATGGCAAAAGTGCCGACGCCACCGGAGCCCGCGTGGATCAGCACTTTCTGCCCCTTCTTCAGGTTCGCCTTCTCGATCAGCGCCTGCCATCCCGTCAAGCCGACCAGCGGAATGGATGCGGCGTCTTCCATATTGAGTGTCGCCGGCTTGAGCGCCAGCGTATCCTCGCGAACTGCAATGTATTCGGCGAAAGCGCCGATTCGGTCCTGCCCCGGTCGCGTATACACTTCGTCACCCGGCTTGAAACTTCGCACGCGCGCGCCCACACGGACAACGACCCCGGCCAGATCATTCCCGAGTATCAGCGGCAAGCGGTAAGGCAGTACTAATTTGAGCGCGCCGCTGCGTATTTTCAGATCCAGCGGATTGACGCTGGCGGCATGAATTTGGACCAGCACATCATCGTCGCGCAGTTCCGGCTCCGGCATCTCGCTCGCGCGAACTACGTTGCTGCTGCCATATCGGTCAATTACGAATGCCTTCATTCTATTCTCCAGTGTTCGATTTCCATAGATGCGGATGTTGTCGAGCGCGGCGCCATGCTCCCAGTGTACTCGTACGCCGGGACGGGCCGTGATCTGTTCCCTAAAATGTCCCCTGCCCCACAGTCGGAATCTGCGCCATTGCATACTCTGCCAACGCGGTGATAGTCAGCGCCGGATTGACACCGGGGTTGGCCGGCATCGCGGCACCGTCGCAGACCAGCATGTTCTGGTAGCCAAATACCCGCAAATGCCGATCAATCACGCCGGCTGAGGCATCGAGCCCAATAACGGCACCGCCCAGCACATGGGCGGTGGTCGGAATGTCGGCCAGCGCCTCCAGCACGTTGCTTTGGGCAATACCACCTGTATGTCGGGCCAGCCACTGAGCAGCTTTGTTAGCCACTTCGATGTAAGTCGGGGTTGGTTTGTCGCGATTCTGCTGGGTAACGAGGCGGTAGCCCCGCCCCAACCAACGCTTCCTGGGACGCAGCGCGATCGCGTTGTCTAGCGTCTGCATCACCAGCAGTGTCACCATATGCCGACTCCAGCCCACCGGCCATACTGTCTTGAGCCAGTTCACAGGGTGCAATGCAATGTTGGTCAACCATTTTAATGGCCGGGTCAAGCGCCCTCCGTTGCCAACCAACACCGTGTACATCAGGCTCATGAAGTCGGCGTTGCGACCGTAGGTGAGAAACTCTATATGGGTGTTCTGATCGACATGCACACTGCTGCTGGCAGTGACATCGTTCCACGTCTTGATATCCTTGGGTAAACGCACGTTCAGAACCGACTCGCTGTTGGTACGCACCAATTCGCCGAGACGGTCACTGACGCGGGGTAGCGAGCCGCCCAGTTTGCAGTTGGCCAGCAATTCGTTGGTACCCAGCGCCCCACCCGCGAAAACCAATCCGTGCGCAGTATGGGTCTGGCGATTCCGGGCGAACCAAGCGCCGGGACGCTGCGTGGTCACGTGATAGCCTTCACTGCCATCGGGAGCTCCCAAGGGACGTACATCAACGACCTCACGCTCAGCCAGGATCCGTGCTCCGCGTTTTTCTGCAAACCACAGGTAGTTCTTCAACAGTGAATTCACAGCACCTACACGACAACCGACCATGCAGGCGCCACACCGCGTGCATCCGGTACGGTCAGGACCTTCACCTCCAAAATAGGGATCCTTGACCGTCTTGCCGGGCTCTCCGAAAAACACCCCGGTTGGAGAGCGGGAAAATCTCTCTTCGCTCCCGAAATGTCGCGCCATATCCCGCGCCAGTTGTTGATTGGTTGAGTCGAATGGGACAGTCTTGACGCCAAGCATGCGTTCGGCCGTATCGTAGTGCGGCTGCAATAACCCGTCCCAGTTACCGAGTTCACGCCATTGCGCGTTTGCGAAAAACTCTGGGCGGGCACGGTACAGTACACCGCCGTACACAGTGCTCCCACCGCCGACACCGGATTGACTTGGAAAAAAGACATGCCGGAAGACTTTCATGCGCATGACACCCCTTAAGCCTATAGCGGGAGCCCACAAAAACTTGTGCAGTTGCCACGTCGACTTAGGCAGATCTTCGTCTTGAAAGCGTCGGCCGCGCTCGAACACGCCGACGCGATAGCCCTTTTCCGCCAAACGCAACGCCGACACGCTACCGCCGAAGCCCGAGCCGATCACCAGCCAATCGAAGTCGAATGCAATCTTGGTCATGCTACTGTCCGGTTGAAGGTTTAAAAAAATAAACTGGCTATACGTCAGAATTTATAACCGATGGTTAAGCCGAATATGTGCGGAGAGTCCTTGATAGCGACTTGCCGGGCGATCGCACCAATACCCGGCGTCTGTGTGACAACAGTCGCCGAGGTTTTTAGGCGAAACGTGGAGTACTCCATATTGATGCACCATTGCTGGTCAATCGGATACTCAAAACCTACCCTTGCATAAGGTCCTAAAGCACTTTTCAAGTTGATAGCGCTGCTGCTACCTTGAAATGCGTTTGTATAGGCGGGGCTTGACCGCTGATCAGTGAAAAAAGTGTAGGTCATGCCCATCCCCACGTACGGTCGGATGACGGGAAAGTCGACGAAGGTGTAGCGCACCATAGCGGTCGGAAACCAGATACGCGCCTTCGCGACTGTTCCCACGGGCGTCGCAACTCCTGCACCAACGGCTGTAAGAATAGGAGGAATCCCTACCTGTAATTGAGCCGCCCAGTTACTGGACAGACGCCGCTCATAGCTAATAGCCAAGATGTCTAAGTCCTTAGCTCCGATCTTAAGACCAGGTGGCGTCGTTCCCGGTGGTCCAGTCAGATCCCCAGATTGAATATTGAACCGAACCTTGGCATATCCAATCCTGACCGAATTATTGTCAATATCGTCGGCATACGCTGCGCCACACAACGTCGAGGCAATTGGCAACACTGCGACAACAGAGGTAATGAGTTTTTTCGCTTGCATTTTATTTTGTCTCCTGATGTATCTGATGAATTTTTTTTATATTCAAAACGACCGGCAACCGATATCAACCATCAATGAATTGCTCATTGGTGTGCTGTTGAAAATCCTTTTCCCGGATGAATTGGTGGGTCACAGCGCCAATTTCTGGACGATCCATCGCGTGAGTGCAGTCGGCGCGAAACGCGTCCCGAGCGACAGCAATCCGGCCTGAAGACCGACTGTCCAATGGGTCTTATGAATGAGTCTCCGGGTCGTCGCACATCTCCATACAGTGGCGGCGACGTCGGCAGGCGTCAGCCGGATGCCTAGCGATTTAGCGCTGCCGATGTGATCGAAGCCATCAGCCATCGCTGTCCGGACAAAACTGGGCCAGATATCGCTGACCCGGATGCCGATCCGGCTCCATTCAAGGTCCAGTCCTTCGGTAAATCCGCGCACGGCGAATTTGCACGCCGAGTAGGTCACCAACTCCGGCTGGCCATAGATTGCCGTGGCGGAGGCCATGTTGATCACTCGCGCACTAGGGGTCTGCCGCAGATAGCCAAAGGCGCGGTGGCAGCCGGCGATCATGCCCTCCACGTTCACACCCAGCATGGCACGGTGCTTGGCCAGCGGCACGCTTGCGAACGCACCGACGGTCAAGATGCCGGCATTATTGAGCAATACGTCGAGTCGCTGGCCGCTGTGCGCCCAGAAATGGGCCAGCGCCCGCTCCCACGCATCGGAATCACTCACATCGAGTGCACCGTGGACGGTGTTGCCCAGCCCCAGCGTTGCGGCGACTGCGGCCGCGCCATCCACGTTCAGATCGTACAAGCCGACAAACCAGCCGCGCCGGGCGAACAGTTCGGCGCAGGCGCGACCTATCCCGGACGCGGCGCCCGTTACGAAGATTGTTGGGCGCTGTCCCGGAGCGATTGCGGCCAACGGCACAGCCGGAATCGCTCCGGACATCGCAGTGATGTGAGGTTTCATGTCAATGGTCTTCGGAGCGTGTCATGCGTTTTGCTGTTTCAACATGGCGCGCAATTGCCGCTTGTCGATCTTGCCCACCGCGTTTTTAGGCAGGCTAGCTATCACGTGAATGGCCGCGGGCAGCTTGTAGCGCGTGAGCCGCGCGGCGCAATGCTCGTTCAATTCCGCAAGCGTGCCGCCCTGTCCGGCACGATAAGAGACATAGGCCACCACGATTTCGCCCAGCGTTTCGTGGGGTGCACCGATCACCGCCGTTTCCATTACACCGGGGAAGGAGGACAGCACATCCTCGATTTCCTTGGGGTAGATATTCTCGCCTCCGCGGATGATCATTTCCTTTATGCGCCCGACGATGGACAGGTAGCCGTCGGCATCGATGCGTCCGAGGTCGCCGGTGTGCAGCCAACCGTCAATGATGGTCTTTGCCGTTTCCTCCGGCTTACCCAAGTATCCGCGCATGACGTTCGGACCTTGCACCAGCACCTCCCCCGTCTCACCCGGCGGCAGATGGTGGCCGCTGGCATCTGCAATCGCGATGCGTTGGCCGATGAACGGCAGGCCCACAGTGCCAGCTTTGCGTGTGCCGTTAAAAGGATTGATGGTGGATGCACAGGTGCCTTCGGACAGGCCATAGCCTTCGACCACCGGGAAACCGTAACGCGCTTCGAAGTTGGGGAGCAATTCGGCCGGCGCCGGCGCCGCGCCGCAAATACCGTAGCGCAAGCTGGACGTATCTGGTTTCACTTGCTCCGGCAAAGCATTGAGCAGCGCATAGATGGTAGGCACGGCGGAAAAATACGTCGGTCGCAGCAGCTCGACATCGGAGAAGAACGTCTCGATGTCGAAGCGGCTGCGGATCGTTACCCGGCCGCCGGCCAGGAGTGGCGTCAGGATACTGGCCACGATGCCGTTGACGTGAAATAACGGCAGTACCAGCAGACAGTGATCGGCCGCTCCGATCTGCATCTCTTGACACGACATGTCCGCCATTGCTGCAATATTTGTCTGATCTAACATCACTCCCTTTGGCAGGCCGGTGGTGCCGCTGGTATAAATCAGCAACGCCAGGGCAGCGGGATCATCAACAGGCGCGTCGGCACAATGTCCCCCGTCATGAAGCGCGGCCGATGGAATGGATTGCACATGACTGACCACTGCAGCGCCACTGACGTTGATCAGTAGTTTGGCGCCGGA
This sequence comes from Collimonas sp. OK307, assembly GCF_900113705.1. Classification (GTDB taxonomy): domain Bacteria; phylum Pseudomonadota; class Gammaproteobacteria; order Burkholderiales; family Burkholderiaceae_D; genus Collimonas. The sequence continues at coordinate 105,994 of NZ_FOQI01000001.1, read as the reverse complement.
ATCGTTCATTTGATGGGTTGCCTCCTGGGTCGTGAGGTTCGGATTGATCGGGGTTATTGCTGCACCCAGCCGCCAGGCAGCAAACATAGCCACGACAAATTCGATCTGATTGGGCAGCATGACGGCCACCACGTCCCCTGCGCCTACGCCGACGTCCGCGAAGACGCCAGCTGCCACCAACACCTTGGAATAGAACTCACTGTTGGACAAGCTGATCGTGGCATCCGCTATGCACGTCCCCTCTGGCGCCTGCGCCGCGCGTAGGTCTGGAAGTTTGGAAAATCGCATAATTACTCTCTCAAAAAAATATTGAACAGTCGCGTCGCTCAAGGTGCCGACGGCGTAAACAGGTGTCGCGCCAAAAATTCCGTCTGATCCGACACGGCCCGTTCAAAGTGCTCGCCCAGATAGAAGTCGAAGTGGCCACAGTCATAGAGTTTGATTTCGCCGCGCGGCGCGCGCCCAGCCATGGCAACAGTGCGCTCCGGTGGAGTCACGGTGTCGGTTCGGCTGACGCAAAACAAAATAGGCAGCTTGACTCTTGCCGCACGACGCCCTGGACGGTAACTGGCGATTTCCGGTATCACCCGAGCCGCCACACGGTTGATGAATGCCATCCCCTTGGGCATCAGGGCCAGATAACCCGGCAAGGCGTCATGAGCGTTCATCAACGCCGGCTGGCCAGGCAAGGCCGCGATCGGAACCATCACTGGCGGTCGCCCAAACAGTCGCGCCGCGAAGTCGCGCATGACCACTGGCGTGATCTGCAGCGAGGCCCGTACCCCCAGCGCCGCAGCCGATTCAAGTCCGTCGGTGAACGGACACTGGCTGACGGCTGCCAACAGTTCCGGGTGGCGACTGGCCACCTGGATTGCATGGCCACCGCCGAAGGAACTGCCCCAGATCGCAACGCGGCTGCCATCGATCTCTGGGCAAGCCTTGACGAAATCGAGCGCAGCATCCCAGTCCGCCAACTGGCGCCGGACCGACATCAACTGGCGCGGCGTACCGCCACTGTCGCCGAAATATCGATAGGTGAATGCCAGCGTGGCGATGCCCGCCGCGGCGAACCGTTCGGAATAAGCATCCAGCCGCATTTCACGCACGGCACCGAGGCCGTGCCCAAGCACCACTACAGGCGGCCGCTTGACCCCGACCGGCAGATACAGCCACGCGGAGCAGAACGCTTCGCCGGAACTGAAACGAATGTCGCGGCGGGTGAATTTATAAGGAGTCTGTGCCATGACGGTTATTTGATCGTACGGTGGCTTGTGAAGGGAAAATGTCCACTCTTCAGGGCATCGTCGTAGATGGCCGGGTCGTACAACGGCAAGTCGCCATCGCGCTCGGTGCGCTCCATGTATTCGATCATCAGCGCTTGCGCGTTTTCGCCCGGGAGTATGGTAAGGAACTCGGTGCGCTCAACGTGCAGCCCCTCTTCCAGCGACATCGAGCCACCCAGATACACACTACGCTTAATGGTGCCGACCGCATCACGCGGCCGCGCACCCAGGTAAAGGCCCATCTCCACGGCGCGCTCCAGCAGTGCATCTGGTGCCACCACCTCGTCGACCAGTCCAATATCCAGCGCCTTGGCGGGCGATACCGGCCGCCCTTCAAGCATCATCATTAGCGCACGATGGGCGCCAACCAGCCGCGTCAGGCGCTGTGTGCCCCCACCGCCCGGATGGATGCCAAGTAAGACTTCAGGCTGGCCAATGAAGAAATCGCCATCGGCCATCAGCCGCACGTCGCAGGCCTGCGCCAATTCACTGCCCAGCCCCAGCGCTGAGCCATTCAGGGCAGCGATGAAGATCACGCCGCATCGATTCATCCGCAAGAAGGTATCGTGCAGCTTGTCGAGCTCCATGGCGCCGCCCAACGGCGTGACGGATGCCACTTGGGCCACACCCGGCACGCGACGCACAACGGCGGCAGTGCGGGCCACCGCCGAAGCAATGCCGTGACCAATGGGCGGTATCGTGGTTCCCCCTTCTTGCAACCAGCGCACGTCGGCATGACCGATGAAGCGGCCCGGATGGGTCCCGGTCAGCACTACTGCCCTGACCGCGCGATCGGATTCCACTTCGTCCACCAGCGCCGCCAGTGCATCTGCCATCGCCAGTCCCATCAGCCCGTGCGGACCACCGTCCAGCCGCACGATCAAAACCGGGCCGCGAACCTCCACGTTCAGCCCGCCGGAACGGATCTGCTTGTTCTTCATGCTGTGTCTCCTCTTGGTACCTAATTACCGTTATAAATAACATCGTTATGCTAAAGCATAACACTGTTATTTTCCAATTTCAAGGCTGGATCTGCGTTATTTCAACGCGGTAGTTGCTTATTGGGTGAGGGCTTTACTGGTCTTGCTACGTTGGGTGCTTGCCCACATTGCCTTGGCGTCAGCTGCGGAGATGTCGGCCCGGCCGCGTTTCGTGCCCAAGCCGACAACCAAATTGATGCACATCGGCAATAAGATGTCGGAAGAAGGATCGGCCACATTGTCAAAGTGGCCGGCAAGATCGAGCATGATGAAGCCGTGTAAGGTGCTCCAGAACTGCAAGGCAATAAGATCGGGATCAGCCTGGCGCACGCACCTGGTATTCACTAACCGCACACAGCCATCATGCAAATAGGCATAGGCCTCTTGAAACGACGCCGACTGCCCACTCAATATGGGTCCCGCCTCGCCGCGTGAAGGACTGTATCGACCGTGGATCGACAGCCCGAACATCAGGTCATACAAATGCGGATTACTTCGCGCAAAGTCGTGGCAGGCCAGTGCCATTGCGCACAGATCGGCCATGGGATCAGCAGTCTCCGGCAGCCTGCCGAAAACGGCGGCCTGCCGACTGAAACCTTCGTCGGCCACCGCTTGCAGCAATTCGGGCACGCCGCCGAAATGGGTGTAGACGCCCATGGTGGATAGTTCTGCCTCGCTCGACACCGAACGCGCCTTTACTTCAGACGGGCCGCTCCTCGTGAGCAAACGAATGGCGGCTTCGACAAGGCGCCTGCGGGGGTCTGGGAGTGAACTATCAATGGTCATCAGGATTTAGAGTAATGCTATAACACTGTTATCATAACATGCCTCCCCCTGGTCAACGTGGTCCACACCCTAAAGATATTGTGCCGCTGCGACCGATCAGGGTGCCTCGATATGGGTTCAGCTCAACCACCCTGGCAAGCAGTCGGCCAAAGGTCTGAATTAGAGCGTCCGGAATTCGTTTACCTCCTCGTGGCGCCGTTGCACACCGGCAAAAAAACGACGACTTACGTTGTCGTAATCTTCCTTGAGTTTTCGAGCTGGCTCCGCTTCGAGGTTCTCTTTGATAATTGCCCGCTTCTATCAAGTCCCTCTTCGCGCTGGCAGCACGAACCGCGGCTTGCCTAGCACTTGAGTCGCAACCCGCGACGCGAACCGCCGCGTCAAGAAGCGCACACCGAAGCACGACAGCTTATTGAACAGGCCGGGCACAACCGTACGCGATCCGCGCAGCATCGCGCGGATCGCGGCGTGCGCCACGAACTCCGCGCTTTTCGTCGACGCGTTCGCAATCCACGAGTAGTCGCCCCCGCCGGACGCGGCGTGGAACGCGGTTTCGGTGCCGCCAGGGCAGATGCAGGTCACCGATAGCGGCGTGCTGCGGTGCTCGTCATGGAGGCCCTCGCTGAAGTTGCGGACGAACGCCTTCGACGCGGCGTACAGCGCCATGTTCGGCACTGACTGGTACGCGCCGGTCGACGCGATGTTCACCATGTGCGCAGGCTCGGTGCTTGCCTTGCGCGCGTCGACGAAGTACCGCGCGAGCTGGACGAGCGAGGTCATGTTGAGTTGGACGAGCTCTGCGTCGCGCGCCCAGTCAACCTCGTCGAACCGGCGGAAATAGCCGAATCCGGCGTTATTGATCAGGATGTCGATCGGGCCACCGGCGATCGCGGCGTCCCACAGCGCGCGCGCCGCATCGGGCCTGCCGAGATCTGCGGTGACAATCTCGACTTTCACTCCCTTGCAGGTCGCGGCGACCGCATCAAGTGCGTCGCGGCGCCGCGCCGTCAGCACGAGATCAACGCCGAGCGCCGCGAGCTCACGCGCGATTGCCGCGCCAATGCCGCTGGATGCTCCGGTCACCAGCGCGCGTTTGCCAATGTTGGCGGTTGTGTATGTACTCAAATCGTTCTCCTTATCGTGTAAAAAATGACGCTAGCTAGGTTATTCGGGGACTTTGCGGTTGCTGATCGCCTCTATCACATCTTGATGACGACCTTGCCCCTGGAACGCCCCTGGGCAAGGTATCCAAGGGCGTCCTTTGCTTGCTCGAATGGAAACACCTTGTCGATCACCGGCCGGATGCTCTCTCTCTCGAGGAGTTCGCCGATTTTGGCGAGTTGATCGCCATCGGGACGCACGAACAAAAATGAGTAAGTGACTTCCCGCTTTTTCGCCAGGCGCATGATCTTGCGGCTCATCAAGCCGAACACGAACGTCAGGAAGAAGTTCAGCCGTCGAGCGCGAGCGAATGCCGCGTCCAGTGGCCCGACCAGAGATACTATCGTGCCCCGCGGCTTGAGGATATTGATGGCTTTCTCTAACGCGTCACCCCTGACCGTGCCAAGCACCGCGTCGTAGCCTCGTAGCACTTTCTCGAACTCCTGCTTCTTGTAGTCGACCACCTCGTCTGCGCCAAGGCTGCTCACCAGTTCGACGTTGCCCGTGCTGGTGGTCGTTCCCACCTTGGCGCCCAGGTGTTTTGCCAGCTGAATCGCAAACGTGCCAATACCGCCGGAGCCTGCCGGGATGAACACTTTTTGACCGGCCCGAAGATTGGCGCGTTCCTTCAGCGCTTGCCACGAGGTGAGCCCAACCATCGGGATCGATGCCGCCTGCACGAAGTCCAGGTTGGCCGGCTTCATCGCGGCAGCGCTCTCCGGTACCACCGCGAACTCGGCGATCGAGCCCGTACCCAGGTCGAAGATGCTGGCGAAGACTGCATCGCCGGGTCTGAAGCGAGTCACGCTGCTGCCGACCTCCGTCACCACGCCGGCCAGATCGCTGCCCAGCGTAGCCGGAAGCTGGAACCGAACGACGGGTTTGAAGACGCCGGTGGGGATTATGTTGTCGATCGGGTTCACGCCCGCAGCGTGGACCTGAACCAGCAGTTCGTTGGGCTTGAGCGTTGGGCGGGGAACGTCCGAGATCCCGATGCCGGGCGACTTGCCATAGCGTTTGAAGGTGAGTGCTTTCATGGTTTTCCTTGTTACTGACGTAGTTAGGTTTGTGAATAGCGTGGCATGGCACGCCGGTAGGTGCAGTCTTTTCTCAATGGCTGGATTGCCTGATATGCGTAACATGCAAGAGCGCCAGGGCAAAGAAAACAAGTGCGGACAGCCTCGCCACGCTGCGAATGCTCATGTTCACAGGAAGAGACCTCTGCGTACTCATGCGTTGACGTCAACAACGGTACGGCCCTGGACTTTTCCTGCGAACAATCGCTCAATGACTGCGTGCACCTCGGTAAGGCCGACCACATGTGTCGTTCGCGCGAGCTTGTCCAAATCCAGGTCCCGCGCCAACCGTGACCAAGCCTCGATGCGCACCTGTTGGGGTGCATTGACCGAATCGATGCCGGCCAGCGTCACATTGCGCAGGATGAAAGGCAGCACCGAGGCCGGAAGATCCATGCCCTGGGCCAGACCGCAAGCGGTGACCACGCCTCGATACTTTGTCTGTGCCAACACGTTGGCCAGCGTGTGGCTGCCGACCGAGTCGACGGCGCCGGCCCACCTTTCATTGGCGATCGGCGCCCCTGACTTCGAAAGCGTCCGGCGATCAATGATGTCGGCTGCCCCCAGGCTGCGCAGATAGTCGCTTTCCTCCATTCGCCCTGTGGAGGCAACGACCCGGTAACCGAGACCGGACAGGAGGGCGATGGCGATGGAACCGACGCCGCCATTGGCGCCCGTCACGAGAACGTCGCCATGCTGGGGCGTGAGCCCGCCATGCTCAAGCGCCAGCACCGACAGCATCGCCGTGTACCCCGCCGTTCCGATGGCCATCGCGTCTTTGGTGGACAAGGCTGCAGGGAGCTTGACCAGCCACTCACCTTTCACGCGCGCCTGCTGCGCATAGCCACCGTGATGGGTTTGGCTTAAGCCCCAGCCATTGGCGACGACGCGGTCGCCAGCAGCTATGCCGGGGTAGGAAGAAGTCTTGACTGTGCCGGCGAAGTCGATACCGGGAATCAACGGGAACTGGCGAATTACCTCCGCGCGGCCGGTGATGGCTATCGCGTCCTTGTAGTTCACTGTGGAGTAATCGACGTCGACCACGACGTCCCCGGGCATGAGGTCCGGTTCACTCAGCGAAACCACGCTGGTGGTGATCTTGTCACCTGTCTTGCTGGCGAGCAGTGCTTGGAATGTCATCGTCTTCTTTCAGATAGAGTGTTATTTAAAACGGAGTGCGAAACGGCTAGCCGCCTATGCGTCGAGCCGAAGGTCTTTGCGCACTCCGGCGTCCAGCACGCTGGCGGGCGCAAACCTGCGCAGCAGGCGCAGGCGGCTGGCCATGCCGGGGGCGTAGCGGGTCTTGGGCTGCGCGGCGGTGGCCGCCTTCAACACGATGTCGGCCACCACCTGAGGTCCGTCTGCGCCCGCGATTCCTTCCTTGAGCCGCTGCTCCATGCCCGCGCGAATTTCGCGGTACATGTCCAGCGGTGTATCGGGCTGCATTAGATTCGCTTCGAACGGCGTGTTGATATAGGGCGGCTCCACCACCGAGACGCGAATGCCCTGCGTGCGCAACTCATGGTCTAGCGATTCCGAATAGCCGGCGACGGCGTGCTTGGTGGCGGAGTACAGCGCCATATAAGGTGCGGGTAAGAACCCCACCACGGAGCCGATGTTGATGATGCGACCACTCCCCTGGCGACGCATATGCGGTACGAAGGACCGGATCATCCGTACCATGCCGAAGAAGTTGGTGTCGAAGATAGCCTGGGCCTGCGCAATCGAACTATCTTCCGCGCCGGCTGGAGCGACTCCGAAGCCGGCGTTGTTGACCAGCAGATCGATGCGGCCTTCCAGCTGCATCAGCTGCCGGACTACGGCGTCGACCGATTCGTCGCTGGTTACATCCAAGGCCAGCATTTGAAACGGTCGCTGGCCCGCCTGCCCGCCGCGCCGGCTGGTGCCGTATACCTTGTAGCCAGCGTTCGCCAGCCGTTGCGCAGTGGCTTCGCCTATGCCCGAGGAGGCCCCAGTTACGAGGGCCACTTTATTCTTGATGCTCATACTGTTTTTCCTTCAGTGCTTGACATTTGCATGATGATCATCATATTTTTGTGGGAGCGAAAAATCAATGGATTTAAGTGGCGTCAGGCGATGGGCAGGTGCTTCAAGGCAGCCGCGCGCAGGCTGTCGGATAACGCAGGCTCGTCGGCGACACGGGCCAACAGCAAGGTGCCGACCATGGTGGCGACGGTCACGAGGGAGCGTTCGTGGACATCTGGCCGCCCCCAATCTGGCAACTGGCGGGCAACAAGATCGACCATTTCCTTGATGTACCGGGTGTTCACGCGCCGGACTTCGGACGCTTGGCGCGCGGTTTCCGAGCCCAGCGCAACCAGGGGACATCCCCGCTCCACCTGCTCCAGATTTTCTCGCGAGAGGTAGGCGTGGAACATGTAGGTCAAAGCCTGTTCTGGGGGCACGCTGGCAACCCCGTCTGCCGCTGCGGCCGCCGACTCCGTACAGGCCCGCCCCGCTGCTTCCGCCAGCATGGCTTCGCGCGAGGCAAAGTGGGCGTAGAAGGCGCCATGGGTCAGGCCGGCCTCCTTCATGATGTCGGCGACTCCGGTTCCATCGTAGCCGCTGCGACGGATCGCCCGCGCAGCAGCGGACACGATACGCTCGTGTGAGGCTTCCTTGGCTGCCGTTCTGGTGGTGGGTTTCGTATTTCGCATGATGGTCATCATACACTGTTTCAAAAAAATGTGCAGTGATGTTTTGGGCGAAACCATCCGCTTGGGTGCGATTTTTTTGGTCAGATGCTTTGCGGATCATGCTCCGGCTCGCGTTAACCAGAAGTCCACGACTCGCTTAGGCTTGATATCAGGAATGATGAGGGGGCGTTCACAATACGAAATAACGGCGGGGTTGACCGGTACAGGGTTCATGTTGGACATCGCGCAAGGGGACAACTTGGAATTCGTCCAGCAGGGAGAAAAGCAATGAACACGCCCGAACCGACAGTTCGCAATGCCGCGCGCCTGGCCTACAAGGCGTTGCACACCTCGCTGCTCCCATTAACGATAGCGAGTAGCAACTTTATTGGCCTGTTAGCATCCACGGGTGTTCACAAGCCATATTCCTTCTCAGCTACCCCCCCTAAAGATGCTAACTGCGGCGACTTCCTTCTACTAACTCGGACTCTCGTAACAACAAACTTGCCAACCAAAACGCAGTGGCCGATTCCACCACACATAATGTCCGAAAGTGGATATTTATTATCGGTTCACCGTCGAATATTCGACTGCGATGGAGACGTCGCCGGGCATGAGTTCTTGCTCATTCATTTCGACCACGCTGGCCGAAGTCATTGCGCCGGACTTTGATGCCAGCAGTGCTTTGAATGACATTTTTGTTTCTCCTTATTCGCCTACCCGAACTATTTCTCAAGATAATGTTCTTATTTTTTGCTAGGCTGCAAGTACTCCGTCAATCCTTGGAACCACAGCACCTCAACAAAATCGCCACTGATTGCGAGATCTTTTTTATGCAAAGCTGCCAGAAAGGCATCTTTGCTATTTTCCGTGAAAATCAGCACCGTGGATCAAATTCGAGTCAGCGCCAACATGCTCGGATTTGATTTCTTCTGAGCGACGGGAATCGACAGATAAATTTTCCCGATCAGTAATTATGAAGGGTTAACTATGGATCCCAAGTCTCGAGCATCTGAACAGGTGTCTTCGGTATTCATGTGCCTCCAACTGCTTAGCGTGCAACTCGCGCAAGAAATCGACTTCGGCCTTACGATGCTTCCATCCGACCAGTGTTCCGCAAGGGAATAAGGCATGATGAGCATCGATCGGAATGAAGTCGGGAAATTCTTTCCCTTGTCGGTGCTGGTTCTCGCTCTTTGTCATGAGGACAGTTTCCTCTCGTTTGAGGAAGAATTCAAAAAACTCATCTAATGGCATCGGTTCAGCGCGCTCGAAAAACAGCGCCCGTACGGTGCTGGCACGATTGTCTCTGCGTCCGCGTTGTATTTGTCCCGTCGGACGTTTAAATTCATTCTTGGAAAAGACGTCGAGCGCATCGCTTGTGATACCTATAACGCGCCAGGACCATGGTTGCGAACCCATTAAACCCGTGAGCATTCGTGTCGCATCAGCTTTGGTAAACGCCTTTGGAAATTTCTTGAACGTATCGAACTGGGCAGCGTAAATCGAATGGAGAGCTTTTCGTAGCTCCTGGTCGTTATGTATGCTTTCCATATTTCCTCTATCTTCCGGCGCCCAACCAGTACAGCACAAATTTTGTACGTACCCTTTTGGCTATATGCTAACGATGCCTGTGACCGTTATAGCTGCCAATTTCACCGCCTCCCTACGCGCGGCGGCTCTTCTTGCCTGATCGAGCAGGCTGTACCCCTTGGACGAATCCTTGACTCGAGCAATAAATTCGACTCTGCCGGCGGACTCAATTCCATTTATCAAGCATGTGTATGAGCCACTCGCCGCTACTCGTTCCATTGCGTTTTCCGCTCCAGCTACTTATCAACGGCAACAATGGCGCCATCCGGTCCACGCCGAGCGGCGTGGCATTCGGTTCACATGATGGGGTATATGAAGATGCGGTCACGTGCTGACCATCTGTACGACGACCTTCCCCTTGGCTCGACCCGTTTCGAGATACGCAAGCCCCTCCTTCACCTGAACAAACGGAAATACCTTATCAATTACCGGACGGATATGCGATGCGTCGAGAAGCTCACCGATTTTTGCAAGTTGGCGGCCGTCTGGGCGCATAAACAGGAATGAATAGCTGGCATCATGCTTTTTCGCGAGGCGAATGATCTTACTGCTCAGCAGACCGAACACGAACCTCATCAAGAAATTCATTCCACGCGCGCGCGCGAAGGCAGCATCCGGCGGACCGATGAGCGAGACGACATTGCTTCCGGGCTTCACAGTCTGCAGTGCCTTTTTGAGCCCATCTCCCCTGATCGTGCCCAGCACGGCGTCATAACCGCGCAGCACATCCTCAAATTCCTGTTTCTTGTAATCGACCACCTCATCAGCGCCAAGGCTACGTACCAGATCCACGTTACCCGTACTGGTGGTCGTCCCTACCTTGGCGCCGAGGTGTTTCGCCAACTGGATAGCGAAGGTGCCGATGCCGCCCGCCCCCGCCGGAACAAACACCTTTTGTCCCGGCTTAATCCGCGCACGCTCATTGAATGCCTGCCATGATGTGAGTCCGACCATCGGGATCGAGGCAGCCTGCACAAAGTCCAGATTTGCTGGTTTATGGGCAGCTGCATGCTCAGGTACCGCGGCAAATTCAGCGAGGCTGCCGGTACCCAGATCGAAGATACTGGCGAAAACGGCATCACCCACCCTAAAACGGCTGACGCGGCTTCCCACTTCCACTACGACACCGGCCAGATCACTCCCCATCGTGGCCGGCAGTTGAAACTTGAGGATAGGCTTAAACGTTCCTTTTGGAATCATGTAATCAATAGGATTGAGGCCGACGGCGTGAACCTGGACCAGAATTTCGTCCGGCTTGATCGCAGGCCGAGGAATGTCGGCGAACACAACCTGATCGGCCCCACCGTAACGTTTCAAGATCAGTGCATTCATGTGTACCTTCTTTGTTTTCGTTAAATACGTCTGCTGTTCGAGTACTCGCGGAGAGATTATCCAATTCCTCAAAGCAGGCAGTTATTGCTGATTTAGGCTTTCCTGCGCCGATGGCTGGTATCCGACACCGCGGGGTGGCTGCACCCCACATACAGGAACGCGAGTGTGAGTGCGGCTTCGATGAAAACCGCTATCAGGATTCTGGGGGTGGCGTTCCCCACTTCAAACTCCAGCAACCCCAATACCGCGAGCATGAAGCAGGCAACCACAACACCTTTGATCAATGCTGATCGGGCCGTTGACGGCTCAGTATTTCTGGCTGAGAAGAACATGACGGCGACGCCCGCATACAACGCGGCCGCACGCCGGCTGACCAGCCCGGCTGAAGGTGTGAATTCAACGCCCCAATCTGACAACAGAAGATCGGGCGCCAACATCCAGGTGAGCGCCAACGCTGAGAAAACCAGCGCAGACAAGATCGCGAGACCACGGAAGCTGAGTTTCATAGGCTTAGCCTGCGAGCGCCGGATAGTCGGTATAGCCCTGCGGTCCTGGCGTATAGAACGTGCTGGGGTCGGGAGTGTTCAGCGGCGCGTTTTGGCGCAGGCGCTCAACCAGGTCGGGGTTAGCCAAAAAGGCCCGGCCCATCGCTATCAGATCCGCGTGGCCCTCATTCAGCGCTTGCTGCGCGCTATCTTTGTCGAATCCGCCGGCAAGGATGAACGGGCCGCTGAACGCGGCTCGCAGGTCGGCCTTCAGCTTGGCTGGAACCTGCGGCGCGCCTATCGCCGAGTGATCCAGGACGTGGACGTACATGAGACCTAGTGTGGACAGCTCCTGCACCAGCGCCATATACTGCTCATACACATCCGCGAACGGTCCGGTGGCGTTGAAAACCCCATACGGCGACAGGCGGATGCCGACTCGTTCGGCGCCGATCTCCTTGGTGGTAGCGCGGACGACTTCCAGCACGAACCGGTTACGTTCTTCTGGGGTGCCGCCGTAACCATCGGTTCGACGGTTGACATTGGGATTCAGGAATTGCTCGAGCAAATAGCCGTTAGCGGCATGCAGTTCGATGCCGTCGAAACCGGCAACGATGGCCAGGCGAGCGGCGCTTGCAAACTCGTGGATCGCAGCCGCAATGTCGGCATCGGTCATCTCGCGTGGCGCCGTGTGCAGCTGGCTGCCGTGGCCATCGGTCCACATCTCGCCAGGGCATGTGTCGGATGACGGGCCCAGTACCTCGGCCCCGTCCGGCAGGTTTGCCTGATGGCTCACGCGCCCGGTATGCATCAGCTGCACGACGATCTTGCCGCCCTTGGCGTGGACGGCATCCGTCACCAGTTTCCAGCCTTGTACGTGCGCGTCATTGAATAAACCCGGTATGCGCGCGTAGCCCAAACCGTTTGGCGATGGCGAGGTGCCTTCGGTAATGATGAGGCCGGCGCCGGCGCGCTGGGAGTAATAGGTGGCCATCAGACTGTTCGGCGTGTTGTTGTCGACGGCACGACTGCGAGTGAGCGGAGACATCACAGCCCGATTGCTGAGATTGGCGGCACCCAGAGAGAAGGCTTCAAATATCATTTTTGGTAATCCTTTAAAAGGGCATTTGGTTTACAAAATCAGGCCGGTAGAAGGCGCGGCGCGACCTTGCCGGTTTGTGAAGTAGCGAAGAGCGCAAGGCGGGCAGATTCAAAGCGCTCGATCACTTCCGTGTCAGCCACCGACGGCCAGCTAATGTTTTCGCCTTTATCGAGCGCGGACAAGGCCGCGTCCACCAGGTCCTCCGTCGACATGACGGACTCTGGAGCAAGAGCTGCCAGGGGCACGCCGGACCTATCCCAAACCTCTGTGGCCGTGGCTGCGGGGAGCACGACCTGCACCCTCACACCGGTATTGGCTAGTTCTTGCTGAAGTCCGCGGCTGAACGCCAGAACGAACGCTTTGCTTCCGCTGTACACGGAACTGATTGGCAAGGAGTTCACCGCCAATACAGAGGAAACATTGATGATCAGTCCTTCATTGCGCGACTTCAGCCCAGGTAGGACTGCATGTGTCAAGCGCGTCAGGGCTGTGATGTTCAGCGCGATCTGAGACAAAGAGTCCTGTAAGGGGCCGTCTGAGATTGGAGCGAGTCGTGCGATGCCAGCATTGTTCACCAAGACACTGACCGCCGAATTATTGGAGAGAAATTGCTCGATGCTAGCCTGACCAGCCTCCGTTTCAAGGTCGGCGATCATTGGCGCTACCTTCACGCCGTGCGTCCTTGCGATCTTGGCCGCTAGCGATTGCAAGCGCTCCGTACGTCGCGCAATAAGCACTAGGTCATAGCCCCGTTTAGCCAAGCGATCGGCATAGACCGCGCCGATACCCGACGACGCACCGGTTACAACTGCAATTTTTTGAGAAGAAGTAGACATCATTAATCCTTTATGTTGAAGTTTATATGACGATCATCATATTAAAGTGCAAAAAAAAACTGCCGACAGACTCAAGCGGCAGCCGGTGTAAATTGTTTCAGTGCAGCTGCGCACAGCGCTGCGGATAACTTAGGGTCATCGACGGCACGGGCGATTATGGTTGTGCCTACCAAGGCGCAGACCAGCGCCATCGCTTGCTCGTGCGCATGCGCCTGACCCCAATTGGGCATCTGGCGGGCGAATAGATCAATCATTTCCTTGATGTGAACAGTCGCGGCACGCCGCACTTCCGGTGCCTGGCGCGGCATTTCCGAGCCCAGCGCCGAGACCGGACAACCAGTCTCGATGGCCTCTATATGCTCCGACGACAAATAAGCCTGCATCATGACATGCAGCGCTTGCCCGGGAGGCGCTGCCGCCGCCACGCGCGCGGCCAACGCGACTGATTCAGCCCCAGCACGGTCCCCTGCCTCGGCCAGCAAAGCGTCGCGCGATTCGAAATGGGCATAGAAGCCACCGTGTGTCAGGCCCGCTTCCTTCATGATGTCGGCTACGCCAGTACCGCCGTAGCCGCTGCGGCGGATGGCGCGCGCAGCCACCTCCACGATACGTTCGTGCGTGGCTTCTTTGCGGCCGACGGCGGTGTGCTTTGTAGATTTCGTTTTCATTATGGTCATCATATACCATTTTGAATTAATGTGCACGCACACCGATTCGGAAAGGACAGTCGCCGCAGCGTCGACATCGTTCTGCTGGATCATACCCACGCTGACTAGCGGCAATACCAACGCACCGACTATCATGATTGCAGAAAAAGCATCTGATATGATCCTTGCAGATAGTATTTGATTCCTCACATTCTTTCTCCACCTTCCGGAGGCAATTTGTTCAAGCTCAATATTAACGGCGACGACAAGGTAGTCGATGTAGAACCTGACACCCCCCTGCTCTGGGTGCTGCGCGACACGCTCGGTATGACCGGCACCAAATTCGGCTGCGGCATTGCCGCCTGCGGCGCCTGCACCGTGCACATCGACGGTCAGGCCACGCGTTCCTGTGTCATGCCTGTCGCCGCGCTGGAAGGCAAACGTGTCACCACCATCGAGGCGCTGGCAGGGAAAGAATTGCACCCGGTGCAACAGGCGTGGATTGCGCACCAGGTGCCGCAATGCGGTTATTGTCAAAGCGGCATGATCATGGCGGTCGAGGCTATGCTGCGGCAGAATCCACTTCCCAGCGATACCGACATCGACGCCACTATGACCAACATTTGCCGTTGCGGCACCTATCCACGCGTGCGCCAGGCGATCCACGCACTCATCGCCGGCGAAGGAACTAAATCATGACGCTCGCCAATCCTGGACGTCGCCGTTTGCTGATAGCCGGCGCCGTTGTCGGCGGCGGCCTGCTCATCGGCTACGGCCTGCGCGATCGTAACCGGCTCACGCCACCTTCTGGCCTTACTCATGGCGACCATGAGTTTGTGCTCAATGGCTGGATCAAGATCGGCGTCGATGGCATCGTCACGGTCATCGTGCCGAATCAAGAGATGGGGCAAGGCATCTACACTGCGCTGCCGATGCTCGCTGCGGAGGAACTCGACGCCGACTGGAGCCTGGTCCGTGCCGAACAGGCTTCTGTCGACAAGATCTACGGCAACTACGTCATACTCGGCGACGCTTTGCCGGCCAAACCGGAAGACCACGGAGCAATGGCAACGACGCTGCGCTGGGTCGGATTCAAGCTCGGCGAAGGCATCGGCTATGTGATGACCGGTGGCTCGAGTTCGGTGCGCTCTGCCTGGGATCCGATGCGGCTGGCCGGTGCTTCGGCACGCGAAATGCTGGTGGCAACGGCAGCCAAGCGTTGGGCGGTGGACGTTGCGCAATGCAGCACGCACGCCGGCCGTGTGATGCATGCGGCCAGCGGCCGCAGTTTCGGTTACGGCGAACTGGCGAGCGAGGCGGCTCAGATAACGCCTCCCACTCATCCGCGCCTCAAGACACGTCAGGAATATACGCTGATCGGCAAGCCGACACCGCGCCTGGACGTACGCGCCAAGGTCGACGGCAGCGCAGTGTTCGGTATCGACGTACGTTTGCCAAACATGCTCTATGCCGCCGTTGCGCAGTGTCCGGCAATCGGAGGCACGGTCAAGAGCTTTGATACGGCAGCTATTGCAAAGCTGCCAGGCTTCAAAGCCGTGGTGGCGATTCCGCATGGCGTTGCGGTGGTGGCGGACAGTTACTGGCGCGCGAAATCGGCGTTGCAACAGCTGCCTATCGTCTGGGACGAAGGCGCTAACGCAACGCTCGATTCGAACACGATTCTGGCGCGATATGCGCAGGAACTGGAACATGGCAAAGCCAATGTTTACCACGCCAGCGGCGACGTCGACGCCGGGTTGCAGCAAGCCGCCAAGGTGGTTGAAGCAAGCTACCAGGTGCCGTTCCTCGCGCACGCGACAATGGAACCCATGAACTGCACCGCGCTCGTCAAGGATGGCGCCTGTGAAGTCTGGGCGCCGAACCAGGCGCCGTCGATCATGCGCATGATCGCAGCGCGTATCACCGGCATCGCCAGTGAGCTTGTCACGGTGCACACACCTTTCCTTGGCGGCGGTTTCGGTCGCCGCGCCGAATTCGACTATGTGATCCAGGCCGTCACCGTCGCCCACGCCATGCCGGGCGTACCGGTGAAAGTGGTCTGGTCGCGCGAGGAAGACATCCAGCACGACATGTATCGCCCCGCCGTCATGGCGAAATTCCGCGCCGGACTCGATACGGCAGGCAAGCCCGTGGCCTGGTTCAATCGGATTGTTGGAGCCTCGGTGACCCGCTCGCTGATGGACCGCCTGCTGCCATGGGGCGGCATGGACTTCCCCCCGGACAAAACCAACGCCGAGGGCGCTGCGGATTTGCCCTACGCATTTCCACATCAGCGGGTCGAGCATGTGCTAGCCAATACACCGGTACCGGTCGGCTTCTGGCGCAGCGTCGGCCATTCCTATAACGCTTTTTTCACGGAAAGCTTTATCGACGAGTTAGCCGTTGCAGCCGGGCAGGATCCGTACAGTTTCCGCCGCACCTTGCTGACAGATTCGCCACGTCATCTCAAGGTACTCGATACAGCGGCAACGCGTGCCGGCTGGGGCACGGCGTTACCGCCCGGCCGGAGTCGCGGCATTGCGCTGCATGAGTCGTTTCATACAGTGGTGGCCCAGGTTGCGGAGATTTCCGTCTCGCCAAGCGGCGAGATTACCGTGCATCGCGTCGTCTGCGCCGTCGACTGCGGCATGGCGATCAACCCGGACACGGTCGCCGCGCAAATGGAGGGCGCGATAATTTTCGGGCTTACCGCAGCACTTTACGGCGAAATCACGTTCGCCAAAGGACGTGTCGAACAAAGTAATTTCCCCAGCTACGACATGCTGCGCCTGGCGCAGACGCCGCTAATCGAAACGCACATCGTGGATAGTGACGCGGCCTTGGGCGGCGTGGGGGAACCAGGTACGCCGCCAATTGCGCCCGCGGTGGCTAACGCGGTGTTTGCTGCAACCGGAAAGCGTTTGAGGAAACTACCGTTACGTCTGATTTAAAACGGTCTTTGGAAAGGCGGGGTAATACGTGATGCACTTCTACCCTGCCCGCCCACCCACCTGCGACCGGCTCAAGACAATTTTCGGTATCACGGGCCTCAAGTACCAGACGCCGGGATTAACCCTCAAATTCCTTCGAGGCTAAGCGCACGCACCGCGGCGCGCAGCTGTGCGTGCAACTGTGCACGCTCCTCATCGCGCAGGTCCGGGAACATGAACTGCTCCACCTCCCTCACCTTGGCATCGCATTCCCGCAGGATCGCCTGGCCTTCATCGGTCAGGCTAATCTGGATGACGCGTCCGTGCGAAGGGTCCGGCCTGCGTTCTATCCAGCCTTTCGCCTCCATCGCCTTCACCATTTCATTGGCCGACTGTGGCGAAATCATGGTGCGCACGGCCAGTTGCGCGTTCGACAGCGAGCCCAGCGTGCGGAACACCGACAGCGCCGTGTACTGGGGCACAGTCAGTCCGGTCGGCGCCAGGCTGTCGCGCAAGCGCTTGTTCAATACGTGGTCCAGGCGGCCCACCAGATAGGCCAGTCCTAACGGCTTTTGAGCATCGGAAACAGGCTGTAATAAATTTTTCTTAATCATAAAAAATCATCTTGTAAAGCGTGGCAGTTAGGCTTAGTATAAGGCTTGTATCAGGTAACCTGATAACAAATTTACTTTTACTTTCAGGGAGACATTGTATGTCCAAATACGAAGCGCGCTGGCAAACTGTCAAGGTCGATGTAGAAAACGGTATCGGCTGGATCACCCTCAACCGCCCCGAAAAACGCAACGCGATGAGTCCCACCCTCAACCGCGAAATGATCGATGTGCTGGAAACGCTGGAACTCGACAGCGATGCTCAGGTCATCGTGCTGACCGGCGCCGGCGAAGCCTGGTCCGCCGGCATGGATTTGAAAGAATACTTCCGCGAAACCGACGGCCAGCCGGAGATCACGCAAGAGCGCATTCGCCGCGACTGCTCGCAGTGGCAATGGAAGCTGCTGCGCATGTACAGCAAGGCCACCATAGCGATGGTTAACGGCTGGTGCTTCGGCGGTGCGTTCTCGCCACTGGTCGCCTGCGATCTGGCCATCGCCGCCGACGACGCGGTGTTTGGGCTGTCCGAGATCAACTGGGGCATCCCGCCAGGCAACCTGGTCAGCAAGGCGGTCGCCGATACCATGGGCCACCGCGAGGCACTTTACTACGTCATGACCGGCGAAACCTTCACCGGCGTGCAAGCAGCGCAAATGGGACTGATCAACAAGAGCGTGCCGAAAGAGCAGTTGCGCAGCGCCGTCGTGGCGCTGGCCAAGACGCTGCTGGAAAAGAATCCCGTGGTGCTGCGCTATGCGAAGCAGGGATTCAAGCGCGCCCGCGAATTGACCTGGGAACAGGGCGAAGACTACCTGTACGCCAAGACCGACCAGTCCAACTACCGCGATCCGGAAAAAGGCCGCAAGGAAGGCCTGAAGCAATTCCTCGATGACAAAACCATCAAACCAGGCCTCCAGACTTACAAGCGCAGTTGAAGCACCCTCTACAATAAGAATTGTGACAGCAGCGGCTGCCGCCATCCCCCGATGGCGACAGCCATTATCCAATCAACAGACGAGACCTCTGATGTTTATTACCGATCTGCTCAGTGACGGGGCATCGCACCCCGCATCCAATAACGCCGTATTCGAGCGCTGCAATCCTGCCACCGGCGAGGTGGCTACGCGCGCCGCCGCGGCCCAGCCGGACGACGTCGACAAGGCGATCCTGGCGGCCCGACTGGCCTTCCCGGCCTGGGCCGCGATGTCGCCCGGCGCCCGCCGAGCGCTGCTGCAAAAGGCGGCCGACGTGATGGAGAAATATCGTGGCGAATTCGTCGCGCGCGGCATCGCCGAAGCGGGCGGTAGCCCGGCCTGGTACCAATTCAACGTGACCCTGGCCGCCAACATGCTGCGCGAAGCCGCCTCAATGACGACCCAGATCAGCGGCGAACTCATTCCATCCGATATGCCGGGCTCACTGGCGATGGGCGTGCGCCAGCCATGCGGCGTGGTGGTCGGCATCGCGCCGTGGAATGCACCGGTGATCCTCGGCACCCGCGCGCTGGCGATGCCGCTCGCTTGCGGCAATACCGTCATCCTGAAGGCATCGGAAATATGTCCTGCGCTGCACCGGCTGATCGGTAGCGTATTCGAAGAAGCCGGCTTCCCGCCGGGCGTGGTCAACGTCATCACCAACGCGCCACAGGACGCGGCGCAAATAGTCGAACGCCTGATCGCGCATCCGGCTGTGCGGCGCGTCAATTTCACCGGCTCGACCCATGTCGGGCGCATCATCGCCCAGCAGTGCGCCAAGCACCTCAAGCCAGTGCTGCTTGAGCTCGGCGGCAAGAATCCCATCGTGGTACTCGACGATGCCGACCTCGACGCCGCCGTCGAAGGCGCCGCCTTCAGCGCCTTCTTCAACCAAGGGCAGATTTGCATGTCGGCCGACCGCATCCTGCTCGACCGCAAGATCGCGCCAGCCTTCCTCGAAAAATTCGCCGCCAAGACCGCAACCTTGAGAGCGGCGGCATCGGATGCCCCGCTGTCCGGCATGGTGGATCCGGCCGCGGCGGCGCGCGTGGCCAAGCTGGTGTCCGATGCCCAGGAGCATGGCGCGAGCGTAATGCAATCCTCCGCCGTCGTGACGGGCAACATCATGCAGCCGGCGATCGTCGACGGCATCACGCCCGACATGGCGATCTACCGGGAAGAGTCGTTCGGCCCGGTCGTCTCGATACTGCGCTTCGATACCGACGAGGAAGCGATCCGGCTGGCTAACGACAGCGAATACGGGCTGTCGTCGGCGGTGTTCAGCCGCGACATCGGCCGCGCGATGGCGGTGGCGCAGCGCATCGAATCGGGCATCTGCCATATCAACGGGCCGACCGTGCATGACGAGGCGCAGATGCCGTTCGGCGGCGTCAAGGGCAGCGGTTACGGGCGCTTCGGCGGCAAGGCGGCGATCGCCGAATTCACCGATCTGCGCTGGATCACGATCCAGACCACGCCGCGCCACTACCCCATCTGAACGGAAATTGAGATGAATGAACCGCAGACAACAGCCCCTCCGGGCGAGGTGTTAATAAAGCGCCGTCCGGTCAATCTCGGTAATCCCGAGGTTGCCGCGTATCAGGTCGACGGAGTCTGGCATGTGGACGCCATCACGCCGCTGGGCGCCTTTCCACCGCGTTTCACCGACCGCCTGGTGCAAGGCGCGCATGCGCATCCGGAGCGTACCCTGGTGGCGTGTCGCGGCGCCGACGGTGGCTGGATACGGCTCTCCTACGCCGATATGCTCGGTCGGGCCCGGCGCATAGGCCAGGCGCTGCTCGATCGCGGGCTGTCGGCAGAGCGCCCGCTGGTCATCTTGTCGGGCAACGACCTGCAGCATTTCCAGCTCGTGCTCGGCGCCATGTATGCCGGCATTCCGTATGCGCCACTCTCCCCCGCCTACTCGCTGATTGCCACCGATTATGGCAAGCTGCAGGAACTGATCGCCAGGCTCACTCCCGGCGCCGTCTATGCCTCAGACGGCACCGCGTTCAGCCGTGCGCTGGCCGCCGTGCTGCCGGACGACGCGGAGCTCATCCTTGACCAGGGCGACGTTGCCGACCGCCACGCCAGCCGCTTTGCCAGCTTGCTTGAAACGGCGCCGGCCGGCGTCGACCAGGCCAATGCCTGCGTCGGTCCGGATACCATCGCCAAATTTCTGTTTACCTCCGGCTCGACCAAAAACCCGAAGGCGGTCGTCACGACCCATCGCATGTTGTGCAGCAATCAGCAGATGCTGCTGCAGACCTTCCCCTTCATGGCGGACGAAGCGCCGGTGCTGCTCGACTGGCTACCATGGAACCATACCTTCGGCGGCAGCCACAACGTCGGCATCGCGCTCTACAACGGCGGCACGCTCTACCTCGACGACGGCAAGCCGACGCCGGGTGACTTCGCACTCACCCTGCGCAACCTGGCCGAGATCGCCCCTACCGTCTACTTCAACATTCCGAAAGGTTGGGAGATGCTCACCGAGGCGCTGGAACTGGATGCGTCGCTGCGCGCCACCTTCTTTTCGCGCGTCAAGCTATTCTTCTGTGCAGGCGCCGGCCTGTCGCAGGCGGCCTGGGACAAGCTCGATGCGATAGCGGTGGAGCATTGCGGCGAGTCGATACGGATCATGACCGGGCTGGGCATGACCGAGACTTCGCCGTCCTGCACCTTCGGCACTGGTTCCATCGTGAAGGCGGGCTATGTCGGCGTACCGGCGCCCGGCTGCCGGGTCAAGCTGGTTCCCCTCGGTGAGAAGATGGAAGCGCGCTTTCATGGCCCGCATGTGATGCCCGGATACTGGCGCGCGCCCGACCTGACGGCGCAAGCGTTCGACCGAGATGGCTATTACCGCACCGGCGACGCGCTGCGCTTCGTCGATGCCAGCCGTCCCGAACTGGGTTTCATGTTCGACGGACGCATCGCCGAAGACTTTAAGCTCAGCACCGGTACCTTCGTCAGCGTCGGCCCCTTGCGCGCCAGGGTGATCAGCCAGGGCGCCCCCTACGTGCTGGAAGCCGTGGTGACCGGCATCAATCGCAATGCCATCGGCCTGCTGCTGTTTCCACGCCTGGAAAACTGCCATGCGCTATCTGGCCTGCCGGCCGGCGCCAGTGCCGCACAAGTGCTGGCCAGCATGCCCGTGCGCGCCTTCTTCCAGCGCCTGCTCACCGGCTTGAATGCTGACGCCAGCGGGTCCTCGACCCGCATCGAACGGCTTTTGCTGCTTGAAGAGCCGCCATCGATCGACCAGCGCGAGCTGACCGACAAAGGCTCCGTCAACCAGGCCGCCGTGCTGACGCGGCGCGCCGCAGTAGTCGAGGCGCTGCACGACGGCACGCAGGCGCAAACAATTTTTGCAACACAGCTGGAATAGGTACCGAAGTACCCAGGCACCATAACTATAAAGGAGACCGTATGAAAATGAAGACATTGGCCGGTATCGCTATGGTCGCTGCCCTGCCTCTGGCAAGCAGCTACGTCCAGGCGCAAGAGACGATACGCATCGGCGTCATCGCTGCCCTCACCGGTCCGTTTGCCAACACCGGCAAGCCCTTCGAGGATGGCATCAAGACCTACTTGCAACAGTACGGCGACCGCGTGGCCGGCAAGAAGATTGAAGTCATTTACCGCGACGACGGCGGCACCAACGCCGATATGTCCAAGCGCGCGGCGCAGGAACTGATCGGGCGCGACAAGGTGAGCTTCCTGATCGGCTTTTCGCTGACGCCTAGCGCGCTGGCCGTCGCCCCCATCGCCACCCAGGCCAAGATCCCGATGATCGTGATGAACGCTGTCACCACCGGTATCACCGCGAAATCACCGTACATGCTACGCACCGGCATGACGATGCAGCAGATGACCGAGCCCTTCGGTACCTGGACGGCAAAAAACAAGGTCAGCAAGGTCTACACCCTGGTCAGCGACTACAGTACCGGCATAGATGCCGAAGCGCGCTTCATCAAGGGCTTTACCGCGGGTGGCGGCAAGATCGTGGGCTCGTCCCGCGTGCCGCTGGCCAATCCGGACTATTCGCCCTTCGTGCAGCGCGTCAAGGATGAAAAGCCGGATGCGCTGTTCTTCTTCGCGCCCGGCGCGGAAGACGGCATCGGCGTGCTCAAGGCCTTCAGCGACAAGGGCCTGGACAAGGCGGGCATCAAGTTCCTGGGTGTCGGCGATATGACCAGCGACTCCCCTACCCTGGACTCGCTGGGCGATCGCGCACTCGGCGCTATCACGGTGCTGAACTACTCGACCGCGCTCGACAACGAGGCGAACAAGACCTTCCTGAAGGCCTACGCTGCCGCCAACCCCAACCGTCCGCCGGCCACCTTCGTCGCCGTGACCGCCTATGACACCATGGGCATGATCGCCGAGACCATCCGCAAGCTGAATGGCAACATGAGCGGCGACGCAGCGATCCAGGTGCTGTCGAACATGAAGTGGGCTAGTCCGCGCGGCCCTATAAGCATCGATCCCGCAAGCCGCGACATCGTGCAGAATATGTACATCCGCGAAGTCAAGAGAGTCAACGGCAAGCTGGTCAATCAGCCTGTCGGCGTCCTCAAGGATGTCATGCCGAACTAAATCCCCCGCAGGCCGCAGGTCCGGACGCAGCCCCAGGACGCTGCGCGGTCCTGCACACCTGCAGCTTTGTAGTTCATTTCAGCAGTCAGCCGCGTTGCACGACAAGCAGATGTTCGATATGGTCGGCATTCGCTTTGCAGGTAGATCTAAACCTTTCACTGATGCGCTCATCTCGCGCCGCGCGATGCCAGAACACTACTGCTGCTTCTGCTGCCTGGACCCAGGCGCCATGTTCTCTTGGCACAGGTAAGGCTGGGGTGAATTTGCGTTCGACTAACTCGACCCCCCGCTGTGGCGCATACTGCATAGGCAGCATGTCATAGGCTGGCGTCAGGGTAAGTCCAGGCAGGAATGCAAGATTGCCGTCATGCATATCCGTGTTTGCAATCAATCGACCGAAATGCTCCAGGAGGGTTATCTGGCGGGCAGTCTCTGCCGAAATGTAACCTTCCTTGAGCAAGGCTTGTGCACCGTCCGACCATGGGCCTGCCAAGCCCAATAAGGCAGCATTCAATTCGTGCCAGGTACATACGCCAGAGCGACCGAATTCGCCATGCCGGTCGAAACGGTCGACCTCATAGAAAGTGCGGCCGGCCAGTTGATAAATGCGGCTTTGTGCGGCGCTGAGCTGAAGCGTATCGGCAATAGTGGTCAAGGCCAGGTGCTCGCAGACCAGCAAGTCAGACCAGCGTTGTTCCTGCGGCGAACCATCAGCACCCGAAAACTTGACGATGACGTGGGTCGGCTGCTCATTTAGCAACCGACGCGCAGTGAATTTAGGAAATTCACCAGCGGCCGAAGAATCCGCCGCCCCGAAGTTCAGGGCCTGCAGGGCGCGCGAAGGATACTCTGTATCGACCGCATCATCGGTAAGGAAGTAGCTGACCCGTTGCTGCTCGTCCAGGAAACGACGCAGGGCATGTTCGCCCAGAATGTAATCGCCAGGCTGGTCCCATCCAAGCACGCTCAATGCATGCAGTACATCATCCTCACCCCAGCGCGTCACGTCTTCGTCCACCTGCAGGATAGCTGCGAACTGATGTGCGAAGTTACGTCCCAGGAAACCTTGGGGCCGCATGTCGCCCAGAGGATATGGCACCCCGCGAAACCAGCCATCCGCCATCTCATCATCGAGCGGCCAAGGGCATGCTTCCGCAAAACTCATCGCGCATCCTTCTGGATAAATGGGCTCAAGCAGTCCTGCCTCGTGTGCGCGCCCCGACTCATCAATGCGGTAAAGAACCAATGGAGTTGGATTTCCCCGAATCGACCGGCGTGCTGCATACGCAGTCCGCCGCGCGCGACCGCGCGAGACAACCTGGCCATCCAGCTCGGCAATCGCCCGCATCAAAGACGGACGACTTACGTCGAGGCGCCGCAAAAGCTCTCCAGCTTGCTGTCGGCTCCAGGTGCGAAGTGTTTCGAGAACACTTTTAGCAATTGTCATGTAACGATTCTTTACTCATTTTGTATAAGTCTATGATACACAAAATAGAAAAATTGTGTGATATGTGTGTAACGATTAATGTAACGATTTATTGAGGTATTTCGAATTTCTCGAAATAAATCGAAAATAATGAGATGAGGGGATATCTGATGTTAGTTGCGAGTAAGCGACTCAATGAGTTCGTCGTGACGTTCTTTATCGCTCTTGTGAAGATATGTTGCTGTGGTCGATATATTGGCATGACCGGCCGTATCCTGCAGTGCCTTAAGGGACACGTCATTGTTGGCATGGGTTGTTAGCATGGTATGTCGCAGCCAGTGAGTGGACGCCTGGCGTAAAGTTGAGGCGCTATCCATGTCGCCATCTGCCTCAGCCATGGCTCCTGCGGCCGCGAATAAGGACTTCATCGCATTTGATGCAGCCTCGTCTGTGATCGAAACGAGCGCCCGCCCGCGAGTTGAGAGCACCAATGGTGTAGATTCATCGCGTTGTGCGTAAGCTAATAGTCCAAACGCCATACGGTAATCGCGGAAGGCGGCCAGCATTGCCGGTGCTACCGGCAGTCTGCGTGGTTTCGATCCTTTACCCAGCACGTCGAGCCACCACCGCCCGTCCCCTTCTGTATACATCGAGCCCATTTTAGCCCCTGTCAACTCGGATAATCGGGCGCCGGTGGTGATGTAGCTGATTAACAAAAAACGGTCGCGCGCCTTGGCTTTTCTCTTTACGGGTGTTGTTGCGGATAGCTGGACAATGGCGGCGTACATATAGTCGACGGCCTGCGTGCTCAAATAGCGGGTGATGCGCGCGTCACGGGCTGTTTTGACATTTTTGACGAGAGCGCCGGCATTGCGCTGCAGATATCCCGCATTCTTGGCAAATTCCAGCAAGGCTTTCACCACGCGGAAAGCCTGCCGCATGCTGGGGTCGGAAAGAGGCCCGGAAAATGGTCGCCAGCGCGCATCCTCACGTGGCCACTTGGTTGTCGAAATCCACGCTTCCTCTGGTTGCGGGTCTTTCAGGAAGGTCTTGTAAGCGATCAAGTCTTCAATATGTAACTGGTACAGCATTTTGCCGTGATGCTGACACCACAGCAGAAAGCGTCCAAGGTCTTTCTTTGTGCTCTTGATCGAGTTTTCGGAGAGTTCGCTGCTGTAAAGGAAGGCGCGCGCCAACTCGGAGTCCGAGCGCGCGGCTATCAGCGGGCCCGGCTCGCTGCCGCCGGCAAACAGATCCAGGAGCGGCGCCGGGGTTTTGACGGTCCTGTCAGGTCGTTCCAGATCTATCAATGCAAAATGGTCCATCTGCGGTTTTGAAGTCAGATAAAAGAGATGAAAACAGGCGTATTTCCATGAGATTGGTCAGAATACCATAGCATTCAATTTAATCGAGATTATTAACGTAATCTCGATTAAATAAACTTATACGTAATTATAAATACTGATAAATTACGTAATTATCATTACATAATTTGCGTAATTCAGTAAAATTCCAGTACTGAAAGCCATTTGAAGGAAAAATCATGTCCGAACGCCAGAATCTCAGCTGGACCGCCTGCGATACCCTTGCCGCCCAAGGCAAAAAGCCCTCCATCGGCCTGGTGCGAGAGTGGACGATTGCGACCACTGGCGCCAAGAAAGGATCTGACGGCGACGTGCAAAAGGATATCAATGAGTGGTATGCCGATCTGCTCAAGCTGAAACGGGACAAGAGCGTCGCGGAACTCCCCGATGCCGTGGCCGCCCTCACCCGCGACCTCTGGCGCTTTGCAGTGGAGTCGGCCAACGATGCGCTCGCAGCCGAACGCATTGCGCTCGCGGGCGAAAAAGCGGAAGCGGAGAAACTGATCGACCTGGCGCAGGAAGACACGTTGGCTGCGATCGAAATCGCCAACGAATTGAAGGGAAAACTAACGATCGCTAACGCCACCCTCCTCGGCCGGGACGAACAGATCAAACGCCTGGAGGAGGCATTGGCGGAGCAGCGTGCCACGTTACAGGCGAAAGACGAGCGCATCGGCGGCTTGGCAGCCGACCTGAGTCGCAAGGCCGAGGAGCATGCGGCCGGTCTGGCTGAACTGGACGGGCTCCGCAAGCACAGTTTGCTCGAAATCGACAGAGCCCGCAGCGAGTCCAGGCACTGGAAAGCCGAATTCGCGCGTGCGGAGACCGAAAGCAAATCAGCCGCACACGCCTATCGTGAAAAGATCGCCGTGCTCGATAACGAATTATCCCGCGTGCGCGGGCGACTAGGGGCTGTTGAAGAGTCGCTTGCGGAATCAAGCCGACGTGTGGAAACATTGACGACTGAGTTAGCTGCTTCAAACACAGTAGCTCCGGTGACTAAGCAACGATTCGGCAGCGGCAAAAGTCGCGGTGCAGGCACGGTTCGACGACGCAAGCTCTAATTCCCCGCTATATTTATGTAAATTTTTCAAGGCTTGATGCGGCGCGCAGGAACAGAAGTATTTTTTTGTAGCGATGCCGAAATGAGGTCAGATAACAGTCTCAAGATGCTCACGAAGTCTCGCAATATTTCCTTCGACATCAGCCTGCTTCATGACGTCGTGGGAGGAAAATGCCGGAAGGATTTCCGCGCCACAAAATTTGTAGTTGGCGGTATTGCTTACGAACACATCATCGACTGTTTTACCTCGAAATAGAACTTGTTCCGCATCGCCGAATGCCTCTTCGGGGGCGTTCCAAGTTAAGGAAAGCATATATTTCTTGCCTTGCATCTTGCCACCAGTACCGTACTGCTTGTCCGGATCCTGCCGAGTGCGCCCGTCATCGACCAGTAAACTCTGTTGAACGAGGCCGGCTGTGAACACCTCGTCGACGTATTTCTTGTATATCCAGGGCATCCCAAACCAGTAAACCGGTGATTGCAGAATGATGATGTCCGCCCTGACGTGCTTTTGAACTTCACCATCGATGTCGTAGCCCTCTTCGATGTTCGTTTGTATGACTTCGTAGTCCCTCTTAACCATTTCCTCCCTGATGATTCCAGCCATTGTCTGGTTCAGTTTGCCGGTGGAAATCCCCTGGTAGAACTGGTGTGCGTTGATTATAAGTACTTTTTTCATCGTTGATCCTATGCGATTTGCACGGTAAATGCGGCGTTGAATAGTTTGTTTAGTGACTGCTATTGTGAGCCCGGTAAATGCAAACCGGTTTGCCAGATTTGATCTTGTTATTGCCTAATATGATGAATTGACAGCGAATCCGAAAAGCAGGCCAGCCGATGGTGCTAGACTGGGTTCTGAAATTTTTTTGTGGCGACAATATGAAACCGGGGCAAACAACGACTTTGGCGAGCGCAGATAATCTTGCTCAACTGGTCGGTGACATTGCACAAACCGATGGGGATTACACTACGCAAATCCCGGCATTGACGATTTATCGTCGGAGTGCGGCGACCGACCCGATGCCATGCATCTATGGTCTGGGGTTGGGTATAACGGTACAAGGCGGCAAACGTGTCACGCTTGGCGATGAGATTTTTGACTATGGGCCGGGACAATCGCTCGTTACGTCAGTTGACCTGCCTGTGGCGTCCTACGTCACGCGCGCGGATTCGGCCGAACCTTATCTGGGCGTGCGTCTTGAATTGGATGGCCGCGTCATTGCCCAGGTGGCCGCAGAGATGGATTTTGCGGTGCCGCTCAAGGTGGCGACCTCGCGTGCGATGTCCGTTGAGACATTGGATGGTGGCCTGCTCGATGCACTGATCCGGCTGATTCGCCTCTTGGACGAGCCGCACCTGATTCCTCTCGTAGTTCCGCTGATCCAGCAGGAAATTATTGTCAGGCTGTTGAATGGCGGACATGGACAGACGTTGCGCCACCTGGTCACGGTCGGTGCGCCTGGTCAGCAGATTGCCAAGGTAATCGCTTGGCTGAAGCAAAATTTTACGGCGGATATTCCCATAGATGACTTGGCTACCAGAGCCCACATGAGTCCTTCCACCTTCCGACAGCATTTTCGTGCGGTGGCTGGCATGAGTCCCTTGCAATATTTGAAGCATCTACGCTTGCAGGACGCCCGCCAACTGATGCTTAACGAAGACCTGGATGCCAGCAGTGCTGCGCTACGCGTGGGATATGAGAGCGCCTCCCAGTTCAGTCGAGAATACACCCGCTTGTTCGGAGCACCTCCATTAAGGGACATCAAACGGTTGCGGGAATCTGCCTGACATAAAGTTTTGTCTTAGCCTTTTTGACGATAAAACATAGAAATAGGCAAGATACTCGTCAGAACCGGCAAGCCCGTCTCTTTGGCAAAGGCCCATAATTTACCCATTGGCCAGTGTCTATTTCCAATGCCGTCAAAGTTGTTGGCGCCCTGCCCCTCATGCCCGCTTCCGGGCATGTAGCCAAGGAAAATCCGCCATGCCCCGCCCCACTCACACTATGGAGAACCGCCACCCATGAGCACGCTCAACGTCAACGGCCGTCAGTATTCAGTCGACGCCGACCCCGGCACTCCCATCCTCTGGGCCTTGCGCGATACGCTGGGCATGACCGGCACCAAGTTCGGTTGCGGTGCTGCACTGTGCGGCGCCTGCACCGTGCATCTGGACGGCCAGGCCACCAGGTCGTGCATTACACCTATCTCTGCCGCTGAAGGCAGGAAGATCATTACCATCGAGGCCACAACCGATGGCAGCGACCCGGTCGGCGCCGCCGTCCATGCCGCATGGGTCAAACACGACGTAGCGCAGTGCGGCTACTGCCAGAGCGGCCAGATCATGAGCGCCACGGGTTTTCTCAGGTCGCTGCCGCGCGGCAAGCAGCCGACCACCGCCGAGATCGACTCCGCGATGGCAGGCAACATCTGCCGCTGTGGCACCTACGTCCGCATCCGCGCTGCGGTGGCCGATGCCGCCAAAACCCTCGCCTGAAGGAACTGCCATGTTGCCCAATCTAGATTACAGCGAAATGCCGCGCGCTCTGCGGCACCTGCTGACCCGCGGACAAACCGGAGAAGCTGCAACGCTTCCGCGCCGCCAGTTCCTGAAGCTGGCTGGTTCTGTCGGCCTGGCGCTCGGCGCTTTCCCCCATCTGGCCATAGGACAAGCCACTAGTAACGGCCAAGCTGCCAGCGCCCTCAAGCCGACCCAACAGCCGTCGGCCTTCGTGCAGATCGCTCCCAATGGAGAGGTCACGGTAGCCGTCAACCGGCTAGAGTTCGGTCAGGGTGTCCAGACCGGTTTGTCGATGATTCTGGCCGAGGAGCTGGACGCCGACTGGAGCCTGATCCGCAGCAGGCACGGCTCGAACGACCCTGCCTACGTTGACCCGCTTTTCGGCATTCACCTCACCGGCGGTTCCAATTCGGTCAAGAATAGCTTCACGCAGTATCGCGAGCTCGGCGCGCGTGCCCGTGCCATGCTGATGGGTGCCGCCGCGGCACGCTGGAATGTTGACATAGCTACCCTGCGCACGGACGCTGGTTCGGTACTGGGACCCGGAGGGCGCAAGCTGAGTTATGGCGAACTGGCGGAAGCTGCGACGACCTTCCCCGTGCCAGAGAAAGTCACGCTGAAAGATCCCAAAGATTTCCGCATCATCGGTCGTCCCACCACACGTCTGGACGCGCGCGCCAAGAGCAGCGGTCGACAGCAGTTCGGGATTGACGTCCACCTGCCAGGTCAATTGACGGCTGTGGTGGCGCGCCCGCCGATGTTCGGCGCCCGCCTGGCGTCGGTGGACGATAGCGCGGCGCGCGCCGTGAAAGGCGTCAAGGCAGTGCTGCGCGTGCCGCTGGATCGTGGCGCCGAAGGCGTAGCCGTGATCGCCGATGGCTACTGGCCGGCCAAACAGGGACGCGACGCGCTGAAGCTGGAGTGGAATACCGCCGCCGTCGAAAAAGTGGACAGCGAACAGCAGCTGGCCCAGTACCGCGCCCTTGCCGCTCAGCCTGGAGCACGCCAGTTCGACGCAGACATGGCGCCTTTGGCAACCGCTCCCCGTCAATTGGAAGTCGAGTACGTATTTCCCTACCTGGCCCACGCAGCCATGGAGCCGCTCAACTGTACCGTCGTGCTCACCAATGATCGCGCAGAAATATGGACAGGTTCTCAGTGCCCCGGCCTGGACGGCGCCGCAGTCGCACGCGTCCTGGGCATCAAGCCGGAGCAGGTGGAGGTGCATGTGCAGATGGCGGGCGGCGGGTTCGGCCGGCGCTTTTCCAGCGGCAGCGATTTCGTGGTCGAGGCTTGCGAGATCGCCAAGGCCGCCCGCGCCGCCGGATGGAAGGTTCCGGTGCGCACGCTCTGGAGTCGCGAAGATGACATGCGCGGTGGCTACTATCGTCCGATGCATTTGCACCGCGCTCGCATCGGTTTCGACGAGCACGGCAAGGTGCTGGCCTGGGACCATGTCATCGTCGGCCAGTCCATCACCACGGGTTCTGTGTTTGAACAGTTCCAGGTGAAGAACGGTATCGACGCTACCGCAACGGAAGGCGTGCGTGAACCTTATCCGCTGCCGATGCGCCTGACGGTTCATCATCCCAAGCTCAACGTGCCGGTACTGTGGTGGCGCAGCGTAGGCTCGACACACACTGCCTTCGTGATGGAGACCCTGATCGACGAGATCGCTCGCAGCACGAAGCAAGACCCGGTAGCTTATCGGATGCAACTGTTCGGCGACAAGAATGCTCGCCACCGGGCGGCCCTGCAATTGGCGGTGGACAAGAGCGGGTATGGCACGCAGCAATTACCGGCCGGACGCGCCTGGGGCGTGGCGGTCCATGAATCCTTCCAATCAGTGGTGGCTTACGTGGTGGAAGCCTCGGTACGAGACGGCCAGCCGATACTGCATCGCGTGACCGCCGGCGTACACTGCAATCTTGCGGTCAACCCGCGCAGCGTGGAAGCGCAAATACAGGGCGCGGCGATCATGGGGCTGTCGATGTGTCTGCCGGGTTCGGCCATCACGCTCAAGGATGGCGTTGTCGAACAAAGCAACTTCGGCGACTTCACAGTGGCGCGCATGACAGACATACCGACGTTAGATGTACACATCGTACCCAGTGCCGAGCCGCCGACCGGCATGGGCGAGCCGGGGCTGCCGCCACTGGCTCCTGCCTTCGCCAACGCCATTGCGCAGCTGACCGGCAAGCCGCTGCGCCAGCTGCCATTCAAACTGACGTAAGCCGGCGCCATGGAAGATCTCGATACCCTGGTCTTGCGCACCGCACTGGACTGGCAGACGGCGGGCCTGCCGGTAGTGCTGGTTACCGTCGCGCGGACCTGGGGCTCATCGCCTCGGCCGCCCGGCTCGCTCATGGCCATCAACGTGAAGGGCGAGACGGCCGGTTCGGTGTCGGGTGGTTGCATTGAGGATGATCTTATTCTCCGCATCCGGAAAGACGGAATACAGGCCGTCTGCTCAAGTGGCCTGCCCGCCGTGCTGCGCTACGGCATCTCAGCCGCCGAAGCGCACCGCTTCGGCCTGCCTTGCGGAGGTACCGTGGAACTGGTGCTGGAGCCGGTATCTTCGCATAGCAGGCTGGGCGAACTCCTGCTGGCCTGTGAGCAGCGGAGTAGCACCGAGCGGGTGCTAGACCTGCACACCGGTCGAGTGGAGCTACGCGACGGCAGGCGCGATGGCATCCCCCGGCTGGACGACAAACAGCTGACCACCTACCTGGGGCCACAGGCACGTCTCATCGTTATCGGGGCTGGAGACCTATCGCGTTACCTTTGCCAGATGGCGTTAAGCCTGGGTTTCGAGGTGATTGTCTGTGACCCGCGAGAGGAATACCGAGCCAGCTGGCAGCTGGATGGCGTGGTGGTCAGCCACGAAATGCCGGACGATCTGGTTCTGCGGCTGCAGCCCGACACGCGCACTGCCGTCGTAGCTCTGACGCACGACCCCAAACTGGATGACCTGGCCCTGATCGATGCCCTACAGTCCAAGGCCTTCTATGTCGGCGCGATCGGTTCGCGTCGCAACAGCGCGCAACGCCGCGACCGGCTACGTATTTACTTCGACATCGCGGAGCCCACGCTACAGGGTCTACATGGACCCGCTGGCCTGTACATCGGCAGCAAGACTCCCGCCGAGATCGCGCTATCTATCATGGCCGAGGTTGTGGCCGTGAAGAACGGGATTCTCATGCCTTCACCGACGCCAGTCCCGCTTTCAGCAACCATGCTGCCCGGCTGATATGTCCAACATGTTATCCCTTCAATGATCTACATGAATCTGGCCGAGTTTCATTTCTTACTCTAATCCGCGCGCCATTTTAGCCCCGGCAATGCGCATCCTGAATATTCCCCGGCACCAGCATACGTGAGCACGCTTCATTTTATTCCCCGCAATGGGGGAGCAGGCAAAAAATATCGCGAGAATAATTTCCGGGCACCCGCAGTTATACAAGTGACGACACGCGCCACTGTTTCCAGAACAGGAAACATGGACAGGCGCTACAGCGCAGTGCCGCCCCGGTTGGCACCTGATAACACTCAGGTGTTCATTTGATTGGCAAACCAACGCTTTCCCCGGTTTGTCATGTATCACTATCTTTCGCGATCTTATAGGAGATCATCATGAAATCCGCAAAAATCATTCTCGCCATTTGCGTCACGCTCTTCACTCTTGCCGCTGCCGGATGTGCACAGCTTGATCCCATGAATGCAGCCTCGGGCATGTCGCCAGATCAGGGCAACATGTATTCCGGCCAGTGACGCGAGCTGCAACAGCCCGTTGGTCAGGTCTGACGACGGCTGCCAGGTTATTTTTCCTGGCAGCCGCGATTTCATTCATATGCTTATCCACTGGAGGCAAATCATGAGCCCCATCCACGCCATGAAGTACGGTCGCGCCCGCTGCGCGCCCATCGCCGTCGCCTTGTTGGTAGTCGGTTGTGCCACGCCGGCATCCATTCCGCCGGGCGCCAGCCAGAACGACGTTCAGGCTCGGTTCGGCGTTCCGCGCGAGGTCTATCACCTGCCGGATGACACCACACGCTGGCTCTATCCCACGCAACCTTTCGGCGAATACACGTGGGCGGCCGACATCGACTCGCATGGGCGAGTTGTCAGCTTCAGGCAAGTATTGACCATCGAGGAATTCGGCCGGGCCAGGATCGGCCAGTGGACCAAGCAGGATGTGCTGGTGCATTTCGGCCGACCGGTCGAAACCGCCTATTTCCCGCTCATGCGGCGCCATGTCTGGAGTTACCGTTTCCTGCAAGACGGCGTGTGGTATTCGATGATGCATTTTTACTTCGATCCGAACGGCGTATTGCGCCTTACCCAAGCCGGCCCGGATCCGGAGGAGCAGAACTGAGTTTCCACGAGACAAGTGGCATGAGGATCTCCGCGTATTTTCACGTATACCGCCGCGCTCTTCGTTTTATTCCCGGATTTGTCGCGCCAATCAAAAAATATCGCGGGAATAAATCCCGGCCACTGACGGTTATGGGGGTATGAGCGTCGGCATTTCGGGCGCCCGGATGCTGCGAGCATCTCTCGACCGGACAGGCAATGGAGCAACTCATGAGAAACGATCGCAAGACACGCCCATATGGTTGGCGTAATCGGAAGATAGACCAGATGCAAATCAGTGAAAGCGGGAGATCACCGTGATCGCGGCCGACAACTCAGGCCGGTCACGCCGATTCGAAGAACTGGCGTTGCCGCATCTGGACGCTGCCTACAACCTGGCACGCTGGCTGACCGGCAGCGCGAGCGATGCCGACGATGTCGTGCAGGATGCGTACCTGCGCGCCTTCCGGTTCTTCGACGGCTTCCATGGCGACAACCCGCGCGCATGGCTACTCGCGATCGTTCGGAACACCTGGTTTACCGAGTGGCGCAGGCGGAACGATGCAGCTGACGACACGCCCTATGACGACGCACTGCATGACGACGAACGACTCCCGGGATGGGTCGACGAGATCGGCAGCGATCCCGAAACACTCGCCGTGCGGCGCGACGATGTGGACATGATTCATCGCGCGCTCGGCGTATTGCCGGTCGAATATCGCGAGGTGCTGGTCCTGCGCGAGTTGGAAGACATGAGCTACCGCGACATTGCGACCGTCGCCGGGGTTCCGATCGGCACCGTGATGTCACGGCTGGCGCGCGGCCGTAGCCTGCTTTGTGCGGCAGTGCGCAAGGCGCAGGGGGCGATGCCTTCGGAGCTTGCGCCGGTGCGCGGCAAGACAGACGGCAACTTGGTCAGGATGCCTGCGCCGGGCTCACCAAAAGGAGTTAAATAATGGATAAGAAAGAAACATTAAGCTCGCTTGGCAGTGTGCTGCGTGACGGATCACTCTATCATCGCGCCCCACCCCATCTGCGTGCACGTATACTCGCCGAGTTGCCTCGCGAATTACCAAGCGAGTCTCCCCGCCGGCCCCTCTTCGCATGGGGCGGCTTCACTACCGACGGCGTGCGGGCATGGCTTAACGGCGGTGTTACAGGGATCGCGGTCTGTGCGCTGGCATTGAGCGCGGCCACCTTGATCCAGCGGCCGGCGCCAGCCGGCTCGATCGACCAGGAGATTGTGTCGAGCCATGTGCGCGCGTTGTTGTCGCAGCACCCGATCGACGTGGTGTCGACCGACCAGCACACCGTCAAGCCGTGGTTCAACGGCAGGCTCGACTATACGCCGCCAGTCGTCGATCTCGCCGCGCAAGGTTTTCCGCTCGTCGGCGGGAGAGTCGACTACGTGGGTCACCGCACCGTCGCGGTGCTGGTCTATCGCTATCAAAAGCACCCCATCGACCTGTACATCTTTCCCGATACCGGCGGTACGCCGGCTCCCGCCGCTCGGGCCTCGGATGGCTATGCGATGGCTCGCTGGCAGCGCAACGGAATGACTTACTGGGCCATCACCGATGCCCAATCCATCCACCTGCAAGCGTTTGAACAAGCGGCGCAGGCCGAGGAAGATCACGAAGAAAATCCGTCGCTGGAAAAGGAATAAATGGGAATAAATAGGAATAAATGGAGATTGACGGGAATATTTTCCACGCGGTCCGGGTTATACCGTTTACAGGAAAGGATTACATCGATCGGCCGCCAACAAACTTGCAAATCGAAAGGATTTCGACATGAAACAAGATCACATATTCCTTGGCCTGGGCTTGGTCGTGCTTATGGGCTTCAGCGGTATCGCAACCGCTGCCGGCGATGCGATACGCGGTCAGCAGCTCTACCAAACCATGTGCATGTCCTGCCACTCGATTGACTATAACGGCGTTGGGCCTGCACACAAGGGATTGTTTGGCAGGAAGGCCGGTGGTCGCGCCGATTACCAATATTCACCAGCGGTGAAGTCCTCCAACATTGTCTGGGCCGACAAAACGCTGGATAAATGGTTGTCAAATCCCGAGAAACTGATCCCGGGGCAAAAAATGGGTTTCATGGTCCCCGACGCAAAAGATCGCGCCGACTTGATTGCCTATTTGAAGAAAGAGGCGGGACGAGAAGATAAGCCATGACCACTCGACCGACCTGTTAAACGCTTGTTCCGTAACAGCCTGCCCTACAGCTATTCCAACCATCTCAAGGAGAAAAATCATGATTGATCGCAGAAGTTTTATGAAACTGACCGCTGTCGGCGGCGGTGCGGTATTTATTTCCGGGTTATACGGCCACACACATGCTGCAACTACCGACAAAACGGCGGCGGCTTCCGCTTACGACGACTTCTATTTCGTTCAGTTGTCCGACGTTCATTGGGGGTATAGCGGTGCGGCCAATCCGGACGCACTCAACACATTCAAGAAGACGGTTGCAACTGTCAATGCGCTTGAAGTGCAGCCGGACTTCATTATCTTTACCGGGGATCTGACCCACACGACGGACGACCCGAAGGAACGTCGGCAGCGTATGGCCGGGTTCAAAGAGATTGCTGCCGGATTAAAAGTGAAAACGGTGCGTTTCATCCCGGGAGAGCATGACGCTTCGCTCGATAACGGCGCGGCGTTCAAGGAAAACTTTGGCCCGACGAATTACGTGTTCGATCATAAGGGTGTGCATTTCATCGCTTTGGATAACGTGTCCGATCCCGGCGCAAGTATTGGCGACGCTCAACTGGATTGGCTTAAAAACGATCTTGCCAAACAAGCAAAAGATGCGCGGATTGTTGTCTTCACCCATCGCCCCCTGTTCGATCTGGTACCCAAATGGGATTGGGCCACCCGCGATGGCGACAAAGCGATTGCGTTATTGACGCCATACAGCAATGTAACGGTGTTCTATGGCCACATTCACCAGGAACATCACCACATGACGGGACAGATCGCGCACCACGCAGCCAAGTCGCTCATTTTCCCGTTGCCGGCGCCGGGCTCGCAAGATAAGCGCACTCCCTTGCCGTGGGATGCTGCTGCGCCGAATAAAGGACTCGGTTTTCGCGAGGTGGAAGCTGAACGCAAAGATAGCGATTACAAACTCACTGAGTTTCCTGTGATAAGGACGTAAGCCATGGATCACTCAAGAAGGCAGCTATGTTTAAGAGCCGTCTACGGCATCGGGGCGGTTCTGTCGGGGGCGGTCATTAACGGCCAGGCCCGGGGGCAGACAAAGAATGTTGCGAAAAAAAGGGTAATAAAAGTTCAAGCCAAAAAATTCGTCTATACGCCGAACCAGATCGTCCTGAAAATGGGTGAGCCGGTAGTGCTGGAGTTTACCTCCGTGGATTTCGTGCATGGGTTTAAGATACCCGATATGAATATCCGCGCTGACCTGCCGCCAGGCAAGGTCACCCTTGTCAGGCTGACACCTGACAAGGCTGGTGAATACGATTTTTTATGTGACAATTTCTGTGGCAGCGGCCATGAGGAAATGAGTGGAAAAATAACAGTCATAGCCTGATGCATTTTCTGTTCTTGCGGGGGGAACAATGCGGTGCGGATATTCAACCTACCCTACCCAATCGGAGGCCTCAGATGAACCAGCAGAAACCCGTAGGCGCGAAAGTTAAAATTTCGAAGAACGGCCCGTATATCGTCTCGGGCCAGGTCCCCCTAAGCAAGGAGATCATCGGCGCGAACGAAGATGGCGAGTCGGTAAAGTGGGAGCAGGAACAGAAATATCCGTCTCAGGGCCAATACGCGTTGTGTCGCTGCGGGCACAGCGCGAACAAGCCATTTTGCGATGGCACGCATACGAAAGCCGGTTTTGACGGCACCGAAACCGCGAGCCGCCAGCCGTATCTCGATCAGGCCAAAGTAATACAAGGTCCGACGATGTCATTGACAGACGTCGATAGCTTGTGCGCGTTCGCGCGCTTTTGCGATCCGCGTGGAGGGGTGTGGAATCTCGTCAGCGCAACGGACAACCCTTCAGCGAGCAAACATTTCATCAGTCAGGCCTGCGACTGCCCGTCGGGGCGGCTGGTGGCTTGGGACAACCAGACCGGTAAACCGATCGAGCCGATGTATGAACCTTCCATCTGCTTGATCGAAGACCCCGCCAAGGATTGCTCCGGGCCGCTATGGTTGCGTGGTGGCGTGCGGCTGATCGGGAGCGACGGTTTCGAATACGAAGTGCGGAATCGCGTGACCTTATGCCGCTGCGGTGCGTCGCAGAACAAGCCTTTCTGCGACGGCACGCATGCGTCGATCAGGTTTAGCGACAAGAGCTGAGTCGGAAAATCAGATAAGGGGTGGATCATGTTTAACAGATCAATGAGCGATAATGCCGGCCCCGCCAGGCGAATCGTTCTCAGTCGAGTGATCCTTGTACTTCCTCTGGTGCTGGTCGCATTCGTTGCAATCACCGTCGGTTTTGTGGCAAGCAAGACCGTCAGGCAGCCCTACGAAACCCCTTTTTTTCACCTGTTCTTCAGCGACACCCTGCATATGAAGGCATGGCTGATAACGGCTGCATTGCTGCTGGCATTGGGGCAGTTGCTGACGGCGTCGTGTATCTATGAAGTGCTACGCTTCCCGCCGAAGGGGCGCTTCTACCATGTGGTGCATCGCTGGTCGGGGCGCATAGCCATCCTGCTGACACTGCCAGTGGCCTACCACTGCATCTTCCTGCTCGGCTTCGGGACATATGATAGCCGCACCTACATTCACTCATTGCTGGGGTCGCTTCTCTACGGGACAGTTCTCGCAAAGGTTCTCATTGTCCGTTCAAACGGCTTTCGAGGCTGGGTGCTGCCACTCGCGGGAAGTGTGCTGTTCTCCATTCTCCTGGGATTGTGGCTTACATCTGCATTCTGGTACTTCAGTACCTTTGGCGTTGGCATATAGCATGCCCGGCGTAAGCGTCTCCAGAATCCATCTATCGTGGTGACACGACTTGAGTAATATGAATTTGTCATAACCAAACATATATAAGGGAGTTCCGTAGAATGATGCTAACCCTCTATGCCCACCCGTTCGCCTCATACTGCTGGGAGGTGATAATCGCGCTTTACGAGAATGACACACCGTTTAAGCTCCATGTGGTCGACCTTGGCGATGTGGCCTCGACGGTTGAGCTGGAACGGCTATGGCCGTTCAAGAATTATCATTTTTAGTCCGGATCCGCAG
This sequence comes from Collimonas sp. OK307, assembly GCF_900113705.1. GTDB lineage: Bacteria > Pseudomonadota > Gammaproteobacteria > Burkholderiales > Burkholderiaceae_D > Collimonas. Next base: position 66,985 of record NZ_FOQI01000001.1, on the reverse strand, counting down.
GCGAAATATTCATTTTCGACAACGCATTCAAACTGGGCACAAAATAGATCGCTGAGGAAAGTGGCGTAGAAAAATCCAGCAGCCTGTCCGTTTTGGAGACTCCGTCGGAGCCAACGCCGTACATCTGTTTAAGCATCCCCATCGTGACCGTGATGTCGTTGCAAAACCCGACAAACATGATTCCCGCGTCTTTCGCACTGCCGTAATTGGCGTTTCTGCGAACAATATCGATTTCTTCGCCGTTTCTTCTAAATTGATTCCTGCCGACGTGAGAATCTTCGGGCAAAGGCGATAGCTGGTGACTTCCAGCTTTGGTCCTGCCCCAAACGTTTTCAGCCTCGTGAACAGACAAGCTCTTTAATTTTTCAACATCCATCCGCCATTTCTGGAGCAGCACGGTTGATCCGCCCTCGCCTTTTTCACCGTCAGGAATGATGGCCACGCTGTTGGCACGAAACGGGTTAGGATTTGCAACGCCATCCGCAAAACCGTCGAATGTCACGTTATTGTGATACGGAAAGCAAATCTGTTCGCTGGCAAGGTCGGCAAAAGGGCTCAGCAACGACACAGCTTTCCTCATGCTGTCATAGAGTGTTGCAGCGTTTGACTGCGTGATCCAGATCCAAAGATCCAGTTGGGTAGCTGGGGCGATCATGCCGTTGGCGGCTACGACATCCTTATCGAAAGAGTGAAGATTGTCCGGAACGTCCGCGGGATAAACCTTTCGCCATAGTTCCGGCTTAAATCCCAATACAATATTTGCGGTGCCCCCGGTTAATTGATGATGTCGATTTAGTGTTGGATCTGCGATGCCGGTTATTTCCGACTCCCAGAGCTTGCCGAGCGCTTTGAAAAGACGCCCGATGTCGACGTCCTCTTTCAACGTAAACTGTAAATGAACCTCGTCGCGCGCTACTACCGAAAGCATTGTTTGTGGAATAGGCATATTTATTTGATCCTGTCTCTGTTCATCTTTAGGTAAATTGATATGGACGCACAGGTGCGATTTCGGCCGGAATTTCACGACCACAAAGCTCCAGGATGGAGCGTTCAATTGTTCGGGTAATCGCGTCGAGCGCCAGGGCGTTTGGCGCAAGGCTGAACGGCTCGGCAACTTCGTTCGCAATCGCCTCCAGCGCGATCAGCGTATAGGAGATGAAAACGCAAATAAGCGGCGTAAAAATTTCTATCGAGTCAACGAGCCCAAACGGAAGCAGCATGCAATAGGCGTATGCCGTGCGATGCAGTAACACACTGTACGCAAAAGGGATAGGTGTTGAAACAATTCGCTCACAGCCGCCGACACTTCTCTCTAGCTCGTTGATTTGCGTGTCCAGCATCCAGCGGGTCATATCGGATTCCGATGGCAAGCCCTTGGAGGCGGCCAGGCGGCTGCGTATGTCGTTAAGAATCGCTACGGGTTTATAGTGCTTGTGCCTGAGATCATCCGTCCGTTTCTTTCCGAGAAGGTGCATCAGATCGTCGGTTGCATCTGTCTTGCGCAATTGATGCTTTAGTGCGTAGATGAAAGCAATCAGCGTATTCGCCACGTAAGTCCGCTCCGCCTCATCGACACTCTCAGGCTGATAGCACAGGATCTGCGACATCAGCGTGCGCGAAGAACAACAGGTTTCCCCACAGAAGCCGCGCCTCTGTAAACCGGGCATAGCTGGCATTGTTTCGGAATACCAGGAAAATGGCCAGCGTCAGACCGAATAACGTGAATGGCACCGTACTCAGCGGGATTTTTTCGCCAAAAACGACACCATGCGTCAGCACCGCCAGGCTGCTCAAGATTCCGATGACAATCAGTTGAGGAATGATCGATTGCAGCACTGATCCATTCCATACAAAAAGCATACGGAACCAGCTTTGCATTGGTCTTACAATCATAACTGTCCAATACCTAAAGTTATATCGCGGCTGGAGATAGCCATCGCGCTCTCGCACTTTACCTCGGAATGCTCGGTATTGCATAACGAGGTGAACCTCGTTATGGAGATGCTCGATCTAGATTGATTTTTTCCGGCATAAGCGATAGCGCAACCTTGGACGCGCGCCAACCTACGCGCCTAAGCCAACCCTAATTTTGGGCTGGTATAAGGTCTGGGGACGCGGACAGTTTCTGCTGTTTTCCAGATCATATTGAACAACATACATTTAACTGGAATGGGGTCATCCTGCCATGTACGTAAAACACAACAACGGTGCCGACAAATATAGTTCGCTCGCCATAGGACTTCACTGGCTGACCTTGCTGCTGCTCATTGCCATCTATGCAACCATGGAGTTGCGCGGCATTTTCCCCAAAGGCAGCGATGGCCGTAATGGCATGATGATGTGGCATTACATGCTTGGCCTGACGATTCTGGCTATCGTCGCGCTACGCCTGGCGGTGCGGTTTTCTAGTACGCCGCCGCCGATTCAACCGACGCCGCCACGCTGGCAAATGCTGTTCGCCGGCGCCATGCATGTCGCGCTGTACGCTTTGATGACAGGTATGCCAATCCTCGGCTGGTTGACGCTGAGCGCTGCCGGCAAGCCGATTCCCTTTTTCGGCCTGCATCTTCCCGCGTTACTCAGTCAAAACAAAGAGTTGGCGTCGCAAATAAAAGAGGTGCATGAAACCTGCGCCGCCATAGGTTACTACCTGATAGGCTTGCACGCTGCGGCGGGCCTGTTCCATCACTATGTGGTGCGCGATACGACATTGCGACGCATGCTGCCGTTTAAGTCGTAAATTTATTCATGGTGCGTTCACATAGGACTAACTTTTGATAAACTTCGATGAAATTGCTGATGATCCGGAAGACGCGCGACACAGCCCGACAGAGCGTGCGGCGGCGGCGTCTCGGAGCACTTGTCTGGTGCTTCCGATGTCTTCATAGGAGACCAAGAGCCAAGAGTTATTGGGGTATGCGGTCCAATCAATTCTGACATTTTCATGCGTTACGCTGTAGTCGCGACGTCAGTCAAAACAGACGCGGCTTGAGCTATCTCATCGGCGTTGCCGTGCACGATCAGCAAGTATTTATCCACCTTCAAGGCTGTTTCATATTCGATCACCCGATCCCCCGTTACGCCGATATCGGTTAACGCAGCACCCAAAGCTGAAGCACCGCCCACAAACAGCGCACCTTCAAATGCTCCCACCAGTGCAGATACTAAAGGCCCGGCCGTCGCCATCAGACCCAATCCCGGCAAGAAGAAAAAAACGGTCGGGGCCAGCAATAAGCCCCACACACCACCAAACAAGGCCCCTACCCCACCCCAAGACCTGATTCTTTCGCCCACCGTGCGAAACCCGACAGGATGCTCTTCACTGTGATAGCCCCTGCCGAGCAACGACAATTTCCTTACATCAAAGCCGGCCTGGCCCAATGATCGGATCGCCTTCTCGGCGGCATCGTGTGTGCCGAATATATAGGCTGGCGAATGTTCTTTTTTCATGATCTGTCCTTGGAAAATATTAAACGGAAGAGTGTTGTGCGGATTTGACAAGCAGCACCGGTATAGGCGAAGTGCGAGCCACCAGTTCTGCATCGCTGCCCATCATCAATCGCTCCAGACCGCGCCGGCCATGTGTTCCCATCACGATTACGTCGGCACCCCAAGCCGTTGCGCGTTCAACGATTACGGTGGCCACGCGTCCACCGATGTTTTCCCGTAGCTCGGTGTCACCCGCAACTTTGGCCGCTTCCAAGGTGGCTCGTCCACGGGCGAGCAACTCTTCGGCTGCTGTCAGCGCAAGAGGTCGAATCTGGCTGATATAGACTTCCGCTTGCTCGAAACCGCTGCTGTAGGCAGCCATATCAACCACATGCGCCGAACAGATTGCAGCAAGTTTTGCAGCTTCGGCTACCGCGCAGTCCGAATTCGCGCTGCCATCGACTGGAACCAAGATATTGGTGTACATAATCGCTGTCCTGAATGTCAACTGAGTAAACAAGCAAACTTGAAAAAGATGCAATTCCTCTTTCCGACAAGCATCCGAGGAAAGTACCTCGAATGGTATAGAAGCAAGCAGGGAACAATTTGACCTGAATCAAAAACAGGCCGATCCGTTTACCCCATGGGAATCGCTGTGTCTAAGCAGGGCAATGTGCCTGATCCGCTGTCTTCAGCGAAATAGCCCCCCTATCAGTCAATTGGGCTGATTCCATGCATTCGCGCGCGCATTGCGTCTCGCCATCTCTTTTTTCCTTAACGCTGTATCGAGTACTTTATCGTTGCCATAGATATCGTTAAAAAAATAGACTTTGCCATCCTTTTTCACAATCACGGTAGCGTATGCAATGACGACCGGCAACGGATGCCTGAGCCGGAGAGTAGCTGTTTTTCCGCTGCCCATTGCGCTTCGTATGCGTTGCACCGTCCATTCCGACTGATCTTGCAAGACGAACTTTGCCAGCGCTACGGGATCTTCCACTCGAATACAACCATGACTGAAATCACGCCGTTCACGCTCGAATAGAGCGGCTGCGGGAGTGTGATGCAGGTAAATGTCGTCGTTGTTGGGAAAGATGAATTTGATATCGCCCAGCGCATTGGCCGGGCCGGGCCGCTGGCGGATCCGTATTGTTCCTCGCATCGCCGCATCGAGATTTGCCGCGGACAAATCAGCGATGACCTGTCCCGCTTTATTCACGAATTCGAGGCCTTGCTGATCGAAATAAGCTGGATCGCGCCGCAAGCGCGGCACTACTTCAGCCTTGGCGATCGACGCCGGGATGTTCCAGTATGGACTGAATTCAATATACTGCATGTTTTCGACGATCAGCGGCGTTTGCCTGTTTAATGCCTTCCCGACAATGACATTCATGCTGATCCTGAGATCGCCCTCCCTGGTTCCATAGGCACGCAAGACAAACTCTGGGATGTTAACCACGATCACGCGATTGCTCATCAGAAGCGGCGTCCATCGCAGGCGCTCGAGAGTCAGTTCAATTTGATGTATGCGCTCCGCAAGCGGCGTATTCAGTTCAACAAAGGTGTTCTTGCCGACTATGCCATCTCCGCCCAGGCCGTGCCGAAGCTGAAACGCCTTGACACCTTCGACCACAGCTCCTTTATAGACGGTGCCAACCGGTGCCGCGCCAGCCATGTCGCCCAATGCCGACAATCTTTAAGCAAGCAGATTGACGCCTGCATACGATTGGCCGGGAGCGAGCCTGTTTGCGGGGAGTTGTGGCAATCGCTGTTGCAAGGCCGGAATTTTAGCCAGTTCGCGATACTCGGCTAGCGTTTGCCGCAGATGCGCATAGAGTGGTAGCTGCGGCGCGGCGGAACGAACGGCGACTGCCAGGGTATGGTCGGCCAGGGCCTGGCGCAGATATGCGGCGGGATCCAGCTGCTTGGGCGGCGTCTTGAGAGACCGGTAGATATCGCGCGGCTCCACCCGTCCGAAATGCAGGTCAAAGATGAGCTGCTCCATTGCCCGCGTCATTAACGCCGAATGTTCGATGTCGCTTTCACTTGACGAATGCGCTCCGCGCTTGGCATCGCCGACGATGTGCGCCAAGGCGTTTGCGTGATAATCGTCCGGGTCAAGTCCATCCTGGCCTGCAGACTGAAGGATCTGGACCGCCTGTATAGCATCGACGGTTGGATGGCCATTCTCAAACCAGGTTGGCAGGTCATCCGCAATGGCATTCCAGCTATACCCCGATAAAAGAAAGATCACCAAAAAAATCGAACGTCTGGCACGCCATGTGCGACGATTCATTATTCCTGCCGCCTCCTTGTTATCGCACGTCATCGCAGCGCTTTAATCAACGCCTCGAATTGGACCACAAGCGATTTATCATGCGGCTTGATGGCAGGTACCCGACGATCGATGCCGAGTAATTGATAGACCGCCGCTTGCGCCGCGCGCACCGAATATTCGACGGTGAAAACAACATCATCCGCGATTTCGACGAACTGGCTGATGAAAGCCAGGTTCTTTGAGCTCTGTGGGACCGGTAATGGCCGGTCGCCAGGCGCGCGTGGCATAAACATGCTGGTGATGTAGGGCATGCGGCATGGGATGCAGATCGCCTGGGCGAGGGAATCTCGATCGAAGCGCAGGTGCCCGCACAACTCGCGCAGAATTTCTTCGCCATTGCAATCGGCCATCGGCTTGGCGACAAAATTTCCCACTCTGTCTGGAAACAGGGCATAACCCCAGAATACCTGTACATCGTCGGGCTGGCCCGGAAAATGCGGTTGATGCGGCAGCACCACCGACATCAGCCAGCTGGAATCCTTGAATGTCACCAGGCCGCCAGTTCCTGCCTCATTTCCGCTGAAGTTCTTCATATCCCTGAAGAATGCTGGATTCTTCGAGGTTACCGTGAACGATTCCCATGACGACTGCGCAATACAGCTGTTGAAGACCGCGGGACTCCCAAACTCCGGCCTGCCCTGCGCCAGCTTTTCCCACAGCTGCCATCCGCCGCTGTCAAGCTTGGATAAGCGGGCAGGTGCCGCCGTCATGGAACCCAGGCTGGAGGCATCGGTCATTGAGCCATTTTGAAAGAAAACCAGGTCGCCCTGCCTGACTTCGATAACCTCGTTCATGCCTTGCCGCAGGTAGTGGATGACGCTGACCACGAACATGCCGTCAACTGTCTCGTGTTCAAAATCCGTCACCCTGCAATCCATGACGAAGTTGACGCCTTCCGCTACCAGCCAGCTGTGCAGCGGGCGAACCAGGGAATCGTATTGATTGAAAATGGTGCGCTTGACGCCCCCAAGCGTTTCAATGCGAGTGAATTCCAACATGAAGCGATGTAGATACCGCTTGAACTCTACCGCGCTGTGCCAGGGCAGGAAAGCGAAAGTGGTGGACCACATGGACCAGAATGCAGTCTCAAAGAAAGTGGGCGACAGCCAATCGGTGATACTGCTGTTGCTTAGGACGTCTTCGTCCGTATTGCAGAGTTTTAGCAGTTCGGCGCGGTCCTGCATCGAAAAACCCATCGACGTCACAGGGATTTTGCCGCGCCAGCGGTCGATCAGGCGCGCCTTTGAATCAGACCTGTACAGCTCGTTGAATTCAATGGTTTCTTCAAGCACAGACTTGTTCTTTGCAGTAAGCGACGGAATCGTCTTGAACAGATCCCAGGTGCATTCGTAGTTATCGAAGGTCAGCATACGGCCACCGCGCATGGAGTAGCCCTGTTCCGGACTGCCGCATCCGTCCAGGCTTCCGCCCGGAACGGCAGCAGCCTCGATGATGGTGATATCGCTTCCCTGCATCTTGCCGTCGCGGATCATAAATGCAGCAGCAGCCATGGAGCCGACGCCGCCGCCCACCAAATATGCTTTCTTGTTCATTGTCACCGATTCTCCTGAAAATTCATTGCGCGTCTACGCTCTTGCTTGATCCGTCTTCATCAATTCTTGCGAAAATCGATTACCACGCGAGACGCAACGTCGCCATGCTCAAGTCGTTCGAAAACACGATTGATGGCAGATAACGGCTGCAATTCGATATGCGCCTTGACCTTGCCTTCGGCGGCAAAGGCAAGCGCTTCAGCCATGTCCTGGCGCGTGCCCACGAACGAGCCGCGCACCGTGATGCAATTTGCCACCACGTCGAACAATGGAAACGGAAATTCACCTGGCGGCAGACCAACCAGGACGCAGGTCCCACACTTGCGAGTCATCGCAACACCTTGCTGGAATGCGCTAAGCGAAGGTGCTGTGATCAAGACGCCGTGGGCACCGCCGCCCGTCGCCTCTCTCATGACAGCTATCGCGTCGCCGGCCCGGGCATTGATCGTCAGATCAGCGCCCAGGGATTTGGCGGTGGCCAGTTTGCCGTCGTCGATATCAACCGCGCAGACGTGCAAGCCCATCACTTTCGCGTACTGGATGGCCAAATTTCCCAAGCCTCCGATACCTGAAATCACTATCCAATCGCCAGGCTTTGTGTCTGTCTCCTTGATTCCCTTATACGAAGTGACCCCGGCGCAGATAATCGGAGCCGCATCGACTGCCGCCAGACCTGCTGGTATATGGGCGACATAGTTGGGATCGGCCAGGATGTACTCGGCAAAGCCGCCATTTTTCGTGTAGCCGCCAAACTGCGCCGCCGCGCATACCGTTTCGTGCGCCGAAAGACAATACTCGCAATGACCGCAAGCCGAATAGAGCCACGGCACCCCCACGCGATCACCCTCCTTCACCGATGTCACGCCGGCCCCTATCGCTACGACCAGACCAATGCCTTCATGGCCTGGGATGAATGGCAACGCCGGTTTTAGCGGCCAATCGCCATGGGCAGCGTGCAGGTCGGTGTGGCATACGCCGCAGGCTTCGGTTTTGACCAGGATCTGCCCGGGACCGGCAGCGGGAATATCCCATTCCCGGATCACTAGTGGCTTGCCGAACTGTTCGACAACGGCGGCTTGCATTTTATTTGTCATGACACATCCTTCTCTTGGATAGGTAATTGGCGCTAGCGTAACCGTGCCCGCTAACTGCGTTATTGATGTGAATCAAATTTCCCCCAGCAAACAACGGTGCAGATATTTTTGGCGATCGGAGAAAACAGCATTTCTTGACAGTGATCATCAGCAACTAGTGAAACCGGGACTGAGCTCGGCCTGCGGGTCCGCAAGACGTCTGTTTTTTTTTGGGGCAACTGGCAATGACTGTTCAACGGCAGAATTGGGGGAGCGTCGGGCTCGTTGCCTGGCTGATTGACCGCCGGCGTGACAGGCAACGCAATTTTGTCCGGTTTGCCTGGCGAAAACCGGTAACGCGTGCGCCACCAGTGGACTCAACAGGCCTTGTACTATAAGAATGGCGGCCAGGAGATGGGACTACCTGATTCCCTGATATCGGGATATGAACGAGTCCATCTTGAGCAAGTCCCCTTTTCATAGTTTTTGAAACTATTATTGCAAGGTGCCGAATGAGATTCGGATATATTGACAATAAGCAACTTTTTTGCACTTGTCAACCTAGCTGCTGCGTCACGACATTAACCAAAAACAATGATGCTTTTCAATCTATTGCCCCTCGTCGCATCCAGAGCGCTCACCACCTCATGGGACGATCCGTTCAATCTAGATCGCAGGCCTCAGACTGGCTGGTGCAGGGATAATATTCACAATCAGCAAAAACAGTTGCTCGAGATCATCCTTCAGGTTGGCTCCGGAAAACGGATCGAGATTGCCAACGAATGCGGCGTCAACCACAGCCCAGTTCTCTGGCGTCAACAGACGCTTGGCAGCAGGTAAAACCACTTCCTCCTCCAAACGCATGTGGCTGAAATAAAACGTCGCATACTTCTCCACAAGGTCACGAAACATCGGAAATACAGGACTGCCCTCCAACTCATAGCGAGCGAGCACGTGTTCTAATTCTCGCACCAGCGATTCACCCAGCGTATGTTGGTACTCCAATTCAACGAGCGTATCGTCAAGTTCATTCGTCCGCTCTCGCAATAGCTTAAACAAGTACTGGTCTTCCTTTGGATGGTGCACATGCTCGGGATACTCTCGAATGTAATAGAGCATCGCGCGAAACACCATTAGTCCTGGCGCTTTTTCACCTTTATCAATAAGGCGCACAAAATGCAGCATGCCGTGAATCACCATCGACAATTGCTCGTGCTCGTCCATGATTGTACGTAATGCATTTCGTTGCCGCGGCGATTCCATGATCAGCTCCTTTAATTTTCACGATAACACTAATGAGGTTGCACTATTTATAGTGCGTGAAGAAAAGTGTAAAAGCAAAAAATTGCCGGCCCGCCAACGAGCAATTTTCACAAATCATGCGTCAACGACATGCAAGACAATTTCGAATGGTCAGGCTGGGTATTCATTTGATGTTCCACAGCACGGTCGCAAGAGATTGGCATGCTTACTCATATGCTGGCGCCCAGCTGAAATCGTTATATTGACTGATTTGGCAGGCAAAAAAAACGCTGGATCCGGGTTAATTGATATGGAACAAATTCCGTTCGATTATTGCTGCTGGCAGCAACGTCACATCTTGACGATCATCAAGCCAGGGCATACGGTGAAAGACATGGCAAACATCCATTTTCCAAGCCAATCGCTCGTTAACGCAAGAACAGGAGTATCAACATGTCTTATAAAACTATCGTAGTGCATGTGGATGCATCCAGGAACGTTGATAGACGCATCAAAGCCGCTGCGTTTATCGCCGTAGCTGAAAATGCGCATCTGATAGGCGTCGCCACCACCGGCGTCTCGCAATTCCTGCAAGAGACCGTGAGTATGAACCGCAACGACCCGGCTATCGCCCCCTTGCTCGATACCCTGCGCAAACGCGCCAGCGTGCCCCTCGAAACGTTCGACAAAATTGTCCGTCAGGTCGGCGTACTGTCGTTTGAAAATCGCTTGGTAGATGACGATGTGACCGGAGGCATCAGCTTGCATGGCGCTTATTCCGACCTGCTGGTGCTGGGGCAAGGTGACCTCAGTGACCCTTCGGACGTTAATGTCGATATCGTCCCCTATGTCGTTATCAACTCCGGCTGCCCGGTTCTTGTAGTGCCAAATACAGGCTCTCACGCGAAAATCGGCTCTAAGGTGTTGATCGCCTGGAATGGCAGCTTGGAAGCTAGGCGTGCGGTTCATGACGCCATTCCATTGCTCAAGCGGGCCGAGATTGTCGAAGTTGCGGTCTTCAATCCAAAATTCCAGGCAGGCGTTCATGGCCAGTTGCCTGGCTCCGATATTTCCCTGTACCTGGCTCGCCACGGTATCAACGTTGACGTCAGGGAAGAGGTGATTAAATCCGATATCGGCGAAGCATTGCTGTCACTCACCACCAGCTTGAACTCCGATTTGCTGGTGATGGGGTGCTATGGACATTCTCGATTTCGTGAAACATTGCTGGGCGGTGTCACCCATACTATTCTGAAATCGATGACATTGCCGCTGCTCATGTCGCACTGAAATGGATGTCATGCAAGGACTGACAGGGAAAGCCGTGCTTCAGGCGCATCCTCGACGTGAGGATGCGCTGGCGGCCCTGCTCGACGACTCTATGCCGTGCCTTCAGGAGCGCAACGCTCTGTCGATTGCCGCCTCAAGGTGCTCCATGCCGAAGGTTACGTCCTGCAATTCACCATTCACAAAAAACGCTGGCATCGATCGGACCTGGCTTTTTATCCCACCGTCCTGGTGCTCTCGAACCCGCTGTAGATAAATGTGGTCATTCAAATCGTTATCGAAGCGTGCCGGGTCAAGCTCGAGCATGGCGGCGTACCGTCTAAGCGCGTCGAGTTTCAGGTTGTGCTGATGTTCAAACAGCAAATCGTACATCGGCCAGAATTTGTGTTGGGCGCCAGCAGCTTCGGCCGCCTCGGCAGCAAGTTCCGCATTAGGATGCCAGGCCGTCAGCGGGAAATGCCGAAACACGAATTTGATGCGGCCGTCGTAACGGTTAACCACGACCTTCATGGCGCCGTATGCTTGACGGCAGTATGGACATTCAAAATCGCCATACTCGACGACCGCCACCTTGGCTGTCGCCGGCCCGAGGATATGATCCGTTTGATTTACGGGAATTGTCAGCATGAGATCCTCCAATCCAGGAATCCAATGAGGCCGGCGCCTGGTTGACGCGCATTGTGGTGGTTGGCCAAACTACTTCGCCGCCAATTTCTTCGCGATCTCAGCTACGTGCCGGCCCTGGAAACGCGCTATGGCGAGTTCGTTGGCGCTCGGCCGCCGCGATCCGTCGGCTTTGGTGAGCGTCGAGGCGCCGTAGGGTGTGCCGCCGGTAATTTCGTCCATGTTGAGCAGCCCCTGCTCCGAATATGGCACTCCGACAATCACCATCCCCTGATGAAGCAACGTGCTGTGGAAGCTGGTGATCGTGGTCTCCTGGCCGCCGTGCTGGGTCGCAGTGCTGGTGAAGACGCTGCCGACCTTGCCGACCAGGCCGCCGCTCATCCACAGCCCGCCGGTCTGGTCGAGGAAGTTGCGCATCTGGGCGCACATGTTCCCGAACCGGGTCGGGGTGCCGAAAATGACCGCGTCGGCGTCCTTCAGTTGCTCCGCGGCGATCACTGGAATATGTGCAAATGGTGCACGGGCCGCCTTGGCGCCGCTTTTTTCGAGTATGTCGTCAGGCACCAGCTCGGCAACCTGGTACAGCGCAACGTCTGTATCGGCGACCTCGCGTGCTCCGGCAGCGACGGCTTCGGCCATCTCGTAAATGTGTCCGTACATACTGTAGAACACCACCTGTATCTTGGTTGTCATGGACGCTCTCCTTTAGATGCTCAGCCTATTCTTCGGTCGCCGTAGCTGTGTTACAGATTTACTCATTTTTTACCTCTGAACTCATGACAATTTCCCATCTTTTCAGGGGCGAAGATCCCTTCAGGCACTTCAAATTGTCCGAGTTAAGTGTAGCTACTGAAGAGCATAATGCAATGCGGATTTCGCCGTTAAGGCAGTTATCGGCGGCGATCCTGCGACACTGGCGATCGACGTATTCAGATCGCCGGCTCCGAATTCCGGTTATGGCTTTCCGCACAAATCACAAATTAGGCTATGCTTGGCGAACGCCAGCCCATGCGGGAGTGATGACAATGGCTGTATCGCCTGCCCGCCCTCGCGACGAGGGCACAGTCGCCGACACTGCGGCGGATTCGCTGTGCAAGCGCAGCGCGCGCCCGTGGGTGCTGGCGGCCACCATACTTGCCTCAAGCATGGTGTTTATCGATGGCACCGTGGTCAACGTCGCCCTGCCTGCCTTGCAACGCGCATTCAACGCCAGTGCTACCGATGTGCAATGGGTGGTTGAGTCCTACGCCCTGTTCCTGGCGGCGTTGCTGCTGGTTGGCGGGGCCGCGGGCGACCGGTTCGGGCGGCGGCGCGTATTTGCCCTTGGCGTCGGGTTATTTGCTGTCGCATCTGTCTGGTGTGGCCTGACTGGCAACATCATGCAATTGATTTTCGCCCGGGCGGTGCAAGGAATCGGCGGCGCCTTGCTGGTTCCCGGCAGTCTGGCCCTCATCAGTGCGTCGTTTCCTGAAAACGAACGCGGCAAAGCGATCGGAACCTGGTCCGGTTACACCGCCATCACTGCCGCGATCGGACCGGTGGTCGGCGGTTTCCTGATTGAGCATGTTTCGTGGCGCCTGGCATTTCTGATCAACGTTCCGCTCGCCTTGCTGGTCATTTTCCTGACGTTCAGGTACGTACCGGAAAGCCGCGACCAGCGCGCCTCGGGCAGCCTGGATTGGACCGGCGCCGCGCTGGCCAGTATCGGATTGGGCTGCCTGGTCTATGCTTTGATTGAATCGTCAAACAAAGGCTGGGGCGACGTGACCGTGATTGCCACGCTGGTTCTGGCTGTGCTGATGATCGCCGTATTCATCAGCGTCGAGTTGCGGCATCCAGCCCCGATGCTGCCACTCCGCCTATTTCACTCCCGCAATTTCAGCGGGGCGAATTTGCTGACACTCCAGCTGTATGCGGCGCTTGGCGGTGGCCTGTACTTTCTTCCGTTGAACCTGATCCTGGTGCAAGGATATTCTGCGGTCGCGGCTGGCGCCGCGTTGCTACCGTTTGTGCTGCTGATGTTTTCCTTGTCACGGTGGAGCGGCGGACTGGTTGACCGCTATGGCGCCAAGAGGCCGCTCGTGATTGGCCCGACGATTGCGGCAATCGGATTCGCCTTGTTCGCGGTTCCCGGTGTAGGCGGCAGTTATTGGAACAATTACTCGGCCAATTACTGGGCTAATTATTTTCCGGCGGTACTGGTGCTTGGATTCGGCATGTCGATCAGTGTCGCGCCGTTGACCACGACGGTCATGAATGCGGTCGACCAGAGTCTTGCCGGCGCCGCATCAGGGGTCAACAACGCCGTCTCGCGCACCGCCGCCCTGCTGGCCATCGCAGTCTTCGGGATTGTAATGAACCTGGCATTCAATGCCAACCTGGACCGCCATCTCAAGACCCTGCATATTGCCCCGGAAAAATTACAGGCGGTCGAGGTGCAGCGCGCCAAGCTTGCTGCAATCGCTTTGCCGCCAGAAGCAAGCGGCCAGGAGCAGACAGCCCTGAAAAACGCCGTTAGCCAATCGTACGTATCGGGTTTCCGCTGGGTGATGTTACTTTCGGCGTTTCTGGCCCTGGGGAGTGCCTTGAGCGCCTGGATGTTGATTGGCAATCGCCCTCAGGAAGAACAAAAAACCTGAGTATTTCGCGGTTCTCTTTGATGCAGAAGATCTTGAACGGACTCTAAGTCGCAATGCCCTCAAGATACATGCAGCACCTTGCCAATATAATCGAAGAATATGCAATACAACATGATCGGTAATGGCAAACCGAGTATGGTGCCTATCAGGTATTTATAAAACTTCACGCCGGACAAAGCCAACGCGTAATTAAGGGCAGGAACAGTCTGAAACAATACCCTTAACAACGCGACGCTTTTAATCGGATACGCATCCAGGCTACGGAGTAGCCTCAACGCATAACGGTTATTCAATTCTCGTATTGCATCGCCGCCGACGAAACGTATTGTCAGGAAAGTAAATACACAAGAGATAATTGCCGCGATATAGGTCGCCAGGCCACCCCAGGATTTTCCCAGGGCCAGTACCGCCGCCGCGAGAAATATCCAGCCGGGTACCTGAATCAGGTTACCCAGGCAAAACAGCAAGACAAAGATCAGCAAGCCGCTGATTTTATTGTCGACGATCTGTTGATGAAGAAACGCTAAATTGAAATGCCCTCTAAGGCCGGAAATTTGAAATACGGCGAATAGCACCGCTAAAAACAGAGCAACGATCAACAGCCGTTTGTAGCGGCGCATGGCAGGCTCTCGCAGGTTAATGTGGCTGAACATGGTAACAATCTACAATACATTTCGGCATTCAATCCGGCAGGCCGATTTTGCCATACTCAACCGGTAACTTGACATAGAACATATGCACTCCCTCTTGCCGCAAAAACTCAAATAAGCGATCCGACTCGTCTTCACTCACTACCATGGTGACTTCCACCGGTTGATCTGCAAGTTCGAAGAAATGCGCCGAATGGAATCTGCGGTCGTGCCCGTAGCCGATAGCGCCGGTAAAAACGGTTGCCCCCCGGATACCATGCGATTGAGCGACGTCAAGCAGCCAGTTCGACAGCTGCTTACCCTTGTGGCGCCGATCCTGCTGGGTAAAAAATTCTAACTGGAAGCCTTTCATATTACCTCCGCTAAGAGGATGGTCCCGCTTTCAGTATAGTTGGCACTCGTCTAATATGAATCGGTAGCAAAGTAATTTGTCAGGGATTTGCGTGTGTCAATATGTTGCATTTATACATTATTTGGCAATCGTGTCTTAAAAATCAAGATCCCACAACTATCCTCCGGCTAGCCCCGGGCTATTCCATCTCATGACGTTTCATCGAATAAGGAGTTAATGCGATGACTACAGAAATGAAACATCATCACCTTCGTGATTATTGGATCCCCTACAGTGGCGGCATGGGCAATTGGCGAAAGGTTTTAAGATTTTTTGTGATGTTGATAGCGCTCTGCCTGGCTATCGTCATCTCTTTTGATGCCAACATCTTGCTGACGGATCTTTTGCGGTGGATCGGCACTGATTGCGTATGGTGCGAGATTGTCCCGACTTGATCATTTCGAGAAATTATCAGCGTTGAGGCGTAATATCGTGCCATCGCACCCGAATTTATATTCAATGCATTTATATTAAATTTCCCGACCCCGACTCAGATTGGCGGAGAGTGGCGAATGATAAGCGAACGCACTGATTTCGTAGGCGCTTACGGACAAAAGCTGGCGGCGCGGCTCGATGCGCCGTCAGGAGAGCCGCACGCCTTTGCCCTGTTTGCGCATTGTTTTACTTGCGGCAAGGATATTTTCGCAGCCAGCCGCATCGCGCAGGCTCTGACCAGCCATCACATCGCCGTACTGCGTTTTGACTTCACCGGCCTCGGCGCCAGCGAAGGCGAATTCGCCAACACCAATTTTTCATCGAATGTAGCGGACCTGATTGCCGCCGCCGACCATATGCGCCAGGTTTATCGCGCTCCGGCGCTGATCATCGGCCACAGCCTTGGCGGCGCTGCGGTACTGTCCGCTGCCGCCGACATTCCGGAAGTCCGCGCGGTCGTTACCATCGCCGCTCCCAGCGATCCGGCCCATGTCACCGGGCTGTTCCGGGATCAAATTGGCGAGATCGAAGTCAACGGCGAAGCAGAAGTGCAACTATCCGGCCGGCGCTTCAAAATCAAGCACCAGTTCCTTCAGGATGCGCGGGAACAGCAATTGAATCACAAGATTGCCCACCTCAGGAAAGCATTGCTGGTAATGCATGCGCCGCGTGATACCACCGTCGACATCTCGAACGCCATGCATATCTTTACCGCGGCAAAACATCCCAAGAGTTTTCTATCGCTCGACGATGCCGATCATCTCCTGACGCGCAAGCATGATGCGACCTATGTGGCAAATATGATCGCAGCGTGGAGCCACCGTTATGTTTCTTGATATCTTATCCAAACACTGGCTTCACATGCCAGCGGCGAACGGCTTCATTAGAGCGCTGCCCTAGACATGGCCATCACCATGACGCCGCCACGTCTGCTGCGCGTGACCGATACCGACGGCACCAATCGGATTGAAGTCAGCGGCACCTGGCTGTTGCGCGTCATTTTGCCGGATGTCGCTACCTTGCGGCCGCAGTTGACGCAATACGCCAAAGACCGCACTGCCAGGTGGGACCTGCGTGCGATCCAGCAACTGGATGCCGCCGGCGCGCTGTTCCTGTGGCGCATGTGGGGCCGGCGGCGGCCTGACATCTTGCTCAAACCCGAATACGAAGAGATGTTCGCCAACCTGGCCGCGAAACCATTTTCACCGCCGCCGCCGGTGCCACGCGATCGGCTGGAATTGCTGGTAAAACTAGGGCAAGGTTTTTTAACGTTCTGCAAGAGCCTCCGTGCTATCACGATCCTGGCAGGCAATCTGCTGCTGGATTGCCTGTACCTGCTGCGTCATCCAGGTGATATCCCGTGGCGCGAGATCTCCGCCAACATCCATCGCACCGGCAGCCAGGCGCTGGCCATTACCGCGCTGGTCGGATTCCTGGTTGGCGTGGTGCTGAGCTATCTGTCGTCGATCCAGTTGAAAAATTACGGCGCCGACGTCTTCATCATCAATATCCTGGGATTAGGCATCGTGCGCGAACTAGGCCCGATACTGGCCGCCATCCTGGTGGCCGGACGTTCCGGCTCTTCGATGACGGCGCAACTCGGCGTCATGCGCGTGACCCGCGAACTCGATGCCTTGTCAGCCATGGGTATTTCGCATACCCAGCGCCTGGTGCTGCCAAAAGTCGTGGCGCTAGCCATCACCCTGCCTCTGCTGATCGTCTGGAGCGACATGGCCGCGCTGCTCGGCGGCATGTTGTCGGCCTACTTGCAGCTTGATATCGGTTATCGGCAGTTTCTGCATGGCCTGCCTGCCGCAGTACCGATCGCCAACCTGTGGCTAGGCCTGTGCAAAGGCTCCGTGTTCGGCATGCTGGTTGCATTAATCGCCTGTCACTACGGATTGCAAAGCCGGCCAAACACGGAGAGCCTGGGTGCCAGCACTACGGATTCAGTCGTTACTTCGATAACTATCGTGATCATTGTGGACGCGATATTTGCAGTGATTTTTTCGAACGTAGGTTTCTGACATGAGCGCCACCGACAACGTCATCGATATCAGCGCCGTATGGACGCAATACGGCGATACCGTCATCCATCGCGATCTCACCTTAAGCGTGCGTTACGGCGAGGTGATGGCGATCATCGGCGGTTCAGGCAGCGGCAAGACCACCCTGTTGCGCCTCATGCTCGGGCTCGAAGCTCCCAGCCGCGGCGCCATCAGAGTGTTCGACGTTCCCTTGCAGGGTTGCGCAGTCGCCGACCTGCGCCAGACCCGCAACCGCTGGGGCGTCCTGTTCCAGGAGGGGGCGCTGTTCTCGGCACTGAGCGTGTTCGACAACGTCGCTTTGCCGCTGCGCGAACTCAAGGCACTGCCCGAAGACGTGATCCGTGAACTGGTGATGATGAAACTCGACCTGGTGGAAATTGACGCCACGAGCGCCAACAAGATGCCCTCCGAACTGTCCGGCGGCATGGTCAAACGCGTCGCCCTGGCCCGCGCGCTGGCGCTCAATCCGGAACTGTTGTTCCTCGATGAGCCCACCGCCGGCCTCGATCCGGAACGCAGCCACGGCTTCGTACAGCTGATCGAATCACTGCGTCGCGCGCTGAATCTCACCGTGGTCATGGTGACTCACGATGTCGACACCCTGCTGGCGTTATCCGACCGGGTGGCCGTGCTGGCCAACCAGCAACTGCTGACGGTAGGCCCGCTGTGGGATATCGTGCACCACCCAGATCCATTCGTGCAGAATTTCTTCCTCGGCCACATCAAGCGCTGCGAGCAGGAAAACGTCAAGGATTTCCGCGACAAGATGGCCGTCGGCCTGAGCGTTGCCTGAGTGTCGCGTAAGTGTTACATAAAGTACGAGGAGATGATCAATGGAAAACCGCGCACACGCCCTCTCCGCCGGTCTGTTCCTGGTGCTGCTCTGCATCGGATTGGTATTTGTGGCGATCCGGTTGAACGGCGATACCGTCGATCAGCAGGATTACCTGCTGTTATCCAGGACGCCGGTGTCAGGCTTGAACCGCAACGCGCCGGTGCGGCTGCGCGGCGTGGATGTCGGCAAGGTCAAGGATATCCGATTTTCCCCGACCGACCCGCATGTCATCCTGATCAAGATCGGACTCGACCAGGGAACCCCTGTCAACCAGGGTACTTATGCGCAACTGAGTTACCTGGGTATCACCGGACTGTCTTTCGTGCAACTGGACGACGACGGTAGCAAGCCGGGAAAACTCGTGCTCAATCCAGACGAGATCGGTCGTATCGAGATGCGGCCATCGTTTTTCGATCAGATCGGTGATTCCGGCCAGGAACTGCTGCGCGACACAGGCCAGGCGGCAAAACGGCTGAACAAACTGCTTAATGACGACAATCTGGAAGAATTGTCGCTAACGATCGTGAACCTCAAGACCGCTTCGGGCCGGATCGCCGACCTCGCCGCCGAACTGCAGCCGACGTTCAAGAAGCTTCCTGCCATCAGCGACCGCACCGACAAAGCCCTGGCGCGCATGGATCCCTTGCTGTCTAATTTAACCAGCCTCACGCAAGAAGTCCGCACGCGCGTGGATACCCTGGACCGGATCGGCAGTACTGCAGACAATCTTGGCCAGACCAGCCAGGATTTAAAGGATACGTTGCCGCAGCTACACGTCATGATCAACGATTTTTCGCATAGTTCCCATGCGCTGGATCGCGTACTATCGAATGTCGAGCAGCAACCGCAAAGTATTCTATTTGGAAAAAAGCCGCCACCGCCGGGGCCGGGTGAAGTGGGATTTGCGGCACCGGCCGAGATACATTGATTTATCTAATTCATGCCAACTATACTGGTGTGTCGAAAGCACAAATACGTCCAACCCGAAGAATCCGACCAACTGTGAGGTGATCACCATGACCCAGCAACTAAACGAAGACGGACTCGACCTTCTGTTCTTTAAAGCCCGCACGCACAATGCCTGGCTGGACAAACCGGTAGGCGACGATATTCTGCACCGCCTCTATGACGTGATGAAATGGGGCCCGACCAGCGCCAATTGTTCACCGGCGCGTATTCTGTTCCTGCGTACGCCGGAAGCCAAGGAACGGCTGCGGCCGGCGTTAGCACCAGGAAATGTGGACAAGACCATGGCAGCCCCGGTCACGGCGATCATCGGCTACGACGGGAAATTCTATGAGCAGTTGCCAAAGCTGTTTCCACATGCCGACGCCCGCGCCTGGTTCGCGGACACGCCGGAACTGGCCGAAGTTACCGCAAGGCGCAACAGTTCGCTGCAGGGAGCCTATTTCATGCTGGCGGCGCGCGCCTTAGGGCTGGACTGCGGCCCGATGTCAGGATTCGACCAGGTGAAAGTGGATCACGAATTTTTCCCGGTGACGAAACCACTGAATTTCGAATATGAATATTTCCCGGACAGCCACATCAAAACCAATTTTCTGTGCAACTTGGGTTATGGGGATCCGGATAAGCTGTTCCCACGCAGTCCTCGACTCGATTTCGACGAGGCATGCAAATTACTTTGATTGATTCGGGGCGAGAATTTATCCGTTTTTCGCTCCGTTTTTCGCTCCGTTTTTTGCATCGCATTTTGCATCGTTTACGGCGACAACGGCTTCAGGTCGCCCAATAACGTCGGCACCAGTTCCGAAACAGTCGGATGAATGTGCATTGCACGCTGGATGGTTGTGTATGTCGCACCGGCATACATGACATCCAGGATCGAATGGATCACTTCATCGCCTTCAATGCCAAGCAACATTGCGCCAAGAATTTTTTTTGTTTCGGCATCCACCAGCACACTCATATATCCCTGGGTTTCGCTACGTTCACGCGCGCGCCCGACCCTGGTCATCATCATCGTACAGACCAGTGCTTTGCGGCCGGAGGCACGCACTTCCCGCTCAGTCATGCCGATCCGGCCCAGCGGCGGATCGATGAACAGCGCATACGCCTGAATACGATCGGCTACGCTGCGTGAGTCATTATCAAGCAGATTGGCGGCCACGATTTCATAGTCGTTATAAGACGTATGGGTGAATGCCCCGCGGCCATTGACGTCGCCCAGCGCCCAGATTCCCGGCACATTGGTGCAAAGTTTGTCATCCACCACGATATACCCGCGTTGATCGGTCTTGATGCCCGCCTTATCGAGACCGAGATCATCGGTGTTCGGTATGCGCCCGACCGCGAGCAGCAAATGAGAACCTGAGATTTCGTACGATGCTTCATTGTCGTTCGCGGTAATCACTACCGCATCGCCACGCTTTTCGACACGTTGAATTTTGGCGCCAAGCCGGATTTGAATCCCGTCGTGCTCCAGGATGTCGCGAATACTTGCCGATACCTGTTCATCTTCCCGCCCTATCAGCCGCGGCCCGCCTTCTATCACTGTGACCTCGCTGCCGAAGCGGCGATACATTTGAGCGAACTCCAGGCCGATGTAGCTGCCGCCGACAATCACCAGGTGTTGCGGCAGAAAATCCACCTCCATCATGCTGGAGTTGGTCAGGAAATCAATGTCGTCCAGCCCGGGTATATCGGGTATCGCGGCGCGTCCGCCGACATTGATGAAAATTTCGTCCGCTTCCAGCAACTCGCCATTGACCCGTACGGCGTGCGGACTCTCAAAACAGCCATGCCCTTCGATCACCGTAAGATTGGGGGTATTTTTTAGCCAGTCGGCGACACCTTCAGTGGATTGCCTGACGATCAGATCCTTGCGCGCCTTGACGCCCGCCATGTCGACCCGGACCGGACTGTCGATCAGCACGCCGAATTCGGCGGCACGACGCGCCATGTGCGCCACGCGAGCACTCGCAATCAGCGTCTTGGTAGGTATGCAACCGGTATTGACGCAGGTCCCGCCGAAACGATTGCGTTCTATGATGGCGGTCTTGCGACCGGCTTGCGCGAGCCGTACAGCCAGGGAAGGACCGGATTGCCCGGTGCCAATGACGATTGCATCGTATCGCTGGACCATATTACCCCCCGTTTGCAGGTTGACCGCCGCAGTACGTTCACGCCGATTGAATCAAGATGAAACTCTATACCCATTCCCTTGACATTGTTCGCTGCGTGTCACGACTCTAACTGGGAGGGTGGGAGCCATTTTTTATGGTCAATCATCCATTTGACTTTGCGCATGACTTCTTTGCGCGCAATTTCCTCTTGCTCCATTGGCAAGTCAACGCATTTGCGAATTACGCCATCTTCGATTTGGAAGGACCAGGTCCATCGCCCTTTTATTTCCTCATAAACTGTGACCGAGTAACGGATGCCTTTGTATTCAAATTCATGTGTCATGAACGCCTCCTTGATCGAAAGGCAATCCTAACATGTCCGGAATCAGGTATACATGAGATTGAAGTGATCGAAAGAACATACGAGCTCGGGAGCGAGCGCATGGAGGAAGCTTGGCGCATCGAAAATTTCACCTGGCGCACTCGCCGCGGCTCTTTAGCACTTGGCCGTGATGCACACCTATTCCTTATTCTTCCGAGAAAATTTCTGAGCGGCAATTCTCCTCAAAAGCATTGATCAAACTGATCAGGCGCTCCATGCGAGCTTGTTCCAGCGGGGTTGTCTTACGCCCCCACATCAAATCGAATTCAGTCACGAGCAATAGGTACTCGCTCTCGCACACAATGGATTTATCTATTTTTTCCTCTGGCAAAATCGTAGCTCTATTTCTATTCCGGGTCAGACAGACTGTTCCCGCCACCAGCGGCGCCCCGCCTGCGGCGTCGCAAGGCTGAGCAACTCACCCATCTGCGGCGTGCTTATCGGCACTCCGTGCTGTTCGGCCAGCCAAACGATGCGCTCGAAAGGATCCTGCCAAGCATGCAGGGCAAGGTCGAAGGTGCCGTTATGCACCGGCAGCAAATGCTTGCCGCCCAGATCTAGATGAGCTTGCAGAGTCTGCTCCGGCTGCATGTGCACGTCTGGCCAGTCATGGTCATAAGCCCCGGTTTCTATCATGGTCAGGTCGAATGGCCCATAGCGGTTGCCAATTTCCTTGAAACCTTCGAAATAGCCGCCATCGCCGCTGAAAAACAGCCGCAGATCATCATCCAGTATTACCCAGGAAGCCCACAAAGTCTGGTTGCCGTCGGTAAGGCCGCGCCCTGAAAAATGGCGCGCCGGTGTCGCCACCATTTGCAGGCCGTCGACCCGGGTACTTTGCCACCAGTCCAGTTGCTGCACCTTTTCTGCCGGCACACCCCATTTGATCAGCGTGTCCCCTACTCCCAACGGCGTCAGGAAATGCTCTACCTTGCCTGCTAGTTGCAGGATTGCGTCGTGATCCAGATGATCATAATGGTCGTGCGACAAGATCACCCCTTTGATAGGAGGCAGTTCGG
This sequence comes from Collimonas sp. OK307, assembly GCF_900113705.1. Lineage (GTDB taxonomy): Bacteria > Pseudomonadota > Gammaproteobacteria > Burkholderiales > Burkholderiaceae_D > Collimonas. The sequence goes on along the minus strand of NZ_FOQI01000001.1, from coordinate 43,957 downwards.
CGATGCTGATTGGAGGTTGATGAAAGCGTTTAGGGCCGATCCATTGGAAAGGAGAGGCGCGCTCGGAAAACACCGGGTCAGTCAGCCAGAATTCGCCGCGCAACTTCAACAGCATGGTGGAATGCCCCAGGCGGAACAGTGAACGATCCGGCGCGGCCAGCAATTGCGCGCTACTGATCGCTTGCACTGGAATCGGTTTGGCCGGCACGGTTCCGGCTGGCTTGTCGAACGTGAAGCGCCACAGGATTTGCAATATCTTCCACAAGCCGTTTTTGTGCATAGGACGACGATTCCGGAACTTGCCGTCGCGCCACTGCGAAGATTGCGGTTGAATATTCGCATCGAAAGCCTTGAGCGTTTCACTTGCCATGCTGCTTTTCCTGGTTTGAATGCCGGTTAGTTGACGATTCCGTGCTGCTGTCGGGTACCAAATATTTATTACACTACACAGTGTAGTTTAAATCAAGGAAAAGTAAACTGGCAAGTGCAAATAATTTGTAACAAGCCGCAGCCATCTGATGATTGCACGCCCCATTTTGGTGACTGAAATCAGGCATGAAATTTGCAACTTGGAAACAAACATCAATTAATAACGGGGAGCAGCAAAAATGGATAGAAGAAGTTTTCTTGGCAAGACGATTGTCATAGCCGGTAGCCTGGGCGTGTTTTCCTATACGTTGGCGCAGATTCTCAACATCAACGACGCCATCAACAAGTCGGGACGACAAAGGATGCTGTCGCAGCGTTTGGCCAAGGCCTATTTGCAGCTAGGACAAACGATCGATGCCGAGCGCTCCAGGAAAATCCTGGATACCTCTCTTAACCTGTTTGAACGTCAGCTTGCCGAGCTCCGCACTTTTGCGCCAACTAACGATAACAAGCTGGTATTGGCCGAAATGGAGAAAACCTGGCTTAGCTACAAACAGGTACTGGTCGGGAAAACGCCTAATCAGCAAGACGCCAGAAACATCATGGCCATCAATGAAGAGCTACTCGCGATGGCGCAAACTGCCACGGTACAACTGGAAAAATATTCCGGCAGCACAAGCGGACAATTGGTAAACATCTCTGGACGCCAACGCATGCTGTCGCAAAGAATGGCTAAATTTTATCAGGCGCTGCAATGGGATGTGGCGCCGGCCGATGCCATGGGCAAACTGGAGCAGGCGCGCAAGGAGTTCACCGCCGGCATGCAAATCCTGAACAGTTCATCCGGCAACACGGCAAGGATCCGCGACGAACTGCTCCTGGCGCAACAGCAATGGATGTTCTTTGACGGCGCATTGCGTCAAAGCGGAGATCAAAGAAACCATCAGCAATATGCGATCAACGTCGCCACCACAAGCGAACGGATACTGGAGGTAATGGATGGCGTTACCGGGTTATATCAGCAACTTGGCTGACAAACAATTAGCAAGTCCAGTCCAATTGGCCTCAGGTTTATCTTCAAGCCTGAGTCCAGTCTTAACCCAAACGATGCTGCAAGCTTTGCTGTTCTTCAAATCGACTCATCACCATGCTCGGCACTAAGCGATCGACAGAAACGCGTGATAGCCTGACATGCCTCACGCAGCGAGTCGTTGTCGAGCGCGTATGCGATGCGGATGTACGGCGCCAGGCCAAACGCGCTGCCGTGTACAACAGCCACGTCGGCCTCATCCAGCAAGGCGTGGGCAACATCCTCGTCCGTATTCAATAACGTACCTGCTGGCGTCCTGTGTCCGATCAGACCAGCACACGAGGCAAAGGCGTAGAACGCACCACCAGGTACTACACACTTCAAACCTGGAGTGTCGTTAAGCAGCTGTACCATCAGGTCGCGCCGCTGTTCGAATACCGCCCTGCTCACACTGATGAATTTCTGTGGCCCCGTCAATGCGGCCAGCGCCGCGTGCTGCGAGATCGAGCTGGCGCCCGAAGTTTGCTGCCCTTGCAATTTTTCCATTGCATCGAGCAGCCAGCGCGGCCCGGTCCCGAATCCGATGCGCCAGCCGGTCATGGCGTACGCTTTGGAGACACCGTTCATTGTCAGCGTTTGCGGCCGCAGGCGCGGCTCGATTTGGGCGATAGTATGAAAATCTGCATTATCGAAAATCAGATGCTCGTAGATGTCGTCTGACAGCACCAGCACATGCGGGTGGGCCAGCAGCACATCGGCCAGCGCCGCCAGTTCATCGCGGCTATAGACTGCACCGGTCGGGTTCGACGGGGAGTTGAGCATCAGCCAGCGTGTGCGCGGATTGATTGCCGCCGCCAATGCTTGTGGCGTCAATTTGAAGCCGCTATCCTCGCCGCAGGCCACGATAACCGGATTCGCACCGCACAACTGGACCATTTCCGGATAACTGACCCAATACGGCGCAGGCACGATCACCTCATCGCCTTCATTGAGGGTGGCTGCCAATGCATTGTAGATAACCTGTTTGCCACCGCTGCAGACGATAGTATCTTGCCAGCTGACATCGAGACCGTTTTCGGTACGAAATTTAGCCGCCACGGCTTCACGCAGTGCACGCATGCCGGCGACCTGTGTATATCGGGTGTGTCCGGCGCGAATCGCCGCCACCGCAGCGTCGCAGATGTGTGCCGGCGTGTTGAAATCCGGTTCGCCGGCGCTGAGCGAAATGATTTTGGCGCCCGCCGCACGGCGCGCGGCGACCCTGTCCATCATACGATAGGTGGCCGACGGCTGTGCCTTAGCCAGATTGGCATTCAAGCGTTCAAGATTCTTGCTCATGGCTGTTTTCTCCATTCGGTCAAATTCATCAATTCCAGCGTGCTGGCGCCTTGGGCGAGTTGCCGCATCATCTCGGCTTCCTTCGCGAGACGCGCTTCTCCAGCAGTGATCGTACGTTCCGCTTCGGTCGCCGGTATGATGATCACACCGTCGTCATCTGCCACCACCAGGTCGCCTGGGACGACCGGCACGCCGGTGAACATTGTGGATTCTCCGACCGAAGGCGCACTGGCCTTCACGGTACCGCGCACCGAGATACCGCGCGCAAAGACCGGAAAACGCCGCTTCGTCATGGCAGCCACGTCGCGTACGCCGCCATCGATCACCAGGCCGACCACACCGGCAGCCTCGGCGGCGACGGTGAGTACCTCTCCCCAGTAACCAGCCACAAAATTACCGGTCCCGACAACCAGAACCCAGCCGCGCGGCACGCGTTCCATGGCAATGTGGATGGACAGGTTGTCACCCGGCGAGCAAACCAGCGGGTAAGCAGGTGCCGCGATGAAGGCGCCGGTCCAGATACTGCGCACCAACGGATCCACCGAGCATGACAGGCCCGAGGCCTCGTAGAGTGTGGAGCTGCCGAGCACACGCGCCCGCGCCGCGAAATCCTCCGGTAATGCCGGCAACGATGGCTTGGTATTCATGACGCTTTCCTTTGCAGTGTGTGATAACCCAAGGCCTCGCGTGCCGCCTTGAGTGTTTTTCCCTGAGACAGTTGCGTCCGGATTTCCGCTTCGACTGTCTCGATCTGGCGTGCTACCGTTGCCACTTCGCGCGCACGATCACGCGGAACGACGACTACACCATTGGCGTCGGCGATCACGATGTCACGCGCGCACACCCGTGCAGTGCCGATGGCTACGGGGACATTGATTGCTTCGACCTGGACCCGGTCTTTGCCGGTGCGCATGAAACGGCCTTTGCTGAATATCGGATAAGCGTCGCCCAGTGCCTTGTTTACATCGCGGCAAACGCCGTCGATGACCGTGCCACCTATCTGCCTGACGCCCGCGTACTGAGTCATGATGTCGCCCCATACGGTGCAGTCGGTGCGGCCGCCGTTATCGATTACCACTACATCGCCGGCAGCGACATCTTCGATGAAGTCGCCAACCGTGCCCGCCGGCGTGCTAGCTGGAACATATTTGACCGTGAACGCCGGGCCGACCACGACTTTTGAGTAGTTATCGAGCGGTGCAATGCCAAGGCATTGACCAGGCAGGCCGAGCTTGTCCAGGGCGTCCGAAACGCCGGGAGTGTCCAGACCGTCGAACAGAGCGACCAATTCTTGATCTTCGTGATTCATTGTTTGTTTCCTTCCTTGATGGCGTTGAATTCTTTGTCGTGCATCACGTCTGCCACCGAACGTCCCGCGCGAACTGCCTGCACCATGCCGTCCTGACGATGAGCGATGCGTTCACCCAATGCGATCACCTCTTCGATATGTGCGGCCGGCACGAACACGGTGCCGCAGTTGTCGGCGATGACATAATCGTCCTCGTGTACTGTCACTCCAGCGACGCTAATTGCTTGTCCGGAGGACAGTTGCACTACCCGGTTGCGGGCGCTGATCATGGTGACGCCGCGTCCGAACAGCGGGTAACCGATGGACTCGCTGCCATCGATATCGCGGCTCAAGCCATCGATCACCGAGCCGCGAATCTGCTTGTACTGTGCCGCGTTGGCCAGGATGTCGCCCCAGCAGGAGATGCCGTCGACGTCGCCGGCGATGACCAGGATGCGGTCGTCTGACTGGATTTCTGCGATAACCGGAGAAATAAGATGCACAGTCGGCTGCGAACCTGTCTTTGGCCCCAGTTGAATTGTGCTGGCACGGCCGACGATCTTCGGACAATTCCACAGCGGGCGCAGGCCGAAGGTCGCACCGGGAAGGTTGAGGAAATCCAGGGTATCCGACACCGTATTGGTGTCCAGCGTGGCGAGGCGGTCAAGCAAGGTGGCGGCAGTCATGTCAGTTCCGAAATGTGGTTGCGTTGCCGCTACTTTCGGGCTTAGAGTTCGATATGTAAATTCCGAAGAGTGGAATGGTTTGATACGCTAAACCTATCGAATATAACGAGCAGACATGATCAATTTCCGGCTTATCCGTCATCTGTGGCTATTTCTGGCCGTCGCCGAGGAAAAACACTTTGGACGGGCAGCCAAACGCCTTGGCATGTCGCAACCGCCGCTTACCGAACAGATTCAGGTTCTGGAGCAGGCTTTAAAGGTGAAACTCTTCGAGCGCTCGCGGCGCGGAGCGCAGCTGACACCGGTAGGAGCGGCCATCTTGCCCGCGGTACGGAAATTTGCCGAGCAGCTGGAACGGCTTGAACTGGCGGTGCGCGAAGCTACTACCGGTCACACCGGAGTGCTGACCATTGGCGCTATCACGTCGGCAATGATGGATGTTTTGCCGCCGTTGATTGAAAACCTGAAGGCTGACTACCCGCAGCTCACGGTGTCCGTCAAAGAGATCGATAGCGTCGATGCGATTCCGGCGCTCGAAGCCGGCGATGTCGATCTGGCCTTTGCCCGGCTGGAAGGCGACCTGGGGGCGACAATCCAATCCTTGCCATTGATGCAGGATCGCCTGGCGGTGGCGCTGCCTCGATCCCATGCGATGGCTGGCATGCCGCGCATCCGGCTGGCGTCGCTGGCGGAAGAAGATTTTGTCATCTTCTCGCGCCAGGTTAGCCCGGTGTATTTCGACAGCCTGGTGGCGTCTTGCCGTGCTTGCGGATTTTCTCCCCGTATCGTTCACGAAGTTCGCACTGTGGCCTCTCAGATCGCGTTTGTCGGCTGCGGCCAAGGTATCGCGCTGGTGCCGTCTGCATTGAAAAAGCTGGCGCCAGAGAATGTAGTGATACGCCCACTCAAGGAAAATGTGAGTGTGGTGACAACCGCGATGGCTTGGAGCACGGCGCGAAATAACCCGTTGGTGGATGCCGTCGTCGCGGCGCTGCGGGGCGGCAAGATCGACGCGAAACCACGCAAGCGGCCGACCTGAATCGACCGTCTCCGCAGTTGTGTCCGATCGAGATCAGGACGCCTTACGTAATTGCGCTGTTACCTGAAGAAATTTATCGATGTCTTGCGCTGAATTGCAGTGCAGCGGCGATATCCGCACGGCGCCATCCATATCGAACGATTCAAGCATCCGCTTTGAATAGATACTCGACGATGCGCGTTCATAAACGATAACTCCCCTCTTTTCATATTCCCTGACGGCCTGGGTGTGATCCAGGTTGTCAATGCCGATGGCAACGATCAAATCGCGTTTTGCCAGATCTTCATAGTCCAGGAATACCTTGACGCCGTTCAAGCGGCGCAGGCCGGCGGTTTCAGCAGTGCCGTTGAGCATTCTCGACAGCAGAGCCCTCTCGTGCAGCGCAATCTGGTTAATCCCGCTCACGAAAAGTGCACGCCTTTCATCGCTATCGGTAAATTTTCCGCCGAGCCAGCACACGTAATCGACGATTTCGGTAACAACGGAAAACTGCCAAGGGGCCGCGCTGCCAAGATCCCAGAAATTTTCCTTCTTGCCGCCCAATTTATGGTGTGGCAATACCGACGCTCGGTCAGATAACCATGAAATGCCTGATCCGCGGCAACCAAAGAACTTGTAGGGAGCGATGTTGATGCCATCGACCGGAGTTTGCTGCAGGTCGATTACGCCATGGGGAGCATGCTGTACCGCATCCACCAGAATAAATAAATCAGGATTGATCCGACGCGCCGTTTTGACGATATTTTCGATATCGAACTTGGCGCCAGAGATATTGGAGGCATACATCACGTTCAAGAGACATGTATCCCGATCTATCAATTTTGCGATCTCGTCGACGTCCACGCCACCAGTAACCGGATTGCTCTTGGCGACGCGAAGTTCCTTGCCAAGCTTTTTGGCGTAGAACGTCATCGCATCAAATGCCGACGGGTGCTCCAGCACGGTGGTCACCATATTGGTGCCGCTGACATTTTCTGCGACCGCCCTGACCATGTCGAACATCGCTGCGGATGCCGTCAGGGAGGAATAAATGCTACCGCCGGTGGCGTTCAGGATCGTCCTGACATCCGCGGTTCCGGCTGCCTGCATTTTCTGCAGGGACAACGCAGTCTGGTGAATCCGTTCAGGGTTGTCTGGAATCGAGTCTGCCTTGGCAAATTGTTCAACGGCTTTCTTGAGTCGGAAGGAACCGCCGGCATTGTCAAAATAGAGCCGTTCACGGTTGTCGGGATCACTATCGACATAGTGGAACCGGCTCTTTATTTCCTGCATCAACTCATCCGAAAAAAATACTCCCTGGTTCAAATCCATGGCCAACATTTCCTTTTAAAAAGCGGTCGATCCGGCATTGCGGCGACCTGATTCAAATACAATTTTCGATAAGCGTCGATTGCGCCTGATCTTTTGTGCTGGAATGAGTCTTTAGTGAGAGCGCAGATCAGACAGAAATTTCTGAGCGCGCTCGCTTTGCGGCCGCAAAAAGAAATCTTCAGGTGTTCCGGTTTCAATCAGCCGGCCTTGATCCATGAACCAGACGTGGTCGGCAACTTCGCGCGCGAACCCCATCTCATGCGTGACGCAGATCATCGTCATGCCGTCGCGCGCCAGGCTCTTCATCACCTGCAGCACTTCACCCACCATTTCCGGATCGAGTGCGCTGGTGGGCTCGTCAAACAACATGGCCGGTGGATTCATGGCCAGCGCGCGGGCAATCGCAACCCGTTGCTGCTGGCCGCCGGAGAGTTGGCCCGGAAAAGCATCGGCCTTCGCCGTCAGGCCAACGCGTTCCAGCAGTTCGAAGGCGTGGCTTCGGGCTTGCGCGCGCTTTGTGCCGAGCACATTGACTGGCGCCATAACAATGTTGTCGAGGACGGACAGATGCGGAAAAAGATTAAAACTCTGGAACACAAAGCCAACCCGCGCACGAAAGTGGTTCAGGTCGAGTTTCGGGACGTAGATATCTTGTCCGTCAAAGACAATCTTTCCCTTTTGAATCTCTTCCAGCCGGTTCACGGTACGTATCAACGTTGATTTGCCGGAGCCCGACGGGCCGCAAACAACAACCACTTCGCCCTTTGCGACTTCGGCCGAGACATCCGCGAGCGCGTGATAAGAGCCGTACCACTTGTTTACGCAGTCGAAAGTGATCATTTTCGCCATGCTGTCACGGTCACGGTCACTGTTGCTGTTGTTGGAGGTCATAATTGACATGATTGAAATATTCCAGTTTCAAGATCCATCATTCGATTGCTTGCGCCATCACGAGACTGGCGTCTTGTGCGGCCAATTTTTTGCTGCCGATGCCTGCACGTTTATTGGTGATGCGCTTTTCCAGGAAATGCGCGAACTGCGACAGCGTGAAGCACAGCAAGAAATAGATCAGCGCCAGCAGCATGAATACCGGGAACGGCTTGGTCAGCAAAGTAGAGTTGACCTGATTGGCAGCAAAGGTCAGCTCGTTGACACTGATGACATAACCTAGAGAGGTTTCCTTAATGGTGGAAACAAACTGGCTCACCATCGCCGGCACCATGTTGTAGAGCGCCTGCGGCAAAATAATTTTCACGGTGGTTTGCATGTAGCTCATGCCAAGCGCCATTGATGCCTCGGACTGTCCTTTCGGCAATCCTTCAATGCCTGCACGAATGACTTCGGCAAGGTAGGCAGCCTGATAGATGACCAGCGTCACCAGCATCGTGGTAAAGCCGCTGACCGTCCTGCCAATCAGCAAAGGCACAAAAAAATACACCCAAAAGATGAACATGACCAAGGGAACCCCACGCACCACGTACACCACGACCGTGGCGGGCAGGCGGATCCATCGGATGGGGCTGACGCGAGCGATCGCCAGCAGGATGCTGATCGGGAACGCCAGCGCCAGTCCCGCAATCGACAGGATCAGCGTAATTGCCAGGCCGCCGAGAGGTCCGTTGGGGTACTGCCCGATAAGCAGCAAAAGCCAGTTGTCGCGCAAGATGTCGAAAATGTCGGTCATGATTACCTGGCCTTGATGCGGTAGTGATGTTGAAGTCCTGCGCCAGCTGCCATGATCAACAGCGATATCGCGAGATAGATGGAAGTAGCCACAATATAGATTTCGACAGTCTTGAACGACTGGGCTTCAATTTCGCGTGTGGCATAAGTCAGCTCGGCGACGCCGATGGCCATTGCCAGGCTGGTATTCTTGAACAACAGCACGGTGTGGCTGATCAGCGTCGGCAACGCAATACGCACTGCTTGCGGCAGGATGATCAGGCGAAACGCTTTCAGATAACTCAATCCCAACGCGCGTGAAGCTTCCAGCTGCGATTTCGGTATGGAGCGAATCCCGCTTCGGATATCTTCGGACATGTAAGCCGCCATGCAGGTGCCAACGGCGATGAACGCGAAAATGAATTCGCTGTGCTGGGCGTTAATCCAGTGCTGGACGGAGAGAGGCAGCAAGGTCGGTACGCCGAAATACCATATGAATATCTGCACCAGCATCGGTACGTTGCGGTGGTACTCCACATAGACTGAAACAGCACGCTCGGCCCACCGGTTTTGCGTCATGCGGATCAGCGCCAACAGTGTTCCGAGCGCCATTGCCAGCACCCACGCAAAAGCGGTTAGCTGAAGCATCGTACTGACACCCTCAACGATCCATCGCCGATACGCTTCGTCCAGCAAGATCGAAAAATCAAGCTTCAGGTTCATGGAAAAGAGGCCTTATGAAATAACCTGCAGCGATCCCGCAATGCGGGATCGCTATGATTGCGAGATTGCCCCAGGTACGGGATTAACCCTTGATCGGTGCGATTTTGAAGCCGCGGTGCAGCTTGTACGGTGTGTTAGCGCCAAGCCACTTGTCGAAGATCTGAGCCGCTTCACCGGATTTCTCCATCGATTCAAGCGTACTGTTTACCTGCTTTATGAACGCTGCCTCGTCTTTACGCATGCCGATCCCCCATGCCTCGTTTAGCACTGCTGGTTCGAGGATGTCGATCGGGGTTGTGGTGGTTTCAGTCTGTTGCTTGAACTTGAGCAGCATCAATTCAGAGACCGCAAAACCATCGACCTTGCCTTGCTGCATGGCCATAAAAGCGGCTGGCGGATCTTGGAAGGTCACTGTTGTAGCAGTTGGGATGGCGGACCGGACTGCCATTTCAGAGGTAGAGCCCTTGGGTGCGCTGACCCGCTTGCCGGCGAGGTCTGACGGCGTCTTGTAACCATCGGACCGTTTCGTGGCGACCTTGGTCAAGCTGACGTAATAGCTATCGCTATAGGCGATTTGTTGAGCACGTTCCGCTGTCCAGCCAAGATTGGCGGCAAGCAGGTCGACCCGGTTTTGCTGGAGTTCCGGGATACGGGCGGCGACGGAGATGAGCTTCAGTTCAAGTTTCACGCCCAGGTTCTTGGCAACGGCCTTGCAAAAATCCACGTCGTAACCCTGTACCTCGCGGGTAGTCGGATTAGGGAAACTAAACGGTTCAGCAGTCCCGAGAGTGCCGCAAACGAGAGTGCCCTTTTGCTTGATGTCGGCAAGTTGGTCTGCTGACGCCGAAGCGCTGAAAACCGATAAAACAGTGGCAATCAAGGTGGCGCTTTTGATGTTAAACATGAAGTCTCCCGTTTAAAGTCGATTTATGGTGGATAAATGATTCGAACAATTAAGCTAACTAAATAAGCCAAATAGATAAACCAGGCGTCCCCGCCCCCGCAGGGCTCCTTGTCACGAAGCGTTTATCGATATGGGAATAATAGAATGTCGCAATAATATAAAAAAGCGATATTTAATTATGAATTATCATCGCTTTAAGTGATGCAATGGTGATCTAATATACGTGATCAAACACAGGAGATGAATAGCCATGTTTTCCTTCAAGCAACTGGAAGCTATCTACTGGATAGCGCAGCTAGGTGGTTTCGAAGCTGCCTCCAGGCATCTCAACACCACGCAGTCAGCGATATCCAAACGCATAAAAGAACTCGAATCGGCTCTCAGCACAGAACTGTTCGACCGTAATTACCGGCAGGCGCGATTATCGGAAAAAGGGGAAGAAATGTTGCTCATCGCCAAGCGCCTGCTGGAGCAACGGGATTTGGCGATCGAGCAGTTCAGCACGCCGGAGATCGTGGAAAGACGATTACGGATTGGGGTCACCGAGTTGACTGCCATGACCTGGCTCCCTCGTTTGGTGCGGCTGGTCCGTACGCATTACCCCAAAGTGGTGATCGAACCCGATGTCGACCTGAGTGTAAATTTGCGCGACAAGTTATTGGCCGATGAAGTCGATATCATCATCACTCCCGACGCTTTTGCGGAAGCCAGGTTTTCCCTGATACCGTTGGCCATGGTCAGGAGCGTCTGGATGTGCAAACCTGGTTTGCTGCCCACATCGCGCGTATTGCGAATGCACGAACTGGCGTCACACACGATCCTGACGCAAGGCAATATGTCGGGGACCGGAATCATTTATGACCGCTGGTTCAAATCCCAGACCATTTCTTCCGCCAACTCAATCAGTTGCAATAGTCTGGTTGCGCTGATCGGATTGACGGTATCGGGACTGGGGGTCAGCTACCTGCCAGAGCAATGCCTGAGTTCTTTGGTAGAGCGAGGCGCACTCGAAATTGTGCAAACCTCCCCCGCTCTACCGGAGATTTCCTATGTCGCCCTCTACCGGGGTGAGCGCAAAAGCGTTTTCATTTCGTCGATCATCATGCTGGCGCAGGAATGCTGCGACTTCTCCGATTTGTTTCAAACCGATGAAGTCGATACTGACGAGATCGGTTTGAAAGTCAAAGGGAGATCAGCCGTAGATTTGTTTTAATGCGAAAATTTAAGCTGGAAACACCGGCTCACCCAGATTCAGCATCAACCGGTTGGCCCATGCAAAAATTGCCACCGAGTGAATCAGGTCGAGGATTTCCAATTCGGTCAAACCAGCTTCTTGCAGTGCCTGGACGTTGGCGGCACTCAGTTCGCCAGGCGTATTGGTGAGTTCGGCTGAGAATTTCGAAATCGCCTGCTCGCGCGCATTGATTCCGGCTTGGTACGGATCGTCGAAAACCTGTTGCACGGTGTCGTTACGTTTTGCCAGCTGCTCGAAGCGTTGCGCGTGGACCGATGCGCAGTAGACGCAGCCGTTGATACGCGAGACCACCATCGCACCCAGCTCGCGCTCGGCCCGCGACATGCCGCCCGGCGCGTACATGATGGCATTGAAAGCCACCGAACGCTGGCGCAGGATATCCGGCTGGTGGCCGAGGAACAGGTAATAGTCCGACACTTTGGCCTTGGGATGACTTTCTTCCAGCACCTTGATCTGGTCGGCGGTGGCGTTCTCGATATCGATCACGTCCAGCCATGCTTTCCAGTCCAGTACTTCATTGGTAAATCCATGCGACTTGATGATCGTGTTCATGCGAGCTCCTTGGACAACGACGGTGTGGCCAATTTCGTGGCCAGTTCCATGGCTTTCAACCCGGCAACCACGCGCACTTGATATGAAATGAAAGCAATCAGTTGCGACAGCGCCACCACTGCTGGCGTGCTGATGCCGGCGGCGGGTAAGCTCTTCAGTGCTTCCTGATCACCCTCGACCGGACGTTGCGTCAACGCGCGCGTATAGATCAGCATGGCGCGCATGCGGCCGGCCGGCAGTTGTTCCGGCTGCCCTTCCGACGCGGCTGTCAATTCCTGCACATCTACAGCCTGCGACACCAGCCGCTCGCGGTAATGCCCTGCCAGATCGCTCGCACCGCTGAGGCGGCAGGCATATAGCGCCACCAGCAGCCGTTCGTCCAGGCCGATATCAGCCAATGCCGGATCGAACAGTGTGTCGTAGCTACCTTGCGTCGCAACGGCAACCTTTTCGCGCTGATAGCGCAGAGCGTGGGTGCTGCTGCCCGGCTGCAAGCCGACCAGCTGATCGATGACATCATTTCCGATGTCGTATGTTTGCGTCGTCATGAGTTTTCCTTTTTAGATGTGTGCGCAGCGACCGCGCGTTGCAGGAACGCCAGTGCCTGTTGCCAGGAATGGCGGTCGGCTTCGGCATTTGGCGCCGGCTGGCCGCCACCGGTGCTGATCCGTCCCGAGACCGGGTGGGCATAGCTCAGCTGGGTGGTCGGGACGTACGGAAACAGGATTGCATGCCCCCCATCCGGATAGTCCTGCCATTCGACCGGATACGGATGCGCCACCTCTTGCAGCTTGTCTCTGACCATACGGGCATACACGCTGGACGGCCAGGAACCGTCATCGCCGGCTGACAGCAGCAATACCGGCGCCTGGAGTTTCTCCACCGGGATACGTGCCCGCTGAACCGCTTCCTCATCCTGCAAGGCAGTTAGCATCGCCAGCGTGTGACGATGTGGCGGCGGGCCCTGGTCGAACGGCAGCCAGCTGGCGGTGCGATTGTTTTCCCATTGATGCGGTAAAGGCTTGCCACCCAGGAGCCAGGTCGGCCCTTCGCGCCCGATTGCCGGATCGGCGGCGTTTTGCCCGCTATGCACCAAAGCACTCGGCACGTAGGCCAGAACCGCCGACACTTGTTGCGGGAAGGTGGCGCCGAGCAGCAATACCAGTTCGCCGCCACGCGACTGGCCGCTGATGGCGACGAAATCCGACTTAGGCTTGACGTTGCGCCTTATCCAGTCGAGGCCTCTCTGAAAATATTCCAGAGGTGTGTTGGAAATATAGTCCGACAGACCGGGCGCCTTGAAATACGCCAACGCCAAAGCCGCATAACCGCGCGATGCGTACAAAGCTGCGCGTGCCTCGTTGATGCCGCCGCCGGAGCCGTTGAGTATCATTACTGCCGGATGCGGGCCCTCGCCGGCCGGCAGGAACAACGTGCCGACCAGCCCCTCTTCGCGTAATGGGCGACGTACCACCCCTTCCCCGCACAGGCGTTGCACCAGCTCGGCGGAGACACTGCCATCGGCCACCGTGGCAAGCAAGACGGTAACGAGCGGTTGCTGGACATCGGTGTTGAACACTTCACGGCGCCCGGCCTGCTCCGGCGCTTGCGACCATAACAAGCCCATCGCCGAAACGCCCGGATAGTCGCCGTCGACCGCTGCCGCCAGCGTCAGATCCACCTGCCCCTGGGCGTCGGCTACAAAGCGGGCACGGCTGCGCCAGGAAATGCCCGCGCGCAGCGTGCGGCTGCTGATCTCCACCAGTTCGCCAGGGACAGCGCCGCTGAAGACGATGCGGCGCGGAACGTCGATCAGGTCGTCAGACGGCGTGACGCTTAGTTCAAGCATCTTATTTCTTCCCGTCCTGGGTCACCATCATGGCGGTGGTGCGATCGCTGCTGACCGGTGTAACTTTCAGGCCTTTTTTTGCCGCCCAGATATTCTGATAGTGATACAGCGGAATCACGCCGGCATCGTCGGAAACGATCTTGGCCGCCTGGCGCAGGATCGCTTCGCGCTTGGCGGTATCGAATTCGGCGGTGGAATCGGTAAGCGCCTTGTCTATCGCCGGATTACTGTAATGGCCCCAGTTCGAGGCGCCCAATCCCTTTTTGCCATCCACGGTCGCCAGTACATTCACCAGTGCATAGCTGGCTTCGCCGGTGCCATTGCCCCATGCCAACATGCTGACTGCGAATTCGTTCTTGTTGGCGCGCGCCGCGTAAGATGACCAAGGCAAGACTTCAACCTGGGTCTTGATGCCGACACGGGTCCAGAACTGGGCAATCGCCTGGGCGGTTTCCGGCGCTTGCGGATAACGGTCGTTAGGCACATGGATAGTCAGCTTGAAGCCTTGCGGAAAGCCAGCCTCGGCCAGCAGTTTTTTGGCTTGATTGACATCGTTGGGAATGTTCTTGATGTCCGGGTTGTAGCCGAAGGTATCGGCCGGCATCCATTGATTGGCTTCGGTAGCCGCACCTTGCAGGATACGGTCGACCAGCGCCTTGCGATTGATCGCCAGCGTCATGGCTTGCCGCACGCGAACGTCGAGCAACGGATTCTTTTCCAGCGGCTTGCCGTTGTTATCGGTGATGTATGGATTGGCGCCCTGATGGAAACTAGGTTGCAACAGCAATACGCGCAAACCGTTATAAGGAAAAACCCTGACGTTCGGCGACTGCTTGAGCTTGGCCAGGTCCGATACCGAGACCTTGTCGATCACGTCGACATCGCCGGACAGCAATGCCGCGGTGCGTGCAGCGGCATTATTGATGTAGCGGTAGTTAACCTTTTCCCATATTGGCTTGGCGCCCCAATAGTCGTTGCTGCGCTCCATGACGACACGGTCACCCGGCGTGTAGGCAACGAATTTATACGGGCCGGTGCCGACCTCGGCAACGCCGCTGTTGTAATTCTCGGTGCTGGATTTTTCACCGATATGCTTACTGACGATATGCACCGACGCCAGGTTCAGCGGCAGATCGGGATTAGGGATGTTGGTCTTGATAATCAACGTCAACGGATCCTTGGCGGTCACCGATTCGACCGTGCGCAAGTAACCGGCGAAAGTCGCCACGCTACCCGGCACACTACGTGCGCGCTGATACGAGAAAATCACGTCGGCAGCAGTAAACGGCGTGCCATCCTGCCACTTGACGTTATTGCGCAGCTTGAACTCCCAAGTCTTGGGATCGATATTCTTCCAGCTCACGGCCAGACCGGGTTGCAGCTTGTTGTAATTGTTTTCTACCAGCAGATCCCAGAAATGCAGGTCGACGGAACGGTCGCCGGCATGATTATTGAGTTGCGGATCGAGCGACGACAAGGGATCGGCGAAAGCGATATTCAGCGTCTGTGCCTGAGTTTGAGCGCTGGCGGCTGCAGCCAGCAAAGTGACGGCCAGCAGGCTGGAAAGAAGCGTTTTTTTCATTTGCATCGTCCTCGGTTGGTATTCATGGGAGTAATCGGTTGATCGGTCACGTCTCACACATCGTTCAAATGACAGGCGCTGCGGTGTCCGAGCGCGATTTCTTTCAAGATCGGCACTTGTTCGCGGCAACGTTGCATGGCATGTGGACAGCGCGGATGAAAGTGGCAGCCGGATGGCGGATGCAAGGGGCTCGGAATTTCACCCTTGATCGCAGTAAACAGCTTGTTGCGCGCCTGCAGCCGCGGCACTTCGGCCAGCAAGGCCTGGGTGTACGGATGATTAGGACGCGCAAACAAGTCATCGACCGGCGCTGCCTCGACAATTCGGCCCAGATACATGATCACGACCCGGTCCGAGACATGCTCGACCACGCCCAGGTCATGGCTGATGAACAGATAAGTCAATCCCAGCTGCTCGCGCAGATCCATGAACAGATTCAGGATCTGCGCCTGGATTGACACATCCAGCGCCGCCACCGCTTCGTCGCACACCAGCATCTGCGGTTGCACCGCCAAAGCGCGGGCGATGCCGATACGCTGGCGCTGGCCACCGCTGAACTGATGCGGGTAACGGTCGCGCAGTTGCGGATCGAGGCCGGCGCGCTGTAGTTGGGCGCAAACATAATCGTCAAGCCCTGCGCGATCGACCTTGCCATGGATCAACGCCGCTTCGCCGACGATCTGATCGACCCGCAGCCGCGGATTCAGGCTGGCGTAGGGATTCTGGAAAATCATCTGTATCTTCAACCGGGCGTCGTGTTCGCTGCGCGCGCTTAAGCCGTGGCGATCTTCGCCGTCAACCAGCACCTGCCCCGCCGACGGCGGCAGCAAACCGCTGACGATACGTCCCAGCGTCGATTTGCCGCAACCGGATTCACCTACCAGGCCGACTACCTCGCCGGGCATGACATGCAAATCGATGGCATCCAGAGCTTGAGTCACGGCGGCGGGCCGCATCCAGCCGCGCGCCTGCAGTGCAGATTCAAACGGCCGCGGCTTGCGTTCGCCGAAGCGCTTGCCAACGAGTCTGGTTTCTACCAACGGTGTCTGTTTATCCATAATGTTGCTCCGCGGTGGTTGCCAGCGTATCTGCTGCTGTCGCCAGCGCCGGGTGGAAACAGCGCAACAGATGGCCGCTGACCGGCTCGGTGGTTTCAGGACGCTGCAGGCAGAGCTCGCTGGCGCGTTCACAACGCGCGGCGAACGCGCAGGCCGATGTCAGGTGCAGCAGATTCGGCGACATGCCAGGAATTTGACGTAAGCGTTGGCCGCGCCGGTTATTGCTAGGAAGGCTGCCGATCAGTCCCTGCGTATAAGGATGCAACGGCTGGTCCAGCACCTCCGATACCTTGCCTTGTTCCACAATGCGGCCCGAATACATGACGGCGACCTCATCGGCCAAACCGGCTACCACCGAAAGGTCATGGGTAATCCAGATCAGCGCCGTGCCGTGCTGGCGTGCCAGGTTTTGTACTTCGGACAAAATCTGCGCCTGGATAGTCACGTCCAGCGCCGTGGTCGGTTCGTCAGCGATGATCAGGTCCGGCTTGTGCAGCATGGCAATCGCAATCGCCACCCGCTGGCGCATGCCGCCGGATAGCTGATGCGGATAGGCGCGCAGCCCCTCTTCCGGGCTGGCGATGCCCATCATGCCCAAGGTCTCGCGTGCCAACTCCCACGCCTGCGCCTTGGTGCACTTGCTGTGCGCCAGTACGGCGTCGATCATTTGCGCCTCGACCCGCAGCACCGGGTTGAGCGTCATCATCGGATCCTGGAAAATCATCGCGATGCGGTTGCCTTGCAGCTGGCGCAATGCGCGCTTATCCAATGTCAGCAGATCCTGTCCCTGGAACAGTATCTGGCCGCCAACCACGCGCCCAGGCGGATCCAGCAAGCCCAATATGGAGAAACCGGTAACGGTCTTGCCCGAGCCGGATTCACCGACCAGGCCCAGGATGCGGCCGCGCTCCAGACGTAACGACACATCGTCGACCGCCGGCAGCACGCCTTCGCGGGTAAAAAAATGGGTGCGCAGGTTGCGCACTTCCAGTGTCGGCGGCGTGCTCATTTTTGCCACCTCGGATTCATCACGTCGCGCAAGCGGTCGCCGACCAGGTTGATGGCGACAATCACGATCAGCAAGGCGATGCCCGGATAGAAGCTGATCCAGTATTCGCCTGCCAGCATGTATTGATAGCCGTTGGCGATCAACAGCCCCAGCGATGGCTGGGTAATCGGAACGCCCAGGCCGAGAAAGCTCAGCGTAGCTTCCAGCATGATGGCGCGAGCAATCTGCAAGGTGCCGACCACGATCAGCGGCGGCAGGCAGTTCGGCAAGATGTGGTGCACCATGATGCGCCAGCCGGAGATGCCCAGTCCACGCGCGGCTTCGACATATTCCTTTTGCCGCTCGACCAGTGCCTGGCCGCGCGCGGTGCGGGCGTAGTACGCCCACTCCAGCACCACCAGCGTCGCCATCACATTGATGATGCCCTTGCCCAGATAGGCCAGGATCAGCATCGATACTAATATTGAAGGGAACGACAGTACCAGGTCGGCCAGACGCATCAGCAAGGTATCGACCTTGCCGCCGGCATAGGCTGCCAGCAAACCGACCAGGGTGCCGATCACACCGGCAATCAAGGCCGAACCGACACCGATGCCGACGCTGATGCGCAAGCCGTAGAGGATACCGGAATACAGGTCGCGGCCCTGGCCGTCGGTGCCCAGCCAATAGGTAAACGTGCCGAGGCCGTTGGCGGTGCCGGGCGGCAGACGCGCATCCAGCACATCCAGCTGCATCAGGTCATAGGGGTTTTGCGGTGTCAGCCAGGGTGCGGCCAGTGCCGCAATCATCAATGCCAACGCCACCGACAACCCCAGCATGGCCGACTTCGACGACAGGAAATCGCGGACGATGCGACGCCATGGCGATTCACGGCGCGGTGGCGCCACAGTCAGCACTTGTATCTTGTCCAGCGCGTCCGGCAACGCTTGCGATACTTCTTTGGTCGACGCGCTCATGCCTTGAGCTCCACCCGCACACGCGGATCCAGCAGCTTGTACAACACATCAACCAGCAGGTTAAGCATGACGAACAGGCAGACAATCACCATCATATAAGCCACGATGACCGGCCGGTCGAGCGCATTGATGCTATCCAGGATCAGCTTGCCGGCGCCGGGCCAGGCGAAAATGCTCTCGGTCACGACAGCGAAGGCGATGGTCGATCCCAGCTCCAGACCGAGTACGGTCACCAGCGGAATCATGGTGTTACGCAACACATACGACAGCACCACCCGCAGCGGCGACAAGCCTTTGGCGCGGGCGAATTTGACGAAATCCATCGGCAGCACCTCGCGCACATTGGCCCGCGTCAGCCGGATCACCAGTGAAATCTTGAATAGCGACAGATTCAGCGCCGGCAAGATCAGGTGACGCAAGCCGTCGGCAGTCAGCCATGACCATTTGACGCCGAACAACGTCGCCGTTGCACCGCGGCCACCGGAAGGCAGCCAGCCGAGCGTGACGCTGAAGGCCATGATCAACATCAGGCCGATCCAGAAAGTCGGCAGGGAAAAGCCCAGGATACTGCCGGTCATTATCATCTTCGACAAAGGATGGCCAGGGAACAGGCCAGCCAGCAAGCCAAGTGGAATGCCGATCACCACCGCCATGATCAGCGCCGCGAAAGCCAGCTCCAGGGTTGCCGGCAGCCGCTGGAAAATCAGCATGATCGCCGGTTCGTTGTAGACGAAGCTGTTGCCCAGGTTGCCATGCACCGCGCCATTCAGAAAGCTCAGGTACTGGCGCCAGATCGGCTGATCCAGCCCAAGCTGGTGGATGATGCGCAAGCGGTCGACCTGATCTACATCCTGGCCGATCAGGATGTCGACCGGATTGCCGATCATGTGCAAGCCGAAAAAGACGATCACCGTCATCAGCAATACCACCATCAGCGCCTGCAGCAGGCTACGCAAGATCGCACCGGTCATTGCCGTTCCTCCGGCGCCGGCTCGGCCGCTGTCCATTCGTCGCCCATCAGTTCCGGTTCGTCGTAGGTCTGGATATTCCGGTAGTGGGCGTCGATGTTTTCGCGATACAGTAAAGCAGCAATGCCCTGTGCCAGCCGCTGTGCGCCGTCGCTGATCGCCGGGATATCGCCGGACAGGCTGCCGTGGCTGAGCGCGGCCGGATAGCAGAAGCAATGGATGCGTTCCAGGCCGGGCAAGTCGCCTGGTTTCTTTTGCTGAAATTCGAACGCCGCACCCAGATCGGGAGAATCCGCCAGCTCCTCGTCTTCGTCGCCAGGTGGCGGCGTATAACGGTCGCTCCAGTTACGGATGTGCGGCGCAATGGTGGAAAATTCAGGCCGTTCGGTCCAGTCGATGCGGAAGCCGGTCGAGAAAATCAGGAAATCGAGATCGAACACGCCGCGGGTGGTTGCCACCCGCATGCCGGTTTCGCCGACGGTAATATCGTTGATCGCCGCACCAAAGATGAAACGTGCGTTAGGAGATCTGGATACCCGCTGCACGCTGGCGCTGGGTGGCGGCGTCTGCTGGACATTGATGTAGTGACGGATGCGCCACTTCCATTCATCAGGTAAATACAGATGGCCGTTGGTCAGGCCCGGATTGCCGGCGCCCTTGCCTTTATTGACACGTGGAAATTCCTTGCGACGGATTAGCAGGTCGACCTTGGCGGCGCCCGCTTCCAATGCCGTCGCCGCGCTGTCCATCGCCGAAGCGCCGGCGCCGATCACGCCTACACGCAGGCCGGCCAAAGACGTGTAATCCAGGTCGTCGGCAGAATGCGCCCAGCGCTGGCGTGGCAAATTCGAGGCCAGCGGCGGCAGATGCGCTCCGCCCAAGCCATCGCGACCGGTGGCCAGCACCACTCGCCGCGCCAACACCGTTGAAACACCGGCGGGCGTGAAGATACGCAGCTCCACCACACCGTCGCCGCGCGGCAGTATGGCCTCGACGCGATGTTCGTTGCGCACTTCAAGCGCCATGACGCGCCGGTACCAGCGCAGGTAATCCATCCATTGCAGGCGTGGAATCTTGTCCAGCGCCTCCCAGGCTTCCAGCCCGAACTGCGCCTCGTACCAGGCGCGGAAAGTCAGTGCGGCAAACCCTAGCGCCGGGCCGGTGAGTTTTTTCGGTGAGCGCAGGGTTTCCATCCGTGCCGTGGTCGCCCACGGCCCCTCGAAACCGGCTGGCGACTGATCGAAAATCACCGCGTTAATCCCCAGGTGGTTCAGCGACACCGCCGCAGCCATGCCGGCCTGGCCGCCGCCGATGATCGCCACATCCAGCACTGGTTCGCCATCAAGCGTCAGGGACGGCACCCAGGATTTTGCCGGCAAATCCAGCCACGCGAGATCCTGCTGCAGACGCGCTTCCAGTGCCGCCAGCCTTGTTTCCGGCGAAGAGTTAAGTTGGCTCACCGAAGCGCCTCCTGGTTGATTTGCTGACATGTCAGTTGTTTGTGCATTGGCTTCGGTGCGGGGCTTACGTTAATCTTCAGGTTAATCGGTCGGCTTACAACAAATCGTCATGCTGGTCGGCATCGCGCTTGACGAAACCGTGCAAGATATTCCGGGCGGCGCTCTCCAGCGCGGTGATCAATGCCTGCGTCACGCCATCGATCGGCTTGCCGTAAGGAGTGACGACGCCGAAATAGAACGGAATATTCACCGCCAGCGGCTTGACCGCGAGGCCGGTTATCGGCATGCCGAGCGCCGTCATCGGCTCAACCAAAGCCACACCGAGGCCCGCATGGGCGGCCATGATGGCGTTGAACGAGGTATTGGTTTCTATCGCCACATCCAAGGCGCTGCCGTTGCCGAGCGCACCGTCGATGCGCTGGCGCAGCCGGTAGCGGTTCGACATCGTGATCAGCCGTTGGCCGCGCAGCATGTCAGCTGTAATCTCATTGCAATCGGCTAGCGGGCTGTCGGCGCGCAGCACTGCCACGCAAGGCGCCTCGCCGATCCAGTGCAAATCCAGTCCGCGATGGGCTACCGGCAGGCTGGTCAAGCCGAGGTTGACGGTTCTATGTAGCACCGAGTGCACGACTTGCTCGGCTGAAGCGCTGCGCAGATGGATATGTTCGGGCAGGCATTGGCCTTGGGATTCCACCAGTTTCAAGGCCGCCGGTGCGATCGTCGAAGCCAAGGCCGGCGTTGCCACTACATGGATGGGTTGCTGTTCGTCGCGGCCGATTTCCAGCGCCCGTTCCCGTATCGTGCGCAAGCCTACCAGCGAGCGCTCTACCTCTTCATATAGCAGGAACGCCTTGTCGGTAGGAGTAACGCGGGGGCCGTTGCGATCGAACAGCGCGTAGCCGAGTTCGGTTTCCAGGTCTTGAACCGCCTTGCTGACGGCCGGTTGTGAACGGCCCAGGCTACGCCCGGCGCCAGTTACGCTGCCGATCGTCATTACTGCCGAGAATGCTTCCAGCTGATTCAAGTCCATAGGGATTCGCTATATACGTTTATCGAATTATATGACTGTATGTATTCGATTTAAGTATAATCATTTCGCATAAGCAAATGCAAAAGAAATCGATATGGAAATCGCTAAATGTGTAAATCGTTAATTCAGTGCTGCAAGAGCCGACACCACGGTCTGCTGCTAGCCGCGCAGAGCGATTCATCGGCATCCCAAGGACGATAAATGCATATAGAAATTGAATAATATTTGTTTTTCAAATAACATTTTCATCGTAAGGTAACGTCAATTCCTTTTTTCGGATTTCACGCCATGAATGCATCCAGTGCCTGTACTACCGCCGTTTCCGATAACTCTTCTGCTGCGGGCAGCAGCGGCGCAGCAGCGACTGCGGCCTCCGCCCCTCCACTGCAACTCCCCATCTATCTCGATTATTCGGCCACAACTCCCGTCGATCCCGCGGTTGCAGTCAAGATGTGCGAATACCTGACCGAGAAATTCGGCAACCCGGCCAGCAGTTCTCATACCTTCGGCTGGGAGGCCAAGGCAGCGGTTGAAAAGGCGCGCAAACAGGTAGCTGCGCTGGTAGGTGCGCAAGCCAATGAGATCGTCTGGACCTCGGGTGCAACCGAGTCCAACAACCTGGCGCTGAAAGGCGCCGCCCATGCCCTGCGCGATAGCGGCCGTGGACGCCACCTGATCACCATGAGCATCGAGCACAAGGCCGTGCTCGACACCATGCACACGCTGGAGCGTGAAGGTTTCGAAGTGACTTATCTGCAGCCTCTGCCAAACGGCTTGATCGATCTGGCGGCATTCAAGGCGGCGCTGCGCGCGGATACCATCATCGCCTCGGTCATGATGGTCAACAACGAGATCGGCGTGATCCAGCCGATTGCCCAGTTGGGAGAAATCTGCGCCGAAAGGAATATCGTGTTCCACGTTGACGCGGCGCAGGCAGCGGGCAAGGTTGCGATCGACCTGAAGACATTGAAGGTAAATTTGATGTCGTTCAGCGCCCACAAGATTTACGGGCCGAAAGGAATCGGCGCGCTGTTCGTTCGCCGTGATCCCGCGCTGAAACTCGAGGCGCAGATCGATGGCGGCGGCCATGAGAACGGGATGCGTTCCGGTACCCTGGCAACCCATCAAATCGTGGGCATGGGTGAAGCGTTCAATCTGGCGGCGCAGTTGCTGGAGAGTGAAAGCGCGCGGGTAAGCAGCTTGCGTGATCGCTTGTGGGATGGCTTGCGCGATTGTCCCGGCGTGGTGCTCAATGGCGACCGCGAACAACGCGTCCCGCACAATCTGAACCTCAGTTTCGAACTTGACGGCGCCACGCCGATCTCGGCGCAATTGTTCGATATCGCGGTCTCGGCCGGCTCCGCCTGCAATTCGGCCAATGCCACGCCATCCTACGTTTTGTCCAGCCTCGGGCGATCGGATGCGTTGGCGCGCAGCGCGATCCGCTTTTCATTCGGCCGCTACACGACCGAACAGGAAATCGACTATACGATTACGACGTTGCGGCAATTACTGCAGCCTCAAACAACTGCACGATAGAAATCCGTTGGGTGGGCACGCCTTTGTGCCCACCCAACGCCCCCATCTAAAAAAATCATCCGACGCACACTTCATCAAGTGATGTTTCTGTATGGAATCCTCATATTTTTTATCAACCCTAGTTTTACTTTTTGGCATCGCCTACTCTGCAGTCGTGGAGAAAGAAAACATGCCGGTGAATGAAAAAGCGCAAGTTGGTTGAAGAGATGTTTTGGATGGAGCAAAAACGGTTGGGGGACTGTGCAGCGGGCGACTCATCGGGTTACAGGAAATCCGGGCGCTAGCTTTGTACGTATAGAGCCCGAAGGCATGCGTGCCTCTCAGCAACCCGGTGATGCTCAGGGGGACTCCAGCCGTGAAAATATATATCAGTGGGCTATACTGCGGCCCGAATCCTTCTTCGGGAGTGGGCGTGGCGCGGTCCCTGCGCCTGGCCTATCCTGATGCCACTCTCATTGGCGTCGATTACTCAAGTCGCAGCAGCGGCATCCACGCGCCAGTGTTTGACGATGTCTGGATTCAACAGCCGTGGGCCCGGCTTGATCTCGACGCTTATGCCGCCAGCCTCCGCGATCACCTTGAACCGGAAGATTCTTTCTGGATCTCTTGCCTGGACCTGGAAATTCTCTGGATGGCGCAAGTCCTGGGTCCGCATCCCAGGCTCCTGACACCGTCCGTCGATGCCCTCGATCGCATTACCAAACCTGCCGTCCCCGCCCACAAAGGGCTTCCCGTCAACATACCGCCTTTCATTTCCACCACTGAGCAGGACTGGGCACTGAACACCTTCTGTCGCCGGCATGGATGGAAGATCTGGCTCAAGGGGCCTTACTACGACGCAGTACAGGTTAACTGGTGGCCGTCTTTTTTGGCGTTACGCACAGCTTTCCAGTCAACCTGGGGAACCGAGAATCTGTTTTTGCAGGCGCACGTGCGCGGCCTGGAAGAGTCGGTCAGCTTCAGCGCCTATCAGGGGCGTCTTCTGGAAGCGGTACATATGGTCAAGCGCGATATCACCCTGGAGGGCAAGACATGGGGCGGACATATCGAAGATCCTGTGCCGGAGTTCCTCGATCCCCTCAGGGACATTGTCAGCGCTTTGAAATGGACCGGTGGAGCGGAACTGAAGATGATCCGCAATCCTGCCGGAGAACTTTTCCTGATGGAGATGAACCCCAGGTTTCCCGCCTGGATCCATGGCGCTACCATAGCCGGACGAAACCTGGTGGGCCGCCTGGTCGAAGCTGCCAGCGGCATACCCATGTGCCCGGCGGAGCAGCAATCAAACGAGTTCGCCCGCATCGTACTCGAAATGCCGGTGCGCGCCGGCTATCCGATCCCGCCCCTGCAGGAGCCGCTTAACGGCAGCCAGCATCACGCAGGGAAATATCCGTCGGGGATGCCGATGCTGGCGCAACGGCTGCAGGCAATGCGCAGCCTCGACCGCCCGGCTGCAACGCTAGAGCCGGAGCCGCTTCCAAGCCCTGCTGCCGTACCTGCCAGTTTCATCGAAGACATCCTGGGCGCCAACCTCGATAACGTCCAGACGCCCCATCGCATCCTTCTTCCCCGCACCGCCGCCCGAAGTTTCAACCAGCTTGCGGTAGCGGCAAGCGCCGCATCATCCTCCGCTTGCGCAGTGCGGGCGGCCTACAGCATCAAGACCAATCCGGATGAGCGCCTTATCGAACTTGCCCGTAATGCGGGCTTTCTGGCCGAGGCGATCAGCGAGCTCGAAGTCGGCCAGGCGCTCAACCAGGGGTTCCTCCCTGAACAGATCATTCTCAACGGTCCCGCCAAGGCTTGGCCGAATCCGACATCGGCGTACCCGGTGCATGCGATCTTCTGCGATTCAGTCGATGAATTACGGCAAGTAGTGGAGCGAGTAGTGAGCGGTGACGATTTCGCGGAATTCATCGGCGTCAGGCTGCGTGGTCCGCAGTTGATCTCCCGTTTTGGCATCCCGGTTTATTCACGCCTGATTTTCCACGAGATGATCGACCTGCTGCGGGCGCTCCCGCGCCGTGTCCGGCTGGGCTGTCATTTCCACATCGCCAGCAGCAATTTCGGATTTGGACAATGGTGGCAGCTCTACGATTCTTCATTGCGCTGCGCGAAATCCATCGAATCCTGTACGGACCGATCGGTGGAATGCGTGGATATCGGCGGCGGCTGGTTCCCGGATGATTTCGAGAGCGAACTGGTACCGAAACTCGGCGATGCCGTCCGCCAGGCACGGGAAGCGCTGCCAAACCTCCGTGTGTTCGTACTGGAACCAGGCCGGGCCATGGTCCAGCATTCGATGGCGGTCGCGATGCGCGTGCTCGAAGTGCGGAACTATATGGGGTATCCGAAAGACATCGTCGTCGACGGCTCGATAGCCGAACTGCCGCTCGCATGGCAGTTCCCGCATCGGATCCTGGAGCGAGACAGCAAGACCGGTGAATGGCAGCCAATGCCGCGCGGCATGGCCAGGATACTGGGAAGACTCTGCATGGAAGACGATATCGTCGCTCCCAATGTCCAGCTGCGGGCGGACATCAAAGAAGGCGAGCTACTGGCGATCTGCGATGCCGGCGCTTATGAAAGCAGCATGGCCTACACTTTTGGACGAGGTAAAAGCAATGGACTCTAAGCTGCCGCTGGCCGACCAGCTCACCATCGACTTCTGGCACACCTACCCGGCCTCTTACATTTCGCACCACGGCCGGGACTGTTGCCATGTAGCCAGAAACTGGCTGATCAACCAGGACTACAATCTCGACTCGGTGAGAGGAGACGGTCAGCTGTTGTCGGCGCCGCGCTGGATTCCCGAGCGTTATGAATGGGGTCCCAATTCCTGGCCGCTGTTCTGGTGCGACGCTATCGCCATGTGCAGACTCGACTGCGGCGCCCTGGCGGCGTTTTCCCGTGAAGTCTACCTGTCGCGCGGAGTAAAAGCCGCACCGGTGCAACTGATCCAGCGCCTGTCCAGCCACGCGATCAGCCAGTTGCGCAAGATATGGCGCGATGGTCCCGGTTACCTCAACTGGCTGGCTGAAGACAAGATATACCACGAAGCCGTGGCGGTCAGCCTTGACGGCGTCAGGATCCAGATTTGGGACGCTACCAACGGCTGGTGGATACAACCGGTGCAGATCGATGGCTATGGCGCGGTGCTAAAAGTGAAAGTGAGCCCGCTTGAACCCGATCCCCAGAAAATACTGCATTGGGGAAACCGGATAGTGGTGCCTGGCGCCTGGACCGATATCTGCGCCGAATGAGGACGCCATGGATGGCTTGCGGGCCCTTTTTTTCGGCGTCAGCCAAAGTGTGTTCCAGCAGAACGGATACACAGGGCTGATTCTACTTTCCGGTGTCTTCCTCAGTTCACCCTGGGTCGGCCTAGCGGCGTTGCTGGGTGTGCTCACCAGCACCTTGCTTGCATGGGCGATCGGTGCCGAGCGCAGCCTCATCCTGGCAGGGGTCTACGGCTTCAACGGCTTTTTCTCCGGTCTCGCGTTGGGTTCTCTCTTCAGTCCCACGCCGGAACTCTGGGCTGTCGTGGCGCTTGCGGGTGCGCTGTCGGCTGTCTTGACTTACGCGTTCCTGCGGCTTTTGCGCCGCATGGGCCTGCCGACGCTCAGCGCCCCTTTCGTTTGCGTGCTTTGGCTGATTCTGCTGGCAGTCGTGCATATCGGTCGCCTCGCTTACGCCCAAGGTCCTGCCATCGGGATCAGCGGTCAATTGCTACCGGATGCCGCACGGGTATGGAGCGATCGATTCAACAACGGCCACTATCTGCTCAGCCTGATCCTGAACGGAACGCTGCGAGGAGTCAGCCAGATTTTCTATCAGGACGACCTCATTGCGGGCTGCATCTTCCTGCTCGGCATATCTGTGAGCTCGACCAGGGCTGCCATGCTGGCGGCAGCGGGCTCCTTGACCGGCGCCGTGGTTGCCCTGCTCATCGGCGCACCGGACGCAGTTGTGTTCCACGGCGTATACGGCTTTAACGCCACTCTTAGCGCACTTGCCGTGGCGACGCTCATTCCGAAGCCCGGCTGGCAGCCGGTAGTTGCGGCACTTTTGTGTTCGGCAGCCGCAGCGATCGTTACCGGCGCCATGTTGCCGTTATCGCGATTCGCCGGCTTGCCGGCGCTGAGCGCGCCATTCTGCGTTGCTTCCTGGATGTTCTTGCTGGCGCTGCAAAGACGCCGTGCCAGCCCGGGTTGAATGCACCACGTCAGTTCTTGTCGAGGAAGGTCTGCACCGCCTTCATAGTCTCGGCAGGTGCCTCTTCCATCAGCCAGTGACCGGAACCGGGCACTACAACTTCAGTGACATTAGTTGCGGCGTTGCGCATGACTGCAGCTTCGTTGGCACCGAAGGACTTCTCGCCGCCAATTGCAAGGACCGGCATGCTGAGTTTGGTCTTCACGGATTCGGCATTATCCTCAGCATCTTTACGGATTGACTGAAACTGGGCAAAGGCCGCTTTTGATCTTATTGGTGGGTATCTATGTGGGGTATCAAGGCTTGCACGCATTAAATTGATTTGTTTGCTCAGACGCTGTGCGAATAATGAACACTCGCATATAACGTGTCGGCCTTTTAGGCGCCGGCAAATTTTTCCAAATGAACTTTAAATAACGCTAGATGCAGATCCGGACAGGCGCCGCCATGAACACAATCGCACCTTCGCTCGTCGCTTCCGCATCCCGCTTCGGGGCACCCTCTTGGCAACCTTCCTCTACGCCCTCGCGCTCATCGTCCGCTGGGCCTGACCCTTGCTTCACGCGGACCCGCCTGCGGTTGGCCTTTCAGGTCAAACCGGGTTCGAGCTACTACAGATTGTTGGATTAATCCTCTATGGCGTCGACGCGATCGCGGTAAAACGCGAGATGATCTTTAATCTCTGCCACAGCCGCATAGGGTGTCTCATAAGTCCAGACTGCATTCACGGAACGCTCACCACCGACAGGAATACTGTAATAAGAACACTCCCCTTTGTAGGGACAGTAGGTGGCATGGCCGGTCGATTTCAGCTGGGACATGTCAACATCCTCGCGCGGGATATATTGCACCGCCGGGTATGACGCCTCCTGCAGCGTTAGCGCGTGGCTGGTCTCGGCAATGACGCGCCCCGCAACGATCACACGAATCCGCGCCGGATTCGGCGTGATCGTGATCGGATGATCCGGCCCGGGGATCTTTATCGTTTTTTCGTTCATCGCATCGAACTCCTTGCTGTTATTGCATTGGATGTCAGGCGGAACAGTTGAACATCCATTGGACCCCGAAGCGATCAGTCAACTTGCCAAAATAATCACCCCAGGGCTGAACGGCAAGCGGAGTGGTCACCGTCGCCCCTTGCCCCAAACGCGCGAATAGCTGGTTTGTCTGCTCGCGGCTATCGGTCATCAGGATATGGGCAGAGCCGCGCATCGGTTCGGCGTCGTCGTTGTCTGAGGCATAAAAAAGTACCCCGGGCCCTTCGAACCTTGCGTGCATGACTTTGCCACGCATCGCCTCGTTCTTCAGAGGCATATCCGCGGCGCCGTGGCGCAGAATTTCGACTACATGGCCAAGCCCGCATTGCGTGTAGAAATCGAGAGCCTGCTCGCATGTCGTGGTGAAGAACAGGTAGTTTGATTGCTGCATCGTCAACACTCCTATGGATTGTCTCGCAAGCCCGGGCAGGCAGGCGCCGGCAAGTTTTCCTCGCTTACCAAACCTCAATCCCTATCCTACATCAACGCAGGATCGACCCATGCTTGCCGATCATGATCATTTCCACGAAGTTTGATCCGTCATGATCGGTCGGAGAGTACGACACCCTCACCCCGCCCAGGTCAAAATTCCGTAGCGTCTCCAATGCGGCCACCAGTTTTGGCCTGGTCGGATTGGGGCCGGCCCTGCGCAGGCCCTCCGTCAACAGCTTCGCGGCGACGAAACCTTCGAATGTCGAATAAGAAGCCGGTGGCGGTTTAGCCATTCCTTTCAAGACGCTCTGGAATTCCCGTGCCGCGCCTGAACCATAATTTTTCGGGTAGGGCATCACTTGCATCACGCTCACGCCGCGTCCGTCATCGCCCAGCGATTCGAAGAAAGTTTCGGAGCTGACATTGGAGAGCATCATGAATGCAGGGTGAAGTCCCAGCTTGCGGACTTGTTTGACAAAATCGGCACAGGCCGAGGGCGTGCAAGCCATCAGCACCGCTTGCGGGTTGGCCGCCACGATGGCGTTGACGGCCTTGTCGATTTTCAGATCCTTGCGGTCATAGCTCACGGTCACTACGGGATTCAGTTTATGGGCCGCCAGATTACGTTCAAAACCTGCCAATCCATCCTTGCCGAAGCTGTCGTCCTGATACAAGATGGCCACCTTGCTGATTCCCAGGGAACCGAACAATTCAACCATTTTCGCCGTTTCGGCCTGATAACTGGCGCGCAGATTGAACAGATACGGATTGAATGGCTTGTGCAAGCTTTGTCCGCCGGAGAACGGTGCGATCATCGGTACTTTCTCGGCCAACAACAATGGCAGGACGGCTTCCACCGTCGGCGTGCTGCGATAGCCGAACAGCGCCAGCGCGTTGTCCTCCTTTAACAGCTTCTCGGTATTGAGCCTGGTGGTTTCCGGCTTGCGCTTATCGTCATAGGACTTAAGCTCGATCTTCCGTCCATATACGCCACCCTGTGCGTTGACCCAGGCGAAGTAAGCCAGCGCGCCTTCCATGTTTTCCTTACCGGTGGCTTCGCCCGATAACTCTACGGATTGTCCAATGACGATCTTTTCCTGTGCGTTGGCAATTGCTGCGGATGCCAGGAACAAAAGCGCGGCGGACGCTGCGATAAGCGTTCTCATGATTGTTGTCTCCCTGATTGTAATTATTTTCGCTCGACAATACTCTTCTAAAGCTTGCAATTAGCTTTCAATTTATTATCTAGTCGATTCTTATAAGATTTGAGTGAAACAAAAAAAGCGTATATTTTTTTGAAAACTTTTTGCGCAAACTCGCAATAAAAAGTATAAATTACTTTATAAACAATATATTACGAATAATTCATAATGTATTACATTATATTTGCAGTATTCGCAAAGATCGTACAAATCGTATAACGCAAACAGGGGGAATGCATGGACAAGCAATTCGAAGATGGTTTGCAAATACGCAAACAGGTGATGGGCGAGGAGTTCGTGGCCAAGGCTTTCGCCAATGCCGATGACTTTACACGGCCGTTGCAGGAATACATCACCCGCAATGCCTGGGGCACAGTCTGGTGCCGGGATGGCCTGGACCTGAAAACCCGCAGCCTGACTACGCTGGCAATGCTGACCGCCCTGGGTCGCACACAAGAACTAAAGGGGCATGTACGCGGCGCCCGTAACAACGGTGCTACGGTAAAAGAAATACAGGAAGTGCTGCTGCACGCAACCGTGTACTGCGGCGTACCTCTGGCAGTCGATGCTTTCCGTGCGGCGCAAGAGGTTTTGTCTGAAATGGCGGCGGCACCGGGGGCCCCATGAGTATCTACCGCCGCCTGCTCGGCGCGGCCTTGGTCGCGATCCTGCTATCGCCTTGCGCACAGGCGGCTGAGCCGGTTCGCGTCGGCTCCAAGATCGACACCGAAGGCGCCTTACTGGGCAATCTGATCCAGCTGGTGCTGGAAGCTAACGGCATCAAGACCGTCAATCGTCTGCAGATCGGCACCACCAAGGTGGTACGCAACGCCCTGCTCTCCGGCGAGCTGGATGTTTATCCGGAATACACAGGCAACGGCGCCTTTTTCTTTTCCGACGAAAAGAACCCGGCCTGGAAGAATCCAGAAAATGCTTATCAGTTAGTGAAAAAACTGGATTTTGAGAAAAACAAGCTGGTATGGCTCACCCCTTCTCCTGCCAACAATACGTGGCTTATCGCGGTTCGCAAGGATATGGCGCAGGCCAACAAGCTCAAGACGCTGGCTGATCTCGGTCGCTGGATCAACCAGGGTGGCCGCTTCAAGCTGGCGGCCTCGGCCGAATTCATCGAGCGTCCGGACGCCTTGCCGGCGTTTGAAAACAGCTACGGATTCAAGCTCAAACAGGACCAGTTGCTGACCTTGGCCGGCGGCGATACAGCGGCAACGATCAAGGCTGCCGCGGAACAGACTTCAGGCGTCAATGCAGCGATGGTGTACGGCACCGACGGCGCGATAGCCGCGCTGGGCCTGGTCACGCTCGACGATGTGAAAGCCGTGCAGCCGGTCTATGCGCCAACTGCGGTCATCCGCGGCGACGTGCTGGCGCGCTATCCGAACATCCCGGACTTGCTGAAACCGGTATTCATGTCGCTAGATAGCCCGACCTTGCAAAGACTGAACGCGGGCATTGCGATCGAAGGACGCGACGCTCGCAAAATCGCCGGCGATTACCTGCGTAGCAAAGGTTTTATCAAGTGACCATGGCGCATCCGGCGAAACTGCCATGGCGACCAGGCGACAGCATGCTGTCACTCGCCAAGCTGCAGAACCCGGTGCACCTGTTGCTGGTTATTGTAGCCATCGTCGCCGGCGCCAACCTGCCCTTGCTGACTTACGCTCCCAACCGCCTGCTTAGCGGCCAGGGCATTCTTCTTAGCCAGCTTGCCGCTCGCTACTGGCTGCTGGCGATTCCCGCGTTACCGTTGCTGCTTGCACCGTGGCTGCGACCTGGCCGAGCCAGCTATATTCTTCTGATCATCGCGGCGGCCGCCCTGAGTGGTGGCCTGCTGGCGTTAGCGGGACACGAAGCACAGCTCCGCACCAGAGAAATCGATTCCTTGGTGCGGGTCTCGTTCGGGGGCGCGTTCTGGTTATTGTTGCTGACCGCCTGGCTGCAGCTGGCCGAGGCGCTACGCGGGCTTGTCCTGTCGTTGCCGGCGCGGATAGCGGTAATACTGGCAGCGTTGATGCCGATTGTGGCACTGGCAGCATCCGGGTACCTGGACCATCTGTCGCTGCTGAAGGAATACCAGAATCATCAGGATGCCTTTGACCTGGCACTGTTACGCCATGTCCAGCTGGTAGCTTTTTCCGTACTGCCTGCGGTTCTGATCGGCGCTTTGCTCGGCACGCTGTCTTTTCATAGCCGGCAAGCGCGCAAGCTGCTGTTCCCAGTGTTGAACGTCATACAAACCATTCCCTCGATAGCCTTGTTTGGCTTGCTCATCGCCCCGCTGGCGCTGTTGGGCAGCCTGTTTCCGCAATCTGGCATTGGCGGCATCGGCCTGGCGCCGGCGTTGCTGGCGCTGACATTGTATTCACTGTTGCCGATGACCCATGGCACCCTGGCGGCACTTGAGCAAGTGCCGCCATCCGTACGCGAAGCGGCGAGCGGTATCGGCATGTCGCCGTGGCAGATATTCTTTCGTGTCGAGCTGCCGCTGGCTTTGCCAGTATTCCTGTCAAGTATCCGTGTCACGACAGTACAGGCGATCGGCCTGGCTGTGGTGGCGGCGTTGATCGGCGCCGGCGGGTTTGGCGTCCTCATGTTCCAGGGCATGTCCAGCAGCGCGCTGGATCTGGTTTTGCTGGGAGTCATCCCGGTGATTTTGCTGGCTATCGGCGTCGATACTTTATTCAAGGTAGCGATCTCTGTCTTGAGGAGACAAAACCGTGATTGAAATCAGCGAAGTAAGCAAATCATTCGATGGCCGGCAAGCGGTCAGCGAGCTGAGCCTGACGGTTGAAAATGGCGAGTTTGCTGTATTGATCGGCACTTCCGGCTCTGGCAAGTCGACCATGCTGAAGCTGCTGAATCGCTTGCTGGAGCCGGATAGCGGCAGCATCCGGCTGCACGGCAAGAATATTGCCGAACACGCACCGGAACAGTTGCGGCGCCGCATCGGCTACGCGATCCAGTCGGTCGGCTTGTTTCCGCATTGGACCGTGGAGCAGAACATCGGCGCCGTCCCGGCATTGTTGAAATGGCCAAAAGTACGCATCCGCGACCGCGTCGGCGAGCTGCTGGAACTGTTGCATCTGCCACCTGAAGAATTCCGTCATCGCTATCCGGACCAGCTTTCCGGCGGCCAGCAGCAACGGGTGGGCGTGGCACGCGCTCTGGCGGCCGATCCTGATGTGCTGCTGATGGACGAACCCTTCGGCGCGCTTGATCCCGTGACCCGCGCCAGCCTGCAACAGGAACTGGCCAATATCCACCAGGTATCTGGCAAGACGATCGTATTGGTGACGCATGACATCGACGAAGCCCTGGCCTTGGGTGAACGCATCATCCTGATGGATCATGGACGCATCGTGCAACAAGGCGCGCCGCGGGATTTCCTGCTATCGCCGGAGAACGACTTTGTGCGTGAATTCGTCGGCCAGAGCGATATCGGTGTTCGTCTGCTCGGCCTGGACCAGATCGCCGACCGGGTGCGCGCCCAGCCTGTCATCCCCGGCGAACCGATTCGCAGCAACAGCACGCTGCGCGAGGCGCTGTCGGCCTTTATCACCCGCAAAGAACACAGCCTGCCGGTGGTAGATGAACACGGCCTGCCTGCGGGAGTGCTGCATTTCGCCGATTTGCTGGAGCCTCCGCGGTGAGACGGCTCTATCGTTATCGCTGGCTCGCCATCAGTAGTCTTTTGCTGCTGGGGCTTACCTTTGGCATGCCGCTGACAGCCCCCCTGTTCGCCAACGCCTTTCCCGAGCTGGCCCGCCCTATGTACATGCAAGACTCGTTTGCCACGCTGGTACTGGCGCATTTGAATATCGTGTTCCTGTCTGGCATCGTCACGGTACTGGGTGGCGTGGCCGCAGGTATATTCGTCACCAGGCCGGCGGGACGGCCGTTCCGGTCATCACTGGAAACGGTGCTCGCTATCAGTCAGTCGTTTCCTCCGGTGGCGGTGCTGGCAGTTGCTGTGCCATTGATCGGCTTTGGCAAAACCCCTGCCCTGATTGCGCTTGTCATGTACGGTGTGCTGCCTGTGGCGCAAGGAGCGATAGCCGGTTTGTCATCGATCCCGCCGTCGATTCTGGAAGTTGCGCGCGGCATAGGTATGGACCGCTGGCAAATCCTGCGCCGGGTCGAACTGCCGCTGGCGGCGCCGGTGATACTGGCCGGCGTGCGCACCTCGGTAGTGATCAATATCGGTACGGCGGCAATTGCATCTACCGTCGGCGCCAAGACACTCGGACTGCCGATTATCGTCGGCCTCAGCGGATTCAATACAGCCTATGTGATCCAAGGTGCGTTACTGGTTGCGTTGCTGGCGATTGTGGCCGATCAGTTGTTTGCCCTGCTGTCACAACGCTGGGCGCCACCGGCTGATGCCTCCTTGCGTAGCGGAGAAGGAGCATGATGTCCGCACTGCCGATACATGCGAATCTCTTGCAGCTCTTTGCTTATGCTCACAAAGCCAAGTATCTGCATTTTCTTAAAAATCTATCGACGCACGATAATGATGTATTTAAAAATTGGCATATGCTATTTTTAAGAATGCGTTCAGATTAAAGAACGTTTTGTAGGGCAGTAAATAGACGCGGATCACAGGTGCACGAACACCTATGACCCGCTAACCAATCAACTAAACGGAGTAGTTAATATGGCTAAGCGCAATAGTACGCGAGATACCAGCACATCGATAGTAAACGCGACACAACGACTCAGTGTGTCTTTTTATCAGGACGATGATCCTGAGACACTCTGGATACGCCTGCAAGGCAACGGGATCGAACAAACAGGCTTCAGCCCCAATGCCAACGTCCGCGTCAGAGTCATGGCCGGGTGTTTGATAATTACCGCCGATTAAAATCTACCTGCATCGTCGACACACAGAAAGTCGTTTTCAACCCCGTGCGCTGCACGGAGTTGGAAATGTATTTTCTGGCTGATCTCGAAATACGTACGAGCTTCAAGCGCTCTTTGGTTTGGAGTATTTATTGCCCGCACTAAATTTAGCGCGACAATCTCCCATTAAAACACGCAATTCACCATCCAGAGCAATTGCGTGATGCCATCAAATCCTTGAGGGGGATTGAGACACATGAGAGGAAAAAATGAGAAATTACCGAAACTAGCCGGGAAATATTGGGATATAGAGATGAGAATCTGTAAAAAGGTTACAGAAAGGAGCTTGGATAAAATTGGCTCAACAAATCAATCGAAAAGTCGATTTTGCTGCTTGTTCAGTTCGCGCTCGTGAACCCGCTCTATCAACTTGCGCATGCCGCGCTCAGTCATCTGGAATTTACGGGCCAGCGTGTCATAGTTGGTGCCGGCAAATTCAGCATAGATGAATTGTACTAGCGCAAATTTGATTTGACAGCCAGTGTCAGATCAAGTCCACGGTTGCCCGTTTATGACAGACCGGAATCGACCGAGGCTGTGTGAAAACGCATCCAGTTAGTAAACTATTTTTCGATACGAGCGTCAAATCGATATTGCATATTTGACCGGGGTTTCGATGAAACGCTTTGTCCAGGGAACGGATCGCACGCAGAGCATCCTGCTACCAGAGCAGCTTGAAGATTACGTCAGTGAAGATAACCCGGTCCGAGTCATCGATGTCTTTGTCGACTCGCTTGATCTTGGTTCGCTTGGCTTTGACGGCGCGAAGCCAGCGCGGACCGGACGGCCGTCTTATCATCCCAGCGTGCTGCTGAAGATTTATATCTACGGTTATCTCAACCGTGTTCAGTCAAGCCGGCGCCTCGAACGCGAAGCACAACGTAACATCGAGGTCATGTGGTTGACGAGTCGCCTGGCGCCGGACTTCAAGACCATTGCCGACTTCCGCAAGAACAACGGGCCA
This sequence comes from Collimonas sp. OK307, assembly GCF_900113705.1. GTDB lineage: Bacteria > Pseudomonadota > Gammaproteobacteria > Burkholderiales > Burkholderiaceae_D > Collimonas. The sequence goes on along the minus strand of NZ_FOQI01000001.1, from coordinate 7,582 downwards.
GCGATCAACCAGGTCTGTCGTCAATTTGTTCTGATGTGCCGCAATCTCGATCTGTTTACCAATACCGATATCGCCATCGATGGCAGTAAGTTCAAGGCGGTCAACAATCGCGACAAGAACTTCACCGACAGGAAGCTTCAGGCACGAATCGAACAACTCGAAGCCAACATTGCACGTTACCTCGAGGAGCTTGATCGTGCGGACCGCCAGCCGGAATTGGTGCCCGAGGCCCGAGTCTCACATCTGAAAGAAAAAATCGCTTCCATCAAGAAGCAGATCGAAGGATTCAACAAGATCAACAAGCAGCTACAGCAGACACCGGATAAGCAAATATCTCTGACCGATCCGGATGCCCGATCCATGGCCACGAGTGGCCGTGGCACAGGCATGGTGGGCTACAACGTCCAGACTGCGGTCGATACCAGAAATCATCTGATCGTGTCGCATGAGGTGACCAATGTCGGGCATGACAGAACGCAGCTGGCATCGATGGCGGCACAAGCACAAAACGCAATCGGAAAACAAGATTTGACTGTGGTCGCAGACCGCGGCTATTTCAGCGGAACGGAAATTCTCGCATGCGAGAAGCTTGGCGTGACACCACTGGTACCGAAACCTCTGACTTCGGGCAACCGGGCACAAGGTCTGTTCGATAAAACGGATTTCATTTATCTGGCGCAAAGCGACGAGTACCGGTGTCCGGCAGGACAACGAGCTATCTGGCGTTTCACCACAATAGAACACGGGTTACGTTTGCATAAATATTGGTCGTCTGCCTGCCCGGCATGCCCGATCAAGGCGCAATGTACTACCGGTACCAACCGGCGTATAGCCCGTTGGGAGCACGAAGACGTACTCGAGCGAATGCAGCAGCGTTTAAATGCCTGGCCCAATCCTGCCCGCCTACGCCGACAAACCGTCGAGCACCCGTTTGGCACACTCAAGGCATGGATGGGTGCAACGCACTTCCTGACCAAGTCACTCCCACGGGTGAGCACTGAAATGAGTTTGCACGTACTGGCTTACAATCTGAAGCGGATCATCGCAATGCTAGGCACTCATCGGTTGATTGCAGCGATGAAGGCCTGAGGGCCTTTTTGCATCTCTACGAGATGCTGTTCCTGTCAACTGACCTAGCTTGTCGCAGCTGTTAAGCATCTTTTTTATTATCGTCGCGCTTCGTGCAGCTCCATTTTTAAATTGGATCGAAGGCGGACGCACTCACCTGAGAAATGATTTTGCGTTTTTACACAGCCTCGGACATTACCTGCCGCACCGAGGGACAAGCCAAATGCGGTGAAGGTCGCGTCGTCGGGAGCATCGAAGGTCACCACTAAATCGTGGCTCCCCAGCGTCCAGTAAATGTCTTTCATTTCAATGCCGCACTTCTTTGCCATTTCGCGGACAGCAGCAGCTCGCTTAGTGGTGTCTTTCACGGTGCGGATCCCCTGGTATGTGAAATTCGAGAGAACGATGTAAGTTGCCATGATGAGTCTCCTAGTCGGCTGGGGGGAGACTACGCGTTGCCGAGGCGCGCAGAATAAGTTCTTTCGGCAATTAACTTGCCATGCAAGATGGCGTTTGGCGCATGAGCCAAAAAAAGGCCAACCCGGGGCCCAGGCAACAAGGAAAATCGCCTAAATTTTTTATGGATACACCTGCACGGCTGAGCTGTCAATGTTCAAGTTTAAGTTGCAGTGGGGACCTGGTCACCCAGATCGGCTGCGTCATTCTGGTCGACTGACAGGGGCCGATCATTGTTGACGTGAACGATGTTGTTTCGCCGACCTGGATCAAGGTTGAGTTAAATCAGATGAATGAAGGGTGTAGCTGCGTCGCCCCCTTCATTTAAATGCCAGGCGCCACCAGCCGGCGTCACCGCCCCAGACGCTCGCGCAGAAACTCGATGAATCGCTGTGTCTTTGCCGGCAGCAGACGGGTTTCGGTGATGGCATAGACAGGTGTCGGCGTACCGTACCATTCGGGCATGATGCGACGCAGCTTGCCGCTGGCCAGTTCATCGGCGACGACTTCCTCTTGCATCAGGACGATGCCCATGTCGAGCGTTGCCAGGCGGCGGATCATGCCGACGTTGTTGAGCGTGAAGCGCCCACCCACCTGCACTGTGTCGCTTTGCTTTCCGTCATGCAATGTCCACGACCCCGCTTTCAGGATGCCCAGGCACTGGTGCCGCTCCAGATCGGCAGGCTTGCCCGGTTCGCCCGCTCGTTCAAGGTAGCCGGGTGAAGCGTAGAGATAAGGCGTGAACGAACCCAGCGTGCGCGCGATCAGTTGCGAGTTCTCGGGCTCTCCGATGCGGATCGCCACATCGAAAGGCTCGCTGACCAGGTCGACCCGTCGCGCGGTCAGGTCGAAATCGAAGGTGATGCCTGGGTAGAGGCCGGCAAACTCTGCGATCAGAGGGGCCAGGTAGGTCACCGCAAAATCCACCGGAAATGAGGCGCGCAGCACGCCGCCGGGCTGTGCGAGCATTTCGTCAAGCTGCTCGTGCGCCAGCCGGGCTTCATCGACGATGCGCTTGCATCGCTCGAAGTAAATCTGGCCGGCTTCGGTCAGTTCAATCTTGCGTGTCGTGCGATGCAGCAGGCGCAGCCCGATCGCCTTCTCCAACGCGCTGATCCGCCGCGATAACGTCGAGTTCGGCATCCCGATCACCTCACCGGCGCTGCGGAAGCCCTTGGCTTTGACGACCTCCACGAACAAGGCCATGTCGTTCAATAGTTCCACATCTATTGCCTCATTAATGGATCAATGTTATCCAGATTAGCATATTTATCCCAACTGGGAAGCAGTCCATAATTTCCCCATCGAGATTGTGGCTGCTTCCGAGGTATTGGTGGCTCGGACAGACATCCAGGGCAAGGCTCCGCAAAAAGCGAAATCAGCCCTTTTCTTCCATCCACCATATTCAAGGACTCCATCATGAGCAAACTATTCGCCCCCGTCCAACTTGGACGTAACACCCTGCAAAACCGCCTGGCCATGGCGCCGATGACCCGCAGCCGCGCCCAGTTCGACGGCACGCCGGGAGAACTGGCCGCCGAGTATTACAGCCAGCGCGCCAGCGCTGGCCTGATTATCACGGAAGGCACCCAGCCCTCGGATGACGGACAAGGCTATATGGCCACGCCGGGCATTTACACCTACGCCCATGTCGCCGGCTGGAAGAAGGTCGCTGATGCGGTACATGCCAAGGGGGGGCACATCTTCATCCAGCTGATGCACGCCGGGCGCATGTCCCACCCTGACAATACGCCGCATCACCGCCAGGCCCTCGCACCTTCGGCCATCGCGCCAGGCACGGGGATGTTCACGGCTAAGGGCATGCAGGACATTCCCGTACCGCGCGCACTGACAACCGATGAGGTGCGCCAGGCGGTGGCCGGCTTCCGCTTCGCGGCACGGCGCGCCATCGAGGCCGGTGCCGATGGCGTCGAAATCCATGGTGCGAACGCCTACCTGATCCAGCAATTCCTGGCTCCGAGCGCCAATACGCGCACCGACGAATACAGTGGTTCGATCGAGAACCGCGCTCGCTTTGCCATCGAGGTCGCCACCGCAATTGCCGAGGAAATCGGCGCGGACAGGACCGCCATCCGCCTGTCGCCCGGCACGACGATGTGGGGCATCGACGAAGGCGCCGAAGGGCCGAACCTGTACCGCTTCCTGGTTGCCGAACTTGATAAGCTGGGACTGGCTTACCTGCATATCGCGCACCAGGGTAACGAAGCGCTGCTGACAGACATTCGCAAGCTTTGGAGCGGCACATTGATCCTGAACCGCCCGGGCTCCCCGCGCGATAAGATCGGGGCCGACGTGGCTTCGGGGCTGGCCGATCTGGAAGCCTACGGCCAGATGGTCCTTGCTAACCCGGATTTCGTCGAGCGCCTGAAGCACAATGCGCCGATGAACGATGCTAATCGCAACGCTTTCTTCGGCGGTACGGCGCAGGGCTACACCGATTACCCGACCCTGCGTGAAACCCAGGCTGCCTGAGGTTACCAAAAAGCATGTTGCCGCACTGGAATACTGGTGTATTCAACATGCTTTCACGCTCGCTGCTGTGCAATATCCATCAATTCGTCTCGTTCTGCATCACAACAGAGTAAACTACGCATCTCATTTAAAGATTTACGCAAAAAATGAGCTTCCGGGCTCTGTTTTGCGTAGGTCCTGTCATTGTTTCGCGTAGTGCGATTCGACCCAACAAGCACAAACCAGCGAGTGATGTCATGTCTGAAAAACCAGTTCCCCTATTTACCGACCTAAACCTGAGCGAGCCATTGATCCGCGTGCTCAAGGAAGTCGGCTATGAATCACCGTCCCCGATACAAGCGGCGACTATCCCGATCTTGCTCAGCAATCGCGACGTATTGGGACAAGCGCAAACCGGCACCGGCAAGACTGCCGCTTTTGCGCTGCCGATCCTGTCGCGTATCGATCTCAAGCAAACCACACCGCAGGCGCTGGTATTGGCGCCAACCCGCGAACTGGCCATTCAAGTCGCGGAAGCCTTCCAGCGTTACGCCACCCATATTCCCGGTTTTCATGTATTGCCGATTTACGGTGGACAAAGCTACGGTCCGCAACTGAGCGCATTACGCCGTGGCGTGCATGTGGTGGTAGGAACCCCGGGGCGCGTGATTGATCACTTGGATAAAGGTTCGCTGGACCTGTCCAAATTAAAGACATTGGTGTTGGATGAAGCCGACGAAATGCTGCGTATGGGTTTCATCGACGATGTCGAACGGATTTTGAAAGAAACCCCGGCAACCCGCCAGACCACGCTGTTCTCGGCCACCATGCCATCGGTAATCAAGCGCATCGCCAAAACGTATTTGCGTGATCCGGCAGAAATCACCGTCGCCGCCAAAACCGGCACGGCCGATAATATTCGTCAGCGTTACTGGCTGGTCAGCGGCATGCACAAGCTGGATGCCTTGACGCGCATTCTGGAAGCCGAAACTTTCGACGGCATGATCGTTTTTTCACGTACCAAAATGGGTACGGAAGAATTGGCGAGCAAATTGCAGGCACGCGGATTTTCCGCTGCGGCGATCAACGGCGACATCAACCAACAGCAACGCGAACGCACCATTCAGCAACTGAAAGACGGCAAGATCGATATCCTGGTCGCCACCGACGTTGCCGCTCGCGGCCTGGACGTTGAACGCATCAGTCACGTCATCAATTACGACGTGCCGCACGATCCGGAAAGCTATACCCACCGTATCGGCCGTACCGGCCGCGCCGGCCGCAGCGGCGAGGCGATTCTGTTCATCACGCCACGTGAAAGAAATCTGCTGAAAGCGATTGAGCGCGCAACCCGCCAACCCGTCTCGCCATTGACTTTGCCGACTGTACAAGCCGTCAATGACGTCCGCATTGCCAGATTCAAGGAACAGATCAGCGCTACTTTGGCTTTAGGTGCACTGGAAGAATACGCTTCCATCATTGAAGATTTCGAACGCGAACAAAATATACCGGCAGTAGAAATTGCCGCTGCGCTAGCCAAAATGGCACGCGGCAATGAGCCGTTATTGCTGGATAAAAAGCAAAGCGCCCCTGAGCCGTTTGAAGCACGTAAATCAGCACCTGCCAAATCCTGGTCAGATGAAAAACCCGTGCGCGGCGGCAGATTTGAACGTGGCGAACGCTTTGAAAAACCGGCGCCGTCAGAACGCTTTGAACGCACTGAACGAGCACTACGGTCAGATGAATCCGAGCGTCCCGTACGTTCGGAACATAGCGATCGCAGCGAACGTCCGGCTGCTCCTAGAAAAGATCGTGGCCACAATAACGATTTTGACATGGCGCACTTCCGCATTGAAGTCGGCCATAGCCACGGAGTCAAACCTGGCAACATTGTCGGCGCAATCGCCAATGAAGCGGGATTGGAAGCCAAGCATATCGGTCGTATTGAAATCTTTGATGACTACAGCACCCTGGATTTACCAGCTGGAATGCCAAAGGATTTGATGGAGCATCTGAAAAAAGTATGGGTCTCCGGGCAGCAGTTGAAGATTAGCGCTGCCGACGAAGCAATGCCGCATGGTGATCAGCCGGTCAAAAGATTCACCGACAAGCTGGCGCCGGGAAAGTCCGGTGGCGACAGAAGAGTATTTGAAAAAGATGGCGTTAAGAAGCCGCCGTTCAAAGGGAAAAGCGATTTTGCCAGCCGTACCGATGCGGGTCAGGCAAGGCCCGCCAAGCCCCATCGCAAGGGGCCTAAGCCTGCGTAACTGACAACGCTGTCACAACAGCACCGAAGATATAAAATGGCGGTGGTCGCAAGACCAGCCGCCATTTTTTTTATCTGCGCAAAGACCAGGAAGCACTACTTTTCACGGGCGGCAACCAGGAGAGAACCATGAAGCTCAAGGGATCCTGCCATTGCGGCGCAGTTCGCTTCAGTCTGGATAGCGACTCGCCGTATCCTTACCAGCGCTGTTATTGTTCGATTTGCCGCAAAACCCAGGGCGGCGGCGGATATGCCATCAATCTTGGCGGTGACGCCGACACCTTGAAAGTACTGGGGCAAGACGACGTCAGCGTCTACCACGCCAAACTCAAACGGAAAGGCGAACAACGCGCCCATACCAGCACAGCGCAAAGGCATTTTTGCCGGCGCTGCGGCAGCGCGCTCTGGCTCTACGATCCGGAGTGGCCTGAGTTAGTCCATCCCTTCGCGTCTGCCATCGATACGCCGCTACCGACGCCGCCGGAACATACCCATCTGCTATTAGCCGACAAAGCACCGTGGGTAGAGGTCAAGGCCGGTCGCAAGGACAAGCAGTTTGCCGAGTTTCCGCGCGAATCTCTGTTTGAATGGCATCAGCGGCTTGGTCTGCTTAAATGACGTGCTCCCCTGCGAGAGCACGTACCACCTTGATTGCTGCTACAACTTAGAACGAGTGACTGATACCGGCGTAACCGCCGTTTTGCGCATGGCCTGGCAACGGGCTATCGAACTCGGTGCCAAAATCGGCATTACCCTTGTTGCGCATCGTGCCAACCGCCGCATACAGCAAAGTCCGTTTCGACAGGTTGTAATTGGCGCCGACCATGAACAGGCTGGCGCTTCCCGCGTCGTGATTGAGCTTGGCGTGGAACGCAGCACCGATCAATGTCCATGCCGGTGTCAGCACGTAGTTGGCGCCGATCCAGTAATGATTAATCTTGTCCGGAGCGCTGGGCGACGCGGTATCCGGGGCCGAGACATTCTCGTATCCGGCGAACATTTTCAACTGGTCCACGGTGAAGGTGCCGCCCACAATCAGATCCTTGGAAGCCGTGTAGACGTCGGTATAACGGCCGTTGGCATCGCGGATAACGTCATAGATGGCGCGCAGTTCGAGGCCGCCGGTGGTGTACACCAGCGAAATGCCGTCGCTGCGTCCATTTTTGGTGGAACCGGCCTGTTCGCCCAGACTGGTTTGCACCGTGGCGTTAAAGCCGCCCCAGGTTGGTGTCTGGTATTCGATGACGTTATTGGCGCCCGGCCAGTTGCGGCCCTTGACCAGATTCTGCGTACTCATGAATTGCTGGCCGGTAGGGTCGA
>NZ_FOQI01000017.1 GCF_900113705.1 Collimonas sp. OK307 | reverse complement strand
TTCGACATCAAGCCGGACGATGTCTACTGGTGCACCGCCGACATCGGCTGGATTACCGGTCACACCTATATTGCCTACGGCCCGACAGCTGTCGGCGCCACCCAGATCATTTTCGAAGGCGTGCCGACTTATCCTAACGCCGGCCGTTTCTGGGATATGGTGCAAAAGCACAAGGCCACCATTTTCTATACCGCACCGACCGCGATCCGTTCCCTGATCAAAGCTGCCGATGCCGACAAGAACGTGCATCCTTCGCAATACGATTTGTCGTCACTGCGCTTGCTGGGCACGGTGGGTGAGCCGATCAATCCGGAAGCCTGGATGTGGTACCACAAAAATATCGGCGGTGAGCGTTGCCCGATCGTCGACACCTTCTGGCAAACTGAAACCGGCGGCCACATGATCTCTCCGCTGCCAGGTGCTACGCCGCTGGTACCGGGATCCTGCACCTTGCCATTGCCGGGTATCCAAGCCGTGATCGTCGATGAAGCAGGGCAGGAACTGCCAGACGGCCACGGCGGCATCCTGGTCGTCAAGCGTCCGTGGCCATCGATGATCCGCGCCATCTGGAACAATCCAGAGCGTTTCAAGAGCGCCTACTTTCCGCCCGAGTTCGGCGGCAAGCTGTACCTCGCCGGCGACGGCGCGATCCGTAACAAGGATACCGGCTATTTCACCATTACCGGCCGTATCGACGATGTGCTGAACGTCTCCGGCCACCGCATGGGCACAATGGAAATCGAATCGGCGCTGGTCGCCAACCCGATCGTGGCCGAAGCCGCGGTAGTCGGCAAGCCGGATGAGACCACCGGCGAAGCCATCTGCGCCTTCGTCGTCCTCAAGCGCAGCCGCCCCACCGGCGACGAAGCCAAGAAGATCGCCAAGGAGCTGCGCGACTGGGTCGCCAAGGAAATCGGCCCGATCGCCAAGCCAAGGGAAATCCGCTTCGGCGACAACCTGCCGAAAACCCGTTCCGGCAAGATCATGCGGCGTTTGCTGCGAGTATTGGCGAAAGGCGAGGAAATCACTCAGGACATATCAACTCTGGAGAATCCAGCCATCCTGGATCAACTCAAGGAAGCGCAATAAGTGTTTTAACGGCGTATGCGACGAGTAGCCAGAACTAACCGAGGTCAGAGTGAACTTTCGGCATGTTTCACCGCCGAAACTTCACTCTGACCCCGCTTAGTGGGCCACGGAGCAGAAGTAGTAAAACGGAAAGAAACAAACCTGCGATAAGTGAATTGCCTTTCTCCGACCCCAGATCACTATGTCGTCAGTTCGCATCTTTAATGTTGCAATCACCTCTGAATAAGGCTTTTTACAGAAATTTCGATTTCTCCCCGATTTGTTGCTATAATACGCGGCTTCGTGAAAATCAAATCTCACGAAACGCTGTTGTAGTTGCAGGAGAGATGGATGAGTGGTTGAAGTCGCACGCCTGGAAAGCGTGTATAGGTTCATAGCCTATCCGGGGTTCGAATCCCCGTCTCTCCGCCAGGAACATGTTTTAAGAAGTCCAAAGAAGTCCAGAAACCCGCCTCAAGCCCAGTGCTGACGCGGGTTTTTTGTTCTATACTGTCTATAGATGTCTAACGACATCCACCTTTTTTGGGGGCATGCTTCGGGGCATGTCCCCACATCCAGCAATAGGATGCCCCCAAAATGCCGAAACTTGCGACTCCCTTGACCGATTTACAGGTAAAGAACGCCAAATCCAAAGCCAAACCTTACAAGCTGGCAGACGGAGGAGGGTTGTACCTTGAGGTGATGCCAACTGGCGCAAAGATCTGGCGCCTGAAGTATCGACAGGATAATGGTAAAGAGAACCGGTTGACCTTTGGTCCTTACCCAGAAACATCTTTGTCCAAAGCAAGAGACCAGCGAACTTCGGCACGCAAGTTGCTCAGTGATGGTGTCGACCCAGCGAAGGCGAGAGATGACAAAAACTGGTTGGCCGAAGAAAAAGCAGCGCACACCTTTGAGAAGGTGGCGCGAGAGTGGCACCAGAACAAAATCGCTTCATGGCACCCGAGTACAGCAAAAAATACATTGCACCGCCTGGAAGTAGATGTTTTCCCCGCAATTGGCAATAACCCGATCTCGGCCATTACGCATAAGGAGTTAATTGCGGCGTTGCGTAAAGTTGAGGCGCGCGGTGCCCATGAGATCGCGCATCGTATCAAAGCGATTTGCGCTCAGGTATTTAGGTACGCGATTCAATGCGGACTGACAGACCGAAATCCGGCTGCTGATATGACGGACGTGCTAAAGCCTGTGAGGAAGGGACATTTTGCTGCAATCAATGCCGATGATTTGCCCACCTTTCTTAAAGTGTTGAATGAAAACGAGGCGCGCATGCTAAAGCCTACGCGTATCGCCTTGCGATTAATGATGCTGCTGTTTGTTCGCACAAGTGAGCTAATTGAAACCCCCTGGAGCGAGATTAATCTAGAAACCGGCGAATGGGTCATTCCTTGGCAACGTATGAAGCGTGGCAAGCTAACTGTAAACCCTGACAAAACGAATCATCATGTGTGTCTCTCTACTCAAGCGCTTGCATTGCTAAGGGATCTGTACACAATCACAGGGGGTGGCGGGTACTTATTCCCGAACCAGCGCGATCATGAAAAGCCGATGAGCAAGAACGCCATATTGAAGGCACTTGAGCGGATGGGTTACAAAGGCAAGATGACCGGACACGGGTTTCGGGCGCTGGCCATGAGTACCATCAAGGAAAAGCTGGGCTACCGGCATGAGGTCGTTGATCGCCAGTTGGCACATGCTCAAAAAGACAAGGTTGCGAGTGCCTATGATCGCGCCCAATTTCTGGACGAACGCAAGGTAATGATGCAAGCTTGGGCTGATTATCTTGACCAACTGGCAAGCGGCGCGAAGGTTACGCCAATCCGGCTCGGAGCAGCCTAGCGATGAAATCGGCGTGACCCACATGAGCATGGAGCGGAAGACAACCACAACGGTAACGCGATCACTATCATTGAATCATGTAAGTGATTGATTATATTTACATATTTAATCAACCATGTTTCACTAGAAAGACTCAAAAATGGGCAAAATCAAGGCATAGGGCTACTGACAAGGGAGGGCATATGTCGGAATGGCAGCCTAAATGCGCCAATTAAGCTGCAAATGCCAGTCTGACAGTGTCACTTGATTTTTGTGTCGCCGGAATGGAGCGGTGCTATTTGCCCCCTAGACTACAGGCGACCGTGTATCCAATGCATGGCTGGTTCCTGTCGGCCTCTGCCGGTTCAGCCTGGCGTCCCGTGCTGGGTTTCGCTGGTGTTACTCCAGCAGTGATTGGGGGTATGTACGGTCACGGCCCACTTCGGTCCCTCATGATCTTGAGACGAAAGGTTTGCTACATGCAGTTTGAGTCTGTAGTGGCCCCCTAATCATGCAAAACTAGTGACTGGCATCCAGCTTTTTCTCTGATAAATCGTTCAATCAGGCACCTACTTGCCGAATCCAGTCGCGTATTGCAGTGCCTATACGTTCGATGTCCTGAAGCCCAAGCTCTCCGCTGTGCATGATGACGTTCCTCGAACGCTCTAAGGTCGCAATGATTTGTCGAACCCAATCTTGCGATTCAAGATGATTTTCAAAAAGGCCCCAATTCTGCCCTACGATTGCGGCCAAATCCCCGAACTCAGTGTAATTCAATGGATCATCGCCTCTAGGTGCGTGCCAGCGAACTTTTTCCTCTTCCGTCTGACGGGATTCCGCACGAGACCTGATTTTGTCAGACACTGACTTCTTCCACCAATCCTCCCCAATTTCCTCCAGAAGGCGCGTTGACACGAAATCTCGAACAGTATTTTCAAAAGCTGTGATAGCAATATAAACGGTTGCCATGCGCTTCGCCCGGCAAACAAGATCCTCCTCGATAAGTTCAATCGGGAGTCTCCGCGCCACGTCATGGTCAATATTGCTCGTCAGCGATAAGCGATCGATCCGGGGAGTTGAGTCGAGCGCATTCTCTGTCAGCAGACCTCGAAATGCAAATGAATACAAGTCAGAAGAGGTACTCATGGACCAATGTGTACCCTCAATGCTTGGAATATCGCGTCATAGACTGCAGGATCGCGAGATTCCGGTAAGTGAATATGGAAGTCGTAATGCAGCTTCATCGGCCCCGAAACATTTGCTGCAGGTAAAGCGGGAATTGGTTTTGGTGAATCCATTGACTTTTGATGCTCCAATGGGGCATCGGCGTGTGCAAGACCATGCGGTGGCGCTGTCCAATCTGCAAGTTCGCATAATGCCTTAAATGTCGCCGACATGAGACCGATCACATTATCCGACTTCTGGCCCTGCGTAAGAGTCTTGAGCTTATTTTTGATGTCTTCTGCAGATAGAAGATGCGCCTTCTTATTTATGGCGAACAGGTCTTCATACCCTTCGCGGATTGAATCTGCGAGAATCCGTCCCGATTCCCCTTGATCAAGATAGGCAAAATAGCGCTTAGTAGGCACTCCTGACTCATCCAAAAAACCAAGTGCCTTTAGCACGCCGATCACAAGTCTATCGTTACTGCTTGAGAAGCCAAGATCTGTCAAGAACTTGGTTGAAAATCGTTCTGGTGCTTTTGCACTCTGCAACGAGGTAAGGATCGATGCGAGATTCTTTGTTGTTGCTAGATACGAATTAGTAAGTGCCATTGAGGACCTTCCGCATGAATCGTTTTACCGCTTATCTAACACGGCGGATGATGAACAGATTAAATTTCGTAAAGAACATCGAGTGATTTTACTTGCTTATAGTAAAAACAGTCAGTTGTTTTTTGACCCACAGAACACCGCTTCGGCACAAAGGAGTTTATAGAAAAAATGGGCGTCTTAATGCGCCCATATCGGTTGATTTGCCACGCGCTCCTCGCACGGCGGTTCAAACAATTCCGGCAATGGTTGCAATTGGCCCAACAGCGGATAGTCGACACGCGCGCTAATTTTCAAAATTGATTTCTAATAGACAATTAATTGATCTTTGCGTAAGCTAGGCATGGCCTAGAGTTATCTCTTCTTTCACGTTTGAGAGCTCAGCAATTATGGTTATTGACGAATAATGAGAGGTGCTACAAGTTCCGGCGCAACCTGTTGTCGTAAGGGGCTGGGAAAAATTGGGGGCTGATCACGGAAAATTCGGAGAGCCACTATCAAATGACTTTATGTAGTTCATTGAGCCAAATTAGCACCTAAGGGAGACCATTTGAACTTGGCACTCGCGCGCGCAGTCGTCGTAACGATATTCCTCTATAGCTGCACCGTTTCTTCGTCGCTAGCTTTGGGCGTTCCCGTTGCAACCTCGGCCGGTACAACACTTACTCTCCCTAAGCAGGCAAAGAACACCGAACCTTCGGCGGTGTCCCCTACGTTGGTACAGCCAAACGCAACGTATAGAGTGCAAGAAAAACCAGAACAAGATCCGGAATCAAACGTTGAAAAGCGCCTAAGTGACATTTGGGGGGTGGTGAATTTCCTTGGTTATATCGCAGGTTTACTCGGAATTCTCATTACCATAACGGTTCTTTTTTTCAGTTTTAAATCCACTAAATCAGCAGTCGCAGAGGCGAAAATGGAGGCGCGGGAGTATCTTGAGGAGTGGATGAAGACGAACGGCGAGGAGCTTCTGCAAAAAGAGACCATTAAGGCTATTGAGCCACACTTGAACAAAGCATTGCAAGAGATACGGGATAAATCTACGGCCACGCTCGTCCAACTCGACGCCCACCTTCAGAAGACTGCTCAGCTAAATCAAAGTTTAGAGGCGTTGTCGGCTAGCAAAATAAACCTACAGGAGCCTGACGAAGCTTCTGTAACGGAAGTAGAATTGGCACCTGCTTCCGAGGCAGCAGCGGAAAAGACTGGGACACCTATTGTTGCATCCCCCCCTATGGTCCGGTCGAACGGTTCGAAGCCGTCAAAAATACGCGATGCCGTATCGCTACGTGGTGAGCGTCCAGCAGAAGCCATCGTAAAGCTAGAGGAAATAATCGAAAGTATGCAAGGCTCGGAATCACCTGAAGACATTGTGTTGATTATCGACGCGGAGACGGAACTTGCGCTTACATTTGACGGGCTGGACAATATAGACAAGGCAGCAGAATTTTATGATCGCGCAGTTAGAGAATATGCGGACACGAATACGAAGAAAGTGGCGATTGCAATTTCAAGAGCCGCTAGTCTAGCAACTCAGTTTTTTGAACGAATAGCAGACTATGAGCGGGTAATAAGTATCACAGAGGTCTACTTGCCGCTTTTCACGAGACTGGAACTTACAGGTCTTTCGGCTGTTCGAGCGATACGCTGTTTGAACGTGAAGTCCCGTTGCCTCTTCAATCTTTCTAATTATGAAGGCGTGTTAGCAACACATACTCAGTTTGAACAGATTTTCCCCGACAGAGACGGCGCGGCTACCTTCACTTCGGTGGCAACCACACTTGACCTATCAAAAGCTCGCGCTCTTGAATTCCTTTCGCGAACCGCAGAAGCTAAGAGTTACTTACTTGAGCTACTCAGTAAAAGTTCAAATAAGGTAGGTGTGAGACCTTCGAGGCAAATGAAACATCGGGTCGTAAGGTTGGAGTTCGCTTTGGCCAGATTGTATGAAAATGAGAAGAACTTCCCACAGGCCTTGGCATATTACGGAAACGTAATTGAAAACCAGTTGGAAGCCGAATCAGGCATTTCTTTAAAGCTACAGGCAATGCTTCACAAAGCAACTATATTGTCCGAATTGCAGTTGCGGAACGAAGAATTGACAACGTATGACGCAATAGTCGACTTATGGGAGAAGAGCGGGAGTTCAGACGTTTATGCGGTCTTCGCCGCAGCAGCACTGGTGAATAAGGCGATTGTGCTGTCAAGGCTGGAACGTACGGATGAAGCTTCAGCAGTGACCAATCGGGTATTGAACCTGTTTAGCACCAACACAGAACCAGAAGTGATAGAGCAGACAGCGAAAGCTGTGAGATTGAAGTCTCTCTTAGAACGCTAATTGCTGATGCCCTTTGATTTTGCTCCCGCTCACCCACTTCAAATGTGATCATTGGACGGAAAAGGTCGCGCCCCAGTTAACCTAGTCTTATGGAAGCCCCATCTCCTACCTGTTAGCAGCAAATGCTCGGCTTGGTAAACTGTTAGAGCGTCTAGGCATAGCGTGTCGAGCTGAAAGCTGCAATTTCATAGATCTGAGTTTTTTGCGAGACAAATCCGCACATGAGCTTGGCCACTAGCACGTTCCACAGAGAGGGAGGGGGCTTAAAAATTCCCCCGACGAAACCTCGCTGTTTGCCCTTGGCATAACTCTGCTCGACCTATTATTGGAGGTTGAGCAGTTGAAACCCGCATGGATAAAGGCTCTGCACAACCTACTCGACCTGCACGACACTTTTTGAGTAAAACGCTCCGGCAGAAAATAGAAGGGCAGATCACTTTCCCTCTTCCACTTATATTTATTTCTTCTTCTGACTTCTAAAAATTGGTTAAGAAGGTTGTGCAAGTCAAGCAGAGCTAAGCTGGGTACGGCTCTCCGCTACACGACCTCCTAGTAACTGGCTGGGGTAAGTCAAGCAGGTTGTGCGGATCGGGAGCAAAGGCCCAAGCCCAGGCAAGACCCGGCTTGCCGCTTTTTCATGCCTCCCTCCCTACTGTGCAAGGCGCTATTGCAGCTCCCAGTCGATTGGCTGCCCCATCACATCTTCAAAGTGTTTTCGGCATTCCGCCAACGGTGGAAATTCCCACACCCACACTCGCCGCTTGATCGTCTCACTGCCCGAGCCAAATCGGACGGGCTTGGCGACGGTGGCCTGCTTCGACTTCAAACCCGGTACTAGCTTTTTGAATCGGATGCCGATTTCGGTATCTGCTGCTTTTCGGTTGATTCCCTGCCTACCAGCTTTGCATAAATATTCCTCATATATCTCGTCTTTCTCAACCTGGCTTTGCCATTCGCCCATCTCACCAATCTGTAAGCCTCGCTTTAAGCAGTTAAACCAATATTGGTCAAACGAGTGAAGCCCTTGCAGTTTTTGTTCGAGCAGGGCTGTGGTCTTCGGAAAATCGCGCAGGTTAACTTTTGACAGATCATAGTGCTGCAGTAGGTAAAGCAGGGCCTCGCGTCCACCGTTGTTCATCTGGTCAATCATAGCTTTGAAGTAGGTGGCATCCTGCATTTTTCCCTCGCCAACATCAAACACACAAAAGCGGCGCTCGGATTCGCCAGCCGGAACGACCCAATCATTGTTGGAGCAAACAATCAGCCGGATATGGTTGGCAACCGTGATGACGTTCTGGCCTTTGTACTCGATTCGCATCGTTGGGCTCGTGGTCAAATCTTTGAGTACTCCTTCAGCGCTCTTATCACCTGCCCAAAATGCTTCCTCGCTAAGGACCAGAAATGCACTGGCAAGATGCGCGTTGAAACTACCGGTAAGATGCTTGCCGTTTGAGACTGTGACAAAGTGAGGACCGAACAGCGAGCCGAAAATTGTAGCGAACAAGCTCTTGCCAGTCCCCTGCTGGCCACGTAAGGCTAGAGCGACACCAGGCTTGTCGGCGGGTTGGTTGCCCGGCAGCTGCACGGCCTCAGCCATCCACGCTATCAGCCAATCGTACTTTGCTTGATCACCCTGACAGATATTGTCTCGGATATGTGCGAGATAGAGTTCACAATTGCCTTCCTTCGGTTTGACCGCGAAGCCCTTCCACAAGTTGTAATAACCCTGGATGAGTAGATGCTTCGGATCGAACACAATTCCTTTGGCATAAAGGCGGCAGCTAGGATGTTCCATCCAATAGTCAACCAGACGCTTGCCTCCTACTTTGCGCTTGCGACATAGTGTATGGATGTCATCCGACTGCGAAAACTGGATCTCCGGATGATCTGTGGCCGCACTCACGACCTCAGTCAAGATGACTGCCCGGCCTGACAAGTTGACGACCGCATGCTTGTTGTTCATCTCGATGATCAACTCATCCAAGGCAGTCTGTGCATGTTCGATTTCCTTCTCAAGCTTACCGATTCCTTTTTCGCGGGGCCTCTCACTAAGTCCATTTGCTGGGTGCATCAGTACTTCCACGATAATGTCGGGAGTGTGCCCTCCAACGAGCATCGCTTCAATAGCTCCGCAAACTGCCTCACTGCGTTTTCCCTTGACGGTTCCTTCCTGAATTGATTTCTTCATACTCGGGCTGATGTTTAGCCTCGTTAGTTGTGACTTAGCCTGCGCGGGCGTCATCGTAAGCACTGGTTTCCTTTGGCTCCCCCGTCCCCCCGTCGGGTTCGTTGCGTCGAACAGGAAGTCAAAATCCTCAAGCTTGTACGAACCATCATCTTGGTGCACGAGCACAGCAGGGCAGATAGCTCGGCCTTTTGCCAGCTTCGCCTCATTCGGGAAATTGGTTGTACCTGGCAGCCGCATCAAGTGTTCAAGGCTCCAGCAGTGATCTCCTCCCAAAGCATCGGCTAGTGCTTTGTTGTACCGCTCCAGCTCGGCGGCATTACCATTGACTGCAATAGGCTCGGCCAGCCGCCAGAAACACTGGTAACCATTGCCCGAATCAACCACCGCATTTGGCTTGAGTGGGAATGATTCAATAACCTGAAGAATACGCTTACGCTCTTCGTCAAGGACGTGGCCATCGCGCGGATCAATATCGGCACACAAACAAGACATGAAGCCAATATCCGTTTTTCCGGCCTTCCGATTTAGGTCTTGTTTCAGCGGATTCGGTGTGAAGTAAATATTCGTGAATTGGCCGTGCTGTTCGATGACGCTTTCCAGCTGAGCAATGGTGGCAACGTCGTGCGACCAGACGATAATTTTCCCGCTATCCGGAAAAATGGCGGCTATCTGAGCATAACCAGGAATGTCGTGAAACCAATCATTTAAAAATGCAATGCTGGGAGTCATACGCCCCCCTCTTGCAATGCTGGAAGCCCGGCATTATGGTTACAAAAATGCTGTAGTTTAGAAGCTGCCCCGGTTTTCAGTCCGGCTCGGGAAGCTTTGCATTGCATGCCGCTCCCGTTCATGGCATCCCCTTGCCCACATAAATGGGCTGGTGAATGCCACGGCGACTTTCAGCAATACGGTCCTCCAGCCACGCAGAAATTTCTGATTCAAGCCATCCGGCAGCGCGATCACCAAGTTTGATTGGGTGGGGGAATTCATTTCTGGCAGCTTTTGCATAAATGCTAGACCGACTCAAGCCAGTGATTCGGCGAACGTCGGAAATTCTGAGTATTGTTTCCATGGTGGCCCCTCACGCAGCAGATTTCGCTTCGAGATTGCGCCGCCAGTCAGCAGCGGTCTCCGTGGAAATAAGTGTGCGGCGTCCACATTTCATCAATGTAGGGCCTCTGCCTTCACGCAGCAATTTGTAGAGTAGGGCGCGGCTGATGTTGTGCGCTTTGCAGAAGGCCGGAATGTCAAACGCACCGCCGTGGAAGAATTGCGAGTTTTCCATCTATGAACTCCAAGATTGATAAGAGTACATAGATGATTACCTGTGACAGGGAACAACGATAAGCTACTTCCGTTCCTGTCTCGGCTGCGGCAATACGCCGTTGTTTCGAAGAATCGTACGCAACTGTTTGTCCGATAAATTGAAATTATATTTATCGATTAATTCGGAAACCAGCTTGCGATCCAACGTTCCATCCTGCTTGAGGCGGCGACCGGCTTCGATGACACGCTTATGCAGCGGTGCGGTCTTTTCTTTTCTTTTGTCGCCGCCTTTAGTGCCGCAGTGTTTCCGGTCACGCTTGTACTTGACTGCAATACTTATCACGACAGGAGTCATTTGCGACAAACTCGCCGTTGCGCTCTCAGCCCGAATGGCGGGTTCAGCATAAACGGCGAATTTTGGGTCATCTTGATGCGCGACTTGAGTAGTCGCGAGTTGCGCCTTCTCAATGGCTCGGTGAATATCATCGGCAAGCAGTTCCGTTTCGCCGCTTGTGATTTTGCCGCTTCCAGCTTTTTCGACCAGTTCGCAGCGTTGGTCGTTTGAAAGAGCAGCGATTGCACCTTCGTCCGATGTCGTCTTGACCGGTGAGGTTTTGGGTGGATTGGTACGGCTCATGGTTGCGCCCCTTGACGCGAATACCCTTGCAAAAAGAAAGCCGGGCCAGTCGGGCAAGGGAACCCGCTGTTCGCCCCATCGGGCTAGGCGCAGCGAAGTCGAAAACGAATCGCATAACACTTTATTGGACAATAACTTTTCTAAAACGCTCCGAGAAAAATTCGACAGGTAAGAAAATCAAGCGCACGCCATCAGCCATATCCAGCACATGCCCTTTCCGGCACGTCAGAAGCCAGCAGAATCGCTCACTTTAGGTGTCCGACGCACTGTTCTATGTCCACCGACGAAAGCGATTTGCAGGGCCTTGAAGGCCGTCCGCGCCACCAAAAAATTTCTCTGAGGAAATTCATATCCTGGATTCGACAAAAAAAATTTGCGTAGCCGCACGAGAGGTTCCGATTAATGTTCGCGACTAGGTACTAAAAGGACGATACCCCCCTTTTTTTGATAGCGCGGTTGCCCTGACATCGCCGACAAGGCGCTAGATCTCGCGCTCGACGTCAAGGATGCTCCGCCGTTAGCAATTATGAATGGGATGTTGGCGCAGCTAAAATGCCTGCCGTTTTGATCTTGAACATCGTAATTGACGTATACATGAGGAAGTGTGATGCCATTGAGAACGTTGACGATGGTTCCAATTCAAGTGCGCGGTACATCCATGCCAATGAGTAGAAAATCATTTTGGGGGCATGTTTGGGGGCACGGCAAAGTTTTAAATAGGTTAAATCCTTTGTTTATGCTGGTGTACGGCCATGATATGAATCCCCGTCTCGCCAAAGAGTCAGCTGCTTAGATAGTTATCTGGGATAGCAAGAAAAAAGCGCTTAATAATCAAATGGTTAGTTTGATTATTAAGCGCTTTTTTCTTTTGGCTGCTCGGATCTATGGGCGTTACCCATACAAATTCAATCTACTTTCTCTGGTTCGCGATTTGGAGGTCCGGTTCAAAATTTAATGTTTGATTCGTGATCAGTAGGCCACCAATCGCGGGTGCTGCTGCGAATTGACCACCGTGCCGGTCCGGTCTATCAGTGCGGACTAACGTTAGCCAATTCTAGCGGTGTTCACGTCGAACTCCTTGAGTGTCTACAATGCCGTTAGCGTAAGCGGGCAGTCTGCTTTCGCGATCGACCAGCTGGATCCGGCCAAAACCGGATGGTCACTCAGCGATGATTCACCGGTTGAATCCATAACTGAAAGCTGCCAGTCGCGCGCGTAGATCCATAGACTAAAAACATGTGCCCGACGTATCACGTTGCCCGATGCCATACACCCACCGCGCGAGGTGGAGCCAGTCAGCTCGCGCAAGGTATTATGATGCGAGACATGCCGGCAATCATGCTGATGACCAACCCAAATAATAAACAACGACGGGATCAGGGATGATCAAAAATTTCAATAAGTTGCTTCGGGCCGTCGAGGATAACCTAATGACGCCTGTACTAATTCAAAAGCTGCGGTTGTTAATGACGCTTGGCCGATCATTACCTAGGGCCGTCCGGGCGCAAGTACAAACGATGGTAGGCAATTTGCTCAATGGGTACCGGTACACAGCGAGCTGGCTGAATACACCTTGGTCAATACAAAGAGTTGTCCGTCGCGACGAGGCAAAGTGGCTCGCGTTTAATCGCTACCGGAAGAAATTTGCATTCTCTCGGCTGGAGCACGAACTGCTATACGCTGGTGAACATCCTGTGCGGTTCTCTCTGTCATTGATGGCCTTTGTCCTCGCAATCCAGATGCTCTTTCACGAATTGCCATCAGAATGGTTTGTCCCAAGTTGGACATCATGGCAAGCATCCGAACAATTGGCTCATTTTTCGACGCTATGGTCAGTACAAGCAACGCTGGCGGCGTTAGTTTATCCGATAGTCATTGCGTTCGTGACCGTCTTTCTCCAGAAAAGGCCAGCGGCTGAGGCTTTCGTTCACCTGTACGTGCTAGATACGGGAGCCTTAGCTGCTGGACTATCCTCACTTGCTTTGGTGGTGGTGATGGCAGTTCAATATATCCTCCTACCTTCGTATGGAACTTCATTTCTACCGATTTGGGTTGAGCTGGATGCGGCTTGGTTTTTGGTGAACGCAGCCCTAACAACCTATTTTCTGTACAGGACGGTTGAGTTCTTGCGCCCTGAAGTTCAGTTGAATGTCGTTCACCGCTACGCCATCAATGTTGCACTACCTCGGGACGTCATGCGCCTGAACGCCTTTCAAGTGCTTGCACAGGCACAGGCCAAGGGGTGGATTCCAGCCCCCAGCTATTTGGATGATAAAGTGCCAGAGGGACCAAAAATTCTGCTTAGTCGATTCGCATTCAACCACGGCGAAATTCAGGGCATGCTTCGTCTGACTGAGCCGGCGCGACTCACGAATGTTCGGCTTTGGCTTCTGCGGTGGGCTGTAATGTCATGGATGCGAGCAGCTTGCAGATGGCCCCGCCCAAAAGGCAATCAAGCATTTCTGCGAACAGATTGGCCGCTACTGACGGTTCCCATGACTCCGGGGGCCGAGTACCGTGAATCAACCCCTCTGGCACGAGTCGAATATGGCCCCGCCCTCTCCGGCTGGCTAAGGTTGCTATTGCGTTTGTCGTTCGTCTTCAAACCAACCAGGCGAGAAAGATTCGGTATTCGAGTCAAATCCATTCTCAATGAACTGGAGGCTGATGCCCGGGCTGCAGCAGGGAGGCCAGATGTAGAAGCGTTCGAGCGCGCATACGACACTTTGGTCACCTTGCATCAGCTACTACTTGGAGCTTCCCTAGCGAGGAGTGATGACGGCACTGTTGGCAGCTGGGCATTGTTACCGGACATACAGAGCTTCGCCGAACGAGCACTCTATCTTGGATGGGCCGACACCTATCGTTCCATTTTTCTTGCAGCAATTGGTACGATGGATGTTGATACTCGGCCTGTTCGCCGACTCTGTCACTTTGCACAACATATTGAAGGTGACGAGCTGCGCTCGTCCCCCGTGGAAATTCGAGAGAATGTCCTACTGTTGCCGCCATTGATGATGTATCAATTGGGCGGGTGGTGGATACAGAGGTTGGAAGAGCAGGGAGTCATGGAGCACGGCCATCACCGAATGGTCACACTTCGCGCTCCTCTTCACCGGGTCTACGAGGAGGTCGTCTCGACCTTCGTTGCTGGCTGGGAGAACGCGCGAACCACTATTGCCGACGTGCCCGATGCTTCAAAGGATTTCGAATGGGTATTGGCACCTACGATAAGTCGCCTAAACTCAACTCACGTTCAGGAAACCGCGCGAATGCTGCTCGCCGCCGTTGCTCGAGGTGACCGAATAGCCGCAGAGTGGTTGGTTGACGTGCTTTGTAAGTGGTGGGGCAGTCACCAGTACGAGCATGAACCCATTGCTCTGTATGGTAAAACGATCTACCTGACTCTGGAACATTTGAAGCTCAATTGGTCGAATTTGTCCGATATATTGGGCTTTACCGAACATGATATCGAGTGGAGTGGCGGCAACCTCAAGGCGTTGCAGAGAGGAGTGTTGGTCGCCGCGCTTAAGAATTTTTGGACTGACATACGGCTGCTCGTTGTGGAAATATTGCTTTTCTGGGCGGGGCAGGACAAGTCAGAATCGCTTGGCGACTCGCTTGCAATGGAAATCGCTGCAGGTATGCTTAACGGCAAACAGTGGCGGAGTGGTGGCACTCTCTCTGAGCCACTAAATGAACTCACGGCTGCCGAATTTCTCACAGCCAAGGTCCGCCAATATGCGGCCGGCGGCGAACGGCCAGGTGGGTACGTCGGGTTGCTCAGTCAGTTTGTGGAACGCATCAAGGACATGGAGCGACCAGAGATGGTTAGCTCGCGTGTCTACTCGTTTTCTGGCGCTGACGATGTGGCGTCGCTTCAGGAGCAACAGCTTGTCCTATTTGCCGTCATCTCAACTTCCGAATGGACGGCGAGTGAGTCGCTGCGACGTCAAGTCGATATCTGGATACCCCAGCAATATAAAAGCTTCGATATTCTTCGTCAGAGGGTGAAGGACTGGTTACAGCGCCTCGACCAAACTGAGGAGTTGTCGCCCAAAGTGCTATCAACACTACTCGAACGCACAGATAAGTCGCATGATGCTGTTCAAGGACGTGCGCGCGCGAAGCATGGCATAGAGTCATTGAGGGATTTGATGGAATCAAAGAGAGAAGACGCCTTGACGATGGCGCCTGTCGACCCTGAACGATTGAAGCAACTCGCGCGGTTCGCGTCCAGCAAGGGATTCAAGTCTGAATCAGGCGAGTTCCCATTGCAGTTGTTCAGTACGGTTAACTCCAGTGCCGATGGTTTGGAAGACTTCACGCTGACAATGCAGCAGGTCCGCAAGGGGGAGCTTACCAGCACCGAAATGGATCAGCGTGCAGGGAACGAAGATCAATTCTGGTCAGATACGATGGCGCGCCAAATCGGAGTCATAGTGCTTAACGACATACTCGTTGGCTCCAAGACGCGAGATTTGTTCGTACCTAACGCAGAAGCCTATTGGGTTGCGGTAAAGGCGGAAGCGGCGCGCGTTGTAGCGCAAGGAGGGCGCCCGATTCTGATGCTGGATAATGCGACGCGTCCCGAATGGGTTTGGCAGTGGCAGCATGCCGACTACGGGCGAGAGCACGCAAGGCCGGACGACTTACGTGTGCAGCGCTTCGAAGGGCGGGGTGATAGTTACATCTGCAACTTCAATGAAATCGAGGTTTATGTTGCTCCGCTTCCGTTTGGAGAGTCCATCCTGCTTGCACAAAATACCTTTAAAGCTGTCACTTTCAGGGAATTTGAAGAGGGATGTTTCGTAGACGTCTCTTACCTCGAACGCGATGACACTAAGCTTCTCGTTGATCTCAAATTGAAGATCTCTCGGAAGGTGGAACTTGGAGATGTTGACTCGATTCGACTGTTCTATTCGTCTAAACCTGATTCGAGCACTTCGGACAGCGATGCAGAGAAAAATAGAGAGCGCTGAAACGCCATGCCTAAAGTAACTCACTTGAAAGCTTGAGCAATGAAAGCATTTGCGCAGGTTTTTAATTCAATTTCCTAGGAATTCCGAGTAATCATTGGTATTTGTCCGATTCACTTTCTTCGGCGAAATTTAGACTAGGTGTGATGCCGGATATCTGACTGTTATGAATGACTCCACTTGGCTGGTCTCCAGTCAAACGGTCGCGCTGAGTGGCCGCTTACCCAAAGCAGTCTTTCGATTTACTCAGAAGCAGGCGTTCAACGAACAATTGACCGGCGTGTGAGCGCATCGGAGTCCAGCGACGTATGAGGCATCTTCATGGATTATGACGTCGCCTTTTTGCTCTATGCACTTTTCAGCTTGAGAAAGTTCCTGATTCTTGCCGTTTCAAATGGTACATTATTCACGCGGCATTGATGCTAAATGGGCTAAGGATGATGGCAATGACTGAATTCAGCGAAGATCGTTTTTTTGATGCCTATAAAACGATACGTAACAACTTTCGAAAATACGATACAACGGCCTTCATCAAGGGATGCTTTAACTATTTGCACCTCCCTGCAAAGAACGCGATGGAGCAACTTCAAAAGCACCCCTGGCTTGTTTTTCTTCTTATTAAATGGGTAATTTCAGACGAACAAAGTTTTGAATCGGGAAAAGCAATTCCTTCAAATTCAGACATTCGAAATGCCATTCAACGTATGTTAGATCTCGGAGGGAAAGCTCGCCTTCCCTCCGAGTTTGAACACCTCACACTTTTCTTACGAAGCCTCGCCTATCAGCAATTTATTTATCAGGAAGAATTCAGATTTAGTCATTTGGCCAGGCAATTTATTTTGTTCGTGGCACTACCACCGGATCACTTCATAAAAACAGAATTTCGCAACCTTACAGGTCTGAGTGTCGAAACGTTTTTAGAGCTCTCTCTTATGCTGTTCATGCGCTTTTCAGGAGAAGACGTTCACGCGATAGATCAAAATTTTTTCTCGCCGCTCATAAAAAAATATTCCATTCCTGAAATTAACATTTTTCTCCGAATTTTTTCTAAGCGGTTTTCAGATATCAAGGATCAAGTTAATGCCAGAAACCAAGGAAAAGTACTAGGAGAGGAATATTATGAACAAACGCCATTTCTCGCTTTCCCATTAATTGAAGACGGAATCAGATTTATTTGCTCGGAGCGCCACGTCCTGCTCCGGTGTATTGAGCATTTTATCTATGATCGTATGAGAGTTTGGGATGCACAGAAATTCATGAACGAGTTCGGCTACATTTTTGAGAGAAGTGTAGAAACGGCGATTCAACATACAAAGCTGTCATACACGACAGAAGCTGAATTGAGGGCGACTTTCGGCGACGATAAAAAATTGGTAGATTTCGTTATCACAGACGGCAATTCTAGCGTGTTTGTGGATGCGAAAGCGGTCGAGATGGCGTATCAAGGGAAGGTCGCCCACTTGTGTGAAGTAGTAGAAGATAAGGCTCAATCCATTTTCAAAGCGATCGAACAAGCGAATGAGGTAATGACGACTTTATCGAATTCAACCAATCCACACTTCGCAGTCCGCAACAAAAATTCTAATTATTTGATTGTCGTTACATACAAAGATCTTTATCTTGGGAATGGCGCAACCTTATACGAAGGAGTCGCTAAAGCTAGTTTAGACGCTATTCGTGCAAAATATGTTAATGGCGGAATTCCATTGGAGAATATGTATTTTCTGAATGTCGATGAATTTGAAATGTTCGCTGAAGCGGTAGCAAATGGTCGCATCGGCTTAGTTGAAGGTCTGGAGAAAGCAAAAGCAAATGATTTAAATCCACAAACAAGAAAATTTGGTTTTTCCCTTCACCTTGCGAGTTGGAACATCCCGATAGGTATACCGACGTATTTGCAAGATCGAGCGATGTTTGAAATAGATAAAATTAAGCCATTTCTTGAATGACCAAAAATCGGATTGACCACGATGGCCTGGATCTGGCCGATTTGCGACTTTCGGCTTTCGATATCAATCGGCATTCCTCAATTTATCGAAGTTACTGGCTGAGCCGCGAAACATCATTTTTTGCTTCTTCTCCTGGGATGATTGGGCGTCCGGTTCAAAATTTGAAGCCTGATTCGTAATCAGTAAGTCGCCAGTTCGAATCCGCGAGAACTGCATCGATCAAAGAGCTGGAGTAGCTTCCTTAGAAGCCGAATCTTTGTCGTTGCTTTGCCCAGCCAAGCGGCAAGTCATCCAGCATCTTGTCCAAAGTGATGCCCGTCGGCTGTCGCCCATCGAGAATCGCTTCTACAATATCTGGTGCCAGAAATGCCGATCGCAAAATTCGGCTCGCATACCGGTCATTTACGCCGCTTGCCGCTGCCAAATCAGTCAACTTGACCTTTTCTAGCGATATGAGTTGCTCATACCAGCTACGTCCGCGTGCAATCGCTTTGACAAGCGACTGGCTGATCCGCGAGGGTTTGTCTTTTGTTTCTTCCCCTGCCAGTATCAGGCGTACTTCAAGGCCACACCGGGCCAAGCGCGCATCGACTGTCAATACGATGGCGTTCTCGCTTGTGCGTGACTCCTCCTGGCCGAACACACAGTTGGACGTCACCGTACGCATCGGCAAGAGTGCATCCCGTAGGGAAGAGCTGTTGAGTGTGATATCGATGGTCTCGTCCTTGACCGTCACGCGCTTGACAATCGCTTGCAGAAACTGACGGCGGGTTGTTGGTGCCGCGGCAGGCCAGGCTTCGACATGCTTACACGCTGCTTGCATCAATGTATTCTGGTCATTGGCATCCAAGCCGTTTGATGCCAACGCATCGAGCAATGTTTGGTGCGAGGTGAGAAACAGATGAATTCGGGTGATGACGACATTTTCCAGATCCTGTGCCGGGATACGCACTGCCCGGCGATCCGCTGATGTCGCATTCGCACATCCTGGGTGCGACACGTAATAGCGATACCGTTTGCCACGCTTGACGGTATGGCTGGGTGTTAATCGCCGGTCATGACCATCGTAGGCCATTCCGACTAATAAACTAGGCTCCTTGGCACGTGACCCGGAGCGATGGCCTTGTACATTGTCCTGCATCTTTGCCTGTACCTTGTCCCACAGCGGCATTGGAATGATTGCCGCATGCTCTCCCGGATAATGCCGATCCCGATGCATCGTGTCACCGATATACAGTCGGTTCTGGAGCAGTTCATATAAGGCACCCCGCGAGTAGGGCTGTCCGCCGGAAGTCTTGCCGGTGCGACTGATCCGAATCTTGCTGAAATTTTTCTGCAAGTCTAACTCCGCCTTCAGCTTTGCCACGCAACCCAAAGCCAGATATTGCTCAAAGATGTGTACAACGTGCATCGCCTCGACTGGATTGACAATCAGCTTACGCTCCACGGCATCGTAGCCCACTGGCACTCGTCCACCCATCCACATACCTTTCTTCTTAGAAGCGGCAATCTTGTCGCGAATGCGTTCGCCAGTGACTTCGCGTTCAAACTGGGCAAACGATAGCAGCACATTTAACGTCAATCGTCCCATTGATGTCGTAGTATTGAACTGCTGGGTCACAGAGACGAACGAGACGTTTTTAGCATCGAATAAATCGACCATCTTGGCGAAGTCAGATAATGCACGGGTCAAGCGATCCACCTTGTAGACAACGATGGAATCAATTTTTCCCGCTTCAATATCTTGCATCAATGCTTGCAGGGCAGGGCGGGCCATGCTGCCGCCAGAAAAGCCACCATCGTCGTAACGGGTATCAAGCGTCAGCCAACCTTCATGGCGTTGGCTGAGAATATATGCTTCACACGCTTCTCGCTGCGCGTCGAGAGAATTGAAGGATTGTTCCAGTCCTTCTTCCGACGATTTGCGGGTATAGATGGCGCAGCGTAACGTTGAGGGGCGCTCATTGGCCATGGCTAACTTCCTTTGCCGGGTTGCTGCGAAGAATGCCGAAAAATCGCGGTCCTGACCAACGGCTGCCGGTGATCACCCGTGCAATCTCGGACAAGTTGGTATAGCGCTGGTCGCGATATGTGAAGCCGTCATCGATGACTTGCACTTCATGAGTTTGCCCGCCCCAGGCACGAATCAATCGTGTGCCTGGTTTGATCGATGGTTGAAACAGCAGAATCGGCTTCTTGCCTTCGTTGACATCGCTCGCCAGTTTTCTGAGGCGGGTGCGCGTACTCATTGCGAGCCCACCAAATGCCTGTTCCTGGATACGGTAGGCCAGACAATCAATGAGCAGCGATTTACGGGCACGAAAGGGTGGTGCACGTCCAAAGTGCTCGATCCACAATGAACGCAGCGCAACATTATCCAGGTCATTCAGCGCGTCGACGTGATGGGGATCGATTTTTAATGTGCCGGAACCAGAGGCTTGGCGAGAAGTGGCGAGTTTAGGCATATCATGTTCCTTTCCCCACCATTGACGCTCTGTGTGCACAGGAACGCAAGTCGTATACGAGGTGAATAGCTATGGACGATAGTATTGATGATGAACATCCGATAGAGGCGCAGATTGCGGCCGATCGTAAGGAGCGAAAACGTCAAGAAGCCGCCTGCCTTGCAGAAATCAAAGCCGTGCACGCTGCGGGTACGATTCTTGATATCGATACATCCGACGACAAGCTACCCCGTGTGGGCGGTTACTTATTGGTTCCGATAACTGGATCGATCCTGAAAACGTCGCCAAGTGGTGAGCCGATTGGCTGGTATCGTGAGGGCCAAAAAAGTGGTAAGCCGAACCAGCTTATGCCAGTCGCTCAGGACTTGGAAGCTGCCTACAAGGATTGGGAGAAGCAGCTGCGTTCCAGCGAGAGTCCCACCGAGCGCGCAGCCCATCGAGGCAAGAAAAGTGGAAAAATCCGGCGAGTAAACGGTCTTGCGCCACAAATTCTAGCGCTTGCTAAAAAGCTTGGGAGCGACGTAAAAAAACATCATATGGCCAAATATATTGCTAATGAGTTGAGTTGCACTGTTGACTATGTGCGCGAGGTATTGCGGGAAGATCGTAAAGCGAAAGAAGCAACAATTCCCAAGAAAAATGTGGTCTGAACTGAATAGAAATTCCCTGTTCCGTTTTGGGCGCACAGTATGGCTATCAGGCTGTCTCGATATTAATTTGAGCGCACCGATACGCATCTTATAGACAGCTTGTATCGGCTGCTCTCAAGGAGCTTGATATGAGCATCTGCACAGAACAAAGCGGACCGAGAATCGCGATTACTTTTCGCAATACCGCGGAACTCAAACCTGACCCGCAGAATCCGCGACAGCACAGCCGCAAACAAATCCGGCAAATCGCAGCCAGCATCAAAACCTTCGGGTTCAACGCACCAATTCTCATTGACGGCAGCGATCAAGTAATTGCAGGACATGGGCGTCTGCTGGCTTGCGAACATCTCGGAAAACACGAAGTGCCGACGATATGCCTGGAACATCTGACGCCAGCCCAGATCCGCGCGTTCATGATCGCTGATAACAAACTGACTGAAAACGCCACCTGGGATGATAAGTTGCTGGCTACGCAGTTGAAAGACCTGTCGCTGCTGGATCTGGATTTCAGTCTGGAAGTGACCGGCTTCGATACGGGGGGGATCGACTTCCGGATTGAAGGGCTCGAAACGGGCAATCCGAGCAAAACCGACGCCGCCGATCAAGTGCCCCCATTGTCGTCAGTCGCCGTCACTCAGGTCAGCGATGTTTGGCAATTAGACGAACATCGCATTCACTGCGGCAATGCCCTTGACCATGCTGCATACAGCCGGCTGATGGAGGATCGTCTCGCAGGTGTAGTGTTTTCCGATCCACCCTACAACGTTGCCATTGACGGCCATGTTGGCGGCAAGGGAAATATAAAACATCGCGAATTTTCAATGGCCTGCGGCGAAATGGATCAGGCCGAATTCACGCAATTCCTGACGACGAGCTGCGAACTGATGGCGCGCCACAGCAAAGCGGGCGCAATAAATTTTTTGTGTATGGATTGGCGGCACCTGATGGAAATGCTCACCGCCGGCAACGCCGTTTATACCGAGCTCAAGAATGTGTGTGTGTGGGCTAAAGATAGCGGCGGTATGGGCTCCATGTACCGGAGTCAGCACGAACTGGTCTTCGTGTTCAAGCACGGCACAGCACCACACACTAACAATGTCCAGTTAGGTAAATACGGACGTAACCGCACCAACATCTGGCGCTACCCCGGCGTCAATTCGTTTCAACGTACCGGCGACGAAGGCAATCTGTTGGCGTTGCACCCGACCGTCAAACCAGTGGCGATGGTGGTTGACGCACTCCTCGATTGCTCGGAGCGTGGCGACATCGTGTTGGATCCTTTTCTGGGCAGCGGCACCACACTGATGGCCGCAGAACGCACTGGTCGGGTCTGCTATGGCATTGAACTCGATGCATTGTACGTTGATACCGCCATTCGCCGCTGGCAAAACTATACTGGACAACAGGCGATCCATGCTACCAGCGGTCAATCCTTTGCCGAGCGGGAAGGAAATCAGGCAGCAATGCGCGAGGAGACCGATCGTGCCGCATAAGAAAACGGAAAAGGACCAAGACTATCCTGTCGGATATGGCAAACCGCCGACCGATACCCAATTCAAAAAAGGACAATCCGGCAATCCCAGTGGCCGGCCGAAGGGAAAGCGCAATGTCGCCACGGCATTGCAAGCGGCCTTGAATGAACGCGTCACTATTACAGAGAATGGGCAACGCAAATCGATCACCAAGCTGGAGGCGTCGATGAAGCAGGTCGTCAACCGCGCTGCAGCTGGTGAGTCGGTGGCCATCAAGCTATTGCTTCAGCTGTTTCCATTTCTGGACAATCAGATTGACGACAGTGGAGAGCGATCGGCAAACCCGGAAGCGGATCAGCAAGTGCTTGCCAATATCGTCAAACGGATGCAACAGGCGTCGATTGCGCCCACGCATGACCAGTCACTAAAAAAGGAGATCACAAAATGAGCCTGAATCTGACACCCGCCGAAAGGGCGGTTCTGCTTCGAAATGACTTGAGCGCGTTCATTCATCGCTGCTTCATCCAACTCAATCCCGAAACGCCGTATCAGCATAATTGGCGCATCGACCTGATCGCCGCAAAGTTAGACGCGTGTTTGCGTGGCGAGATCCGTCGTTTGATCATTAACGTGCCACCGCGTTCGCTCAAGTCGATTTGCGCATCGATTGCATTTCCAGCATGGGTTCTCGGCCATCTGCCGTCCGCACAGGTTCTCTGTGCAAGCTATGGTCAGGATCTGTCAGCCAAGCTCGCACTTGACTGCCGCAACGTCATGACAAGTGACTGGTACCGTGATGTATTCGAGACACGCTTAATGAGTGGTCGCCCATCTGCCTCCGATTTTTCTACGACCAAGCAGGGTGGACGCTTGGCGACGTCGGTCGGCGGCGTACTCACCGGACGGGGTGCCGATTTCATTATTATTGATGATCCTCTCAAACCGGACGAGGCGTTGTCTGATGTGCAACGCCAAACTG
Organism: Collimonas sp. OK307; assembly: GCF_900113705.1. Classification (GTDB taxonomy): domain Bacteria; phylum Pseudomonadota; class Gammaproteobacteria; order Burkholderiales; family Burkholderiaceae_D; genus Collimonas. The sequence continues at coordinate 89,806 of NZ_FOQI01000017.1, read as the reverse complement.
TCAATGCATGGTTCGACCATACCGTATTAAGTCGCCTAAATAACAAGAAGACAGGGCGCGTGATCATGATCATGCAACGTTTGCATCTGGACGACTTGGTTGGTCACGTCCTGGAGCAGGAAGGTTGGGAAGTGTTGTCCTTGCCCGCCATTGCGGAACAGGAAGAGTCGTTCGCGTTTGACACCTTATTCGGTGCGCGGACAGTTATCCGTCAAATCGGAGATGTGCTGCATCCCGAGCGTGAGCCGTTCGAGGTGTTGCAGCAAATTCGTGCCACTATCGGAGAATACAATTTTGCCGGCCAGTATCAGCAGTCACCTGTTCCGCGCGGCGGAGGCATGGTCAAAGAAGAGTGGCTGGTCTATGCCGCGCCGCATGAGTGGCCACAACAGTATGAGCAGATCGTTCAAAGCTGGGACACTGCTAGTAAGGAAACGGAATTAAGTGACTTTAGCGTGTGCACCACCTGGGGCATTTATCAGAAAAAGCGCTACCTGATCGATGTGTACCGAAAACGGATGGCCTTTCCGGAACTAAAGCGGTCTATTGTTGAACTGGCAAATCGGTATAAACCCAACGTTATCCTGATTGAAGACAAAGCGTCGGGGACACAATTGATCCAGGATCTACGGAACGACGGCCTCTCAAAAGTCAAAGGCATCGTCCCGAAAGGAGACAAGGTCATGCGGATGAATGCACAGACTGCGCAGTTTGAAGGTGGGTTTGTGGTGCTGCCTGAAAAAGCACACTGGCTGGATCCATATGTGACGGAATTGACGACCTTCCCAAAAGGGAAATTTGACGATCAAGTCGATTCGACATCGCAGGCGCTTGGCTGGATACAAACGGATGGCAATGAGCCGGGCATTCTGCGGTACTACAGGGAATTAGTCGAAAGTAAGGGGCGCGTGTAAATGTCGCGTTAATAATTTGCAAAATGGCACGTTAAAAGTGCACCAATCCGGGTTAATAGATAGAGCAGTTGTGCGCCGCCGCCATCGACATTGACGAACTGGTCCGGGCGCGCTACGACTTCGACGTCGTCGCCAGGCCTGATCCCAGATGGCACACAAAGTCAAAACAACATCACACCGCTGGCACGGTGAGGCAATTCAAATGATGGCGTCAGGATAATAATGACTCCTAGAAGTGGAGATTCAGCGGTCAATTCGCCGAACTGATTCACAGGATCTCACGCCGACCATAAAGCAATCGTGATCGCTATCGTATCTCAGGCTTTTTAGACCAAAACCACTTCACGCGCAGTTTCGCTCATGTCAAAAAAAAGACACCATGTAAGTTCCATCGATGCTTCCGCTACAGAACTAGAATGAGCCATCACACTATATCTACGATCCAGCACTGGTCGACTGAAGAGGTGACAGAGACCGAGCGAGTTGATTATTTTGCAGACGTGTTATCGTCTTCACTCTGTCCGATGCGTGTCGCAAGTCGAGCGAAGGGACCGTTCCGGGCGGAAATGCTTTCAAGTGAGCTTGGCTTGATAACGGTAATTCGACAAGGAGGCAGTGCACATCAGTCCCATCGAGGAAAAAAAGAAATTGCGCTTAGCACAGAGCGTAGCTATCACCTCCTTATCGCCCTTACTTCCGAAGTTGCTCTGACACATTGCGGCTTCACGTTCCTGAAGCCAGGTTCTGCTGTTATCACCGATTCCAATTTTCCCCATGATTTAGAATTTTTCTCCCCGTGGCGGATGATTCATTTGAAGCTTCCCGAACAGTGGCTGCGTCAATGGATTCCGGATCCAGCAGCGCTGACAGGCCGCCTAATTACTTCCGATTTTCGATGGGCAACGCCACTGCTGGCGTTCGCAACCCAACTCTCCCCTGAATTCGTGGTCCACGCCCCCCTACCGCAATCAGTCTTGTTGGATCATCTCGGCGCACTGCTGAGTCTTATCGCCGCTGATATTAGTGGGACGGTATCGTCCTTGGTGTCCTCCGTAAATCTTGCATTGAAGGCGCGTATTTGGGATCGCATTAAGCAGCGATGTGCTGAAACCACTCTTACGGGTGCTCAGATTGCGAGTGAGTTGGATATTCCCATTGCAGTATTGCATGCAACGCTTGGTGCCAGCAGCCAAACGTTTGGGAGTTTACTCATTGAAGCTCGTGTCACTCAAGCATCATGGATGTTGAAATCGCCTGTGTTCAAGAGCTTGACAACGACAGCCGTTGGACACCGAGTGGGTTTTACCAATTTGCGTCACTTCGCTCGAGCGTTCAAACGTCTTATTGGGCGCACGCCGTCACAGTTTCGCCTAGATCGTTAGAAGGATTTAATAATGGGATTTTCGTTGGAGATGAAAAAGGAAATTGATAGCCCGATTGCGATTGTAATTCTGTGGGTGGTCCGAAATTTTCATTTTGCAGATCATTAAGGAAGTCTCAGTGCTTACGTTGTTTTATAGATTTTGAGAGCAACTTCAAAAGCGGGGAGAAAGCATAAGTAGATCGTTATATTTGGAACTACCTAGGATTTTATATGCAAACCATTCTTGATAGACTTCCCCCCGTGGCACCTCTACGTATCATGATTGCCGACGATCATTGCGTCGTCCGTGCCGGTATCGCGTCGCTGCTGAACGATTTAGGCTATGTCGAAATCGTCGGACAGGCATCCAACGGACTAGAGGCAGTTGAGCAGTGGCGGAAGCATAAACCGGACATTACGCTGATGGATCTGAGGATGCCAGAAATGGGCGGGGTGGAGGCAATTACGCAGATCCGTGCCGAGAAGCGCGACGCATTGATTGTTATCCTGACGACGTTTGACGGAGACGAGGATGTTTTTCGGGGTATGCGTGCTGGCGCAAAAGGCTGTCTGCTCAAAGACACGACGCCAGAGGAGCTGATTTCATGTATCCGATGCGTTAGCTTTGGCCGAAGCTATATTCCGTCGTCGGTCGCAGAAAAACTAGCTAACCGACTAACCGGAGATGCGCTGACCGCTCGAGAAGCCGAGATTCTCAAGCACGTCGCAGATGGCGAGGCAAACAAGCTGATCGCATATCATCTCAACATCGCTCCTGGTACCGTAAAAAAATACTTGACCAGCATACTTTCGAAATTGGACGCAACAAGCAGGACTGGTGCCGTGTCGGTCGCCCGGCGGCGCGGACTAATCGAAAGTTAGATTTTGCGGCCATTTGCGCCACGCTAAGGCTCAGACATCATTGTCCGCCCCCAGTTACAGAGTACCCTACTTCGGCGAAGAATTGATCCGAGCCTGTCAACGCGTAGATAAGTGATCTAATATCAGACGGCGTGGAATTCTCACCTTCTTATCTGTTGAGCCACTTCGAGATTTATTTTTTACGAAGCTCCGTCGGTGTACGACCGGTCTGCCGTTTCAAAACTCTTGAAAAGTGCGCCGGGCTTGAGAAACCTGCACGGCGGCTGATCTCGGCAGTAGTCAATCGCCGGAATAAAGGCGATTCGAGCATCCGTAAAGCGACCGTTGCTCGCGCAGAAATCAAGGCAGCCCCAAAAGTTTGTTTGCCAGCAACCAGGCTACGGTGCAGAGTGCGAACAGAAATATGAAGCGCTGCGGCGACGTCGTCTGCTGTAAGTGTGGGTTCGGCGCATCGTTGACTGATACAGTCAAGGATCCGGGGACCAAGCGCCGTTTCACCGTGACTCGGTGCACTCTTATACCCTCCCATTTCCGCCGCTACGAGCGCGAGTAAGGTGCCAATTTGATCGACCAGAACGGAGTGTGGCACTGGCGAGTTGCTAACGAATTCGGTGGTCAATTGAACTACGAAAGACGTTAGCGCTCGGCTCCAGTTTGAATCACAGGGAATTCTGAGCCCGACAAGCGCATCTGGGGCGCTCAACCAACGTCTGATCCAGATAGCGGGGAGCCGTAAGTTGACTACTTTGTGGGGAGCAAAAAAATCAAGATTAAATCCATCGAGAGAGTTGGTAAAAAGTGCATCCCCTGGACCAAGCTTGGTGACGCCGCGATGATCGTAGTGCCAGGAGGAAGTCATGTTGATAAGGAGGTTGTAAGTGTGCTCTTCGGTACGGCTTACTTCTCGCGCCCCTCGAAGGGCACGATGGCAGCTACCAACCTGATTTACGAGCTGAATTGGTCCCATTGACACCAGTTTTGTTTCGGCTTGGAACAGGCCCGGATTCTCACCACATATAGTCAACGGAGTTAGCGCCGCTGATACGGTCTCCGACCAGAAGGCAAATCTTTGGGAAGGTTCCACCGAATCAGTTGACCAACGGTGAACAATAGATGGAGAAGTGAGTTCCATTTATAACTCCTGTTATGTGGCAGGCTCAGATGCTGGAATACGTACCCGGGCTCACAAAATTGCGAAGCAACCTGATGGGATCGGAGCGAGGTTGATGTTTTCCCGGTAATCAGATCAAGGATCTGTCTTAATTTGCTCACATGGCGTATGTACGTTTGAGCGCGCCTGATCCAATATAACAGAATCCTGATTATCCTTGATGTCAAATGAGTAATTATGTGGTGGCATATGCGATCCTTGTTTGTAGGTCCGTGGCTGGTACAAATGACTCATGTGACATTCTTCGCTTGGCTGCAGGGCACCGCTCAACGCGCGCAATGGCGAAACTAAATGCTATGGCGCTCTCTACCAAGGTTTCATGCCTTGACTTCGATCTGGAACATAAACAAAGCGATAAATGACGTCCATTTTCCACGGTAACTCTTACTTAGTTGGCGCTACGGAACGTCGGGCCATGCTTCGATTTATCTTATCTGAATCAAAAATAATCTGATTTTTCTGATGTGTATGCAATTCCCCCAGCTGGATAAAATTTGCATTCAGGGTCGGTACTGAGCACAACATCATGAGCTAAAAAAATCATGGTGGTGACTCCACGTTAGATGTCTGCAACATCCCCCCTTTTGGGGGTGTGTGAACATTGCAGTGGGGGATAAGCTAATACTCATACAAACTTCATCCACGATATTGCTCAAGTCAGGTTTCTAGGCAATAAAGTGAAAACGCGCTTTGAGTAAGAGAAGGATTAATCGGTTTGCGGTTTACAACGTCGTACCACCAAATTTTTGAATGAGGTTAGCGATGGACATTCGTTCCAATGCAACTGTCGGTAAGACATTCCCGAAGATTGCCAGTGGCGAAAGCATAGAGGTAGTCAAGATTCGAATCGCGCGAGCAAGTACGCAGTTTGTTGCTGTCGTCGGGGAGTTTAGAACTGCTGAAAAATTGTTGTCAGCCTGGGGCAATTGTTCCAACGATTATTTCGAATGCGATTTTGAAATCACGTTCTTGGATGGCTTCGTTTTTTGTGGTCGATATGAACTCTGGAAAAAATCCAAAACTCGTCCGTCGTTCAGCACCTTCGTCAAGAAGTCTCTGCTTGCGGCTCAATGTTTGGATTGCAGTACAAGCGAACTCTTATCGACTACCAATGAACTCGATGGTGAAGATGGGCGAGCAAATTTATCTGTGCCAATTCTAAGCAGATATGTAATCGACGGCACGTGATTTTGTGCCATTACGAGTTTTATTAAGGACTGGGATGGTCGTCTACCCTTCAGATAAGTCCAGAGCATGACGCATCGACGATCACTATCCATCTGATATTTTCATCGAAAGGATTTTTGATGGATGCTCATTGTCGTAGCGATTATGCCGAACGAACTGATCAAGAGTCTCGCAGGATCGCAACGGGAGTGGCTATGGAATTGCATATCGTCATCGATAGCGATAAAGACCTCGTAAGGCAGGTCTATCGACAGATCAAGGAAGCTATTCAAACAGGTCGATTGACGGCCGGCGAACAAGTACCTCCCTCACGGTTACTGGCGCAGCGATTGCACGTGTCCCGCAAGACCATATCGGCAGCCTATACGCGGCTGACCATGGATAAGTTGCTGGTCGGTCAGGTGGGGGCTGGGACTTTTGTCAATGCAGTAAATCAGCCGCAGCCAAATCAACGCCACTTTGCCGTCAAAGACTTGGCAGCCGGCGCCACTCTCAAAAATTGGTTGGGCCGTTCAACGGCCTCGCAGCCACCGGAGACGCGTGCCATTTATGATTTTGTCGGCGGTGGCGCTTCAAAAGGTCATCTTCCAATTGCGGAATGGCGTCAGTGCGTGTTGCACGGCTTGCGTAAAAGCAATGCTGACCGCGGACTTTATTCGGAGCCCGAAGGTTTGCCGGCACTGCGCGAAGCGATCGCCCACTATACGGCGTTTTCCCGGGGCGTTCAATGCGTACCCACTGATGTGCTAGTCACCACCGGTACACAACAGGCGATCGACTTGATTGCGCGCGTGTTGCTGGAGCCTGGAAGCACAGTGGCGATCGAGGATCCCGGCTATCCGCCGGCGCGCGTGACGTTTGCTAGCCAAGGTGCCTATATTGCCTGCATTCCGGTTGATGCAGAAGGAATGGTGGTTGAGCAAATACCTGATGGAACGCGCCTGATCTATGTCACACCGGCGCATCAATTTCCGCTCGGCATGCCGATGAGCTTGGCGCGTCGCAAGGCCTTGCTCAAGCGCGCCGGTGAGCTCGGCGCCATCATCATCGAAGACGACTATTACAGTGAATTTCGTTATATGGGGCGCCCCATAGACTCCTTGCAAAGTATGGATAGAGACGGTTTGGTGGCATTTGTTGGCACGTTTTCGAAGGTCATGCAACCTGAATTACGGATTGGTTATCTGATTGCGCCACCCGCAATACGGGAAGCGTTAATCGTCGCCAAGCGCCTATGCAATTCGCATGCTCCGACCATGATGCAATGGGCGCTAGTCAAGTTCATCAATGATGGTTATTTGCAAAAACATATTCGACGCTGCCATGCGATGTATGCCAGCCGTCGCGAAAAACTGTTGTCGCGTTTTGCCGACGATCTGGCGCCATGGCTGCGGGCGATTCCGGCAACGGCAGGTTTCCATCTGACCGCGTTGACGACTAGGGAGATCGACATCCCCTTGTTGCTCAAGCTGGCGCGTCGCGCCGATGTCGGCCTATATGCGACTGACGTCTTTTATCACATCGTACCACCGGTGCAGGGCTTGTTCTTCGGTTACGGGGCGATCGAAACGCTCGATATCGAGCCGGCGTTGGATCGCGTCAAGACGATTCTGACGGAAATTGCATGAGTTAACCAAGGTAGGGGAGTACGGTAGAAAATCATGACGGTGAATGTGGTTTGATATTTAGTTGAATGTGTGAAATTTGCTGTCATTTTTTTGATTAAACATTACTAGGGATTCAAAAAAAGAAAACTGTGTTTCGCTTTACTTCGCATGTCCTGCCATTGGCTATGTTATTACTGTGCGCCGCTGCTGGAGCTCAAGTGGTAACGCCTCAGCGCGAGCTGAAAAGTACACCCGCCGAAATGGTCGACACGCTCAATAGTGTTTTTGGCGAACATCACTCGCGCGCCATCCACGCCAAAGGTATAGTGCTGGAAGGTATTGTCCGTGACAAAGATAGTTGCTGACAGCGAGACCGCGCAAAAGAGCTTGGTGTTTATGCCAAACAATTTGCCTAAGGGCATCGAAATAGAAGACCAGGTGGCAAATGCACGTTCGAATGCCTACGCCGTTTCTTTCGGCCGTCGCCAATAAACTGCGTCAGCGGATAAAAAACGCCAGCCACATTGGCTGGCGTTTTTGTATAGCGTCTGGTAGAAGAAGAACCAAATTGCACCACTCAGGCTATGATTTTTCGTATTCACCGCTAACGATTAAGCTGCTGGCATCTTACGGAAACCGATAGAAAGGCGATTCCAACAGTTGATGGCATTGATCGCGAGGCTCAGATTGACCATTTCGGCATCGTTGAACTGACTGCGCAGCAGTTCGTAGTCGGCGTCCGGCGCGTGGGTCTGGGAGACCAACGTCAGCGATTCAGTCCAGGCCAACGCAGCGCGCTCCCGTTCCGTAAAAAATGGCGCTTCACGCCAGGCCGTAACGGCGTACAGGCGGCGCTCGGTTTCACCTGCCTTGCGGGCATCTGCAGTATGCATGTCAATGCAAAAGGCACAGCCATTGATTTGCGAGGCGCGCAGCTTGACCAAATCCAGCAGTGATGGTTCCAACCCCATCTTGGCGATTGCGCCTTCCAGGGCGATCATGGCTTTCAATGCGTCGGGGGATGCTTTGTAGAAATCGATACGGTTTTCCAAGATATTCTCCTTTGTGTGGTAGGAGATTGCATGATAAGAGTTCGCGTGCGCTGCCGGATAGCCAATTCGGGAGAAAAACGGGAGACCACTTAAAGCAACGATTTGCACTGTTTGTAGCGACGTGCTAAAACACGTGGCATTCCGGCAAGCAAATCATTAACCTGCATTGCGCATCGTACCTGGAGAAATTATGGAATTGCACATCGTTATCGATGGCGATAAAGATCTGGTAGAGCAGGTCTATCAACAGATCAGAGTGGCCATTCAAACCGGACGCCTGACGGTGGGTGAGCAGGTGCCTCCATCGCGCCTGCTGGCACAGCAGTTGCAGGTGTCGCGCAAGACCATTTCTGAAGCCTATACGCGGTTGACCATTGACAGGTTTCTGACCGGCGAAGTAGGCGTTGGAACGTTTGTCAATGCTGCAACTCGGTCACAGCCACGCCGTTTCGCCGCCAAGGATCTAGCCGCTAGCGCCACTCTCAAAAATTGGCTGAGCCGTTCGGTGCCGTTGCATCATCTGGAGCCGGAAATGCGTTCGGCTTTTGATTTCGTCGGCGGCGGCGCTTCAAAAAGCCATTTTCCAATTGCAGAATGGCGCCAGTGCATGCTGCATGGTTTGCGTAAAAGTCATGCAGACAGCGGATTTTATTCGGAGCCGGAAGGCTTGCCGACACTGCGCGAAGCGATCGCTCGCCATACGGCGTTTTCCCGGGGCGTGCAGTGTGTGCCGATGGATGTGCTAGTCACCAACGGCGCGCAGCAGGCGATCGACTTGATTGCGCGCGTGTTGCTGGATCCTGGTAGCACAGTGGCGATCGAGGATCCCGGCTATCCGCCGGCCCGCCTAATTTTTTCCAGCCAGGGCGCGAATGTGGTCTGCATTCCAGTTGATGCGGAAGGAATGGTGGTCGAGCTGATACCTGACGGCACGCGTCTGATCTATGTCACACCGGCGCATCAATTTCCGCTCGGCATGCCGATGAGCGCGGCACGCCGCAAGGCCTTGCTCAAGCGCGCCGGTGAGCTCGGCGCCATCATCATCGAAGACGATTACGACAGTGAATTTCGCTATGAGGGGCGACCGACCGATTCCTTGCAAAGTATGGATACAGACGGCTTGGTGGCATTTGTTGGCACGTTTTCGAAGGTCATGCTGCCGGAATTACGCGTTGGCTACCTGATTGCACCACCCTCAATACGAAAAGCGGTAACCATTGCCAAGCACCTGTGCGATTGGCACACGCCGACCATGATGCAATGGGCGCTGGCCAAGTTCATCGATGACGGTTATTTGCAAAAGCATATCCGGCGCTGCCATGCGATGTATGCCAGCCGTCGCGAAAAACTGCTGTCGCGCCTTGCCGGCGATCTAGCGCCGTGGCTACGGGCGATTCCAGCAACGGCAGGTTTCCATCTGACCGCATTGACGACTAGGGAGATTGATATTCCTTTGTTGCTCAAACTGGCGCGTCGTGCCGATGTCGGCCTATATGCGACTGACGTCTTTTATCACCTCGAAACACCGGTGCAGAGCTTGTTCTTCGGTTACGGGGCGATCGAAACGCTCGATATCGAGCCGGCGTTGGATCGCGTCAAGACGATTCTGACGGAAATTGCATGAGCTGGTTTAATGTGTCGGCAGGCTGTATGAGAAACCGAGTTGCAGGCTGGCGGCAATACGGTGGGCGACCAGTTTTATTTCCGTCGCAGTCTCGTTGGCGAGCAATCGGTCGGCTGTTTGTTCGAACAGCGCCAGCCAGTGATGGAAGTGCTCAGGTGTGATGCCGGTTAACGTCATATGTTTGTCGAAAACGTTACCTTGAAATTCATGCGTACCTAGCATCACGGTAGACCAGAACGACACCATCCGCTCCAGATGCGGTTGCCAGTTATCGCCGATGGCGCCGACAAATATCGGTTGCAATAGCGGATCTTGTCGAACTGCGTCGTAAAACTCAAGGACCAGTTGTCGGACTGCGGCTGAGTCAATATTATGTGTCATGGTTGTTTCCTGTCGTAATAGATTTTGCGCTGTGCAATATATGAGTGCTGATCCATAGCAGCGGAATCGTTAGTGAAAAGCACAACAAGCCGATGCCGGTCGCGATCTGGTCGTCGAGCAGATAACTGTTGCAAAGGCGTTGTGGCGAATCTTGATACTGTATGCCAATGATTGCCATCATGCCGCACAGATTGCCGATGAAGAAAATCTGGATGATCAGATTGGCGCGTCGTAAGCCGCTGGGAAGCAGCGTGCCGGCAATCAGCAACGCGAGAAATTTTAAAACATCAAACCGCGTCGACGTTACCGCACGTTCGACTGAGATAGGAATCATCCAGTAAGTGGCAATCAGCAATATCGCCAGCAAGCTGCACACCCCGTACTGGTCACATATGCGCCAATGTTGGCGGAGTATGGATAGATAAGCGCGCTCGGGCATAACTGCCTGCAAGAAGACCCCGGCGGCGATAAGCAACGGCATTTGAAGCAGCATATGCGATGCCATGCTACTTTCAAGCGAGGAGCGCGTGACGGCGCACAAAATAATTGATGCGATTGCTGCCAACATGCCGGCTGGTCGAAAGCGGCGCAGCAGGGGACGTAAGGCGCTATGCATCATTGTCCTTGTGGTGCCGTGCGCGATAGCGCCAGCGCTTGCGCCAACGCCTGATCAGGCATATCGAAATCAATAATGCGCGCCAACTGCGCAACCGGCGTCACGACATGAAACGCGGCGTTGTGTTGAAACTGCCCGAACGGGGCAGGCACCACGATAATGCCAAACGCGTCGAGCATGGCGCCACGCCGGCGGGCATCCGGGATTGCCGCGAAATCCCATATTGCTGGATCCGCGTGCAAGCTGGACGCGTAGCGTGCCAGTTCGTCAGGAGCGTCCGCGGCATCGAAGCTAATGCTCAGCAGCCGCACCCGATCTCCCAATTTTTTTTCCTGTATCGTATGTTGCAATTGTTGAAATTCCGTACCTAGCGCGGCGCACACAGCGTTGCAGCGCGTATAAATGAAGGCGACGATTGCAACCCGGCCGTCTTTTCGCAGTGCGTGCGCCAACCGGGTGACGGAGCCGGAGGCAAACTCGGCATCGGCATCAGGCAAGGTGCGCGGCTGGCGGGCGACGTCGATGCGGCGCAGGTCTTCGCTGGCAAAAGCTTGAAATCCGGCGGTGAGCTGGTAAATCGCCGCGAATCCTATGACTAGCATCAGCATCAATACCAATATGGTTTTGCGGGGCGCGGACATACCTGTCCTTATTGTTTGATTTTGGCGAGTTCGTCGTCGCCGGTCCACGGTGTGGTTCTGTCTTTGGTCTGATCGCGTACAGCTTTGACTTCGGCAGCGCTGACCGGCCCCGCCGCATTGCCGAAATTGGTGCGTACGTGGGTGAGTACTGCGGCAATTTCGGCATCGCTTAATTTTGCCTTGAAGGTTGGCATGGAACCGTTAAAGACACCGCTGCTGGTAGTCAGTTTTCCGCTAATTCCGTGCAACACGATGCTGATTGGCAGCGTCGCTTTTGCTGTTGCGCGTTGCGATAACGCCAATGGCGGAAATACGCCGGGCAAACCCATAGCGTTGGCCTGGTGGCAAGCGATGCAATTTGCCGCAAAAACCTGCGCCCCGTCGACCCGTCCACCTGAACCGCCGGCGGTGGCAGCCATTAGCTCGCTGCGCGCGCGATTGTCGCCAAAGGCCGGATTGTCGCTCGGGCGTCTGATCACGATATAGAAGATAGCCCAGACGAACAGGGCTAGCGCCAACAAGATCACGATGATCGGTATCGGCCGGTTGATTTCACTCGGGTCCGCATGCTCGCGTTTCTGGGCAGTGCTTGTTTCGTGGTCGTGACGCATGATGATATTCGAAAAGAGAAGTCAATCGGGCCGGCGGGTTAGTGCCGGCGAATGATGAATCGCCTGCGCGCAGCGATTATTTGGCGCCCGCCACGGGCACGATCGCCGGATACGTATGGTCGAGCGACAGCAGGTATTGCACTAGGTCCTGGGCTTCCGGCGTGGCAACGACGATCTTGCCTGCCGGTTTATAGCCGGCAGGTAGATTGACGACCTTGTCATTGGGATCCGCCTTGTCCTTGATTTCGAACAGGAAAGGATAGGACGGCATGATGCTACCTCGCGTGTAGGCCCGCGGTTGATACAGATGTCCTATTTGCCAGTCGTAACTCGGTTGGCGTGCGCCGATATTGAATAAGTCCGGTCCGGTGCGCATGGTGCCGAGTAAATGCGGATTGTCATAATAGTAATCCGCTGCTACCGAAGCACGACCCCAGCCACGTGAAAAATCGGGGCCTTGCGCTTTTGCCCGCGGCTGTTGCGAGTGGCAATACACGCAACCGTTCTTGATGTATTGTTCGCGTCCGCGCAGTTCGGCCGACGTATACGGTTTCAGCCCTTCGGGTGCTTGAACGTCGGCCAGTTGCATATACGGCACCACCACCAGCACCGAAGTAGCCAGCGCCAGCGTTACCATCGCGCCCGATAATAATTTGATTTCGTTTTCCATGTCGTTTTATGCTGGTGCTTGGTTTAAGGTGCGGGTGTGCAGCAGGGCGGCGCCGGTACGACGAGGGCCGTAGCGCAAGCTCATCACTACGAAGTGAAATGCGAAGACCAGATGGCCCAGCGTCATGATGGCGCCGCCCAATGAACGGCTCTTTAGGTACGGGATGGTGACGCGCACTGAATCAATGAAGGGATGATTGGCGTCGAGCATCAGCATGCCTTGTAACCATCCGCCTATGCTCAATCCAATGAAATAAATCGAGAAACCGACGACAACCAGCCAGAAATGCAAGGCGATTAATGCTGGGTAAGGCCATTCCCAAGCCATCACGCGCGGCATCACGAAATAAATCGAACCAAACATCACCATGCTGAAAAAACCGTACATGCCGAGATGCGCATGAGCGACTGTAAAGTGGGTGAAATGGGTGATGGTATTGATACTGCGCAAGGCTTCCAGCGACCCTTGCAGCGAGCTGAGCGTGTACATCATGCCGCCGAGCACGATGAAGCGCAGTGTCGCCGAATGGACCAGCATCCCGAAACGGCCTCGCATGGTCATGTGCTGGTTGATCGAAAAGGCGATCACCGGCACAATCATCATGACGCTTTGCACGATGGAAAGCGTAATCAGCCATGCCGGAACCGGGCCACCGATCAAATGGTGGCCGCCGACCTGGCCATAAAAGAAGGCCAGGGTCCAGAAGCCGAGCAGCGACAAGTTATACGATTGCACCGGTTTGCCAATGATTTTTGGCAGGAAGTAGTAGACCGAAGCCAATGCCATAGGGGTATAAAACAGGCCAAGCACGTTATGGCCGTACCACCAGTTCATCGTCGCTTGTTCAATGCCGTGATGCAATCCGGGAATGTTGGCGATGAAAAAAAGAATAGGGAACCAGAATAAGGCAGCGCCCATATACCAGATCGATACGTACAAATGACTGACCTTGCGATTTTGCAGCGTAAATACCAGAGGCAAACCGATCAGCAGGCCGCCTATGACAATCAATATATCCACCTGCCACGGAATTTCCAGCCATTCCAGGCCGTCGGAGATGCCGGCCGCAATGCAACCGACGCCCGCGATCAAGCCCGCATTCCATAATATGGCACCCAGTATGGCGAAACGTGCACCGATCAGTTCAGTCTTCAGTACGCGAGGCAGGATCCAGATGGCGGTACCAAGCGCAGCCATCGGCGCCCACCCATACGCGACGATATTCAAATGAATGGTGCGCAAACGACCGAAGGTGAGCCACGCCTGGTCGACCAAGAAATCCGGCTCGTGCAATTTGATCGAACTGGTCAAGCCGGCAAGCGATCCGACGATCAGCCAGATCACCGCGCTGGCAAAGAAGACGAAAACGACGAATGAACTTGAACTGTCGGCGGCGACGCGTTCTGCCAACTCTTTGCTCAGAGCTGCGGTTTGCGATGCAGTCAACGCCGGTGCGGAGCTTGCATCCTCGCTTTGCTGCTGCAATAGTGCGCGTTGCTTGGTACTGGCAGCCGGCTCTTCGATGGTGCCGATCTCGCCCTCTGAAAAAATAACCTTGGCTGCAGCTGGACTCGGGTCAAATAGCCGCTTTCGCAGCGACCAGATAAAAACAAATAATCCGACAATTGATAGCGTAAACGCGGATAGCAGAATGGCGACAGTATTCATGTTGAAGGTCTGGATGACAATTAGGTTAGGACATTTCGATCACCGGGTAAAAATCACGGTTCTCGCGTTGCGTGCGCTGATGCAGATTCTTTAGTACATGATTTTCTTTGTTGCGAAACCATCTGGATTTCCGATCAATCCAAACCGTATGGCTCGCAACAGCAAATAAGCGACGATTAGCATGGCGGCGGTAATACACGGCAGCGCCAGCACCTTGGCCGGAGCAACGCCTAACACTGCGCTGAAGAGCGATGCTGATATGTTCCAATTCATGATGGTATTTCCGATACGACGTCGCTGTGAAAATCGATGGAGAAAGTAATACTTCGCCACAAATAGTTGAACGATTATTTCGTAAACATCGTCGCATTTGCTGTCATTTCTAATGGTCTACGCGAATTCGCCAAAATTGGCCTCTTCATAGCCGTCGATATTATTTACCTTGATGGGGACGAGATCGATGGGAGAGAAGTCTGAGAAAGATATTCCCAGGCGGCTGGTTTCTGCATGTGACGACGCCGTAGCAGGTGCTAAATAGGCTTGGCATAGAGAGCGCTGAGCGATGGCAGAAGTAGACGCGAGCTAAAGGTGGGACTTCAGCGTGAGCGCGAATAAAAAATATGATTTTCCGATTTTTTATAAAAACAAATAATCTGCCTTGACAATATCTGACATGTCAGTTAAATTGAAGCCATCACGAAACGGAGGCTCAATTGAAACACTACACCGAAGATAATTACCACCCAACTACCAGCATCGGCTTTGCCTTGAGCCGGGCCAGGAACGAATTACAGATTGAAATGGATGCCGCGCTAAAGGAATTGGATATCACCATGCAGCAAATGGGTGTCATTTTATCGATGGCACGCAACATGGCCAGCACGCCATTCGAATTGAGCAAGTTGCTCAAGATCGATACCGGCCTCATGACACGCATGCTCGATAAGTTGGAAAAGCAAGGCCTGCTGGTCCGTTCGCGCAGCGTCGATGACCGCCGCAGCGTGAATCTGGAATTGACAGCTAAAGGCCGACAGACAGCGAAAAAAATCCCAACGATCGCACCGAATGTATTGAATCAGAGGTTGAAAAACTTCACGCCAGCCGAGTTCATCGAGTTTCACCGCTTGCTCGGAAAGTTTCTGGAGGGGTAACTCGCCCTTTTTTTAACAATTTAACTGACGAGTCAAATAATGGAAAACAAGATATATAGCAACCCAAAAGCCGCGCGCCATACGCACTTGTTATTGCCGCTGCTGATGGCAGCCTTGCTGTCTTCCTGCGCAAATTATTCCGGAATTAGTAGCGAAAAACACATCATCCAGCCGCAAGCCACGGAAGACGCGAAAAGCTTACCTGCCGAGCACGGCAACTGGCCTGCTGCAGATTGGGCCAACCAGTTCGGTGACCAGCAACTGTCCGACCTGATCGCTGAAGCGCTCAAGACTAATCCTTCTCTTGATGAAGCGCGCGCACGCGTTGCTTCCGCAGCGGCCTTCAGCGAAGAGGCCCGCGCCGCCACCTTGCCCAAGGTGGGAGCGGATTATTCTCTGAGTCGGCAACAATATTCCAGCACAGCACTGGTTCCTCCGCCGTATGCCGGTTCCTGGCAAACGGAAAACAAGGCGGTGTTGAGTGCCACGTATGATCTTGATTTGTGGGGAAAAAACAGCCAGGCACTGACTGCATCGGTATCGAAATTGCGGGCGGCCGAAGCCGAAAGCGAACAAGTCAAGTTGTCCCTGAGTTCCTCGATTGCGAGTGTCTATAACGAACTGGCGCGCCTGTATGCACTGCGGGAACTGGAGGAAGATGATGTGCGGCAATGGCAAGGCGTCGGCCACATTGCAGAACAGCGCATCGCTTCCGGCCTGGATACCGAAGTGGAACGGCAAACTGCGATCAACAAATTGGCATCGAGTAAAGCAGCGCTGACGGCGCTTGATGGACAGATACTTGACGCCCGTTATCAACTGGGCGCCTTGCTCGGTCAAGGTCCAGATCGCGGGCTGTCGATTCGTCGGCCAAATTTAGGTGCTGGCGACGTCGTCCGCTTGCCTGACCAATTGCCAGCCGACCTGGTGGCGAGGCGTCCCGATATCGTGGCGGCGCGCTGGCGTGTCGATGTCACTACTCATGACATCAAAAGCTCCAAAGCTAATTTCTACCCGAACATCAATTTAAGTGCGGCAATCGGTTTGGACGCATTCGGCTTCGGGCGCTTCCTGAGCGCCGCCAGCCGCACCGTGCAGGTCGGCCCGGCGATCCATCTGCCGATCTTCGACGGCGGCGCCTTGCGCGCCAAGCTCAAGGTCAGCTATGCGGACTTCGATCTCGCCGTCGCCAATTACAACCGTACGCTGGTTGCCGCCTTGTCCGATGTGGCGACGCAATTGTCTAGAATCCGCTCCAACGATGCGCAGCAGACCGACGCCCAGGTTGCGGTCCAGGCAGCCGACCGGGCTTATCAGCTGGCCGCCAGCCAGTACAAAGCAGGTCTGACGACGCAGTTGACGGTATATCAGGCACGTATCAACGCACTTTCCAGTCAGCAAAACCTGATCAACCTGCGCATGAATCGCCGGACCCAGCAAATCGCGCTGGCGGCAGCGCTGGGCGGCGGATTTGTCGATACGCACAATGCAGCGCTGATTGCTGCGTCCGACAGCTCACCACGGAAATCCCGGTAACTCTGAAATTCCGCATCCACTCAGTTTAATTTTCAACTTTTTAATGGTGCTCTCATGAACGTCAAAGATGACACAGACCTTGTAAAACCCGAAATTTCTCCAAAAACCAATGGCAAGCGCAATAAAATGCTTGCCTTGCTCGGCGGCGGTATCACGGTCGTCGCAGTCGGGTACGCGGCATATTACCTGGTGCATTCGCGTTATCACGAAGATACCGATGACGCTTATGTCGCCGGCAACCTGGTGCAGCTGACTCCGCAAGTGGCGGGATCGGTGATTGAAATCAATGCCGACGATACGCAAATTGTGAAAGCCGGCGATCCGGTCATCAGGCTCGATCCGGCTGATGCCAAGGTCGAACTGGTCAAGGCGGAGGCGGCGCTGGCCCAGACTGTGCAGCAAGTCAGCACTCTATACGTCAACAATGGCGTCTACCAGGCACAAATTGCACAACGCCAGGCCGACCTGGCCCGTGCTGAAGACGATCTGCGTCGCCGTAGTTCTGCCGAAGCCGGCGCCGTGTCGGCCGAGGACGTTGCCCATGCACGCGATGCTGTCAAGGTAGCGAAGGCGGCGCTGCAGGTAGCACTGGAACAATTGGCATCGAATCATGCCCAGACCGGCAGGTCGTCCATCGAGCAACATCCGAATGTGGCCAGCGCAGGCGCGAGACTCAGGGATGCTTATTTAGCCGATGCACGCACTACATTGCCCGCGCCTGTGACCGGTTATGTCGCCAAGCGTTCGGTGCAACTGGGGCAGCGCGTAGCTCCGGGTACGCCATTGATGGCGATTGTGCCGCTCGACGGTGTCTGGGTTGAAGCTAATTTCAAGGAAATCCAGGTAAAGCATGTTCGCATCGGGCAGCCGGTTACGCTAAGCGCGGATGTCTATGGTTCTAGCATTGCCTACCATGGCAAGGTGATCGGCTTTTCCGCCGGGACCGGCAGTGCTTTCTCGGCGCTGCCTGCGCAGAACGCTACCGGCAACTGGATCAAAGTGGTACAACGCCTGCCGGTCCGCATCCAGCTCGATCCTGCTGAATTGCGCGCACATCCTTTGCGCATTGGCCTTTCGATGCAAGTTGATGTCGATATCCACGATCAAAGCGGCTCGCAACTCGGCACCGCAAAGAATGCTTCGTACCAGACACATGTGTATGACGACTACGCTAAGCAGGCTGACGCAGAGATCGCGCAGATCGTCAGCAAAAATCGCATCGCCAACTAACCCGGCAGGCCAGACATGGACACTTCAAATACACCCAAGGAATTGCCTCCGCTCACCGGCGGTAAGCTGGTCCTGGCAACTTTCGCTGTGGCCCTGGCCACCTTCATGAATGTGTTGGATTCGTCGATTGCAAACGTGGCGATTCCAACCATTTCCGGTAATCTCGGCGTCTCCATCGACGAAGGCACCTGGGTCATTACGCTGTTCGCCGCTGCCAATGCGATCTCTATTCCATTGACCGGCTGGCTGACGCAGCGGGTCGGGCAGATACGTTTGTTCGTGTCAGCGATCCTGCTGTTCGTGCTGTCGTCATGGCTGTGCGGCATCGCACCGACGCTGCCGATCCTGCTGGCCGCACGTATCCTGCAAGGCGCCGTCGCTGGTCCCTTGATCCCATTGTCGCAATCGATCCTGTTGAGTTCCTATCCCAAAGCCAAGAGTTCGCTGGCGCTTTCATTGTGGGCCATGACCGCCACGGTCGGCCCGATCGCCGGACCCGCCTTGGGCGGCTGGATGACTGATCGTTATTCATGGTCCTGGATCTTCTACATCAATATTCCGGTCGGTATTTTTGCGGCGGCCGTGACCTGGTTCATCTATCGCACCCGCGAAACGCCGTCCAAGGCAATTCCTATCGACAAGGTGGGCCTGATGTCACTGATCGCCTGGGTCGCATCCTTGCAAATCATGTTGGACAAAGGCAAGGACCTGGATTGGTTTCAGTCGCCCGTGATCCTGGCCCTGGGCGCTTTCGCATTGGTTAGCTTCATCTTCTTTGTGATCTGGGAACTGACAGAAAAGAACCCGATCATCAACCTGAGGCTGTTTGCCGGCCGCAATTTCCTCGGTGGCACCGTCGCGATCTCCGTGGCCTACGGCGTATTCTTTGCCAACCTGGTGATCCTGCCGCAGTGGATACAGCAATATCTTGGCTATCGCTCGGTCGATGCCGGCATGGTCACCGCGCCGCTGGGCATCTTTGCCGTGATCCTGGCGCCGGTGATGGGGAAAGTGTTGCCGCGTTCAGATACACGGGTATTGGCGACGATGGCTTTTGTCGGGTTTGCCATCGTGTTCTTCATGCGCTCACTATACACGACTGAAGTCGACACTTGGACGCTGGTGCTACCGACTTTATTGCAGGGAATTCCTACCGCTTTATTCTTCGTGCCTTTGACCGCCATTATCCTGTCGGGACTGTCACCGGATAAAATTCCCGCGGCAGCGGGCTTGTCCAATTTCGTCCGGGTATTCTCCGGCGCGGCGGGCACTGCAATCGCAAGCACAGCCTGGAATAATCGGACCGTGCTACATCATGCTCGATTGACGGAGCAGGCAAGCGTGAATAATCCGGCTTTTACCGAATCCATTGCCAACTTGCAGAATACGCTGGGTCTGACAATGGACCAGGCATATGCAAGGTTCGAAAACAGTTTGAATGCACAGGCGACCATGCTCGGGATTAACGACATTTTCTGGATATCCGCAGTGATCTTTGTCTTGATCATTCCACTGATCTGGATTACCAAGCCAGTCAAAGGCGATGCATCGGCTGCTGCTGTTGCTGCACATTAAAGTGTTACCGGGATTGATCCTGGCCTCATACTCTTGCTAGGGTATGGGGCCGTTTCTTTATAGGAAGTACGTCGCGCCGGCGGTGGTTCTGTAGGCGAGAGGAGGGAAGTCAGAACAGTAGTATGTTGAACATTCGGTGATGCGACGCTTGCCGCAATTACCGAATGTGCAGGGGGAGAGCTGAGTGGAACGATAGCGAACCATGCTTGATGCACGATTCAAACCTTAGGCTGACGTGGTCCGAAGATGTTAACCAGGTTTCCCTCTGGATCGCGGATCATTGTCGAGCGGCGTTCGGCGGTCAATTGCTGATCAGCCCAGACTATCTCTACCTTGTTTTCAACCAGGAAAGCCGTCGTCTTGGACAAATCGTCGGATTCAAGTACCAGTGCTTTCCAGCCGAGCACGTTGAGATGGTCGGGTGGGTTGCTTCTGTCGACAGCTTGCTGCACCCCATTTGTCCGGGTAACCAGTTCCAGTCTCAGGCCGTTACTTTCAAGCATGGCAAAGTCCGCACCAACTATGTCGAAACTACCGCGTTCCGTTACGGTAAAGCCCAGCACGGTGTCGTACCAGTTGATCATGTTGTCCAGATCGCCGACGGCGAGCGCCAGGTTATATAGCCGCAAACTGCCTGCGACAGAGTTGTTGTTGCTCATTTGTTGTTCCTCGATAAAATATTTTTGTTGCGCGAAAAACGGCAGGTCTTTCAATGCGACCAGCCGTTGTTTTTTGCGCGATTAATCAGGCGTTTTGCGGAAACAGGGCGCGACGCGTTTCTTCGTCGAACTCCGCCTTCAGCGTCAATGTCTCCTTGAGAACTTGCGCACGTGCTGCGGCGGGACGGCCGGAGATTTCATCGACGACGCGCTTGACGTTAGGATAGTCGGAGAGGCCTTTTTCGCCAAGGATGTAACCTGCGAAATTGCCCCAGCCCCACAGGGCCATGTCGGCAATCGTGTATTCGTCGCCGGCCAGGTACTTCGACTTGGCCAGACGCTCATCCAGGACGCGGTAGTGGCGTTGCACTTCTTTCAGGTAGCGGTTGCGGGCATACGGCAGTTCTTCCGGTGCGTGATGCAGGAAGTGCACCGCCTGACCAGAGAACGGCGAGAGTCCGGTTGCCACGAATTCTAACCAGGACAGCATTGCGGCACGGCCAGTCGGTGTGGTCGGCAGGAACTTGCCGTGCTTCTCTGCGAGGTACAGTAGGATTGCATGGGAGTCGAACACTGTTACAGCGTCGTCGACGAGGGCTGGGACCTTGCCGTTCGGATTGATTGTCAGGAATTCAGGATGGTGTTGCTCACCTTTGAATGTATCTACGGCGATCAGTTCGAAAGGCGTTTGCAACTCTTCTAGCAGCAGGGCGGCTTTCATTGGATTTGGTGAGGGGTGAAAATAGAACTTAAGCATGATTATTCCTAAATAAAAAAAGAGACGAAAGCGATCACACTGAAAACAGCGCGATCAGATGCCGGCCAGCGCGCGTCTCACATCGCGCCGTCGGCCTAAAAAAAAGGGAGGGGTGCCGCGTCAGCATCGGCTGGCGCTAAGCTCGTTTATGCCAGTCGAGCACGGTTGTGCGGCGTCGAAAAATCCTGCACGGGGCCTAGCGGCACAACACCGGACGGATTCACCGAAGGATGGCCTTCATAGTAGTGCCGCTTGATATGCGTGAAATTGACCGTTTCGGCGATGCCCGGAATTTGATAAATATCTCGCGTGTACGCAGATAAATTCGGGTAGTCCGCAATGCGGCGCAGATTGCACTTGAAATGACCGACGTAGACGGCGTCAAAGCGGATCAGCGTGGTGAACAATCGGATATCTGCCTCGGTCACTTGGGCGCCGAGCAGGAAACGTCGGGTCTCTAAATGTTGCTCAAGCCAGTCCAGTGTTTCAAATAGGGGGACGACAGCTTCTTCGTAAGCTTTTTGGGTAGTGGCAAAACCAGCCTTGTATACGCCATTGTTCAATGTGTCATAAACCCGCGCGTTGATTGCGTCAATCTCCGGACGCGATGCGACTGGATAGAAGTCGCCGGGCGTGGCGCCTATACCTTCGAATGCAGTGTTCAGCATCCTGATGATTTCGGACGACTCGTTGCTGACGATAGTGTGCTGCTTGCGGTCCCATAGGATCGGCACCGTGACGCGACCGGTGTATTGCGGGGCGGCTGCGGCATAGATCTGATGCAGCAAGCGTGCGCCGTTGATGGCGTCAGGCACGACTCCAGGGCCGTCGGCAAATGTCCAGCCTTCTTGCCGCATCAGCCAATGGACGGTCGATACGCTGATCATCTCGTCCAAACCTTTCAGGGCGCGCATGATCAGGGTACGGTGCGCCCAAGGGCAAGCGAGGCTGACATAAAGGTGATAGCGACCGGCTTCCGCTTTGAAGCCGCCGATACCGCTTGGCCCGGTTGCACCGTCAGGAGTTATCCAGTTGCGAAAGGCGGCATCCTTGCGGACAAAGCGGCCACCGGTCGAGCTGGTATCGTACCACTGGTCTTGCCATTGGCCATTCACTAAAAGTCCCATGACTGTTACTCCTCTTAAATACTTTGATGGAAAGCTATGATTACTTCGACGACGGCGCATTGATGAACTGGACCAGCGCCTGGATGGTTTCCTGTGGCGCTTCTTCCATCAGCCAATGCCCCGATCCCTTGATAATCTTGCCTTGGACATTGGTCGCCACCAATTGCACCTGATTAACCAGGAATGCGCCGCTGGCCTTTTCACCCGCCAGAACCTGCACCGGCATGGTCAGAGGCGTTTTTGCAAAGCCAGCAAAATCTTCAGCGTCTTGCGGAAACGCATGGAAGTATTCGAAACCTGCGCGCATCCGTCCCGGTTGTCCGTAATTGGCAGCGTAGAGCTGGCGATCGGCCTCCGACACCGAATGCGTTGGATCTGCGGCAAAATCGTTCCAGAAATGTTCAAAGTAGATCCGCTCGCGTCCTGCCACCAGTTTCAGAGGCGTATCGCCGTAGAAATGGAAATGCCACTTATCTCGTAGCAGCCATACTTTTTGCCAATCGCCAACGCCGGGAAGGAAGGCATCCATCAAGGTCACGCTCTCGACCTCCTCCGGATACTGTGCCGCGTAGGCATATGCAACCATCAGGCCGATATCGTGGCCGACGATCTTGATCTTGCGATATCCCATCGCCTTAACCAATGCATGTACGTCTTGCGCCATGGTTTTTTTGTCATAGCCTGTATCAGGCACGGCAGATCCGCCTTCGCCTGGTAGGTCGGGGGCGATTACCACCCTGCGATCGGCCAGTTGCCCAATTAGCGGGATCCACATGTGGCTCGTCTCCGCGTAACCGTGTAGCAATACTACCGGCGTGTCCGTGCCTTGGCCTGCAACCAGATAGTGAAGCTTGACGCCGTTGGCATTGGTCGAACTCTCCTTGAACGGGGTGGTTTCGGCAGCTTGGGAGCCGGCCTGAAGTGTCGCCGACAGAACAAGGGCAGTGCCGAAAAGTCGTGCAATGCGATTGATGATGTTCATGATTTACTCCTGTAATGAATTACGTTCGTGAATAAGCGGCTGTGAATGGAACGGCTTTGTGGCATGTCTTGGAAGCATGGTAGACCCGCTGATCGGATTTGTCGTACGATGCTTTTCATGAACTCATTCGAAGGAGTTGCACATGTTGTCTGAAGAAGAATTGGCATTGCTGGAAGCTGTCCGCGAAAGCGGCAGTCTTTCCCGGGCAGCCGCCAAGCTGAGCAAGGCGCCGTCGACGGTGTCGCATACGGCGCGGCAACTGGAAACCAGATTCGATGCCTTGCTTTTTGATCGCCGCGGTTATCGAATGCAACTTACTCCTGCTGGGCTCCTGCTGGCAGAGGAAGCCGGCAGGCTGATGCAAGATGTCTCGCGTCTGACGCAGCGGGTGCGTCAGGTTGCCAGCGGCTGGGAGGACAGGTTGTGGATAGTCACCGATGAAATCCTGGAGTTTGAAACCTTGATCCCCGTCATTCGCGACTTTGACGCCCTGGAGTCGGGAGTCAAGTTGCGGCTGACTAATGAAGTACTCGGCGGCACTTGGGAAGCGCTACGCGATGGGCGAGCAGATCTGATCGTCGGCGCAACCAACGAGCCACCGGCGATTCCCTCGCTTAGCTGGTTCGAATTTGGCGTAATGGAATGGGTTTTTGCGGTATCGCCGCGCCATCCGCTGGCCAAGGTCAAGGGCGCTTTGGACAGGGCTGAAATCTCCAGGCACCGGTCAGTCGTCGTGGCAGATTCCTCGCGTCTGAGCAGCGGCCGTGCTTACGGCATTCTCGGCGGGCAAGCCGCGCTTGCTGTTCCAAGCATGCGCGCAAAGATTCTGGCTCAGCGAGAGGGCTTGGGTGTTGGGTGGCTGCCGCGTCAACGCATAGCGTCATTCCTCAAGAGCGGTGAGCTCATGGAAAAAAGCACCACCGATCCGCGTGAACCAAACGTACTGTACGTCGCCTGGCGCAGCGGCCATGAAGCACGTGCTCTGGAATGGTGGCTGGAGCAACTGCGGCAACCGCAGTTGTCCAAGCGCTTGATAGAGGGGATTGATAACCGGAATTGACGGTCGCAATTAAAATCTGTCTTGACAATATCTGATAAGTCAAATATATTCAAGTCACCATGAAAAACCAATTGAAACTCTATGCAGAGTCAAAAATTGACCAAGCCAGCAAGGCGGGCGCTTTCAAACCTGAGTCGGCGCGCACGGTGCGCGAAGTGATTTTGCTGGTCAATCGATTGCAGAAAGCGCTTTGGCATGCCGCCGAATTGACTTTGACAAAAGAGGACTTGAACGTTTCGCAATGGCTCATCTTGTCCGGCATAGCGCGCGGCGAGGGCGCTACGCTGACCGATTTTTCCAGGCTGCTGGCGCACGATGCCGGCGCATTGTCACGTTCCATCCATCTGCTCGCCGTCAGGGGATTGATCACCACCCATAGAAAGCCGCACGACCGTCGCAGTACGGAATTGCGGCTGAGTGAAGATGGTTTTGCGCTTGCGGAGAGCATCGAGGGGAAAATCACTCGTCTCGCGACCGTTCTCGGTGCAGCCCTAGGGGTTGCTGAGGTAGATCAGATTACATTGTTGATGGAACGGTCGATTCTTGCTTTGGAAGAAAAAACTCCCTACCTTCGAATCCATAGGCAAGTGCATTCGATCTGACGGCAGTCGTTTGCAGGCGATCTTCAAGGATGTCCATAACGTCGAAATCGAGCCGCTTTTAGATCTCATTGGCATTGGAAGCCGCCGGTCAACGTGTCGCGGTAGGACAGCGTATCCTTCAGTTCCTGGCTGGTCTGGCCGAGATCGTCGGAGGTCTTGCCGATTGTGACTGCTCCTGGCGCTTCCTTGACGTCTGGGCCAATGAAGGTGTTTTCCGAGATGGCTATATCCGGACAAAATACCTAAAAATCGACATCGCACGAGAGATAATGTGCCCGCGACGTACGTGCGGCGTGTACGCATTTCATACATGCGGACTGGATGCATGGTCTTCTTATGACTCTCGGTTCGACAAGTTTCTGTTCGCCTGGATATTCCGAACTCAGCGTGGAGATGACAAGCCTGCCGTTGCTTCATGACGTCGCAAGGAACGCTCGTGCCGATATCGTGCCATTAGCCTGGCGTTGAACAGAATAAGCCCCGAACTATCAAAGATCACCTTCAGGATTCCGAAGACAGGGAGCGCAAGCGTCATCCCCGGTATTCCGGCAAACGATCCGCCTAGAAGGATCATAAGGACCGCGATAGCCGGATGAATATGAAGACTCCTGCCAATCGTCATCGGCATGAAAACCAGGTCATCCAGCGAACGAACAGCTAAAAACAAGATGATCGTGTAGTAGAGAAATTGTGGTCGATCAGGAAATTCTGCTATGGCAATTATGCAAGCGCCGAGACCGGCGATGAGACCGCCAAGATAGGGAATCCACATTAAGATTGCAGAAATCCCGCCTAATAATATCGGAGCTGGAAATCCAATAATAGCCATGCCTATGGACAGTACGCACGTATCAAGGACGGTAAGCTGGAACAATCCACGAAAATAGGCCTTTGCCGCCTCGTCGATCTCATATAGCAAAACTAGCGTTGACTCGAAAAAGGCATTGGGTACCATTCTGGTAAGCAGTATATTTAATTTCTGCCCGTCCTTTAACAGGAAAAAGGTGAAGAAGGGGACCAAGACCATCGCTGGCGCCCAGCGCGACAGTGCAGCAATCGTCGGCGCGACAATCTGTGCGAGGCGGCCTTTGAAATTAATGATTTCATGGTCAAGCTTTCCAGTGAAATCGCTCGGCGCGAATCGCGCCAGGCGGAGGTCGGTTGCTGCGGCGACCTGATGCAGAAGTCGTAGGCTTCCGGCAACATAGCGTTCGGTGAATGCATGGTCCTGCAAAAAGAATGAACTGATCCCGGGAATGGCGAAAAGACAGGCCAAGGCTGCCGCCACGCAAAAACATGCAATTACGGCGCCGCTGGCCAGATCTGGACGTATTCCAATTCTGGTTAGCCAAAAATATACTGGTCGGAGCAGGTAATAAAGGACAAGCGCCAAGAGAAGAGGCACTACCAGCCAGAGCGCTACGCGAAACAGCAATAGTGTTAAACAGGTAGCCGCCATGGTGACCAGCGCGCCAAGCGG
This sequence comes from Collimonas sp. OK307, assembly GCF_900113705.1. Taxonomy (GTDB): domain Bacteria; phylum Pseudomonadota; class Gammaproteobacteria; order Burkholderiales; family Burkholderiaceae_D; genus Collimonas. The sequence continues at coordinate 63,259 of NZ_FOQI01000017.1, read as the reverse complement.
ACTGCTGGAGTGGTGACGCCAAGCGTTGTGTGGTGGGTAATTCATCTTGGCGATTAGAGGTTGAGCGGTTGAGACTCATGGAGGGCGAGATCGTGAAGAATTCGTGCCAGCTGCCTTGCCATTTCCAGATTGATTTTTGACGCAATTGTGGCCTGCGTTTCAAGCAAACGCTGCAGATCAGACCGAAACAGGACCGCGAGTTGGCAGTTGCTACGCGCAAGTGCCTGAGCTTCGCGTGCTTCATCAAGAAGGAGAGCCAGAATCCCAAAGGAGTCGCCGGCTTCCATATTGGTGAGCATATAATCGCCATCGGGAAGCGGTCGTTGAAGCGTCACTGTTCCATCCAGTACGAAATAGATGGCTTGACCGTCTTCACCTTTGTCAAAAATAATCTCGCCTCTGACGTAGGTGCGGTGATGTAACACCGAATTGAGATTTTTCAATTCCTGGACGTTTAGCGTCGATAATAATTTTATTGCACTGTATGAATGCCGTTCTCTGGAATGCAAGAAATTTAGCAGGTTAGAAAAAATCATCGTTAAAATCTCCGAATCAATACAGCGCAGCGGAGGCGCGGGTTTTCTGAGCGCATCCAAAATTCGCTTCCATATTTTTTCGAGATACCGAAGAGTCCGGGGGAAAGCCGCGTACCAACGAATGCAAGCTGGAAAAATGTCCTTGGAAACAGCGTTCTTTTGCTATCGAGAATCTCGTTTTGCGTTGTCTTTGGAAATCCGACCAGCATATGCAAATAGATGATCGATGATTAATGCGACAAAGCTACGTGCTGTCTTTCTTCTCCATCTGTTTTGTCGATGGTCGGTTGTACCGACATCCCCACTCTCAACTGCCCGATGGCTTTTTGTCCTGGGGACAGATTTATGCGAAGCGGTAATCGTTGCACGATCTTGGTGAAATTGCCGGTGGCATTGTGTGGCGCAATTGGCGAGAACGATACGTCGCTAGCTGGCCCCAGGCTCGTGACACGGCCGGTCAGAATTACACCGGGCAAGGCATCGACCTTTATTCTTACTGCTTGTCCGGGATGAACACCGACCAACTGGGTTTCGCGATAGTTGGCCTCGATATAGAGCGAATCCAGAGGTACTAAGGCCAATAGCGGATTGCCCACGGTAACGTAGGAACCAACACGCACGGAGCGCCGCGCTACTGTGCCGGCTACTGGAGCAGAGATGCGCGTGTAGGACAGATTAAGCTGCGCGCTGGAAAGTGCAGCGTTGGCACGCGCCAGTGCGGCCTGGGCCTTTTTGAGGTCAGCCCGCAAGACGTTAACCTGTTGACGTGCAGCTCCTTGCGCGGCCTGGTCGCGCTGGCGTGTAGCCTGCTGGATGCGTAATTGTGCGTCGGCTTGCTGTGCTTCCTGCAAGGTGCCAGAGCCATCCTTGGCCAGGTTGCGATAACGTTGGAGATTGGCTTGCGCCAGCGCGATGGAGGCATCATCTGCTACTACTGCGGCATCGGCCTGTTGAATCACGTTGGCCTGCTGCAAGAGATGAGCATTGATGCTTTCGACGCTTGCCTGAGCCGAATTTATCTCTGCATTTGCCGCGGCGACCATTACTTGCACATCTCGATCGTCAATTTCAGCCAGCAATTGACCGGCTCGAACGGTTTCATTGTCCTCCACCAGTACTTTAGCAATCTGCCCCGCGACACGCGGTGCCACCAGTGTGAAATCCGCTTGCACATAGGCGTCGTCTGTATATTGTTTCTCAGCGTCGCTTTCGTGTCGGTTCAGTAGATACACTGCTCCTACGACGACCGCTATCAACATGATTGCGCTAAGAAATCTTACTGTTTTTGGAAGCGCCATAATCTATCCTTTGTTCAAGATGGAGTCTGCACCCGGTTTAAACACAGCACCAGTGGGATAAGCAACAATGCAATCGCACCCAGCATCAGATAGCTATCTGATGCTGCGAGGATGAAAGCCTGTTCCCTTACAGCATTTGCAAGTCCGTTGGTGACCAGGGGAAAATTGCCGGTGCTGTGTCCGACGTGGTCGAGCAGCATATCGCTATGAAAGCGTTCACGCAGCGTCAGAAAATGGGTAACTATTGCGCCGCCAAGCAACGAGCCGAATGCACGCAATGTGTTGATAATGCCCGCTACATAAGGTCCCTCCAGCGGTTGAACTACACTGGTGCATAAAAAAAGCAATGAGACAACCGCCATTGGTTGACCACAAGCCTCTAACATTTGCACCATGAGAAACTGCGACCAGATCCAATCGCTTGACAGTCGGGTTGCTAGGAAGCAGGCTAGCGCAATCAGTGCTAAGCCCAACACAAATACATGTCGCGCATCGATCCACTTCTGATACAGCAGCAACGCCACCAAAGAACCAAGTACCGGCTGAGGCAGTGCGACAATCAATCCGACAGGTGCAATTTGCAAGTTGCGATAGTCCCACACACGTTCCAGGTGCATCGCGGGCAACAGCGAGCCGGATAGCATGATCATCAACATGATGACAAAGGCGGTGAAGCCTAATCCGAGATTACGTTTGCCTAGTAGCTGCGGCTTAATAAAGGGTGATGGGTGGTACCATTCAGTGAGTAGGTAAATGCCAATGACAGCGGCGCCACCTCCGACTAGCCAGAGAATCAGATCCGAGCGCCACCAATCAAGTCGGGCGCCGCGGTCCAAGCCCGTACCCAGCATGGTCAGCCCTACGCATGCGCATACCAGTCCAAACCAGTTGGCCTGACGCAAACGTCCGAGAAGAGCTGGATCCTGCGGCAATCCCCAGCCTACCATCAACATCACCGCCAGAGAGAGCGGCAGTGTCTGCCAATAAATCAGTCTCCAGTCGAACCAGACATCGGACCATTGGCCAGCTACCCAGAATGCAAGATTAGGTGGGAAGGTGGCAGTCAACGCATACATCGCCAAACCATACAGGCGAATAGATAAAGGAAGAAAGCGCAACGCGGCCATCATCAAGACCGGAATCAACATGCCGCCAGCCAATCCTTGTATTGCTCGCAAAGTCACCAGCAGAGACAGGTCGTGGATCTCTGGCATTACCAGGTTGAGTAGCGCATACGTTGCCACCATACAGATGTGGAAACGGCGCAACGAAAAGGTGACCGCCAACCAGCAGGAGATGGGCATCGCCACCAATTCGCCCACAGTGTAGGCGGTAGTCAGCCAAGCGCCGTCGTCAGCTCCCAGCCCCAACGCTGCGCGCGTGTCTGTTAATGCGATGGCTCCCACACGGTTACCCAATCCAGACATCAGCGCAGCGAGTAATATCCCCGACAGGCCTACCATCAAGCGCAGGCTGAGCGTCGTAGCGATTTGGCCACTCGCAGGTGCGGTTGGCGCAGACCCTGAAGGGGAGGCGACAGACAGAGCCGCGTTCATGTTGCGCCTCGAGAATGCGCAGCTTGATCCACGCGAGCACCGTCAGTCCATCCTCCTCCCAAGGCTTTGTACAACACGACCATCGCCACCGCCATGCCGGTAGAGCTTTCGTCTAGCTCGATCTGGCTGGATAAAACCGAGCGTTGGGCAATAAGCACTGTCAGGTATGTCGACGCGCCTTCTTGGTAACGTCGCAATGCGAACGTATAAGCGCGTTGATTCTGCTCGAATGCCTGCTTCAGCTGGTTGTTGCGCCATTGTTCGGCTGAATAAGCGTTCAATGCATTGTCGATCTCATGCCAGGCACGCAGGACAGTTTGTTGGAATTCAATAGCCGCTTCTTGCTGGCGCGCCTTGGTCAGCGCCAACGAACTCTTCAGGCGGCCACCTTCAAAGATAGGCAGATGCAGTGTCGGCCCAATCGAAAAATTACGTGATGACCAGTTGCCGAATTTACTTTCCTCCAGAGACTGCAGTCCCAAGCTGCCAGTCAACTCGATGCGCGGATAGAAGTCAGCTTCTGCTACACCGATGTCCGCCGTTGCGGCATGCAGCGCAGCTTCGGCTTGCAAAATGTCCGGCCGCCGCCTTGCCAATTCTGAAGGCAGTCCCACCGGCACTTCTCCCGGCAAAGCCGGCACGCCGCTTTTGATAGGCGTGACGTTTAGCACCGCATTCAATGCACGCGGCTGCTCAGCAAGTAGCAGCGCCAGTGCGTTCATCAAAGCATCCCGTTGCTGCTGTAACCTGGGTATGAGCGCACTGATGGTGGCCAATTGTGCCGTGGCCGCGGCAGCATCGAAGCGAGTGGCGACGCCATTGGCCTCGCGGCTGCGCGTAAGTTCTAGCGTGCGTTCGGCAATGTCACGGTTTTGTCCGACGATGACTAGTTGAGTTTGAACCCCGCGCAATAACAGGTAACTGCGGGCGATATCAGTCTCCAAGGCTACTCGCGCGCCTTCACGGCGAAAGATAGTTGCCTGCGCACGGGCCTTGGCGGACTCCTCAATCCGATGCTGATGTCCCCACAAATCTATTTCCCAACTGACATCGAAACCGCCTTCGTATAAATTGTAAGGGACGTCGTTGGCGCCGATCTTATCCAACAGCCCGTTAGCACTGAGTGCTTGGCGCGCATAATCGGCGGATACACTTACGTGGGGCAATCCAGCGGCGCCGGCAATGCCCAACTGGGCTCGACTCTGCAAGATGCGCGTAGCAGCAACCTGCAAATCAAGATTGCTTTGCTGCCCGCGAATTTCCAAGGTGTTGAGGGCCTCATCGTTAAAAATCCTCCACCATGCGCTATCGATCTTGGTTGGCGTGGTCTGACTTGGCAATCCATTGGCATTCGGGGTGATAAAAGCGGCGGTGGGCGTCGCCACCTCAGGACGGTGAAAATCCGGGCCCGTTGTACATCCGGCGATCAGCGCAAAAACAGCCAGCGCGGTAAAGTGGCGGTGGATCAGTGGCATTTCGACCCCGCCTGCGAAAGAATGCCCAGCGACGAGGTCGCTATGGCCGCAATATCCGATTCTTGCAGATCGACGAGCGGAATGGCAGTGTCGGCGATGTTGAACATTTTCTTCCTATTTGGAGGTGAGTCCAGTATCGATAATTACCGGCCTGACTAGTGGATAAAATGGATCCCGGTCATACCAAGCATGATTGCCAATGCCGCTCCGGCAGAGAGAGCAATGCCTACCTTCGCGTATCGATCTGCCAGGAGACGACGGACGCCGTGCCCGAGAGCGACAATTCGACAGCCCAACACCAAGTGGGACAACACCAGGAACACGCCAAGATAGTAGTGCGGTACCAGGCGGATATTCCAAGCATCTTGAATCAAACCGGTTGGTGCGCCGGTAGCGAAATCCCAGTCTGTAAGAATGTGTGCGAAGCGACGAGCGAAGATAAATACCGAATTCATGTGTGCCAGTATGAAGAACACCAGATAAGCGCCAGATGCTATCTGCAGTGTCCGGAAAAAATCGGCTGGCCGCAAAGTGTGGATGCGCAGAAGACCGAGTCCCGAAACGACTTGAAAAAAGAAAAGAAAAACTATCATCGGTTCAATCAGCCGAGCGCGGTAGATCATGCGAAACATGTCCATTACATGGCGATGTGTCTCCTCGCTGAGTAACCCGGCAAGGTGGTTCAATAGGTGCATCGTTAAAAATAGCACGATGATGCAAAGCGCACTGATCCCGTGCATTATGCGTAGGCGTGGCGACGCAGTGACGGCACCGACCGGAGTTCCTTTCGCACGTCTCATGGAAATGATGCTGTAAAAGGCAATGAGTGCCCAGCCGATTATCCATAAGGTGGTATCGGCTATCGGATCGCCAGCCATGTACAGTAGCACTCCCGTTGCGGTGTAAATTGGTGGCGTTGCCACAGCCAGGAGAGCCAATCGCTTAGCGATCACTTGAGATAGATCAGGCTGGGCGATACGTCCCAGTTTTAGGCTGGCAAAAAAGCCATATGATGGAACGGAAAATGCCAGTGCCAGCATGAGCACCGGCGATAAGGACGGGCCGTCTGTGACAAGGCTGAAATTGAATCCCTTCAAGAAAAACGGATAGAAAAGTGCAAGCATGGCAGGTGCTACGAACAACGAGCCACTTCCGAGCGACGATCGATCCAGAATTCCCGAGCCAGTGTGCATAGCATTTGCGAAGTAGAGGGTATTGCTTCAGATGATAAAAGACTTGTGCTGCAAAACAGGTAGCCAATTTGGATGAAAATGAGGGGGCCAACGGACATAAATGGAAATGTAGCCCCCCGTGTTATTTGCGCGCCTCGTGTTGCCGCAACTTGCAGGATCAGTTGATTCGGAAGGTCATTTACTGAGTGGAACGGTAACTTGCTTGCCGTCCTCGACCAATGACCACACTAACAACTTGGCGGGTTTTGTCGGACTGGCGTTTTTTGATATCAGGTGAGGGGTGCTTGGCGGCTCATACCACGACTCTCCGGTTTTGTATCTTACCGGCGCTTGCCCCTCCAACTGTGAAATAACTTCGCCCTCAAGCACGTAGGCAAAAATAGATCCTGGGTGCAGATGCGGGATTGACGATTCTCCCGGGCCATAGGCGACTGTGAGCATCACCCCGCTTTTCCCTGACGCATCCGCCAGAGACTGCTTTTGCAAAAGGGTGATGACTTCATCGCCATGTTTGTCATCATGTGCGAATGAGGCCATAGACAACGTCAGCGAGGCCAGCGTCAGCGCGTAGCGCAACGTTTTATTGAGTGTCATGTATTTCTCCTCAGACTGTCGGCATCTTGCGGGCGCTGATGGCAAGCCGTTTCGAGCAAAGACGGCTCCGGTCCGAGTCGTGCGACCGCAGTCTCCACGCCGGCAGTGCCTTCAGTGCGTCCGGAGACGATTTGTAGAAGTCGATGCGGGTATCCAAGAGATTCTCCTTTATGTACTTAAGTGATGTGAGTGAGAGAACTCATGATATAACTAGGAAAACCGTAGTTGGGTAGCCAATTAGACAGAAAATGGGAGTCCAATGAACGGACTTGGAATTGCTCCAGTTATATATTTCACCCAAAAAATGGGATAGGTAAATTTGCCGCACGGGCGGAAGGATAGGCGTTTGGAGAGAATGATTTCGTAGCTAGAAATTGCCGATTTGATCGCTGCTTATATTCACTAATTGCGGCAGGATTGGCAATCGAATAACGCTTGAAAAAAAAGCCCGTTGTTTCCGGGCTCAAGGGAGAGGACTGTAATGACACGTTGCATGCAACAGACTACGCAACTTTCGAGCTGGATATGAAGTGATTCGGAGGCTTCATGATAGAACCCCGTGAGCCTTAAAAGAGGGATCCATTTAGCAAAAAAATAGGAGTCCAACTAACGCATTTGGGGTGCGCCAGTAGCATGTGAAAGCGAGTGTTGCACGTCAGACGTCGCTTTGTTGCGTACCTCCGTTTTTGTTTGGCGCGAAGTGGCTAAGTCAGACCGGCCGGAACTGACGGCAGCCAAGGTTATCGTATCCTGCGGGCGCGGCATGGGATCGGCGGACAATTTCAAGATCCTGGAACCTTTGGCCGACAAACTGGGCGCCGCAATGGGTGCTTCGCGCGCCGCCGTGGATTCGGGCTTCGTGCCGAACGACTGGCAAGTCGGACAAACCGGCAAGATCGTTGCGCCGCAGTTGTACATCGCGGTCGGTATTTCCGGCGCGATCCAGCATTTGGCCGGGATGAAAGATTCCAGCGTCATCGTGGCCATCAATAAGGATGAAGAAACCCCGATTTTCCCGGTAGCGGACTACGGTATTGTCGGGGATTTGTTCGAGATCGTGCCGCAACTGGTGGATGAACTCGGATATCTTTACCGACGCGACGCCGTTTGAGCCCAAGACGCAGCGTGCGGAGCTGGCGGAGAACTACGTCGGCGTGCTCTGATAGAGTGTCGTTTAGAACATATGCCGTAAGCCCGCCATGACACCGTTCTGGCGCTTGCCTGCACCGACGGTGCCGCCGGCTTCGAGCGCGATGGCTGCGTTGCCCTCGTTGCTCATGGAGCCTATCGCCGAATACAGCAAGGTTCGTTTCGACAGGAAGTAGCTGAGCCTGGCCACCAGCATCGTGGTGTCATCGCTGCTGTCCTTGACATTGCGGCGCGCTGCCTGCACGTCCAGCTGTAGCAATGGCGACAAAGGCTGAGTCACGCCGGCATAGTACAAGTCTGAGGTGGTTGTGCCGGTGGCGGCGCGCACCCGGCGGGCTATTACGCCGGCGCCGATTTTGGTGGAGCCTATGATCACGTAGCCATTGGCAGTCACTCGCTGGTCGTGATTGTCGGCACTGGTCAATCCATTGGCGGCACCGGGACCGCCATACAAAATGTCGTAGGACGTATTGATGCCGTAGCGCGTGCTTTCATAGCCGATCAGCGCAGTGATCTGGCGACAGGCCTTGGCGTTGCCCGCCACTTCACCGGCGCAGCCGGTGCCGGCGGCGCCGCCAGCCGAGGACGTGTCGCGCCCGGTGCTGTAGGTGCCGCCGATCACGAGGTCGGAGAAATTGCCCAGATAGCCGATGGCGTTGTCGCTTCGGGCATTTGGCAGGTACGGGTCCATGCTGCTGATTGAGAACAGATTCGGTCCGAGCACGTCTGCTTTTTGCGTAGCGAGGTAAGTCATGTTGACCTGCCGGCCCAGCATCAGCGTGCCGTAGGCGTTTTTCAAACCAACCCAGGATTGGCGTCCGAACAGGCGGCCGCCCTGGTTGATGCTGCCGGAGTCGACGCTGAAGCCGTTCTCCAGCACGAACAGCGCCTGCAGGCCGCCACCCAGATCCTCCGTTACCTTGAAGCCGATACGCGATGGCAGACTGCCAGTCAGGCTGGGCATCTTGACCTGGGCGTTGCCGGCGGCATTGACATTTGTAGTGTAAGCCAGGCCGGTGTCGACGACGCCGTACATCGTAACCTGGCTTTGGGCCTGTGCCGTAACGGCGTTCAGAGTTGCCAGCGCGAGCGCGCCGTAGGTGATGCTTTTCATATTGGGGTCTCCGTTTTATGTTTTATGTTTTATGGTGCTGCGTGGTGTTATTCGGCATCTCGCTGGCGATCCGGTGCGGCGTCGCGGAAGGCTGGCAACGCTTCGCAGTTGGCGTCGATGCGCGTCAGCGTCGGGTAGGGCGAGAGGTCACATTCGAAGCGGCGCGCATTGTAGAGTTGCGGGGACAGGCAGCAATCGGCCATGGTCGGTGTGTCGCCGTGACAAAAAGCCCCGGTGGCGCCATCGCTTGCCAGTCGCTGCTCCAGTCCCTGCAGCCCGAGTGCAACCCAGTGGCGATACCATGCATTCTTCTGGTCCGGTGTCACCTGCAATTGCTCGCTCAGGTATTTCAGCACGCGTAGATTGTTTAGCGGATGGATGTCGCAGGCAATCGCCTGCGACAGCGCGCGTACGCGGGCGCGCCCGGCGGCGTCCGATGGCAGCAGCGGCAGCACAGGACGGGTTTCGTCCAGGTACTCGATGATGGCTAGCGACTGCGTCAGCAGCAGGCCGTCATCCTCCAGCACTGGCAGCAGGTGCTGGGGATTGAGCGCGTCAAACGCGGCGCTGAATTGTTCGCCGCCGTTGCGCGACAGGTGGATGTAGGCCTCATCGACATCGAACTGCTTCAGGTTCAGTGCAATACGCACGCGATAGGACGCGGAGCTACGGTAATAGGTATGCAGTTTCATGTTGCGGTACTTTCAGTGACTGTAGTAGGTGTGACAAAAGCTGCCTTCGCCCGGTCTTGCAGCCGGCCCATTGCTAGCAAGGCGCAGGCAGCCAGCACGGCGGGAATAGCCAGCAGCAGGAAAATGGTCTGATTGCTCAGTTGCGCAGCTAGCAGCGCGCCACCGACCATGGAGCCGACCACTGATCCGCTGCGGCCGACGGCTGAGGCCCAGCTGACGCCCGTAGCGCGGCTGGCAGTCGGATAGAAAGCGGCAGCCAGCGCGTTGGCGCCGACCTGCGAGCCGCTAACGCCGAAGCCGACGCCGAACACGGCCAGCACTAGCAATGGGACGTTATCGGTCGACAGGCCAACAGCCACGATGCACACGGCGGCCGCCAGGTAGGCGATCGCCAGCACGCGTTGGGGGCGGTAGCGGTCCATCCAGCGGCCCAGCAGGATGGCGCCGGCGGTGCCGCCGATCTGGAACGCGGAGCTGATGAAGGAAGCCTGCGACAAGCTGTGGCCCGCGCCACTGAGCAACGTCGGTAGCCAGCTGGAGAGCAGGTAGATAATCAGAAGACTCATGAAGAAGGTACTCCACAACAGCAGCGTGCCACCCAGCAGGCCGGGACGGAACAACTGGGCGACCGGGGAACCGGGTTGCTTGCGATCGCTGACCACCAGCTGTGGCAGGGCGTGCCCGGATCGCGCCTCGATCCGCGAGGCCAGAGCTGCGATAGCGACCGCGCCGCGACCGCGCATCACCATCCAGCGCAGTGATTCCGGCAGCGCCATCCACAGCGCCGGTAATAGCAACAGCGGCAAGGCGCCGCCGATCATCAGCACGCCACGCCAGCCTATCGATGCCAGAAGCTGCGCGGCGATCAGGCCGCCGAACGCGGAACCTAGCGTGAAGCCGCAGAACATCAATGTCACCAGACTGGCGCGGCGTGGCTGTGGGCAGTATTCGGAAGTCAGTGTGATTGCGCTCGGCATCGCGCCGCCCAGCCCCAGACCGGTGAGGAAACGCAGCACCAGCAGCATCGGCAGGCCGGTGGCGAAGGCCGATAGCAGGCTGGCGATGGCGAAGAAGCCGACCGACAGCAGCAGCACCGGCTTGCGGCCATAGCGGTCCGCCAATGGGCCGAGTAGCAACGCGCCGGACATCAGGCCGAACAGGCCGATACCGAACAGAGGCGCCAGGCTGGCGGCTGTCAGGTGCCATTCGGCGCGCAGCGCCGGGGCGATGAAACCGATTGATGCCGTGTCGAAGCCGTCGATGGCGACCACCAGAAAACACAGTACCAGCAGCTGTTTCTGGAAGCGGGAAAAGGGGTGGCTGTCGATGAACTGCTGGACATCCATAGTGGGTGAGGTAGGCATCATGTCTCCGTGCGTTGTGGTTGTAGCGTTGTCGAATGCGATCACCGCAGGCTTCTGTGGCCTGCTGGCTGGCCGCAACGAGGTATCAGACCATCTTGACTGTAATCGGCGTCAAGCCGGCGATGTGCGCGACCATGGTTTGGCCGCGCACCACCGGGCCGACGCCTTCGGGGGTGCCGGTCATAATCAGGTCACCCGGCTGCAGTTCGAACAGCGTCGACAGCTGGGCGATGGTTTCGCTGACGGACCAGATCAGGTGCGTGAGGTCGCTGCGCTGGGTGGTTTTGTCGTCGACTTTCAGCTCGATAATGCCGTTACGCAATTCGCCGCTGTCAGCCAGACGAGTCAGCGGGCCGATGGGCGCCGAATAATCGAAGGCCTTGCCAATCTCCCATGGCCGGCCCTGTTCGCGCATGCGCATCTGCAGGTCGCGGCGAGTCATGTCCAGGCCGACGGCGTAACCGAAGATGTGGGCTGCCGCGTCCTCTGGTGCAATGTCTTTGCCGCCCTTGCCGATGGCGACTACCAACTCAATCTCATGATGGTAGTTCTCGGTGCTGGCCGGGTATGGCAGTTGCGCCGTGGCGCCGGCGGGCACCGGTACCACCGAGGCGGCATCGTTCGGTTTGCAGAAGAAGAACGGCGGTTCGCGATCCGGGTCGAAACCCATTTCGCGGGCGTGCGCCGCGTAGTTGCGTCCGACGCAGTAGATGCGGCGCACCGGGAAGGTGGCGTCCGAACCGTTGACGGGCAGACCGACGATGGCTTGCGGTGGGAAGATGAAATTGGCAGTCATGATGTGCTCTTGATGTAATGAGAGGTTTAATCGGGTAGTAAGGCTTCGCGCAGCACGCCCATAGCTTGTTGCACCGGTCGATCGGAAAAGCTGAATAGCACCACGTCCTCGGGCGCGTCGAAGGCGACGGTGGCCCAAGAAGGCACCACGAAGGTGTCGCGCGGCGCAAAGATGAAACGGGTGTCGGCGATGGTTACGCTGCCGCTACCTTCGACTACGTTGTAGACGGTGCCGTCGGTGCTGCGGTGGCGCTGACCCCGGAAGCCTTTCGGCAGCAGCTGCATGCAGGCGCCGATCGTCGGCATTGGCGAACCACCGGTCAACGGGTTGATGTAGCGGAGCTTGACGCCGTGCCAGGCATCGACGGCCTGGGTGCGGTGCAGTGTTTCCAGTGCCTCGCGAGTACGGGCGTACGGATAATTGAACACCGGCGAGCTGAGTGTTGCATGCTGCTGTTTTACGGGTGCCATGTTGTTGCCGTATGCCGCGTAACTCTGGCCTTCCGGGCGCGCCACATGTTGGCTTGCTTCCTCGCCGTTTTCGGCAAAGCCGGCGTCGAAGAAGCGCAACATTGGAATATCCAGGCCGTCGAGCCAGACCACCGGTTCTGTGTGACCGTCGATGCCGAGATTGCCATGGTCGTGCCAGGTCCAGGATGGCGTGATGATGAAATCGCCGGGATGCATGGTTGTGCGTTCGCCGTCGACGGCTGTGTAGGCGCCACTGCCGCTAACGATGAAGCGTAGCGCGGCTTGCGTATGGCGGTGCGCTGGAGCGACTTCGCCCGGCAGGATCAGCTGCAGTCCGGCATACAGTGATTGCGTGATCGAGGCTCGGCCAGGCAGAGCGGGATTTTCCAGCACGAGTACGCGCCGCACGGCTTCCTCGGCCGAGATCAGTTCCCCGGCGCGGCGCAGGTGCGGCAGGATATTTTCGTAGCGCCACAGTGCCGGCACATACGGCGGTGTCGGTTCGTTCGGCACCAGCGTGTGCAACGAGGCCCACAGCGGCGCCAGGTGCAACTGCTGCATGTCGTCGTACAGGGACTGGCGGGCGGCGATCAGATCGTTATGCATGTTGCTGCTCCTTATTGGTGGCGATGGCCAGGCAGGTGGCGGCGGTCCAGCCATACAACCATTGGAGGGCGTCGTAGAAGCCGTTGGCATCGCGGCCCTTCCAAAGATCGTTGCGCACCAGGCGTTCGACGCCGGACGCGTGGTACAGCCGCCCCATTTCGCGCGCCGATAGCACTACGCGGGCGGTGCGGGCGATACGCGATCGCTGGTACAGCGAGAAGGCGGCCGTCATGTCGTGGCCGCAGTGACGGATCGCTTCGCCCAGCGTCACTGCGTCTTCCAGCGCCATGCAAGCGCCCTGCGCCAGGTACTGCAGCATCGGGTGGGCAGCATCGCCCAGCAGCGTGATGCGGTCGATGGTCCAGTTACCGACCGGCTGGCGGTCGGCGGTGCTCCAGCGGCGCCAGTTGTCTGGCGTCTCCAGCAACTGGCGCGGCAGCGCGTCAATGCCGGTGAAGTAGGACAGTACCTCTTCCTTGCTGCCGTCGCGTACGTCCCATACTTCCGCATCGCGGCTGTGGAAAGTGACCACCAGGTTGTACTGTTCGCCGCCGCGCAGCGGGTAGTGCACCAGGTGGCAGTTGGGGCCGACCCACACCACTGGCGCGTTCATGCGCAGCGGCATAGGCATGCGTTCAGCTGGCACCACGGCACGGTACACCACGTGGCCGGAGACGCGCACGTCGTCACCGACCACGTGCTGGCGCACCACCGACTTGACGCCGTCGCAGCCGATCAGGTAGCCGGCGCGGAAGGTGCGGCCCTGGTGATCGGTCACGGTGACGCCGGTGGCATCCTGCCTGACGCTGTCGATATGGCAGGAGGTGACCAATTCGACCTGCGGGGTTTTTTTCACCTGTTCCAGGATGGCAGTGTGGATGTCGGCACGGTGGATTACCGCATAGGGATTGCCGAAGCGCTGGCGGAACGGCTCGCCGACTTCGAATGTCCCGACTTCTGTGGCATCCACTGCATCCATCATCACCAGGCGCTCGGTGAACACGGCGCGATCGCGCACGGCGGCGCCTACGCCCAGCGCGTCCAGCGCGGCGAAGGCGTTAGGCCCAAGTTGGATGCCGGCGCCGATCTCGCCCATGACGGCGGCTTGTTCCAGCACTGTTACTTGTATGCCAAGGCGCGCCAGTGACAGCGCTGCCGCCATGCCGCCGATACCGCCACCGGCAATCAGGATGGACGGAAGTTCGGTGTTATCAGATTTCATGATGGTCTCCATACGTCTTGTGTATGGCATCACTCTGCGCTTTTTAAATTATTTAGGAAATGGATATAACTTGATTGTTATAATCATGTTTTTAAATAATGGTGGGTGATGTCATGGCCCGTTTTGACCTCGAATTGCTGCTGGTCTTCGACGAGATCTACAAGACTCGTAACGTGACGCGAGCAGCCGACAACCTCGGCCTGCCCCAATCGACGGTCAGCATTGACCTGGCCAAGTTGCGCGAACATTTCAACGACCGCCTATTCAGCCGTACGGCCAAAGGCATGGAGCCGACGCCGCGCGCGCAGAACGCCATCGCCGATGTGCGACGCTCAATTCAGGCGCTGCAGCATGCGCTGGCCGAACAACCGGTGTTCGAACCAGCCGACAGCCAGCGTGAATTCCGCATCTGTATGACGGACATCAGCGAAGTGGTGCTGTTGCCGCAGTTGCTGAATCATCTGAGGGAAGTGGGAGCGGGCATTCGCCTCGACGTTTCGAAGATTTCACAGGACAGCCCGGCCGAACTGGCTGATGGCACGGTCGATCTGGCGGTCGGCTTCATGCCGCACCTGGAGGCGGGCTTTTACCAGCAGACCCTGTTCAACCAGCATTTCACCTGCCTGGTGTCGGCCGACCATCCGCGTATAGGTAAGACTCTGCGGCTTGAGGCACTTCAGCGCGAGGCGCATGTGGTGGTGCGCACCTCCGGCACCGGCCACGCCATCGTCGACAAGGTGCTGGCGCAAGAAGCAGTGCAGCGTAACGTCGTACTCCAACTGCCGAGTTTCCTCGGCGTAGCGCGCATCGTCGCCGAGACTGAGATGATTGCCATCGTGCCGCATCGCTATGGCGCGGTAATGGCAGGACGCGAGCATATTCGCATGCTGCCGGTGCCGGTCAAGTTGCCCAGTTTCTCGGTCAAGCAGCATTGGCACGAGCGCTATCACGCGGATGCGTCGAACCGCTGGCTGCGCCAGGTGATGGCGCAACTATTTTCTGAACGTATCGTCAAAACAGATACATAATTGGCTTGCTAGTGGGCTGTAACATTTGAATCTAGAGTGATACGTTTGCTGGTGTCGAAGTATTGCTGCCCAACTCGAGGGGACCATGCTCGTCCTTAGGAGCGCTGATGAAGACACCGATGGCCATTCCGAATAGGAAGAGAGGCGTCTCGACTTCATATTAGCGATCGCCATGGGACGGCCGTGGCGAGGTTGAAGCATCAGCCAGCAGGAATGAACGACAAGAGAGAGAAACTGCAGAAAAAACGGGGGAATCTGCAGTTCGAATACCACAAGCGGATTCGAACTGCAGACGCGAATTAGAAATTCCCTGCTCATTCCCTAGTCGTTCCCTGTTCTGTAATTCTGCCAATTGCTTCAAATAGCCGGAAACGTGAGTACTGGCGCGGGTTTGTCCACGATACCCTTAACCAAAAGCAGGGCAAATTCGGTCAATTCGCTGTATTTTTCCCTGTTACAGGGAATAGGGGGCAGAGATAGGTTCGCGCAAGACTGCACCCACCGCCAAAAACGTCATTAAGCCCTTGATTTCATTGAGAAATCGAGGGTTTTTTACTTTTGACTATCAAAACAACATCAAATAGAAAGCCGCTACGTTTGCGCATTAGGCGAGCATTTGGTTCATCGGGGGGAAGGGCGTAAGGTTGTAAGTAATAAGCCTTTCAACGCATGAAATTTGTTGTCACCTTATGAGCGTTGAGTTGGGACGTCAATTGATCTAAAAAATCATGCGGATCGCTCTTCAAAGCGCGTAGCACATCGATCAATTCAATGAGATCCAGTCTTCGGCCGGCAGACTCATATTTTGAGACAAATGATTGGGGCTTGCTCAGCATTACGGCAACTTCAGCCTGCAACAAGCCTAACTCCTTGCGCCGCTCAGTGAGTAGTTCTGCAAGAACGATATACGATGGGGAATGAATAGGGTGAGCCATGGTTACATCCTAAATCCGAATATGAAATATCCCATATTGGGATATGATATAATATGTTTAAGCAGCACAAAATAGACGCTCCCCCAGTATTCTAGATAAATGCCTCCTATGTATTGCTAACGACGTAACGACATTTATTAAATTGGGGAATGCGTCGCGGCGTGATTGTTCGATTTGGTAATCTGAGAAATGTCGTATTAGGTTGTCTCATGCCTTTCAATTCACAGTTGACCCGTATATATCGATTGCTCAATCACTGCAGCTAATCGAGCATAGCTCGACATTTTGCGTAGCCCAGTTTTATCCCTTCTGTTTCACATCAATATCTAACCGTCCAACGAGCGACTACCTTTTACGGCATTTGCTTCTTGAAGGATTTCGCTTATTCCAACGGCCGAGAAGCCTTTTCCGGCGATAACATGGCGTGCCGCCGTAAGAATATTTTGGCGAGAGTCAAAGCCCTTTCCCGGTTGCAAATGTGCGTTGTTCATAGCGTATCCTGAGTTCAAATGCGCCGAAGACTCTAGTGACATGTCCTAGCTCTAGCGGTAACTTGCGCTATCGTTCACGGCGGGATGCCCAAGCCAAGAGCTGCCGCTTTGGCGAGTAGATCTCGATACGTCGAGGGCGACGCGATCGTCCGATTAGAGAGCCACGCGCGACAATAGCTTTCTGCTGGACCAATAATTATTGATGGCAACAGTTCTTCAGGAATTGTTGAGGTAGGCTTATACCCGCCATGTGAGAGCCACCAGGCCTCCATCATCTTCCGTCGAGAACGGTTCTTTTCTGTAAGAGTCTCCCGACTGGGCCCTTTAGCAACCAGTGACCTTGCCTCGTATTGAAAACGGGCAAGGTCAGGCTCGTCACTGACCCAATCCACGTAGCTGTACACGATTGCCGCGACCCCTTCCTCAGCCGTTTCCGCGTTGTCGAGGTATGCGGTCAGCAGGCGGTCCTGATCCTCCAGCGAACTGAAGAAGAGGGCGGAAATAAGCCCCTCTCTGCTGCCAAAGTGGTGATAGATGCTACCTACACTAGTATCGCAGCGGACCTTGATCATTTCAATGGTTGTCAGGCCTAGGCCATTTTGGTTGAAGCATGCCAAAGCGCCGAGCAAGATGTCCCGCTTGAGGGCTGCTCGTCTCCCAGGAAAATTTCGTTCAAGTATGTCTAGTGTTGTCAAAAGAAGCGCCTTCGAGGAGTCTCTCAAAAAAACATGATACCCCAGAATTTATATTGGAAATACTTGACATAGAAAATTATTCTAGAATATTATTCTGTAACAGAACATTTTTCTGTTTTACCCTAGGAGATGAAAATGAGTCAAGCGCTTGGCATGTTCAAAATGGTTGGTCCAGAGCAATTTAGCAAAACAGTTTGCCAAATGGCACCCTACTTTTCGACTATTGAACCTACGATCACAGACCTTCGGCCAAATTATGCAGAAGCCACGGTTCCGTTTCGCCGCGAGGTAACCAACCATCTGGGCACCATACATGCCATCGCTCTCTGCAATGCGGCCGAGTTGGTAGCCGGCATGATGACTGATGCTTCGATCCCCAGCGGTGCACGTTGGATTCCGAAGGGGATGACCGTGGAATATTTGGCAAAAGCGAAGACTAGCGTCCGGGCAATAGCCGACGGAAGTGGCGTGGATTGGAGTACTGCAGGCGACAAGATCGTACCCGTTGACGTGAAAGACGAGGCTGGCACGAGCGTGTTCACCGCTTCGATCACCATGAACGTTAAATTGGCTAGTTAGTTCGCAATCGATAATAAGATCGGGGAGGGGCCGATGATCGACACTGGCCAGCTTTCGAAGGGACGGTGTGATTTGCGGTCGGCCTCTCAAGTTTTCGATCATTTTGATCGATTGCATGAGCTCCCATACCCAGTTGAAAACGATGCTTTCCGCCCCCCCCCCGAGACTTCTGAGTCGTTCACGCTTTCGCGACGAAAGGAGTGTGACCAAGATGACCCAAGCATTGGAGAAGGGCACCGTAGCTTCTGCCCCAGGAGATAAGTATGAATGCGATATTGGAATGGTGCATGCAGCAGTCGAGCGAAGCGCCGGCTGTCGAAACAGCTGAGCAGTGGGTTTTGCATTGGCCAGCCCACGTGAACGACTGGGCATCCACAGTGATGCTTGCAATCGCTGGTGGGTTCAAGGCCGACCGCCTCGCATGGGCCTTCGCGAGCGGATACCAAGGCGCCATACGCGCCATAGTTCGGCAAGCGGAGGCTCATGAGATATTTGCATTTTGCGCTACCGAGACTGTTAGCAATCCTCTCATCGTCAACACAAAGTGGCGATATTCAGAATCAGGAAAAGTAATTGTTAATGGTATTAAAAGCTGGGCACCAATGGGCCATGTTTGCACCTCTTACTTGGTGGCATGCGCTGAACTTGGCGCTCCTGAACAAACCCGCCCACCGCAACGCGTAGTACGCCTGGCCAGTAGTACTCCGGGCCTAAAAGCTGACCCGCTTCCTTCGGGAGGCATCATCCCCGAGCTTGGTCGGGCTCGCGTACAGCTGCTAGATGCATCAACTGATGCGTCGAACATGTTGGAAGGTGACGGCTGGTCAACTTTCATCAAGCCCTTTAAACGCGTCGAGGCGCTACACGTTGCCGCCGCCGTCCTCGCCCACCTCTTGCGCGAAGGCCGTTCCCGAAAATGGCCCAGCAGCTATATGCAGCGGGTCCTCACCTCCCTCGCAGTCCTGTGTGACCTTTCGCGGGACTGGAGCGCAGCACCGATGACCAACGTAGTTCTGGCGGATGCCATTGATAACGCACACATGTTGGCCATTGAAGCCCAAGTGCATTGGACCCGAGGTGAACTGGACGAAAGTGCAGCAAGGTGGGAAAGAGATCGGGGTATGTTGAGTATCTCAGCTGCAGTGCAAGAGAGGAGCGCCGCGAGAGCATGGGAGCATTTACATGAATTGCAGCCGAGGCAAGATTCTCAAAACCGTACCTAAACCCGATTCACTTTTCCTGGATACACACTGATGATATTTGGTACGCACTTTGACGGCTCAGACCGTTACGTCGCCACTGGGGACCTAAAGTTGGCCGTGAACGCCGCACTGATGCTGCAACGCCCACTGCTAATCAAGGGCGAGCCTGGAACAGGTAAAACGATGTTGGCGGAAGAGGTCGCCGCAGCCTTAAATATGCCGTTAATGCAATGGCATATCAAGTCCACCACAAAAGCCCAGCAGGGCCTGTATGAATATGACGCGGTATCGCGTCTTCGGGATTCTCAACTCGGGGACGAACGGGTCAAGGACATCAATAACTACATCCTTAGGGGCGTCCTATGGCAAGCATTTACGGCAGACATGCAAGTCGTGCTGCTCATCGATGAAATTGACAAGGCGGACATCGAGTTTCCAAACGACTTGCTACGCGAGCTTGACCGTATGGAATTTTATGTCTACGAAACACGCGAGATGGTCAAGGCTAAGTTCCGACCGCTAGTGATCATCACCTCCAATAACGAAAAAGAACTGCCCGACGCTTTTTTACGCCGCTGCTTCTTCCATTACATCAAGTTCCCAGACGCCGCGACCATGCGTCAGATCGTCGCCGTGCATTTCCCGACCGTGGCAGAGGATCTAGTCCACGAAGCGCTTGAATCGTTTTATGGCATCCGGCAGATTGCGGGTCTCAAAAAAAGGCCGTCCACGTCCGAACTACTAGACTGGATGAAGCTACTGCTTGCGGAAAATATTCCCTCCAGTGCGCTACGAGATGAGAGCGCAAAGTCCGGGGCTCCAATATTCAATGGCGCGCTTCTAAAAAACGAGCAAGATTTGCACCTTGTCGAACGCGCCGTCCTCTCACGCGCAAAGCGCTGAGGTTTCGATGAGCGCAATGGTCTTGCCATGCTAGTTGATTTTTTCTTCCAACTTCGGAAAGCAAGAATTCCGGTGTCAACCGCGGAATTCTTGGTGCTACTTGACGCGTTGGGAAGAAACGTCATAGCACCATCGCTTGATGATTTCTATTTCTTGGCTCGCTTGACGCTGGTAAAAAAAGAGGCCCATTTTGATAAATTTGACCTGGTGTTTGCACAATATTGTCGAGCCATGCAAGCGACTTTCGATACAGCGGCATTGGGAAGACTTGAACAGTTAAAGGAACGCACCGCGCCGCAACATGGGGACGCCGAGAGGGGCGAGTCGACAAACCACAATGCTGATAAGTCCGCCGCCTGGCGCGAGCTACTGAACGCCAAAAAATCCGAGGCACTAGAGTCGCCGGACGGAGCCGGGAACGATCGTGGTGGCCGGCTACGCGAGACCAACAGCAAGAGTCCTACGAGCCAACGGATCTCGGGCAAGGGGGGGCAGCGGGGACCAGGCGGCAACCGTTCCGCGCCAAAAGTATGGGAGGCGCGGACCTATCGCGACTATGACGACCAGCGTGAACTCGGTACGCGCAATATAAAAATTGCTCTACGTCGCCTCCGTCGCTTTGCCCGTGAGGGAGCGGAGGAAGAATTTGCGCTCGATGGGACCATTCAAGCTACCGCGACCAACGCCGGCCAGCTCGATATCAGAATGCAGCCGGAGCGTAAAAACAAGGTGAAGGTGCTAATGTTGCTTGATGTCGGCGGGTCGATGGACGACCACATCGCTCAAGTTGAGGAACTTTTTTCCGCATCGAAATCGGAATTTAAAAACTTGGATTTCTATTATTTTCACAATTGCGTCTATGACTACCTGTGGAAGAGCAACGGTCGCCGGCAAGCGGAGCGCTTTTCGACATGGGACATACTTCGCAAGTTCAGGCCCGACACCAAATTGATCTTCGTAGGCGACGCTACGATGAGGTCGTATGAAATTTCACAGCCCGGCGGCTCGGTGGAATATAACAACCCGGAAGCCGGCGCCGATTGGCTTGAAAGATTTACGACCGCCTTTCCCAAGTACGTCTGGATAAATCCCGAGCCTGAAGGATTATGGAAAAACCGCCAGTCCATTGAGCTCATTCGCCAATTGATGAACGACCGCATGTTCCCGTTGACGATAGCAGGCTTAGAAAGGGCGATGAACATGCTCAAAAAATGACAGCCGCGGCTGTCGCATTTTTATAATCTCTGCGGTACCGAGGCATGACCCCGTCGCAGCTAGTAAAGCAATCGCCTCATTTCGATCGAATATGCATTTCCCTAGACCAAACATAAAACGAGACACGACATGGAAAAAGTATGGCTGAAGTCCTATCCCCCCAGCGTACCAACGAAAATTGATGCCCAGCAGTACCGATCGGTGGTGCACATGCTGGAAGAATCATTCACGAAGTACAAGTCCCGCGACGCCTATGTCTGTATGGGCACTTTTATGAGCTATAGGGAGCTGGACGAATACTCAAAAAGAATGGCTGCATGGCTACAAGGCTGCAGGATGAAGAAAGGCGCCCGCATCGCTGTCATGTTGCCAAATATTTTGCAGTATCCAATCGCCGCAGCAGCCATCCTTCGTGCCGGATTTATTGTCGTCAACGTCAACCCACTGTACACCCCGCGTGAATTGCTCCACCAACTGAATGATGCAGGTGCTCAGGCCATCATCGTTCTTGAAAATTTCGCGACAACCCTGGAGCAGGTTTTGGCGCAGACCGAAATTAAGCATATCGTTGTCGCCAGCATGGGGGACTTGCTTGGCGGATTGAAAGGAACTGTGGTCAATTTCATGGTTCGAAAAGTCAAAAAGATGGTGCCAGCCTTCAATCTGCCTGGTGCGGTTAGTTTTTTGAACATGCTTTCAATCGGGGCATCCTCACGTTTCAGCCAGGTACATCTTTGTGGTGACGATGTTGCATTCCTTCAGTACACCGGCGGCACCACAGGTGTGTCCAAAGGCGCGACGCTCACACATCGCAACATCATCGCGAACGTTTTGCAAAACGATGCGTGGGTTCGACCGGCACAAGACAAAGTGCCGGTTGACCAACCCATGACTATCGTATGCGCCCTTCCTCTTTACCATATCTTTGCGCTGACAGCATGTAGCTTGATGGGAACGCGGTGGGGAGCTCTGAACATCCTCATCCCGAATCCACGGGATATCACGAACTTCATTAAGGAACTGCGAAAGTATAAGTTTAATATGTTTCCAGCCGTTAATACCCTATACAACGGACTACTCAATCATCCGGACTTCGCGAAACTGGATTTTTCCGGACTGAAAATTTCGCTAGGTGGCGGCATGGCGGTGCAGCGCGCCGTTGCCGAACAGTGGATGAAAGTAACTGGATGTCCGATACTTGAAGCGTACGGGTTGTCTGAGACATCGCCTGGGGTTACGATCAATCGCGCTGACGCTACAGCTTTTACGGGCACCATCGGTCTTCCCCTTCCGTCGACAGAAGTTGCTATCCTCGACGAGAACGGGAAGCTTGTGGATCACGGCACCCCAGGAGAGATCGCAGTTAGGGGGCCGCAGGTTATGGTCGGCTACTGGAACAACCCGGGCGAAACCGCGAAGGCTATCAATGAGGATGGCTTTTTCAAGACCGGCGATATTGGAATAATGGATGAGCGGGGGTACATCCGGATCGTCGATCGCAAAAAAGACATGATTTTGGTATCAGGCTTCAACGTTTATCCAAACGAAATCGAAGATGTGATGGCAATGCACCCCGGAGTCCTTGAGTGCGCGTGCGTTGGCGTACCTGACCAAAATGCGGGCGAAGCCATCAAGTTGTTCGTTGTACGACGAGACCGGGAACTAACTGCGGAGCAGGTGATGGACTTCTGCAAAACGCAACTCACCGGATATAAGAAACCTAAATACATCGTCTTTCGCGCGGACCTACCAAAGTCAAACGTTGGGAAAATTCTCCGGCGCGAGTTGCGCGACGAGACCTGATTGGTAAGGGGCGGCGAGTGTTTTATCTGGGGATCCAACCTCGAATTGCACGTGCACAAAATCAAGGTGCTTCGCAGTCAAAGGCCTTGAAGTCCCCAGCGTTTGCGCAAAGTGCCAGCAGTGTTGGGACTGCACGAGGTCGGTCAACACCTGCCGCTTGAGAAACGATTAAAAAAGAATGGAGACATGTTGATGGACCGCGAAATAGGTGAGATGCGCCGTGTCCTAGAGCGTCAATTCAAGGCCACCATTACGGACTGGCCGGAACTAATCAAATTATTTTCTTGTGAGGCCTTAGAAGCTGGCGCGCACTGGATCCGCGCTGGCCAGCGGCGTGACGTTTTTTTTTATATTGCGCAAGGCCTGTTGCGCATCTACTATATCGATCAGAATGGCAAAGAGCTTAATGAAGGGTTCTATGACGAAAGAATGATGTTGGGCCCCGTGGCGAGCTTCGTTAGCGATGCCCCGTGTCCGTTCTATATCCAGGCGCTGGAGCCCACAACGCTTTGGGTAGCAAGCTACCCGCGCTTTCATACTTTTGCTATGGATAAGCCCGACATACTGAACTTCGAAATCACATTCATGCAGAACCTTTTCTACAGCAACGCCAAGCGCGACGCCAAGCGGCTGCTGAGTAGTGGTGAACAGCGGTATCGCTGGTTTTGTCGGGAATATGGTCACCTGCTTGAGCGATTGCCACAGTATCAGATCGCTTCCTTTTTAGGAATGACGCCGGTGAGCCTGTCGCGCCTGCGCAAGCAAGTTCAAATTTCAAGTGCCAGCCGCATCCCTTGATCGATCGCGCGCTTGGCGTCTAGTTCGGCAGCGACGTCAGCGCCTCCGATCAAGTGATGTGGTTTTGTCAGCCCATTGATCAGATCACGCAGCGGGACCTGCCCCGCACAAATTACGACGTGATCCACTTCCAGCAGCCGGGCTATCCCATCTACTTTGATATGCAAGCCCATGTCATCAATTTTTTCATACTCGCACGAAGCAATCATCTTGACGCCCTTTCGTTGCAAGCCGGTCCTATGGATCCAACCGGTGGTCTTCCCTAGGTTTGCACCAAGTTTTGAAGTCGAGCGCTGCAGTAAATAGACTTCCCGCCCGGATGCGGTATTAAATTTTTCGACATCGTCCAAGCCCCCAGTCGAGCGCAAGCTCATATCAACACCCCACTCTTTCATAAATAGTCCAATGTTTTGGCTTGTCGACTCACCTTGATGTCCCAAGTATTCCGCAACGTCAAAGCCTATACCGCCAGCCCCTATGATCGCGACACGGTCCCCGGCTTTCTTTTTGCCGTTCAATACTTCTAAATAACTTAAAACTTTACTATGTCCGATTCCTTCGATGTCGGGGAGCCGTGGAGACACGCCCGTAGCAATGATTACCTCGTCGAATTCACCCTTATTGAGGTCGTCGGCGCTTACAGACGTGCCAAGAACCAAATTAACGCCAGTTCGGGTGACCTCATTTTTAAAGTAGCGGATCGTTTCATAAAACTCTTCTTTCCCTGGGATTTTTTTGGCAACATTAAATTGTCCGCCAAGTTCTGTAGCTCGGTCATACAAAGTTACGAGGTGACCCCGCTGCGCCGCAGTAGTCGCAAACGAAAGGCCGGCAGGCCCTGCGCCAACCACAGCCAAACGCTTTTTGGTTCTAGCTGCCGAGAGAACGAGCTCGGTCTCATGGCAGGCCCTTGGGTTGACTAAGCAACTGGATATTTTGCCTTGGAATGCGTGATCCAAACAGGCCTGGTTGCACCCTATACATGTGTTGATCTCGTGGCTTTTGTTTTCAGAAGCTTTTTTTACGAAAAAGGGATCCGCCAGCAAAGGTCGCGCCATGGAAATCATGTCGGCATCGCCGCGTTCGAGCACAGCTTCAGCTACTTCAGGAGTGTTGATACGGTTCGCCGTGATGAGCGGAATGTTCAATTCTTTGCGGAACATAGCCGTTACCCAAGTAAAGGCCGCTCTGGGAACTTTTGTAGCAATAGTGGGTACACGGGCTTCATGCCATCCGATGCCAGTATTGATCATCGTCGCACCTGCCTTTTCAATGTTCTTCCCGAGGAGGACGGCTTCTTCAAACGTGCTGCCGCCTTCCACCAAATCGAGCATCGAAAGTCTGTAAATAATGATAAATTCCGCGCCAACCGCCTCGCGTACACGGCGAACAATCTCAACTGGCAGGCGCATTCGATTCTCGTATTCGCCACCCCAACGGTCCTCGCGCTGGTTCGTGCGCTGAGCCAAGAATTGGTTGATCAAGTATCCTTCGGACCCCATGACTTCCACGCCATCATAACCGCCGACTTTGGCAAATTCCGCTAACTGTACGATGTCTCGGATTTGCTTTTCGATACCGTCCTCATCTAGAGCGTGTGGTTTGAACGGATTAATCGGCGCCTTGATAGCTGATGGTGCAACAGACTGCGGGTTGTATGCATATCGGCCAGTGTGCAGAATTTGCATACAGATTTTGGCGCCTTCCTGATGGACCGCGTCTGTAATCAGCCGATGCTTCAAGGCTTCTTCTTTCGTTTTCAACAGCTTGGCCGTTGGATGAGTGGAGCCTTCGACGTTGGGCGCGAATCCGCCCGTGACGATCAGGCCGACACCACCGCGAGCCCGTTCAGCAAAATAGTGTGCCATTCGCTCAATCCCATCTGCTTCCTCCTCAAGGCCCGTGTGCATGGATCCCATCAACACGCGGTTTTTCAGTTGTGTGAATCCGAGATCAAGAGGCGCCAGCAGTTTTGGGTAGCTAACTTGAGACATTGCGTTTCTCCAGGGGATTTAAGTTGGGTCGATTCTATGGCTCATCTAAAATGACGTCGTTATCAATTGTTATTGAGGCAGAGATAAAGACATGAAACACTGAGCCTGTCTTTGCACCGTCGTGCAGTGGCTGTTTTTTCACTTAACCTTGGAGAATTTTATGTCTACATTTTCAACTCAGTCCAAACTTGGCGATCTGCTCAACAACGACGCTACTAAAGCTATCCTCGAGCAGCACATGCCTGGTATCTCAACTCATCCTCAGATCGCCATGGGAAAGGAAATGCCCCTCTCCGTGGTGGCAAGCTTCTCGGGAGGGCTGATCACCCCGGAGATGCTGAACAAGGCCGACGCTGACTTTGCTAAGCTGGCTTGATTAGAAAAGGTCTCCAGCCAAAAGAATGCCCGCTACTGCGGGCGTATGTTGGGTCTATCCATATTATTTATTCCGACAAACAAGTAATACTTTCAAAAAAATGCATCAGTCTTGAAGATAAACTCAACGCGATTTTCAGGACCGCAAGGCCTCGTTAAGCCTGTGAGAAATGGATGAAGTAATTGCCTTTTTTGGAAAGCGAGTATCCCAAAATAGAACCACCGGCGTCAGATCAATGCGTAGCGCTTTTATCGTCATCTGAACTGATGCACTTGGTTACGTTTTAGCTTGGGAATCGGCACAGGGAAAAATCACTCCAAATTGGAATACAGATCACTCCTCCTCGTCAGCATCCATGGCTTCCTTCACTCTTCGCTGGCGAGCAATTCCTCGCTTCGCTTCGCGAAGCAGCTCAGAGAACAATTCATACGCCGGGTCCAGTCGGCTCAAGGTGCCCAACATCTCCGTAGCGTGCTTCTCTAGGCGAAGATCTTCAGGGAATGGCTCGCCAGGAGCTGTCCCCCTTGGTCCTGACCAGGTGGCGCTAGATATTGCGGCTATGACATGTTCGACAGCTTCAGTGCCGATTACTTCTGCGGCATAGAGAATGTCTCGGACGAACTGCTGGAACTCATAGATCAAGTCTCCTTGGGCGTTCCGAAGTACGGCAGAAACCACCAATGCGTGCGCTTCTATGCCTTGCGACATCCACGAGAGGAGCAGGTCAAGTAGCCTTGCGTCATAGCTCCCGCAAAGACCAGCCACCACATCGCCTATTGTATACAGCATGGCGTCACATGAAGGCTCTTGGACGGCCCAATCAAGAAAATCTCGAAGTACCCGCTCCCCATTTTCATGGTTCATGAGTGCAAGTCCTTCTCCATTATGCTCTTTACGCAGAGGTGTATAGGCCCAGTTTTTGCTCTCCGCCGCAATGGCTAACCTGGCTTTGAGGAGGCTGATGACGTCATCAGGAATGATGCGAATCGCCTTCTTAAGGAACCCGCGTATCCAATAGCCATCCAATGTTGGTACGTTAACTAGAGCAGATACCACGTGGCGCCACTGGTCTTCGCGAATAGCTTCCGCCGGTATGGAGTTCTGGTGGGTGAGCCACATGAAGAAGTCATCAGCTACATCTCCTGCGGTCGTGAAATCAACTTTGCAGATGAGTTCCACAGCCAAGGTAGGATTTCGCTTAGCTACCTGCAGCGCCAAACTAGTCGCGAACCGAAGAACCATTGGGTCACCAGCCTCAAATATCATTTGAAGAATCAATATCTCGTCTTTGCTGTATTCGCCACTTGGCTCGTATCTAGCATAGGCCTCAGCAACTAGGTGAAGTTTGTCAGGAGACTTTAGGGCTATGGCCTCCGCAGCTGAAGCTGGACCGCCACACTGCGCCAGCACTTCAGTGGCTAACGTTTTGGCGTCGCTCTTGGTTAGAGGCCGAATTTCAACCGTCTGAACATGATTGCCGCTCAAGGTTACTGTCGCAGCTTGATGCATTAAGGACTCCTTCCCATAAGGACGGAGTGCAAGTAATAGCCGTGCGTTATTTTGCGCAATCGCGCAATAGCGCAACAAAGTGCCAATGTCCTCACGTTCAGCTACCTCAGTTTGCTCAGGCAGCCTGCGTTAGTGACGCAAGCCGGTATCGGAGGCCGCGTATGAACGCCGACATTGAACCGTCAATCGAGACCACCACGGTGGCACCGCAGGTGCTGTTGATCAACCACTTCAAAGCCCTGAAGTTGCCCACATTCGCCCGCGAGTATGAGAAGGTTGGGGCCGACTGTGCGCGTGAAGGCGTGGATTACCCGCGCTATTTATTACGGTTGTGCGAACTGGAACGTATCGACCGTGAACGCCGCACGATGGAGCGGCGCATCCGGCTGGCCAGGTTTCCGGTGACCAAGAGTCTGG
Organism: Collimonas sp. OK307; assembly: GCF_900113705.1. Classification (GTDB taxonomy): domain Bacteria; phylum Pseudomonadota; class Gammaproteobacteria; order Burkholderiales; family Burkholderiaceae_D; genus Collimonas. The sequence goes on along the minus strand of NZ_FOQI01000017.1, from coordinate 35,249 downwards.
AGACCTTCGACTTCATGGCGATGCCGACCCTGAACAAATCTCTGGTGCTGGAGCTGGCACGCTGTGAATGGATTGATAAGCGCGAGAACGTCATTGCGCTAGGTCCTTCGGGTGTCGGCAAGACGCATACCGCACTAGCGCTAGGATTAGCCGCCTGTCAGAAAGGACACAGCGTCGGCTTCACGACGGCTGCGGCCCTGGTACATGAGCTGATGGAAGCGCGTGACGAGAAACGGTTGCGTGCCTTGCAAAAGCAACTGACTAACGTAAAGCTGCTGATTGTCGATGAACTGGGCTATGTGCCATTCACGGCGGTCGGTGCGGAATTGTTGTTTGAGGTCTTTAGCCGGCGCTATGAACACGGTGCCACGCTGGTGACATCGAACTTGCCGTTTGACGAGTGGACCAGCGTCCTCGGTTCAGAGCGGTTGACCGGAGCGTTGCTCGACCGCCTTACCCATCACGTCCACATCCTGGAGATGAACGGCGAATCGTATCGATTGGCCACCAGCAAGAAACGGCAACAGCGCAATGCCAAACCAAACATCGCTGCTGAAAAAGGAGGGACCAATCCGTAACAGCAAAAACAACGTCTTGAGGAAACGGGCTACGCTGCGCTACGCCTGTCACCCCAATTCTGCCTTGCATAGAAATGTGAATTGGAAAGAGAAAACCCCAGGGCCTCAACGGCTCTATTTATTAACCCGGACTGGTACACTTTTAACGCACCATTTGGTACATCTTCACTCCGGCATTGACAGTTGATTGCAGCAATGAGGGCCTGAGGGCCTTTTTGCATCTCTACGAGATACTGTTCCGGCTAATTGAACAGGCCTGTCGCAGCCGTTAAACATCTTTTTTTGTCGCCGTGCTCCGTGCTAATGTCTTACGTGCGGGTTCGTTTCTAAATTGGATCGAAGACGGACGCGCTCACCTGAGAAATGATTTTGCGTTTTAACACAGCCTCGACCCAAAGCGGTCATAGCAGTTTCCTGAAACCTGCCGTTAAACATTGAGATAAACGAGGCGTCGTCTGCCAAAAATAGCGGAGTGAAATCGCAATCCGAGATTCAGAATGGCCGACGGAGCTGGATTATGAATTTCTCTCCGCAGGCGATAAATGCTGAACGTCAGACGTAAGGGGCGGCTTTCTCATTACCTGCGTGAATCCGTTGGAACGGAAGGATATGGTGCTATTCCGAGGCCAGTTGATTTCAATCTTCCACGCAAACGAAGAGTAGCCATTGGAGTACGTGACAATCTCTCGGTGAATTTCGTGAATAACCATTGGTTGAAACGCTGCAGTTGACGAAGCGTAATCAATAGAAATCACCAAGTTCGTAACATCGTAAAATGTCAGGTCCGCAGGAGCCACTCGGAACATAAACGCACTCTTTGGACTTTCTGGGGGCAGCCATTCAACGATGAAATCAATGTCTAGAATTAGCTCACCGCTGCATCCGTCCGCACCTTCGACGATGCGGAATCCGTGAATGGCGTTGTCGTGCCAATTGAATTTCTCGAAGTTATCAGAAATTATCACGGCATTACACCAAACAAACAGGTTGACTCGTGCGAAGCGCCAGCGTCGACCGACAATTTAGCGCTCATGCACCTGCCTCCGGGTTGTAAATAACGAAATGTGGCGAACGTTCAAAACCTTTTTGTTTATCTGATAAATGCTCATGTTCCCAGTCGCGACCAATTGCTTCCATCCCATCCGCCGAAGCCAAAATAAACTTCGCTATTTTCCGTAGCTCGTCGGGCGTCGCAACAAGCGTAATTTCGGCCAACTCGGCTAAACTCGTGTCCGCAGGTGCAAGTCCTTCATCTTTGTATCCGAATATCTTCATTAGAATTTGTGTATTTAACTGATGTATCAAGCCATACCAATCTTGTAGGATTCGCGAACGTCGCTTTTTGGCCGATTTACGCCTGTCACGTTCTAAGGTGCAGTTCGTTAGTCTTCTCTTTGCGAACCAATTCAAATTCATCTGGCAACAAGTAAAGGCCACCATGACCCGTAATTCCTTCTTCAACTTCCCATGAAATAGATACGCTTGCTTTACCGCTTTCTGGAAAATCATCAATCGGATATTCGTAATTGAGCATTCCAGCGATATGGATTCTTTCGTCATCAGGCAAGCAATCTAGAAATCCCTGACAGACCGAAACTACGCGAACGACATCTCCGATTTCAACTGAATGACCAAACCTATCTTTCATTTTTTCAATCCGTCGCAATTCAAATCATTGCGTGTAAAAGGTTGCCGGCTGTCCGCTCCTGGCCGATAGTCCTCGTTCAACCAAGACTCAATTAAATTTGGGCCGAAACACTAGGAACAAGAGATTTATCATAATGATGTAAATATATCCGATAACTATCGTATAGACGGCGAATGGCAGTAGCGGCGCCCATATTCCCTCGAGGTCTAGATTAGATATTCGTTCGTAGTAACCCCAAGCGACCCAGCCAATAGCCTGAATGGGAATGGAAATGAGCGGGGAAAGGAAGTCAACCATTGGATGTCCTCTACAGACTTTTGTCTGCCGATTGCGAAGAACATCAAGATTGTGAAGAGGGCATATTGTCCACCACCAAACGCCAAACTTAGCAATAGTGTTGCAACCACCATGTTCAGGCCAAAAGGCAGCATAGCCAACGGCAATACAATTGGTAGCGCCAGGCATGCACGAAAATAGGTGGCCGGGGTCACGATTTCCTAACGTTGTTAATGATATGGCCGTTTGAACAGTCGATACATCGTGCGGCATATCCAAACGAAATATGGTGATAGCAGCACGGCATACATAAAAAAATATGCAGCCCTATCAACCAGCAAACATGCTAGTACCCAAATTGGAACAGCAAAAAGGATTGCCTTGCGCCAGCTGGAAAGAATGACTAAAGCCGGTAACGGAATCAGCAACACAAATGAAAGCGCTAAATACACGCTTCCCATATCGTGGGCCATCGCTAGCGGAGAAATCAGGCTCAGCAAAAGTGGTGCGAAATAAAATCGCTGATGTGGATGGCACATTTCAGCGTTCATGCGTCGGTTTTAAACAAACGTCAATACGTTCAGTCATCGAACAGGCCTTCGTGGCGCGTGGTATAGGATTTTTATTTTAGGTGTGCTCAAGCTCACTCTCGTCGTGCACATTTCACCCAACTGCTGCGAACAATTCACACAATCCTGCCATACAAAACTTGGCAAAGCAACATTAGTTAGGAGACGGGTCCAAAGGGCAGCTATTGGCCCAGACTGTGTAAAAACGAAGACACGGCATAAGCATGCCATGGAATCTTCATTTTAAGATTAGATGGCCCCCTTAGGGCTGCGACGTTATGGCCCCTTGGATTTTAGACTGATTATAAAAAGCGGCGGAGCTGTCGCTATGACGTCGCTGCAAACGTTAAAAGCGCTTATGCGCTCATCACCTGGGTCAATCTGCCAACGCCGAGAATATTGATCAGCCGTTTTATGTTGTAAGCCAGCACATGCAAACTCATTTCAGTGCTGACGCGATTTATTGTTTTGGTCAGGAAGTGGGTTGAGCCCATCCAGGCCTTAATCGTCCCGAACGGATGCTCGACGGTTTGACGACGGATTCGCATTGCATCGGGTGTTTGATCCAGGCGGGCTTGCATCGTGTCGAGAACTGCTTCGTGCTCCCATCGCGTTACGCGACGCTGCGGACTGGGCGTGCATTGTTGCTTGAGTGGACATTGCTGGCAGTGCGAACTCCAATACCGATGCAGGTTCAGCCCTTTTTCTTTGCTTGTATATCGCCAGATCAGATGCTGTCCTGCAGGGCAGCGATATTCGTTTGTCTGGGCATCATAGATAAAATCAGCTTTACCAAACCGTCCTTCGGCAGTGGCATTTGATGTCACGGTCTTTGGGACGATCACATCAATGCCAGCATCATGACATGCCAGAATTTCTTCCCCCTTGAAATAGCCTCTGTCTGCAATTACCGTCAAAGACTCCGTCGCCATTGCTGTACGGGCCCGCTCGCTCATTGAAGAGAGTTGATCTCGGTCGATACCGATATTAGTCACGTCATGCGCCACAATCAGATGATGTTTCGCATCGACCGCTGTTTGGACGTTGTAACCGACGACGCCTGTTCCGCGGGTCTTCATCGAACGGGCATCTGGATCAGTCAGGGAAATTTGTTTATCGGGCGCCTGTTCAAGTTTGATCTCCACTTCCTTGAGTGCTTGCATCTGGACCTTGAGGGCAGCGATCTTCTCTTGTAAGCGCACCGTAGTGGCCTGTTTCCGCTCAGGCTCCTGCCGGTCCGCTGCATCAAGTGCGATGAGATAACGCGCAATGCTCGATTCGATCTCTTCCATCCGTCGTTGGAGCTTGGCGCTGGTGAAGTTTCGATCACGGTTATTGACCGCCTTGAATTTGCTGCCATCAACGGCAACAAGGGCTTCCGAGAACAAGCCAAGCTGCTGGCATATCACGACGAACTGCCTGCACACGCTTGAAATCGCTTTGCCGTTATCTTTACGGAAATTGGCGATCGTCTTGAAGTCGGGTTTCAGGTGGCCCGTCAGCCACATCAGCTCCACATTGCGTTGCGCTTCCCGCTCAAGACGCCGGCTCGATTGAATGCGATTGAGGTATCCGTAAATGTAGATTTTAAGAAGTACAGCGGGGTGATACGCAGGCCGTCCGGTTTCTGCTGGCTTGACGCCATAAAATCCCATTTGATCCAGATCCAGTTCATCAACGAAAACGTCGACCACCCGCACTGGATTGCTTTCTGTGACGTAGTCGTCCAGCTGCTCGGGAAGCAATATGCCTTGCGTCCGGTCCCTGCCTTCGATGAAGCGCCCCATATTGATCACCCGAAATATGACGAGATATCGCTATGACATGGCAAGGCTTATTTCGTTTACTCGGAAAACAAGAAAATTACGTTATATTTGAAGCCGCATCCGGATTGGATCCGTTTTTACACAGTCTGGGCCGCTTACCGTCATCGGCAGGTTACCTATGATACGCCCAGCTGCCGGATCAGACTTTGTTGGCCAGTACGTAATCGACAAAAGCGCGCAGTTTTGGAAGAGCTTTACTTCGACTGGGATAGTAAAGCGCCAATCCGGAAAACGTCATCGAAAAGCTGCTGAGAACAACTTCCAGTGTCCCAGCATAAATGTTGCGGGCCACTATGGAGCGGGGAAGTCTGAAGAGACCCACGCCTTGCTCTGCAGCGTGGATACAGGCAGGGACTTCGTCGAGGATCAAGGGGCCGCGGACGTGCACGCTAACTGCCGCTCCATCGATACTGAATGCCCAGTCGTCCAGCACGATGTCTGCCTGTTTGAAGATGATACAGGGAATGTTTCGGAGATCGTCCGGTGTTGCTGGTCGCCCGTAACGTGCTAGCAACCCAGGTGAACCCACCACCACTTGCGGTTCGCCAGGCGTGAGAGGCACCGCCACCATGTCCCCATGAATGATCGAACGAGGACGCACACCAGCGTCACATCCCTCAGTGACGATGTCTACCATCCGATCGTCGCCGACGAACTCCAGTTGTAGCTGTGGATGTGCGGCAAGGAATCCCGCAACGAATCGCTCAGTCAAAACCTGGATACTTGCCCTTGGAGCACTGATGCGCAACAAGCCTGTCACCGAATGGCCAAGACTGCGCGCCGATTCAATTCCATGTAGCAACTGCTGCGCTGCGGGGCGAACTTGCAGCAACAGCCGTTCTCCCGCCTCGGTCAAGCCGACGCTGCGCGTCGTTCGGGCCAAGAGCGTCACGCCAACGCGAGCTTCAAAAGCGCGGATTGCTTGACTGACGGCAGACGGAGTAATGCCCAGACGCCTGGCAGCTGCGCGGAAACCGCGCTCCTCGGCCACTGCCAGGAATACGACCACGCCGTCCAGATCGCCTCGACCAATTGTGTAGTTCATCTACACAGTATAAGCAGTGGAGAACGGATTCTCAAGAGCGTTCACCTAGCGCAAGATAAAGACTTCAACATCAAGGAGTTCTTATGAATACTAAATCCAAACAATCCCGCGCCTTCGGCATTGATAACGCAATCGGCGTTGCAGGTCTTTCCGTTCGGTCGCTGCCCATTCCCACGCCAGCACCAGGCGAAGTTCTTGTGCATGTGCGCGCTTCGTCAGTGAACTATCGGGACGTGATCATCCTAGACGGAAATTACCCCATTCCCAATACGGCAGGCCGGATTCCGCTCTCGGACGGCGCTGGAGAAGTTGTAGCGGTAGGAGAGGGGGTCACCCGCTTCAAAGCAGGCGACCGGGTGACCAACGCATTCTTCCCGGAATGGATCGACGGCCCTTTCACCGGGAAGTACTCGCAGTACGCAGGCAATATTGACGGTTGGCTAGCCGACTATCGCGCGGTGGCCGCAGACGGATTGATCTTGATTCCAGACAGCCTCGATTTCGAAGCAGCTGCTACGTTGCCCTGCGCCGGCCTTACCGCATGGTCTGCCCTCAAAGGCTTGAAGGCAAGCGAAACCGTTGTCACCCTGGGAACCGGCGGCGTGTCGCTGTTTGCCGTCCAACTGGCAAAAGCGATGGGGGCCAAGGTGATTGCCACGACGTCCAGCGACGCAAAGGCCGAGCAACTCAAAGCGCTGGGTGCGGATGCAACAATCAACTACAAGGAACAGCCCGCGTGGTCTGAACTGGTACGCAAGCTGACAGATGGAAGCGGTGCGAACCGCATCGTGGAAGTCGGTGGCGCAGGAACATTTGAGCAATCGATCAAGGCCATCGCCCTGGGCGGGCAAGTATCGATGGTCGGTGCAGTGGCAGGATTTCAAGGAACAATTGAAGTCCTCCCCATGTTCATGAGCCAGGCGCGCTACCAGAGCATTGCGGTGGGTAGCCGCCAAGATCTTGAAGATTTGGTACGATTTATTTCAGAGCACAGCATCCGCCCGGTCATCGACAGCAGTTTCGTATTCGACGATGCGAAGCTCGCATTCGAACGACTGATGACACGCGACGTATTCGGCAAGGTGGTGATCATTCACTGACCATCAACTCCTCCACAACGAAACCTTATTGATCAAGGATCCGCCATGACTGCCTACGTTATTTTTATTCGGGAAAAGACGCTGGATCAACGCGAAATGGACATATATGCCGAAAAGGTTCCCGCCACGTTGCCCAGTATCCCCATCGAGATGCTCGCTGCTTACGGTCGTTTGGAAGTCTTCGAAGGGGAAACGCCGGAAGGCGTTGTCTTGTTCTCTTTCCCGACCGTTGAAGACGCTAAGACTTGGTACTACAGCGAAGCCTATCAGTCCGCTGCCGAGCACAGACATGCAGGTGCAACGTACAGAGGATTTGTTGTAGAGGGCTCGACGTAAGAGTTACGCACTTCTTTTAGAAGCACTTCCGTTCGGAAATCGTCAAGATCTCCACAATTTAGTTCCCTCCTTTGCCGTGGTTGCGGCCGTCGTGTGCCATCAAGAGGCGGAAAAGGAGTCAAGTGTGGTACTGTTTTCTCGTACCACTCGACGTACTAGGCTGACTCGGGCTGAAGTGTTTTTCCTTGGACCCGCGCGTCGCGTGTTCATTTCCCGATAACAAGCGCGGGGCAGCGTGAAGCCCGAGTCAACGATTCTTTCTTAGAGCGACGCAGCCCAGAAATCAGGGAAAGAGCTGCGGCGGCACAACTTTGGGATCTTCAGGTCGATTTTTCCAGAGCGGGTTTCATTGACGCGGTCACAAAAAAACATTGCGGCTGATGATGCATTCCTCGCTTCGTTCAGCTTACGCTATCCCGCGAGGATGCGAGCGCAAAAACGGCCATGCTACCTTGCAGAACTATTCATTGATAGAGCATTTGAAACACGGCGCCTCGTTAATTTTTTGGTGCAATTCCGCTGAGATAGCTAGCCCAGTCTTGCATCATTTTTGCGCGCTTGATGAACAGATCTCCTCGCGCATACGCAGCCTCTACCTTATTTTTTACGGTATGTGCGAGGGCGGCCTCAGCTACTTCACGGGGATAGTTCGTTGTTTCTCCCACCCAGTCGCGGAACGTACTGCGGAAGCCATGAACAGTGATATCAGTCCGCTCGATACGTTTTAGAAATTGTAGGAAGACCATATTCGACATCGGGCGGCCATCGCGCTGACCTGGGAAAATATAGTCCCCCTCGGCACCTTCTTGTTGCGTCTTCAGGATTTCCATCGCGGGTTTTGATAAAGGAACGCGGTGTTCTTTTTCTGCCTTCATACGTGCAGCCGGAATTATCCAGATCCTATTTTCCATATCTATTTCGTCCCAACTCGCATTAAGAACTTCATTGGTGCGTGTAGCAGTGAGAATTAGCAGTTCCAGCGCTAGTGGTGCAGTTCCACCCTGATCACGTAGGAGTGTGATGAAACTTGGCACTTCAGCATAAGGAAGGGCAGGGTGATGGACAACTTTCTTTATCTTGGAAGGCTTCGCCAACAGATGATCAAGATGACCTTTCCAGCGCGCCGGATTTTCTCCGGAGCGATAACCGCTCACTGTCGCCCAATCTAGTACTGATTCGATGCGGCCGCGCACTCGTGTCGCTGTCTCATTCTTCGTTGTCCAGATCGGTTCTAAGGCTTTCATCACCAATGCCGTATCAACTGCAGAGATAGGTAAATCGCCGAAGACAGGTCCCGCATACGTTTCGAGAGTACTTTCCCACTGAGCGCCGTGCTTTACATTCTTCCAGCCAGCACGATGGGCTTCAATATAAGCTTCGGCGCATTCGCTAAAAGACTTCGTTTTAGCGGCTACGATTTTCTGTGTCACTTGCCTGGTTTGCTTCTCATCCAATGGATCAATATCGTCCAATAGCTGACGGCGGCAATTTAGAGCTTTTATGCGCGCCTCTGCTAAAGTGACGGTGTGCAAAGGGCCAATACCCATCCCTCTGGCTTTACCATTGCGCATGTATCTGAAAAGCCATGACTTGACGCCTGCCCGTGTTATTTGCAAATACAAGCCACCCCCGTCGCTATATAACCCGGGCTTAACATTGCGCGCGACGGCCTGCGCGCTTAAGCGATTAATTGTTCGCATTCGAATCTTTCAACTATCAAAATGACTATCAAAAGTATAGCGGAATAAGCCATACTTGTCTAGACTGCAATGGACTGTTGTTTTGTATAACTTATTGAAAAATATATGTTTTTTGAATTGTGAGGAACGCTATGGACAATATGTTGTATGTCCGTCTCTCCGCCAAGAATTACTAAACCCCTGGATCCAGGGGTTTTTTTACGTCTATTGATATTGAATTTCAACCGCCAGTATCCGATTTTGTCATAATTGCAAGCATTATCCAAACTGTAGAATTGCCATAAAGACACAAAAATACTGTATTCTCGCAAGGACATAAATCATATTTTCCTAGCCCGAGGGTAGCCATGCAATCAGCGACAGAGCGGAAAAAAACCAACTGCAGCGCCGTGAGATTTTCGGAGCTGCTTTTTTTCGGCCGCAAATTCTTCGGCGCCGGCGGCGCACGCAATACCCTCGCGCTGGTCATGGCATTGCTGGGTGCTCAGATGGCGCCGGCAGCCGATGCGGCCAATATCAGCAGTTTTGCGCCGCAAGGCGAGATCGCCCAAGTGCGCCAGGTGCGGGTTAATTTCTCCGAAGCCGCTATCAAATTCGGCGATCCGAAGGCGCCCATGCCGTTCGATATCAGTTGTTCTGAAGCAGGCAGCGGGCGCTGGGCCGACGAGCGTAACTGGATCTATGATTTCGTGCGCGATGTACCGCCGGGGACGCGTTGCAGCTTTGCCCTGAAGCCGGGATTCAAATTGCTATCCGGCGCGGCAGTCAGCGGCAAGAGCACATTCCAGTTCAATACCGGCGGTCCTGCTGTCATCAATGCCATGCCGTACGGGGACAAAATCGATGAAGAGCAAGTTTTCATCCTGATACAAAACGGCGCCGCCACCAGCGACAGCATATTGAAACATGTGTATTGCGAAGCTGAAGGTGTGCATGAACGGATTCCGGTCAAATTCATCGCCGCTGCAGAACGCAAGCAGCTGCTCGACCATTTTGCCGACAAGATCAATCCCGAAAGAGTCAGCACTGTGCAATGCCAGCAACGCTTGCCTAACGATGCCGCGGTTCGCCTGGTATGGGACAAGGGCGTAAGCACGCCATCAGGCATCGCCAGCAGCCAGCCGCAGGTGTTCAAGTTCACGGTGCGGCCGGTATTCACCGCCAGCGTCAGCTGCGAGCGCGAAAACGCCAACGCCGCTTGCGCACCGATCCTGCCGCTGCGCATACTGTTCACCACGCCGGTGCCGCGCAAGCTGGCTGAAGGCGTGACGCTGCACGCCGACAATGGCAAGCTGAAACCGTTTTTTGAAAAAAACGATAACGATGACACCGTCTCGCAATTGACATTCAAGCCGCCGTTTGCCGAGAAGGCGGAGCTTAGCGTCGAACTGCCGAACGGTTTCCAGGATGAGACCGGCCGGCCACTGTCGAATGCCGCTGCGTTTCCGTTGAAAATACGGATGGCGGATTATCCACCGCTGGCAAAGTTTCCGTCGGCTCCGTTCGGCATCATTGAGCTGAATGCCGACGCCACGCTGCCGGTCACCTTGCGCAGCGTTGAAACCGGCATGCTGGTGCGCAGCGCCGATGGCAAGGTCAATCCCGGCACGGTCAGTAATCTGAAAGTCAGCGACGACCAGAGCATCATCGCCTGGCTGACCAAACTCAGGCGTTATCATGAAACCAGCATCACCATCGACAAGAAGCAGGTTGAAACGCGCAGCATCGGTTTGCTGGCAAAGCAGGCTGGCGCGAAGACCTTGACCTTGCCGCCGTCGCCGGATAGCAAAGACGGCGTGCGGCCGTTTGAAGTGATCGGTATTCCTCTCAAGGATCCCGGTTTCTATGTGGTCGAACTGGAATCGCAAAAGCTGGGTGCGGCCTTGCTGGGTAAAGCAGCCCCAATGTATGTACGGACCAGCGCGCTGGTGACCAATTTATCGGTGCACGTCAAGATCGGTCGGCAAAATGGCGCGGTGTGGGTCACGACACTGGATAACGCAAAACCGGTGAGTGATGCCGACGTGCGGATCTCCGATTGCCGCGGCACCGAGCTGTGGCGCGGTAAGAGCGATAAGCAAGGCGTCGCCATGGTGCCGGAGTTCCCGGTCGATGGCTGCCGCAATGGCGCCAGCAACCAGCCGGGGCAAATTGACGGCTTCTTCGTCAGCGCCCGCAAGAACGATGAGAAAGGCCGCGCCGATATGGCATTTGCGCTGACCTCATGGAATGACGGTATCGAGTCCTGGCGTTTCAATTTGCCGACGGACTACGATAAATCGGCCACGGTGCGTGCCCACACGATATTCGATCGCACACTGTTCCGTGCCGGCGAAACGGTGTCGATGAAACATGTGATCCGCACCGAAACCATGCAAGGTTTCGGCTTGCTGCCAAACGATAAACTGCCGACACGGGCGCGCATCACGCACCAGGGCAGCGGCCAGGAATATCAGTTTGCATTGACCTGGCGTGGCCGGAAAAATGCCGAAACCGTGTTCCAGATTCCGAAAGAAGCCAAGCTCGGCAGTTATGAGGTAGTACTGGACGGCGGCAAGGTCAAGAGTGGCGTCAGCGGCGCTAACAACACGGATGCTGATGACGCGGACACTGACAGCGCGAATAACGACGATGGCGGCTACGACCAGGGCCGGCGCAGCTACAGCACCGGCAGTTTCCGCGTCGAAGAATTCCGTTTGCCGCTGCTGCAGGGACGGATTACGCCGCCGAAGACATTGATCGCGCCCAAGGAAGTGCCATTGGGCGTGCAACTGAATTATCTGAACGGCGGCGGTGCCTCCGGCCAGGCAGTGCACATTACAAGCCTGTTGCGCGGCAAGGATGTCAGTTTTGCCGGCTACGACGGTTATTCTTTTGTGAAGCGCAATGACGATGACAATAGCGCCGACAACCAGAAGATCGTGGCCGACAAATTGCCGGTGACGCTGGATAAAAACGGGGCCGGAAAAACGGTGGTGAAGGATTTGCCGACGATCACGGCGCCGAAGGAATTGCTGACTGAAATGACGTATGCCGATCCGAACGGCGAAATCCAGACTGTATCGAGCGTCACGCCGATATGGCCCTCGGCGGTGGTGGTCGGCTTGAAAGCGGGGGAGTGGGTTTCGGTCAAAAAGAAATTGACTTTGACTGCGGTTGCGCTGAATCCGGCAGGCCAGCCGCAAGCCGGCGTGCCGATTGAAATCAGCGGATCGAGCAAGCAAACCAACTCGCACCGCAAGCGTATGGTCGGCGGCTTCTACGCCTACGAAAATACCGCTACCGGCAGCGACCTTGGGCCGCTGTGTTCCGGTAAAACCGATGCCCGCGGTTTGATGATCTGTACTGTCGAATTGCTGGAGCCGGGTAATATCGAATTGACCGCCAAGGGCCAGGATGGCAACGGCTATCCGGCGCTTGCCACCAGCTCTGTATGGGTGACCAAGCAGGGCGAACTATGGTTCGATGGCGAGAACCAGGACCGCATCGATATCCTGCCTGAAAAAAAGATTTACCAGCCCGGCGAAAGCGCGAAGTTCCAGGTGCGCATGCCGTTCCGCTATGCTACCGCGCTGATCGTGGTGGAGCGCGAAGGCGTGATCGAAACCCAGGTGGTGCAACTGAATGGCCAGGATCCAACCTTCAGCCTGCCGGTAAAGGCTAGCTACGGCCCTAACGTGTATGTCTCGGTGCTCGCGGTGCGTGGCCGCATGCGCGATGTGCCGTGGTACTCCTTCTTTACCTGGGGTTGGAAAGAACCTTTGAACTGGTGGAGCGAATTCAAGGAATACCAGGCGCCAAGCGCAACCGTCGACCTGGCCAAGCCGGCCTACAAATACGGCATCGCTGAAATTACGGTCGGTACTGCTGCCAACCAGTTGGCAGTGACGGTCAAGGCGGATCAGCCTAGTTATGCGATCCGCACCACCGCCAAAGTGAATATCCAGGTCAATCTGCCTAACGGCAAACCGGCGGCCGGCGCTGAAATCGCCTTGGCGGCGGTCGATGAAGCCTTGCTTGAGCTGGAGCCCAACAAGAGCTGGAATCTGCTGGAAGCGATGCTGCAACGGCGCAGCTATGGCGTGGAGACCTCGACCGCGCAGATGCAGGTCGTCGGAAAGCGCCATTACGGCCGCAAAGCTATTCCGGCTGGCGGTGGCGGCGGTAAATCGCCGACCCGTGAATTGTTCGATACCCTGTTGTTGTGGAAGCCCGCCATTGTGCTGGATGCCAACGGCAGGGCGCAGGTTGACGTACCCTTGAACGATGCCTTGACCAGTTTCAAGATAGTCGCGGTGGCGCAAAGCGGCGACAGTCTGTTCGGCACCGGCGCCGTCAGCATCCGCTCGACTCAAGATTTGCAACTGATTTCCGGCTTGCCGCCGCTGGTGCGCGAAGGCGACAATTTCAGTGCGCTGGTAACAGTGCGCAACACCACCACCCGTGCCATGCAAGTCCATGCCACGGCGCAGGCTGGCGGTTTGCCGGCTGCCACGCCATTGCCGGCCAAGGACGAGAATATTCCTGCCGGTGAGACGCGTGAATTGACCTGGACGGTGACGGTGCCGCCGGACGTCGGCCAGCTGGTATGGGAAATCAACGCCCAGGAACAAGGCGGCCTCAAGGTCAAGGACAGCATTAAGTTCACTCAGCGGGTAGTGCCGGCGGTGCCGGTGACGGTGCAGCAAGCTACTTTGTTCCAGCTCGATAAGCCGTTCAGCATGGCGGTAGCGCCACCTGCCGATGGTTTGCCGGGTCGTGGGGGCTTGGCGATTTCGCTGGCGCCGTCGCTGGCTTCCGGTAGCGATGGATTGCGCCGCTATTTCGTCAGTTACCCGTTCTCCTGCCTGGAGCAAAAGACATCGAAGGCGATCGGTTTGCGCGACGAAGCGATGTGGCAAAAGGTATTGAACGATTTGCCGACTTATCTGGATAGCGACGGCCTGGCTTATTACTATCCGCCGAACGAAGGTAATGCGCGCCGCGGCAGCGATACCCTGACCGCCTACTTGCTGGCGGTGACGCAGGAATCCGGTTTTGCGATTCCGCAGCAAAGCCGCGACAAGATGCTGGATGGCCTGGCGGCGTTTGTGGAAGGCAAGATCACCCGTGATTTCTGGTCGCCGCAGAAAGACCTGGATGTGCGCAAGCTTGCCGCGCTGGAAGCGTTGTCGCGTTACGACCGGGTGCGGCCGGCGATGCTGGATTCGATTCAGTTGTCACCCAACCTGTGGCCGACTTCGGCGGTACTGGACTGGATCAATATCCTGCAACGGGTATCCAGCATTCCGGACCGCGTCAAACGCCAGGCCGAAGCCGACCAGATCATCCGGGCGCGCTTGAATTACCAAAGCACGCGCATGGGCTTCTCGACCGAGAGCAGCGATTACTGGTGGTGGCTGATGGCCAGCGCCGATGCCAATGCCAACCGGCTGGTGCTGACCATGCTGGAAAATCCGGCCTGGAAAGAAGACATGCCGAAGCTGATCAATGGCGCTATCCAGCGGCAGCAGCGCGGTCACTGGTCCACCACCACGGCTAATCTGTGGGGCTCGCTCGCACTGCAAAAATTCGCGCGCAAATTTGAATCTGAAAAGGTGAGCGGTGTTACCAAAGCCAGCCTGGAGCAGGGTGCAACTGTGGGTGGTAGCCAAAGTTACAGCTGGCCTACCGCCGCGGCCGAGGTCGGCAAGCTGCAACTACCGTGGCCATCGTCCGCTGCGCCCGCAGAACTGAAATTAAGCCACGCCGGTAGCGGCGCGCCTTGGGTGACAGTGCAAAGCCTGGCAGCGGTAGTACTGAAGAAACCATTCTCCAGCGGCTATCGGATCAGTAAAAAAATCGTTCCGGTAGAACAAAAGGAAAAGGGGAAATATACCCGTGGCGACGTGGTACGGATCGACCTGGAAGTCGATGCGCAATCCGACATGACCTGGGTTGTGGTCACCGATCCGATTCCGGCCGGCGCTACCTTGCTGGGTTCGAGCCTGGGACGTGATTCGGCCATCGCCACCAGCAGCGAACGGCCCGCCGGCAATGCCTGGGTGGCGTATGAAGAACGCAGCTTTGAAGCATTCCGCAGTTATTACGAATACGTGCCGAAAGGGAAATTCACCATGACGTATACCTTCCGCATCAACAACCCGGGCGAATTCAGTTTGCCGCCGACTCGGGTGGAGGCGATGTATGCGCCGGAAATGTTTGGTGAAAGCCCTAACCAGAAATGGACGGTGAAGTGAGTTCGACCCGCATTTCGGCTAGCGTCACGCGCTGGTCTTCGGGCGCTGTGCTGGTGCTGGCCTTAAGCGCCGGACGGGTGCACGCCCTGCAAAGCTTCGCCGATGTGCAGCACGAATTCCGCTCATCCGAAGCCAGCTTGTATGATCGCAAGGGCCAGTTGCTGCAACAGATTCGTCTGAATCCGAATGAGCGCCGGCTGTCATGGATAGCACTGGAGGATGTGTCGCCAGCGTTGCGCAACGCGCTGGTAGCATCGGAGGACCGGCGCTTCTATCAACACAGCGGAGTTGACTGGAACGCTGTGGCCGCCGCCGCTTGGGGCAATTTATGGAACACAAGAACCCGCGGCGCATCGACCATCACCATGCAGCTTGCGGGTTTGCTGGACGACGATCTGAGACGCCGCAACGCGCCGCGTTCAATCCAGCAGAAGATGTCCCAGGTTATGGTGGCGCAACAGCTGGAGCGCAACTGGCGCAAGGACCAGATCCTGGAAGCTTATCTGAACCTGGTCAGTTTTCGTGGAGAACTGGTCGGCATACATGCCTTGTCGCGGGTACTGTTCGGCAAGCATCCGAGTGGCTTGAGCCAGCGCGAAGCGGCGATAGCGGTGGCGTTGATTCGTGGCCCGAACGCGAAGCCGGCGCGTGTCGCCGAACGCGCCTGCCGTATCTTGCAGGAGCAGCATGCGGCGCAGGAATGCAAGGGGCTGGAAGATTTTACTTTACTAGCCCTGGTCCGGACTGGCTCGAATTCAGAAGTCATCGTCACCACCAGCGCGCCGCAATTGGCGCCGCATCTGGCGCGAAAACTGTTGCGCACGCCAGGACAAACTGTGCGTTCAACACTGGACGCCGGCGTTCAGCGTTTTGCCAATGACGCGCTGCGGCGGCAGCTGGCCTCTCTGGTCGAGCGCAATATTGAAGACGGCGCCGTCATCGTGCTCGACAATGCCAGCGGCGACGTGCTGGCCTGGGTCGGTTCCAGCGGTTCGTTTTCCAACGCTGCCGATGTCGATGGCGTGGTAGCTTTACGACAAGCAGGTTCGACCTTGAAGCCGTTCTTGTACGAGCTGGCCATCGAAAAAAAATGGATGACTGCCGCCTCGATATTGAACGATGCGGCGATCAATCTGCCCACCGCCAGCGGCTTGTATATCCCGCAAAACTACGACAAGCAATTCAAAGGCCTGGTCAGCGCGCGCACGGCCCTGGCTTCATCCTTGAACATTCCAGCTGTGCGGACCCTGGTGACGGTCACTCCTACGATTTTTTTCGAACGTCTGCAAAAACTAGGTTTTCAGTTACGCGAATCCGGCGATTATTACGGTTACAGCCTGGCGCTGGGCAGCGCCGATGTCAGCTTGCTGGCGCTGAGCAACGCTTATCGCACGCTGGCCAATCAGGGGCGCTATAGCGGTGTGCGTAATACATTGGCGGATCCTGCCGTAAAAATGAGCAAAGTGATGGAGCCCGGCGCCGCTTTCATCATCGGCGATATCTTGTCTGACCGTAGCGCCCGCAGCCGCACCTTCGGCCTTGAGAATGCGCTTTCGACACGGATCTGGACGGCGGTAAAAACCGGCACCTCGAAAGACATGCGCGACAATTGGGCGGTTGGTTATTCTGATCGGTATACGGTTGGCGTCTGGGTCGGCAATGCATCCGGCTTGCCGATGTGGGATGTGTCCGGCGTCACCGGCGCCGCGCCGATCTGGCAAGAAGTGATGCAATACCTGCATGGCCGTGATCAGCTGCGTCAGCAGATTCCACAAAAGCCGGCTGGCGTGGTGCAACAAGAAATTCGCTATGCCGACAAGATCGAAGCGCCGCGCCAGGAATATTTTCTGGCCGGAACCGAGCAGAGCCTGATCACGACCGCCAAATCCGACGATATCGCCATCGCCATACGTTATCCGACGCCTGGCATGCTGGTCGCACTCGACCCGGATATTCCGCCGCAACGGCAGCGCATACGTTTTTCTGCAGACGGTCTCTCCAGCGGCTGGTGGCGGCTGGATGGCAAGTTGCTGGCGCCGCCTGCGGTGAAGGCGGGCGGGAAGGCCAATCACCGGACGGCTTCTGCAGATCCGCAACTGGCTTTAGATTGGATGCCATGGCCCGGGAGGCACGTGCTGGAATTGCTAGACCATAAAATGGCCGTGGTCGACCAGGTTCGTTTCGAAGTGCGCGGTGCGGTCGAGAATCTGGTGCAGCAGAAGTCCGTTCGCACCGGAAAAAGATAGATTCAGCTTATCAGCCGTTGTTTCGCATTCTGGTGACATGTTCTTCCGCACCTTGTCTACGTGTGGCCGCCGCAACTTCTTTCGTCACAATGGTTTTCCCGATCGGCGCCAGTGCAATACCTGCCAGCTTCAGGTGCTGGATCCCGAACGGAATGCCGATGATGGTGATGAAGCATGCGATGGCCGAAAGTAGATGGCCGATAGCCAGCCAGATTCCGGCGAACACGAACCAGAGAATATTGCCGACAAGGCCAAGGCCGCCGGTGCCGATATCGTCTTTCTTCGTCAGTTCCTTTCGGCTTACCGCTTCTTTACCAAAGGGGAAGAAAGTAAATTGTCCGATCACAAAACAGGCCTTGCCCCATGGGATGCCGACTATCGTGATGAAGGCCATTACGCCAACCAGCCACCAGCCGAGGCCCATGAACACCCCGCCCAGAACAAACCACAGAAAATTACCGATGGCGCGCATATTTTTTTCTCCCTGATGAAAGCATGACAAACAGGCTCGTGGCCCTTTGTTGCTGGAAATTGCGAAGGAGAAAATGTAACATCGTCAGTAACTGATCACAAGACAATCTGTGCTTGTGCCGCAGGGCGTTATCGGACCAGCGGGCGTTGGCAGGCCACTACCACTTGCATCCAGCATCTTTCTTTGATAGCACCGCATCGGCGGCCAGCACCAGCGGCGCGAATAAGCCAAAGGGCTGGCCGATAACCTTGCAGTCGGCGCGCGCGCTACGTTGAATGTCTCGCGCCAGGCGACTATCCGACTGGGCTTCGAGCGGATGCGTTTGCAATTGCGCGACGGCTGTCCCGTTACGCCTCTCGTTCGGATCGATTGCTATTTTCCTGGCCATTTTCAACGCAGCTTCAAGATCCACGTGAGGCTGCTGATCTGCTGGCTGGGAGGTGATTATGGCGTCGTTCGAGCTGTTTTTC
The DNA here is from genome assembly GCF_900113705.1 of Collimonas sp. OK307. Classification (GTDB taxonomy): domain Bacteria; phylum Pseudomonadota; class Gammaproteobacteria; order Burkholderiales; family Burkholderiaceae_D; genus Collimonas. Next base: position 16,744 of record NZ_FOQI01000017.1, on the reverse strand, counting down.
AACGACGCTGGAGGCAAGGTTTGCGCTATCGCATTTGCACGAGCAGGGGATTTCCCGCGCCGCGAGTAGCGCTGCTCGATGGACTGCGTAACTACTCGTGTTACCAGCGCTGCCGGCGGCAACAGCAATAGAGTTATCTCTGGCCGTGAGCTGCGGGCTGGTGTGATATCGGCCGCTTGATGGCGCCCAAACAATTGCATCAAACCGATATGCAATAGCAAGGACAGCAGTATGCCTATGCTCATTGCGCGCGGATGTACGGCAGCAGGCCAGCCAGTCTTGTCAGACATTTTTATCAACGCCGTTCAGGGTAACGGATCCGCTTCTGTTGCGGCGGCTGAGTTATCCGGCTGATAGCTCAACAGATCACCCGGCTGACAGTCCAGGTATCGGCAGATCGCCTCCAGGGTTTCCAGGCGTACTCCTTTTACCTTGCCTTGTTTTAACAATGACAGATTCTGCTCGGTAATGCCTATCGCCGCGGCCAGGTCTTTCGATTTCGCCTTGCGTTTTGCCAGCATGATATCCAGTGTAATGACGATGCTCATTTCGCCCTCATACAAACTGCCGATTTTCTGCATCGACCTCGCTGGCACGCTGCAGGATGCGGGCAATCACGGTAATGCACGCCGCCATGAACAGGGCGACTATCATATTGTAGTCAAAGTCGATGTTGACCAGGCGATGGCCGACCGGCCGCGTTATTGTCAGCCACACTGACGATAACGGTCCGCACAGAAAATTCAGCAAGACCCACCACGCTAAGCCTCGACCGACATGGCCCAGATGGATGGCAGCTGCCGGCGAAAAATATTCGCCTTGAGCGTAGCGCTGGAACAGCGCGCGCAACTGGAATAAACCGTATCCCAACGCCAGCAATGGGATGTTAGTCAGCACCATTGCGCCCAGCAATTGCCATAACGGCAGGCTGGATGGATCGATGCCGAGTTTAGTCCCGGCATTGTCGAAGCTCGAGATTCCGCATAGTGCGTCAGGGAACAGCCAGCTGCCGATATTGAAGGCCAATATGCCCGCTAACAGCAGCATGGTGATGCTGGCCATGCGCTGGCTGGTTCGCGCAATATGATCTTGTTTCATGAGGCGTCCTCCGGGATGTCCCTATTGTTTATCATTGAGATGAATGGAAATGCGAAAGGTATTGCCAAGACGCGCCACTGCCTGATCGGCCAAGGTGCTATGGAAAGCCATGTCGAGCGACGCGCTGATGCCAAGGTGAGGCAGGATTTTGCTGAAGAGATAGAGCCCCAGCATGGCAATCGCAAGCCAGGAACAAAGCGCGGCCAGGAAGCGACGGACCATGGTGATGATGTTTTGCTGCACGACGCCTCCTTTTCTATGGGATGGTCGCATTCTAATATAAAATTATCGTAAAACAATAATAAATGTCTATTTTTTGGTCATTTATCGCTAATTATTATTATTATTTGAAGCGATCTCGATGGGCCTTGAATTACGTCGATTTTCGTTTCCCCAGCCAAAAGTCGTTGAGTTTCCCACTGGCGAGCGCAGTCCCGAGCAGGGTGATGGCACATCCGGCCAACATCGCCGGCGTGACTTTTTCATTCAGGAAAACAGCACCCCAGACCAGCCCGAAAACCGGAATCAGGAAAGTTACCGATGCGGCATAAGCGGCGCCAACTCGTTCGATCAATCGAAAATAGAGAATGTAGGCAAAGCCGGTGCAGATAACGCCAAGTGCCGCAACGCAAGCCCAGATGGACGGTGCGATAGCTTGTTGCGGCCAGTACAGCAGCGCCGGTGGCAGCAGTACGATAGAAGCGAAGAACTGGCTGCCAAAGGCGACCACCAGCGGTTTGACGCCGACCAGATGGCGTTTCGAATAATTGACTGCAAATCCGTAAAATCCAGCAGCCAGGAGCGCGGCGGCGATCGCCAGCGGTACGCCGGAGACACCTGCGCCCAAGCTATCCCAAACCAGCACCACAACGCCGGCAAGACCCAATAATAGACCGCATATTTGCTGGCGGCCCAGCGCTGACTGGAACCATGCCGCAGCGATCAATGCTGTCCAGATCGGCGTCGTTGCATTCAAAATCGAGTCGAGGCCTGCATTGACGTATAGCGTCGAATAAGCAAACAGACCGAACGGAATGGCAGAATTGGTGATGCCGACCACAAATAGAGGCCATGCCCTGCTGCGGAACTCGCTGCGAGCGGTGGCGGTGCGTAGCACCGGTAACAGTACCAGCGCGGCAATGCCGACTCGCAGGGCGATCAGCGCGAACGGGCCGAACTCGGGCGCAGCAATGCGCAGGAATAGAAAGGATGCGCCCCAGATTGCGGCGAGCAGGAGCAGTTCGATAAAATTCATGGCGAGTGTCCGTCAGTTGGCGAGCAGCGGATGCCGCACAATTGAAACATAGGCCATATCCGAGCTCTGGACACTCTGGTTCTTGCGTTCGAATTCGGTAAAGTGACGGCAATGACAACGATAGTCAGGCTATGGCGAATGCTGAAATTGGCTTGACTGGATATTTATTTCGTCAGGGATTTCCAAATTCAATATCGCTGAACTCAAGCATTTTCCATGGGCGTCAAGAGCCAGGGACCGCGTGACGCCTCCGCCCAGGGCGCGCTGCATGACGAAATTCAAGGCACTCAGATTCGGCAGCGCATAGCGCACCACGTCACCGTACACGACGCCGGCGAAATGCGCCTTGACTAGTTCAGGGGTCAGGTTTTTTTCCAGCAGCGCATAATCTTTTTCCTGGTAGGCAATCACCGAGATATTCGAGATGTCGCCTTTGTCGCCGGCGCGGGAATGGGCAAGGTCGCGTAGTTTCATTTTAACTCTCACTCGAAATGAACTGAAGTTGTTACGTGTTGGCGCGGTAGCATGCAGGATTGCACGGCCACCACTTCTTTGGCCGTTTTGGTGACGCCGCCACCGGCTGCGGGGCCGCAGGTGTACAGTGTTTCAACTTCGTTGCCGATGCGGATCGCGTCACGCATACTGTCGCAGCGGGCGCTTACCCGCACTCGAACTTCGTATGGCTCGGACGGCTGAGCCGACTCAGCGGGAGCCGACAATGCGGCGCCGTGGATGGCGTCGACGCCCAGCAGATCGTAACGGCATTCATTGAATGCCACTGCGCTGAGTTTCAATCTTTCTGCGACGATGGCTTGTGCCAGTTTGCCGCGTGCCAGCGCTCCCGGCCCCGCATAGGAAATTTGTCCTTCGCCGATGTAGCTGTCGATATAGCCTATCGATATTTTCAAGGTGTCTGGCCTGGCGCGGCCGGTAGCGCCTTGCACCAGTACCCGGTCGGGGCCGGTTTCGCTCATCGTCACAGCAGAGAAATCGGCCACCACATCTGGTGTCAGATAGCTGGCGGGATCGTGTATTTCATACAGCAACTGCTCTTTGCAGGTGGCGGTTGTCACCTGGCCGCCGGAGCCCGCCACTTTGGTGATAACGACTGCCCCGTCTTCCGCTACCTCACCGATGGGGAATCCCAGTCGCGCCAATCCTTGCACATCCTTATAACCGGGATCGGCAAAATAACCGCCGCTGATCTGGCCGGCGCACTCAAGCAAATGACCGACCAGCGTGCCTTGTCCAAGCTTGTGCCAGTCATCCATGGCCCAGCTGAATTCGTGAATCAACGGCGCCAGGAACAAGGCCGGATCGGCGACACGGCCGGTGATGATGACATCGGCGCCTTGCGCCAGCGCCTCGACCAACGGCGCGGCACCGATGTAGGCGTTGGCCGAAAGCAGCTTGTCACCCAGGCTGCTGACCGGTATATCCTGGTCGCTGATGTAGGCGCCTGATTTCAGGGTGTCCAGCACATCGTCGCCGCAGATCGCCGCCACTTTCAGCTGAAGATTCATCGATAGTGCAATCTGCCTGACTACGGCGGCTGCAGCCAACGGGTTGGCCGCGCCCATATTGGTGATGATCTTTATCTTTTTCTCGCTGCAGATGCCAAGCACAGCGTGCATCCGTTCTGCCAGCAACGGATCGAAGCCCATAGAGGGATCTTTCATTCTGGTTTGCTGGGCGATCGCGATGGTGCGCTCGGCCAGGCATTCAAAGACCAGATAGTCGATCTCACCTTTTTCCGCCAGTTCAATGGCGGGTTCGATGCGATCGCCGGAGTAGCCGGCGCCGGCGCCGATTCTGATATGTTTCATGATAATTTCCTCAGATGCTCGTCTTCGTCTTACAGGGGAAAGACGCCGATCACGACACAGGTAATCGTCATGATGACGGATGCCGCGAACAGGTATTTGAATGTGTATTTCTGGTGATCGGCCAAATCAATGCCGGCCAGGCCTGCGACCAGGAAGGTTGCCGGCGTCAGCGGGCTGACAGGGAAGCCGGTAGTCATCTGGCCCAGCAGCGCGGCTTGCGCTACATGCAACGGTTGTACCCCCAGCATGTGACCGACTTCCGCAATCACCGGCAGCACGCCGAAGTAGAAAGAGTCGGGATCGAACAGCATGGAGAGTGGCATCGACAGCAGACCGAGCGCCACCGGAATATGCGAAGCCATGGATGGCGGAACCAGCCCGACCGCCATCTTGGCCATCGCGCTCAGCATCCCGGATTTGGTCATGATGCCGGTGAATACGCCGGCAGCGAACAAGATGCTAGCCATCAGCAAGGCCGCCTTGGCATGAGCATCGATGCGGCTGCGCTGCATGTCGGCGTTGCGGTAATTGATCATCAGGGCCAGCACTACGCCGATCATGAACATCACCACCGGATCGACTTTTCCGCTGATCATCACGCCTAGTACGAACACGGTCAGAACGATATTGATCCAGAAGTTTTTCGGACGACGGACACTCTTTTCAGCTTCGGTCAATTCATGGGTATGGACGAATCCCGTTGGGGCGCCCTTGGTCAGGCCGAGGCGCCGCTCTTCTTTCAAGCCGAGGTAGTAAGCCACCGAGAAAACGAACACCAGGCCGACGATCTGCACCGGGATCAATGGTGTGAAAATTTCGCTGACCGGAATATGCAAGGCGGCAGAGGCACGGATCATGGGGCCGGTCCAGGGCAGGAAATTCACACCTGCCGCGAGCGATGCAACGCAGGCCAGGATGCGTTTGTCTATGCCGAGGCGTTGGTATAGCGGCAGCATGGCGGGAATTGTCACCAGGAAGGTAACCGCGCCGGAACCGTCCAGGTGGATTAGCAAGGCCAGCAACGCGGTACCCGGAACGATACGGGTAGGGCGGCTGCCGACGATGCGCAGGATGCCGGAGATGATCGGGTCCAGCATGCCGGCATCGGTGACAATCCCGAAAAACAGGATCGCAAATACAAACATGCCGGCCACCGGAGCAATGCTGGTGATGCCTGACACGATGAATTTGGATGTTTCAAGTCCAAATCCACCTACCATGGCGGCAATGATGGGAATCGCGATCAGGGCCACTAATGGCGACATTTTTTTGGTCAAGATCGCCGCGAGCAGGGTGGCGATGGTGATGAAGCCGAGTAATGCCAGCATATTGTCTGTCTCCTATCCTTTGGATATTTTTTGGAATACTTGTTTTTAATCTTGTTTTAACTGCATTCTGGTAGTTGAGCTTTGTGCTGTAAAATGGTTTTTTCCGATAGATTGATCGTAAAAAGAGATTAATCGATGAAGCTCAACATCTCTACCCGTTCGCTGCATGCTTTCCTGGCACTGCGGGAGTGCAAGCACTTCACTCACGCGGCAGAACGTTGCTTCATGTCGCAATCCGCTTTCAGCGTCATGATTCAAAAACTGGAAGTGGCGGTAGGCGCCAAACTGTTCGAGCGCGATACGCGTAACGTTACGCTGACCGCAGAGGGAGAATTGTTTGCCGAAGTGGCGCGCTCGCTAGTGAGCGATATCGAGGCTGCCTTTGCCGATATGAGCGACTACGTCGCACGCCGCAAAGGCAGGGTGGCGATCGCGGCCTTGCCGTCGCTGGCGGCGAACGGCCTGCCAGCGGTGATTGCCGAATACAAGCGGGCTTATCCAGGAATTACCGTGCAACTGTTCGACGCCTTGTCGGATCAGTGTCTCGCCATGCTGCGTCAAGGTAAGGTCGATATCGCCCTGACCGCACCGGGTTCGGGTTTGACCGAGTTCGATACCAAAACCTTGTGCAGCGATCCTTTTTACCTGGTGTGCCGGCAGGATCACGCGCTGGCTGGCAAGCGCCGTATCCGTCTGTCTGACCTGAGCGGTTGCGAACTGATTCACCTGGCGCGCAGCACCAGCGTGCGTCAGCACGTCGAGTTACTGCTGCGCGGCATCCCGGTGATGAATTCAGGTTTGGAGGTGGAGCATCTGGCTACCGTAGCGGGTTTGATTGAGTCCGGTTTGGGTGTCAGCATTGTGCCGGAACTGACCTTGTTCCAGTTCCGCCATATGAACCTGGTGAGCATCCCGGTCGACGCGCCGGTCGATGCGGATGAAATTGTGCGGCCGATCCTGATCGTGAAAAAGAAAGAGCGTTCTCTTTCCATTGCTGCTCAGGGCATGTCGGAGTTGATTGAAAAGCGGCTGCATAGCATCGGCAGCCGCACGGCGCCGAAGCGCATCAAGGGTTAAGTCGACAGATCCTAATGCAATTCCATGCCGAAGCGTTCGGTCCTTGGCATCCAGTTGCCTTTGATGTCGGCCGATACCAGCACGCGCTCGGCGCGACCGATCAGCAGCTCGCGCGGTACGAAGCCGAAGCGGCGGTAATCGCCGCTGTTGTCGCGGTTATCGCCTAGCATCAGATAGTGATCCTGCGGTACCGTGATCGGGCCGAAATTGCGGTTGGCGTTGACTTGTGGCAGCAGCTGGATACGATGTTGTTCGGCTCCCATCTTTTCGTTAAGGCGCAGGGCGACCAGGGCGCCGCCTTGTTCCAGCGGTTCGGGGGCGGTGCCGAGCATGGCGTAGCTGGCTTCGTGGCCGTTGATGATCATTTTTTCATCGCGCATTTCGACGGTGTCGCCGGGTAGCGCAATTACGCGTTTGATGAGGCGGGTGTTGTCGAGGGGGGAGAAAAAGGTGACGATGTCGCCGCGTTTCGGTTCACCGAGGTGGCTGATGACGATATTGGTGAGGGGGACCTTGAGATTGAATGCGAGGCGGTTGACGAATACGACGTCGCCTTCTAGCAGGTTGGGGCGCATGGAGCCGGAGGGGATAGGGTTCCAGTCGGCGACTGCGGTGCGGAAAATTCCGAAAAGAAACAGGAATAGCAGGAATCCCTTGTTGAGACGAATCCAGTTTTTCATTTTAATTCCGCCTTTCAGTGATTGCCGTCGACGGCATCCGACCCATGTATTTACATAGTATGCCACTTAATTCTCCACGTATTCTACGCAAGCCGAGACCGGCCCTGAATTCGTAGCTGAACCGGGGCTTGACGGCCTTCAAGCCTATTCAATGCAATGCAATGGCAGAATATTGATTTGCACGCAGCTGCAGAAAGCGTGGGAATCGATGGTGTGAGTGCTGTATCGTCTGAGGTTATTTCCGTGAATACCTTGCTGCCTTTGGAGAAAATGCATGCTGTAGCGTGATGACGGTTGTTGTAAGTAGCAAGTAGCAAGTAGCTAGTAGTTAAGGGACATGCAGGAAGAGTGATTACCTGTACGCCCGTATTTCATTTGGAATTGCTTGAAAACACGTCAAGCAAAAAAATCTCCTGTCGTAAAACGAGAGGAGAGTGCTTGGAAAAATCGCCATAGCTGACGATGATAGAGAGTGAAGCGAGCAACTCCATCATCATCACAGCTTACCTGTGCCGATTATTCAAACTCCGATTTTATTTCTTTTGATCCAGTGGAACCAGGTCGAAATGATCTGCCTGATATTGGAACAGCAAACAGTCTTCATCTTTGGTGCAACCGCTGTAGTGAGGCAGCTTTGCTGGCAGGTCATAGAAAGAGCCGGCCGGATATTCAGTGCGTTTTCCGTCGATGACTGCATAGAACGTTCCTTTCAACACTACGGTAGGCAGGTTTTGCGAGTGGGTGTGGAAAGGGTTGTCTTTACCGGCAGGGAAGATCACAAAAGCTTCGTACGGCCCTTTGCCGGCCAGGTTACCACGTACGTTGGCGAATTTGATGCCGCCGGTTTCAGGGATTTCAGTCCACTTCAGGTTTGCCGCAGGCAGGGAAATCAATTGTGTCGCTGGCGTTGCATTTGCCGGAGCGGTGTTTTTCGCAAACAGCTGGGTGGAACACAGGGCTGCAGTGACGAACAGCAAAGTCTTTAAATTGAATTTCATTTGATACCTTTCAATAGTAATAGTGAAAAACGCGGTGAGATACTTGAGTGAGCGTCAGGTTGATTTTCCAGACAGAATGTTTAGGCCAACGGCAATTGCAGGATCTGCGCCGTCGTCATCACATCGCCGAAGGTGTCGGCGATGGTGGCCAGGGATGCGTGATGCAGTAGGGTGTGCGGCACGATGCTGCCGTCGGCCATGTCAAGGTCGCGGGTGGCGCAGGCGTCGTCCGCAACGATGACTTCGTAGCCGCGTGGCACGGCGTCTCGTGCGGCGCCGGCTACGCAGGCATGGGTCATCAAGCCGGTAATGATGAGTGTCTTGATGTTGGCTGCTTTCAAGCGGGCGTCGATGTCGGTGGTAGGGAAGACACTGACGGAAGATTTTTGCAATACCGTGTGATGCGCTGCCGGTTGCAGCGCGCTGTGGAATTTAACGGTATCGCCGTCTTGGGCGAAAATCGGCGTGCCGGCCGGCGTGACGTGCTGAATATGGAACACCGGCAGCTTTACCTGGTCGGCGAATGCGGCCAGTTGCCTGGCGTTATCGAGCGCGCGCATGCCGTCGGGGATGGGCATCTTGCCGCTGAAGTATTCGTTCTGAAAATCGATTACCAGTAATGCCGTGCTGTTGGCGTCTATCTTGTTTGGGGCGGTGGCGCCGGCGATGGTACGAATTGTTGGGTGGTTCATTTTGGAACTCCTTGTTAATCATTTGACAGGGCAAAGTATCGGACTTTGGCGCAGATGACGAAAGCGTCCCGATAGACAACATGTGATAGGATCGGGCCATGTTTGCTACCGCCACCGCCATCAATCCCGAGAGCGCGCATACCGTCGCGGTGATCGCCTTCGACGGCATCAGCCCGTTCCATCTATCCGTGCCCTGCATGGTGTTTAGCGACGATCTGGCCAGGCTGGGCGTGCCGCGTTACCGTTTACTGATATGCGGGGAGAAGACGGGCTTGATTCCCACCATGTCGGGATTCAATATTGACGTGCAGCATGATTTATCCGTGCTAGCCCAGGCCGACACCGTGATTGTGCCGGCCTGGCGAGATCCCGATGAACGGCCGCCGGAGGCTTTGCTGAAGGCGTTGCGCACGGCGCACGCGCGTGGCGCCAGGATTGTCGGCTTGTGTCTGGGCGCTTTTGTGCTGGCCGAGGCTGGTTTGCTGGATGGCCGTACCGCCTCTACCCATTGGGTGTGGGCCGATGACTTTGCCAGGAAATACCCACGCATAAAACTAGATCGAAAAGTATTGTATGCAGATGACGGCGATATCCTGACCTCGGCCGGCACCGCCGCCGCGATCGACTGTTGCCTGCATCTGCTACGCTGCGATCATGGCGCTGAAGTGGCGAACCGGATTGCCCGTCGCATGGTAGTAGCGCCGCATCGGCATGGCGGCCAGGCGCAATATATTGAACAGCCTTTGCCTAAAGCCAGCGGTAGCGACCAACTCACCGTCACCCTGGATTGGGCCATCGCCAACCTTGAACAGCCCTTGAGCCTGGATGTGCTGGCAGACAGGGCGGCCATGAGCCGGCGCAATTTCACCAGGCGCTTCAAGATGAAGACCGGCGCCACCGTATCGCAGTGGCTGCTCAATCATCGGCTGGCTGCGGCCCAGTGCTTGCTGGAGACCAGCGACCAGGCGATCGACCGCATTGCCGAAACGGTGGGCTTCGGTTCCACCGTGTCGCTGCGACAGCATTTCGCTGCAGCATTTTCGGTTTCTCCCGCGGCCTATCGTAAGCAATTCCAGCGCTCGTGAACTGCTGCGCCTGGCGCTATTCCTTTCTGCTATACAATTCGCACTCACCGGTTTTTTCACGGTTTCCCTTTTGTACCCCTATTAGCAGTGAAGCATTCAGTAATGACAGATCATTCCGCACCAGCCCCCGATGAATACGTTGACGACGATACCGGCGCCGGCAACGACCAGAAAACCCAGGAACCGCGCTTGTGGCGTGATGATGGCTGGACCGCGCGCATCATCAAGAACGACGACGATGACGGCTGGGCGGTAGCCATGATCAAGGATGGCGAACCGGAGCCGGCGCTGATCGGACCGTGGACCATGGGGCGCGACAAGAAAAATCCGAAGCCGCTGGATCCCTCGGCTTTCATCACGCTGGTCAAGACTGCATCGGAATTTGTGCGCAGGCACGAGCAGCAGTTGCATGCGATGCTGCACAAGAGCATTGTGGTGAGTGATGTCGACTCTGATGCAACGTTCAATGTCACGCTCGATATTATTCCCGACGATGATTTTCCCTATGCGTTGCTGACTGCGCACGATGCAGACGGCGAACAGACAGCGCAAGTGCGGGTTGCGGCAACTTTCAAGCTCAGCGAGAGCAGCGCAAGCGCATGGATTGCCAACGAATTTCGCACGCCGCATTAAACACTTCGACAAAAATTCAGGGATAGTGCTTGGAGTGATTTAGGATAAACCTTATACTGGGTATTTATACAGTTTTGGTGAACAATGCCGCACAAGTTCCGTCACGTCCTGCTGTCCCTGTTATTTCTTTTATTTCTCAGTTCGCCGGTTTTCGCCACAGATTGTCCCTCGCATTACGCCGCCGGCCGCGCCCCTGAAATCCTCAACGACAAGCTGGCGCGCCAGACGCAGGAGTTGTGCTACCAGGCTTTTGCAGTCATGCATTCAGGTATCACGCGCACCCCGTTATGGTCGGCCGAGCATTTGACGCGCAATAATATCGACGCCGCCCGCACGCTGTCGCGCGAAAATTCCTTTCATCCGGAACCAGCCTTGCTGATCAATGGCCGTGCCGAATTGAAAGACTATGCACGCTCCGGTTTCGACCGCGGCCACATGAGTCCGAACGGCGACATGGCAAACCGTACTTCGCAGTATGAAAGTTTTAGTCTTGCCAACATGATCCCGCAGAATCCGCAAAACAATCGCCATGTCTGGGCTGCGATCGAAAGCGCAGTACGGCGCCTGGCAGAGAAAGACGGCGAGCTGTATGTGATTACCGGGCCCGCCTTCCTTGGCCAGGATCTGCAAAAGATCGGCAATGTGCTGGTGCCGACTTATATCTATAAAGTGGTCTATAGTCCCAAGAGACAGCAGGCCGCTGCTTATTTCATCAAGAACGAGGATACTTCCAGCTATCAGGCTTTGTCGGTAACGCAGCTGGAAAATACCTTGCACATCGATCTGCTGCCAGGTGTGCCGAAGCGCATCAAGGACGTGGCGATGTCGTTGCCGAAAGCGGGGAGCGGGCAACACGGTGGCAGGAACCTTGCTGAAAGAACCGAGGAGCCGACTGCCCAGGTTAAAAAAATAGAGGCGGATCTGAGGACCAGGTTATTCAATGATGCGTTGAAAATGCTACTCAATTTCGTCACAAACTTGATACATAAAGGATGGTCGCATGGTTAATATGGCTAAATTTATTCCGTTCGCCGATGAAAGCGCAACTCTCTCTATCGGCAAGCTGAACGTTGAAAATCGGCTGGACCGGGTCAGCTTGTTTGGCGACGTCGACCTGACGCTGGACCAGCGTGGACTGGAGCAGGCAAAGGCACTGCAGGTGCTGATCAACCAGGTGGTGGCAGAACTTGAATCGAGAACATTGCCTGAGGTGCTGGCTGTTGCGCCGGTGGCGAAGGTTAGCAATCCGTTTTAAGCAAGCGGAAAATCAATGAGGTAAGCAAGATGGATGACACAACAGCCGATACGGGACTAAGCGATGTCGGCATGCTAGGCAACGGCGCCCCCGCCAGCCAGGTACTGGAGACGGTGGCGATGCGCAAGCACGGCGATCCGGCTTGGGAGCCTTTTCACTACGAGAAGATTTCCGAAACCGAATATGAAGTCAGCGGCGGTACGCCGGCCGTGATCGGCGGTGTCAAGAAATGGCCCGGTCCGCATAGCACTGTGCTGGTGTCTGCGGATGAAATTGCAGAGGAACAGCATGCAAGCGTTCCTGTGGAAATTGTACCGACGCCGTCTCAGGCGGTGCCGGCGACGATATCCAAACAGAGCGCAGTTGATGGCCTGGGAACAAATTACCTGACGGTGGTGTTGCAGTTGCCAGCCGATGAGCCGGGCCGCAAACGCATCTGCAATGCACTCAGCCTGGACGCCGATTTTTTCGGCGCCAAGGTGACGGCAACTTCACTGGCCGACGAGATCGCTGTCAATCAGTTGCTGGAACTGCGTTGCGACCCGGCCGATGTGCAAGATGTACGAACACGGGTCGCGAAGCGCAATCAGACTGCTTGAAAAAGCTGTTTGAATGCGGCTTGACTCAGAGAGAAGTCCGTAGTGAAAACAACTCCGGAAACAGCACCACGTCCAGCATCATCTTCAGATAGCTGGCGCCTTCGGTGCCGCCGGTGCCTTTTTTGAAACCGATGATGCGCTCCACCGTGGTCAGATGGCGGAAGCGCCAGTAGCGGAACGACGTTTCGAGATCGACCAGTTTCTCGGCCAGCTCGTATAGCTCCCAATGGGTGTCCGGCGCTTTATAAACTGCCAGCCAGGCCGTTTCCACTGAATGGTCGGCCACGGTGGCTTGCTGCCAGTCCCGGTTCAGGCGGGACTGGTCGACCGGCAAGCCGGCACGGGCCATCAGCATTACCGCTTCATCGTAAATCGACGGTTGTTGCAGCGCGTCCTGCAGTCGCGCATACGATTCCGGCGAATGCTGGTGCACCTGCAGCAGCGCGGCATTCTTGTTCCCCAACAGGAATTCGATTTCCCGATATTGAAACGACTGGAAACCGGACGACTGGCCGAGATAAGGGCGGATTGCGGTGTACTCCGGCGGCGTCATGGTCGCCAGCACATCCCAGGCATGCACCAGCTGGTCCATGATGCGCGCCACTCGGGCCATCATCTTGAATGCCGGCGACAAATCGTTGCTGCGCAGCTGCGCGCGTACCGCATGCAGCTCATGCAGCATCAGCTTCATCCACAGCTCGCTGGTCTGGTGCTGGATGATGAACAGCATTTCATTGTGATTGGGTGAGCGCGGCCGCTGCGCCGTCAAGACCTGGTCCAGCGCCAGGTAATCGCCATAGCTCATGGTCTCGCCGGCGGCCTCGCCGAATTTCATCTGGGCGCCATGCCACGACTCTTTTGGGTTGAAAGGGCATTCCATCTTGTGACTCCTGAATAATTAGGTAACCGCTTCTTGCTGCGCGTTGATTTCGTAATCTTTGTCGGCCAGGATCTGGTGCAAAGTGTCGACCGCATCCCAGACATCGGTGAACCGGGTGTATAGCGGAGTGAAGCCGAAACGCATCACTTGTGGCTCGCGGTAATCGCCGATGACGCCGCGCGCGATCAGTTCGCGCATGATGGCGTAGCCGTGTTGATGGGCGAAGCTGACGTGGCTGCCGCGCTCAGCGTGCGGGCGTGGCGTCACCAGCGTCAGATCGAGACCGGCGCAGCGGCTTTCGACCAGTGCGATGAACAGATCGGTTAGCGCCAGCGATTTGCGGCGCAGGGCTTGCATGTCGGTTTGTGCAAAGATGTCCAGGCCGCACTCCACCATCGCCAGCGATACGATCGGCTGGGTGCCGCACAGTGCGCGGCGTATGCCTTCACCGGGCGCGAATGCCGGCTGCATGGTGAACGGCGCGCGATGGCCCCACCATCCGCTCAGGGGCTGCCGGAACTGCGCATGATGGCGTGGCGCGATCCACGCAAAGGCCGGTGCGCCGGGGCCGCCGTTCATGTACTTGTAAGTGCAACCCACTGCGAAGTCGGCATTGGCCGCATGCAAATCTATCGGCACCGCGCCGGCGGAATGTGCCAGGTCCCAGACTACCAGCGCACCTTGTGCTTGCGCAGCTTTGGTGACTGCCTGCATGTCATGCAGATGGCCGCTGCGGTAGTTGACATGGGTCAGCATCAGGATCGCGGTTTCTGCATTGACGGCGGTGGCGAGTTCTTGCGGCGTGTCGATCAGGTGGATGCGGTAGCCGCGATCCAGCCATTCGGTCAGGCCTTGCGCCATGTAGATGTCGGTCGGGAAATTGTCGCGTTCGGTGACGATTACTTTACGGGTTGCCGCATCGGGTTTGGCGACCTGCATTTGCAATGCACCGGCCAGTACCTTGAACAGATTGATGGAGGTGGAATCGGTCACCACGACTTCGTTTTCGCCGGCGCCGATCAGGCCCGCCAGCTTGTTGCCCAGCTGGCCGGGAAGATCGAACCAGCCGGCTTTGTTCCAGCTGCGGATAAGACCGTCGCCCCATTCTTGCTGGATCACTTGTTGTGCGCGCTGCAGCGCTGCATGCGGGCGTGCGCCTAGCGAATTGCCATCCAGGTAGATCACATCTGGCGGCAAGTCGAATAGGGTTCGCAGCGGCGCCAGCGGGTCGTTGGCATCCAGGGCTTGGCATTCTGCCCGGGTCTTGATGTTGTTTGTCATGGTTGCTGTCGTAGTTGTTGTAGTTGTATTTCTGAAGGTCAAAGAGGGCGCAAGATAGCGCGTACCGGACTGGCATCCATGTCGGCCAGTCGTAATGGCAGTGCAATCAATTCATAGTCGCCGGCGCTGATGGCATCGAGGACGATGCCCTCCAGTATTGCCATGCCGTGCCGCCTTACCGCGTGGTGCGCCCGCATGGTTTTGGATTCTTGCGGATCGAGCGAAGGCGTGTCGATGCCTACCAGGCGTACGCCGTGTTGCGCCAGCAGCGCGATGGTTTCGGGTGCTACTGCGGCAAATGCCGGATCCCATCGTTCTTGCGGTGCGCTGGCATAGGTGCGTAACAGGACGCGTGGCGGGACGTCTGCCAATGCATGTTCGATATCTTGCGGTGTGACTGGTGCGGCGCCAATGCAATGGATTACACGGCAGGGACCGATATAGGCGTCCAGAGCTACCTGGTCGATAGGCAGGCCTTGCGGATCGTAGTGGCTGGGCGCGTCGCAGTGCGCTCCGGTGTGGGTGGAGAGCGTGATGCGGCTGACATGCACCGGGCAGCCGTCGCTGATTTCCCAGGTTGTTTGGGCGCTATAGGCGGTGTCGCCCGGCCACACCGGAGTCTGGGCGGAGAGGGTGGGGCTGATGTCCCAGATGGGCTTTGAGGTAGTGATGGCGTTCTCCCATGCTGATTTGATGAATTATTTTAGGTGAGCTTGCTGGAATTTTTATACGAAATTAGTAGGTGATTTTTATATTATTTAGAATAATATGGAGAATATATACTTAATATTGAAAGATAATTTCAATGCAGCTTGATACTATCGATTTAAACATATTGACGCTATTGCAGCAGAATGGCCGGATCAGCAATCAGGATTTGGCGGAGCAGGTGTTTTTGTCGCCTTCCTCGTGTTTGCGCCGCGTGCGGATTTTGGAGGAGGAAGGCATTATCAGTCGCTATAGCGCTTTGCTGAATCCGGAAAAGCTGGGACTGGAGCTGGATGTGTTTGTGCAGGTGACTATGCGGAGGGATGTTGAGAGCTGGCATGAGAATTTCATGCAGGCGTTGCAGAATTATCCGGAGGTGGTTGGTTCTTATATCATCACTGGCGATGCCAACTATCTGTTGCGGGTGAAGGCGCGTAACCTGAAGCACTATTCTGCTTTTGTGTTGGAAAAGTTATATAAAATACCGGGCGTGCAGGATATCCGCTCGAATATCGTGCTGCAGGCGATCAAGGAAACTTACGAGTTGCCGCGTGAATTGCTGCGCGATTCCTGATCGCGAACAATTCCCCTATATCAGATTGAAATTATGGCTAAGACGATTGAAGAAGTTCTGGCAAGACAAAAAGAGGGCGCGCAATTCGTGCTGTCGGCGCCCTTGCTTGGGCTGGAGCTGGAGGATTTTGATACGGTTGCCAAAATTTGGGTGGCTGAGGGTGGTCCGGGATTCAGGGTTGCGGGGGTGCCGCATCGGAAGTGTGTCGACGGCGAATTTTTCATAGACCGTGTGACAGTACAAAAATTGCCGGCGTAGTAGTTAATTGGGATCAGAGTTTTTTTACGACAGTCGTATCGTCGTAAAAAAACTCTGATCCCAATTAACGGCCCACGGAGTACGTTCGTTGACGTTTTACGGAAATGCACGTTACCTGAAACGGTTGCTGCTCCGTAGGTACGTGCGCCGGGGGTAGCCCGGCAGCTACTCACTTTTATATGGACGCCTCCTATTTGCCAAGGTTTTTTTGTGTACTGCCAAACAGATAAGGATGCAGTTTTATATCCGGCCCTGTTGCAGACTGAACCCTGCTGGCCTTGATGGAATCCGCTGACTCACACCTAATTTCTTTGACGAGCTCTTGGCTCTAAAGTAAGTTCAGGTTTCGTGAGTCCCGGTCTGACCTGTTTGCCATCACACTCAATTACCTTGCGCAACCTTTCAACGTACTCATGTTGTAAAACTCATCAACTGCTACGTAACGATCTGTTCATGCGGCTCTGGTGCTGACGTAAGCGCGCTCATACTTTCGATCGTGCGCCAATAGCGCCCAGAT
>NZ_FOQI01000016.1 GCF_900113705.1 Collimonas sp. OK307 | reverse complement strand
GGATTACCGGTTGGCATGTTCAGCTTGATGGCGTGATTCTGGATCGGAATCGTGATGATCAGCATGATGATCAACACCAGCATGACGTCGATCAACGGCGTCATGTTCATTTCCATCATCGGTTCCGGATCATTGGCGCTGCCGCCGGAAGAACCTACATTCATACCCATTGCAATACTCCTATCAGTTGCGCGCAGGCGGTTCAGTAATGAACCCGATCTTGGCGATTCCTGCCCGCTGTGCAGTCAGGATCACCTTGCCGATGTATTCATACTTGGTTTGCTGATCGCCACGGATATGCAGTTCCGGTTGTGGCACGATGACCGCCACTTCCTTCAGCTTCGACAGCAACGTCGCCGTGTTCGGCACCAGCTGCTCGTTCCAGAACATGTCGCCTTGCTTATTCACCGCCAGGTTGATGTTCTCTGGCTTGGTTTTATAAGGTTCGTCGATTTCGTGTGGCAACTTCACCGGAATCGTATGCGTCACCACCGGAATCGTGATCAGGAAGATGATCAGCAACACCAACATGACGTCAACCAGCGGCGTCGTGTTGATCGTGCCGATCACTTCGTCTTCATCCCCATCGGATGAACCGAGTGACATTCCCATGATTAGCCAACCTTTTTGTTGATATGGGCAACCTGGCTAGCCGAGCTCGAGGACATCACGCCGCTCAACAGAACCGAGTGCAGGTCAGCGCTGAACGAACGGATTTCTTCCATTGCGCTCTTGTTGCGGCGAACCAGCCAGTTGTAACCCAGAACAGCAGGCACAGCCACTGCCAGACCGATTGCAGTCATGATCAGCGCTTCACCAACCGGACCGGCAACCTTGTCGATCGAAGCTTGACCAGCGATACCGATTGCTGTCAGCGCGTGGTAAATACCCCAGACCGTACCGAACAGACCGACGAACGGTGCAGTCGAACCAACGGTTGCCAGGAAAGCCAGGCCGTCTTGCAGGCGGCTTTGGACTTTTTCTACCGAACGCTGGATCGACATCGTCACCCAGGTGTTCAGGTCGATCTGTTCCAGCAAGGCGCCGTCGTGGTGGTGCGTCGAGTTCACGCCGTTTTCAGCGATGAAGCGGTATGCGCTGTTTGGCTTCAGGCCGGTAACACCGGCTTCAACCGTAGCGGCTTTCCAGAAGGTCTTTTGTGCGTTCTTTGCCTGGCCCATCAGTTTCACTTGCTCGATGAGCTTGGTGATGATGATGTACCAGCTACCCATCGACATCAGCACCAGGATGATCAGGGTGCCGCGGGCAACGAAGTCGCCGCCTTTCCACAGGGCGTCGAGGCCGTATGGGTTATCGACGGTTTCCTTGGCTGCAGGCAGTGGTGGTGGAGTCGGGGTATCGGCCAGCGATGCTGCTGCGGTATCGGCAGCTTTAGGAGCATCGGCAGCAGCCGGAGCGGAAGCGGTAGCAGATGCTGCCGCAGGAGTTTGGGCGATAGCGGCCAGCGGCGAGATCGTCATGGCAGAGATCATCAGGGCGGCAGCCAGGGCGGATAAGCGATTACGAGTGGTAGACATACTAATACTCCAAATTTTATAAATTAGATTGCTAGGATAACGGACAAGGTAGTGGTTCTACACTTTGATTATTCCAGCTTCCAGACATACTGCATTTTTGTCGTCGATTGAACGGCTTTACCGTCAGCCATTGCAGGTGTGAAATGGCACAAGCTCCACGCTTTGGTTGTGGCTCTGTCCAGATCTTTGAAACCGCTGCTCTTTTCAACAGTGGAATCGACCACATTACCGTCGGCGCCGATAGTCAGCTTGACAGTAACGGTACCCTCTTCTTCATTGCGTAAAGAAGTTCTTGGATACTCCGGCTTATCACAATTGCCAGCAATTTTTGCACTGGTATGCGATGGTCCTGCTTCGCCGGTAGCCGATGGCTGCGCTACAGAAGTAGGCAAGTCATTGGTCGGTGGTTTGACGTTGGTTACAGCTGCAATCACGTTTTCCTGTGGCGGCGGCGTTACTTTTACCTCTGGTGGAGGTACGAACGGTGGCGGTGGCGCAACCGATTTTGGCGGCGGCGGTACCGGCTTGTCCGGTGGTGGTGGCGGTGGCGGCGGCTTGATCTCCTCGATGATCTTGGTTTCGACCGGTTGCTGAATCACTTCGACAACTTTACGGGCTAGCCCTGTAATCAACGCATAAACTAGAGCTACATGCAGAAGAACAACCACGCTGATGCCAACTATATTCTTGGAAGGGTTTCTCCCATCCTGCGTGAAATCCATGCCTCTTTCCTCCGATACTACATTATTCAATTGCTAAAACCACATGCAATCAGATGAGTGAACAACTAACCAACCTACGGTGACGCAATAACTGTACCAATCGAACCGCGATTGCTATGCAAAACGATTCGGTACAAGGTTAAATTATCAGACGCCAATTTATTGTCAAGCCAACAAAAAGTATCAGATCACTCTCCCCTAATTAGTGCGCGTCCGCAAATACTACATCAATGCCTAATAAAACAGCAGAATGATCGCTCTAAGTTCATGCATTCTGAAAAGCCAAAACCACCTGGAAAACATCCCAGGTGGTTTGCTTACAAAAAGAACTTAACCCAATCGCTTCTCGCTATCAGAAGAATTGATAGTTGGCACGGACGAAGAACGCACGGCCAACGATGTCGCCGTAACGTGGATCGTAGCCGATCTGGAAGTTATCGACCTGGTTACTTGCAGGCGGTTTCTTATTAAGAATGTTCTTAATACCACCTGTCAGTGTCAGGTTCTTGATACCAGTGTAGGTCAACGAAGTGTTGTAGCGGGTATATGAACCAACGTTGTGCGTATCGTAAGGAGCCGACACAGAGTTGTTTGCATCTACGTAACCAGTGCTGAAGGTTTGCTGGAGAGTTGCGCTCCATGGACCATTCTTCCAGTTAACCGCTGCAGTATGGCGCCACCGGAAAACTACACCTGGTGTGGAGCCGACGCCGCCAGCATAGACAGCCAGATTGTTCAGGTAAGCTCCACCCTTTTCGCTCTGGTAGTCATACTGCGTAACGTAAGTGCCGTCGATGGAGAATGCAAAGTCGCCCAAGCCAGTCTTAGGCAAACGCCATCCCAGGCCCAAGTCGAAACCTTGGGTGTGAACGTTACCCATGTTTTGGTTGGTTTGGACGATGTAGTCCAGCGAGCCATCTGGCTTGCGAACGTACAGATTTGCATACTTAGCAGGTTCAGCAAAAATATCGGCTTCGGAAATCACGCCGATCTGGTTTTTGATCTTGATATTCCAGTAGTCGATCGAAACAGTTACATCCTTGACAGGTTCGAAAACCGTACCCAGGGTGAACGAAGTCGATTTCTCTGGCTGCAGATTCTTGTTACCGCCGGTCTGCGTGAAGAATTGCGTATTGCAATCGCGCACCTCAACACCGCCTGGACCTACATTACCGCCTGGGCACAGTTTCGGATCGTTATAGGAGCCGGAAGTGTAGGTGGTCGAGGCAGGCTGATTCAGTTCGTACAAGCTTGGTGCCCGGAAGCCCGTGCTGTATGAGCTGCGGATCATCAAGTTCTGGGCTGGCTGCCAACGCAGGCCGATCTTTGGATTGATGGTGCTGCCAACGTCGCTGTAATCATCGTAACGCACGGCTAATTGCGCTTCCAGATCCTTGACGATCGGGATGCTCAACTCGGTAAATACGGCGCCAACATTACGCTTGCCCGATTGCGACTGGGAAGTCGAAGAGCCTGTACTTTCGGACAGGTCGGCAACCGAGTGGATGATGTCGTATTCTGCTGTTTCATGACGATATTCGCCACCGATAGCAAAACCGAGCGGACCAGCCGGCAATTGTGCGATCTCACGGCTTGCAGTGAAATCGATCGACGAGATGGTGGTTTTAGCATCCAGGTATTTACCTGTGTTTTTAACCGTGTCGTACACGCCTGGAGCAGACGGGCCAAATGGATTCAGAGTGCCGTTCAACAGCGCTGCTCTTACGGAATCATTGTTCAGATAACCGCTTACCAGTGTTTCCTGCGCCTTGCTGACTGCATAGCTCAGGCCGGTCTTGTAATCCCAGCCCCACATCGTGCCGTCAAGAGCCAACAGCAAACGGTCTGCCGTGTTTTTAGCTTCGCTTACACGGCCGCCAAATCCAGCAGAACGGAAGTTGACCGACAAAGGATCGCCGCTCAAACCAGCGACAGCAGGAGTAATGCCGTTGCCTGGGTAATACTTGCTGGAGCTAGGCAGCAGATAGTCGCTACCGTTACCGGCAAACACGTCGCCCGCGACGGTTTGCGTCACTTTGCTTTCGGAATGCAGGTATTCAATCGACGCCTTGTTGTCGGCATTCAATTTCAACGTGCCCTTGCCGATCACGGCAAGTTCAGAGGTCTCAGGGACTACATCAATGGTTGAGGAATAGTCGTAGCGGCAAGAAGTGCCCTTGGCGTTTGGCTTCAGATGCGCTGCGTCACAGCCGGTTGCCAGCAAAGGATTGCCGGCGACGCCATTGCCAGTGTCGATAAAGTTAGCCGGGTAGGTGTTACCGCTGGTTTGGCTCAAGCCCAGGCTTGGCACATAGCCGGTGATTCCACGCTGCGAGGCAGTGATCTTGCTTTGTTTATGGTAATCGACTACGCCAAAAACGTTGTAGCCGTCTTTATCCAGGTCGCCGAAGCCGCCGGATACATTGATACGTCCTTCCTGACCGCCGCTTTGCGAAGGAATGATGCCTTCGCCGGAAACGTTCAGGCCGGTATACGATCTTTTGGTGATGAAGTTGATCACACCGCCGATAGCGTCAGTTCCGTAGATTGCGGAAGCACCGTCGCGCAGGATTTCAACGCGGTCCAGGGCTGCAATAGGGATGATGTTCAAATCGACAGTGGAGCCGTCAAATGCGCTATTGGCAAGACGGCGGCCATTCAGCAACACCAGGGTTTTGTTCGAGCCCAGACTACGCAAGTCGGCCGATGCACCAACGGTGCCGCCCTTACCAACGTTAGTTGAAGTCGTAAATTGCGATTGATTCGCAGAGATAGTACCTAACGCTTCCGAGGCAGTAGTGATACCTGCTTTGGCAAAATCGTCAGCCTTGATAATCGTGATAGGCGAAACACCTTCGTTCGCTACCCGTTTGATCGACGAACCTGTAACTTCGATTCGTTGCATTTGCGGAGCATCGTCCGTCTTTGTCTCCTGCGCCTGCACTGAATGGGCCAACAGTCCTAGCCCAACAGCTACGCCGCCTGAAAACATCAGTCGCAGCGAACGTGGCAATCCCCGTTCCTTCATCATAACCAAACTCCCTATGGGTAAAAGTTAGAGTTGAAATTTAAGTTTTTGTAGTAAATCAAACACGATTTGTTAATCGCCTTCTGAGCGATGCGTCAAAAATCTTTGTACAACAACGACCAAAAAGCAGATTTTATTTCGCGTGTAAAACAGTACTGCACGGTTACTTTTCGGGTCCCAATTTGTGATTGTTTGCCAGAAACATTTCCGCTGATACCTACAAGCAAAAAACATGCCACACAAAGTAATGCAGCTAAAATAGTGTATCCTAAAAAAAATAAAAACAGCATTAAATTTGGGAACGCCTGCGATACTGTTGCTTATATACGCCAAATAACAAATACGCATACGGGTATAAGCAAAACCGCATAGGCCTGTTTAACGGCGTAAATTAGCCATTTCCAAGTGGAAAGCAAAATATTTTGATGCTAAAAAGGCAAGGAAAAAGTAAATAAACCATGTGGAACTTAAAGCAATTCAAGCAATCGTGCATTGCACCAATAATGCTCTTCGGCTGTATCGCAGGTGCAGCATTTTCGGTGCAAGCGGGCAATAATCCAGCAGATCCGTCCAAAGTGGTGCATGCAGTCTTCGAGGCGGCGGACGATGGCATGGATCCGGTGCGTACCGTCAATGCCTATTCCAGCTGGTTATCTGAAGCAATTTTTGAGCGCCTCTTAACTTACGACTATCTGGCACGCCCCGCTAAACTGGTGCCGCAAACTGCGGAGGCCATGCCCGAGGTGAGCGATGGCGGCAAAACTTATGTCTTCCATATCAAGAAGGGAATTTACTTTGCCCCGGACCCCGCCTTCAAAGGGACTCGCCGCGAACTGACTGCCCAAGACTACGCCTATACTTTCAAGCGCTTTCTCGACCCCAAGAACCGTTCACCATCCGCCAATGTCTTGCAAGGCAAAATCGCAGGCATGGATGAACCGATCGCCAAGGCGCAGAAAAGCGGCCGCTTCGATTACGACGCGCCGGTAAGCGGCCTGCAGACCCCCGACCGCTATACCCTGCGGATCACGCTCAATGCACCCGACTACAATTTCCTGTACATCATGGGATTCGTTGCCTTGGGTGCGCAAGCGCGTGAAGCGGTCGACGCCTACGGCGACCAGACAGGGGCTCATCCGGTTGGCACCGGACCTTACATGCTTCAGGAATACGTTCCACGCAGCAAAATCGTGTTGGTCGCCAATCCTGAATACCGCGGCTACACATGGGATTTCAAATCGTCCGGCACCGCCTGGGACGATCAGCTGGTGCACGACATGAAGGGCAAGAAAATGCCGCAGGTTGGCCGTGTCGAAGTTAGCATCATCGAGGAAGAGCAATCGCGCTGGCTGGCTTTCCAGGGCAAGCAGGTCGACCTTGACTACCTGCCCCAGGCAGCCGCCCCAACGGTACTGGACGGAAAAAAACTGAAACAATCCTTCCTCGACCAGGGAATCCGGCTGGATACTGTAGTTGAACCAGGTGTGGTCTATACGTTCCTGAACTACAAAGACCCGGTCATCGGTGGCAGTAGCCTGGAGAAAAACGCACTGCGCCGTGCAATTGCAATGTCTTATAACATCCAGGATGACATATCTCAGGTCCGCCTCGGGCTGGCAGTGAAAGCAGAAATGGCGATCCCCGCCGGGGTCGTCGGCCATGACCCTGACTACCGTAACAGCATTGCCTATGATCCGGTGCTGGCAAACAAATTGCTTGATCACTTCGGCTATAAGCGTGGCGCCGACGGTTACCGCACCCTCCCCGACGGCAAGCCGCTGATGTTGAGAATAGCCACGGAAGCACAGGCGATCAATGTGGTTCTCTCGGAAATATGGAAGCGCGGACTCGACAAAATCGGCATTCGCGCCGATTTCCGGGTTAGCAATTTTGCCGACAACCTGAAGGCAGCGACGGAATGTAAATTAATGATGTGGAATGGCTCCTGGATTGCTGACTACCCCGAAGGCGATAATTTCATGCAGCTGCTATATGGCCCGAATGTGGGGCAAGGCAACAACGGCTGCTATAGCTCGCCGGCATTCGATGCGCTCTACGTCAAGGCCAAGGCATTGCCGCCGGGGCCGGAACGCAATCAGCTGTATATCGAGATGAGCCGCCAGATGGAAGCCGATACGGCCTGGGTACTTAGCGTGTCGCGCCTCCGCAACTGGTTGATCCGGCCATGGATCAAGGGCTTCAAGCGCCACCCTATCCTGCAGGCGGACTGGATGTATCTGGATGTTGAAAAACACTAAACGCTAATTTATCTGCTCATCTATCTTTTTGTACGGGATTCTGTAGTATGCCGCCTTAACCTGGAATAAACGGCTGTCATCAGCCGCAAAATTACATATAACAGGAGACAAACTACATACCAGGTTTCACTTAGACAAAATAAGCGAATAGATTAATATATTATTTATTTACCAAGTAAAAAGGTATTGATCGCGCGTTCGCCTACCGGCGAATTAGCGCGATGTCATCGGAGATGACACTATTTTGTGCGATAGATAAGCAATCTTAAGCACATGTAGAAAATAACCACCTGCTCAAAAGGCAAAAAGAAAATGCTTCGAAAAATGTCGAAATCAGTCAGATTCAAAAAGATATTACTAGCGCAAATGCTGGCTTTTACAGCATTCGCGGGCAGCGCCGCCGGCGCCCATGCCGAGACCAATCCGGCCGACCCGGCCAAGGTAATACGCACCGCATTTGAAGCCGCAGACGATGGCTTCGACATGGTCCGTACCCAGAATTTTTATTCTGGATGGGTCAGCGAAGTCATCTATGAAACCCTCCTTACCTATGACTATCTGGCACGGCCAGCCAAGTTGGTGCCGGAGACAGTAGAGGCGATGCCGGAAATTAGCGCGGATGGCAAGACATATACCTTTCATCTGAAAAAAGGGATTTATTTCTCGCCGGACCCCGTTTTCAAGGGCGTGCGTAGAGAACTCACAGCCGCAGACTACATTTACACCTTCATGCGGGCCCTTGATCCGCAAAACCGCTCACCACACGCCAGCTTCATCGCCGGCAAAATCGCCGGCCTCGATGATCTGGCAGAGCAAGCCAGAAAAACCGGGCATTTCAACTACGATGCCTCGATACCCGGATTACAGGCACCCGACCGCTATACGTTAAAAGTCACCCTGAATGCCAAGGACTACAACTTCCTGAACGTGGTTGCCTATACCGGTTTCGGCGCGGTGGCACGTGAAGCTGTCACTGCCTACGGCCAGCAAAGCGGTCAACATCCGGTCGGCACCGGGCCTTATATGTTGCAAACGTATGTCCCGCGCAGCAAGATCGTACTGGTCGCCAATCCTGAGTATCGCGGCTACACCTGGGACTTCAAGCCCTCTGCAGACGCTATCGACAAGCAGATCATCAAAGACATGCAAGGCAAGAAAATGCCGCAAGTCGGCCGGGTCGAGATCAGCATCATCGAAGAAAACCAATCGCGCTGGCTGGCATTCCAGGGTAAGCAAATCGATTTCGACAAAATGCCGGAGACCGCCGCTCCGACCGTACTGGATGGAGACAAACTCAAACCAGGATATGCAGAGCAAGGCATACAGCTACAGCGCATCATCGACGCAGGCATCACCTACAACATATTGAACATGAAGGACCCGGTCATTGGCGGCTACAGCAACGATAAGATTGCACTTCGGCGCGCCATAGTAATGGCATATAACAATAAGGAAGAAGCCTCTTTATTGCGCAATGGCCAGGCAGTCAAACTGGAAGCGCCGATTCCGCCAGGGGTAGGAGGCTATGATCCTGCATATCGCAGCAGCATCGACTACAACCCGGCATTAGCCAACAAGCTGCTCGATCACTTCGGCTACAAGCGCGGTGCCGACGGTTACCGCAATATGCCGGACGGCAAGCCACTGCTGCTGAAATACACCAGCAATCAAGGCGGGATCAACCAGGAAATGTCAGAGCTCTGGAAACGCGGCCTCGACCTGATAGGTATCAGGACCAAATTCATCGTCAGCAATTTTGCCGACAACCTGAAAGCCGCGACCTCGTGCGAATTGATGATGTGGGGTGCGGCCTGGAATGCCGACTATCCGGAAGCCGAGAATTTCATGCAATTGCTGTACGGCCCGAACTCCGGCCACGGCAACCACGGCTGCTATCAATCGCCAGCCTTTGATGCCCTCTACGTCAAAGCCATGGCGCTGCCTTTAGGCCCCGAGCGCGATAAAGTCTACGAGCAAATGAATCGACAGTTCGAAGCCGACACGGCCTGGGCCCTGAACACCACCAGAATCCGCAATTGGCTGGTACGGCCATGGGTCAAGGGTTTCAAAAAACACCCGATCCTGCACGCTGAATGGCAGTACATCGATGTCGACAAACACTAATTCGCCCCCTACACGGAAATAGAAACCCTGCTCCGGCAAGCGTGATCCGCCTGCCGCAGTTCCAATTTAGCTAGAGATATTTGAAGGAGACAAATGGTATGAACTCGCTTTGGTTACGCGGGATATTGGTTGCCTGTTTAGCTTGCGCGCTGCCGATGAAGGCATCGACAGCGGCAGCGCCAATTTCCCCGGCAGATCCCGACAAAGTACTGCGCTTTGTATTCGTAGCGCCTGAAACCGGTTTCGATCCGGCCGTTACCCGCGACTTGTATTCGCAGCTGGTCAACCAGTCGGTATTTGAAACACTGTTCGCCTATGAATACCTGGCGCGACCTGCCAAGCTGATGCCATCCGCGGCGGCAGCGCTGCCGGAAGTCAGCGCGGATGGCATGACCTACACCATCCGCCTGAAAAAAGGCGTTTATTTTGCCGATGATCCGGCCTTCAACGGCAAGAAGCGTGAACTGACCATGGGCGATTTCGTCTATTCGTGGAAGCGCCTGTTCGATCCGCAACTGGCCTCGCCGCAAACCTGGCTGCTGGAAGGTAAAGTGGTCGGCCTCGACGAAGTAGCGGCGCAAGCCAAGAAAACCGGTCATTTCGATTACGACGCCAACGTCCCCGGCTTTGAACTGCTGGACCGCTATACCTTGCGGATCCACTTGAAACAGCCTGACTTCAACCTCGGCATGATCCTGGCGCATCAACCGACCAGCGCCGTCGCCCGCGAAGTGATCGAAAAATATCGCGATGCGCAAGGTACCGTGATGGGACATCCGGTCGGCACCGGCCCCTACATATTGACCCAGTGGATCCGCGGCTCGCGCATGGTGCTGACCGCCAATCCGGATTACCGCGGCTATACATGGGATTTCCAACCCAGCACCGACCCGGGCGATGCCGCCATCGTCGCCAAGATGAAGGGCAAGCGCATGCCGCAAATCGGCCGCGTGGAAATCAGCGTCATGGTGGAAGACCAGTCACGTTTGCTGGCATTCGAAGGTGACGAAGTCGACATCACCGAATTACAGGGTCCATTGGCGCCGCAAGTCATGGCCGGCGGCAAACTGAAGCCGGAGTTTGTAAAACGAGGTGTGCAACTGTCGCGTATCGTCGACCCTGAAATCAGCTACTTCTACTGGAACATGCAAGATCCGGTACTGGGCGGCATGAGCAAGGAAAAAATCGCCCTGCGCCGCGCTATCGCCATGGCGCATAATGTACGCGAAGAAATCAAGGTAGTCTGGAACGACGAAGCGATCCCGCTTGAATATCCGATTCCGCCAGGTGTTGTCGGCTACGATCCGGATTACAAAAGCAGCATCCAGTACGAACCTGAAGTCGCCAACGCCCTGCTCGACAAGTTCGGCTACAAGATCGGCAAGGATGGTTATCGCACCCTGCCGGACGGCAAACCTCTGACAGTGCGCTACTCCGCCCGCGCCGACTCAAACGGCCAGCAACAATCGGAAATGTGGAAGAAAACCTACGACACCATCCATATCCGCATGGTTGGCGATCTGAAAACCTTCCCCGACCTGCTCAAGGCAGAAAAAGAGTGCCAGCTGCAAACCCGCACTGCACCTTGGATTGCCGACTATCCGGACGGCGACAACTTCATGCAATTGTTCTATGGCCCGAACGTTGGCCAGAACAACAACGGCTGCTCCAAGATCCCCGAATACGATGTGCTCTACGCCGCCTCGCAGAAATTGCCAGCCGGCCCGGAACGCGACCTGCTGTATCACAAGATGGCGCGCATCCTGGAAGTGGATGCGCCGGCGCGTATCGGTTATGCCCGTTACCGCAACATGATCGCGCAACCGCGTGTGATCGGTTACAAGAAACACCCGGTCATGCCTACCGAATGGATGTATTTCGATATCGAAAAACGTAAATAAAAACACTACGGAGCGGAATGGCGCAGCGCCTTCCGCTCCCCGGGTTTCCCGGTCCCCACTAACCATAAACCATTACCAAGCCCTATTTGAGGAAATGCATGAAACCATCATCATTTTTCTTGCCGGTCACAACAGCGTTATTCACGCTGATGCTGAACCAGGCAGCCGCCCAAGATACGCAACGCCCACTGATTCCTTTGTTGAAAGCAGACGACATTCCGACTCTGTGCAAAGACTCCCTGAGCAGCTTACGCAAGCGCGTATCCATGTTAGAGAAATTACCGGCGGCCCATGCCAAAGACAGCAAGAAAGTGCTGACCGAATGGAACGATCTGCAGATCGCCCTGGAAGACCTGCAAGGTCCGGTCGATATCCTCAACAACGTTTCGCCGGATGCCAAAGTACGCAGCACCACCGAAGCCTGCCTGATTGAAACCAACAAATTCGCTACCGACCTGCTGCAAAGCGAAAAGCTGTATGCCCGCTTCAAAGCCATCCAGCCTAGCGACCCGATAGAGAAGAAACTGCGTCAGGACATCCTGTACAGCTTCGACGACACCGGCGTCTCGCTGCCTCCGCAAAAGCGCGCCAGGATGAAAGAAATCCTCGACAAGCTGGGTGAGCTGAGCCAGGAATTCGCGCGCAATATCCGCGACAACAATCAGAAGCTGACCTTCTCTCCGGCAGAACTGCAAGGCATGCCGGCCGCCTATCTGGCCCGCGCCAAGCGCGATGACAAAGGCAATTACCTGCTCGGCTTCGAATACCCGGACTACAAACCGTTCATGGAGTCGGCGGATGACAGCGATGCACGCCGCCGCTATCAGATCGCGTTCGCCAATCACGGTACGCCAAAGAATCTGGAGATCCTGAAAGAAGCCATGAACTTGCGCCATGAAATGGCGGCATTGTTCGGCCTGCCAAGCTATGCCGATCTGGTAACCCGTCGCCGCATGGTGAAAAATCCGCAAACCGTCGACAAATTCCTGACTGAAGTAAAAACCGCAGTCACTCAGCTGGAAATCAAGGAAATCGAGGAACTCCGCGTATTCAAATCGGAAACCCTGAAGACGCCGCTGGCCGACACCCGGCTGGAACGCTGGGATGCCGAGTACTGGCAGCAAAAAATCAAACAAACACGTTACAACGTCGACCAGGAAGCTCTGCGGAAGTACTTCCCTACCGATGCCGCAGTGCCATGGATCTTGCATGTTTCCAGCACGCTGTATGGCGTCGAATTCAAACGGGCGGAAGTACCGGTCTGGGATCCTGAAGTCCAGTACTACGACGTTATCGACAGCACAAGCAAAAAACGCATCGCCGGCATCTATCTGGATCTGTTCCCGCGTGAAGGCAAGTACGGCCACGCCGCCGCCTGGGGCACCCGAGGCGTCAGCACACTGACCCACCGCACGCCGATTTCAACGCTGGTAACCAACTTCGATCGCAACGGCTTGAACAGCGACGAACTGGAAACCCTGGTGCATGAATTCGGCCACGTTTTGCATGGCGTGCTGTCGAACACCAAGTATGTCGCCCAGGCCGGCACCAACGTCGAGCTCGATTTTGTCGAAGCGCCGTCGCAGATGTATGAAGAATGGGCGCGCCGTAAAGAGTCGCTGACGCTGCTGGCCGGCTTCTGCAAGACTGCTTGCCCAACCATCGACGACGCTTTGCTGCAACGCCTGACAGCGGCCCACAACTATGGCCGCGGCATACGCTATGCACGCCAGTTGCTGTACGCGAGCTATGACATGAGCATCCATAACGACAAGGCTGATCAGGAACAACCGCTGGCGGTCTGGCAACAAATGGAAGGCGCCACACCACTAGGCTACGTACCCGGCACCGAATTCCCAGGGCAATTCGGCCATTTGATGGGCGGCTATGCAGCCGGTTATTATGGCTACATGTGGTCGGAAGTTCTGGCGCTGGACATGCTGTCGCGTTATAACGGCAAACTGATGAACCCCGAGGTTGGCCATCTGTATCGCCAGGACATCCTGTCGCGTGGCGCTGAAAAGCCAGCCGGCGAGATGGTCAGTGCCTTCCTCGGCCGCGAGCCTAACAGCAAGGCATTCTTTGCCGAAATTTCGGGCCAACGCCTGCATTGAGCCAGATTAAGGAACCATCATGACCGCTTATATCCTGCGACGCCTCTGGCAAATGCTGCCGACCATGCTCGGCGTCATCGTACTTGTATTTTTCCTGTTCAACTGGGTCGGTGGCGACCCAGCCTATATCCTGGCCGGGAAGATGTCGAACCCGCAACAGATCGCCAACATCCGTACCCAGCTGGGCATCGACCAGCCTTACTACATCCAGCTCTGGATCTTCATCAAGCAGATTGTTACCTTCAACTTCGGCACCAGCTGGAGTACCGGGGAATCGGTGGCTAACGTCATCCTGACCCGCCTCGGGCCATCGATGACTGTGCTGATCCCTCTGACTATCCTGGAAACCCTGATCGCCGTAGCGCTGGCGCTGGCCGTGGCTTTCGTGCGCGGCTCCAAGACCGACCGCGCGGTGATGGTGGCTTGCACCGTCGGCATGTCGATCAGTATCCTGGTCTACATCATCCTGTTCCAATACTGGTTCGCCTACAAACTGAGCTTATTCCCGGTGCAAGGCTGGGGTAACAATATTTGGGAAAACCTGTTCCACTACTCGGCCCTGCCGATCCTGATCATGCTGGCGGTGAGTATCGCCCCTAGCCTGCGCCTGTACCGCACCTTTGTGCTGGATGAAGTCAACCAGGACTATGTCCGCACCGCGCGCGCCAAGGGAGTCAAGGAACGCCGCATACTGTGGGTGCACGTGTTGCGCAATGCTGCGATTCCTATCATCACCAACGTCATGTCGAATCTGCCGGCGCTGCTGATCGGCGCATTCCTGATCGAGCGCTTCTTCTCGATTCCAGGCATCGGCCGTGAAGTTATCCTGGCAGTTGAACGTAGCGATTTCCCGGTGATCAAGGCGATCACGATCTATGTCGCCGCCGCCACCATGATATTCAACCTGTTGACTGACTTGCTGTACCAAGCCGTCGACCCACGCGTTCAACTGAAGTAGGAGCCGCCATGACTCAAAGTATCCACCAGGCCCCTACCCAAGCGGCGCCTGCAGCAACCACCGTAACCCTGGCCACCGGTCCCGGCGCCACGCACTCTCCCGGCCTGTGGGCTCTGGCCTGGCGCCGCCTGCGCGCCGACCATGTCGCCATGCTCGCACTCGCCGTCGTCGGCCTGTACCTGGTCATGCTGGCGCTGTCGGCCAGCGGCTTGATCGCCAGCGACTGGTCGAAGGAAGTCGGCGTCAACTACGCGCCGCCTACCTTCATGGGCGCGCAAACCGAAGCCGAGCGCGGCTTCAGCGATAACGATGCCGTGGTTGAAGCGCCGCCGCCGGAAAATCCGGTCGATCCGCTGCGCGACATCCTGCGCGATTTGCGCAAGAGCGGTACCGCAGCAGCTACGCCGCCGGTAGTTGCCAACGACTACGGCATCGCCGATCCGCTGGCGACAGAGATGGCTGAAATCCGCGCCGAGCTGGCTAAAAAAGGTGGCAGCGAGACGCTGATCCGCAAACCGACGCTGCCGTTCGGCGCCGACAAGTGGGGTCACGACATCATCAAGAAAACCATCAAGGGTGCTGAAACCTCGATCATCGTCGGTTTGGTTGCTGCGTTGTTGGCGGTTGCCCTGGGCACTATCTTCGGCGCCGTCTCCGGCTACTTCGGCGGCTGGGTAGATGACGCCTTCAACTGGTTCTATAGCATCTTCACTTCCATCCCTTACCTGTTGCTGATCCTGGCGGTCGCCGCGGTACTCCAGCAAAAGGGCGTGATGGCGATCGTGCTGATTCTCGGCCTTACCGGATGGACCGGCACCTACCGCCTGATCCGCGCCGAATACATGAAGCACAAAACACGCGAATACGTGATGGCGGCCGATGCGATCGGCGCCAGCCACTGGAGCAAGATGTTCGGCCATATCTTCCCTAACGTCAGCCACGTGTCGCTGGTGCAGCTGTCGATCTCGGTGGTCGGCTTCATCAAGTCGGAAGTGATCTTGAGCTTCCTCGGTTTCGGCGTGCCGGTCGGCGTCGTATCCTGGGGCAGCATGCTGAACGAAGCACAAAACGAATTAATTCTGGGTAAGTGGTGGCAGCTGGCAGCTGCAAGTATCGCCATGGCGATCCTGGTAACGGCTTTCTCGCTGTTCACCGATGCGCTGCGCGACGCCCTTGATCCGAAGCTGAAATAGGAGACATCATGGATTCGACTAACCACAACCACCCGGCAGGCAACGGCGAACAACCATTGTTGCGCGTACGCGATCTGCGCGTCAGTTTTCGCACCGATAAAAAAACCATGGTGGAAACCGTCAAAGGGATTTCCTTTGATATTCCACGCAACACCACTGTCGCCCTGGTGGGCGAATCAGGCAGCGGAAAATCGGTCAGTTCGCTGGCCGTGATGGGCTTGCTGCCCAAGGAAAATTCCAGTATTGCCGCCACCAGCGTGATCGAGTTTGAAGGCCGTAACCTGCTGACCATGTCGCCCGACGAACGGCGCGACATGTGCGGCAAGGAAATCTCCATGATTTTCCAGGAGCCGATGACGTCGCTCAACCCGGTGTTCACCGTCGGTTTTCAGATCGGCGAAGTACTGCAGCTGCACATGGGCATGAACGCCAAGCAGGCCCGCGCGCGAGCGATTGCCTTGCTGGAGGAAGTCGGGATTCCATCGCCGGCAACCAAGGTCGATGCCTATCCGAGCCAGATGTCTGGTGGTCAGCAGCAGCGTGTGATGATCGCCATGGCGATCGCCTGCGAACCAAAATTGCTGATTGCCGATGAACCGACCACCGCGCTCGACGTCACGATCCAGAAGCAGATCATCGACCTGATCGAAGCCTTGCGCAAACGTCACAAGATGTCGGTATTGTTCATCACCCATGACCTGGCGCTGGTCGGCGAAATCGCTGATCAGGTGATCGTCATGCGCCACGGTGAAGTGCGCGAAAACGGCGATGTCCGGCAAATCTTTGAAGCGCCGCAAGACCCGTACACAAAAGCCTTGCTGATGTGCCGCCCTTCGCTCGACACCCGCCCTTGGCGCTTGCCGGTCATCAGCGACTACATGAACGGCCACAACGGCGCGGACCTCGATTTACGGGAACGCACCCGCGGTTGCAGCGGCCAGGAAGACATCCTGCTGGATGTACGCAATCTGGGCAAGAGCTTCTATTTCCGCGAGGGCTTGTTTGGCCGCAAGGAATTCAAAGCGGTGCAAGATGTGTCATTCAAGCTGGCGCGCGGCAAGACCCTGGGCGTGGTGGGCGAATCCGGCTCCGGCAAGACCACCGTCGGCCTGACCCTGATGCGCTTGCATCAAGCCACGGCTGGACAGGCGCTGTTCGAAGGCAAGGACATCATCGGCATGTCCAACCGCGATTTCATGTCTTACAAACGGCGTATCCAGATCATTTTCCAGAACCCCTACGCTTCGCTCAACCCGCGCTTCACCATCGGCCAGATCCTGCTTGAGCCGATGCGCATCCACCAGATCGGCAGCGACGACAACGAGCGCACCGAGATGGCCATGCAATTGCTGCAAAAAGTGGGACTGCCACAGCAAGCCTATCACCGTTATCCGCATGAGTTTTCCGGCGGCCAGCGGCAACGGATTGCGATTGCCCGCTGCCTGACCTTGCGCCCTGAAATCCTGGTGTGCGATGAATCGGTGTCGGCATTGGACGTGTCGGTGCAGGCGCAGGTTTTGAATCTGCTGCAAGACTTGCAGGAAGAGTTCGGCATGAGCTACATCTTCATCTCGCATGATCTGTCGGTAGTCAAATACCTGGCCGACCAGGTGATGGTGATGCATCAGGGTAAAGTGGTGGAGCTAGCCAACTCGGATGAGCTGTACCATAATCCGACCCATCCTTACACTCGCCAGTTGCTGAGCGCGATTCCACGCGGTTTGCAAAGCTAAAAAGCCGGCAATTACGGGCAACTGCGGCAGGCAGCTGCCCGCGTCTTAATAACGGAGTACAGCGAGCGCCGCAAGCGCGACCTGCACTCCGTTCTCGTTTACACCGTGGATTGATTGACGTATTGACGTATGGAAATTTTCGTTATAGCGTGCCTGCACTAGCAACAAGAATGGATGCCGCCGTCGATGAACAAAATCAAGTTAAGAACCGAAACGATCGTACTTGCAGCCGATCTGGCCGGCACGCTGGTGTTCGCAATCGAAGGCGCACTGAGCGCCATGCGCGGCAGTCTCGACCTGCTCGGCGTGATGGTGATTTCCTTTGTCGCCGCGCTCGGCGGCGGCGTGATACGCGATTTGCTGATAGGCGCCACACCGCCAAATGCCATCCGCGACTGGCGCTATCCGGTTCTGACCTTCCTGGCCGGCTTGTTAACTTTCATCTTCCATTCGACGGTGCAGGCATTTCCCGCGACGCTGATCCTGGTGCTGGATGCCGCCGGCCTGGCTTTGTTCGCCGTGGCAGGTGTCGAGAAAGCGATCTTGTTCGGCATCCGGCCGTTTGTGGCGATGTTGATGGGCACCGTCACCGCAGTGGGCGGCGGCGTGGTTCGGGATATTCTGCTGGCACGCGTGCCGGCGGTGCTGCAAGTCGACATTTACGCCACCGCGGCTTTCTTCGGCGCGTTCACCGTGCTCGCCGGACGCCGCCTGGGCATGGCGCCCGGCCCTGCCGCCTTGCTTGGCGGCGCTGCCTGTTTCACCCTGCGTCTGGTTGCTATCTCATATGGCTGGCATTTACCAAAGGCAGCGCTCTGACAAATTGCAAACTGTGTCAGCTGTCTTGTTTGCTATCGACCTTGCGCACCACCGTATCTGCCGGCCCCAGCAAGCGCCCCTCGCGCGAACGCAGCTCGATTTTCTGCACGGGCTTGCCGCTGGCGCTCTCTAGCATCCGGGAAAAGGCCTCGCCTTTACTGAACAGGTATTTTTCACCCCACTGCCGCAAGCCAACCACTACGGTAAACAAGCCCTCGCCTTTAGCGCTTAGCAGATATTCCTGGTAGGCGGTGCCGTCAGAGGCCGGGGCAACTTCAAGAATGCCTTCCGCGACCAACGTCTGCAAACGGTCGGCCAGGATATTGCGCGCCACCCCCAGGCTCTTCTGGAATTCACCGAAACGACGCATGCCGTCGAATGCATCGCGGATGATCAGCAGCGACCAGCGGTCGCCGACGACATCCAGCGAACGGGCTACCGGACAACTATCGCTTTTCAAACTCTTTCTCTTGGCCATGCTCTTCCTTAGTCGGAGTACTTCACACTTTCCAGTTGCATTTTAAAACTAGAAAACCTAAACTTCAATTGGTTTTAATTTAAAACTAGTTTTAAAAAGGAACTATATCTTGCTTAATCATCAGAAATCCCAGGTTCCCTGCCCACAGGCCGGCCTCGCATTGAATATGGCTGAAAGCCGGGTGAACGACCAACCAGCAACTGTCGCACCGTTTCTCAACAAGGGATTAGTGCTGTTGTTTGCCGTCGCCTGTGCTTTGAGTGTAGCCAACGTCTACTATGCGCAACCGCTGCTGGATGCCCTGGCCGCAGACTTCGGTTTCAGCCAGGCCTCGATTGGCATCGTCATCACAGCGACCCAGGTTGGCTGTGCGCTGGCTTTGCTGTTTGTAGTGCCTTTGGGCGACCTGATGAACCGGCGGCGCCTGACCATGGCGCAATTGTGCTTGCTATGTGCGGCGTTGATTGCAGTGGGTATGGCATCGTCTCCGGCAGTTCTGTTGATTGGCATGCTATGCGTGGGCTTGCTCGGCACCGCCATGACGCAGGGATTGATCGCCTATGCTGCTAGTGCCGCCGCGCCCGCCGAACGCGGCCGCGTGGTCGGCGTGGCGCAAGGTGGCGTGGTAATCGGGCTGCTGCTGGCGCGCACCGTGGCGGGATGGGTGGCGGATCTGTCCGGTTGGCGCTCTGTCTATTTCGTGTCGGCTGCAGTGGCGTTGCTGATGCTGGTTGTTTTGTCGCGCGTATTGCCGGCGCAAATGCCGCGGATCCAGTACATCTCATATTTGAAACTGCTGGGCTCGATGTTCATCATGCTGGCCAACGAACGAGTGCTGCAAATCCGAGGAGTGATTGCGATGCTGATGTTTGCTGCGTTCAGCATCTTTTGGAGTGCCTTGGTACTCCCCCTGAGCGCCGCGCCCTATTCTTTCTCGCATACCGCGATCGGCTCGTTCGGGCTGATCGGGGTACTCGGAGCGCTGGCAGCAGCTCGCGCCGGCCACTGGGCCGATCGCGGGCATGGCCAGCGCACCACCGGCCTGGCGCTGGTGCTACTGCTATTGTCGTGGCTGGCGCTGGCGATGATGCCCTACAGTTTGTGGGCGCTGGTGCTTGGCATAGTATTGCTGGATCTGGGCGGGCAAGCGATACACGTTACTAACCAGAGCATGATTTTCAGGACCCAGCCCGCGGCGCACAGCCGGTTAGTCGCTTGCTACATGATTTTTTATACAGTTGGCAGCGGCCTCGGCGCGATCGCCTCGACCGCTGTTTATGCCAGCGTCGGATGGGACGGCGTTTGCCTTCTCGGCGCCGCGGTCAGCTTGCTGGCACTGGTGTTCTGGGGACTGAGCTTACGCCTGATGCCACAGGCGCAGGTTGATGTTCAGAAAGCAGTGGCGCATAGGGGGGCGACGGACTAATATTGCGGCTGGAACACGGATCGGACATAGGAGCGGGCATGACTCAGTACCTCATCTTTTTTCTGGCTTTTGCCGCCTCGGCAGCACTGCCCGGACCGGAAATCGCAGCCCTGCTCGCACGCTCCATTTCCGGCGGCATCTCGGCCAGCCTGCCGCTGGCAATCGGCATCGTTATCGGCAAGCTGTTGATGCTGACGGCGGCGGTGATCGGGTTGAGCGCTTTATTGGCAATCCTTGGCCCTGCCTTCGTTGCACTTAAATACATTGGCGCGGCCTATCTGGTCTGGTTAGGTATCAAGAAGTGGCGCAAAGCCGGCGCTGCGCTTGCTGCGGAGACATCTGCTCCCGCTACCACCCTGGGTATCGAGATCGGACTCGGCCTGGCGATGACTGTCACCAATCCGCTTGCCATCGCTTTTTACATGGCATTGTTGCCAGGCGTGATTAACGTTTCGGGAATCACGCTTTCCAGTTATCTGATCTTGTGTTCGATCATCGTTGGCGTGATGTGCTCGGTGGTGCTGGGTTATGGCATGGTTGGCGAACTTGCGCGCAAGATGTTTCGTTCTTCACGCGCCAAAGCCAACGTCGAACGTGCCTCAGGCACGATGATGATCGGCGTCGGCGTCATGCTGGCGACGCGTTGATCCGCCTGCCGCCAGGATCATCATGACATCGCAAGAAAACCAGGCCGCCTATGCCCGACGCATGCACAAGGTGCTTGAATATATCGACCTGCATCTCGATCAGGTGCTTGAGCTGAATACCCTGGCGGAAGTCGCCCATTTTTCTGCGTTTCATTTTCACCGTTTGTTCTCGGCCTGGATGGGCGAAACCTTCGGCGACTACCTGCGCCGGCGGCGGCTGGAAATCGCGGCGTTGCGGCTGGTCGCCCAGCCCGCGGTGCCGGTGCTGGAGATCGCCCTGTCGGTGGGTTTCGGTTCGGCCGAGGCATTTGCGCGCGCTTTCAAGACCCGCTTCGGCTGCACCGCCACCGAGTGGCGCCAGGGACAGGCGGACCGCTGGGCTTCCCGGCTTGAAGAAAGCCATAACAAGTCATCCGGCCAGGACAGCAATCCTGGTCAGTTGCATGGCAAGCAGGATCAGGAAACCAAACGGCGCCTGGACCATCATGGAAACTCCCAGCCAGCCACCAAGGAGATTCCCATGAAAGTCAAAGTCATCGAGCGGCAACCAGCCAAAATCGCCTACCTGCGCTACATCGGACACTACGGCCAGCCCATCTCGGAATTCTGGATCGAAACCGTCAGCCCCTGGATGGAAACCAACAATCTGTTCGGCCGTCCGCGCTACGGCATCAGCCATAACGATCCGGCGATTACCAGTTCAGAAAAATGCCGCTACGATGCGGGCGTTGAAGTGCCATCGAATTTTGTCGCCAGCGGCCCGTCGTTTGTCACCACCATCCCCGGCGGCAGTTATGCAGTGACCCGCTACGTTGGCAACGGCCACGATATCGGCGACTCCTGGACCCGGCTGCTACGCGACTGGCTGCCAGCCAGCGGCATGCAGCTCGATGCCCGGCCATTCTTCGAGTACTACCCGACGGACGCCGCCTGCGACCCGAAAACCGGCGCATTCGAATGCGATCTTTGTATCCCGGTGGTCCCGCTTTAGCCCGCACTTTAGTCCTCCTTTGAAGCCCGGCGCCAGACCAGCGCTGCCGCTAGCGCGAGTGCTGCCGAAGCCCACAGCGCGAGGTGCAGACCAGCCTCAAATGGACGTACTGCGGTAATCAAACCACCGAACACCGCCACCCCTAGGGCAGCGCCGGTTTGCCGGGCTGAATTAAGTACGCCGGCGGCCACGCCGGCACGTTCCGGCTCGACGGCCGCCATCAGTGCGGCCGTCGCCGCCGGTGTGATGAGGCCGGCGGCAAAGCCGATGGCAGGCATCGGCAAAACCAACAACCAGTAGGACGAAGTTGCGGTTGATATCGACGCCAGCAAACCCAGAAAGCCGATGGCGTAACAAACCAGTGCGGCAGATACCAGACGGCGCGGGCCGTACGACTTCACCATGCGATTCGATACCATGCTGCCGGCAGTCACCAGCGCCGTCAGCGGCAGAAAGGCGAGCCCGGTACGCAACGGCGAATAACCCTGTACTTGCTGGAAATACAGGCTGAGAACGAAGACCAGCCCGTAAAATGTCAATGCTGAAACCATGGAAACCAGCGCTGAGCCGGAGAATGCGCCATTCCGGAAAAACGATAACGGCAGCATAGCGTCCTTCCGGCGACTTTGCAGTGCCAGGAAGATACTGCCGGCGCCGAAACCCAGCACCATTCCGGCAACGATCGGCAGGTTGTGCCAACCCAGAACCGGCCCCTCGATCAGCACCGCGACCAATGCCCCGAGCGCCAGGATCGCCGTGCATTGACCGCCAGGATCCAGCCGCCGTGCTAGCGCTGGTTTGTAGTCACGGCCGATACGCCATGTCAGCCATATGCCAAGCAGGCCGAACGGCAGATTCGCGAGGAAGATGCTACGCCAGTCGAAAAAATGTATCAGGATGCCGCCAGCCAAAGGTCCGGCAGCCATCGCGGCGCCGCCGCAGCCGGCCCATATGCCGATTGCAGCGGCGCGCTCCCCGGCATCGGGAAAGACATGTTTGATCAGAGTCAAAGAAGCAGGCAACAACAACGCCGCACCGCATCCCTGCAGTACGCGAGCCATGATGAGCACGCCCAACTCGTCGGCCACGCCGCACCAGGCGGAAGCCAGCGTGAACACCGCCAGGCCGGCGAGATAGACGTTCCGGGCGCCGTAACGATCCGCCAGGGTACCGCCCGTTAGCAACAGGCTGGCAAAACTCAAGATGTACGCGTTCACCACCCACTGCAAACCGGCGATATCCGTAGCCAACGCGCCAGAGATACGCTCCAGGGCGACATTGACAATCGACGTATCCAGAATCACCACGGCGTAGCTGAGGCTGGTGGCCGCCAGCACGCGGCGTTGCAGGCGCTGTTTGTCCGATGCCACCCAGCACATGCCAGCTTCCGCGCTCTCATCCATCCTGCTCTCCATCTACCGTTGATTGGAGCTTGAGTGTAGCCGCGCCTCGCGGCCCGATGCTTCGTCGCACGTCGAAGCATACGTTCTGGTTTCGGTTCTATACTATGAAAAAATTGTGAGAGATCTGGCATGTGCCCGCAACCGAATATATCTTCCGTCGCTTTCCTGATTGCCGATCCGGCCCGGGCCGCCATGCTCATGGCACTGTTCGACGGACACGCGCTGCCGGCCGGCGAACTGGCGCATGCGGCAGGCGTCACCGCGCAAACTGCCAGCGCCCACCTGGCCAAACTGCTCAACGGCGGTTTGCTCACCTGCGAGCAGCAAGGCCGCCATCGCTACTATCGCCTGACCGATTCCCATGTCGCCGATGCGATCGAACATCTGGCCGCCATCAGCTCGGTAGCGACGGTCAGGCGGCGCCCCTTGAATCGCGCAGCGCAGGAATTACGCTTCGCCCGTTGCTGCTACGATCACCTGGCCGGACAGTTGGGAGTGGCTGTGACACAGGCGTTGCAACAGCGCCTGTTCATCGTGCCGGGCGCGGATAAACAATTTGAACTATCAGCCGCGGGCAGCGCCTGGTTTGGCACTATCGGCGTCGATGTCGCAACACTCAAACCGACCCGCAACGGGCTTGCCCGGCAGTGCCTGGACTGGACCGAGCGCAGCCATCACCTGGCCGGTCCGCTTGGCGTGCAATTGATGCGTGCGCTATGTGCGGCCGGCTGGCTGCGGCGCTCGCCATCGTCGCGCGCGATCCAGGTCACGCCGAAGGGATGGGCTGGCTTGAAAGCGCAACTCGACATCGATCAACATTCTGCTGCGCTGATCAATCACCAGGCATAAAACCAAACCAATCCGGCAGTATCAAGCCGCCGCGATCCTGCGGATGGTTTCGTGCACCGCCTGCAGCAGCAGCTCCTCCAGGCGTTTCACCGCCGGCCCCGCCGTCGTTTGCGCACGATACAAAGACAAGCCGATCAACGGCAGCGCTGGCAAACCGGTCTCTTGCGGATTAATGATACGCAAGCTGGCCGGCAAGCCGATCGGCGTGCGCACAGTCAAGCCGAGTCCCGCCGCCGAGGCCGCCCACAATGCAGACAGGCTAGCGCTGGTAAAGGCGTGACGCCAGGCGATTCCGGCAGAGTCCAGCGCACTTTCAGCGAGATCCCGCAGCAGGCAAGGCGCATCCAGCAAAACCAATGACAACGGCGAAACTACCGGCCCGGCTGCATCCTGCGCCGGGCCGATCCAGCATAGAGGCAGATCGGCGACTCGTTCGCCATTCAATGCCGGCGTACCGCCCTCCCAAATCAACGCCAGGTCGATACGCCCCAACGCCGCGCGCTCGCGCAACTCCGTACTGCGCGCGACACAAACTTCGACACGTACCTTCGGATGCGCCCGCATGAAACGGCCCAGCACATCCGATAACAGCGCTTCGCCGAAGTCTTCCTGCAACCCCAGTTTCACCTCCCCTTCCAGCTCGACGCCACGCACCGCGCTGGCGGTTTCATCGTTGAGATCGAGCAAGCGGCGAGCGTAACCCAGCAGCGTCTGGCCGGCCTCGGTCAACGCCAGGCCGCGCCCCGCTTTTCGAAAAATCGGCGCACCGGCCTGTTCTTCGAGTTTTTTCAGCTGCGCGCTCACAGCTGAAGTGGATCGGCCCAGGCGATCGGCGGCCTTGGCGTAGCTGCCCAGGTCTATGCCGGTGGTGAAGGTGCGCAATACGTCGATGTCAAAACTGATTTGTCGCATGACAACCATCCCGTTTTTCAAAACAATTGATTCGAAACTATCTGATATTCAAAAGTATCACGCAAAGCGATACTTGCCGCAAGGGCTTGAAGCAAGAGTTGTGATTGCCGCTCTTGTTGGTTCGCCGGCCCATCCCGTTACAGGAGAATTTCAATGTCTCAATCTTTCACCAATAACCATAACCGCCGCCATCGCTGGAAAGTCCTGGGCGTTGGCGTAGCGGCCAACGCCAGTTTTTCGGCAGCTTTCAGTGGCATTCCGACAACTGCGGTATTGATACGCTCTGGTTATCATCTCGGCAACGCCGAACTCGGTCTGGTGCTGGGCCTGATGGGTCTCGGCATCGCGATAAGCGAATTGCCATGGGGCCTGCTGACCGATCGCTGGGGCGACCGTCCGGTATTGTTGTCCGGCCTCGCCACCACTGCCGTGGCATTGGCGTTGATGGCCATGTTCGTTGCGCCGACTCCCGGCTACGTGCCAGGCCTGCCGCCGCTCGGCGCCGGCTTGCTGTTGGTCGGCCTGCTTGGCGGCAGCGTCAACGGCTCCAGCGGCCGCGCGGTGATGACCTGGTTCGGTGAAGGTGAACGCGGAATGGCGATGAGCATACGCCAAACCGCGGTGCCTCTGGGTGGTGCTACCGGCGCATTGATCTTGCCATCACTGGCGACCCATTTCGGCTTTGCCTCGGTGTACGGCGTACTCGCCTTGTTCTGCAGCGTGACGCTGTTTTTCACCTGGCTCTGGCTATATGAACCGGCCGCAACCGCTCCAGATAAAGCGCAGGTCGGCCACACCACATTGTCACCATCACCTTCACCACTAAAGGATCGCCAGCTGTGGCGCATCGTCGCCGCGATCGGCATCCTGTGTGCGCCGCAGTTTGCAATACTGTCGTTCGGCACGGTGTTCCTGCACGATTTCAGCCATGCCGGCATCGCTGCCATCACCACCTCCATGGCGGCACTGCAATGCGGCGCCATGGTCATGCGCGTGTGGAGCGGCCGCTGGACCGACCGCAACCGCAACCGGCGCGAATTCCTGCGCTTCTGCACCATCACCAGCGCGATTGCCTTCGCCGCACTGGCTGCACTGGTAACGCTGACTAGTCAGTTGCCGACAGTCGGCCCGGCCATGGCAGCGCTGCTGATCGTCATGCTGGTGCTGACCGGTGTCAGCGTCTCGGCCTGGCACGGGGTCGCCTATACCGAACTGGCGACGATCGCCGGTGCGCACAACGCCGGCACTGCGCTCGGCATGGCGAATACCAGTGTGTTCGTGATGTGCTTCCTGACACCGTTAGCGATTCCGCACATCCTCACACTCGGCAACTGGCAGGCAGTGTGGTTGATCGGAAGTGCTTGTGCGCTGATTGCGCTGCAGTTTTTTCCCAAGCCTGTGCAAGCGACGATTGTTTGCACGCGAGAGGCGTTTTAGCCGCAGACTTTTCGGCATTTATACTCGAACGTCGACGATCACAGGGACTCTGTAATTTTCCTGCCGATTTTGTTAGACAACGCCTTCTCAGGACCAAAGATCATAAAACTGATCGCGGCCAACACCCAAACACCAATGCCTCCGTACAGCATCACCAAACCAAAACCATGCATAAGAGCTGCATGGACAATCGTTCCGGACGAATCCAAAGAGAACAGCTCCGGAAAATCCTGCTTGAGAGATGTGAAGCTTCCCGATGCTATTTTTTTGGCCAAAGAACGCAACTGCAAAGTATCGGGGAATTCCGGAAAAGCACTCTCTAAAGAAGACAGGATTCCTTCCAGCAGGATGAAACCCATCAGGGCGATGTTGATGGCCAATGAAATCAATCTGGCACTCATGTCTATGCCCGAAGCCATCCCGGCGCGGTTAGTCGGAACCGAACCGGTGGTTGTGTTGGTCACAGGCGTGTTGGTCAACCCTAATCCCATACCAGCCAGCAGGGAACCGGGAAGCATGGTCAGCCAGCTGGCATGGTCAGCGGCACTGCCGTACTTGAGCAAGATAAAGCCCAGGCCGATCGTGAACAGCCCCAAAGGAATCACAATGCGTGGCTGATAGCGGAGCGAAAGACGTTCTGCCAAAGGCGGAATCACCAAGGTAGGAAGCGTATAAGCCAGCAAAGACAATCCAGCCGTTACGATGTCGTAGCCGAGGCCGCTTTGGAAATAAATCGGCAAATAAATCATGAATGGCCAAAAACTGAAATTCATACCGATGGAACCGATGATCGCGCCTGAAAATTTGCGTATCCTGAACACTGAAAAATCAAACATCGGATGAGGATTGATTTTTTCCACGAATATGAAAATGATGAAACCTGTTGCCGTAGCAACCAGGATGCCGACGGCGGCGTTACTGGTGAAGCCGAGATCGGGTCCCTGCGTAATAAAGTAGGTCAGGCCGAATACCGACATCGACAAGGTGACGATGCCCAGGATGTCCAGTTTCTTCGCATGAGGATCGCTGGATTCGTCCACGCTGCTAAACACCAGCATCAGCGTCAGGACGGTGAGCGGAACATGAACCAGGAACACCCAATGCCAGCTGGATAAAACAACGATCATGCCGCCGATGATCGGTCCGAAACCCAGGCCGACACCGAACACAACTCCCCATACGGCAAAAGCTTTACTACGTTCCACTCCCTCTTGGAACTGATGCGAAAGAACAGCGGTCAGGCAAATCAACATCGCGCCGCCACTCATGCCTTGCAGGAAGCGGCTGACGATCAAAACCGGCGCGTCTTGCGCCAGACCGCAAAGCAAGGATGTGATACCGAACAAGGCCAGGCTGATAACGAAGATGCGCTTTCGGCCATATCGGTCAGCCAGCGTTCCTGCGGCCATCAGCACTGTAGTACAGGCAATCGTGTAGGCATTCATGATCCATTGCATGTCTTTGAAATTGCCATGCAATACCTTTTCAAGGGTAGGCAATATCA
This sequence comes from Collimonas sp. OK307, assembly GCF_900113705.1. Lineage (GTDB taxonomy): Bacteria > Pseudomonadota > Gammaproteobacteria > Burkholderiales > Burkholderiaceae_D > Collimonas. The sequence goes on along the minus strand of NZ_FOQI01000016.1, from coordinate 113,694 downwards.
CCGGTACGCTGGAAATTTCAAGGCCGAACATCAGCGCGGTCAGGCAGACGGCCGCCAACGCAATTCTATTTTTACTTGAGTGAGAGAGGGTCATTGCAAGTTCTTTCCACGTTTAGTTTTGGCAATCCGGTAGCGCTGCCAGCACCGCTGGATTGGATCATGGGAAACATTGTGGGTGAATTTCCTCTATGATAGAAATGATTTAATTTCCTGTCATTCATTAATAATCATCATTTATCAAAGGCTATGGACTTCGATCCGACACTCCTGCGCGCCTTTGTCGCAGTCAACGAAACCGGGGGATTCACCCGCGCGGCGCAACAGCTGCACCTGACGCAATCTGCGATCAGCCATCAAATCCGGCGACTTGAAGAACAGACCGGCCGCCCGCTATTGCATCGGACGACACGCAAGCTGACCCTGACCGAGGACGGCGAAGATTTCCTGCGCTACGCGGAACAGATTCTGCATACGCTCGATGCCATGGCCAGACGCTTTCGGCCGTCGCCGGTGTCGGGCGTAGTGCGATTCGGCGTGCCGGAAAATTTCATGGGTGAGCGGTTGCCGCCGCTCTTGTGCCAGTTCGCCCGCGCGTTTCCCGCAGTGCGGCTCGACGTGCATGTCACCATGAATCTCGATTTACGCGCGATGGTCGACGCCAACGAACTGGATCTGGCAGTGGTGATATCGGTGCCGAAAAGCGAGGACGGTACAGTAGTTCGGCAAACGCAACTGGTTTGGGTTGCCGCCGAAATATTCGAGAAACCAGACGGCGCGTCTCTGCCGTTAGCGTTCTTTCCGGCGCCATGCATCTACCGCCAGGCCGGCATCACCGCGCTGGACCGCACGGCGGTCGAATGGCACGTGGTTTTCACATCGCCGAGCCAGCAGGGTCTGCGCGCAGCTGTGTTGGGAGGACTGGCAGTCACCGTGCTGACGCGCGACGATCTGGAACCGGGAATGAAAATCGTCGACGGTGAATACGGCTTGCCGACGTTACCGAATGCCGATTTCGCTCTGATCTGGAGCGGCAGCGGCAAGACACCTGCAGCCCTTGAGTTTGGCCAGTTGGTCTTGAACATGCCGGAACCGGTCGCAGCGCCGGCATGGTCTCTTGGGAATACCTAGAAGCCCGGCCCAAACGGAGCAAACATGGCACGCGCCACTATTTCACATAATCGTATAGGGGTTTGTCTTTATCGACGACATGAACGGTAAAGAGCTTGAGCGACTTGTCTCCGACAACCTTGAAGCCGGCATGAGGAACGTCTCGAAGATTCAGAATAGGCGTTCCGGTTTCCAGCATCACAGGTTCCTTCCCGGGGGGTTGAATCATCGTTCCCTGAAGCACGTAGCCCGATTCGACACCATGATGCAAATGCTTCGGGGATTCGGTTCCAGGCTTGATTTCGATAATCGAGCTGATTACTTCCATGCCGGGCGCGCCAGTCAGATCCGCGCGCTTCAATTCTGTTCGCGTTGTTGAGTCTTGGGCATACACATCCGCGCCAAGCTGTGCCGCCAACAGGCTCGCAGCAAGTAGCAATACCGGTCGAATTGCACTCATCATGTCTCTCCTCCGTGGGTTTGCTTGTTATGACAAGGTAGGCGATGGCGTCCGCAAGTCAAGGATCAGGATCGTTTTGTCACCATGAGTTCGGCCAGCAACGCTTGCATGCTTCGCCAGTGCGTCCCCTCCCAAAACACACGCTGGCAGAGATCGCATGTGCTGAATCGATCAAAATGTGCGCGCACCTTCGGCGGCAACCGCTCTTCCACCAGTGCTTTTTCGATGCTCCGCAAAGGTGCGTTGCACTGCAAGCATAATGTGAAGGGCCGCGCGCTGCGCGCCAGGTCCAGGCGCTCGAAGATTTCCTTCAATTGTTGTGCCGGCTTGAGCGCGTGCACATAACAGCCATGCGTGATGATGCGACGCTTGAGGAGTTCACGGTCGCGGGTGAGTACGATCCGCGCCTCTTTTTCCGCGATGGAAGCAATCACGCTATCGAGGAAATTATTGTCGTAAAGCGTGTCGAAGCCAGCCATGCGCAACAGATGAGCCAGGCCACCCAGATGTGCGTCGGCGATGAAGCGGTTCGTGCGCAATGGATGGTCGCGCACGCGCAACAGCGGCGTGATATCGAGTGTTTCAAATTTGGGATAAACGGAAACGCGGTCGCCGTCCCGCAGCAGTCGGTCGAAATCGACAGTCTCGCCATTGACTAGCACCAGCTCGACCTCGGTGTGCGGTACCCCTAGCGCCTCGATCATGTGCTTGGTGGAGGCAGCACGAGCGGATACGACATCAAACGCGCGCTTGCGCCGTTCGCTGGGCAGGAACGTATTTAATTCCTCGTAGAAACGAAATGTTGCGGTAACCATGTCGCGCGTCCATTGGTATCCGTAATCATAGATGAATTCCCGGACGAGTCACGGTGTTGCACGTTCGTTGCAGGAACAGGAAGCAACTGCTCCTGAACTGATGAATCGCTGCTCACGACCCGTTGCCGTCTTTCGAGCATCGAGAAAGTGGATGCTCAACTTGACTGCTCGGCGGCGGCGGAAGGCGCTCGCTGGATTTGCAGGTTAGCCCGGTACATTAGGATAGCTAGGGTGTCCGTAAACTCGGAAAAAGTCAGCGCGACCGACTTCATTCGCCAGCGGGCCTGGTATCGCCGAATAAGCGTAAAAACCGCATTCGTTGCAATCCAATGCTTTAAGTCACACGTGCATGGCAAATTTGACACAATCAATCAACAATGTGCTTTACTTTCTGATACGTGTAATATATTCTTTACACATGAAAGAGAAAACACATTCATCACTCTCCGGTGACCAGTTGCTGGCAATCCTGGCCGCGCTGGACAATCCGCACAGGTTGCGCATCATTGCCTTGCTAGCCACAAATGGGCGCAATTACGTCAGTCAGCTCGCGCGCGAAATTGGCATCAGTCGTCCCTTGCTGCACCTGCACCTTCAGAAGCTCGAGGCGGCCGGCCTGGTCAGCAGCCGGCTTGAACTGTCCGACGATGGCAAGGCGCTCAACTATTTTGAAGTGAACAGTTTCACATTTGAACTCTCGCCCCCGGTCATTGCCGAGGCGGCGAAATCCCTGAAAACCAACCCTGAAACGTAGAGGTAATCATGTCTGAAAATGTTTTTTTTGCGGCGTTCTTCTTCCCGGCTGCCGCCGTTGTGATTGTGTTTTTCATGAAATACGTGTCCGCAGTCCTGCAGGCCAGGGTGCGCCTCGGGCAAGACGAGGCCTACCGCGAACTCGCCGCCAAGGCCGCCTCAGCCCAGGCCGAGACGGTCGCGGCACTCGCCTCGTCCAGTCGGGCGCTGGCGGACATTCAGGCCCGGCTCGGGGCGCTCGAAAAAATTCTCAAGGAAGTCGAGTAAGTCAATAGAAGTCCTCTTTTCCAACCTACGCTGCCCGTCGGCAATCAGGAGTAGTCAGAATGAACGAAGTCTCGTCGTTTCGCCTTTATGTGCTCAGAGCGCTGTACCTGTTTATCGTCGCCGGACTCTGCCTGCTCGTCTGGCCTGGCATCATCCACGAGAGTCAGCATTGGGAGTTCATGGAGGGCACGGTTTCCTGCATGCTCGCCGCGTTTTCGCTGCTCTGCGCCCTGGGTTTGCGCTATCCACTTCAAATGCTTCCGATTCTGCTGTGGGAAGCACTTTGGAAGACTATCTGGCTGAGCATTGTCGCGCTGCCGCAGATCTTGTCGGGTCATATCGACGCGCCGCAAATGAGTGCGATCGTCAATTGCTCGTTCGTCGTGCTGGTCTACCTCACCATGCCGTGGCGCTATGTGTACAAGCACTACGTGTTGAAGTCAGCGGATCCCTGGAGTCCGCCTTTTTCCGGTCGGACGGTTGAAGCTGCGCAATGAAGCGCGTGTTGCGATTTCTCGCCTATTGCCTGGTGAGCCTGGTCGGCGTCGTCGCCCTGTGCGGCGCGCTGTTTGGCTACTTCGTTTATTCACCCGAGCCGCTTGTTCCTCAGCTGTCGGGCACGCTGAGCAAGGGGGTGATTGACGTTGGCGGCCTCAAGCGCACATACCTGAGCTATGTGCCACGCGGGCTACCGAAAGGTGCGCCGCTGGTATTGGTGATGCACGGCTCGGGCCAGGACGGCGCGCAAATTCGGATCGAGTCCGGGTATGGATTCGAGCGCCTTGCCGATCAACATGGCTTCGCCGTCGTCTATCCCGATTCGTACAGCTTCGACTGGGACGATTGCAGCAAGGTCGGCGACTTCAGCGTGAACGGACACGAGGTCGATGACGTCGGCTTTCTGGACGCCGTCGTCGACCGGCTCATCACCGACATCGGCGCCGATCCGCATCGGGTGTTTGCGACCGGCGTTTCGTCCGGCGGCTTCATGTCGATCCGCCTCGCAGTTGAGTCACCGGCCCGATTTCGCGCGGTCGCTGCGGTATCGGCCAATGTGCACACGCCGGAAAATTTCAAATGCAAGCCAGCGGGGCAAGGCACATCGGTGATGATCATGAACGGCACCAAGGATCCGCTGGTCCCGTTCAATGGCGGGGAGTCCAGCCTGTTCGGCTTGTTCTTCAAAGGCGGAAAGGTGCGTTCATCGCACGATTCCGGTCAATATTTTGCGGAACTCAACCAGCTCGCTGGCGTGCCTGCGGCGAACCGGAGCGCAATGACCGATGGCGTCGGCGTCGAATTGCTCGACTGGCATAAGAACGCCAAAGTAGAAGTCGAACTGGTTACCGTTCACGGCGGCGGACACGGGATGCCGCAGCCATACTGGCGCCGTCCGCGCCTACTCGGCCCATCGCCGATGAATCCAAATGGACCGGCGATGATCTGGGACTTCTTCGCACGGCAGCAGCCATGAGCAGTTACGCGCGGAGCGGCGTTGGTGTTGTTCCTGCAAATCAGCGCGGCAGCATGGCCAGGCCGGCAGACTCTTCGTCGTATTCTTGGCAAACCACTTCGATGTTGTGTCCGTCCGGACCAATGACAAAAGCTGCATAGTAGTTCGCGTGATAGCGCGGGCGTAGACCAGGCGCACCATTATCTTTGCCACCTGCCTCAAGAGCTGCGCGATAGAAAGCATCCACTTGCTGGCGATTCTTGGCCGCGAACGCTAAGTGAAGACGCGCCGGTTTCTCTTCGGTTTGGTACAGACACAATGAAGCCTTACTCGTTGGGCCAATCAGCTCGACGCCGCAGGTCTGCGGCCAGTCCGTATCAATAGCTACGCCGAGCGGTTCGAGCGCCTTGAGAAAGAATGCTTTGCTCGCTGCATAGTCACTGACTCCGAATTTAACGTGGTCAAACATAATTTCTTTTCAGCATAGGCATCAACTTTGGGATTGTGTTTTGGCGTCGACATCGGATGGGGTTCTTTCAATTCTTAGTTTAGGGTTAAAAGAAACTCGTCCAGACGCGCCAAAGTCGAGGTCAGACCGTCCTTCAGTCCCATCTTTACGACTTGCTGGAGTGCTTCAGACGACGTACAGGAAACGACCGTCTCTACATGGGTAACGGATGCCATGTTAATTACCTCACAATCAAATGGATGAACCCAGATTTGTGCATGAAAACTCATTTTTAGCTCTATCTGATAAATTGACCGGCATATGATTTATATTGCCAAAAGGTAACATACCGATCTGCATCGTGGTAGAGGTGTTATTGCGCTCTTAGCCATTTTGCGAGCCGACATTCGAATCTGACTTTGCTCCAGCAATTTAAACGACCATTTGAATCTATTCAATATTTCAATTACTATTGAAATATTGAATAGTTAGGACCACCCATGGAATCCAAGAATATGATCACCGCGCTTGCAGCACTAGCGCAAGAATCCCGCCTCGCGGTTTTCCGCCTGCTGGTCCAGGTCGGCCCTGACGGCATGGCTGCCAGCAAAATCGGTGAGCAGTTGTCCATTTCCCCCTCTTCCTTGTCGTTCCATCTGAAAGAGCTTTCGCATGCGCAATTGGTGAGCTCTCGCCATGAAGGACGCTTTGTCATTTACTCGGCCAATTTCGACACCATGAATGGCCTGATCGGCTTCCTGACTGAAAACTGCTGCAGCGGCAATGCCGTCTGTACGCCAGCTGCAGTTTGCTGCCCTCAGACAGCTTGAGATCAACACACGGAATTTACCCATGTCCACCCCAACCAAAGTCATCGGTCAGCGCACCGAAACTGCCTCGCTAAGTGTATTTGAACGCTACCTGACAATCTGGGTAGCCTTGTGCATCGTAATCGGCGTATTGCTGGGACAAGCGTTTCCACATAGCGTAAAAACAATCGGCGGCCTGGAGATCGCCAAGGTGAATCTGCCGGTTGGCTTGCTGATCTGGGTAATGATTATTCCGATGCTGCTCAAGATCGACTTCGCCGCATGGCATCAGGTGAAGGGACATGCGCGCGGCTTCGGCGTTACTTTGTTCATCAACTGGGCGGTCAAGCCATTCTCGATGGCCTTGCTCGGCTGGTTATTCATACGCCACTGGTTCGCGCCCTATCTGCCGGCCGCGCAACTCGATTCCTATGTCGCCGGGCTGATCCTGCTGGCCGCTGCGCCATGCACCGCGATGGTTTTCGTGTGGAGCCGGCTGACCGGCGGCGATCCTTATTTCACCTTGTCGCAAGTGGCCATCAACGACCTGATCATGATCTTCGCTTTCGCGCCGCTGGTGGCGCTGCTGCTGGGCGTATCGAGCATCGTGGTGCCGTGGGCGACGCTGCTGACTTCGGTGGTGTTGTATATCGTGGTTCCCGTCATTATCGCCCAGCTATGGCGTAAAGCATTGCTGCGCCGGGGCCAGGCGGCATTTGATGCAACGATGCACAGCATCCAGCCGTGGTCCATCTCGGCGCTGTTGCTGACTTTGATTTTGTTGTTTGCGTTCCAGGGCGACGCCATCGTCGAGCAGCCATTGGTCATCGCGCTGCTGGCGATTCCGATCCTGATACAAGTGTTCTTCAACTCGGCGCTGGCTTACTGGCTCAACAGAGTGGTTGGTGAAAAACATTCGATCGCCGGTCCGTCTGCGTTGATAGGCGCATCCAATTTTTTCGAGTTGGCGGTGGCAGCGGCGATCAGTTTGTTCGGTTTCAAATCCGGCGCCGCGCTCGCCACTGTGGTTGGCGTGCTGATCGAAGTCCCGGCCATGTTGCTGGTGGTCGGCATCGTGAACCGCAGCCGCGGCTGGTACGAAGCCGGGCACTGACAACCACTTCCCTGACTACAAGGAATACCATCATGACCATCACGATTTATCACAACCCGGCCTGCGGCACATCGCGCAATACCCTGGCCCTGATCCGGAACTCTGGCGACGAACCGGAAGTTATCGAATATCTTCAGCGTCCGCCTTCGCGCAGCACGCTGCAACAACTGATCCGCGATGCTGGTCTTACTGTGCGCGCGGCGATACGCGAGAAAGGGACTCCTTATGCCGAACTGGGCCTGGACGATCAGGGCTTGAGCGACGAACAGTTATTGGATGCGATGCTGGCGCATCCGATCTTGATCAACCGCCCCTTTGTCGTGACAGCCATAGGCACGCGCCTTTGCCGGCCATCTGAACTGGTACTGGAGATCCTGCCCCATGCGCAACGCGGCGCGTTCATTAAAGAAGACGGTGAAGTCGTGATCAATGCGGAGGGACAGCGTGTCACACCATCTGCTTGATTTACCGAACCTCGACGCCGAATTATTTCATCCACCACTAGCGACCGATTTTTCCAACGTCGCACGCGCCACCCATGCGCCGCGTTTCCTATTGCTGTATGGCTCGCTACGTGAAAAATCCTATAGCCGCTTTTTGACGATGGAAGCCGCCCGCCTGCTGCAAGCGATGGGTGGCGAAGTCAGGATTTTCGATCCGCGAGGATTGCCGTTACCGGATGGTGAACCCGATACTCATCCCAAAGTGCAAGAGTTGCGCGAGCTGGCCGCATGGGCCGAAGGCATGGTTTGGACCTCGCCCGAACGGCATGGCGCCATGACCGGCATAATGAAAGCGCAAATCGACTGGATCCCGTTATCGGTAGGCGCGGTACGGCCAACCCAAGGTAAAACGCTAGCCGTCATGGAAGTCTCCGGCGGCTCGCAATCCTTCAATGCCCTCAACCAGATGCGCATATTGGGGCGCTGGATGCGGATGATCACAATCCCGAATCAATCCTCGGTCGCCAAGGCGTTCCTGGAATTTGACGACAACGGCCGCATGAAGCCTTCGTCTTACTACGAGCGGGTGGTAGATGTGATGGAAGAGCTGTATAAGTTTACTTTGCTGACGCGTGATGTATCCGGATTCCTGACGGACCGTTACAGTGAACGCAAGGAAAGTGCGGAGCAGTTAAGCAAGCGGGTAAATCAAAAGTCGATCTAGAGAACATGCGCTGAATTTTGCAGCCCGAATTTGCAACGACACCTGCTTCAATGCAGCGTTACCATGTAACGGCTGCAGCGACATATTTCTCGATATTCTTCATCTGCGCTTCCCAGCCGCTGCTGTTCATGCGAAACGCTTCCTGGCGCCGCTCCGCCGGGATATTGTCAAACCCGGATTCGACCACGCGCAGCAAGGTACCCTCCTCGACAGCCGTCAGTTCGAAGACGACTAGCGTGGTCGGTTCTTGCGAATAATCGACGGCGCTGTCAATCGCGTAAGGATGCCAGCGGAAGGACAGCAATTCCTCGGGTACCATGCGTTCTATCACGACTTCCCAGACCAGATGCTCGTAACCGGTATGAGAAATTTGTCCCCGGACCGTTTGTCCGGCGGCGAAGGTTTTTCCCTTTAGCGCCACCCCGAACCAGTCGCCGAATTGCTCCGCATTCGATAACGCACGCCAGACCCGCGAACGTGCGGCTTTGAGCACAATCGCTGTTTCAATCCGATCCGTAGATTTATTCATATCCATGTATCGCCTCCTGAGCGCATATTAGCGCAAGCAGGGGGAATGGAGTCGGGCAAAAAAAAACCCGCCAGACCTTGCGGTAGCGGGTTGAATCCAAACCTTAGGAGGTGTTGGAGGAGACAGGTGTAACTATATGGCAGTGCAGCATGCATGTCTGCTTTATTATTCGCATAACAGTTATATATAAAACACATATCTCCCGGGGAATCAAATCGGCCCGCGATCGATACGCTTGCTGAGGATGATCGAAGTCGAGGTGTGCCTTACCCCTTCCATCGCGCCGATCTGGTCCAGCAAACGGTCAAGCTCATCGGTGGACTGGCAGCGCAGGGTCAGCATATAGTCGATCACGCCGCTCACCGCGCACAAGGTTTCCACCTGCGACATTGTTTGCAGCTGCTGCACCAACAGCGGCGCATTGCGGGAATCGATGGAGATACCGACGTAAGCACGCACTGCCGGCTGGTATAACTCCAGATCGAGGCGCACGCCGTAACCGGCGATCACGCCCTTCTTTTCCATCGCCGCCAGACGGGCTATCGCAGTGGTCCTGGCGATGCCTACCCGCTTCGCAATGGTGGCCATGGAGAGTCGGGCATCATCCATCAGCAATGCCAGGATTTTGTGGTCGACTTCGTCAAGCTTATCTCTCATGTCTCTCTCATTTCTCTCTCACTTATCTACCATCGCGACATTTAATCTTTAATTTTCGTCAAAACGTATCGTTATTATACATATTGACGACTATTTACACTCTATTATCTGACTTCGCTTGAATTTACAATTGCTTCAGCAGAACTGCAGCATTGACTAAAACACCAACGTGAGCAACGACATGACTACCAAACTGATACTTTTAGGCGCCGGCAAAATCGGCGATGCCATTCTTAACCTGTTGTCCCACACTGGCGATTACATCTTGACAGTGGCCGACCGCGATCCGCAACGGCTGGAGTATGTAAAGCAAGCCGGCTTTCCCAACGTCACCACGATTCTGGCCGATATTTCTCACGCGCCGACGGTGACCAAGTTGATCAGCGGCCATGATGTGACGCTATCGGCCTGTCCATATTTCCTGACGCCGGTCATCGCCGCTGCTGCCAAAGCGGCTAAGTCGCATTATTTCGATTTAACCGAAGATGTCGAAAGCACCCGCTTCGTCAAATCGCTGGCGCTTGATTCAAACACCGCCTTTGTGCCGCAATGCGGCCTGGCGCCAGGCTTCATTTCGATTGTGGCGAACGATGTGGCAAGCCGCTTCGAGCAATTGCACGATGTGAAGATGCGCGTCGGCGCGTTGCCGACCTATCCTAGCAATGCGCTCAAATACAATCTGACCTGGAGTACCGACGGCCTGATCAACGAGTACTGCAATCCTTGCGAAGCGATTGTCGACGGCGTCCTGCGCGAAACTTCGCCACTGGAAGAGCTGGAACATTTCTCGCTCGACGGCGTCGATTACGAGGCATTCAACACTTCGGGCGGCCTGGGCACTTTGTGCGAAAGCCTGCGCGACCGGGTGCAGAACCTGGATTACAAGACCGTGCGTTATCCCGGCCATCGCGACATCATCAAGATCCTTGTGCGTGACCTGCAACTGGGCAAGCTGGAACGCCGTCCGATCCTGAAGGAAGTGCTGGAAACCTCTATCCCGATCACCAAGCAGGATGTGGTGCTGACCTTCGTCAGCGTCAGCGGCATGCGCGATGGCCGTCTTGAGCAAGAAACCTATGCCAAGAAAATCTATAGCCAGCACGTCAACGGCCAGTTGCTGTCGGCGATCCAGCTGACTACCGCAGCCGGCATCTGCGCCATGGTTGATCTGGTGGTGACCGGCGTCTTGCCGCAAAGCGGTTTTGTGCGGCAAGAGCAAGCCACGTTGACAGATTTCCTGGCCAACCGCTTCGGCCAGTACTATGCTAGCCACGCACCTGCCCATGGCGGTTTCGCACCGGCCAGCAATACCGATTTCAATAAATTGAAAGCGGTTGCATAAGTTGTAACCTGTAGCAAAATCCGTTTCATTGCAAAACGGCCTGTATAACTCTTACGAGCTATACAGGCCGAGGCCGTTTGTTTAAACACCATCGCGATCATCGCTGATCACAATCGATACAGATTCATCAAAACGCTTTGCGCATGCCTGCCGAAAATACGTTGTTGACCAGCCCACCCTTGCCAAACTGGGCGTCGTAATTGGCGTACCAGCTCCAATTCTTCGCCAGCGCACTCGAGATACCAATGCCAGCCCAGCCGCTATTGCGCGGCAGGCCGATACCTTGCACCGTAAAGCCGGCTGCCGGCGCGCCCACGAAGGCGGCATTGAAATCCAGCTTGCCGTCATTGAAGCCATGCTGCCAGGCAGCGTAGGCTTGCAAGTTGGTGACGCCACCTAGCCAGTCGAGTTTGGCGTCGCCACGCAAACCCAGCACGCTCGCGGTCTGCTGATATGCGCTGCTGCCGGCGGTCAGGCCGAACGGACTGCCAGCTTCGGTAAAACCGCCGCGCTTGAGGCGGTCGTAGCTGATGCCGGCAAACGGCGTCAACGTCGATGTTACCGACAGATTGCGCACGTAGCCGGTTTCTGCATAGGCAGATATCATGCTGTCCGTGTGGTTGCCGGACAGGCTGTCCACTTCAGTGCCGAGGATTGCAGTGCGATTGATTTTGCTGGTAATGCTGGCGACCCCGGCGCGACCGGAAACATAGATACCGTCATTGCTGAGCGCGTAGCGGCCATACATGGACAAGCCGGTATTCTGACTGTTTGCGGTACCGGTGTTTCGATCGAAGCTGGCCTTGCTTTCCGAATAGGACAGCGCCGCTCCGACAATCGCCTTGTCATTCAGATGCGTGTCAAAACCGAATTGTCCGCCCCAGGTTGAAGTGTCGGCAGACGCATATCCCGATTCACCCAGCTTGCCGGTAGCGCCGATCACGCTGGCCCACAAGCCGGCTTTGGTATTACCGGACACCGGGCTGGCCAGCAACGACAAGCGGTTCGACAAGTCGCGATTGATAGCTTGCGATTGCTGGAAAGTCAGCGCCTGCGACGAGGCATAAATCTGGCCCGATAAACTGTCCAGCACTTGTGCCGCGGCAGCGATATCCGGAGTGCGTTGCAGCGCTGCGGCGCTAGTAAGGAAAGCATTGTTGTTGCTGCCAGTGTTGCCGCTGGCGACCATGGCATCGGCTGCCTTCAGTCCTTGCTCGACATTGGCGGCACTATTGCTACGGGTAGGATCAGCTGCAAACGACTGCGCGGCAACCGCGTTGACATCGTTACGCGCGATAGTCAGGTCGACCTCATTGGCAGTGTAAGCAAGCGACGCGCTCAAGAAGGTACCCGGATTAAAAGCCGTGCCGTCATGTTCGAACGAGACATTCTGGAATTGGCCGGATACGCCGTTGGCGGCAGTCAGCACCTTGCCTTTGACGCCCACTTGCTGCGCCACATAGCCCGACGGATCGCTGCTGCCAACCGGCGTGGTAGCGACCAGATGCGAATTACCCAGGGTAGCGTTACCCCCTACAGTCAAGGTCGAATTGAATTGATTAGCCAGCACCGAGCTGGCCGACGCCGTGTAGTTGCCTGCAATCGTCATGCCATTGCCGGTATTGCTGAGACGACCGTAGTTGGCCACGCTGCCACCGATGCGGCCGCCGTCGCCGGACAAGATACCGGCACTGTCGATGGTGACCGAAGTGGCAACCGATCCGGTCACATTTAGCGTGCCTTTCAGTACTTCACTGGCGCCGCTGTAGGTGTTATTGCCAGCCAGGGTCAAAGTGCCGCTGCCATCTTTCAGCAGGCCAGAATTGCCGCCGATATCGTTGCCAAAGGTAGAACTGACAGAGTCGAACTTGGCGACGAAGTTGCCGCCCAGCGTCAGCCGCGTATCAAACAAGGCCGGGCCGTTGGCCGCTTTGCTGGCATTCAGCAAACCCCAGCCATAAGTGGCTGTATCGCCCATGCTGGTCGCTGTCGACAAGATGGTTTGCCGAATCTGGTCGGCGCTCATCCATGGAAAGGCTTGCTGCACCAACGCAGCTGCACCGGTGACCGCTGGCGTGGCGAACGAGGTACCGTAGACCCGGCCGCCGGCCGTGGCAGAGATAAAATCGCCCGGTGCCGCAAGGCACCAGTTGGCGGCTTCCCCGCAACGGTTCGAATAGCTGGAAAGCACGCCCGGCGTAGTGTCGCTGCTGGAGTATCCTTGCGCGCCGCCGGCGGCGTTCACCGCCACCACGGTGATCCAGCCTTTTTGCAGGTCCGGATACAAGGCGGGCAAGCCTGCAGTCAGGCTGGGATGGGCGCTGCCATCGTTGCCGGCGGCCCATATAAACAGGCTGCCTTGCGCCACGAACGGTTGATAAATATTGTAGAAAGTCGGGCCGTTGTTACCTGGCGTCGCAATCGAACCGAAGGCGTTCGACTGGTTAAAGATGCGCGCACCCTTGTTGTACAAATCCTGATAGGTTGAGCTGTTGAAAGAAACGTTGTCACCGCCGGTGCCGACTGCGGCGCCCAGCATGCTGACCTGCGGCGCCACACCATAGCTGGTTCCGCCAAGCGCTTCTGCCACTTCGCTGCCGTGCAGATTACCCGCGCCGCCGCTGTTGTACACGGTTTTGGTCAGGCGTCCGGCAAATTCCGGATCGGCAACGTTAAAGTCCGTATCGACAAGTGCCACCAACACGCCGGCGCCGACGATGCCGCGCGCATGGGCGCTGGCGGCGTTGCTGGGGTCGGCAGGATTAAGTGCCGAAGCAGCGCTTTGCGGTGCGGCGGCTGGAGGATTCGGCGTGGTGGTGGTTGGCACCGGCTGCTGGGTATTGTCGCCGGGGCTGGAAGAACCACCGCCACCGCCGCCGCACGCCGCCAGCATGCTCAATACTGCTATGGAAACAACTGATAAGGGAAAACGACCTGCATGTTTGCGATTCATACTTTTACTCGGTATTAACTTGCAGCAAACACTTATCCAGGACAATTGGGCGCCCCGTGTTTTACGTCAAATTACTTAGTTGAAAATTGCTTGCAACCTTACCGTCGGCACTTGGCCGATACAATACAAAGGTGTCATGAAACGCAAAAAAAAGGCGTTGATGTTGCTAAACAGCATCACGGAAATTGATAATCTTAGCGTTATATAACGACTAGTTAGCATTAAATAACTACAAAATAACAACAAATTGATTTTTATAAATATTTCCATACGGAACTACAACGACTGCATGAGACAGCGGATTCCAAAATAAGGAAAGCCCGCTTTATAGCGGGCTTTCCGAGGGAGAAAATTCCATAAACCACGGACCTGAGCCAGGTGCCCGTCAGGTGCCCAGGAGCGCTTTCCAGGCCTCCGCCTGACCAAAGAAACGGCCAGTATCCAGCATCTCGATTTGCGTTCCACGCTGCAACACAAAGGTAGGAAAACCCTGTCCACCGACACGCGCCAGCAAGGCACGGCTGGCGGCAATGTGGGCCTGGGTGGCAGCGCCCTCAAGCTCGGCAAATTTGCTGTAGAAGAGCGCTGGCTCCAGACCAATCTCAGCTGCCAGATTGCGCAACACCGCAGGTTCGGCAACCCGCAAGCCTTGCACGTAATGCGCAGCCTGTATCCGCGCCAGCATATCCAGGCCGCGCCCTGCGATTGCTTCGGCTGCCAGGATCGCCATGGTCGGCGGCTCGGAGTCCAGTACCGCCGTGGTGTCGAGCAACAGGCCGTTAAAATAATCGTCGCCGAATTGCTGGCCGGTCATCGCCGCAATCCGATGATCATGCTGCATCACGTAGTTGCGCAATTGCGTGCTGACCTGTTTGCGATTGCTGCCGGTCATCATGCCGCCGCCGTGCAATCCGATCGTCAGGCCGTCGACCTCGCGGGCGGCCTGCAGCAAAGGTGCTGCGCCGTAACACCAACCGCACATCGGATCGTAAATGTAATGCAACACTGTGCCCTTCGCGGCAACTGCGGCCGATTTTTCCGCGTCCTTTACAGCTACGCCGGGAAGTGGACAATTGCTGTCGCCGCAATCATGGTTCTCTACCATTTCATTTCTCCTTTACTCACTTTGGCGCCAATTTCCAGCGAGGACAAACCATCCAGATTCGGATACTGCCTTTTCATCGCGTCGATCAAGGCGGCGGAATCTTTGGCTTTGACGGTTTCCATTTCATAAGTCTTCAGGTAGTTTTTGGTAAAGCGCACCGATTCGATGTTTTGCGGTGCACCTGCCCTGAAATGTCCTGGCACCACTACCTTCGGATGTAAAGCGGCAATCTTATCCAGCATTTTGATCCATTGCTGGCGCGAATCCAGGGTCTGGGTATCGGCAGTCCACACGTGTTCGTTGCCCACTACCAGTACGCCGCCAACTACTGCTTTCAAAGAGGGAATCCAGACGAAAGTGCGATCCGGGCTAGCGCCGTCCAGGCCGATCACTTCCAGCTTGCGCCCTTCCAACGTCAGCGTATTACCTTGCAATGGCTCCGGCACGATCAACTGCTTGGGCGCGTTGACGCCCAGCTTAGGTCCCCAGAATGCCAGTTTGGCCTGCATGGTGGCCTTGATGTGCGCGATCACAGGCGCTGGCGCCAGGATCCTGGCGTCCGGATAGGCTTCCTTCAACACTTCAAGGCCGAAGTAATAGTCAGGGTCGCCGTGGCTGATGTAGATCGTAGTCAGTTTCTTGCCGCTGCCCTGGATCTTTTTCAGCAATTGGCCGGCATTGGCGCGATCGAACTGAGCATCGATCACGATGGCGTCGGTGGCGCCGGTAATCAGCTCGGAAGACACCGGGAAAATGCCGTTGGCGCCGGGATTATAAACTTCCAGCTTCAAAGGTTGCGGTGCTGCTGCAGCCGCGCCGGCGATCATCAGGCCCGTGGCGGTTGCCAGCAACGAGCGGATTAAATTGCTTGTAAACATCGATATCTCCAGGGGGAGGTGAAAGAACCATCATCATAGTTGCCAAAAACGATGCGAAAAACCCCATAATGGCGATCAGTTTGTTGCAAAAATCGAGCAAATACGTCGATCAAATGCGTCGAGAAAATCATGGATAGACTTATCGCAATGCAAGTATTCGTCGAGGTAGCGGATCAGGGCAGCCTGACCGCCGCCGCCGACAAACTCGACATGTCGCGCGCCATGGTGTCGCGTTATCTGGCCGAACTGGAAGCGTGGGTAGGCGCCCGCCTGCTCCATCGCACCACGCGCAAATTGAGCCTGACATCGGCCGGCAGCGATACCCTGCCGCGCTGCCGTCAGATGCTGGGCATGGCCAGCGATATCCAGGCATCCGCGACAACGCCCGAAGATACGCCGCGCGGCACGCTCAGGCTGACTTGCAGCATGTCCCTCGGACAAGCCTACCTGGCGCCGGTGCTGACGCGCTTCCTGAAACGCTATCCCGGCACCGCGGTAGATATGCTGATGGTCGACCGGACTGTGAATCTGATTGAGGAGCGGGTCGATCTGGCGATCCGTATCACCAATGCACTCGATCCCAATCTGATCGCGCGCAAACTGGCGGTGTGCCGCTCGGTGGTATGCGCATCGCCGGCCTATCTGAAAGAGCATGGCACGCCGAAAACGGCAGAAGACCTGGCCTTGCATAACTGCCTGACGTATTCCTACTTCGGCAAAAGCCTGTGGGAATTCGAGAAAGACGGCGTACCGGTCGCGGTGCCGGTGGGCGGCAACATGAGCGCCAACGAATCGTCGGTGCTGCTGGAAGCTGCGGTCCATGGCGCCGGAATCACTCTGCAACCTGTGTATGCGGCCACGGAATTGCTGCGTAGTGATAAACTACGCCCGCTGCTCGGAGAATACCAACCGCGCGAAATGAGCATTTACGGCGTCTACGCTTCGCGCCGCCAAATGCCTGCCATCCTGCGCGCCATGCTCGATTTTCTGGTCGAGGAATTCAGCGCAGACAGCGACTGGGCGACACCAGTCGTTTGAATTACGTAAGTTATTCAAGCAAATTATTCACGCAACTTATTTGCGCAAATTAATCAAGCAAACTCGTCCGTGACACCCACAGGGCATATACCGCACGCGCGTTAACCAATGCCGCAATTGTCACCGCTTCACCCAGTAAAACAAAAAAAATGCAAAAAATCTCCACGCTTACCCGTAATACCCTGATGTTCCCGCTAGCTCTGGTCCTGTTTGAGTTTTCGGTGTACATCGCCAACGACATGATTCAGCCCGGCATGCTGACGGTCACCCGGGAATTCGGCGCCAGCGCCGCCTGGATGGCGTCGGCCATGACCGCATTCCTGGTCGGCGGCGCGATCTTCCAATGGCTGTTCGGACCGCTCTCGGACCGTATCGGACGCCGTCCCGTGATGTTGGGCGGCACCATCTTTTTCATCCTGGCCTGCCTGGCGACGCTCTTCTCCCAAAGCATCGAGAGTTTCATCGTCTTGCGCGTATTGCAGGGCATGGGTTTGTGCTTCATTTCTTCGGTCGGCTATGCCGTGGTGCAAGAAGCGTTTGAAGAAAAAGCCGCGATCCGGGTCACTGCGCTGATGGCCAATGTGGCGTTGATTGCACCGCTGATCGGCCCGGTGGCGGGTGCTTTCATGATTGAGGTCCTGCCGTGGCGCATGGTGTTTGTGTTCATCGCTGCGATTGCCTTTATCGCCCTGATCGGCCTGGCACGGCATATGCCTGAAACCGTCAAGCAACGCAAAGAGAAATTGCCGCTAATGCAGATCTGGCACGACTACCGCGCAGTGGTTGGCAACCGCCATTTTCTGAAAGCCGCGATGTGCATGCCTTTACTGGCAATTCCGCTGATTGGCTGGATCGCCATGTCGCCCGAAATTCTGGTAGCCGACGGCCATCTGAGCGTGATCGAATACGGTTACTGGCAAATCCCGGTGTTTGCCTGTTTAATTGCCGGTAACCTGGTGTTGGCGCGGCAAGTCGACCGCTGGCGCCTGGGCAGCTCGATCAAGCTGGCCATGTATCCGATCGCCGTGGGTATTCTCATCATGCTGTTGGGCGCGGCGTTCCTCGACAAACCCTACTTCCTGGTGGCGGCGATCAGCGTGATCGCCTTCGGCGAAGGTTTGTCGGCCGCCGTCATGATCCGTTTCACGTTGACCGAAAGCGCGGTCTCGAAAGCCACCGTCGCGGCTACCATGGGGATGATCAACATGACTCTGTACGGCGTCGGCATCGAGCTGTACAAGGTGTTTTACCTATACGCTGGCATGCTGGGTTTTGCGTTGTTTTCGCTTGCGGTGATTGCGCTGTATTGGTATCTGTCGCGCAGCGTGGTGGCACGCGCCATGCTGGCCCGCGTAACCGGGCGCGAAGAGAAAGACGACTCCGGGCCGCTGATCTGAATATTGCAGGAATGTGCTCCGACGTCAGCCGGAGCACCGTAACCAAAGGGCGAACAAGCGCGATTTACCCGTTGCGCTTTTGGCTGATGATGCTCATGAACTCGCGCCGCGTCGACGGATCGTCGCGGAATGCGCCCAGCATGCGGCTGGTAACCAGGCTAGTGCCCGGCTTGTGGATGCCGCGCGTCGTCATGCAGCCGTGCGATGCCTCGATCACTACTGCCACACCTTTCGGTAACAATACTTGCTGCAAGGTATCAGCAATCTGCACCGTCATTTTTTCCTGGATCTGCAAACGCTTGGCGAAAATATCGACCAGTCGCGCCAGCTTGGAAATGCCGACCACACGACGATCCGGCAGATAAGCAACGTGCGCTTTGCCGATGATGGGCGCCATGTGATGTTCGCAATGGCTCTCGAAACGGATATCGGTCAACACCACCATTTCGTCGTAACCTTCAACTTCTGAAAACGTGGTCGACAGAATTTCCACCGGGTCCTTGCTGTATCCGGCAAAAAACTCTTCATAAGCCCGCGCCACGCGCGCCGGCGTATCCAGCAAACCTTCCCGGTCCGGATCATCTCCGGCCCAGCGCAACAAGGTACGAATCGCCGATTCCGCCTCGGCACGGCTTGGACGTTCTGACAAGGCGTTGACCGCTACCGCCGGCACTGGATCTTTTGAGGCCATCTGTTTACCTTTTCTAAAAAAAATTCTAGCTTGCCATTGTGCAGCTGCACATTGCGGCTGATGCCGACAGTGTAATTCAGCTATCGCATTACTGCATTGCATTCATTAAAGCCGGTGAATTGCGCAGCGCAGCATCGAAACCTGCGCTGGTAATAACTGGCTATTACCAGACAAATTTTTACAGTCCCATACTCGACTTCCCTACCCCACCAACCTCACGGAAAGATCCATCATGAGCGCAAAGAAAATCCTGATTCTCGCTGGCGATTACGTTGAAGATTATGAATTGATGGTGCCGTTCCAGGCGCTTCAGATGGTTGGCCACCAGGTCGACGTGGTGTGCCCCGACAAAGCCGCCGGCGCCCAGATCCGCACCGCCATCCATGACTTCGAAGGCGACCAGACCTATAGTGAAAAGCCCGGCCACAACTTTACCCTGAATGCTGCATTCAGCGATGTCGATGTCAGCCGCTACGACGCCTTGCTGATCCCGGGCGGGCGGGCACCCGAATACCTGCGCCTGAATCCGCGTGTGATCGAAATCGTCCAGCAGTTCCACGCGGCAGACAAGCCGATTGCCGCCGTCTGCCACGGCCCGCAACTGCTAGCGGCGGCTGGCGTGCTGGAAGGAAAAACCTGCTCCGCCTATCCGGCCTGTGCGCCGGAAGTAAAACTGGCCGGCGGCAAATACGCAGAAATCGATGTGACGGCCGCCCATCGCGACGGCAATCTGGTTACTGCACCGGCATGGCCGGCACACCCGGCCTGGCTGGCGCTGTTCCTGGCTGCACTGGGGACACGCATAGAGTTATGATGGACGTTGTGCGGCCGGCCGCAAGACCGGTCGTACAATGTGCTTATGTGCGTGCTTATATGCGTGCTTATGTGCGTGCTTATGTGCGTGTTGGTCAAGAAATATTCAAGAAGCGAGGTGTTCGATGTGTCAGATTTATGCCCAGGCCGATCCCATACTATATGAATCGCGCGCCCGTTCGGTACGCATCATGGGCGTCATCACGACCATCAAGCTGGAAAACCTGTTTTGGCAAACCCTGGCGGAACTGGCCGCAGATAACGATTTGACCACCAACCAGCTGATCGCAAAACTGCACGAAGAAGTCACCACGCATTTCGGCGAGGCCAGTAATTTCGCTTCGTTCCTGCGCGTCACCTGCCTGCGTTACCAGGCCCTGAAAACCCACGCAGGATTCGAAACAAAAATAGTCAGTTCACCCAATAAAATCAACGCTGCCGCCTAAGCAATTTTCAGCTTGCTGTTGACAACTTCAACCCGATCAAACCCAGCACGATCAGGCTGACGCTGGCGATGCGGGCCGCGCTGACCGTCTCGCCCAGCAGCAAGATACCGGCAATAAACGAACCGACGGCGCCGATGCCAGTCCATACCGCATAGGCAGTGCCGAGTGGTAAGGTACGCATCGCCAGCGCCAGTAGCCAGATGCTGATGGCCATGCCGACGCAGGTAATTACAGAAGGCCAGACACGTGTAAAACCTTCGGAATATTTCAGGCCGACAGCCCAGACAATTTCAGCTAAGCCGGCAAGAAAGAGAATGATCCAGGCCATGCGAGCTCCAGAAAAAATGGGGGCGTCCCCGGATGGAATGCAGCGCCGGGGCGTCCCGGTACTGGGGTAACGCTAGAGTAATAATAGCAACATTATATTGGTTCTTGCTGCTACCCTACTCTTCCCGGCTTCTTTTACACCCTGTCATGACAAAAACCCTTGGCCTGTTCCTGCTGACCGCCATCGCCGAGCTGCTCGGCTGCTACCTGCCGATGTTATGGTTGAACAACAAGGGCTCGGCGTGGCTATTGCTACCGGCCGCAGTCAGCTTGATGGCCTTCGTCTGGCTATTGACGCTGCATCCAGCTGCCAGCGGCCGCGTGTATGCCGCTTATGGCGCGGTGTACATCGCCACCGCGATTTTCTGGCTATGGGGCGTCGATGGCGTCAGCCCGAGGTGGACCGATCTGCTGGGCGCGGGGCTGGCGTTGACGGGCGCAGCGGTGATCGCCCTGGGTGCACGCACCTGACAACGGCTTTGTCAAAGGCAATCAATGCACGCCGATAAATCCCAGCCCGACAGCAAACAGCAAATACAACAAGCCGAAGATAGCCAGACGGCCAGCGGTCAACATCCCCTTGCGCAGCAGGATATACAAACCGAACATCGACATCATCGTCACGGCTGCGGCCCAGATCAATGGCGGGCCCAGCATCCACGGCGTAAAGATCAATACCAGCGCGGTCGGGATAGTCGCCTGGATCATCATGGCGCCGCTGATATTGCTCAGAGCCAGGTTTTGCTTGCCCTGCCTGACCCAGATCACCGCATTCAGGATCTCTGGCAACTCGGTAGCAATCGGGCTGAGCAAGAGCGCAGCCAGTTGCGGTGAAATACCCAGCCAAGGCGCAATATCACCCAGCTGATGTACGAACAACTGGGAACTCAGGAAAATCACCACCAGCGCCACCAAGGTTTGCAGCAAGGCCCAGCCAATTCCCGGTTGCGGATCGTGCGGCCGGAATTTCAAAGGTTCCAGGTCATGCACTTCGGCATCGGCATCTTCTTCCTTGCGCATTTCACCCCAGATATATACGCCGTAGGCCAGCAGGAAAAACACACCCAGCCAAGGCTTGATGGCAAACGCCACCAGGCCGAGACCGACCTTGACCACAAAAATACCGATGAACCAGGCCTGGTCACGGCTCAGCCGTTGCGCAGCACTGGCCGACAGCAGGATGGTGCCGAGTTTTTTACGATTCAGGATGAACATCAGGCCGACCACCGCATAGGCGATTGTCGCCAACACCAGCGGCCCGCCCAGCGCAGCACCGACGCCGATTTCCCGGTGCGCCGCATCGCGTCCGAATACCACGGCGACAAAGGTCACGACGCTTTCCGGCAACGCAGTACCAAACGCCGCCAACACCGTGCCGACGGCACTTTGCGCAATGCCCAGCCGGCGTCCGACCCATTCGATGCTATTGACGAAATACTCGCAAGACAGATAAATCACTACGGCAGAACCGAGTAACAGAGCAACGCTGAGCATCATGCGCGTGCTCCTGCAGGAAAAATCAGGGATACAGATGAAACTGGTGAAGAAAATGATGATGAAGACGAGACGACGAATAGTTTAGCAAAGCTGGCTGCAGCAGAACATTGACGCTGCCATCGGAGGTAAATAAGCATGAGAGGAAATCCTGAGGGCCGGGCACTGACGAATGGCGCAACACCTTCGCCCGGCCGGGTAAAGAGAAGCACCATAGGTCTTGCCAAACCGTGCGGTCGCGCATGCCATGGCGTAAATTTGGTACAGCGCCAAGTATGTTGACATGTGCTCTTCGAAAGAAACGAAGGCGGCTACTCCCCTAAGGAAGCGCAATATTAACATCGAAATATTATATGAGGCAATGTTGGCAATACGCTTCCGCGACGTTCCCTGCAGCAACCAACCAGGTTAACAAACGCCGCAAGATCACAGTTACAAGTCACAAAAGGGATAAAATGGCGGTTGACCTGATTTTAGTTGGCAATATCACATTCTTTTTCCTCACCATATGACGCGCCAGGCACGTGCCTGCAACGCAACGGTGACCAGCCATTTTTTGAAACGGAGCACATTTTTATGAAATGGGCAGTAGTCAGTATTTTTATTTTATCGGTGTTGTACGTGCACTTTCGCGGCAAGGCGCGCCTGCCCTTCTTCCGGCAGATATTCGACCATTCGTCGATCATGGCGCCGCTCAACATCTTCATGTACATGTTTTCCAAGGTGCCTACCAATACGCCTTACCTGCCGACCAGCACCTTTGCCGATCTCAAGATTCTGGAAGACAACTGGGAAACCATCCGCGACGAAGCACAGGGTCTGATCGGCCTGGAAAAAATCCGCGCCGCAGAAAAAAATGACGACGCCGGCTTCAACTCTTTCTTCAAAGCCGGCTGGAAACGCTTCTACCTGAAATGGTATGACGCCAGCCATCCCTCGGCTGAACAGTTTTGCCCCAAGACCGTTGCCCTGCTGCGCCGTACGCCAAGCGTCAAGGCGGCGATGTTCGCCGAACTGGCCCCCGGCGGCACGCTGAATCCGCACCGCGATCCGTTTGCCGGTTCGCTGCGCTATCACCTGGGCCTGGTCACACCTAACGACGATCGCTGCTTCATCGAGGTCAATCAGGAACGCTACAGTTGGCGCGACGGCCAAGGTGTGGTGTTCGACGAAACCTTTATCCACTGGGCGCAAAACGGTTGCGACAGCAATCGCATCATCATTTTTTGCGACATCGAACGCCCCATGCGTTACCGCTGGGCGCAAGCGATCAACCGCTGGCTCGGCCGGCACATGATGAGCGCGGCGGCATCGCCCAACGAAACCGGAGATGAAACCGGCGGCATCAACAAGCTGTTCCGTTTTGTCTGGGCTGCCGGCCAATATCGGCGCGCCCTGAAGAAATTCAGCAAGCCGCTGTATATGTGCATCAAATTCGGCCTGATTATCGGCGTTGTGCTGGCCATCATTTATCTTTGAGTCGCCAGTCCCTGATGCATGTGACTAAGCCGCCTTCTGGCGGCTTTTTCATGTCTGGCATATAAGCAACCGATATTGCATTGCAGTAACAATAAGCGACTTTCACAGGTAGACTATCGTTTCCACTTTGCATGAGGAAAACCCATGATGACTCGCTCGCTTATTGCCACAGCCGTTCTATCGCTTGCTGCCTGCGCCACCGGTCCGTCGATCGCACAGGACCGCGGCGGCGACGCGCTGGCTGAATCGAATGCGCAAAACCGCCCGGTCAAGGTGATGATCATTACCATGTTCGGCCCCGAAGGCCAGGCGTGGCTGGATCGCCTCGGCCCTTGGAAAACCGTTTCCGTGCCGGGCCTGTCGCCAGACTATCCCAACGTCAACTGCAACAAACAAGATGTCTGCGTAGTCACAACGGGCATGGGCTACGCCAATGCATCGGCGTCGATCATGGCGCTGACGTTCTCGTCGCGTTTCGATCTGCGCCACACCTATTTCCTGATCTCCGGCATTGCCGGCGTCGATCCTGCGCGCGGCACCGTCGGTTCGGCGGCGTGGGCCAAATATCTGGTCGATTTTGGCATTCAGTGGGAATTGGATGCACGCGAGATTCCGGCCGGCTGGAAAACCGGTTATCTCGGCATCAACACCAAGAGCCCGAGCGAGAAACCACCACTTGATTATCGCAACGAAGTATTCCAGCTGAATCCGAAACTGGCCGACGCCGCATTCGCCCTCTCGCGCAACGTTGTGCTGGCCGATAGCGCGCAGGCGCAGATAGCCCGCTCGAAGTTCAGTTACGCGCCGGCGAATCAGCCGCCGTCGGTAGTTCAGTGCGATATCGCATCCGGCAATACCTGGTGGTCAGGCACGTTGCTAGGTGAGCGCGCGCGCGAATGGACCAAGATCCTGACCGACAACAAGGGGGTGTATTGCATGACGGCGCAGGAAGACAATGCAACCTTTGAGGCATTGAAGCGTGCATCGAGCATCAAGCGGGTTGACCTGAACCGCGTGGCTGCGTTGCGTACCGGATCGGATTTCGATCGTCCGTATCAAGGACAGACCAGCGCCGACAATCTGCTCAACTACGCGGATCAGGGCGGCTTCGTGCCGGCAACTGAAAATCTGTATCGTGCCGGGAATCCGCTGGTGCAGGATATCGTGACGCATTGGGGTGAATGGCGGGATAGCGTGCCGCGCCGTTGAGTCGCTGAGAGAGTAACGCCCCGCCACGGTTCACTACCGTACCGGAAGCGTAAGGCTTGCGCGTACGTCGTTCTAAGCCGCCTCGAGCGGCTTTTTTTTTCGCTCTGCAGTTCCGCCATGCGGGGGAAACACGTAATTCGGCAACTAATCCGAAGCTGCTTTTCAGGCTTTTGCCACTACTGTAAAAGCCTGTTCTTCCCCACACTTCACCGCTGAAATCTTCCCGAACACGATATGACGCTCCTGACCGGCCGGGAACGTGCTGTCGTCAATGCACAGCAACTCACCACGGACAATAAATACACACACCTACACAATATTCCCGATAAATTGTGTAGTTATGTGTAAAATACCATGAATAGCGCAGACATTATCAAGCAACTAAAAGCAGGCGGCTGGAAACACATCTCCACTCGCGGCAGTCATCACAAGTATCGCCACCCTGTTACCGGTAAATCTGTGGTTGTTCCGCATCCGAAGAAAGACCTGCCTGTTGGAACAGCTGAAAGCATCTTGAAACAAGCCGAATTGAAATGAGGAAGAGAATGTTATATCCACTGTATGTATGGAAGGACAGCAATAGCGCTTACGGCGCCAGCTTTCCGGATCTTCCTGGCGTCTTTACAGCTGCAGACGAACTGAATGATCTCCCGGCAAAGGCCCAGGAAGCAGCAGAAACCATGTACGAGGGTGAGGCGCATATCCCTGAAGCATCATCCATCGAAAAATGGAAAGACGCGGCAGACTATGCTGATGGCTACTGGATGTTGGTCAATATTGACCGGTCAAAAATCAATACCAAGCCTGTACGCCTCAATATCTCATTGCCGGAAAGTCTGTTGCGTGACATCGATGCTTTCGCCAAGTCGCATCAGATGACACGGTCCGGCTTTCTGGCTCAGGCTGCGTTGAAAGCGATGGCTCAATAGACAGGATGAATATCGCTACCATGTCGAATCGGATCGACTATGAGCAATCCGCTTGGAATTGCTCATAGAGTACTACCGTATTTTTATCAGCCCCGTGCTGGCAATATCTTGCCGCTGACCGCACCGAAACCAACGCGATAACCATCGCCCTGGCACCAGCCCGTCATCCCCACCTCATCGCCATCCTGGATGAAACTGCGCTGGCTGCCATCTGCCAGCGTCAGCGGATTCTTGCCGTTCCATGTCAGCTCCAGCAAGCTGCCGAAGGCATCCGGCGTGCTGCCGCTGATAGTGCCTGAGCCCATCAGGTCGCCGATGCGGGTGTTGCAGCCGGATATGGTGTGATGCGTCAGTTGCTGCACCATGGTCCAGTACATGGCTTTGAAATTGGTGCGGCAGATAGTTTGCGCTGCAGCGTTCTCACCAGGTGTGAGCGCTACCTCCAGCGTGATGTCATAGCCATTTTTTCCGCTCTGCTGCAGGTACGGCAACGGCTCCGGCTGTTGCACCGGGCTGGCGACACGAAACGGCTCCAGCGCGTCCATGGTGACTACCCACGGCGAAATCGAGGTAGCGAAGGATTTGCTGTTGAACGGTCCCAGCGGTACATATTCCCACTGCTGCAGATCGCGTGCGCTCCAGTCGTTGAGCAGCACCATGCCGAAAATATGCTGTTCCGCATTGGCGATGTCGATCGGTTCGCCCAGCGCGTTCGGCTGGCCGATGATGAAGCCGGTTTCCAGTTCAAAATCGAGCTTGCGGCAGGCGCCAAAAATCGGAGCCTCGGCGTCCGGCAATTTCAACTGTCCTTTTGGACGCTGCACCGGCGTGCCGCTAACCACGACGGAACTGGCGCGGCCGTTGTAACCGATCGGGATATGCAACCAGTTCGGCAACAACGCATTGGCCGGATCGCGAAACATCGAGCCGACATTGGTGGCGTGTTCTTTCGACGAATAGAAATCGGTATAGCCCGGAATTTCCAGCGGCAGATGCATGCTGGCCAGATCCTGAGCGACGAATACCTTGGCGCGCAAGGCCTGGTTATCGCGCAGTTGCAGGTTGTCATCACGCAGCAGTGCGCTGATAGCGGCGCGGGTGCTGCGCCAGGTCGCACGGCCTAGTGCGATGAAGGAATTCAAACTGGCCTGGCGGAATACTCCGGGGCTGATGCTCAGCAAACCGGCTTCGGCCACCGCAGCCAGATCCAGTATCTGATCCCCAATGGCGACGCCGACACGCGGCGCGGGATCGGCGGCGTTGCTGAACACGCCGAACGGCAAGTTCTGGATTGGAAAATGCGACTCCGCCGGGGTCGGGATGAATGATTTCAGTGCGGGATCGTTAGCTTGCATCATATCTTTTTCTCTCTTGTCTTGTTACATCAGGGTTGACCGTTGAAATTCTTTTTCAAACCGTGCCAGCATTGCAGATAGTCTTTCTGCAGATGCGGCGTCGCCAGTGCATAGGGCGTGGGATGAATCACGTAGCGGCTTTCAAACATGAAGGCCATTGTATTGTCGATGCGGTGCGGCGCCAACGTCGCATTGGAAGCTTTATCGAACGTTGCGGCATCGGGGCCGTGGCCGGTCATGCAGTTATGCAGGCTACCGCCGCCGGGTGTGAAGCCGTCGGCCTTGGCGTCGTAGGCGCCATGGATCAAGCCCATGTATTCGCTCATGATATTGCGGTGGAACCATGGCGGCCGGAAGGTATGCTCGGCCACCATCCAGCGTGGCGGGAAAATCACGAAATCGACATTGGCGGTGCCGGCCGTATCCGAAGGCGAAGTCAGCACCGTGAAGATGGATGGATCGGGATGATCGTAGCTGACTGTGTTGATGGTGTTGAACAAGCTCAGGTCGTATTTGTACGGCGCGTAATTGCCATGCCAGGCCACCACGTCCAATGGTGAATGATCGATGCGTGCCGCCCACAGCTGACCGCCAAATTTGGCCAGCAACTGGAACTCGCCTTCGCGATCTTCATAGGCCGCCACCGGCGCCTGGAAATCGCGCGCATTGGCCAGGCCGTTGGCGCCGATCGGGCCTAGCTCCGGTAATTGGAAAGCGGCGCCGTAGTTTTCGCAGATATAACCGCGCGCGCTGCCATCGGGCAGTTCGATCCTGAAACGCATGCCGCGCGGGATCACCACGATTTCGCCATGTTTGACTTCCAGCACGCCGAGTTCGGTCCTGACCAGCAAACGTCCTTCTTGCGGCAAGACCAGCAACTCGCCGTCGGCATCGTAAAAGAAGCGGTCATGCATGGAGCGATTTGCCACGTACAGATGAATCGCAATCCCGACCTGCGCTACGGCGTCGCCGTTGCCTGCAAAGGTGACGATGCCATCGATAAAATCGGTGGGCTGATCGTCGGCCGGCAATGGCAGCGGATTCCAGCGCAGCTGGTTGGGCGGCGTATCGACCTGGGTGAACGGGCCGCTGGCCAACAAAGGCAGCGGGGATTTTTCAAATGCGTGGTGCATTGCGCCCGGCCGGATCCGGTACAGCCAGGAGCGCCGGTTGTGCGCACGTGGAGTCGTAAATGCGGTGCCGGATAATTGTTCCGCATACAAGCCGTAAGGCGCTTTCTGCGGTGAATTCTGGGCCGCCGGTAAAGCGCCCGGCAAGGCTTCGCTGGCGAAGTCATTGCAAAATCCGGACTGGTAACGGAGCGTGTTGATGTTTTCCATGGGTTTATCCTTGGTTCAAGTTCTTATCTATCCTAATGCGCAATGACCGCATCCGCCGCCTTACGTTGTGAAGTCTCTTGCATCAGCATCAGCATCACGGCCGACACCAGCGCCGGCACGGCCAACAAGATGAAGATGCTGCTGTTCGGCCAGTTCAGGCGGATCAACTCACCGCCCAGCACCGGGCCGACGATGGAACCGATGCGGCCTATGCCCAGGCTCCAGCCGATGCCGGTGGATCGCAATGTAGTCGGGTAATAAGTACCTGCCAGCGCGTTCACCGCAGGCTGGCCGCCGACGATGCAAAAGCCGGCAACGAAGATGCTGGCAAACAGGAACAGCAACGAGATTTCCGGACGGCCGATCAACGCCACCGCGACACCGGCGATCAGGAATACCGGGATCAGCACGCGGCGGAAACCGGAACGGTCAATCAGTTGTCCCATGATCAGAGTGCCCAGCGTGCCGCCGATCTGCAGGGTGGTGCCGGCCATTACCGCGGTGGCGGTCGACAGGCCAGCATCCTTGGCAATCGTCGGCAACCAGTTCGACAGGAAATACAGATTCACCAGGTTCATGAAATTGATGATCCACAACAGGATCGTGACCTTGGCCCTGCCCTCCTGGAACAACTGTAGCATCGGCGCACCCTTGCCGGCTTTTTCGTTGACGACGTAGCGCGTGTCTTGATTGATCACGACCGCAGGATCGATGCGGCGCAGCCACTTGCCGACTTGTTCCAGCCGCTTACCGCGCAACACCAGGAACTGCATCGACTCCGGTAACAGGAAGATCATCAGCACGCCGATCACCAACGGCACGATGCCACCGACATGGAATACCGATTGCCAGCCGAAGCGCGGGATCAATGCCGCCGACAGCAAACCGCCCAGCACTGCGCCCAAGGTGAAGCCGCACGAAACCAGCATCATCAAGGTGACCCGCTTGCGCACAGGGCTGTATTCGCCCGCCAGCGCCATCGCATTCGGCATGATCGCACCCAGCCCGAGGCCGGTCACGAAGCGCAGTACGATGAGTTGCCCGACGGTGCCAGCCATGGGCGTCAACAACATGCAGGCGGCGAAGAACAAAGTGGCGGCAATCAACACCGGGCGGCGGCCGATGCGGTCGGCCAGGATGCTGAAGCAGAGCGAGCCCACCAGCATGCCGAATAAGCCGGCGCCGAACACCGGCCCCAGATTGGCCTTGGCGATGCCCCACTCCTGGATGATGGCAGGCGCCACATAACCCATGGCCTGGACGTCGAAACCGTCGATGATCAAACAGATGGCGCACAGGGTCAGCATGACGATCTGGAAGCCGCCGATGCGGCTGCGGTCGATCAGGGCGGGAATATCTATCGGGCTACTGTTCGTATACTTCGTCGCAATGGCCATGCGTGTCTCCAGGTAAATGTTGGCGCCGTATTAATACGATCTGGTTTTGGGCATTATCATCCTTTTTAATATTCAGAAAAATAGGCAAAAATTAAAATCATTTTTTAATTAATCTAAATAATATAAAATCATCATCATGGACAGGCTGGATTCGTTACGAGTATTTTGCCAGGTGGTAGAACTGAACAGCTTCAGCCGCGCGGCTGAACAGCTGGAGATGTCGAACGCTACCATCACCAATCACATTGCCGCCCTGGAGCGGCATTTCGGGGTGCGCCTGCTGAACCGCACCACCCGCAAGATTTCCCTTACCGACGATGGCCATAGCTGTTATCAGCGCGCGCAACGCTTGCTGGGCGACATGACCGAACTGGAAGACGCATTGCAGGGCCGGCGCGTGACACCGCAGGGTATCTTGCGCGTCGACGTGCCCACCGTGATTGCCCGCATTTACCTGGCGCCGGCGCTGGAGCGTTTTACTGCCCTGTATCCCGATTTGTCGATCAGGTTGAATGTCGGCGACCGCATGGTCGATATGGTGGAGGGACGCGGCGATGTCTGGATACGGATCGGCGAGCTGAAAGATTCCAGCATGGTAGCGCGCCGTATCTACCAAACCCGCAACCTGTGCTGCGCTTCACCGGAGTTCCTGGCGCGTTACGGAACTCCGCAGACGCCACAGGACCTAAGCAGTTTCCGTTGCCTGGCTTTCGTTCACCCTAACAGTGGCCAGAACGTCCCCTGGACCTTTAGCAAGGGCAAGCAAGAATTCAGCTGGGCGCCGCCCGGCAATATCGCCATCAATCACGCGGAAACACTGATCCATGCCGCCAGCAGCGGCGCCGGCATCGTCCAGCTGCTGACGCTCTCGCTGAATCCACAGATTCGCGATGGTCTCCTGACATCGGTTCTGGCAGACTGGGCGACACCCGGGCCGCCGGTATCGGTGGTGTATCACCAGAGCCATCAGCTGTCGGCCAAGGTACGGGTATTTGTCGATTTCGTTACGGAGCTGTTTGCGGCTATCGACTAGCGTTTCAGGGTTGTGTAGTTTCAGAATTTGGCTTTATCTACGTTTTATTTAATCTATGTTTTATTTTTAGCCAGGAGAAGTCATGCATTGGGTCTATCTATTGATCGCCATCGTCGCCGAAGTGATTGCCACCAGTGCCTTGAAAGCCAGCGCCGAATTCACCCGGCTGGTGCCGTCGATTGCGGTGGTGACGGGCTACCTGACGGCCTTCTACTTCCTGTCGCTCACATTGCGCACGATGCCGGTGGCGATCGTCTATGCGATGTGGTCGGGCATCGGCATTGCGCTGATCGCCCTGGTCGGCTGGCTGTTCCTGAAGCAAAGCCTGGATGCAGCGGCGCTGATCGGCATCGGCTTGATTGTTTCCGGCGTGCTGGTGTTGAACGTGTTCTCCAAGTCGGTAGCGCACTAAATCTCTGCCGCGACCGCGTTCAGGTCTGCCATAACGGCGGTTCATCCATCAGCGCGATCTGTTCGCGCAATTCCAGCACGCGATCCTGCCAATAGCGCTGGGTATTGAACCACGGGAAGGCCACGGCGAAAGCCGGGTCGTCCCAGCGCCGCGCTATCCAGGCTGCATAGTGGATCAGGCGCAGCGTGCGCAGGGCTTCGATCAGGTACAGCTCGCGCGTATCGAAATCGCAGAAGTCTTCATAGCCGGCCAGCAAGCTGCCCATTTGCTGCACCATGTCCCTGCGCTCGCCGGACAATAGCATCCACAAATCCTGCACCGCCGGCCCCATGCGGCTATCGTCGAAATCGACAAAGTGCGGCCCCGCATCCGTCCACAGCACATTGCTGCCATGGCAATCGCCATGCAGGCGCAAGGCGCCGACACTGCCGGCGCGTTCGAAACAGCGGCGCACGCCCAGCAAGGCCTGGGTCACGGTGCTGCGATAAGCTTCCAGCAAATCTTCCGGCACGAAATTGTTAGCCAGTAAAAATGCGCTAGGTTCTTCGCCGAAACTGACGATATCCAATGTCGGCCGGTGTTGATAATTGCTGAGTGCGCCGACTGCGTGGATGCGGCCGAGGAAACGGCCCAGCCATTCCAGCGTGGCGCTATCTTCCAGCTCCGGCGCGCGGCCGCCGTGGCGTGGAAACACCGCAAAGCGAAAACCATCGAATTGATGCAGGGTACGCCCGTCTTCCGCCGCCCACGCAGCCACTACAGGAATTTCGCGCTCGACCAGCTCTTGCACGAAGCCGTGTTCCTCCAGGATGGCGGCGTCGCTCCAGCGTTGCGGCCGATAGAATTTCGCCACCAGCGGCGGCCCTTGTTCCATGCCGATCTGGTACACGCGGTTTTCATAGCTGTTGAGCGCCAGCAGGCGGCCGTCGCCATGCAGGCCGATGCTGTCGAGCGCGTCCAGTACGGTGTCCGGGGTCAGGGTCGAAAATGATGCGGGAGGCGATGTATTCATCCCGCATTGTAAACGCCAGCGGCTTACTTTTTTTGGAAGGTTAGGCAGTAATGACATTGTTGCTTGCCAATGCCTGATGATAAATTTCAAAAACAACAATTTATCAAGCAGCCGTCA
Organism: Collimonas sp. OK307; assembly: GCF_900113705.1. Lineage (GTDB taxonomy): Bacteria > Pseudomonadota > Gammaproteobacteria > Burkholderiales > Burkholderiaceae_D > Collimonas. The sequence goes on along the minus strand of NZ_FOQI01000016.1, from coordinate 81,348 downwards.
TGACAATGCTCTCGCCAGGTTCGATCAAAAAAACATTTTTCAACATTATCGGCACACTGGGCCTGGTGGTGCCAGGCACATTGGCGACGTTGCTGGCACTAGCGCCGCTGGTGGCGGCGAACGACATCCCGCCAGCGCTAATGCTTGCCAACTCCTACCGTCCCGGCGTCAATTTCGCGGAATATTGGGTGAGCGAAAAAATGGATGGCGCGCGCGGCTATTGGGATGGCGAAAAATTGCTGACGCGCCGCGGTCAGCCAATATTCGCACCTGCCTGGTTCACCGCGAACTGGCCGAAAATGGCGCTGGACGGCGAGCTGTGGGCCGGCCGCGAGCAGTTCCATCACGCGGTCTCCACCATACGCCGCCAGGCACCGGACGATACAGCCTGGCGCAAGATGCGTTTCATGGTGTTCGATCTGCCGGCCCATGGCGGCACGTTCGACCAGCGTCTCGTTACATTGCAAAGCGTGATCGCCAAACTTGCCGTGCCATGGGTAGTTGCAGTCGAACAAATCAAGGTCGACGACCATGCGGCCTTGCAAAGCATGCTTGAACACATCGTCAAACAAGGTGGTGAAGGATTGATGTTGCATAAAGGTGATTCGCCTTACCGTGGGTATCGCAGCAATGACCTTCTCAAAGTTAAAATCCACGACGATGCGGAAGCCAAGGTCATCGGCCATATTCCAGGCAAGGGAAAATACCAGGGGATGCTGGGCGCGTTACAGGTGGAAACGCCAGGCGGCTTGCGCTTCAAGCTCGGCAGCGGCTTCACCGACGCACAGCGGCGCCAGCCGCCGGCGCTGGGAAGCCAGGTAACTTACCGCTACCGCGGCCTGACTCCTGGCGGTATACCAAGGTTCGCCAGTTTCATGCGGGTGTATGAGCAGTAGGTGCTTTGATTTGATATAAGATCATTCAATCTGGTTTGTTAAGAGCCAGTCAATGGCTATAGCGGCATTTTGCCGCACCTTCATGTAGACTTTCACAGGACAAATGATTGCCCACGGACAAGCATCTCGAATATTTTGCAGCTTGAGCGCATTTCAATCGTAAAATCCGTATCCTCATTTCCCTCGTAAATTTAAGCGGCCATCTCCATGAACCTTGACGAACCCCTCTCAGACAAAGAATTTGACGAACTGGACGATTTCTTATTGTCCGATCGTTGCGCTGAAGACAGCATGACCATGGATACCCTGCACGGCTATCTGACGGCGCTGGTAATCGGCCCGGAGCAGGTTTTGCTGGGCGAATGGCTGCCGCACGTGTGGGGACCGTCGATGAAAGACGCGCCGAAATTCAAATCCGACAAGGAATACGAAAAGATCGTCGGCCTGATTGCGCGCTATATGAATGAAATCGCGGTCACGCTGGAAGTGGCGCCGAAAGAATACGAACCGCTGTTTTGCGAACATGAGCACGAAGGTAAGAACCTGCTCGACGGCGAAGCGTGGACCTGGGGTTTCTGGGAAGGCATCAACCTGCGCGCCAAAGCCTGGGAACCGATCTGGCACTCCAACCTGGCGACGGTAGTGCGGCCTATCTACTTGCTGGGCGCGGAAGAACTGGAAGAAGAGGAAATGGCGTTGCGCGAAGATCCGGTGCAACGTCACAAACTGGCAGTGGAAGTAGAAGCGGCGATTCCGGAAATCTACCGCTACTGGCTGCCGCACCGCAAGTCGGCGGTTACCACCATCCAGCGCGACAAACCGAAAGTCGGCCGCAATGACGAGTGCGTCTGCGGCAGCGGCAAGAAATACAAGAAATGTTGCGGTATCGACTCAAGCGAAGACTAAACACGGAAAAAGGTGGATGGCGCCAAGCGCATCCACCTGGTCACCTTGATGCCGCGTTATTCCTTGATGAAATGCTCGCGGTAGTAGCGCAGCTCTTCAATCGATTCAATGATATCCGCCAGCGCGGTATGCTTTTGATGTTTCTTGAAGCCGCTAGCCAGTTCCGGCTTCCAGCGGCGGCACAATTCTTTCAGGGTAGATACATCCAGGTTGCGGTAGTGGAAAAACGCTTCCAGCTTGGGCATCCCGCGCGCCATGAAGCGGCGATCCTGGCAAATCGTGTTGCCACACATGGGTGACTTGCCGTTCGGCACGTATTTCTTCAGGAATTCGATCAGAGCCAGTTCGGCTTCATTTTCCGTCACGGTCGAGGCTTTCACCTTTTCGATCAGGCCCGAACGACCATGAGTGCCCTTGTTCCAGGCATCCATGCCATCCATGATCTCGTCGGCCTGATGAATCGCAAACACCGGTCCTTCAGCCAGGATATTCAATTGTGGATCGGTCACCACAACCGCCACTTCAATGATGCGATCGGTATCCGGATTGAGTCCGGTCATCTCCATATCGACCCAGATCAGGTTAAATTCGTTGGGCCGCACCGGCGCCGCAGGAACTGGCGGTGCTTCAGGTGTAGCGGATATATCGTCGGCTTGTGACATAATTGTTCTCTTGGTAGTTTAGCTAAGACATACTCAGCTCCGACAGCATAGCCGGTGTTTGGGTAGGCCTGGAAAGATCAGCGATTTCATTGCATTTAGCCTGAAACCGGCAATAGCTACTATTTTCTCACATAGGGACCGCATGTCTTCATTTGCATTTTCAGTTTTGTTTGTAACTTTCCTGGCGATCACCCTAGTGGTGCGCTTCTGGCTGAGTTCGCGCCAAATTCGCCACGTACTTGCCCACCGTAGCGCCGTACCGGCCGAATTCGCCGAAAAGATTCCCCTCACTGCGCACCAGCGCGCTGCCGACTACACCGTCGCCAAGACCAAATTCGGCCTGTTTTCGATGCTGGTGAGTGCCGCCGTCCTGATAGGCTTCACGCTATTGGGCGGTTTACAGTTGCTTTCCAACATCATATTCAACTGGGCCGGCCCCGGTATGGTCTATCAACTGGGCTTGCTGGTAGCGTTCGGCGCGATTTCCGGCTTGATCGACTTGCCATTGGACTATTACAAGCAATTTGTACTGGAAGCTCGTTTCGGCTTCAACAAGATGACAGTCCGGCTATTCTTTACCGACATGCTGAAAAACACCTTGATCGGCGCCGCCATCGGCTTGCCGCTGATCTGGGTAGTGTTGCAATTGATGGCAAAATCGGGCGATCTCTGGTGGTTTTACGCCTGGCTGGTATTCAGCGCTTTCCAGCTGTTGATGCTGGTGCTCTACCCTACCGTAATTGCGCCGCTGTTCAATAAATTCACGCCGCTCAACGACGACGGCTTGCGTGACCGCATCGAAGGCTTGATGAAACGGGTCGGCTTCGCTTCCAAGGGCTTGTTCGTGATGGACGGCTCCAAGCGCAGCGCCCACGGCAACGCCTATTTCTCCGGCTTCGGCGCCGGCAAGCGGATTGTGTTTTTCGACACCCTGCTGGCGCGCCTGGCGCCGCATGAAATCGAAGCGGTGCTGGCGCATGAGCTGGGCCACTTCAAGCTCAAGCACATTACCAAACGCATTGTCGTGATGTTCGCGATTTCGCTGGCTTTCCTGGCATTGCTCGGCTACCTGAAGCAGCAACTCTGGTTCTACACCGGCCTCGGCGTCAATCCGCTGCTGCTGGCGGACCTCAGCAACAACGACGCCATGGCGCTGATCCTGTTCATGCTGGCGCTGCCGATCTTTACCTTTCTGCTGTCACCGCTGTCGTCGATCAGCTCGCGCAAACACGAATTCGAAGCCGACGCATTCGCCGCCCGGCATACTGATGCCAACGATCTGGTGGCGGCGCTGGTCAAGCTGTATGAAGACAATGCCTCGACGTTGACGCCGGATCCCCTGCACTCCGCGTTCTACGATTCACACCCGCCTGCCTCGGTACGCATCAAAAAATTGACGGATAAATTATCAGACAAGTTGAGCAATAAGCCGATGGCCGCACATGGTTGATCACAGCAAGCAAAGCAATCACAAACAGCACAGCAACCAGGCTGGCAGCGGCCTGGTGATTGCCGCCCACGGCCGGCACTATCTGGTGCAAGGGAAAATTGGTGAAGAATCGCTTAAATTGCAATGCGTCACGCGCGGCAAGAAAAGCGATGTCGCCGTGGGCGACCGGGTTCAGTTGAAATTGACTTCCCCCAACCAGGGCGTGATCGAAGCCATCGATGAGCGCCACAGCCTGCTGTATCGCTCCGACCAATATAAGTCCAAGCTGCTGGCCGCCAACGTCACCCAGCTGTTCATCGTGGTGGCCACCGAACCGGGTTTTGCCGACGATCTGATTTCCCGCGCGCTGGTAGCAGCTGAAGCCGCCGACGTCACCGCGCATATCGTGCTGAACAAGACCGATATCGTCGAATCTCTGGCCAAGACACGGCAACGGCTGCAACTGTATGCCGACCTCGGCTACCCGGTGCATGAAGTGTCGGCACGCGCATTTCCAGAACAAACCTGCGCCACGCTGGCGCCCTTGCTGGCAGGCCAGTCGACCATCTTGATCGGCCAGTCTGGCATGGGAAAATCGTCGCTGATCAACCTGATCATGCCTGGCGCCGATATCGCCGTGCGCGAAATTTCCGCCGCTCTCGATACCGGCAAGCACACCACTACCTTCACCCGCTTGTATGAAATGGATGTGGCTGACACCAGCCTGGGCGGCAATCCGGCCAACATCATCGATTCGCCGGGATTCCAGGAATTCGGCCTGTACCAGTTGAGCGAAGGCATGCTGGAACGCGCCTTCACCGAATTCTCGCCCTACCTTGGCAAATGCAAGTTTTACAACTGCCATCATCTGACCGAACCGAGCTGCGCCGTGCTGGAAGCAGTCAAGGAAAACAAAATATCGCCGATGCGGCATCAGTTGTATGTGCAGTTGTTGCATGAATCGTCGCAAAAGCTGTATTAATTGCCAAAACAGCCACTTTCGACGGGTATCTTTTCTACTGAAATCCCTTATAATTGAAGCACTTATTTCATTTCTAAGCCAATCTCAGGTAGTCGGGAAGTGGGCAGTGCAGCAGCTATTACAGCAAATAATGCCGCAATTGAGCAGTTGTTTTAAAAATGGAATTCCAACTATCGGCGGCAGTCGCCACAGCGGCCGCCGTTTTCATTTATGGCAATCAAACATTACCTGCAGTTTTCTGATTTTTCGCTGGACGAATACGAGTACGTGATTGAACGTAGCCGTCTGATCAAACGCAAATTCAAGAATTACGAACCGCACTACACGCTGCTCGACCGCACGCTGGTGATGGTGTTCGAGAAAAACTCGACCCGCACCCGCCTGTCGTTCGAAGCCGGCATGCATCAGCTCGGCGGCGCCGCCATCTACCTGAACACGCGCGACAGCCAGCTGGGCCGCGGCGAGCCGGTGGAAGATGCGGCGCAGGTAATGTCGCGCATGTGCGACGTCATCATGATCCGTACTTTCGGCCAGGACATCATCGAGCGCTTCGCCGCCCATTCGCGGGTGCCGGTGATCAACGGCCTGACCAATGAGCAGCATCCTTGCCAGGTTCTGGCCGATGTGTTCACCTACATCGAGCATCGCGGCTCCATTGCAGGCAAGACGGTGGCCTGGATCGGCGACGCCAACAACATGTTGTATTCGTGGCTGCAAGCGGCGCAGGTATTCGGTTTCCACGTCAATGTCTCGACCCCGAAGGGCTACGATATCGACCCGGCGCAAGTAGCCGCCGACAACCAGCGCTACACGTTTTTCGCCAACCCGTCCGATGCCTGCGAAGGCGTTGACCTGGTCACTACCGATGTCTGGACCAGCATGGGTTATGAAGACGAAAACGCAGCGCGCCTGAAAGCTTTCGACGGCTGGATCGTCGACCAGGCCAAGATGCAGCGCGCCCAGCCGGATGCCTTGTTCATGCACTGCCTGCCGGCGCATCGCGGCGAAGAAGTTTCGGCCGAAGTGATCGACGGCCCGCAATCGGTGGTCTGGGACGAAGCTGAAAACCGTTTGCATGTGCAAAAAGCTTTGCTCGAATATCTGGTGCTCGGAAAAGTCGAATAGCGTACAACCTCGGCACCACCACAGTACAACCCCAGTCACAACAACCTACGTAGAAATATCATGTCCAATATCCTGCAATCCGTTCCGGTTAACGAAAAAGTCGGCATCGCCTTCTCAGGCGGCCTCGATACCAGCGCCGCGCTGCACTGGATGCGCCAGAAAGGCGCGATTCCTTACGCCTATACCGCCAACCTGGGCCAGCCTGACGAGCCTGACTACGACGCCATCCCTAAAAAAGCCAAGGCCTACGGTGCTGAACTGGCGCGCCTGGTCGATTGCCGCGAACAACTGGTGGCTGAAGGTATCGCCGCCCTGCAGAGCGGCGCTTTCCACATCTCCACGGCAGGCGTCACCTATTTCAACACCACACCGCTCGGACGTGCCGTAACCGGCACCATGCTGGTGGCCGCCATGCGCGAAGACAAGGTTGATATCTGGGGCGACGGCAGCACCTTCAAGGGTAACGATATCGAGCGCTTCTACCGTTACGGCTTGCTGGTCAATCCTAACCTGCGTATCTACAAGCCTTGGCTCGACGACAAGTTCATCGAGGAATTGGGCGGCCGCAAGGAAATGTCGGAATTCATGATCAAGTCGGGTTTCGATTACAAGATGTCGGTGGAAAAAGCCTATTCGACAGATTCCAACATGCTCGGCGCCACCCATGAAGCAAAAGACCTCGAGTTCCTGAACTCCGGCATGCAGATCGTCGAACCGATCATGGGCGTCGCCTTCTGGCGCGACGACGTGGAAGTCAAGCGCGAGACGGTCACCGTGCGCTTTGAAGAAGGCCGTCCGGTCGCACTCAACGGCATCACGTTTGCCAGCCAGGTCGACCTGATGATGGAAGCCAACCGTATCGGCGGGCGCCATGGCCTGGGCATGAGCGACCAGATCGAAAATCGCATCATCGAAGCCAAGAGCCGCGGCATCTATGAAGCGCCGGGCCTGGCCCTGCTGTTCATCGCCTACGAGCGCCTGGTCACCGGCATCCATAACGAAGACACGATCGAACAATATCGCGAAAGCGGCCGCCGCCTGGGCCGTCTGCTGTATCAAGGCCGCTGGTTCGATTCGCAAGCGATCATGCTGCGCGAGTCTGCCCAACGCTGGGTGGCGCGCGCCATCACCGGCGAAGTCACGATCGAGCTGCGCCGCGGCAACGATTACTCGATCCTCAATACCGAGTCGGCCAACCTGACCTATCATCCGGATCGCCTGACCATGGAAAAGGGCGAAGGCGCCTTCTCGCCGCAAGACCGTATCGGCCAACTGACCATGCGCAACCTCGATATCAGCGATACACGCCAGAAGCTGGCGATCTATCAAAGCACCGGCCTGCTGGCATCCAGCAACGCCGTGTCGCTGCCGCTGCTCGATAAAGACGCAGAATAAAATCCACACAAACTGAAAAAACTCAAAAAGAACTCAACATGACTACACAATTCGACAATGTCACTGTCCTCAAGCAAGGCAATGTCTATTTCGACGGCAAATGTGTTTCCCATACCGTCGTTTTTGCGGATGGCAGCAAGAAGACGCTGGGCGTCATCTTGCCTTCATCGCTGAACTTCGGTACCGGCGTTGCAGAAATAATGGAAATTACCAGCGGCGTCTGCCGTGTGCGCCAGAAAGACCAGCAAGCCTGGGTCCGGTACAGCGGCGGCGAGCGCTTTGAAATCCCGGCAAACTCAAGTTTCGATATTGAGACGCTGGAAACCGTGAACTACGTTTGCCATTACGCCTAAAACGTAAAAAAGCGCAAAAAAAAACGCCCGTGATGCAGTTGCATGACGGGCGAAATCCATTACTTTAGGGAGTGTTGGATATGAGACATAACGGAGTTTAGTGCCGTTATGTGACCTAATAATGACACATTGAGATGCAACTCGCTTGCGCCGTCAAATAAAGATCGGTTCCGGCTCCAGCGTTACGCCAAATTTGACCATCACATCAGCCTGCACTGCTTGCGCCAGGCGCACCACATCCTGGCCGCTAGCACCACCGCGGTTCACCAGCACCAGCGCCTGTTTTTCATAAACACCCGCTGCCCCCAGGTTTTTCCCCTTCCAGCCGCACTGATCTATCAGCCAGCCGGCAGCCAGTTTGTAACTGCCGTTCGGCTGCAGGTAATTCACCAATTGCGGATGTTGTTCCAGCAGTGCATTCCGTTGTGCAGCCGTCACTATAGGATTTTTAAAAAAACTGCCGGCGTTGCCGATCAATAAGGGATCAGGCAGCTTGCGGGTACGGATCGCAATCACCGCATCGCTGATATCGCGCGCGGTGGGCTGCAGCAATTTGCGCGCTTCCAGTTCTTGCGCCACATCGGCATAACGTAAAGCAGGCTGCCAGCGCTTCGGTAAGGCGAAGGTGACATCAAGCACCACTGCCCTGTCGCGCAAGCGGTGCTTGAACACGCTGTCGCGATAGTCGAAGGTACAGGCGCTACGATCGAGGGTCAGGATTTCACCGCTCTCCATATCGATTGCAGTCAGCGCGTGGAAGCGCTCTTGCAGCTCGATGCCATAGGCGCCTATGTTCTGGATCGGCGCAGCGCCGACATTACCGGGAATCAGGGACAGGTTCTCCAGCCCGGCCAACCCTTGCTCCAATGTCCATAACACCAGCTCATGCCAGTTTTCGCCGGCTGCTGCCCGTACATAGACGGCATCATCGTCTGCGCCGACAATTTCCCGTCCGCGATTACACATATGCAACACCAGTCCCGGAAAATCCTGAGTCAGGACCAGATTGCTGCCACCACCCAGCACCAGCCGCTGCAAACGGGCGGCGTCAGGATCCGACCTGAGAACCTGCAGCATTTCCAGCGAAGTGACCCGCAGATAGGCGTGTGCGCTGGCATCGATACCAAAGGTATTATGCTGGCGCAACGAGAAATCGAATTGATACGGAAGCTTGGAGATAGTCATAGCATCGGGATTATAAATTGGGATTATAAGCGTAAGCAGTCAAGATCAGCCGCTAACCCGGGTGCTGAATGATAAGCTGCCATATAAGAAATAGACCCGTCAGACCGACATCTCGGGTTTCTTGTCCGTTAAAATGCGCATAGCTCGACGGCGGCGCCACTTATTGAGCCCGCCGGCTTTGTTTGAACATACTGAAGGAATATCACCATGCCATCATTCGATACCGTATCGGAAGCCAATCTGGTCGAAGTAAAAAATGCCAACGATCAAGCCAACAAGGAAATCTCGACCCGCTTCGACTTCAAGGGCAGCGACGCCCGCATCGAGCTGAAAGAACGCGACCTGACTGCCTATGCCGACTCTGAATTCCAACTGGCCCAGGTCCGCGACGTTTTGACCTCGAAACTGGTCAAGCGTAACGTCGACGTGCGTTTCCTCGACATCGGCAAGATCGAAAAAATCGGTGGCGACAAGGTCAAGCAAGTGATCAAGATCAAGAACGGCATCGAATCCGAAGCTGCCAAGAAGATCGTCCGCATCGTCAAAGATAGCAAGATGAAGGTCCAGGCCAGCATCCAGGGCGACGCCGTTCGCATCACCGGCGCCAAGCGCGACGATTTGCAGGCAGCCATGGCAATGTTGCGCAAGGAAGTAGCCGATTTGCCACTGGAATTCAATAATTTCCGCGACTAAATTGTAGCTTGGCAACTTATAGGGTTATCATCCACCTGCTGTTGCCAGCTGACCAAGATATCGGCACGACGGCGCTACCTCAACCTCTTGCCAGGAAAGTCGGACAACAATGCGCCCGCTTGCTCTAGTCAACCGCCTGTTTTTACTTGCTTCGATTTCCTGTGTTTCCTATGCGGTACAAGCTGCCGATATTGGCGTAGTCGGCCTGTTCCCGGGAAAAGCAGTGCTGGCGATTGACGGCTCCGGGCCGAAAACTTTTGCGGTTGGCAGCAAAGTCACCGATGATGTAAAGCTGGTGGAAGCCAACGGCTCCACCGCTACTCTGGAGGTCAAAGGCAAGCGCCAGGTCATCGGCATCGGCGAATACGTCAGCCGCAGCGCGCCCGGCGTTACTTCCAGCGTCACCCTGAAAGTCAATCCGCAAGGTCATTTTGTAGCGCAGGGACAGATCAACGGCGCCATGATGACCATGCTGGTCGATACCGGCGCCACCATGATCGCACTGCCTGCATCGGATGCAGTACGGCTCGGCATTGACTACAAGAAGGGGCAGATGGGGATGGTAAACACCGCCAACGGCCCGGCGCCGGTGTACAGGGTGAAACTGAACACCGTCAAGATCGGCGATATTGAAATGAATCAGGTCGATGCCCTGGTGCAAGAAACCGGACTGCCGTTCGCACTACTGGGTATGTCGTTCCTGAATCGCACTGAGATGCGGCGCGAAGGCGAGATGATGGTGTTGACCAAGCGCTTTTGACAGCGCTTGATCTACCAGCGGGCGGATAACCTATCCGCCCTGTGTTACCTACCGGCTCAGGCCGGGCTGCTATTGAGCAAACGGCGTTGTTTTACCGCCGCCGCCAAACCTTCCAGCACTGCCACGCTTTCTTCCCAGTTGATGCAGCCATCGGTGACCGATTGGCCGTACACCAGTTCTTTGCCCGGCACCAGATCCTGGCGGCCGGCGATCAGGTGCGATTCCACCATGACGCCCACGATACGGTCGTCGCCAGCGGCGATCTGGTTGCCGATATCGGCGCATACCGGGATTTGATTCTCCGGTTTCTTCGAGCTGTTGGCGTGCGACGCATCGATCATCAGGCGCGATGCCAAACCGCTGTTGGCGATATCCTTGCAAGCCGCTTCAACACTGGCTGCATCATAGTTCGGCGCCTTGCCGCCGCGCAGGATGATATGGCAATCTTCATTGCCGTTAGTCGACACAATCGCCGAGTGCCCGCCCTTGGTCACCGACAAGAAATGATGCGGCTGCGAAGCGGCCTTGATGGCATCCACCGCAATCTTGATATTGCCGTCGGTACCGTTCTTGAAACCGACCGGGCATGACAAGCCGGAAGCCAGCTCGCGATGCACCTGCGATTCGGTAGTACGGGCGCCGATTGCACCCCAGCTGATCAGGTCGGCGATGTATTGCGGGCTGATCACGTCCAGGAATTCAGTGCCGGCCGGCAGGCCCAGCTGGTTGATATTCAACAACAGCTCGCGCGCCATACGCAGGCCATCGTTGATGCGGAAGCTGTTGTCCATGTACGGATCGTTGATCAAGCCTTTCCAGCCGACCGTGGTGCGCGGCTTTTCGAAGTAGACCCGCATCACGATTTCCAGCTCGCCCTTGAAACGTTCGCGCTCGCCCACCAGACGGCCCGCATACTCCATCGCCGCCTTGGTATCGTGGATCGAGCACGGTCCGATCACCACCATCAGGCGGTCATCCTGGCCATGCAAAATGCGATGCAACGCAATCCGCGAATTAGCGGCAGTGTCCGCCACTTTCTCGGAGCAGCCGAATTCGCGAATCAAATGGGATGGTGGAACTAGTTCTTTCATTTCTCGTATGCGCAGATCGTCGGTACGTAGCATGTTTTTCTCCTGGCTCAAAAGTGACTGGGTATAAAAAAACCGCCATCGCTGGCGGTTTTTTAGAAATTTCGGTTTGCTCTTTACTTACGAACGCTTACCGCTTTTCACCGCCGTGGGGCTGGAATAGCTAAAGTAAAAAAAGAAATAAGCGCGTGCGAAAGACATGTTTTTCAGTAAAGGATTATTAAAATCAAGACCAATAGTGCAGGATTTCCAGCGGTTTGGCAAGGCCCGTATTACCCCGTTATTTATATGCAACAAGACAATGCCGCGCCGCCAAAGCCAGTAACCAGGCTATCAATGCATGGCAACCGCATGCCTGGAGCCGACGCTGGGTACAATGCCATCGCGCCGATCCAGCCTTCCTGCCACTGTGGTCAGGCCCAGCGCAGCCAGCACCACGATAGCGCCGATCCAAGGCGTCGCCATCAAACCCAGATGGCTAACGATCAAGCCGCCACCCCAGGCGCCCAGAGCGATACCGACGTTAAATGCTGCAATATTCAGGCCGGAAGCGACATCTACAGCACGCGGTGCGTGGCGCTCTGCCTGTTGCACCACGTAAACCTGCAAGCCTGGCACATTACCGAAGGCAAAAGCGCCCCAAGCCAACACCGTCAGGACTGCCAGCCAAGGGTTGGCGGCAGTAAACGTCAGCACGAACAACACCACCGCCAGCATGGCAAACACAAGCTGCAAAGCACGTATCGGGCCCTTCTTGTCAGCCAGCTTGCCACCCCATATATTGCCGAACGCCACCGAGACGCCATACACCAGCATCACCAGGCTGACGGTGGAAGCAGAGAAACCTGATATTTCCTGAAGAATCGGCGCCAGGTAAGTAAAGGCGATAAAAGAACCGCCATAACCCAGTGCCGTGATTGCATACACCAGCAACAGCCGCGGTTTCTTCAGGACGGCGGCCTGGGTCAGCAAGGATGCCGGCTTGCTGCTGGCAATATTGTTCGGCACCAGGATCCAGCTACCGGCAAAAGCGATCACGCCAAGCAATGACACCGCCAGGAAAGTCGACTGCCAGCCAAACGTCTGGCCAATGAAAGTGCCGAGCGGCACGCCCGTCACCAACGCGACAGTTAGCCCGGTGAACATGAGAGCAATTGCGCTGGCCGCCTTTTCTTTCGGCACCAGGCTGGTGGCAATGGTCGATCCGATCGAGAAGAACACGCCATGCGCCAGCCCGGTCAGCACGCGCGCCGCCATCAACGCTTCGTAGCCCGGCGCCATCCATGCGACCAGGTTGCCGATAGTGAACAAGGCCATTAAACCTAGCAAAAGCTGTTTGCGCGGCACGCGGCCGGTCAAGGCGGTCAAGACAGGTGCGCCTACTGCAACACCCAATGCATAGAGGCTGACCAGCAGGCCGGCAGACGGAACGGAAACGCCAAGGCTGGCGGCAATAGTTGGAATCAAGCCAACGATAACGAATTCCGTCGTACCGATGGCAAAAGCGCTGAGCGTGAGCGCCCAAAGTGCGAGTGGCATGATGTTTTTCCTGTTTGAAGTTTGACGCCATGTAGTTTGATGGCTGGCAAAACAAAGAAAAACAGCTGTGACCACAATACATATTTGACTAAAAATCAAATATATAAGAAATTTAATGCAAATTCTGCATAGAACCTATGGCGTGTTGAGGCTTGTACTCCGTGCCATATTAATTAGGGTCAGAGTCGAATTGCATTAATTCGACTCTGACCCTAATTAATTTCTTTTACCGGATTCGACCGCAAGAGTCGGGGTGCGGTAGCCAGGCAACATGTCTAGACTGAGTAGTTTCAATCACTCAGGAGCAAATGATGAGCGCCGTCATCGGTAACGCCGCACAGGACGTCAACACCATCGCGGACCGGCTCACGCGCATTGACTGGGAAAATGCCTATCAAGATCTGGACAGTTACGGCAGCACACTGCTGCCGCGCTTGATAACACCCGAGGAATGCGCCGCTCTTACCGCGCTTTATCCACGCGACGATTTCTTCCGCAACCGGGTCGTGATGGAACGCCATGGCTTCGGCCGCGGCGAATACAAATATTTCAGCTACCCCCTGCCCGATCTGATCGGCGACCTGCGCAACGCCCTCTACCCTTTGCTGGCGCCACTTGCCAACCGCTGGAACGAAATCACGAATATCGCCACCCGCTTCCCGCAACGACATGCCGATTTCATCGCCCGCTGCCACGCCGCAGGACAGTTGCGGCCAACGCCGCTCATGCTGCAGTACGGTGAGGGCGACTATAACTGCCTGCATCAAGACCTTTACGGCGAACATGTTTTCCCACTCCAGGCCGCAATCCTGCTGTCCGCACCGGGACGCGATTTCAGCGGTGGCGAGTTCGTGATGACAGAGCAACGGCCGCGCATGCAATCGCGCGCCGAAGTAATCCCCTTGAACCAGGGCGATGCTGTAGTGTTTGCCGTCCATAATCGTCCGGTACAAGGCCAGCGCGGCGCTTATAGGGTAAATTTACGACATGGCGTCAGCCGCATCCGCTCCGGATCACGGCACACGCTAGGCGTGATTTTCCATGACGCATTATGAAGATCATTAGATGAATTTAGATTTGTTCGCCCCAGAAGAATTATCCGATAAGCGCCAGCAACAACTAGCGCAAGACGCTTTTGTATTGCACGGTTTCGCCGCGCCTTACGTCGCGCAATTGTTGCCGTTACTGGAAGCTATTCAACAGGTATCGCCGTTCCGCCATCTGGTGACTCCCGGTGGTTTCCGCATGTCGGTAGCCATGACTTGTTGCGGCCCTCTCGGCTGGACCAGCGACCGCCGCGGCTATCGCTACAGCGCTGTCGATCCGGAACACGGTCGTAATTGGCCGCCCATGCCCGAGATCTTTTTACAGCTGGCGCAAGCTGCAGCAGCGCAAGCTGGCTTCGATGACTTCCAGCCAGACGCTTGCCTGATCAACCGTTACCAGCCGGGCACCAAGCTGTCGCTGCACCAGGACAAGGATGAGCAGGATTACGCTGCCCCCATTGTTTCGGTATCGTTGGGCATCCCTGCGATATTCCTGTTCGGCGGCCAGGAGCGTAGCGACAAGAGTGTCCGCGTGCCGCTGTTCCATGGCGATGTCGTGGTCTGGGGTGGCGTCGACCGGTTGCGCTATCACGGTGTGCTGCCGCTGAAGGAAGCCGAACATCCCCTGCTCGGCAGACAAAGGATTAACCTCACTTTTCGCAAGGCTGCTTAATGACGAGTTTGCCAGGTTCAGCCATGATCGCAGCGGATATATCAGAGAACGCATATCGCAACGCAGAAAAATTCCTGTCAGGGCTGGACCCCGACTGGGCTCGGCATATAGCCCATATCGGCCCTTGCCGCCACGCCTCCAAACCAGCACGCGAACCATATGAAGCGCTAGTACGCGCGATTGCCTACCAGCAGTTGCACGCCCGCGCCGGCGACGCCATCCTGGCCCGCATGCTGGCCCTGTTTGGCGACACCGCCTTTCCGACAGCGCGGCAACTGCTGGATACGCCCGCCGATATATTGCGTGGCTGCGGTTTCTCCGCCAGCAAAATCGCGACCATCCACGGCATTGCACAAGCTGCTCTGGATGGCACTGTTCCATTACGTGCAGAAGCGCTGGCAATCAGCGACCACGCGCTCATCGAGCGACTGACAAGCCTGCGCGGCGTCGGCCGCTGGACCGTCGAGATGCTGCTGATCTATACATTGGAACGTTCTGACATTTTGCCGGCAGATGATTTCGGCGTGCGCGAAGGCTATCGACGCCTGAAAAACCTGGAACAGACGCCGACCAAAAAACAGATCGGCGACATCGGCCTGGCCTGGAGTCCTTATCGGACCGTGGCCGCCTGGTATCTGTGGCGTTTGCCGAAGAATCCCGCAGCTAACGGCACTGTCTGATATTGTCTGAATTTGACAGCAAGACTCGGAGTGCCAAGCCTTCGGCGCATTGCTAAAGTACAGCTACGATATGCCATTGAAAGCCGATATGCGAACGCTGACACAACAGCAACACACTGCCAGGCAAAGCGCCGAACGCGATCCGCGTTGGGCCGCAGTGCTGGCGAGAGATCCGGCCGCAGACACGCAGTTTGTCTATGCCGTCAAAACCACCGGCGTGTATTGCCGTCCGAGCAGCCCTACACGCTTGCCGCGTCCGGAAAACGTTGAGTTTTTCGATACCCCGGCGGCGGCCGAAGCAGCCGGCTACCGGCCTAGCAAACGCGGTGCCGATCAAACCTCGGTGGCAGCCCATCACGCCGAACTGGTGGCCGCCGCCTGCCGCAGCATCGAGAGTGCCCTAGAGTTGCCCAGCCTTGAGATGCTGGCCGCCGACGCCGGCCTCAGCCTGTTTCATTTTCACCGCGTGTTCAAGGCTGTCACCGGGCTCACCCCCAAGGCGTATGCCAATGCGCATCGCGCTAAAAAAATGCGCGATCACCTCAGCCATAGCCATTCAGTTACCGAGGCGATCTACGACGCCGGTTTCAATTCGAACAGCCGCTTCTACGAAGCGTCAGGCAAGGTGCTGGGCATGACGCCAACCGACTACCGTGCCGGCGGCGCCAACACCGAGATTCGTTTTGCGATTGGCGAGTGTTCGCTGGGCGCAATCCTGGTGGCGCAAAGCGATCGCGGTGTGTGCGCCATCTTTCTGGGTGATGATCCGAATGCCCTGGCGCACGACTTGCAGGATAAATTCCCGCGCGCCCATCTGATCGGCGCTGACCGCGATTTTGAACAACTGGTGGCGCAAGTGGTAGGTTTTATCGAAGCCCCTGCCCTCGGCCTGGATTTGCCGCTTGATGTCCGCGGCACCGCTTTCCAGCAGCGCGTATGGCAAGCATTGCGCGACATTCCGGCAGGCAGCACCACCAGCTACGCTGAAATTGCCGCCCGTATCGGTTCGCCAAAAGCTGTGCGCGCCGTGGCCCAGGCTTGCGCTGCCAACAGCCTGGCAGTGGCGATTCCTTGCCATCGTGTGATACGCAGCGACGGCAGCGCTTCGGGTTATCGCTGGGGAGTGGAACGCAAGCAGGCGCTGCTGGCGCGAGAAAGTAGGAAGTGAGCACAGCTGATGTTCACTGGCTTTTCAATTTATTGGCCAGGTAATTCCGCACCTGCTGCTCCTGCTCGGCTGACATGTCGCCCAGGACGCCATGCCTATGTGGCGGGATATGCGCCGTCAAATCCTCGTTTTCGTCGAATACATAATGCTGGAAGACGGTGGCCCAGGCTTGCCGATAAGCCGGCGCACGGCGCTTCAGATTAATCAGCGCCAGCATCAGGCTGTCAAACCCGGAATGGATGGAGTCTGCAGTGCCGACCGCGCCGCCCCACCAATAATTGACCAGGATATTGCATGCCTGCAGCGACTCGACATGATGCCACCATAACGGCGGTATATAGAGCGCATCGCCCGGCTCCAGTTCAGCCGTTTGCGCCGCCTTCAGGGCATCCTTAAACTTGGGAAATTTCTCGAAATCCGGCTCCTTCAGCGACACCATGCTGATCGGCGCGCCAGTCGGCGCGAAATCCAAAGGACCGATATAGAGATTGCCGATCTGCTCCGGCGGAAACAAGGTAAACCGTCGCTTTCCGCTGACCACACAGGCAATATTATGGGCATCGTCAAAATGCGCTGGCGTGGTGACGGCGTTACCTATCCATATCCTGGGGATGACCTCGGGGCCAAGAATCGATAATTTATTATCATCCAAAAAACCTGGCAGGCAATTCGCGATCAATGCACTCTGGGCCGCAACCGCTGGCGGATTGGCAAACTGCCGATAGCGCAGCAATTGATCGAGGATAGCGGAGACAGGAAGCCGGTTGCGCAAATAATTGAAACCGTTCATGGCGTCATCGTAGAAGATGCGGCCCTTGGCCTCCGGCGGCGTCATGATCGCATCGACGTCGCTGCCGTTATCCAGTTTTCTCAGGTAGGCACAAACGGCTTCGGTCGAGGTTTTAGCCAGTTGCACCACCGGCCAGTGTTTGACGTAACCGCGCAAGACTACCGGCTGGTATTGGGTGGCAATCTGTTCTTTGAAGATGCGATCGTCGACATCGTATCGTTCTGCAATCGCGGGCAAGCTCGGGCTCATTCGGCATCCTGGTAAAGACGGCTATTAATTTGCCTGAGCAGGATAACTCGGTTTGAACATGATGAGGGATGAGGAAATTGAAAATCCTGAGACTAACGCGATTTCAGCCCAATGCATTAATCTTAGATCAACACAAATCAGGCAGAACTCGACGGCGCAATCATATGGATGTGAGAAATACCATCTTCGTCATACAGTTCACCAACCGGCTTAAAGCCAAAGCTGCCATAAAACCGCTGCAGATGTGCTTGCGCGCCAATCTTGATGTCATGTCCCGGAAATAGCTTGATGGTTTCCGCCATCGCTTGCTGCACCAGTTCGTTGCCCGCACCCTTGCCGCGCAGTTCAGGTGCTGTCACTACCCGCCCTATCGACGGCAGGTTAAACGCTTTACCCGGCGGCACGATGCGCGCATACGCGCCCAGTTCGCCGTTGGGCAGGTAACCCAAACCGTGCCAGGAATACAGATCGATGCCGTCGGCATCCTGAAACACGCAGGTTTGCTCCAGCACGAACACCCGCTGCCGCAATTGCATCGCTGCATACAATTGCACAGTACTCAGCTCCTGGAATGGCAGCCAGTGCCATTCCATCATCGTTGCTTCTGCCATGCCGTTAAGCCGTGCCGCCGACAGTCACGCCATCAATACGCAAGGTTGGCTGACCGACACCGACCGGAACGCTTTGTCCTTCCTTGCCGCAGACGCCGACACCTGGGTCAAGCTTCATGTCATTACCGATCATGGAAACCCGGTGCAAGACGTCCGGACCGTTGCCGATCAGGGTTGCGCCCTTGACCGGATAAGTAACCTTGCCGTTTTCAATCATGTAGGCTTCGCTGGCCGAGAACACGAACTTGCCGTTGGTGATATCGACCTGGCCGCCGCCGAAATTGACTGCGTACAATCCGTTTTTCACCGAAGCCAGGATCTCCGCCGGATCCTTGTCACCGGCCAGCATGTAGGTGTTGGTCATGCGCGGCATCGGCAGATGGGCGAACGATTCGCGCCGCGCATTGCCGGTCACCGGCATCTTCATGAGACGCGCGTTCATGGTGTCCTGGATATAGCCTTTCAGGATACCGTCTTCAATCAGCGTAGTGCATTGGCTTGGATTGCCTTCGTCGTCGATATTCAACGAACCGCGACGATCGGCGATGGTGCCGTCATCGACCACGGTGACGCCTTTGGCTGCCACACGCTCGCCGATGCGACCGGAAAATGTGCTAGAGCCTTTGCGATTGAAATCGCCTTCCAGGCCGTGGCCGATCGCTTCGTGCAGCAGGATGCCTGGCCAGCCAGGTCCAAGCACCACGGTCATCGGGCCAGCCGGGGCTGGCCGCGCATCCAGATTCACCAGTGCCGAGGCAACCGCGTCGGCAGCATACTGGTCCAGTATGGCGTCATTGAAATAGGCGTAGCTATAACGTCCACCGCCACCGCTGCTGCCGGTTTCGCGGCGGCCGTTCTGTTCGACGATGACTGTTACCGAGAGTCGTACCAGAGGACGGATATCGGCGGCAATCACGCCGTCGCTACGTGCCACCAGCACCACATCGTATTCTCCGGCCAGGCCGGCCATCACTTGCACCACGCGCGGATCCTTGGCGCGCGCCATGCGCTCCACCCGTTCCAGCAGTTTGACCTTTTCGGTGGCGTCCAGCGACACCAGCGGATCGTGCGGCAAATACAATGAACGGCCGCCGTTTTGTTGCATGCCGCCGGCAATCTTGATCTTGCCGGCGCCTTGGCGGGCGATGGTGCGAGTTGCTACCGCGGCATCGTGCAAGGCGCGTTCGGAGATTTCATCGGAATACGAAAAAGCGGTCTTGTCGCCGGAAATGGCGCGCACGCCTACACCCTGATCGATAGAGAAACTACCGGTCTTGACGATGCCTTCTTCCAGGCTCCAGCCTTCGCTCTTGGTGAACTGGAAGTACAGGTCGGCGTAATCGACCTTGTGCGTGAACATGGTCCCCAGCGCTTTCAGCAAGCTCGATTCGTCGAGGCCGAACGGAGTCAGCAGGATATCGCGCGCAACGGCTAAAGTGCTCAGGTTTGGTTCAAATGGTTTCATTGGTAATTCCGGTTTTACTGTGATGTTAAGTGGGATTGTAGAGCATCCCAGGCTGAGCTGGCCGCAGCGGCGAAAATAGTAATATCTAATAGTAAATTCAATAGCAAATTCAATAGCAAATTCGTATTGCCAATAATTTCTATAACTTGCGGTGCAGCAATGCCGGCAAACTGGCCCGCACTCCCTCAAGGAAATGGGGGTCGATAGTGCCGCTGACAAGGCCCTCGCCTTCCGTCAGCACCGATTTAATTTCACCCCAAGGGTCGATCAGCATGCTGTGGCCCCAGGTACGGCGGCCGTTCGGATGTTTGCCGCCTTGTGCCGCCGCCAGCACATAACACTGGTTTTCGATGGCGCGGGCGCGCAACAGGGTTTCCCAATGGGCTTTGCCAGTGGTGTAGGTAAAAGCGGCCGGCACCACTATCAAGCTGCAATCGCCAAGTGCCCGGTACAACTCGGGAAAACGCAGGTCGTAACAAACCGACAAGCCCACCTTGCCAAACGGCGCCTCGAAACTGCCCACTTCCTTGCCGTAGACAATCGTGCGCGCCTCGTCGTAGGATTCTTCGCCTTGACTGAAACTGAACAAATGGATCTTGTCATAGCGGCTGACGCGGTGGCCGTCGGGGCCGTAGACTAGCGTGGTGTTAAGCACTTTGCCAACCTCATCGGCAATCATTGGCAAGGTACCGCCGATCAGCCAGATGGCATGCTCTCTTGCCAGTTGCGCCATGAGAGTCTGGATCGGCCCTTGATCAAGGGCTTCGGCGCAGGTCAGCTTGTCGGCTTCATGCATGCCCATGATCGGCCAGTATTCGGGCAACAACACCAGTTGCGCGCCCTGCCCGGCAGCATCGGCCACCAGGCGCCGCGCCGTATTGAAGTTTTCTTCCAGCACCGGCGTCGACACCATCTGGATCGCGGCAACTTTGAAACTGGCTGAGCTGTCTTGCTGCAATGGTGCCTGGCTCATGGTGCTGAACTCCTGCGCTGGTGAGATAAATCGACAATAAGTTGACAACAAGCTGAATCAGCGGCCGGAAGACAGACCCGGCGTATTCGCTGCCGGTGCTTCGGTCTTGTGGTCCAGTTTAGTGACCACCGGATCGGTCCAGGCGCCGGTAATATTATATTCAAAGGTGAAGGCGCGCATCAGCGGATCGCGCAAGAACAGTTGCGCCAGGAAAGTGCCGATGCCGATTACCGGATTGATCGCCAGCAGCGCCACCGAGGCCGTGCCGGCACTGATTTCGGGCAGCACCGCCACATGCAAGTCCTGGGTTTCATGGGCAATATCGGCGACGCCATCCATCAATACCGTGGCGCTCACACCGCGCATCTTGAAATTATCGGTGCGCGCCTTGCCCTGCGCGATCGAGGCAGTGCCGACCACGCTGTCGAAGGCGAAACCTTCAGAAAAAATATCGCGAAAATCCAGGGTCAGGCGGCGCGGCAAGGATTGCAGGCTCAGCACCCCGAGCAGCTTGGCGGCGCCCGGATCAACCTTCAGGAACTGGCCTGACGCCATATCCAGATTCACCTGGCCGGACAGCGATGGAATATCCATGGTGAACGGCAGACCCTTCCAGCTGACCTCGCCGTCCATGCGCCCTTTGGCCGCACGCAACACATGCGCAAAACCGAAGCGATCCAGCAGTTTGCCGGCGTCGGCGATATCCATGGCATAGGTCAGGCTGGTGGTGTTATCGCCGTTGACGGTAGTCCATTTGCCGTCTGCCTTCAACTCCGCATCAGGATTCTTGATCGACAATTTATGAATACGCCACTCGTTTCCGACATTAGCGCGTACATTGTTGGCGATCAATTCGAGGCGTCCCAGTTTCTTGCCGAGTAACTGGAAATCCTCGGCGACAATATCCAGTCCCGGGATCTGGGTGGAGCTTCCTTTACCTTCGAGCACCTCGCCAACGTCCGATTCGCCGCCCTGTGGAATGATCAGCGAAGACAGGCGCGCAGTGACCTTGCCGAGGCCGCGTCCGGACGGCGATGCATTCCAGGTGACATAGCCCGACGCCTGCTTGGAATCAACGTTGACTTGCCATGCGTTCTTTTGATACGAAGCGCCAAGCACCACGTTGTCCAGCGTCTTGCCGAGCAAGATCAACTGGTTAGCCCTGACCGAGACCAGATTCGGCTCTGCGTACTGCGCCAGGCCAGACAACGCTGATTCGTCCCCTGCTTTGGCAGTGGCCTGGTCGTTCAAGGCGCCGGTCAGACTGTTCCAGGCATCGATATTCAAGGACTTGGCATTCAGGTTGACCGCCACACCGCTATCCGGCTCAGGCACCGGTGCATTGATGCCGATGCCGCCGCGCAGTATTTTCCAGTCAGCCTCCTTATTGGCCCCGCCAGGACTGTTGAGAGGTTTCTGCCGCTGATAGCGGGCGACGATGGCCGATCCTAACGTCAGCCTGAGCTCATCACGCAACATTGCCGCATCGTCGGAAGCCACGCCCAGCCATTCGAATTTGAGCGGCATGGCCTCACTGGCACTCTTGCGCAAGGGTTCCGGAAAATCCAGGCCCATGCCTTGCAGGCTGGACTCGACCACCAGCTCGGTATGATGATCGCGGATCGCGATGTTGGCGGTGTAACGGCTGCTGCCGCTGGCATGCGACAGCAGTTTTTGCATCGACGCGGTTGGATACATGGCGCGCAAGCCGTCAATAGCAGCGCTGCCCTCCACTTTGACCAGGGTCTGATGATCGGCTTGGGTACCGCCGCTGACCTGCGCCGGGCCGCCCAGCATATTGCCTTTGATGCCGTTCAGGTTAAAGCCCTTTTCATTGAACTCAAGCTGGCCGGTGGCATTGGCGATAGGCGGGATGGCTTTTTGCAGGATTACGTCATTGTTCTGGAACTGCAATGCGCCGGTGACCTTGCTATCGATAAGATGGGCCAGCGGTAATTGCAGGTTCAATTCCAGCTTGGCGTTGCCTTTGGCTTGCGATTCGTCGGTAAACCCGCCGATCCAGTGCTGCACCGGACTATTCTTGGTGAACTGCACAAAATTCTGCAAAGCGCCCGCTGCACTGCCATCGATCAGCAACATCTCATCGTGCGATGACAGATCAGGCATCGTCGCCGTCACATCGCTCACCGTCACACCTGAGGTTTGCGCAGTGGCGGCCTTGATCTGTAAACGCGTGCGGTCCAGCGCGATGGTGCCGTCTATCTTTTCCAGCAACGGCCACAAGGGTTGTTTACCATCCTGGCCGAAATGACCGGGATCGTATTCCAGCGTGCCGTTTTCTATTTTCCCGGCAATGCTGAATTCACCTTGCGCCTTAGGGTTGGCTTTGGGGTTGGCTGGATCGGTGCGGAACGGGAAATCGGCGAGATCGCCTTTGAGCCGGATCGTGACATCTTTTGCCTTGCCGTCTTTAAGCGCGCCGACCAGCCAGTTGCGTAAATGCTCAGGAGTATGCAACGGCAGATAGTTGCCGATTTTCTTGACGTCGAATTCACTGATGCTGCCGGTCATGTCAATCACTCCCAGCGCCGCACCATGCCGGTCTTGTAGAGGCAGCAGGTGACTGCCGGACAGCGATCCAATCAAACCGTCCTGCACAAAACTCATGCTATCGATTTTTAACAGCACATTATTTTGCTGAAAATTCCAGCGAGCCTGCATATCGAGTTTGTCGAAGACCTGCAACGGCGTTCCGAAAAAGCCTGGCAAATCCAGCTGCGCCTTTTCCGATTTCAGGGTCAGGCTGCCGCCATCCTGGCTGGCGTTGATGCTGCCGGTCAGATTGTCGACGCCAGGAATCCCGGGCACCGCCGCTTGCGCCGGCTGGCTGGCCGTCTTCGGCTGCGCTGCATGTGGCGCCTGGGCATTGATGGTCAAACCCTCAAAGCTGCCTTTTGCGCTGTATGTCGCAATCGCCGGGTAAGCGCCCTGCCATTGCGCGGAAAAAGCCCGCAGCCGGCCGCGCGGCGCGAAATCGTCGATCATCTTGATCTGCGCGGCACTCAGGGGCAAGCGCTGGACAAAACTTGCTATGGTTTGTAAATCCAGCAGCTTGGCCTGCAAGCTGTATTTCTCTGCTTGCTTGCCTTGCGCCGGCATATAAGATTCGCTGATGGAGGTACGCGGCAAACTCAGGCCATCCGCGGTTTTCAATGAAAAATCAGTGAGCGTTACCGCATGGCCGTTGGCGCCGAAGGCCGGCGTGCCATCTTGCGGCGCCGGCCCTAATTCTTCATGCGCGGAAACGCGTCCGCTGACATTTGCCAAAGCCAGAGGCTGCAAGTCTGGCCGTAATTGCATGGCCAGGTCATTCAACTCAAGATCGGCGGTAAAGTTGGTCACCTTGGCGTGATCCAGGTCAAGCCAGGCTTGCACCGCGCCCTTGCCTTGACTGATATCGAGGGGGTAATCGAAATACGGTTTCCACACGGTCACATCGGCATCGTGCAGATTGGCGTAGAGGGTGCCGGTCCAGCGTTTGAAGTCGGCAGTCTTTTCGGCAAATGCAGGATGGACAAAATTGGCTCGTAGATCCAGCGGTGCCGCAAAAGAAGCAGGCGGTGTTGCACGCGCCGAGAACTGATGGCGGCGCCAGCGATTTTGCAGCACCAGATCGATATTGGTCAGGATCAGTTCCGGCGCCTTGCGCAGATCGTCGCGCCAGCGCACCTGGCCGTCGCGAATCACGATCTTGCGTTGGGCCAGCAGCCATTCGGCTCCCGCGCCGTCGTTTTCCTGTTTTGAGTTGACCAGAATGCCGGCGACGAACAGGTTGCCTTGGGCATCGCGTTCGACTTGCAAATCGGGTTTATTGATTTCCAGTGAAGCCAGCCGGACCCCGCCTACCAGCGCGGAACGCCAGGAAATGGTCGCCGCTACCTGCGGCAAGGTCAGTGCAGTCTGGCCCTCTTTATCGTGAACCACGACGTTGTCCAGCACCAGACGCGGCTGCAAACCATGCCAGGATGCCTGGATCGCGCCTATCGTAATCGGATTGCCTACCGTTTTACTGACGATATGCTCGACCTCCGCCTTGTAGTAGCCGACATTCGGCAACACTACATAACGCAAACCCAGGAACAGTCCGCAAAACACGAAATACGCCACGATCAACAACGTCAACAAGGCGCCCAGCAGATGATGGGTCACCAGGTTTATGTGTTTGTAGGTGGCAATTCCGGCGCGCCAGCAGATGGCAATCTTGCTAGCCGGCGGCGGAATTTTTGCTTGTTCTTCCAACATCAATCAGAATGGGTAAAATTAATCATTGTGAGACAGGGTAAGGCACAGATAACAGAGCCGCCAGGAAACTTGCGGCGAGTCACCCTACACACTGTCCCCCAACTGACCGGGGATAGGAAGTAAAATAAATCGGCTGCAT
Source organism: Collimonas sp. OK307 (assembly GCF_900113705.1). Lineage (GTDB taxonomy): Bacteria > Pseudomonadota > Gammaproteobacteria > Burkholderiales > Burkholderiaceae_D > Collimonas. Next base: position 56,278 of record NZ_FOQI01000016.1, on the reverse strand, counting down.
CTGATCGATTCCAGATTGGCAAGTTATTGAAGTTCGACAAGCTGCCAGCCTATATGTTCGCATGGATCAGCATGCATATAGATAAAAAATCAGAAAGGCCGAAATCTGGCCGCAGATCAGCTGTAAATCAAGCTGCAAACAAACCGCAAATCCAGCTAATGACCGCTGCCCGATTTTTTTGAATTTTGCGCCATCTACCCTTTAAACCTGCGACTCTATTCCTGTGACTCCATCCCTATTAAGCAGCACCGCCGCCTCTCGTTATTTTTTCCGCTGGGTCAATGCCGAAGCCGGACGCGCCGAACAGATCGCTGAATTGGCCAAGCCGGTAACAAGATTAACCGTCAGCCCGATGCTGCTTAATCAACTGTTACAAAGAGAAACAGATTCCGGCATGCCGTTACCGCGCGCCATGCGCCGCCTGCGCAACCTGCTGGTTTGCACCCTGATCGAACGCGATTTGCGCGGCGTCGCCGATCTGGATGAAGTGGTGAGCGCGGTCACCACATTTGCCGAATTTGCGGTGCAAACCCACCTGGCGGCATTGACTGTCGACATGATGGCGTTGCATGGTGCCCCGGTCGGCGAAGAATCGGGTCAGCCTCAGGAGCTGATCGTCTTAGGCATGGGCAAGCTGGGCGGCTGCGAACTCAATGTTTCTTCCGATATCGACCTGATTTTCACCTATGCGGAAGATGGCGACACCCGGACCACCAGCGCTGAACAGCGCTCACTGTCGAATCACGAGTTCTTTACCCGGCTCGGCAAAAAGCTGATTGGCGCGCTGTCTGAAATTACCGAAGACGGCTTCACTTTCCGGGTTGACATGGCGCTGCGGCCGAACGGCGCCTCAGGGCCGCTGGTCGCCAGCTTCAACATGGTTGAGGCTTATCTTGTGACCCAGGGCCGTGAATGGGAGCGCTATGCCTGGTGCAAAGCCCGCGCGCTGACAGGCCGGCCGGAAGATATCGCCACCCTGGAGAACATCAGCCGCCCGTTCGTGTTCCGGCGCTATCTGGATTACGGTTCGATCGACGCCATGCGCTCCATGCACGCGCAAATCCGCACGGAAGTACAGCGCCTGGAAGCATTGCATCCGGAACGCAGCAACAACGTCAAGCTGGGGCGTGGCGGGATTCGCGAAATCGAATTCCTGGCACAGGTATTCCAGCTCATCCGCGGCGGCCGCGATTGCGACTTGCGCGACCGCTCCACCCGCGCCACTCTGCGTACCCTGGCCGCCAAAAACCTGCTGGATGCCGAAGTCGTTGATAAATTGCTGACCGCCTATGATTTCCTGCGCAGCCTGGAACACCGGCTGCAATACCTGGACGATGCGCAAACCCACACTTTCCCCACCAATCAGGCGGATTGCCTGATCATCGCCCAGGCCATGGGTTTTACCGATGTGGCGTCATTGATGCCGGTACTCGACCAGCACCGGGCCCTGGTCGACGCCCAGTTCGGCGACATCTTCAAGGACAAGCAGCATGGCCGCCCCAGCCAGAAAGACTGGGATGACAGCGACAATGTGCTGCATACCCTGAGCGAAACCGATAGCCGCGAAACGATTGCCCTGGTATTGACGCATTGCGGATTCTCCGACGCATCGGCAGCGGCGCAGCGACTGGTCACGACCTGGCAATCGACGCGGGTGCAGAACCTGCCGGTGGCCAGCCGTACGCGTCTGCTGGCCCTGGTCAACGCGGCGTTGCCGGTGGTGGCAGCGATCCCCGAACCCGAGCGCCATCTGCCGACCCTTAGCCGCCTGCTGGATTTCCTGGAAGCGATTGCGCGCCGCGCCGCCTATCTGGCGCTCCTGACTGAATACCCCACCACCCTGCACCGCGTGATCCGCATGATCAGCGCCAGCGACTGGGCCGCAAAATACCTGACCCAGCACCCTATCCTGCTGGATGAATTGCTGGATCCGCGCAGCCTGAATGCAGCGCCGGACTGGCCGGTATTTGCCCAGGAGTGCCGGCGTCAACTCGAAACCGCTCCCGGCGACACCGAGCGGCAGATGGATATCCTGCGCGAAATGCACCATGCCCAGCAGTTCCGCCTGCTGGCGCAGGATCTGGAAGGCATGCTCAGCGTCGAGGCGCTGGCCGATCATCTATCGATCCTGGCCGACATCCTGGTGGCCGCCACCGTACAAGCCATCTGGAGCATGATGCCGGGCCGCCATCGCGAGACGCCGCTATTCACTGTCATCGCCTACGGCAAACTGGGCGGCAAGGAACTTGGCTATGTCTCCGACCTGGACGTAGTATTCCTCTACGACGATGAGGACCAGGACGGCCCGGCCCTCTACGCGAAGCTGGCGCAGCGTTTCATTACCTGGATGACCAGCCATACGCCGGCCGGTATCCTGTTCGATATCGATATCGCATTGCGCCCCGACGGCGCCAGCGGATTGCTGGTGTCTTCATTTGGCAAATTTGAAAAATACCAGCGCCAGTCGGCATGGCTGTGGGAACACCAGGCCCTGACTCGAGCCCGCTTCTGCGCCGGCGACGCCGCGATAGGCGAACGCTTCGAAACCCTGCGCGTGGAAGTATTACGCCAGATGCGCGACGCCAAACTGCTGCAAAGCGAAGTGCTGGATATGCGCCAGAAAATGCGCGATGCCCATCCGAACCGCAGCGATCGTTTCGACCTCAAGCACGATGCCGGCGGCATGATCGATATCGAATTCCTGGTGCAATTCCTGATCTTGCGCCATGCCGCAGCTTATCCGCAACTGACCGCGGACATCGGCAATATCGCCTTGTTGAAACTGTGCGGCGAACTCGGTTTGATTGATGCAGGATTGGCTAATGCGGTGGCCGACGCTTACCGGACTTTCCGTAAATTGCAGCATCAGGGCCGCTTGCAGGGAGAAGAACGGGCGCGCGTGGTGGCAACCCGCATTGCTGTCGAAATATCGGTGGTGAAACAATTGTGGGCCGACATTTTTACGGCTGCAGTGCCATGAAAAACATAAGCGTAATCTAGCCGCCGCCCAGAAACACCAATAGCGCGGCGCCAAAGGCTCGGCCTCTGCGCTTATCCGGGGCCGAATCACGTTCATCTTCAGGCTCTTCTTCAGCGACATCGACATCGTCATCCAGCGCCAGCTGTCCAGCCTCGAAAGCCGTCAGGATCTGCCTGGCGGCCACGACATCCCTGGACGCCACCTGCAGCCGCGCACCACCGGTAGCCACCGCAATCAGGGAATACACCTGGTTGATGCCGGCATCGACGACAAACGCCGGTATCCTCTCCGACTCCAGTAACGCCTTGATAACCTCCAGATCGGAAGGTACGGTTGAACGGGCAATCGTTTCGAAATCGCCTTGACTACCTTCAGTGGTTGCCATGTCGCCTCCCGGGCCAGGTTAAGTCATTTACAACATAACCCACTATATACCCTACGCAAAAAAAACGCCCCGGTCAACGGGGCGTTTTTGCTATACAAGTAAGGATAAATTCTTACTTGGCGCTCATCAGTGCGATCGTGGTATCCAGCATGCGGTTCGAGAAACCCCACTCATTGTCATACCAGCTCGATACTTTCACAAGACGACCGGAAACCTTGGTCAGGGTAGCGTCAAAGTTCGACGATGCCGGATTGTGGTTGAAATCGACCGAAACCAGTGGCTCTACGTTGTACGTCAGCAGACCCTTCAATGCGCCGTTTTCCGAAGCATCTTTCATGATCGCGTTGACTTCGTCGACAGTAGTGTCGCGCGCAGCAACGAACGACAGGTCGACCAGCGAAACGTTGATGGTAGGAACGCGAATCGCGAAACCGTCCAGCTTGCCGTTCAACTCAGGCAACACCAGGCCAACCGCTGCAGCAGCGCCGGTCTTGGCCGGGATCATGCTCATGGTGGCGGAACGGGCGCGACGCAGATCTTCGTGATAAACGTCGGTCAGCACCTGGTCGTTGGTGTAGGAGTGGATGGTGGTCATCAGGCCGTTCAACACGCCGATCTTGTCGTTCAGCGGCTTGACCAGCGGCGCCAGGCAGTTGGTGGTGCAAGAAGCGTTGGAAATCACGGTGTCGCTGGCTTTCAGTACGCCGTGGTTGACGCCGAAAACGACTGTCGCGTCGACATCTTTGCCGCCAGGTGCGGAGATGATGACTTTCTTGGCGCCGCCTTTGATGTGGGCGCTGGCTTTTTCCTTGGTAGTGAAGAAACCGGTGCATTCCAGCACGACGTCAACGCCCAGCTCGCCCCATGGCAGTTCGGCCGGATTACGTTGCGCCAATACCTTGATGCGATCGCCATTGACGACGATGAAGTCGCCGTCGACAGTCACAGTACCTGGAAACTTGCCGTGGGCAGTATCGTACTGGGTCAGGTGAGCATTGGTTTTTGGATCGCCGAGGTCATTGATGGCAACGATCTCGATGTCATGCTTTTTGCCGCCTTCATAATGGGCACGAAGGATGTTGCGGCCGATACGGCCATAGCCATTGATGGCGACGCGGATAGTCATGGTTTTCTCCTAAGGTATTAACAATAATAAATATGTTGTAACTTCATCACTAACGTTTCAATTGACCCTGATAGTACGCCAGCCATAGCCGGCCTCCTGCAATTCGAGTCCATCCCAGCTGAAAGGTTGCTCGGCCAGCAGCTCGGCGCCCAGCATCTCGTAAAACTGCCGTGCCGGGCGATTGTCCGCCAGCACCCACACCAGCATGTTGTTGGCGCCGGCGCTGGCCAGGGCGGCAGCCACGTGCGCCACCAGTTTGCGGCCAATACCCGCGCGTTGCACCGACGGCTCCAGATAGATCGCCGTCAGTTCGGAATCGAAGCCGAGCTTGGCTTGCGCCAGCGTCATGCCGGCCGCAAAACCGAGCACCTCGCCATCCACCTCGGCCACGAAGACATTGGCGGCATTCGAGGTCGCCGACAGGATGCGGCTCCAGATGGCCGTGCTTTCTTCGATCTTCATGCCATCCAGATAGTCGTCCGGAATGATGCCTCGGTAAGTGGTGCGCCAGCTATCGATACGCACCGCCGCAATCACCCCCGCATCGGCGATGGTGGCGCGGCGGATGACGACATCACCGACGATGTTGGTGATGTCCATCTTGCCGATAGCCCGGGCAGCTCTCAGATTCATGCCAGTACCAGTTTGGTCTTGGCTACGACGTTTTCAACGGTGAAGCCGAAATGCTTGAACAGAACAGGAGCCGGAGCCGATTCGCCGAAAGTATCGATACCAACCACAGCGCCTTCCAGGCCGACATACTTGTGCCAGAACGCTGTCACGCCGGCTTCGATCGCCACGCGTGGCAAACCACGTTGCAGTACGCTGGCTTTGTAAGAAGCTTCCTGGCGGTCGAAAACGTCGGCGCAAGGCATCGACACCACGCGTACTACAATACCTTCTTGCGCCAGTGCTGCCGCAGCCTGCATCGCCAGTTCCACTTCGGAACCGGTAGCGATCAGGATTGCCTTGGCGTCAGGTGCGTCTTTCAGGATATAAGCACCGCGCTGGATGCCGGCGATTTGCGCCGCATCACGCTCTTGATATTGCAAGTTCTGGCGCGAGAAAATCAGTGTGCTCGGGCCGTTCTTGCGCTGCACCGCTTGTTGCCATGCCACTGCCGATTCAACCGTGTCGCATGGACGCCAGTTGTCCAGTTGCGGAATCAAACGCAGGCTCGATACATGTTCCACCGACTGGTGAGTCGGGCCGTCTTCGCCCAGGCCGATGGAGTCATGGGTAAATACGAAGATCGAACGAATCTTCATCAGCGCTGCCATGCGCAAGGCATTGCGGCTGTAATCGGAGAACGTCAGGAAAGTCGCGCCAAACGGGATGTAGCCGCCATGCAGGGCGATACCGTTCATCATCGCGCTCATGCCGAATTCGCGCACGCCGTAATTGATGTGGTTACCTGGCTGGTCGGCGCGTACTGCCACGGATTCTTTCCAGTTGGTCAGGTTAGAACCGGTCAGGTCGGCCGAACCGCCGAGGAATTCCGGCAGCACCTGCGCCAGTGCCTGGATGGCGTTCTGGCTGGCTTTGCGGGTGGCGATGGTTTCTTTCTTTTCGATGCAGCTGGCGATATAGTCGCTCACGGTCTTTTCGAAATTACCTGGCAGTTCACCCTTCATGCGGCGCGTGAATTCGCTGGCCAGCTGCGGATACTCGGCAGCGTAAGCGGCGAACAACGCATTCCAGTCGCCTTCAAATTGCTTGCCTTGCGGTTTGGCATCCCACGCTTCATAAACGTCGGCAGGGATTTCAAACGGCGCGTAATTCCAGCCCAGGGCTTCGCGCACAGCAGCGATTTCCTTGTCGCCCAATGCCGCGCCGTGCACCTTGTCGGTGCCGGCCAGGTTTGGCGAACCTTTGCCGATGACTGTCTTGCAGCAGATCAGGGTTGGCTTGTCGGCCAATTTGGCTTGGTGGATAGCGGCGTTGACAGCTTCCACACTGTGGCCGTCGACAGCGCGAATCACGTTCCAGCCATAAGCTTCGAAACGCTTCGGGGTATCGTCCTTGAACCAGCCTTCGACATGGCCGTCGATCGAGATACCGTTATCATCGTAGAGCACGACCAGTTTCGACAAGCGCAGTGTGCCGGCCAGCGAGCATGCTTCGTGCGAAATGCCTTCCATCAGGCAGCCGTCGCCGACGAAAGTGTAAGTGTGATGATCCACCACCGGGAAATTGGCGCGGTTGAATTCCGCCGCCAGCAGTTTTTCAGCCAGTGCCATGCCGACTGCATTGGTCAAACCCTGGCCGAGTGGGCCAGTGGTGGTTTCAATCCCTGGGGTGACGTCGACTTCAGGGTGGCCCGGGGTCTTCGAATGCATTTGACGGAAATTACGGATCTCGTCCATCGACAGATCGTAGCCGGTCAGGTGCAGCAAGGCGTACTGCAACATCGAACCATGACCATTTGACAACACAAACCGGTCGCGGTTAGCCCAATGTGGATTGGCCGGGTTGTGACGGTAGTGCTTGGCCCACAACGCGACTGCGATTTCCGCCATGCCCATTGGCATGCCGGGATGGCCGGAGTTAGCTTTTTGTACAGCGTCCATTGCCAGCGCACGGATTGCATTGGCCATCTTGGTAGTCGGGAGAGTGGAGGTCATGGTGTGAGCAGGTAGGCAACGATTGAAAATTGGTTGGTGGGCGCGAAGCGTCGGAACAGCCCACAAAGGCCGATATTTTACCAAAATGCGGCCGATTCCGGTTCAAATCCGCGTTTCCCTCACATGCGGGGCAGTAAAATGCTGTCGCGCCATATAATATTAATGCCAGATCAAATAAGAAATTATCAACCCCCATGCCTCGTTTCTACGTTTCTACCCCGCTCGAAATCGGCCAGGTGCTGGCCTTGCCGGAAGCAGTCGCCCATCACTTGCTGGTGCTGCGCCTGGGGTTGGCTGCGCCGATTACCTTGTTCAACGGCACCGGCGGCGAATATACCGCCACCATCAGCAGTATCGAAAAAAAACGCGTCAGCGCCGAGATCAAGACCTTTTCACCGCGCGAGGTTGAGCTGCCTTACGCCATCACGCTGGCCCAGGCTTTGCCGGAATCGTCGAAACTGGACTGGATCATCGAAAAGGCTGTCGAGCTTGGCGTCGCAGCGATCCAGCCGCTGGCGGCGCAACGCTGCGTGGTGCGCCTCAACAGTGAGCGCGCCGAGAAAAAGCAAAGCCATTGGCAAGCCGTGATCGTCGCCGCCGCTGAACAAAGCGGGCGCAACCGCATGCCCACCCTGTCTACGCTCAGCCCCTTCACCGACTGGGTCCAGCAGCAGGACCTGCATAAACGTATCCTGCTGTCGCCGCGCGGCGAGCAATCGCTGTCGGACTGGGCGCGCCATCAACCGCCGCAAGCGCTGGCGTTGCTGATCGGCCCGGAAGGCGGTTTCACTGAAGCGGAAGAGAACCTGGCCTGTAGCCAGGGTGCGCTGATGTTGTCGATGGGACCACGGATTTTACGGACTGAAACCGCCGGCCTGGCAGCGCTGGCGGCGATCAACGCGATTTGGGGCGAGATGTAACAGAGGCGAAATATAACCAGCGTAACCTGCCTATATCGATTCTACAATTTGTTCTAAGCAAAAATAAAAACGCTGGCTAAAATGATTAGTGGCCTTAACAAACGGTCTCAAGACACAATCGTTTTCAGTTGCACAACTACTCAAAGTTCTTGCTGCGTTGTAATATTAATCTTCTTAATACTTTGTCTTCATATGCAAAGTAACAACCCGCCTTGATGGCTGACGTTTTTTACTCAGGAGAATATTATGGGACTACTGGATTCGGTACTTGGCGCAATCGGTGGCGGCCAACAGCAAGCGAACGATCCGAAAGCCATGTTGATCCAGGCTGCAATCGGCATGCTGACCAAACAAGGCGGCGCTGGTGCTGCGGGCGGCCTGGGCGGCTTGCTCAGCGCATTTGAAGGCGCAGGCCTGGGCCAGGTTGCCCAATCGTGGATCGGCAATGGTCAGAACCAGGCGATTTCGCCGGATCAGGTGCAACAGGCGCTGGGCGGCGACAAATTACAAGAATTGGCACAAGCAGCAGGTATTTCACCTACTGAAGCTGCCGGCCACCTGTCGGAAATCTTGCCGGGCCTGGTGGACAAGTTGACACCGCACGGCGAAGCGACCGCAGCTCCTGGCGGTCTGGACTTGGGTGGCTTGCTCGGCGGTCTGCTGGGCGGCAACAAGCAGGCCTGAATTGGCCAGAACGCTTGACCGTTCGACAAAAATCGCCCTCAGGGGCGATTTTTTTTGGCGATTACAATATCCACTGCATCACTCAACGCATCAATTAGTATCCAAAATTCAATAAAATAGCTGTTTTATCAATTAAAAATCGTGCAATCCGACGCAGTTCGACTTCTTCGCAGGGGGAAAACGTCGAAAGCATTTATAATCCAAGGTTTTTGCAATAAATATTCCGGTCACTTCAATGAAGGTATTTCGCGGACTTCCCAACGCCGAATCGCGCGCCCCTTGCGCGCTCACTATCGGCAACTTTGATGGCGTACATCGCGGCCATCAGGTATTGCTCGCGCACGTCCGCAAAGCCGCCACCGAACTGGGGCTGGATGCTGCGGTGATGACGTTCGAGCCGCACCCGCGCGAATTTTTTGCGCAACGGTCGGGCCAGCCGGGCAATATGCCGACCCGCGTCGCCAACCTCCGCGACAAGCTGCAGTCGCTGTCGCAGGCAGGCATAGATCGCGTGATTGTCGAACATTTCAACGCCAGCTTTGCGGCCATGTCGCCCCAGGACTTTATTGAAAAAGTGCTGGTTGAAGGCTTGCACGTGAAGTGGCTGATGGTGGGTGAAGATTTCTGCTTCGGCTCCCGCCGCGCCGGCAATATCGCCACCTTGATCGAAGCCGGCAAGAAATACGGCTTCCATGTCGAAACCTTGCCCACCGTGATGAACGAAGGCGCGCGGGTATCCTCATCCGCGGTGCGCGCGGCGCTGGCAGCAGGCGATTTCAGCCATGCCCGAGCGCTGCTCGGCCATCCCTATTCGATCTCGGGGCACGTGGTGCATGGCAAGAAGCTCGGCCGCACCATCGGCTTCCCCACTTTGAACCTGCGTGTCAGCCATAAACTACCGGCCTTGTCCGGCATTTTTACCGTTAAAGTACATGGCCTGGCCGAACAGCCGCTGCCGGCGGTGGCCAGCATCGGCGTCCGCCCTACCGTGGACGACAGCGGCCGGGTGCTGCTGGAAAGTTATATTCTCGATTTCAACGGTGATTGCTACGGCAAACTGATACAGGTCGAATTTTTGCAAAAACTGCGCGACGAAGAAAAATATGTCGACTTGCCGACCCTGACTGCCGCGATTGCGCGCGATGTCACCAATGCACGCGCATATTTCCGCCAGCATGATACGGCTGCCGTTTCAGCCACAGATCGAATTTGACGCTGCTCTCGCAGTTGCCTTGTTAATGCCAGCTCGACGCGCTCTGCCAGCGCGCAGCTCACCACCACTGAATTCCATTGAAGAAAATTATGTCCGATCAGACCAGCAAACCAGAAAATAACAAAGCAGCGAAGCCACAAGGCAAGCCGCAAAGCAAATACCCGGTCAACATGACCGAGACGCCTTTCCCGATGCGCGGCGACCTGGCCAAGCGCGAGCCGCAATGGGTCAAGCAATGGCAGGAAAAGAAAGTCTACGAACGGATCCGCAAAGCCTCCAAGGGCCGCCCGAAATTCATTCTGCATGACGGTCCGCCGTATGCCAACGGTGAAATCCACCTGGGTCATGCCGTCAACAAGATCCTCAAGGACATGATCGTCAAGGCCCGCAACATGGCTGGATTCGACGCGCCTTACGTGCCAGGCTGGGACTGCCACGGCATGCCGATCGAAATCCAGATCGAAAAAAAATACGGCAAGAACCTGCCGGTCGCGGAAGTGCAAGCCAAGGCGCGTGCCTATGCCAACGAACAGATCGACCTGCAAAGAAAAGACTTCATCCGCCTCGGTGTATTGGGCGAATGGAACAATCCCTACCTGACCATGGCCTTCGGTAACGAGGCCGACGAACTGCGCGCGCTGGGCACCATCCTGGAAAAGGGTTATGTCTATCGCGGCCTGAAACCGGTCAACTGGTGCTTCGATTGCGGCTCTGCCCTGGCCGAGGCCGAAGTCGAATACCAGGACAAGCGCGATCCGTCGATCGATGTCGGCTTCCCGTTTGCCGAGCCGGAAAAGATCGCCGCCGCATTTGGCTTGCCAGCGCTGCCGACCGATCAAGGTTATGTGGTGATCTGGACCACCACGCCGTGGACCATCCCTTCCAACCAGGCCCTCAACGTCCATCCTGAAATCGACTATGCGCTGGTACAGACCACGCGCAACGGCGCGCCTTTGCTGCTGATCCTGGCGCAAGACCTGGTCGAAGATTGCCTGCAACGTTTCGGTCTCGAAGGCAAAGCCATCGCTACCTGTAAGGGCGAAGCGCTGGCATCGATCAATTTCAAACACCCGCTGGCCACCGCCGATGCCGGCTACGACCGCCTCTCGCCGGTCTACCTGGGCGACTACGTCACCACCGACAGCGGCACCGGCATCGTCCATTCGGCGCCAGCTTACGGTATCGAAGACTTTATCTCATGCAAAGCGCATGGCATGAAAGACGACGACATCATCAGCCCGGTCATGGGCGATGGCAAATTCGCGTCCTGGCTACCGTTCTTTGCCGGCATGACTATCTGGGAAGCTTCCAAGCCGATCTGCGGCAAGCTGGAAGAAGTCGGCGCGCTGTTCAAGCTGGTGATGTTCGATCATAGCTACATGCATTGCTGGCGCCATAAAACGCCGATCATCTATCGCGCCACTTCGCAATGGTTCGCCAGCATGGACAACCTGCCTAAGGACGGCCACCCGAGCCTGCGCGCAACCGCCCTGCAAGCGATTGAAGATACTGCATTCTTCCCTGGCTGGGGCAAGGCGCGCCTGCACGGCATGATCGCCAATCGTCCCGACTGGACACTGTCGCGCCAACGCCAATGGGGTGTGCCGATGGCGTTCTTCGTTCACAAGGAAACCGGCCAGCTGCATCCACGTACGCCGGAACTGCTGGAACAGATCGCGCAGCGCGTTGAGCAAAGCGGGATCGAAGCCTGGCAGGCACTGGATCCGAAGGAATTGCTGGGCGACGACGCCGTCAATTACATCAAGAACAAGGACACCCTGGATGTCTGGTTCGACTCCGGCTCCACTCATCAGACCGTATTGCGCGGCTCGCATGCGAGCCAGCTGCAATTCCCGGCCGACCTGTATCTGGAAGGTTCGGACCAGCATCGCGGCTGGTTCCATTCTTCCTTGCTGACTTCGGCCATGTTGAATGGCCGCGCGCCGTATAACGCGTTGCTGACGCACGGTTTCGTGGTCGACGGCGAAGGCCGCAAGATGTCGAAGTCGTTGAAAAACGGCGTCGAGCCGCAAAAAGTGGCGGACTCGCTGGGCGCGGAAATCCTGCGCTTGTGGGTGGCTGCCAGCGACTACTCGGGCGAAATCACGATCTCGGATGAGATCCTGAAACGCGTCACCGAATCGTATCGCCGTATTCGCAACACCCTGCGCTTCCTGCTGGCGAATACTTCAGACTTCGATCCTTTGAAAGATGCGGTGCCGATCGCTGACCTGCTGGAAATCGATCGTTATGCGATCGCCAGCATGACGCAGTTGCAAGCCGATATCCTGCAACATTACGAAACTTACGAATTCCACCCAGTGATTTCGAAATTGCAGATGTACTGCTCGGAAGACCTCGGCGGTTTCTATCTCGACATCCTGAAAGATCGCCTGTACACCAGCGGTGTCAGTTCGGCGGCTCGCCGTTCCGCGCAAACCGCAATCTGGCACATCACCCAGGCGCTATTACGCGTGATGGCGCCGACGCTGTCGTTCACGGCAGAGGAAGCCTGGTCCTTCTTCGCCAGCCCGGAGGCTTTTGCCGCCAGCGATGAAACCATTTTCACCCAAACCTATTACACGCTGCCGGAAATCAGCGATGCCGCAGCCCTGATCGAAAAATTCAGCGCCGTGCGTGCAGTGCGCGCCGACGTCACCAAGCAACTGGAAGAAGTCCGGGTCGCAGGCGGCATCGGTTCCTCACTGCAGGCGGAAGTCGAAATCAAGGCGGCTCCGGCCAAATATGCGCTGCTCAACAGCCTGGGCGACGACCTGAAGTTTGTCCTGATCACTTCCAGCGCAACTGTGTCGGAAGTGGCAACGGAGGCCGAAGAAACGATTCTGGTCACACCATCGGCGCAGCAGAAATGCGAACGTTGCTGGCATTACCGGGCCGATGTCGGTAGCCACCCGGAGCATCCCGGTTTGTGCGGACGCTGCGTTGCCAATTTGTTCGGCAACGGTGAAGACCGGCATTTTGCGTAGGGTGGGCCGGCACTCCGGTTATCGCGGTCACGCGTGGGCACTATGTGCCCACCCTACAAACTCCTGAGAACCTATACAACTTGATATGGCCACAAAAAAACGCACGTCCATTTCTTCATCTTCCTCCAAATTCGGTCTGGCGCCATGGCTTGCCATCGCCGCGCTGGTATTGCTGATCGATCAACTCAGCAAGATCACGATTGTGCGTCTTTTCAGCTACGGCGAATCGTTAGCGGTGACCTCGTTCTTCAACCTGGTGCTGGTGTATAACAAGGGCGCTGCGTTCAGTTTCCTTTCCACCGAATCCGGATGGCAGCGCTATTTTTTCACCGCGCTCGGTATCGCTGCTGCGTTGTTCATCACTTTCTTGCTGAAACGCCATGCCGGACAACGCATGTTTTGCACCGCGCTGGCATTGATCCTGGGCGGCGCCGTCGGCAATGTGATCGACCGCATCGCCTACGGCCATGTGATCGACTTTCTCGACATCTACGTGCGCAACTGGCACTGGCCGGCTTTCAACATCGCCGATAGCGCGATCTGCGTCGGTGCGGTATTGTTTGTTATTGATGAATTGCGTCGCGTGAATAAATAATTGAATCAATAATTGAATCAATTATTTATTGAGTAACCGATAAGCGTTCTACCATCCAGGAGTAAATATGGATCTCGCTGGTAAAAATATCGTGCTGGGACTGACCGGCGGCATCGCCTGCTACAAGGCGGCGGAATTCACACGCGCCATGATCAAGGCCGGTGCTTCGGTGCAGGTTGTCATGACCTCGGCGGCGATGCACTTCATCACGCCCGTTACCATGCAAGGTTTATCCGGCAAACCGGTATTTACCGATCAATGGGATGCGCGCATAGGCAACAACATGCCGCATATCGACCTGACGCGCGACGCCGATGTCATCGTGATTGCGCCTTGCTCTGCCGATTTCATCTCCAAACTGGCGCACGGCGCCTGCGATGACTTGCTGTCGACGTTATGCGTCGCTCGTCCCGCCACCGTGCCCTTGCTGGTCGCGCCCGCGATGAATGTCGAGATGTGGCAAAACCCGGCAACCCAACGCAACCTGGCCCAACTGCTGGCAGACGACATCCAGTTGCTCGGCCCCGATGCCGGCGAACAGGCTTGCGGCGAAGTCGGCATGGGACGCATGCTGGAAGCAAATCAATTGCTGGAAGAAGTGATCGCCTCGTTCCAGCCCAAGCTGCTCAAGGGTAAGCGCTTGCTGCTGACCGCTGGTCCGACTTTCGAACCAATCGATCCGGTACGCGGCATCACTAATCTTTCATCCGGAAAGATGGGTTATGCGGTAGCCCGTGCAGCGTATGAAGCCGGGGCGGAAGTCACCCTGGTGTCGGGCCCAACCGCCCTGGCCGCGCCCTACGGCGTACGCCGTATCGGAGTCCAGACCGCGCAGCAAATGCACGATATCGTGATGGCGCAACTGGCCGGCGCCGACAGCCGCACCGACGTCTTCGTCGCAGTGGCGGCAGTGGCCGACTGGCGCGTAGCCAACGCCAGTGCGCAAAAACTGAAAAAGAACGCCGATGGCAGCGCGCCCGAATTGGTGTTCGAACAAAACCCGGACATTCTGGCAACAGTTGCAGCATTGCCGAAACCGCCTTACTGTGTCGGTTTTGCTGCCGAGTCGGAGAACTTGCTGCAGTATGGTGAAGTCAAACGCATCAGGAAAAATGTGCCACTGTTAGTCGGTAATATCGGCCATGACACGTTTGGCAAGGACGATAACCAATTGGTATTGTTTGATGCCGACGGTCACACCAGCTTGCCGCGCGCCGGCAAGCAACAACTGGCGCGCCAGCTGATTGCCGCAATTGCCAGCCGTCTTACCTAAAGTCTCGAATTTCTATATTGCTGCCGGTTTCACCGCCAGCGGTTTGCATCAAAAATCAGAGGTAGTTTCATGCACGCCTGGCAGGATTAATCCTGCCATGTTTGTTGTACCTGCCATTATTTTTTTCATTTAATAGATTGTTACAAAATTCCATGAATATCATCGACGTCAAAATTCTCGACCCACGCATGCAAGATCAATTGCCGGCTTACGCCACCGAAGGCAGTGCGGGCCTGGACCTGCGCGCCTGCCTGGACGCCGCGCTGACGATCAAACCCGGTGAAACCCACCTGATTCCGACTGGCCTGGCGATTCACATCGGCGACCCTGCCTATGCCGCCATGATCCTGCCGCGCAGCGGCCTCGGCCATAAACATGGCATCGTGCTGGGGAACCTGGTGGGCCTGATCGACTCTGATTACCAGGGTCAGTTAATGGTGTCTACCTGGAACCGCGGAACGACCGAATTTACCCTCAACCCGATGGAACGGCTGGCGCAATTGATTATTGTGCCTGTTGCACGTGTCCGTTTTAATGTTGTATCAGATTTCGAGAGCAGCGAACGCGGCGCAGGCGGCTTCGGCAGCACCGGAAAACATTGATGGAGAAATTAATGAGATTGACGAATTTGACGCGCGGCGCCGGATGGCAAGGCGCCAAACGTTATGCAGCACTGACGTTGCCAGTGCTGTTTCTGGCAGCCTGTGCCACGCAGGAGCCCGGTACAGGCACCACGTCGCCACGGACTGCGTCGACAGTCTCTCCCAAACCTGTAGCGCCGACACAGTCGCCACAGCAAACGGAGCTGAAAGCGTTAATCGGCTTGCAAGACCGTTTGTACGACGTCGCCGCTCCTTTGCTGGTGAATAACGCAGTATTGTGCAGAAACAATGCACGTAACCTGCTCGGTTTCACCGCCAAGACAAAATACTCCTATACGCCAGAATTCGTTGATGCGGCAGCTGCCCTGGGCCTGAGCGATCAACTGGAAGTGACCGGCGTGCTGGCCGGCAGCGGCGCCGCCAAGGTCGGCCTGCAACGCGGCGACAAGCTGGTAACGATCCAGGACAAGCCGGTGCCAACGGGTGCCGATGCTGAACGCCAGACCGCCCTGCTGCTGGGCCCGCTGGTGAACGGCCGCAATAGTATCAAGCTGACGGTTGCGCGCAACGGCAACAACCAGACCATGAGCATCCCGCTGACCCGTGCCTGCGCCTTTGGCATCGAACTCGGCAATACCGAGAACGTGATCAGCTATGCCGACGGCCGACGTGTGCTGATCAGCAGCGGCATGATGAAATTCACCAAGAACGACGATGAACTGGCCCTGGTGATTGCCAAGGAAATGGCGCACAACACGCTGACCCATCCGGCGCGCCAACGCAGCACTGCCACCATGACCGGCGTCATCGACAATCTGATCCGCTTGCGGCCGGATACAGCGGCATTGAACGGTATGGCCGGCGTCAAGCCTTACCCGCAACAGATGGATGCGGCGGCTGACAAGCTGGCGTTGTACATGGTCGCGCGTGCCGGCTACAAGGTCGACAATGCTGCAGCTTTCTGGCAACGGCTGGCAACCACCTATCCGGCCAGCGCGCTGAATGGCTACACAGCGATTCATCCGGGCACCGACTATCGGTTATCGGCGATCCAGCAAGCCGTAACGGATATCCAGGCCAAGCAAGCCACCGACACGGCGATACTGCCGTAGGAATGTAGCGTGGGCAAAATGCCCACCCTGCAAAAAAGCCTGAAATCACTCACGTGATTTCAGGCTTTTTTTTACGAGCGGGAATCGGGGAGTATTCCCGAAATTATTCCACTTCTACCGTTTCCTCAGGCGCCGCAGGCGAGGACGAATCCTTTTCTGCAAAGTCCAGGCTGATCTGATCCTTGTCGTCCAGATCGACGGTCACCCGGCCACCAGTCACCAGCTTGCCGAACAACAGTTCGTCTGCCAGCGCCTTGCGTATCATGTCCTGGATCAGACGTGACATCGGACGCGCGCCCATCAAAGGATCGAAACCCTTCTTGGCCAGGAATTTCCGCAAATTCTCGGTGAAAACCGCTTCCACTTTTTTCTCATGCAACTGCTCTTCCAGTTGCATCAGGAACTTGTCGACCACGCGCAAGATGACTTCTTCATCCAGTGCACGGAAGCTGATGATGGAATCGATGCGGTTGCGGAATTCAGGCGTAAACATACGCTTGATATCCGCCATCTCGTCACCGGCTTCTTTCTTCTCGGTGAAACCGATCGAACGTTTTTGCAGACTCTCTGCACCGGCATTGGTGGTCATGATAATGATCACATTGCGGAAATCCGCCTTGCGTCCATTATTGTCGGTCAATGCGCCGTGATCCATCACCTGCAACAGGATATTGAAAATGTCCGGATGGGCTTTTTCAATTTCATCCAGCAGCAATACCGCATGCGGCTTCTTGGTCACGGCCTCAGTCAGCAAACCGCCCTGGTCAAAACCGACATAACCCGGAGGCGCGCCAATCAGGCGGCTCACCGCGTGACGCTCCATGTATTCGGACATATCGAAACGGATCAGGTCGATGCCCATGATAAATGCCAGCTGCTTCGCCACCTCGGTCTTGCCGACGCCGGTCGGACCGGAGAACAGGAAAGAACCAATCGGCCGGTCGGTCTTGCCCAATCCTGCGCGCGCCATCTTGATCGCCGATGCCAGGGCATCGATCGCCGGATCCTGGCCGAACACCACATTACGCAAATCGCGGTCGATGGTTTGCAGCTTGCTGCGATCGTCCTGGTTGACCGACTGCGGTGGAATCCGCGCAATCTTGGCGATGATGTCTTCGATCTCGCCCTTGCCTATAGTCTTTTTCTGTTTCGACTTCGGCAGGATGCGTTGCGCCGCACCAGCTTCATCGATCACGTCGATCGCCTTGTCCGGCAGATGACGGTCGTTGATGAAACGCGCCGCCAGTTCGGCCGCACTGGTCAGCGCAGAAGCCGAGTACTTCACGCCATGATGCTCTTCAAAACGCGATTTCAAGCCGCGCAGGATCTGCACGGTTTGCTCTACCGTCGGTTCGTTGACATCGATTTTCTGGAAACGACGCGACAACGCATGGTCTTTTTCAAAGACACCGCGGAATTCTGTATAGGTAGTCGCGCCGATGCATTTCAGCTGGCCGCTGGACAAAGCCGGCTTCAACAGATTGGACGCATCTAGCGTACCGCCGGAAGCCGAACCGGCGCCGATGATCGTATGGATCTCGTCGATAAACAAGATGCCGTGCGGACTGTCTTTCAATTGCTTGAGCACCGCTTTCAGGCGCTGCTCGAAATCACCGCGGTATTTGGTACCGGCCAGCAGCGAACCCATGTCGAGCGAGTAGACAATCGCATTTTGCAAAATTTCAGGGACTTCACCCTGAGTAATGCGCCATGCCAGTCCCTCTGCAATCGCAGTCTTGCCGACACCGGCTTCGCCGACCAGCAGCGGATTATTCTTGCGGCGACGGCACAAGGTCTGGATCACGCGCTCGACCTCGTACTCGCGGCCGATCAGCGGATCGATTTTTCCTTCGGTCGCCAGCTTGTTCAGGTTTTGCGTAAACTGGTCGAGCGGGCTTTCTTTAGCCTGGCCTTCGGCTTGCACTTCTTCCGCGCCTTCCGAAGATTTCTGCGCATCGGCTTGCTGATCTTTGCGCACACCGTGCGAAATGAAATTGACCACGTCGAGACGCGTCACGCCCTGCTGATGCAGGTAATACACAGCATGCGAATCCTTCTCGCCGAAGATGGCGACCAGCACGTTAGCGCCGGTCACTTCCTTCTTACCGTTGGAAGCCGATTGCACATGCATGATGGCGCGTTGGATAACGCGCTGGAAACCCAGGGTAGGTTGGGTATCCACTTCATTCGAACCCGGCACCGTCGGCGTGTTGTCGCCAATGAAGATAGCCAATGTCTTGCGCATATCGTCAATATTGACCGCACACGCACGCAGCACTTCTGCCGCGGACGGGTTGTCGAGCAATGCCAGCAGCAGGTGTTCAACCGTGATGAACTCGTGCCTTGCTTGTCGTGCTTCGACAAACGCCATGTGCAAACTTACTTCCAGTTCCTGCGCAATCATGCTTCCTCCATCATGCATTGCAGGGGGTGCCCTGCTTTGCGTGCGTGCGTTAATACCAGTTCAACCTTGGTGGATGCAATATCTTTAGGATACACACCACACATGCCTTTGCCATCGCGATGCACCTTCAACATTATCTGCGTTGCGGCTTCGCGATCCTTGTTGAAGTATTCCTGCAAAATGGCGACCACGAATTCCATTGGCGTGTAGTCATCATTAAGCAAAAATACCTGATACATGGGAGGCGGCTTGAGCTTTTGCTCTTGCCGCGTCGCTACTGTCCCGTCTTCGTGCTTGGTTACCATGCGCCTATTCTAAAACCTTCCGCCAAATGCGCAACGCGCAACTCTGAATAAATAGTGTTTATATCGATACTAATGTTGATATTACGCGTTTTCCGATTGCTATGCAGATGACGATAGAAGAGATTAAATCAAGAGCAGAAAACGATGCGTATGCACAAATTTAATTGCATAATGGAAATTACTTGACTTTTTTATTTTTAACGCGAACAATGACATTCATTAATAAGCATGTTTCGGCTTGTTAATAGAAGTGAGCAAGTTCTAGGAGGGGCAGCGTTACGCGAGGCTTCTTGCTTTTACGGCTCGTGTGATTGTTATTATTTGAAAGACGCTATTTTATGGCAACAGGTACAGTCAAGTGGTTCAACGATTCTAAGGGCTTCGGCTTTATCACTCCGGATGACGGCGGTGAAGATTTGTTTGCACACTTTTCCGCAATCCAGATGAACGGCTTCAAGACCCTCAAAGAAGGTCAAAAAGTCCAGTTCGAAGTCACGCAAGGCCCTAAAGGCAAGCAAGCTTCTAACATCCAGGCTCCTTAATTCAGTTATCGAGTTAAGTGGTCTTTGTAAAAAACCTCACTGCGGTGAGGTTTTTTTATTTGTAGCAATCAATGCGCGAAAAAAAAAGCCAGAACATGTTCTGGCTTTTTTTGCAACAATGGCAAACTTACATGTTTTCGATCAATACTTCGCCGAAACCGGAGCAAGAAACCTGCGTTGCACCTTCCATCAGGCGTGCGAAGTCGTAGGTGACCTTTTTCGAAGTGATCGATTTTTGCATCGATTCAATGATCAGGTCTGCAGCTTCGAGCCAGCCCATGTGGCGCAACATCATTTCCGCCGACAGGATCAGCGAACCTGGATTGACGTAGTCTTTGCCGGCATATTTTGGCGCAGTACCGTGGGTTGCTTCGAACATGGCCACCGAATCCGACAGATTGGCGCCAGGAGCGATGCCGATACCGCCGACTTGTGCCGCCAGGGCGTCGGAGATGTAGTCGCCGTTCAGGTTCAGGGTGGCGATGACGCTGTATTCATTTGGACGCAACAGGATTTGTTGCAAGAATGCATCAGCGATCGAATCCTTGACGATGATTTCTCGGCCAGTCTTCGGGTTCTTGAATTTCGCCCATGGACCGCCATCGATCAATTCAGCGCCGAATTCTTTTTGCGCCAGCGCGTATGCCCAGTCACGGAATCCGCCTTCGGTGAACTTCATGATGTTGCCCTTGTGGACAATGGTGACGGATGGCTTGTCGTTGTCGATCGCGTATTGGATCGCCTTGCGTACCAGACGCTCGGTGCCTTCACGCGAAACCGGCTTGATGCCGATACCGGAGGTGTTCGGGAAACGGATCTTCTTGACGCCCATTTCCTTGATCAGGAATTCGATCAGCTTCTTGGCGCCGTCGCTGCCCTCTTGCCATTCGATACCAGCATAGATGTCTTCCGAGTTTTCGCGGAAAATCACCATGTCGGTCTTCTCTGGCTCACGCACTGGCGAAGGCACACCCTTGAAGTAACGCACCGGGCGCAGGCAGACATACAAGTCCAGCTCTTGGCGCAGAGCGACGTTGAGCGAACGGATACCGCCGCCAACTGGTGTCGTCAACGGGCCTTTGATCGATACGACATAATCCTTGATCGCGGCCAGGGTTTCTTCCGGCAGCCAGACGTCAGGACCGTACACCTTGGTCGATTTTTCGCCTGCAAACACTTCCATCCAGCTGATCTTGCGCTTGCCGCCATATGCCTTGGCCACAGCAGCGTCCACTACCTTGATCATGACCGGGCTGATATCCACACCAGTGCCATCGCCTTCGATGTAAGGAATGATTGGATTGTCAGGAACGTTGATCGAAAAATCGGCGTTGACGGTGATTTTTTTGCCTTCAGCAGGCACTTTGATATGTTGGGACATCAGTGTATCTCCGGAGTTGAGGAGGTAAAAGCTACCAGTGCGGTTGGATTTGAAACACAGTTAGTCTTATATAAGACATAAGACAAGCATTTCGCATTATGCACTAGTATTTTACTAGACGCTATGCTTTTGCGACATCGGCGCCGTGCCTGACACGGTGGTTAAGCTGTATTCAAGCTGTATACTAGGTATATGCCCCTGATTTTATTCAACAAACCATTTCAAGTGATGTGCCAGTTCTCAGCACACCCCGGCCGCCCTACGCTCGCCGACTATATCAAGATTCCCGATATCTATCCGGCCGGACGCCTGGATGCCGATAGTGAGGGATTATTGTTACTCACCGATGACGGCAAGCTGCAGCACAACATCAGCCACCCTGCGCTGAAACAGCCAAAGACTTATATGGTGCAGGTCGAAGGCGCTCCGACCCAGGCCATGCTGGCGCATTTACGGAACGGGGTCGATCTCGGCGATTTCCACAGCAAGCCGTGCCAGGCGCGCCAAATCGAGGAACCGGACTGGCTATGGCCGCGCGATCCGCCGATACGCCAGCGCCAGGACAAACCCACCAGCTGGCTGGCGCTCACCCTGTCCGAAGGAAAAAACCGCCAGGTGCGACGCATGACAGCGGCGGTGGGATTACCTACCTTGCGGCTGGTGCGGGTCTCGATTGGCCAGGTATCGCTGCAAAGCCATCCGCTATGGCCGGGCGAGTCGGTTGAAATCAGCCCGGCCGATCTGACCGACTCAAAATAATGGCGGAAAGCAGCGCAGATACAAATTGATACAGGTTTCCGTTTTTTTTAAAAAAAGATGTCAACCATCGGTTTACCAGCGTCGTTAATTGCAGTGATTCAAGTGAATCATTGATTGATTAACTCGCTTAACTTGACTGGATTTGAAAAATGAAAAAACTGATCGCTGTTATGATTGCTGGCCTGTTCGCTACTTCCGTTTTCGCTGCTGACGCAGCCCCTGCAGCAGCTGCTGCACCTGCAGCCGCAAGCGCTGAAGCATCGGCTCCTGTCGCCAAGAAGGCAACACACAAAGTCAAGAAGGCTAAAAAAGCAGCTAAAGCTAAAGCTGCAAAGGCTGAAGCTCCAGCAGCTGAAGCCGCTCCTGCTGCGAAGTAATTCCAGCATCAGCTTCAACAGAAAGGCAGGCGCGTCCTGCCTTTTTTTACGTCCTGAAACAATTAATATCCGCCGCGGACACCCCGCTGTCGAATTACCTCTCTGTATAATCTCCGCATCCTAAAGGAGCTTCTACAACATGAATAACATGAGAAAAATTCGCGCCACATACCTCTCCGCAGCCTTTGCAGCCATCGCAATCTTCTCCGTTGCCGCATTGCCGGCAGCAGCGCAAGAAAGCCAGCAACTCCCGACCACCTCCCTGAATATCGGCATCCACGTGATCAAGGCCGAGGTTGCGCACACAGATGCGCAACGCGAACAAGGTCTGATGTTCCGCAAGAAGATGGGTAGCAACGAAGGGATGGTATTTGTGTTCGATAATCCGGCAGGCATCTGCATGTGGATGAAAAACACCCTGATCCCGCTGTCAGTCGCGTTCATCGACGCAAAGGGCACTATCCTGAATGTCGAGGAAATGAAAGCGCAGACGCTGGACTCGCATTGCGCCCAGGGCGCCGCATCTTATGCGCTGGAGATGAACAAGAGCTGGTTCAAGGACAAGAATATCAAAGCCGGCGCCGTGATCCAGGGTTTGCCACAGCTATAAACGTCACCGGCGGCAGCCTGAGCATTTGCAGGTGCTTGCCACCGGGGTGACTAAAAAACAAAACAAAACAGAAAAACCCTGCATAACGCATGTTATGCAGGGTTTTTCTTATTCCAACAACAATCTAGTAAAAACCGGCAGCCGGGGCTGCCAGTCAAATACTATTAGGCAGCCAGCGCTTTCAGAGCAGCGTTCAAACGGCTCTTATGGCGTGCAGCCTTGTTCTTGTGAATGATCTTTTTGTCCGCGATACGATCGATGATCGATACGGATTTTTGCAGAACCAGCGCTGCAGCAGCTTTGTCGCCACCAGCATCGATTGCCTTGCGAGCAGCTTTGATAGCTGTACGCAGGGTCGAACGCTGACTGGAGTTGTGCAGGTTTTGCTGAACTGCTTGACGAGCACGCTTACGTGCTTGTGCGGTATTTGCCATTTATATTTCCTAAAACGAGGTCGGGAATGCTTACGCGGCATAAACAAACCAGACCGCGACGCAGAATTCTGTAAAGCCACGGATTATAACCAGTTTTTCTCAAACAGGCAAACTCCCCTTGCTTTGGCAGCAATTCTGTCGCAAGAAAGCACAGTTGCAAGAGTGGCAATCCAATATTGTATTGCTGCGGGAACATTCCGGCCCAAACTTTATCACAATCAACAGTCTATGCCGGCAGTAAGCAAATTCTTGCAAACACGGCAAAAATTTTCCTTATTTTCCAAATCCTGAGAAAGTTGCGGCAGGCGATCCTGCGGCAGGCGATCTGCTACAGCTATAATGCCGCTCCATGAACTTGCATAAAACGCTTGCCACCGTCTCTGGCATGACCATGGTGTCGCGTGTAACGGGCCTGATTCGTGAAATCCTGTACGCGCGCGCATTCGGCGCCGACGGCTACACAGACGCCTTCGCCATCGCTTTCCGCATTCCCAACCTGTTGCGCCGGCTGTTTGCCGAAGGTGCTTTCTCGCAAGCCTTCGTGCCCATCCTGGGCGAATACAAAAACCAGAAAGGCGAGGCCGCGACCAAGGAACTGGTCGATCATGTCGCCACCGTGCTGACCTGGGCCATGTTATTCACCTGCATCATCGGCATCCTGGCCACGCCGGTGCTGGTGTATTTCATCGCCACGGGCCTGAAAGACAACAAAGAAGTATTCGATGCCTCGGTTTTCATGACCAGGATCATGTTTCCCTACATCGGCTTCATGTCTTTTGTCGCCCTGGCCGGCGGGATTCTGAATACGTGGCATGAATTCAAGATTCCGGCTTTCACCTCGGTACTGCTTAACCTGGCTTTCATTGTCGCTTCGCTATTTGTCGCCCCCTATCTGGAACATCCCATCTATGCGATGGCATTTGCGGTGCTGGTCGGCGGTGTATTGCAAGTTGCGCTCCAGGTGCCGGCACTGATCAAGGTCGGCATGCTGCCGCGGATCGCGCTCAATCCGATGATCGGCTTGCGTGATCTCGGCGTACAGCGGGTGTTGAAAAAAATGGGGCCTGCGGTATTTGCCGTATCTGCCGCTCAGTTGAGCTTACTGATCAATACCAATATCGCTTCGCGCCTGGGACACGGGAGTGTTTCGCTACTGACCTACGGCGATCGCTTGATGGAATTCCCGACTGCATTGCTGGGTGTTGCCCTCGGCACCATTTTGTTGCCTAGCTTGTCGAAAGCCAATGCGGATAAAGACCACCGCGAGTATTCGTCGTTGCTGGACTGGGGCCTGCGCCTCACCTTTTTGCTGGCCTTGCCGTCTGCAGTCGGCCTGGCTACCCTGGCAGTGCCGCTGACGGCGACGCTGTTCCAGCACGGTAAATTCGATGCGGCCTCGGTCGCGGTCACCAGCCAGGTGCTGATTGCCTATGGCGTCGGCCTGATCGGTCTGATTGTGGTGAAAATCTTGGCGCCCGGCTTCTATGCCAAGCAAGATATCCGTACCCCGGTCAAGATTGCGATCGGCGTATTGATCGCTACGCAATTGATGAACTACGTCTTTGTGCCGATTTTTGCAGTGGCCGGCCTGGCGCTGTCGATCAGCGTCGGCGCCTGCCTGAACGCCGGCTTCCTGCTATGGAGCCTGATGCGACGCGGCATATACAAACCTGAGGCTGGCTGGATCCGCTATTTCATGCGCCTGCTCGGTGCCCTGTTCCTGATGGCGGCCGTGGCTCTGTGGTGCAGCCAGCAATTCGACTGGACCGGACCGCATACCAGTTCGCTGGCGCGCATTGCCGCCTTGTGTGCGGTACTGGCGGCTTGCGGTATTACTTATTTTGGCGCGCTGCTGGCGATGGGATTCCGTTTCGGCGATTTCAAACGTATTGCGCGTTAATACTGCACGTTAAGTCAACGTTTGCGTGCCAGCGTCAGTCCGTCGCCGATCGGCAACAGCGACAGGTCGACGCGGTCATCCTGATGCAGTTTGATGTTCAGCGCTTGCAAAGCGACCGTATCGGCGCTGGTATCGTGTGTCGCCACCTTGCCGCTCCATAAAGTGTTATCGATGGCGATCAACCCTCCGCGCCGCAGCAACTGCAGGCAACGTTCGTAATAGCCGTCATAGCTGGTCTTGTCGGCATCGATGAAAGCAAAGTCGTATTGACCGGCTTCGCCCGTGGCCAGGCGCGCATCGAGCGTCTCCAACGCTGGCCGCAGCTGCAAATCGATCTTGTGCCTGACTTGCGCCTGCTCCCAAAACGGTTGGCCGATCTGCGTATATTCGTTACTGATATCGCAAGCCAGCAACTTGCCGTCATCTGGCAAGGCCAACGCCACTGCCAGCGCGCTGTAGCCGGTGAAGACACCCACTTCAATGGTGCGCCGCGCCCCCATCAGCTTGATCAGGAGCCCCATGAATTGCCCCTGCTCGGGCGAAATCTGCATGCCCGCATACGGATGGCTGCGCGTAGCGTCACGCAAAGCCTTTTGCGCCGGATGTTCGCGGATCGAATGATCTAATACATATTGGTAGAGCTTATCGTCCAGATTGAGTGTGCGGTCAGACATGTCTTAGTTCTCCTGAATAAGAATAATAAGCGTGAAGCCCTGTTCTTAATCACCCAGGTTCTCATGATGGGCGACGGCTCCGCGCTTCCAGTAGGCTGCGGCGCGAATCGCGTGGCGGCCAACACCCTTTTCTTCCACCAGCACGCGGCGCAGTGTCGCAATGGCGCCCGCCTCTCCCGCGCACCACGTATAGCCCTCGCCGTCCGGCAGATTCAACGCGCGGACTGCATCTATCCATTGTGCCGTGTCACCGGCCCAATGTATATCGACGGTCGCCGCACTTTGCAAGACGCGGCGATCGCTGACATCCGGCACCAGCATCACCGCGATGGCGCGTGCGCTGGCGGGAAGCTCCTCTAGTCGCCGCGCGATCGCCGGCAAGGCCGTCTCGTCACCGCATAGAAGATGCCAGTCGTAGTCTGGCGGAATCACGAACGAGCCGCGCGGCCCGGCGATGGTGGCGCGCTGGCCTACACTCGCCTGCGCCGCCCAGCTGGCGGCAGGGCCGTCGCCGTGCAGCGCGAATTCCAGCGTCAGTTCGCCTGCGGCGGCATCGTAGCGCCGCGGGGTATAGTCGCGCCAATCCTTGCTATCGCTGTCTGAGTTCAGAATCAGTTTGATGTGGTCGTCGAACGACGCGCTGATGAAGTCGCTCAAGGACTCGCCGGCGAACGTCACGCTGCGAAAATGCGGACTGACAGATGCAACCCGCACTACCTGCAGGTCACGTCGCTTGATCTCATGGCGTAGTCGTTGTACGCGGCTGACGGGCGGGTCTATAATCATGTGACCATCCTTGAAATTGATTGATAATGTCTCCTATAATGCGCAAATCAAATGACAAAGTCAACCATTTAGAAAAAAATCCGGAAGAAGGCGCGCTGGATCTGATTCATACCGTCATGCATCAATATCGTTCGCAGCAGTACCAGGTGCTGCGCGACGGCCCGCACGACGTCACTCACATGGAAAGCAAGGTGCTGAGTTATTTCGGCCATCACCCCGGGGCGACGCAAAGTGATTTGGCGCGCAAAACCGGACGCGACAAGGCCCAGCTGGCGCGGCTGATAAAGGGCTTGCGCGACCGCGGACTCCTCGCCGGCGAGGCCGATGAAACCGACCGGCGCAACACCAGGCTGACGCTTTCCGATGCCGGGCAGTCAGTACAACGTGCTCTGCAACAACAAGCCAGGCGGCTCAATGCAAAAGCGGTGCAAGGCATGCAGCCGGAAGAGCAGCGCGAACTGCTGGCGCTTTTGAATCGTTTGAAAAACAATCTGGACGCCTGAGTTTTTCAGGGAAAATGTCCAAGTATTGTTGTGCGACAACATAGCGACCCAGAACGACTCACAGCGGTTCTTCTATCGCACTAGGGAAAATAGTTTGCTAGGATAGAGTCATGACGACGACCACATCCTTAGATTACTTCACTGCGCTGGTGCAACAAGCCAACGATGTTCCTTTATTCGAAGCAGCACTGGCGATCGCGCAGGATGTTTATCCCAAGCTGGATTTCAACGCGCCCCAGGATGAGATTGACCGGCTGGCCAATACCTTGCGCCAGCGTTTGCCGTCGGACGCTTCTGCAATCCAGAAACTGCGTCAGCTGAATCAGTACTTCTACCAGGAGCTGGGATTCGCGATCAACGTCAATCATTATTACGACACTGACAATAGCTATCTGCACCGGGTCATCGCCAAGCGACGCGGCATTCCGATTTCGCTGGCAGTGATTTACATGGAACTGGCGCAGCAGATAGGCTTGCCGGTAAAAGGCGTATCCTTCCCCGGCCATTTCCTGATGAAACTCACGGTGCCTTCCGGCGACATCATGATCGATCCGAGCAATGGCGCCAGCCTGTCGCGCGAAGAACTGGAAGAACGGCTGGAGCCGTATCTGCCCACGGAAAACGAGGAAGAAAGAGCGGCCAGCCGGCTCTCGCTGATCAGCTACCTGCAGATCGCCCACCCGCACGACATCCTGGTCCGCATGTTGCGGAATCTGAAAGCCATCTACCAGCAAAGCAATCACTGGCAACGGCTGTTGGAAGTACAGCAACGGATCTTGATCCTGTTGCCCGGCGACGCAGTGGAACGGCGCGACCGCGGACTAGCGTTCGCGCAGCTGGATTGCCCGCAAGCGGCGTTGGAAGACCTGGAAAATTATCTGGCGCAACGGCCGCATGCATCTGATGCGGCTGCCTTGTACCAGCAAGCCATCGAATTGCGAGAGGCTTGCCGGCGTCTGAATTAGTTGCTTGAATTATTAGTTTCCAGGACATTGGCGGCCGGCCACTCGCTGCGTAGTAGCGATAGCTGCAGCATGTCATGGTATTGGCCGCCCCAGTAACCAACCTGGCGCAGGCGGCCTTCATCGACAAACCCGAGTTGGCGCAGCAGCTTGAGAGAATCCTGGTTATCCGGATGCACCATGGCTTCGATGCGATTCAGCGCCATCTGTGCGAAACCCCAGGTCATCACTGCTGCCAATGTCTCCCGCATGAATCCCTGTTTCCGGGCATGTGCCGAGAGTTCATAGCCGATCATGCATTTGCGCCAGTTCCTGTCCCACTTGAACAAGCCGCATGTACCCAGCAGCTGATTCTGTTCGCTGGTTTGAATTCCCCACCGTGCGCCAGGATTTTCGTCGAGGCGCCAGCTGGCAAATCGCTTGATCAAGCCCTGCGCCGCTGCCAGGTCCTTTAATGGATCGCTGCCGAACCAACGCATCAGATCAGGGTCGCCGTGCATGGCAAATATCTGCTCTGCATCGCGTTCGACTATCTCGCGCAACAGCAGGCGTTCGGTCTGGATAGAAGGGAAAGCTGTTGTTTCTCTCATTAAAACTACGCCCTTGAATAAAAGGTTACCTAGAAATCCTGATTGAATGCGTCACTGCCTTCCCGCCTGTCGCCACTGCTTGCTGGCTTAGCCCTTGGTGCGCGCCTCGATCACTTCCCACTTCTCCAGGCTCTCTAGCAGCAAGCCGTCGATTTCAGCAAACCTGTCGTTGAGGCGTTTCACTTCATCCGGCTTTTGCTTGTACAAATCAGGATCGGCCAATTGGCTTGAAATGGCTTTTTGTTCGGTTTCCAGCTTGGCGACCAGCAACGGCAACTCTTCCAGCTCGCGTTGCTCTTTATAGCTGAGTTTTTTCTGCTTGGCGGCAGGTTGAGCCGGCTCCGCTTTCGCTTCCGCCTTGGCTTTGGCAATCACTGCCGATTGCGTCGGACGCACGCGTTCCCAATCGGTATAGCCACCGACATATTCACGCCACATGCCGTCGCCTTCGGCGGCAATCACCTGAGTCACCACGTTGTCGAGGAAGGTACGGTCATGACTGACCAGGAACACGGTGCCGTTGTAGTCTTCCAATAATTCTTCCAGCAATTCCAGCGTATCGATATCCAGATCGTTGGTCGGCTCGTCCAGCACCAGCACGTTGGCCGGCTTGGCAAACAAACGCGCCAGCAGCAGACGATTGCGCTCACCACCGGACAGCGATTTCACCGGCGAGCGTGCGCGTTCCGGCGCGAACAGGAAATCGTTCAGATAAGTCATCACATGCTTGCGCTGGCCGTTGATCTCAACCCAGTCGCTACCCGGCGCAATGGTGTCGGCCAGGCTGGCGTCTTCGTTCAGCTGCGCGCGCATCTGGTCGAAATACGCGATCTGCAATTTTGTGCCCTGCTTGATCGAGCCGCTATCCGGCTGATCTTCACCAAGAATCAGCTTCAGCAAAGTGGTCTTACCGGCGCCGTTCTGGCCAATCAAGCCAACCTTGTCGCCTCGCAAAATGGTGGCGGTAAAGTCGCGTACGATCGCTCTTTCACCATAGGATTTATTGACATCGGTCAGCTCGGCGACGATCTTGCCGGAGCGCTCGCCCGACGACACATCCAGCTTGACCTGGCCTTGTTGATCGCGCCGTACGCTACGCGCAACCCGCAAAGCTTCCAGGCGCCTGACGCGGCCTTCGTCGCGTGTGCGGCGCGCTTGCACGCCCTTACGGATCCAGATTTCTTCTTGTGCCAGGAATTTGTCGAACTTGGCGTTCTCGACTTCTTCGTTTTCCAGCTGCTCTGCCTTACGCACCTGATACGCCGTGAAGTTGCCGGGGAAAGACAGGATGCGGCCGCGATCCAGTTCGATGATGCGCGTCGCGACGTTGTCCAGGAAACTACGATCATGGGTAATGAACAGCACGCTACCTTTATAGTCGCGCAGCAAACCCTCGAGCCACATGATCGAGCTGAAATCCAGATGGTTGGTCGGCTCATCGAGCAGCAACACATCAGGCGCGCTCACCAGTGCGCACGCCAGCGCGACGCGCTTTTGCATACCGCCCGAGAGTTGGCCCATCAGCAGATTCTTATCCAGGTTCAGACGATCCAGCGTGGTCTCGACCTTGTTGCTCAGGCTCCAGGCGTCGGCGGCATCGAGCTTGCTCTGTATCTCGTGCATGCGTTCCAGGAGAGCATCATCGTTATCGCCGCCAAACTGGCCGGTCAGCGCATCGTATTCGTTCAGCAATGCCTGCATCTCGCCCATGCCGGATGCAACTGCGTCGAACACCGACATCTCGGATTCGAAATGCGGTTCCTGATCGACATAGGCGATCTTGATACCTTGCTGCATCACCATCAAGCCATCGTCCAGCTTGGACACGCCGGCGATGGTTTTCAGCAGCGACGATTTGCCGGTGCCGTTACGGCCGATCAAGCCGACCCGCTCCCCCGACTCCAGGGAAAATTCCGCGCGATCCAGCAATGCAACGTGACCAAAGGCGAGTTGCGCATTGGAGATAGAAATGACAGCCATAATTTGGATGAAACCAGAAAAAGAAAGATCTGCAGAGCGCTACGCCAGATAGCTACATAAGCGGCATCACGCAGTCAATTGGATGAATGAACCGCACATTGTACCTAACCTCGGAGATCTGGTCGTATATTTGTCAAAGCTGACACCCTCACCGGGCTGCTGCCCTCCCTGCTCACGGGTCTTTTTGTCCTGCAATACGGCGTTACAAAATATTTATAAAAATACATTGCCAAGAAGAAAATTGAGATTTATATTATTTCCACATAGAAACATAAATCTTAGAGCTGGCGCTGTGCCATGGCGTAGGTAATCTGAGCTGATTTTAGAAAAATAATATCACTGTAAAGACAAGGGCAAAGCGCACACAGCCTTTTGCCCCTCACATGCATATAACAGGGAGAAAACCATGGACCCACTACTAGGGCAGCTACTAATACCAAAATATGACGCGCCACTGGTTTTACTGTCATACATGATCTCATTCTGGGGCGCATTGCTAGCCCTGCAATGCGCCAAATCCATGTTTCGCAAAGATGGCACGCTGGATTTCGGCATGACTATCTGCGCCGCTGCCTCGCTTGGCGGCATCGGCATCTGGTCGATGCATTTCCTCGCCATGCAAGCGTATCGCCTGACCGTGCCGATCGCCTACGATGTGGTGCTCACCGCGGCATCGTTGCTGGCTGCGATCGTAATTTCCGGCATCGCGCTTTACCTGGCCGGCGGCCACGGCAAGTTCAAGGTATCCGGCTGGCTGGCGGGAAGCATGCTGGCCGGGGTGGGTGTATGCGTGATGCATTACATGGGCATGTATGCGATGAACCTGCGCGCCACCATGCTGCTCAATCCGCGCATCGTCGTGATTTCGATAGTCATTGCGATTGCCGCCGCCTCTGCTGCGTTATGGCTGGCTTTCAACCTGACCCGGCTGTTGCATAGGGTGATAGCGGCGCTGGTGATGGCGCTGGCGGTGTGCAGCATGCACTACGTCGGCATGTTTGCCGCCAACATGATCTGCACCAGCGACGCCCCGTTGATCCCGCTGAAAATCGGCGGCAACTACCTCGACGTTTCGGTCTATGCGGTCGCCGGCTTGCTGTCCCTGTGCATTTTCTGGGTGGTGCTGGGGCGCAGCATGGACGAAAACAAATTGGTCGACACCTTGCGATGAACACACCTGCAGCCGTGGCAACACGGCGGCAGGATATGCCTTGTTACTTTGATTCCGCAGTGTTTTTTCTAAAAAAAGACCAATTTTGTGAATAACTGTTAAACCATCTATTACGGCCCGGCGCCGCGCTACATGTCAAAACGCTTCATGATGCCGATTGTCATCAGATCGGCGTCATTCTTGTTCCTGAAGGTGACTACCCGGCCGAAATCGGCGAAACCCCTGAAGCCTTTGCCCAAGTCATGCCCAACCTGCAAGCTGATCAAGCCATTTACTTTCCAGTTGCCCGAATCGCGCTGATTGACCGCCAGATAGGGTCCGGCGCCGGCGCTGATATCCCAGTGTTCTGTAATCGGCTGCACATACCAGCCTTCCGCGGCAATCCCGTGCCGATTCACGCGCACGCCGTCATCCCCTTCTTCTATCGCGGAAACTGAAGCGGCCCACGGTCCGTAGTATTTTTTTGCTTCCAGCGCGTAGCTCAGCCGCTTACCCGGACCCGACTGATTGGTCTGAGCAAAACCACCTAACGCCGCCAGCCACAACCCGTGATCGCCGCCCGCATCCGGCGCGTTCACATGCGTGGCGCCGAGTTCCTTGCCGATACCGACCAGGAACGCATCCGACGAAGGCGCGCCCGGTGTCAGCACGTGGTTGTATGCCAGCCGGATGCTGAGGCCGGGCGATAGCTGATCCAGGCGTGCTAGCAGCGCCACCGAAAACAAACCGCCCAAGCGCCTATCGTCTATTTCCGTGCCGTTGACGGTGGTTCTGTTCATGCTGAAATACGGTCCGGCGCCCAGTTCAAGGTCAAAATCGGGATGCAGTTTTTGGCGGTAGACCATCTGCGCTGCGTAACCGTCGCGATGATTGTTGTCGGGATGACCTTCGTTGTAATACACATAGTCGAGCCGGGTACTGCCGCCCGCTGGCAGATGTCCGCCAGCGGCCAGTCCGAACAGATCGATGGCCGGTCCGAACCTGATTTCCGCAGCGCGCCAACGCATCGGCTTCTGGGTATCCAGGCTGGTGCCGTAAAGTATACCGTTACCGAGCGCAGCCGAGACGTAGCTGTTATCAGGCGCCGGCGCCAATGGTGGCAAAGTCGTGACGTCTTCTGCCAGAGCGAGGGAATGCCAGCAAAGAAACGTACATGCCAGCGCAAAACTACAAATTGCTTCGTTTTTTTTCTTAGACATAGCCGCTTTCTATTGGGGGAGCTCATTTATTAGAGCGATGCAAAGTGATTTTGTTTCATCTTTTTTATTTGGGAAATAAACATTCCCATAATCAACATGTACCGATGCTTCCTCAAAACCGGCCAACGATACTTGCCGCCCCTGACGATCGTGCTCGCGACTTTGATCGCGTGCCCTTTGCACTCTATCTCGAATTGCGGCATATGTCCCCCATAGATAGCATCCACAAGGCAACACCACCATGAGCAACGACTCTGCATACTGGTAAAAATACAATCATCCCCTGATTGGATCGGTCGTTGCATTCACAACGCATTGAACTTCGCCCATGAGCGCGAGATTGCGAACGTCGTGTGAAACTACAGCCCCTAAACGCCTTATCGTTCCATTAAGAATGTAGTCAGCACTGTCAAAACTACCAGCTAGACATCTGGCCACCAAAATCTATAATCATATTTGTGCGCTGCACAATGCACCATTTCAATCCATCGCACTCTGCAACCAACGGCTAGTCTTTAGCCACCTTTCGTCGTCCTACTAATGTCATCTGTTTTTACAACACCGACTCCTTGGAGAAGCCATGTCTACCGTTGCAGAACAATTTTCAGCCGCCGCCAAAGCCAATTTTGAAGCTAATCTGGCCTTGTATACCGATTTCACGACCAAAGCATTTGCTGGCGTCGAAAAGCTGATCGAGCTCAACCTGAGCGCTGGTAAAGCTTCGCTGCAAGAGTCGACCGCTACCACTCGGAAACTCTTTGCGGCCAAAGATCCGCAAGAATTTTTCACGCTGAGCGCAGCACTGGCCCAGCCGAACGCGGAAAAAACCATCGCTTACGGCCGTCATTTCGCCAGCATCGCGTCCAGCACACAGGCCGAGCTGGCCAAGGTTGCTGAAGCCCAGGTTGCGGAAGCCAAGCGTAAAATCATCGAGTTCGTTGACCAGGCGTCGAAAAACGTGCCGCCAGGCGCAGAAGGCGCAGTGGCGTTCGTCAAATCGGCAATCGGTAGCGCCAACGCCGGTTACGAACAGTTAGCCAAGAGCACCAAGCAAGCTGTTGAAACGCTGGAAACCAACGTCAACAACGCCGTCGATCAACTGTCGCAAGCCGCTACTAAGAGTGCAGCGCATTCGACCAAGAAGTAATCGGTAGGGGAATCGATGTCCTGGCTCCAGACACGTGTTCGATTCCCTTCCCCACTATCGCCCCCTGATTGCCACAGGCCGGCAAGCGCTAGGAATGATGAACATTGCAAGCAAAAGGACCTTGACTTTGTTTTGTTCTCAGCAAAACTGATTTATTAAAAATAATGATATTCGGCAAGTTTTTCGTCGTACTATGTTTGTATTAAACATCGTCATTTACGCTTGTGCGCGGCTGAGCAGCAAGCACTGGCTCAGTGTTTGCTAAGTGTAGGCAAAAATCGGAGGTGCACATGAGTGATATCATTGTTGCAGACGAAACGTCAGTGGCCGTCCGGCTCGTGACCAAAGTCTATGCGAGCGCTCTCCTTGCATGTTTTGCGCTGCTTCCAGCCTATCTGATTACCTACCTGTTTTTTTTTCAGGATCCCGCTCTCAAATTCGAAAACCATGCGTTCCATGTCATCGCGATCGCGGCAGCCACCGTGGAAGGGCTGTTTGTGACCTACGTAACGTGGCGCTGCTACCGGTCATCGGGGGAACCGCTACTTCGCTGGATGACGCTAGGCTTTCTCGGCTTTGTGTTGATCTATGCGCTGCATGGCGCGTTCACGGGACTCGCACACCACAACCTCTGGCTATTCCTGCTGTATGGCCCCGCCTCACGTTTGGTCATGGCAATCCTGTTATTCGTCGCGCTACTGTCGTACCATCGTCCGTCTGACACCGTGGACCAGCGCATACAACCCCGGTCGTGGTTGACGTGGATAGGACTGTTCGTACTGGTGGACCTGGGGGTGGCGTATGTCGCGAATTCAACCATCGCCGGCCATCCTGCGGTGCGTCTGTCGATGGAAGGTGGGGCTCTCGTTTTTTCCGCATTGAATGTGACGGTGCTCCTACAACGCCAAATCCGTTCGCCGCTCATGACGATTTTCGCCATCTCTGTAACGGCGTTCGCACTGGCCTCTCTCGCGTTCATCCTCGGGCGCCCTTGGAATCATATGTGGTGGCTCGCGCACGCGATTTTCGCCGCCGGATTTTTCCTGCTGAGCTATGGGGTAGTGCAAGCATTCCTCACCACGCGGTCATTCTCGACGATATACAGCCAAGAGGAAATGATGGCGAGGCTCGCCGAAGCAATGGCGCGAACTGAGAACGCACTACGCGAACTTGAGCGCACCAATCGAACGCTCGAGCGCCTGGCGGCAACCGACCCGCTGACCGGCGCGGACAATCGACGCCGGTTCACCGAGCAGGTCGAAGCCGAGATGGCCCGGATTCATCGTGGTGGCGAGCCGTTCTCCGTTCTGGCACTCGATCTGGATAATTTCAAGGTCATCAACGACCGCTACGGCCACCAGGCTGGCGATGACATCCTGAAGGGATTCGTGCAGAGATGCCTCGATGCGATCCGGCCGTATGATGGTGTCGCCCGAGTGGGGGGAGAAGAGTTCATGGTGCTGTTGCCGCGGACTGTTCTCGAAGCCGCGCGTGATGTCGCCGAGCGCCTCCGAGCATCCATTGCAAGTAGTTCATTTGAGAGTGGCCGACAGCGACAAATCCCGGTCACGGTAAGCATCGGCGTATCACAATTCGGCCGCGACGGGGACACCATAGACGCGATCGTAAGCGCAGCCGATGAGCGACTATACGACGCTAAGCACCAAGGGCGCAATCGCGTAGTCACAGCTATCCAAATCGGCAACCAGCCCCTCTTGTCCTGATTATTATTTTGAAATTGCCGAAAACATTAGTACCAGCACGTTCCAATCGATTAGAACAACAATAACAAATGAGAATCCTCATTCCCGCGAACCAGATCGTCAAAGATATGAACTAGCCGGTCGAATAAATGCTCGGTGTAACTCTATCCGACCAATCCCCTGCACCATCATTGTCCGTATTGCAGGTTGTAACATGAAAATTCTTTTCGGCGCTGGTGGCGACCTTACCTCGTTGCCTCGCTGCAGACGGTGTGATTTGAAAATCACGTTCCATGAAAAACGCTTCCTTTGTTGAACATGAGCGTTCTTTTGAAATAAAAGGAGAAATCAATGGATATCGATTTCGGCTGGCCATTGCCACCGCACTTCGAGCTGGTCCCCGTGCCTTCCGCAACGAATAACGGTAATACACCATGCATCGTTACCTTGAATGACGGTCATCGCCATGCAGGCGATTTGCTGGGCTTTGATCCAGAGGCATCAATTCTCGAATTTCGTCCCGAGCGCGCGGTCGACAATCTTTGTATTCGTTTTTCCAGCCTCAGAAGCATCCGTTTAACGTCGCCGATAGAACTGAAGAAAATGGCATTGCCTTTAACGGTAGAAACGCAAAAAAATCCATCAATCCCAATTAAACAAAGATGCGTAATTTTTTTCAAAGATGGCGAACGTTTGGTATCTGAAATAGTAGGTTACGTACCGCGTGAAATCGGGCTTTTCTTATTTCTTATCAGTGCAGGCAATAACGTTTTGCGCTGGTTCATTCCGACGGAAACAATTGCCAGTTATCAGATTGGCGATAAACTCGGCAAGATGCTGATAGACGAGAATATTGTGCCGGCTGATGCGGTTGAAGCCGGGCTGGAAAAACAGAGCCGCTTGCGGGAATCCAAGCTGGGAGACTACTTACAACTAGAGCATCTGGTCACAGAAAAACAAGTGGAAATGGCACTGCAAAAGCAAAAATCAATGCCCCGTCTTAAACTTGGAGAAGCGTTGATTCAGGAAAATCTGATCACCAATGAGCAGCTGACGCAAGCGCTAAAGAGACAGGCGGAAGATAGGAACTTGCACTTGGGTGACATTCTTGTTGCCATGGGTTTTGTCACCAAAGAAAGTATAAAGAGGATATTGGCGCAAAAGCTTGGCATTCCTTTTGTTATGCTACCTAAATTTCAGTTTGACTTGGAATTGGTCAAGAGCGTACCTGCCGACATTGTACGCAAATATTCTGTGATGCCGCTATACCGAACCCAGTCGCGCATGGTGGTGGCAATGGAAGATCCCTTGTCATCGGAAGCGTTGAAGTCATTAGCGTTTTGCAGCAAACTCAAGATCGACCCTGTCATGGCGTCTGAGGAGGACTTGGCCGCTATCATTTCAAAAATTTTTGGTAGGCAGGCAGAACGTCACGATATCGCGGAATATGTTTCAAAATTGGACGAAGGTAGTGATATCGATGCAAGACTGGCTGTAAATGAGGTGGTTACGGAATCCGACAACACCATGGTTCGCCTAGTCAACAAAATCATCCTTGATGCCTATGAACAAGGTGCATCCGATATCCATATTGAAGTCATGAAAGGAAATGAACCGACCCGGGTCCGCTTTCGCAAGGACGGCGTCATGGTCGATTATTCGGACATTCCGGCAAACTACCGCAACGCCTTGATTTCCCGTCTTAAAATCATGAGCCGTCTCGACATTTCGGAGAAGCGGCGTTCACAAGACGGGAAGATGAATTTTGAGCAATTTGGACCTGCAAAAATTGAGCTTCGCGTCGTCACCATGCCGACTACCGAAGGCCTGGAAGACATCGTGATGCGGATACTTGCCGCGCCCAAGGCCTTATCCCTGGATGCATTGGGCCTGTCCCCCGCGGTGCTGGAAGGACTCAAAAAACTCGCACTCAAGCCACATGGACTGTTATTCGTTTGCGGTCCGACAGGATCGGGCAAGACGACAACGTTGCATTCTTTGCTCAGTTATATCAATACCCGAGAGCGCAAAATATGGACGGTCGAGGACCCCATAGAAATTACCCAGAAAGGTTTGCGGCAAGTTCAGGTTCACGCAAAAATCGATTTAACTTTTTCCACTGTATTGCGCAGCTTTTTGCGCGCAGATCCTGACGTAATCATGGTGGGAGAAACAAGGGATCCGGAAACGGCCAAGACGGTCATTGAGGCTTCACTCACCGGTCATCTGGTATTTTCTACCTTGCATACCAACAGTGCCGTCGAAAGCGTCGTCAGGTTATTGGATCTTGGTCTGGACCCGTTTAATTTTGCAGATGCATTGTTAGGGGTGCTCGGACAACGACTCACACGTAGATTGTGCACTGCCTGTCGCCAAAGTTATTCCGCTGAGGCTGACCAAGTCCAAATGCTTGCTTATGAATATTGCCTGGAAACTGAACTGCAGGCAGACGAAATAATAGCGCAATGGCAAAAGCAATATGGTCACGACGGCAACACACTCACCTTATACAAGGCAGTAGGTTGTGAAAAATGCGACAAGAGCGGTTACAAAGGAAGACTAGGGGTACATGAGTTGCTGCTTAACACGCCCTCTATCAAGAAGAGAATTCACGCGAGAGCGAATGTACCGGAGATATTACAAATAGCCATCGGTGAAGGCATGCGTACTCTGAAACAAGACGGGATCGATAAGATATTTCAAGGCTTGACCGACTGGGAACAAGTAAGAATGCTCTAGGACAAGCGGCCGTATATAGATTATTCATCCGCCTCCCACTCAGGAGGCGGACGGGACTTCACCCACAACAATCAGGAATTATTTACCTTCTCCAACTTGTATCGGTTGCTTGGCAGCTAGCGCTTCCGTCTCGTCAAAATACTGCTTTAAGGCCATGATCTCGCGCGACACCTCCTCCGGAAAACCTTTGCGCGTCCCTCTTTGATCCAGCAAGAGTTCGGCAAATAGTCTCTCGCCAGCAGAACGCGTCAGCCAAACTTCGGCAAATTGGTTAGCGATACGCGGATAATTCTTAATTAACCACAGCGGCCAAATGTCTGTAG
The DNA here is from genome assembly GCF_900113705.1 of Collimonas sp. OK307. GTDB lineage: Bacteria > Pseudomonadota > Gammaproteobacteria > Burkholderiales > Burkholderiaceae_D > Collimonas. The sequence continues at coordinate 17,288 of NZ_FOQI01000016.1, read as the reverse complement.
GCAACGATAACAACCAATCGTATGTCTGCTCCTGCAAATTCAAATCGGCAGGTCCAAGCATGCGACGCAAGTGTTCCCAGTTTTTTTCTTGCCTGTTACGCAACGCCTCATCAAGTACGGCTTTTGCTTCCGAAACTGAAACTTTTTCGAATGGAATTGCGTCCATAACGCCTCCAAAAAAGGGGGAGTCGAATTTATCGCGCTTCAAACAACATTTAAGTGTCAGGCATGCCAATTGAAGCGCTCGGGCCAATTAAAAAATTTCCCAGTGGAATTTATTTTTACACACTATTAAAGCGTTGTACACCGGCTGCTATTACCAAGCGTGTTCGTTTGCTTGCTGGGTCGACCCGCCCGCCATACCCTCGCGAACGCCGCTCCGCGTAGGACGGTCCTGTAATTTCCGTGCGCGGATGGCGCCGGACAGTGTTTCTGGAGATGCCAAGACGTCTGGCGATCTCTCTTAGGGGGACCTGGTCGCGAATGTGCCGGCGTCGAATAATGCCTGGTAATACCACGTCGATCACTCCCATCCCCTACTCATTGTTGTGAGCTGGATTGTGCCTTAAACGTGGATATATCCCGCTCTTGCCGGAAAAATGGCGATTACACCATGATTGGGGAGATGACGGGGAAATTCCGGGGAGACAGCATCGGTAATTAGTATTTTTTTACGGTATTTTACAAAATCCAACGCTGATCAAAATCGACCGGAAAGCCTTTAAATACATGGCTTGCGGCGATTTACCGGAATTTCATAAAAATTTGGATGGTCCCGCCAACAGGAATCGGACCTGTATCTAGCGCTTAGGAGGCACTCGTTCTATCCATTGAACTATGGCGAGACTGGAACAGGAAGGCGCAGAATTTACGTTTACAGCAAATCCCATGGCATTCCATATCAATTTCGATCCGCCGAAATAACACTCCGGCAATCTGGGCGTGAGTATAACAAAGACCGCAAGAACGCTGGGATAGAACTGAAGTTATTTCGTTTAGTCCAGTGCGTACGCTCGATACACGCAGTTACCTGTGAACTCTCAATGTTCCACGAGATATCTTGTCAGTTGCATCACTCATTGCGAGCTCACAGCATCAAATAGGCATAAGATTTTCTATATCTAGCTTGAAGTTATTCTCGCTTGTGAACCATTTGATAATGGTGGATATTTCTATCTTTATCAAATTCTGAATAGACTTCAAGCGCGCCCGAAAAAATTGTTTCTCAGAATGCGCGATTGTTATTTTTACGGCGTCACCTACTGATTCAACCTCAGACAACACTCTCTGAAAGTATGTGCTTCGCGCCTTACTGAAAAGAATTTTGCCCTAGAAATATTAATTGATCGAACAATTACGAAGAGCAATCATGAACAAATATTTTTCTACTCCAATTCTTGTGGCTGCCATTATCTCCGCAAATCCTGTCTTGGCCGCCGATAAGGTGCCTGTGAGCAAGGAGACGCAGGCTTTCCAAAGAATTGCCATCCAGGGAACGGATCGCGAGATGGGCCTGGGGATTTCCGAGTTCCCTCCTAACGCCGAAAAGCCTCGGCACATGGCAACTGGCCCCGAAGTCTGTTACGTACTTGAGGGTGACATAATATTAAACGTGGATGGTAAGCCCACGCAGCACATCCATGCAGGCGAGACTTTTCAAATAGCAGCGAATGCGGTCCACGTCACCAAAGCCGGGCCGGCGGGTGCGAAAGTCATCGCAACATGGGTCTACGTTCCCGGTAAAAAGTTCAACATCCCTGTTCCAAATCCAGGTTGATCGTACATTCTGCGATTCCACGCACATTCCAAGCATCGAAAAACTTCTTGTGAAGTGAAATTACTTCGGCTGACGAATAGCGTACAAAAATCGTTATAAAGATTCTTCTCAAACCAAGCGTTATTGCAATGCGCCTAAAAAACCATGAACACACTAAAACTTCTGTCCTTTTCAATATATTTTCTTGCTGCCAGCAGCTATGCTGCAAGCGCAGCCGATCAATCCAAGATGAAAGATGCGGTAGATACCACTATCCAGCCTTTGATGCAGAAATACGGCATTCCGGGCATGGCAATCGCCGTCACCATCAATGGCGAGAATTATTTCTACAACTACGGCGTAGCTTCAAAGGAAACCCTGGAGCGCGTTACCAACAAAACCCTTTTTGAGATCGGGTCGCTCAGCAAAACATTTACAGCGACGCTGGCATCTTATGCTCAGGTCAATGGCAATCTTTCCCTGTCTGATAACGCCAGTAAATATTTGCCGTCCTTGCACGGTAGCAGCTTCGACAATGTCAGCCTGCTGAATCTAGCTACGCATACCGCAGGCGGCCTTCCGCTGCAAGTTCCGGACAATATAGATAATACCGATCAGTTGATGGATTATTTCAAGCATTGGGAGCCTGATCATGCGGCCGGCACATACAGGAAATACTCCAACTTAAGTATCGGAATGCTTGGCATGATTACGGCCAAAAGTATGAATATGTCTTTTGAGGACGCGCTCGAAAAGAAATTATTCCCCGAACTTGGCATGACCCACAGTTACATCAATGTACCTGCGGACCAGATGAAAGATTATGCGCAAGGTTACAACGTAAAGGATGCGCCCGTCAGATTGAACCCCGGGATTCTGGAATCTGAAGCATACGGTGTGAAATCAGGTTCGGCGGACTTGATCCGATTTATTGACAGTAACATCCAGGCCGGCAAGTCTAGTGAAAAATTGCAACGTGCGATCACGGCAACTCACACGGGATATTTCCGCTCAGGCGAATTTACGCAGGATTTGATATGGGAACAATATCCTTATCCAGCAGAGCTGAAACAACTGCTGGCGGGTAACGATCCTACGGTTATCTATCAAGGCACGGTCGCAACCAAGTTGAACCCTCCGTTGCCGCCGCGGGGGGACGTATTGATCAACAAAACCGGTTCAACGAACGGCTTTTCCACCTATGCGGCTTTTGTTCCGTCTAAAAAAATTGGCATAGTAATCTTAGCCAACAAGTCCTATCCGAATGATCAAAGAGTGACTGCCGCGTATCAAATACTCACCCAACTGAGTGGCCAGGCCGCATCAAAAAAATAATCATTGGTGGCAAACTTGATGCGCTCGTCCAGTGACAAGCCCGACATGGCCGAGAGAATGGTAAAGACTGACACAGCATGGCGGACCAAAGCCCGCCATGCTGCTGATTTGATGCTGCGATTATTTGGCAGCGATAGGGAAGGCGCAAACAAAATTCATCATGACCTCGGCGATCGAATCTGCCGCCGGTTTGACGTAGGTCGAGTTTTTCAAGGCGTCGCTGTGATCTACCTTGGCGCCGGCACCGTCAAGCCCGGCAAACAGGATCTCTTTCGTTAGCCTTACAGTCTTGGCTTTGCAATCGTATAAAGTGAAATCCTGATACGACTGGAAGGTCGGCAATACTTTAGCGTCGCCATCGTTCTTGCGCGGCTCCTTGAAATTCCACATCGACCAGGCTTCCCGGATACCTTTGTTTTCCTTGATCGATGCCTGGTCCAGCTTGAGCTCGGCGGTATCGCTGGATCCGACCGGTTGCCAGTCAGCTGCAGCCTGTGCCACGACGCAAGCCAGCCCCAGAGTAAGGGTGAGCGCTAATTTTTTCATGTGAATTTCCTTATAGAGTGCGAGCGTTGTTTCGACTCTGCATAGTAAACATTAATTCCGGTAGCGAGTATGCAATTTGGTAACAAAATGAAAAAAGCCCCGAGTAAGACGGGGCTTTTGGCTACGGCAACAATGTGCCGCAGGATTTTCTTATGCTTTAGGTTTTGACAAGCATTGCTTCATGAATGCCTTGCGGTCATCGCCCTTTTTATCGGTAGCGTTGGCATTACAGGATTTCATTTTCTCTTGCTGTGTCATTGGGGCAGCAGGAGCGGCAGCCGGTTTCGCGCTCAGGCAATCCTTCATGAAAGCTTTGCGGTCATCACCGGTTTTTCCGGTTGCATCCTTGTTGCACGACGCCATTTTGCTTTGCTGCGAATTTGCGGCAAAGGCCGGGTTAAAAATAAAGCAGCAAGCGAGCAATGCCAGACCTGTCAGTTTTTTCATGCTTTTCTCCGTTTCCACATTGGGGTTACCGCTTTAGTTACCGCATCAATTACAACATTAATTAACAATTATGCGGCTTGATGCATTACAGCACGAAAATTGTCAGCTGCCAATATGTGAGCTATATGCTTATGCGGCGCCGACATAAGGGTGCGGGCGCATAAGAGGATCGGGCTGATATTCACGAATCGTATGGCATGTATGTGAAAGCGGAATTGGATTAGTCATTCCAGATTACATATACTGCATTGCAACATAAACGATCAACTGAAAGGGAATAACATGTCTAGCATCTCACCTCCACTGCCGCTGTCAACACTTTCGATGCAAGCGCAGGCGCGCGCTGATATGCATTCCCATGACAAGAACCTGACCAAGTCGCAGCCCAGTCTGCTGGACAAGCTGCTGGGTGCCTGGATCGCCCCTTACGAAGGAATGAGTGACTGTTACCTGCGCTTCTGAAAGCGGACCGCAGCAAGACCCGCTCACCAGCCCCGCCGCTTGCGGGGCTTTTTTTCGCCCGCGAAACAGTTTTTTTACGCTGCACCCCAAGTTACCCACAGAAAATGTGCGCAAGCCTGTTGATAACTCCACAGTAAAAAATCCAAGCCTTTGATTCATATCGATTTTTAAGCGGTGCTCGCAGCAGGGTCAAATTCCCTCCTGGATAAGTGCAATTAGCCGATACGCAATTTGTACAGGCAAAAAAAAACCCGCTCACCTTGCGGTTGCGGGCTGAATCCAAACCTTAGGAGGTGTTGGAGGAGACAGGTGTAACTATATGGCGACGCAGCATTCATGTCTGCTTTATTTAACTGATAACAGATATTCCATATTTATATATCTCGGCCACGTGCTTATCGCCTGCGGTATTTCTCGGCGAACGGGCCTGCAAATCTGAGAATGAGTCTGCCAGTAAAGCGAGTTTTCATTTTGGCTCGTGATCATGACTGCGGCACGCATCGGCACGCGCCTTGTGCATCGTGCCATCCTTGCAACGCATCACACTGTGCGTTCCCATGTTGTGATTGCCTCCACCGTAAAAGGATTCTGGACGCCGATCGTTCCTGGCGTCCGGGCGCCCTTCCAGTGCAGCTCCCGGCTCCGGTCGCGGCATCGGTTCGTTTTGCGCTTGAACCAAAGGGGAGAATGCAAGTGATAACGCCAGCAAGCCAAGGAGCTTCTTCATATCGGACCTTTCTTAACAAATTTATCAACAAGGACGATCTCTGATCCCACATCACGGCTACGGAGCAAGGCAGTTCGCTTATCGCCTGTTTGTTTCTTTTGGTTTTGCCGCTTCTGCTCCGTGGTCCACTAAGCGGGGTCAGCGTGAAGTTTCGGCGGTAAGACATACCGAAAGTTCACGCTGACCCCGGTTAGTTCCTACTGTCCTTCACATTTGCCGTAAAAAAACTTCGGTATTACCGATGAGATTTGGAATAGCTTCTTAGTCAGTCGCGTAATACCCGATACAGCGCCACACCGGACCAGGGCTGCAGATTGCCCTGTTCGGCTGCATGGATCAGCACCGTCATGCGCCGGTTGGCGGGCGCATCGCGCGCCAGCGATTCAGCCAGGCGGACAATCGCGCCGTTCAAATAATCCACTTCCGTCAAGCGCCCTGCTTCCAAGTCTTGCCACATGGATGAGCGCGCCTCGGGATCTATTTTCAGCATGGTCGCTGCAATTCGCTTGAAAAGTACATCGGGTAAACGCAATATGACCGGCAGCAGTTGCGGCCCGACCTTGGCGATCCTGGCGGGCCGGATCCCGGCAGCGCGCAGCACATCCAATGCCTCTGCGATCAGCAAGGCCAGGCAACGCCGGTAGGCCCGCTGCGACAACTGGCTTTTGAGCGCCAGGCCGGACAACGCATTCACTGCATTATTCAAATTCAGCAACAGCTTGCCCCACTGGATTGCCACGAAATCCTCGCACTGTTGCAGCGGCAAATGGGCCATCCGAAACGACGTCAGCCAGGGCTCCAGTCCGGCGCATGTTTCAATCATCAACTCACCGCCGCTGGCGCGATGAAAACGATTGCCGTCCATCTGCACCACATTGAACGGCACCATGGCCGCCAGCACCTGCCAGCCGGGCATCAGGCTGCGCAAGGTATCGGCGTTGCCGACGCCATTTTGCAGACTGACGATCAGCGCCGACGGTTTGGCATATTCTGCAATGGCGCTCGCCGCAGCAGCACTATCGGCACTCTTGACGGTGACCAGGATCAGATCGGCCTCGGCCAATGCAACGGCACTTTCCTGATACGGCACATGCGCGCCCTCAAGGTGTTGCCGGCGACCTTCCAGATCGCTCAGCAGCACGCCCTGGCCGGCAATCTGCAGACGCATGCGAGACCGCCCTACCAGCACCACATCGGCTCCGGCAGCCAGTAGCGACGCGCCGACATAAACACCGATCGAACCGGCGCCAAAAACGGCGATTTTCATTGCATCATTTTGTATATCACGGGCCATCAATAGGCGATATGCAAACGGCGATACAAGAAGCCCAGGACAAACAACGGGCCGATCAGCAGGAATCGCAAATCATCAAAGAACGACGGCTTCTTGCCCTCGATCTTGTGCCCGATAAACTGCCCAATCCAGGCGATTACAAACACGCTCACCGAGAGCGGCAGCACCAGGCCCGGCGGCAAGATATAGAGCAAGGCCAGCATCGCACCCGACATCAGCAACATGCCGATTGCCAGCGGCGTCGACAGTGAAAAATAGTAAAACATGGCCGCCAGCGCAGCCGCCAGCGCCACCCAGGGATGGATCACCCACAGCAAACCCAACAACGTGAAAACGATCACCGGCACGCAAATGAAATGGATCACCTCATTCACCGGATTGAGATGACTTTCAGAGTATTTGTCCAGCAGGGTGTCTATAGAACGGTCCGCTGCCGGTTGCGAATGCTGATTCATGAAGGTCTCCGTCTTTTTTGTATGCGACTATCTTAGACCATCATTCTTCCTCGCGCTTGCAGGCGGCCACCATTTTTTGCAGTTCGGGCGACGCCGTGCCAGGGTGGCGAAACAGGCTAGAATTTATGACAAGTGCAATTGCCCCAGCGGTACAAATGCATTTTGTGGAAAACGTTTTTAATCTCGTTCGGCACGCCGCCAAACAACACTTCGGATGCGGTCAGGCCAAACACGCCCAGGCTGATCGACGGCTCCAGCGCCACCACCGCGTGCCAGGTGCGTTTGGGAATGAACAGTGCATCGCCCGCCTCGACCCGCGCATATAACCCTTGCGTCTTTTCAAACTCCTTGAGCTGGTCCGACTGTTGGTCAAGGCGAGAGATATTGATATCGCTCAGGATCGCGCCCCAGTCGTATTTCTCGGAAATACACATGTGCGGCGTTTGCTCAGGCGGGAACAAGATGAATTCCTTGCTGCCGCGTACCTGGCAAAACCAGTTGTTCGGAAAATCGTAATGCAAGCCGGTCACCGTGTTAGCCGGGCCCATGAAGACATACTCCCATGTCCAGCGCAAACCCGGCCACAGATCCTTGATCGAAAAATCATGGCGCAGCACGGGAAATTCATCGAGGATATTCCATTGCGCCAGATACATGCGATCGGGTTGAAACGATTGCATGTGCGACCAGTCGAGAAAAAAACGCTCTCCCGCTGCCAGTTGATGACGGCGCCGGTCTGGCAGCAAGCCAACGTTGTCTGGCAGGCCTTGCCTGCCCAGCGTCGCCAGCTCTTGCAGATAAGGGCCGACCGGCATCACCGGCCGATGCCGGGTCTGCCCCTGTTCCACCAGGCCGTTCTGGAATTTCACCTGCGGTTCAGAACCATCCTTGTAGCGCAGCGCCGCCATCTGCTCGAACGACCAGTTTTGCTGCGCCGGCCAGTTACGCAGCGCGCCCTTGACCAGCAGAGGCCGGGTACGGTCGCCGAAACCGCCCTCGCGTTGCAGCTGCTCGGCATCGATCTGGTCGACTAACTGGAAGGAAGGTCCGCGAATCGAAGTCATAGGTGAAGATCTGAGATAAAAAATCGGAAAAAAGCGAATTGCGCTGACAGCAATCCGTTAGTTTAGCAGGATGGCTTGAGAATTTTTCTGCAGCGATTGTCTCTGGAAATTGCGCCTAGAAATTCCGTATGTCATCTTGAATCATCCTGATCCGGTTATCGCCGTTAAGGCGGTTGATCAACTGCGCTTGCGCCGCACGCCAAAGCTGATCCCGATCCATCAGATAACCTTCAGTCCGATAGCCATAGCGGCCGTTACCCGGTACGTCGCCATAGTAGCTGATGGTGGTGCGGTGGCTTTCTGCAATTTCGTCATAACGCAGATCCAGGGGCGGTACCCTGGTGACGGACAGATCCAGCACTATCTGCATCGAATTTACTTCCTCCACGACTTTACGGTTGAAACGATAGGTGCGCACCGCCGTCGAGCCGTCCTGCTTCTTGAATTCGACGTTTTCGCTCACCGCCTCTACGTATTGCCTGAATTTAGGCGGATAGTAAATGTATGAGGTATTCAGATACATGCCAAGATCGGCTTTAGCACCGCCTTGATATTGAAACCGGGTGAAACCGAGATCAAACAATCCCAGCACGCTTCTGGTGATATCGCCCTCCGGTTCGTTGCTGCTGATTTGCAGCACGATGGTACCCATAGTGTGATATTTTTCAGACAAGGGCTGCGCATCCTTATAAGCACCGTGATCCCGATACACGTCAGAGGCGTTATAAAAAGCCTGGCTGGCGTCGCGGTACATGGCTTTGCTGCGTTGCGCATTACGCGCTACCAGATCCTGCCCTTGCTGGTAATACGCTGCAGCGTCCTTGTTATCAGCTGCAAATTTATATTTTCCGGCTTGCTTCCTGGCGTCTTTATAGTCGCCGTACTTCTTATAAATGTCAGCAGCGGCCGCAAAGCTGATGGCTGCCTGGCGGTCATCCTTGTAGACAACGGCTGACGTGGCTTTCAGATAGTACTGTCCCGCCAGTTTTTCTCGCAATGTCGCATCGGGATAGCGATCCGGCAAATCGGTATACCTGGCGTAATAACGCCTTTCGGCCAGCATGGTCCTGATTTCCAGCAAGGCCGAATAGCCGGCTATTTTCTTGTCGTACTCCAGAGGATTGGCGCTGTTGATTGCGGTTTCGTAGTTGCTTTCAATAATCCGCATGCGTTCGCGGATGCCGTTTCTTTCATCGCTATCGTCGTAATCCGCTTTCTTGTATTTTTCATCGAGATAGACGAGTGTCGATTTCACGCTGGCGACATAGTTGCCGCCTTCGAATTGCGAAATCGCTGTAGATAGAGATGCACACCCCGCGAGCAATAACGCGCAGCCAAACAACAAAAAAACGGATAGGACGGTTTTAATTTTTTGCATTCTTTTCCCTGCAGCGATTTGCCGCGCTTTAGTAATTCGGGCAATGGCAGATCTTAAGCGGAAGTGCAGCGAAGATGCAATCTCGACAACCGTCATAAAAAAACCGCGTCTCGTGACGAGATCGCGGTTAACCGGTGCGGGGGGGCACTGGAGGGAGACCGGGGGGAAAAAAAAGCCCGCCGCCATACGGCGGCAGGCCAAATATCAACATAGGAGAGGATAGGCTCCGATAGACAGCTTTATTCTAGTGACAAACAGAAGCTGCCACACCTGTCAGATTTAACAGGTTTACAAATCAGAAGCCTTGACCGTCATATCATTTATGACAACACTTCAGCACATGATTTTTTATCAATCATCGGTGGCAAATGCAGTGCCGCCGGCCGAGCGTTCAATTCGCCAAAAACTCGCGCCACGGCTCAAAGTATTTTTCACGCCAGCCAATCTTGACCTGCTCGTAATCCTGGTCTGGCACGTCCAGATGCACAAGCTCTATGCGCCCATGCTCTCCTTGGGTATGAAACGACAGGATCAGGATCGAGTCCGGATCGTCTGCGGTAAACGCCGACGAACGCCAGGTCTGCACGATCAGCCTGGGCTTGGCCACCTGCAGCATGACGCCAGTCAGGGCGCCGTCGAACGCCGAAAACTCAGCGCCGGCTTCGCCACCAATGGTGACCGGCAGCCCGGTGATTGCCTGATGCATCACCGGATCTACATACATCTCGAACAACGCCTCGGGGGGCGCCTTCAAGACCACCGTTTTATAAATCACATTGCGCATGCTGGTTCTTCCTGCTGTTAGCAAAGCATCAAGTCAGCAAGCGCCAGGGACACTACTTAGGAATGGCGCACTGAGAAAATTTCCAGGCCGGGGCCAGGGTAAATACGATTACGAATGCGAGTGCGAGTTCGAATACAGCCACCGCCACAAAACTTTACCTCATTTTTCAAAAACTCATTTCATCGCGCGCCGCATGCCCACGTACATGGCTTCCACCTTCTCGCGCGCCCATTCTGTCTTGCGCAGAAATGTCAGGCTGGATTTGATGCTGGGATCGCTCTTGAAACAACGGATGTCGATCCGCTGGCCCAATCCATCCCAGCCATAATGGGCTACCAGCTCGGTCAGCATCGCTTCCAGCGTAACGCCGTGCAAATGATGATGTGTGTTCTGTGTCATGCGTTTCTCGATCAAGGTTCAGGCTGACATTCTACGGCCACATGAACCTGCAGTCCTGTACACGGCACAGTATTCAAGTTTTCGGGAGTTCTGTCATTATCTAAATTACAACTATACAGGTTACCCACAGAAATTGTGGACAGTCCTGTTGATAACTACCAGGCGTTTTAGTTATGTCATTGATATATATGGATTTTTTATCACTGCACAGAGTTGCCGCGCAACCTGCCTGAGATTGTTTAAGAATCCTTTAATTCAATCCGGCTAAACTGTGACGGTTTTCTGTGATTGCAATGTGTTGTTAAGGAGCTGGTGCCATGCGTTTGCTGTTGGTGGAAGACGATCTGATGGTGGGCGAAGCCGTGCGCAAGGGATTGCGCCAGGACGGCTTTGCCGTCGACTGGGTGCAAGACGGCGTTGCGGCGCTGAGTGCGCTGGCGCAAGAGGATTACCAACTGCTGCTGCTCGATCTCGGCCTACCGAAAAAAAACGGCCTGGAAGTCCTGAAGTCGCTGCGCGCCGGCGGCAACCGGATTCCGGTGTTGATACTCACCGCACGCGACGCCGTATCGGACCGGGTGGCCGGCCTGGATGGCGGCGCCGACGACTACCTGGTCAAGCCGTTTGACCTGGAAGAACTGGCGGCCCGGATTCGCGCCCTGCTGCGGCGCCAGTCCGGACGTGCCGAACCGTTGATCGAACTGGGCCAGCTGACGCTCAATCCGGCTACCCATGAGGTGCTGCTGGAAGGCCGCCAGGTCAATCTGTCGGCCCGCGAATTTGCCTTGCTTCGCGCCTTCCTGGATCGTCCTGGCGTGGTGCTGTCGCGCGCGCAACTGGAAGAAAAAATGTACGGCTGGGATGACAGCATTGACAGTAATGCGGTGGAGGTCTACATCCACGCCTTGCGTAAAAAACTCGGCAGCAATTTCATCAAGAATGTGCGCGGCATCGGCTATATGGTGGCCAAATGACGTCGACATCATCGTCAAGATTATCCATCCCATCCATTCGAAAGAGTTTGCTGCTATGGCTGGCAGTCGGTTTGAGCGGCGCCATCCTGGTGGCAGGCGGCGCCCTGTATTTCCAGGCGCGTGGCGAGGCCAACGAATTATTCGATTATCAAATGCGGCAGATCGTCGCCTCCCTGCCGCGCCAGGCGTTTTCGCCGATGATTGAGAATGGCGATAGCGGACCGGAACTGGATGACCAGATCATGATCCAGATCTGGGACAACACCGGCGTCGTCATCTATCACTCGCATGGGCAGGCAAACTTGCCGTTGCAAGCCGAGCTGGGCTTTACCAATGTCCGCCAGAGCAATGGCCTGTGGCGCGTGTACAGCGCGCAGATCGGCAATACCGTGGTGCAGATCGCGCAGCCGCAAAGCGCACGCAATCAGATTGCAGCACAGATGGCGATCAAGACCGTCACTCCCTTGCTGCTGCTGTTTCCCTTGCTGGGCATATTGATCTGGGTGGCCGTCGGCCGCGGGCTGGCGCCAATCAGACGTGCTGCGGCAGAAGTCCAGGCACGCGACATGCACGCCTTGTCGCCGATTCCGGACACCACGCTGCCGCGTGAAATCCGGCCACTCACCCAGGCGCTCAACGATTTACTGGCGCGCCTCGGTCAATCCATCAATGCGCAACGCGCGTTCGTTGCCGACGCCGCGCACGAACTGCGCACGCCGCTGACCGCACTGCGCCTGCAAGTCCAACTTGCCGAACGCGCCTTAGATGACGGTGAACGGCAAGCAGCTTTCGGCGATCTGAAACAAGGGCTGGAACGCGCCACGCATTTGCTGCAACAGTTGCTGACACTGGCGCGCCAGGAACCCGGCGCCTTCGAACAAGCCCACGTCGAACTCGATTTGCGCGCACTGCTGCATAGCGTAATCGGCGACTTCGCCCTGAGCGCCCATGAGCGCCAGATCGACCTGGGCATCGGCACAGAGATGCCGGCCAGCGTGACCGGCAACACCGATGCCCTGCGCATCCTGTTCAATAATTTGATCGACAACGCCCTGCGGCACAGCCCGCCTGGTAGCAGCATCGATGTCTCGCTTGCCGCAGATGCCGCCGGTGTCACGGTTTCTGTGGAAGATCACGGCCCGGGCATTCCAGAGGCCGATTTGCAGCGTGTATTCGATCGCTTCTACCGCGCTGCCGACAGCCAGACGCAGTCGCATGGCAGCGGCCTGGGGCTGGCGATCGTCAAGCAGATTGCCGATGCCCACCGTGCCAGCGTCAATCTGGAAAATACAGGACACGGGCTGCGTGTCAGTGTGCACTTTGTGGCCTGATTAATATTTTTTTCTTTAAGTCTGCTTTAATTTTTAGTATTTATGCTGTGTGCTAGTTCTAGTCCATCTGCAAAGGAGCACAGCATGAATCGTCAGACCTTTACCCGCAGCATTATTGCAGCCGCCGTTCTGGTGGTAGCCGGCGGCGCCTACCTGCATTCGAAGAACGGCGATATCGGTATCGACAACGCCAATGCGGCGATCGTGGCGCCAGCGCCGGCTTCAGCGCCGGTAAGCAATGCTGCGCCGGCCGTGGCTGTGGCCACCGATTTTTCCGGCATAGTCGAACGTTCCGGACCTGCCGTGGTGAACATCAGCGTCACCGGCAAAGCGAAACAAAGTGCGGTTGCCGACCAGGACGACTCCGGCGAACTCGATCCTAACGATCCGTTTTCACAATTCTTCAAGCGTTTCGGCCCGCAGCTGCAAATCCCTAGCCATCCGCAAATCATGCGCGGCGAAGGCTCTGGCTTCATCATCAGCACCGACGGCCTGATACTGACCAACGCCCACGTGGTCGACGGCGCCCAGGAAGTGACAGTCAAGCTGACCGACCGCCGCGAATTCAAGGCCAAGGTGCTGGGCTCCGACAAACAGAGCGATATCGCGGTGATACGGATCGACGCCAAAAACCTGCCGACGGTACAGATCGGCAATCCGGCGCTGACCAAGGTCGGCGAACCGGTACTGGCGATCGGCTCGCCTTACGGTTTTGAAAATACCGCTACCGCCGGCATCGTCAGCGCCAAGTCGCGCTCCCTGCCGGACGATAATTATGTACCGTTCATCCAGACCGATGTCGCCGTCAATCCTGGCAACTCGGGTGGACCGCTGTTCAATATCAGAGGCGAAGTGATCGGCATCAATTCGCAGATCTATAGCCAGACCGGCGGCTATCAGGGCCTGTCTTTTGCGATTCCGATCGATGTCGCCACCAAGGTTGAGCAGCAACTGGTCAAGCATGGCAAGGTCACCCGCAGCCATTTGGGCGTCAGCGTGCAAGAGGTTAACCAGGCACTGGCGGAATCTTTCGGCTTGAAGACTGCCGCCGGCGCGCTGGTGAGCTCGGTCGACAAAGGCAGCCCGGCCGACAAGGGAGGCCTCCAAACCGGCGACGTGATCCTGCGCTTCAATGGCCAGCCGATCAATCATTCGTCCGACTTGCCGAGCCTAGTGGCCGACACGGCGCCCGGCACCAGCAGCACGATTGAGGTGATGCGCAACGGTCAGGCCAAGACGCTGACCGTCAAGCCGACCGAAGCGGAAGCGCTCAAAACTGCCAGCAACGACACCGGCGCCGGTTCGCAAGCACGGCTCGGACTGGCGCTGCGCCAGCTCACCCCGGACGAACAGCAACAGGTCGGCACACACGGCGGGCTGGTGGTGGAAGATGCGACCGGACCGTCGGCACTGGCCGGCATCCAGCGTGGCGATGTGATCCTGTCGCTCAACGGCAAGCCGGTCAACAGCGTCGAGCAGTTGCGTCAATTGGTAAGCAAGGCCGGCAAGAACGTGGCGCTATTGGTGCAACGCGACAAGGATAAAATCTTTGTGCCTTTGAATCTGGGCTAAAGCGCCAACACCGCAGGATGGAGTTACGATGACTGAACCGTTAAACAAACCGGTCAAAAACAACAATCTATCGCAACACATCCTGCCCTCTTCCGCCACGATGATCGGGGTTTGCATTACCGCCCTGTCGATCATCAAACTCGCCAGGTTCAGCGGGCTGGCAATATGGCTGAGCCATCTGCTGGCGCTGAACAGCCTGGTATTCCTGACCAGCGGCATGCTCTCGTATGCCGCCATGCGTTCAAGCCGCAGCGCGCGGCTAGAGCAATACGCCGACATCGCCTTCATCTTTGGCTTGATCCTGCTGAGCCTGTCCACCGTCTTCATGGCGGTAGTGATTGACTAAATCCTCCCTGATTGAATTTTCATTCTAATCAAAGTTACCCACAGAAACTGTGGATAGTCCTGTTGATAACTCCAATGTGTTTTAGCTATGTACTTGATATATATGGATTTTTTTATCCTGCTCAATGTTGTGCGAGCAACGGCGTTCAAATAGCATCGGATACGCCTGTCCACTGTACATAACCACACCGGGAAAAAGGCGATGCTTGAACGAGCGCTCGGTTTGTAATTTGCGCCAGGCTTGCCTAAGCTAGTTAAGCTTTACCATGAGCTTCACACCAAGTTTCACCATCCGGCTCGGCAGATTCAGTGCCGGCAGCCATCACGCCCGCCAGATGACAGCAAATGAAATTGCGATTTCAACAAGCAAAGTCCGCCCATCAAATATAATTTAAAAAAAAATCTGCGGTTTGTCGATCTCTCTGCCGCCCGTTCGACTAATTAGCAGATCCCGGATTTAACCCGGCTGCAGCCGGCACACTGAACAAACCATTGAAACCAGACGGAGATATTACGATGCGATTCATGATCATACGCAAGGCAGACAAGAACACCGAGGCGGGTACCATGCCCAGCACAGAACTGATCACCGCCATGATGAAATACAACGAAGAAATGATACAAGCCGGCGTCATGCTCGCCGGCGAAGGCCTGCAACCTAGTGCGAAAGGCGCACGCATCAAATTCTCGGCCGGCAGACCGACCGTGTTCGATGGACCTTTCGCCGAAACCAAGGAATTGATCGCCGGCTTTACCATGATCCAGGTGCAATCGCGGCAGGAAGCCATCGATTGGGTCAAGCGTTGGCCAGCTTTGGACGGTGACGGTGCGGTCGAGCTGGAGCTACGCCAGGTATTCGAGGCGGAAGATTTCGGCGACGAATTCACGCCCGAACTGAGAGAAACCGAAGAACGCTTACGCCAGCAAAGCGCCGACCTGCACAACAACGCCAACTCCTGATCCACGTCATATCGCTGGCAACACAGAGGAAACCATGATCAAAACCATCGTTATCATCGTCGTCGTTGTACTGGCCGGCATCTTCGGTTACGCCGCCACCCGGCCCGATACTTTCCGCGTGCAGCGCACGATTTCGATCAAGGCGCCGCCGGAAAAGATTTTCGCCCGCATCAACGATTTCCATGAATGGGGCAACTGGTCACCTTACGAAAAACTGGATCCGGCGATGAAAAGAACCTTCAGCGGCGCCGCCAGCGGCAAGGGTGCCGCGTATGCATGGGAAGGCTCGGACAAAGTCGGTGCCGGACGCATGGAGATCAGCGACACATCGCCATCGAAAACCCTCATCAAGCTCGATTTCACCAAGCCGTTTGAAAGCAGCAACGTCGCCGAATTCAGCGTCGACACCCAGGGCGACAACAGCAACGTCACCTGGGCCATGTACGGCCCTTCGCCTTATGTGAGCAAGGTGATGGGATTGTTTTTCAATATGGACAGCATGATCGGCAAGGATTTTGAAAGCGGTCTTGCCAACCTGAAAACCACCGTCGAAAAATAAAGACGGACACCGTTGCGCCAGACCCGGCGCAGTTTCATTGTTAATTCCAGCAACGAAGGAGAACATTATGCTATTGAATGCCTATCTTAATTTCGACGGCCAGTGCGACGCCGCGTTCAAGCTATACCAGCAAGTCCTGGGCGGGAAAATCGCCTTCAGATTAACCAACGCCGAATCACCGATGGCAGAACAAACGCCACCGGACCGCCAAGACAAGATCGTGCACATACGGCTGGAAATGGATGGCGGAGTCTTGATGGGTTCGGATTGCCCGCCGGAGTATTTTCAAAAAATGCAAGGCATGGTCCTGTCGGTTAATGTCGACTCGATTGCGGAAGGTAAACGTATCTTTGACGCATTGTCAAAAAACGGCACGATCAAGATGCCATACGAAAAAACCTTCTGGGCCGCCGGTTTCGGCATGCTGGAAGATCAGTTTGGCACGCCTTGGATGGTTAACTGCGAGAAGGATAACTGACACCGGGATGTTGCGGTTGCAGTTGCAGTTGTTTTTGACGCGGCTTTTGACTTTGAAGTCCGCATTGGGACGCTGCCAAATGTGGCGCGTGTCAGTCGGGAATTGTGGGAAGACATGTTTGAGCGCAGCGAGTTGGTCTTTCCACCCGACTGATACGCGCCACATTTGGGGACCTGACCGAAGGGAAGGCAGTGGCTTTGCGGTCGCCTTTTCTTTGCTTACTTTCTTTTGGCGAAGCAAAAGAAATGGAATGGACGCCTCCCCCTAAGGGGCGAAGCTGACAAGACGGGATGGAATACGCAAGGGGTTCTCGCTGTCAACGGCATCATTGTGCCAAAGTAGAGGTTCGCAAAAACCACTTAAGACAGGAGAACCCGAAATGAAGAATACCGTAATTGGTGTTGACATTGCAAAGACTGTTT
>NZ_FOQI01000011.1 GCF_900113705.1 Collimonas sp. OK307 | reverse complement strand
ACCGACCTGGGCAGCATCTGCGAACGCCGTGTCGCACGCCTGATCGATCCGACTTTGTCGTGGGGCTTGCCGCGTAACCTGATGAGCGGGGTGCGTGGCGTCAACACCGGTTATCCGGTGGTGCAATGTTCGTTGAGTTCGCTGGTGATGGAAAACCGTACCCTGTGCATGCCGGGTAGCGTTGACAGCATTCCAGCCAAGGGTAACAGTGAAGACCACGTCTCGAACTCGACCTGGTGTGCGCGCAAGGCGGCGACGGTGGTGGCCAATACGCAATACATCATCGGCGTCGAAATGCTGCTGGCGGCGCAAGCCTTGACCATGACGGAAGATCTGTTGCCAGGCTTTGTGCTCGGTAAGGGTACGCAAGCTGCGTATCAGGAAATCCGTCGTCAGATTCCTGCTTGCCTGGAAGGCGATCGCTGGTTCCACAACGATATCGTGGTGGCGCAGTCGTTCGTAGTCAGCGGTTCAGTGCGCAATGCGGTGGTCAAGCAGATCGGCGAGTTTGCCTGATCCAAGTACCTTGAAATGAAAAATGAGCCACGACAAAGTGGCTCATTTTTTTTGTAGGGTGGGCATGAATGCCCACGCGTGACCGTGATAACCGGAGTACAAACCCTCGTTGCACGGAAACAGGTATGTGCCTGGAGTGAGTTCCGCGTGGGCACAAAGACGTGCCCACCCTGCTCCTTTCTTATTTCTAGCGTTATTGATCAGCACCGCGATGCCTCATCGCTCCTCAGCGATATGTCCACTAAGCCCCCCGTCGCCTTCCCCCTATCCTGAAATTTTTATTTACATCGGGAAATTTTCATTTACATTGTAAATAGGAATCATTATTATTCGTATTAACTAAATTTCTCAACGGAGAAACGAAATGGTCCATCACAGCATCCTGAACAGCATCGGCGATACGCCAATCATTCGCTTGTCTCGTCTATTCAACGATCCGCACTGCGAGGTTCTGGCCAAGTTGGAAATGGCCAATCCCGGCGGTAGCGTCAAAGACCGGCCGGCGCGCTATATCGTCGAGCGCGGGCTGGCCGACGGTTCGATCCAACCAAATGCGCATATCGTCGAAAGCTCTTCCGGCAACCTGGCCATCGCCTTGGCCATGGTATGCAGGATCCACGGTCTGTCCTTTACCGCAGTCGTCGATCCCAAGATCTCACCGACCAACTTGCATATCATCCGCAGCTACGGCGGCAAGGTCGACATCGTCACCGAAAAAGATAGCCAGGGCGGCTACCTGGAAACGCGCATCAAGCGCGTCAAGCACTTGCTGCATGAGCAGCCGAACAGAGTCTGGATCAACCAGTACGCCAATGAGCGCAACTGGCAAAGCCACTACCACGGCGAAGGCGAAGAAATACTGCGACAACTGGACCGTCCGGCTGACTACCTGGTGCTCGGGGTAAGCACTTCCGGTACCTTGCACGGCATCGCCCGTCGCTTGCGCGAAGCGTGGCCGAATCTGAAAATCATCGCCGTCGATGCGGTCGGCTCGGTGCTGTTCGGTACCCCGCCCTATCCGCGCGATCTGCCTGGCATCGGCGCCAGCCGGGTACCCGAGCTTTTGCAGCGCGATGAAATTACGCAGGTCATCCATATCGACGACTACCAGTCAGCCATCGCCTGCCGCCAGCTGGTGGCACGCGAAGGCATTTTTGCCGGCGGCTCGTCCGGCTCGGTCATCGCCGCCATCCAGCACCTGGCCGCCGGTTTACCTCGACCGGCCCGGATCCTGACCATTCTGCCTGACCGCGGCGACCGCTACCTGGATACGGTCTACGACGATGACTGGCTGGCTCGCATGCAAGAACGTCACGTGATCCGCACCACCGACATTTCCATCAACACCACTACCGGACAAACAATATGACCAGCAACACCACTGCGATCTCCGTCTCCTCTGCCCCGCACCTGCTCTATCTCAGCCGTGCCGACCTGCTAGCTCTCGGCGGGGGCGCCTCGCAACCTTACGTCGATGCTATCGGCACCGGCCTGGCAGCGCATGCCCGTGGCGACTACGTGCAACCACTCAAACCCTACCTGCGCTGGTCGGGCGCCGACCATATCGCGGACCGCATCATCGCCATGCCCTGTTATATGGGCGGTGAACAGGCGGTGGCGGGCTTGAAATGGATCGGCAGCCGCCAGCACAACCCGGCCCGCTTCGGACTGGAGCGCGCCAGCGCAGTGATTGTCTTGAACGATGCTCAAACCAACTATCCGATCGCACTGATGGAAGGCGGGCTGATCAGCGGCATGCGTACTGCAGCCATCACCGCTGTCGCCACCCGCCACCTGGCGCGCAGCGGTTTTACCGAGGTTGCCTGCATCGGCTGCGGTCCGATCGCGCGGATGCAGATGCTGACACTGCTGGAGCAGTTCCCGTCGATTTCCCAGCTCCATCTGTTCGATCTGTCGCCAGCCGCCGCCGACTCTCTGGCGGTCACGCTGGCAGAGCGTTTTCCTCGCGTCGCTTTCGTCCGTGCAGCGTCGGCCGAAGCCGCTGTGCGCGCAGCCGATGTGGTCGTCACTTGCACCGTGGCCGATGCGCCTTATCTGACTTTCGACTGGCTCAAACCTGGAACCTTTGTCAGCAATGTCTCGATCATGGATGTCCATAAGGACGTCTACACCAAGGCCGACAAGGTAGTGGTCGACGACTGGGATCAATCCAACCGCGAGAAAAAAATCATCAACCAGCTGGTGCTGGAAGGCCGCTTCAGCCGCGAGAAATTGCATGCCGAACTGGGCCAGATCGTCATCGGCGAAAAGCCCGGCCGTGAAAGCGACGATGAAATCATCCTGCTCAATCCAATGGGCATGGCGCTCGACGATCTGGTGTGCGCACGCCATTTCTATCATCTGGCGCAGGCCGGCGGCGTAGGCACTCAACTGCCGCTATACGGCTGACACGCATGCACGCAGCTTCCGCACATCCCTATCGGCAACGGCTGGCCCAGGACCTGTTTGACGCGCTTTGGCTGGAAGACCTGTACGGCTTTCGCACTCACTGCATTTTCCACCCTGCTGCCAACGACAGCGCCGGCGACAACCATGCAGCAGTCCTGGAAGTTGTACTCGATGCCACCCGTTCGCTGCACTGGCACGGCAAGCGGGCCAGCGGCTTGCGGCCGTTCCGGGTCGCTGACCTTCCTGCGGCATTGCATACTGCAACGCTTGCCATCGAACTGGAACTGGTCAAGGCAGTCGAGATATTGCAAACGGCGGACTGGTGGCAAGACCGGATGGGCCGCTGCGTCCGCTTCTTCCGTCTGGCTTTTCAACAAGCCGCCTTCGCCGCAGAGCACGAACCGGCTATCCTGGCCCGGCTCGATGCGGCGCCAGACCAGCTACTGTGCTGGGAAACCTTGAGCTGCCTGAAAGACCGGCCCTTTCATCCGCTGGCGCGCGCCAAGGACTGGGGCAACCTGGATGGCAGTCCCTACACCGCCGAAACCATGACCGCCCTGCTGCTGCATTGGGTGGCGATACCACGCGATCAGATCTGCGGAACTGCCTGCGCCGGGCAACCTGTGGCCGCAGCCCTGCTAGACGCGGTGCAGCAAGATACACTGTTGACCAGAGCTCGCAATTGCGGCGCCGACAGCGATGCCTATTTGTGGCTTCCGGTTCATCCATGGCAATGGATGTGGTTGAAGCAGAGCGCTGCAATTTCGGCGCTGAACACCTGCATCGACCTTGGAAGCGGTCTGGGAACAGCAACACCAACCGCCTCGCTCCGTTCGCTCGCCGTCAGCGGATACCGAGATACTCACCTGAAGCTGGCACTTTCGGTTAACGCGCTGGGCGCGGTGCGCACGCTGCCACCGCGCTATCTGCACAACGGCATGCTGGCTAGCGCTTGCCTCGAACAACTGCGCCAGCGCGACGCCTGGCTGGCGACACATCTCTTGCTGTGTGACGAAAATCGCTGGTGGGCGCTCAAGCAACATCCACAAGAGCATGCGCTTGCAGCTGAACCGGGCGAGTTGGCCTGCCTGATCCGAAGTTATCCGACACTCCCCGGCGCCACGCTGATCCCGATGGCAGCCTTGCCAGTGCCGACCGCCACCGGTGTCTTGCCGGCATTTGAATATTTGCTTGGCGCCTCTGCTCATGAAGCAACCGCATGGGCGTTGTTCGACGATATTGCCCGCATGCTGCTGGAACTGGGCCTGCGTTGCCTGGCCCAAGGCGTGATGCCGGAAATGCATGGACAAAACGTGGTACTGGTTTGCCGTGGGCAGAAAATTGTCTCGCTGCTGCTGCGCGACCATGACACCTTGCGTATTTGTCCGCCACTGATGCAAGCGCAAGACGTCGCTATACCGGCGTACGTGATTGATCGCAGCACGCCCAATACGCTGGAACTGGACGACCCGCGCGCACTGCTGAGCTACCTGCAAACACTGGCAATCGAGGTAAATCTGTACGCCATTCTGGCCGCACTGTCCGAACGTTATGGGCGGGACGAAGCGCATGGCTGGCAGCTTGTCCGCATCGCACTGGAAGACTGCCTGATGCGTGTGCCGCTGCCGGCACAGATCGCCAGCCAGACCCGGAAGCTGCTGCTGGATGAAACCGACTGGCCGTTCAAGCAAGTGCTGGCGCCGTTGCTTGGCCGCGCCAGCTTCAGTACCGGCATGCCGAGTGCAACGGGGCGTATCGGCAATCCCTTCCGTAACGCGGCATAAGCATGAACACGAGTAGAAAAACAGGCAAAAGCGCAGGCGCAAATTCCCGCAATCTGGCATTGCTGCTGACCTGTCAAGCCGTGACCACGCTTGGACTCATGATGCTGGTGCCGATCATGCCCTTGTACATCGCAACGCTGATACCGGCCAATACGGCGGATGTGGTCGGCGCCGCCCGCTGGAGCAGCCTGGCACTGGCGGCGCCGGGGCTAGGCACGCTGTGCTTCGCGCCCTACGCCGGCAAGTGGTGCGACCGCTTTGGCTACCGGCGCATGCTGCTGGTATCGCTGACGCTGTTCATAGTAAGCATGTTGCTGATGGCATTGAGTCCCGGCATTACCGGCTTCATGCTAGGCCGGCTGCTGCAGGGCGTCAGCACCGTCGGCGTGGTGCTCACCGCCTTCATCGGCCATGTCAGCAGCGACACATCGCGCGGACGTTCTCTCGGCCTGCAGGAAAGTGCGATTGCCTGCGGTGCGCTGGCCGGCCCGGTGCTGGGTGGCTTGATGCTGGATTACTGGTCGCTCAGGCCGCTGCTGACCGCCAGCGCCTTGGCGACAGGCTTGGCTGGCGGAATACTCTGGAGCCAACTAAGCGAACCGCCAAAAACTGCGGCATCAGGACCGGCGCAATTTTCTGGTTTGCGCAGCGTACTGGCCGATCGCGAATTGCGCCACTGGATGCTCGCCGTGTGCCTGACCCAGGCGGCAGGATTTGCGCTGATCAATGTTTTCGCACTGTATATTGCGGCGCGCTTCCCTCAAGCCGGTGCACTGGCCAGCAAGACAGGAACGCTGCACGCGCTGGGCTGGCTGGCGACGATGCTGGCCGGCCCATTGTGGGGTCATCTCGGCGACCGCGGCGAACCTCGTCGTCACTTCATCCTTGCGGCTGGCGCATGTGCACTGGCCATGGGGCTCTTGACGATCGCCGATCAGCTCTGGCTGGTGGCGCTGCTGCGCGTCATCCAGGGCGCCTGCTACGCCGCGTTGATGCAATCAATGCTACTGGCCTGCAGCCGTCAATTGCCGGCTTCCGCTTATGGCCACCTCACCGGGATCAGCCGCAGCTTCATGGTTCTCGGCCAAATGCTGGGTCCGTTGCTGATCATGCTGTTGCTGCCGATCCTGGCGCCGATCCATCTGTTGTGGGCAGTGGCCACACTATTCCTGAGCGCAGGGCTGCTGGTCCTCAGCGGCCGCCGGGCTGCCCTTGCCTCTCTCCTGCAAAGTTAAAGAAAGGATTTTGATGTTTTCGCATCTGCCGCATCCACACCACCTGAGTGCCATCGACCGCCGTCTGCTGGAACAATACCTCAATACCTATTGTCGGGAAACCGGTTGTGCCGATCCGCGGCCTGTTTCGACAAATGCCGAGCCGGAGGCCTTACAGGCGCAATTTGCCGCGTGGCGAGATGTCGGGCTGATGCCGTATCTCGTGCCATTCGCAGAGACCGGTTATCAATTGGCCGGTGCATTCACTTACTTCTCACTGATTGGCTATCATCGTGTGGCGCCGTTCGCCTGGATTGGACGCCATGGCGACTGGCGGCCTTTGAAGGATGTGACGCCTGTGACCGACCTGATAGCCGATGCGCTCGCAAGCATGAGTGAAGCACCGGCCGCCGACACGGAACGCTGCCGCAACCGCCTGCAAGCACTGATGCGCAATAGTATCGGCAAGGTGCGCCACTTTCACCTGCACGTGCCTCCGCTGCCCCGCTCCTCGTTCGTGGTGGCTGAACAGGGCATGCGTTTCGGCCACATCTTCCATGTGACGTCCAAGGCTTCAGACGGCTTCAACGAAGCGGATATGCAACATTATTCGCCAGAGCTCGGCGCTTCATTCCGCCTGCATTATTTCGCAGTGACAGCAAGCCTGTTAGAGGTGCGCGGCGTGAATCGAAAAGCGATGCCGATCGATCCCGCAGTGGCCAGTTTCGCCGAAGGCTTGCTGGTCGACGGCGAATACCGGCTGTTGCCTTGCCATCCATGGCAGGCTAATTATTTGCTGGGCCTGCCAGAAATCGCGCCGTTGATAAAAAGCGCCGCCATCATCTCTCTTGGACCGCTGGGCGAACTGGCCTGGCCGACCTCTTCGGTGCGCACCGTGTGGCTACCTGCTCAGAACATGTTTCTCAAGCTTCCGCTGAATATTCGCATTACCAATTTCATCCGCAACAACCCGAGCGAGCAGGTAACAAGGGCGCTGGATGCCAGCCTGGCGCTGACGCTGCTGCCGCCGAACGTGCGTGAACAAACGACCTTCCATATTCTGCCGGAACTGGGAAGCCAGACCTTGAAATTGCCAAATGAAGCAATTCGCGCGGCCAGCGCGGTGGTGTATAGGCAAGCCATGCCCGAGTCCGAAGCCGAACAGATCCAGGTGCTTGCCGCATTGCTGGAAGAGCCCGCCAAGGGTGAGATCCCGCTACTTATGCTGCTGCGCCAGGCGGCAGCGGAATCGTCACAGGACGCACCGGATCCGGCAGTCGTCCGGCAATGGTGGCAGCGCTACCTGGACGTCACCCTGTTGCCGTTGCTGCAGCTGTTCTCCGACTACGGCATCAGCCTGGAAGCGCATCTGCAAAATACGATGGTGGCTTTCCGCGACGGCTGGCCCGTGCACGGCTACGCGCGCGACATGGAGGGTGCCAGCATCAGCCGCCAGCGTTTCCCGTTCTGCGACCGCCTCCCTGTCGACAGCCCGGCGCTGTATGACGACGAACAGGCCTGGCATCGCTTCCGGTATTACGTCCTGGTCAATCACATCGGCCATATGATCGCCTGCCTCGGACGCACCGGACTGATCGAGGAAGCAACATTGTGGCAGGACACGGCGCGACGCCTGCTAGACAGCAAAATCCCACTTGCGCGGCAATTGCTGAAGCAGCCTACGCTGCCAGCCAAGGCCAACATGCTGAGCAGCTTTCACCAGCAGGGCGAACGCCCGATCTGGATCCAGATTGCCAATCCCCTTCACCGCTTTCAGAGATAAGCCATGCATCCAACCGAATATCACAATCTGATCGCCAGCCCGGCCTACCGACAAGCCAGTCGCCGCGTTTTGCGCCAATTGCTGGAAGCCTTGTTGTTCGAGGATGCCTTGCCGCACGCCGAATGGCAAGATGGGCAAGATAGACAGGGCAATACCCTGACCGTACCCGGCCGTCGCAGCGATGGCGGTACGGTCAGTTATCAATGTCAGGCGCAACGCACTTTCAGCTTTGGCCGCATACGGGTGACGACGCCACTGCTGCGCTGCAGTGGCAATGACGGTAATGGCCAGACAGTAGCCGAAGAGGCTGGCGATCCAGCGCTGTTCCTGGCCGAAATCGCACCATGGCTGAACGCCGATGCGGCGCGGCTCGAACAGTTTGCGGCGGAATTGCTGGCGACCCAGGTCAAGGATGCGCATACCTTGCATTCGCGCACCGGCAACGTGCTGCGCGGGTCTGACTACGATACGCTGGAAGCGCGCTTAAGCGATGGCCATCCCTACCACCCGAGCTATAAATCGCGCCTTGGCTTTACGCTGGAAGACAATGCCGCTTACGCACCGGAAATTGCCAGCGCTGTGGCACCATTGTTGCTCGCGGTACACCGCGAGCACTGCCGCTGGGCGTTCAGCGCTACGCCCGCATCTGCATTTGCAACGACTGCGAGCAACTTGCTCAGCGACGCCGACTACCGGCAGTTTCGCGATGAACTGATCCGCCGCGGCCTGAATCCGGAGGATTATCTACCGCTACCAGTCCACCCCTGGCAATGGAACGAGGTGATACTGCCGACCTATCATCAGGCGCTTGCGCGCGGCGAGTTGCTGGCGCTGGGACCGTTGCTGGCGCGCTACCTGCCGCAACAATCGATCCGTACCTTGAGCAATGCCAGCGACCCCCGGCAACTATCGATCAAGCTGTCGATGAACCTGGTCAACACCTCGACCTCACGTGTGCTGGCCCCGCACACGGTGCAAAACGCAGCTCCCATCAGCGACTGGTTGCAAACACTGGTTGCCAACACCGACTGGCCGCCGCCTCTGGCGCGTCCGGTATTGCTGCGCGAAGTGGCCGGCGTCAGTTATACCGCGCCGGCGCCGGCGCAAGGCCAGTATGGCGCACTGGCGTGCATCTGGCGTGAGAGCGTACACCAGCATTTGCTGCCGGATGAAGCCGCAGTGCCGATGACTGCCGTGCTGCACATCGATGCCGACGGCCTGCCTTTGATCCATCCGTGGGTGCAGCGTTACGGCCCGGAAGAATGGCTGCAACACTTGATCGAGCGGGCCTGGCTACCCGTACTGCATTTACTGTGGCGGCATGGCACGGCGCTGGAATCGCATGCCCAGAACATGATTCTGCTGCACACCGACGGGCTGCCCTCGCGCGTGGCGTTGAAGGATTTCCACGACGGTGTACGCTTCAGCGCGGCGCTGTTGTCCGGCCCGGCGCCGGTACTCACCACCGCTCCTGCCGAGCACGCGCGTGTCAATCCCAATTCCTTCCTGCAAACCAGCGACGCCGAGGAGTTACGCGACTTTACTTTCGATGCCTTGTTTTTCGTCAACCTGGCAGAACTTGCCTGGCTGTTCGCACGTTTCTACGACATACCCGAAAGCCGGTTCTGGCAAATCACCGCCGGCGTGTTGCGCGCCCATCAACTGCGCCATCCGGAACTGGCGGAACGCTTCGCCCTGTTCGACTGTTTTGCCGATGCCGTTGCGATCGAGTTGCTGGCTAGCCGCCGTTTTCAACCGGAAATCCGCTTGCGGACCCGGCTCGCACCCAATCCACTGGCGCACTTCGCGAAGCCGTCATGTCCTTGAAAGCCCGGCTGAAAAAAAGCGCAACACAGGACATTCCAATCTACGGCTTGTTCTGTTCAACCCCGGCCGCCTTGAGCGTAGAACTGATCGCTGCAGCAGGTTACGATTTTGTGGTGATCGATCTGGAGCATACGCTGACCAGTTCCGAACAATTGGCAGCGATGCTGCTGGCGGCGCGCGCCAGCAGCATCGCTGCATTGGTTCGGGTAGCTGCCCCGCAGCAGGTGGTTCAGGCGCTCGATGCGGGTGCCGAAGGCATCGTATTCCCACGTATCCGCTCGGTGCGGAATGCGCAAGCGGCGGTACGTGCCTGCCATTTTTCGCCGCGCGGCGAGCGCGGTTTGAACAGTACCTGGCACAGCCGCTACGGTCGCGACGACCTGACACAAGCAATGAATGCGGCAAGCGCGGCCACGCTGGTAGTGGCAATGATCGAGGACAGTGAAGGATTGAAACAGGCCGACGCCATCGCCGCCGTCGACGGCATCGACGTTTTGCTAGAGGGTGCCGCCGATCTGTCGCAATCGCTCGGCCTGCCATGGCAAACCCGTCATCCGCAAGTCATGGCGGCGCTGGAGCGCATTCGACAAGCGGCACACGGCTCCGGCAAAAGCTTTTGCGCACTGCCACGTACACCCGAAGATGCTCACGCGGCTTATCAGGACCAAGTACGCATGTTCATTCTCGGTGACGACCGTGGTGTCGCCCGGCGCGCCATGGCCGCGCATTTGAACCAACATCAAATGAAAGATCTTTAAGTAATGAATCGCCTCCCGAATCAGTCCATCAGTCAGCCCGTCAAACACCAACACCTGCGCAACTATCTGGACAGCCGCATAGGGCAGGTTTGCGCCTATTTGTACGATCTGGCGCATTTGCGCCAGCGCGCCGAAATGCTGCGCCACGCACTGCCGCCGCAATGCAGTTTGTTTTACGCGATCAAGGCTAATAGCGACGCCCCGATCCTGCAAACCCTGCTGCATCGCACCGACGGTTTTGAAGTCGCCTCGCTGGGCGAGATCGAAAGCGTGCGCGCCATCGACGGCGATGTCCCGATAGTCTTCGGAGGCCCTGGCAAGACCGACGCTGAACTGGAAGGTGCGCTGGAACAGCGTGTCATGTTGATTCACGTCGAAAGTGAGCATCAATTACGCCGTCTCGACTGGATCGCGCGACGCCGCAATCAGGTCGCTGACATCCTGCTGCGGGTCAATCCGGCACAACTGCCGGCAGATGCCAA
This sequence comes from Collimonas sp. OK307, assembly GCF_900113705.1. Classification (GTDB taxonomy): domain Bacteria; phylum Pseudomonadota; class Gammaproteobacteria; order Burkholderiales; family Burkholderiaceae_D; genus Collimonas. Next base: position 167,545 of record NZ_FOQI01000011.1, on the reverse strand, counting down.
GGCAACGCTGCGTATGGGCGGCCAGCCGACCCAGTTCGGCATCGAAGAAGCGCAGATCCCGGCCATGATCGCCCTGGCCCAAAGTTTGCCGGGGGTCCGACTCAAGGGTTTGCATCTGCATGCAATTTCCAACAACCTGGATGCGCGCAGCCACCTGGCGGTGCTCTCGCATTACCTGACGCTGGCGCAAGACTGGCAACAGCGTTATCAATTGCAGTTTGAATGGCTCAACGTCGGTGGCGGGATCGGCGTCAACTACGGCGAAAACCATGCCGATCCGTACGCCCAGTTCGACTGGGAAAGTTTCTGCGGCGGCCTGGCGGCACTCATTGCGACACACCGGCCCCGCTTCCGGATCGTCTTCGAGTGTGGTCGTTTCATCACTGCCGATTGCGGCTATTACCTGGCCGATGTGACCGATGTCAAAACCACACACGGCAAGCATTTTGCGATTCTGCGCGGCGGCTCGCACCATTTCCGTTTGCCGGTATCGTGGCAACACAATCATCCGTTCACAGTGCTGACGCGCGAAGCATGGCCTTATCCATTTGCGCGTCCGACTGTGCGAAACGCCCCGATTACACTGTGCGGCGAACTTTGTACACCGAAAGACACGCTGGCGCGCGATGTCCATGTCGACCAGCTGCGCGCGGGTGACTGCGTGGTCTTCCTGCTGGCCGGCGCCTACGGCTGGCATATCTCGCATCACGATTTTTTGAGTCACCTGCATCCCGAGCGGGTGTATCTGAATACTGAAACGGATACCCGAGACCATGAATAGACTCGACACATCGGGCACACTACTACAGCCGTCACAGCAGGCCATCCATTTTGTCCGGCTTGATCAGATTCGCCCTAACGAACAGCACTATCCAGAACACGCACTGTTCCTGGCCGATACGATCCTGCGCGAGCGACTTTGGCGCGTCCCGGTCGCGCTGGAACGACACAGCCTGGCAGTGATGGATGGCCATCATCGGCTTGAGGCTGCGCGCCGTCTTAAACTGGCGCTTGTACCGTGCCTGCTGCTCGACTACGCGCAGGTCGAAGTCAGTGCAACCCGTCAGGGCTATGTGGGTACACCGCGGGAGATCGTGCGGCGCGCCAGAAGCGGCGAGCTGTACCCGCCGAAAACCACCCGCCACAGCTTCCAATCGCCGCCACCGACCTGCAGTATTTCGCTGTCGTTTCTCACTCAAGCCGTTCCGGAACAGGTTCCAGGAGAGCATCGGCACCCCTAAGTCAGCTTTGCCAGCTTTGCCGGTTTAAACATTTTCATTTCACTGGCCATACAGCAATCAGGTTAAGCGTTATTGCGCAGCATATTGGTTTGTACGGCCGTACTTCATAAGGGATTCATCCATGTCGCAATTTCGCTTTTCCGTATTGGCAAGTGCACTTTCACTAGCATTTTCAGCGCCTCCCGCATGCTCTCAAACGCCACCCGAATCCGAACAGAGAAAAATCGGTTCCGATACAAAACGCCAATCTACATCGACAACAGAGCATGAATTGACAGCACTGGATGTCACCACCCAACGGACAAAGAGCGATTTGATGCGCCCGACGCGCCAGATCAACGTAATCGAGCATGAAGAGTTGGAGGAGCTACGCCAGGGCTCCGGCAGTTTCGCCACGCTGTTGAGCAAAATCATACCGGGCATGGCGGACTCAAGCCACACCGTCAGTGATTTCGGGCAAACGCTGCGCGGCCGGAATATGCTGGTGCTGGTAGATGGCATCCCGCTCAATACAAATCGAGACTCCGCGCGAAATCTGGCTAGTATCAATCCTGCCAGTATTCAACAAGTCGAAGTTCTGCGGGGCAGCAGCGCCATTTACGGCAGCGGTGCGACCGGCGGCATTATCTACGTGACCACCCGCCCGGCCGGCGGCGAGCCCTACGCCGAGACCACATTTTCAGCGACATCGCCGCTATCCCGGGTAGGCAAAGACGGGCTGGGTGGACAGGTTCAGCACTATCTTTCGGGTAGCAATGGCGTCATCGATTACGCACTCGATATCGACATGCAGCATAGCGGCGGCTCTTACGATGGCCGCGGAAATCGCCTGGCGCCGGAACCAAGCCAGGGCGATATGTTCGATAGCAATGCTTATAGCATCGGCGGAAAAATCGGCATGCGCATCGATCGCGACCAGCGACTGCAATTTGCAGCGAGCCACTACGACGCCAGGCAGGATACCGACTACGGGTCCGATCCTGCGGTTGCTAAACTAACCGCGGGAACAGCGACTGCGTACGCCATCAAAGGCTTGCAACTGGCGGATCAAAACCAGATCAGGAACACCTTGCTAAGCGCCGATTATCAGCATCAGGATTTTTTTGGAAGTACGCTCTCCGCCCAACTTTATTATCGCGATTTTTTCACGCGCTTCCCGCCATTCGATGCACGCGCAGTAGCGACCCGCGGCAACAATGTGGATCAAGTGATGCAGAACACCAGCGTGCTTGGCAGCCGTGTGACGCTCAAGACGCCTTTGACTGAGGACAAGAAAACCCAACTGACCTGGGGCATGGACTTTAACCAGGAACGCAGCGACATGCCGACCAACATTTTCGATCCGGCAGCCTACGACGCCAGCGGTGGCCTGGTCTTTAACAAGATCGGTACCCTGACCTACATGCCGTCGCTAACCACCCGCAGCATTGGCGCCTTCGGTCAGTTGCAGCACAAGTTCAACCAGCAATGGTCGGTGGAAGGCGGCGCGCGATATGAACACGCGAGTGCCCGCTTCAACGACTTCATCCCGTTGTCTCAATACCGCATAGCGAATCCGCAAGCGGTCAAAGGCGGTTCAGTCAGTTACGGCTCGTGGTTGCTGAACGTCGGCGCTACGTATTCACCGGTCAAACAGCAGGAATTCTATGCTTCGTTCAGCCAGGGCTTCCAGCTGCCGGATATCGGCCTGCAGATCAGGAATGCCACGCCACGTTTCGACATCGCGTCGTCCAATCTCGAGCCTGTGACAACCAACAATTATGAGTTGGGCTGGCGTGGTGCATTTGATAATATACTGACATCGCTGGCGGTGTTTTACACTACCTCGAAGCTGGGCGACGTACAAAGCTTCAACAATGGTCTGATCTTGACGCGTACCAGCGAAAAAATCCTGGGGGTCGAAGGCAGCCTGGATTATTTACCTGATGATTCCGTGTGGGGTGCGGGTGGCACCATGACCTGGATGCGCGGTCGCGAGCTGCCGCAAAACGCTGTCAGCGATCAGGTCATGACAGGTTATCGCATCCCGCCGCTGAAACTGACCAGTTATATTCAATACAAACCGAACAGCCGCTGGAGCAATCGTTTACAGGCCACCTATTTTGCGGCACGGGATTATCGCCTGAACGGCCAGAACAGCTTTGGCCGCAGGGCAGTCAGCAGCTATACGACGCTTGATCTCATCAGCCGTTACCAGCTTAGCAAAAAAGATACGATTAGCGGCGGTGTCGAAAACCTGCTCAACCGTTATTACTATCCGCTATACAGCCAGCTGATGAGAAATAGTAACAATACCAGCCGCCTGCCGGCCCCGGGAACGGTGCTGAAAGTAAGTTACAGCCATGTCTGGTAAAGGCGACGTTCAACACCACTGAAGATGCGGGAGATGGCGCTAATGAAGTTGCTGCGCGCAATTACGCCAGTGCCACCTGCCCCACCAGACTCTGCAATAGAGACTGGCCGTACAGCCAATCGCCCAGATTGGATTCGGCATTGATATGTCCAAGCGCGCCGGCATCGATGAATTCCGCGCCCCAGACTTGCGCCCAGTGGCGGGCGCGCCGGCTCTCCATCCACGGATCGTTGAGGCTGCCGACCACGATCGAAGGTATCAGCAAGCGTCCGTTCACCGCCGCACTGACATCGAATTTATCCGGATCGGCCGGCGCCACCAGCAAGGCACCGGCCAGATTCGGAATCTCGCTTAAGGCGCTGTGTACCGTAGTCAAGCAACCGAAGCTGTGGGCGATCGCTAAAGTGGGTTGCTCTGACTGGCGCAACTGCTGTTGCATACGCTCCGACCAGACTTCCAGCATCGGTGCATCCCAGTGCGTTTGCTCAACCCGTTCAAAGCTTGGATACAGCCGCTGCCATCGCGATTGCCAATGCAGCGGGCCGCTGTTATACAGCCCCGGCACTACCAGCACGCGAAACGATGAGAGCGTAGTCATGTTTAATTTCTATCAAGTGTCTCTGTCGACGTATCATCTTGCTGCCCATCTTGCCGCAACGGTGCGGAATCGGCAAATGCATGCAGCGCCGCCTGCGGCAGATCCCACAAAAAACCTTGCGCATGCAAGGGATGGGCACTAATCCTTGCCAGTTGCTGCAGCACCTCCAGATCGCGCGCCTTTTCAAGACGCTTGAAAATCACCCGGATTCCACGCGTCGCGCAATTTTCCAGCAAACGCGTAGTCTGCTCATCATGCGTGACGCCGCGCGCATCGATCTTGATCACATCCGGCTTCACCCGTTCCAGCAAGGTCGCCGCTTGCGCCACGTCGTCGGCATTTACCGCCAGCCGGAAACGATTGCGCCGGTAATTGTCCAGTACATAGTTTAGCAGCCAGCCCTGGTTTTCAGTAATGGTTGGCAGCTGCAACACTATCCTGTCATGCGGCAGGCCGAGCAAGTTCAGGATGCGCCGAAACGCCATGCCATGATTACTGTCAACCGCCGCCAGCAAACGTGCGTGCACGCTCAGGTACAAATCGCCAGCCACAGCTTCTTCCTGCCGATAGAAATTGATCGAATGTAGCATGCGGCACAGACGATCCAGCTCGATCGATTCGTCGTCGCTGGCCGCATGATCCAGCAATTTCCACAGATACAGGCCGTTGTCGCTGGCCGAATAACTGTGGGCGAAACCCTCGTGCCCGATGATGGCGCCCTTGCCCGCTCCGGTTTCGATCCGGCGCAAAGGCTGGAATACGCTGGTCAGCGTGGTATTGAAATAACGCCCCTGCGCACGTCCGTCGCCATCCAGCCAGACCCGGCAATCGCTACGGGGTTCGTCGTGATTCGGGTCATCCCTGGCGCCGTTCAAGCGGGCCAGATACTGCTCCAGAGCGGGAAAGGACATGGCTTATCTCGATATTATCAATAGTCGGAAGGAAGATACTCAGATCTTCGCAATCGATACTTCGGTGGCTTTGACCAACGCCACCACTTCGGTGCCGATCACCAGTCCCAGGTCCTTGACCGACCGGGTAGTGATTACCGAAGTGACGATGCCGGCCGGTGTCTCGACATCGACTTCCGACACCACGGTGCCTTCGATGATTGCCTTGATCTTGCCCTTGAACTGATTACGTACATTGATAGCTTGGATAGTCATGATTTTTTCCTGAAAAGATGCGAATGAAATTTATGAATGAAATTGATGAGTGCGAAAGAAATTACAGTTTGGCGATCGATACTTCAGTGGCCTTTACCAGCGCCACCACTTCCGATCCGACCACCAGTCCCAGATCGCGTACCGAACGGGTGGTGATGACTGAGGAGACGATGCCGGACGGGGTTTCGATGTCGAGCGCGGATAACACCTCATCCTCGGTAATGCTCTGGATCCTGCCGCGGAACTGGTTGCGGACGTTAATTGCCTGGATGCTCATGGTTTCTCCTTTGGTGATACGGTTACATCAAAATGACATCAAAATAACTTCAGAATTGCACCCGGATCAGATAGCCCAGCCAACCTGGCTTACCGTCCGTTGCAGCGAGATATCACCCAACGCCGAATCAAGCTGCGGCGCCGGATGTTTCAGTACGCGCGCCAGGATCCGTTCTTCCAGCTGCGCAAAAGCCAGGTTGCCGCGAGCCCGCGGACGCGGCAGGCTGATACGTTCATCCAGCGTGATTTCACCGTCTTCAATCAACAGCACGCGATCTGCCAGGGCAATCGCCTCTTGCACATCATGCGTCACCAGCACGGCGGTAAACCCGCGCTCCTTCCATAACGATTCGATCAATTGCTGCATTTCGATACGGGTCAACGCATCCAGCGCACCCAGCGGTTCGTCCAGCAACAGCAGTTCCGGGTCATGCACCAGCGCCCGCGCCAGCGCTACCCGTTGCCGCTGCCCGCCGGACAACACCGCCGGCCACTCGCTGGCACGGTCTTCAAGGCCGACCTGGGTCAATGCGCGAATCGAAGCCAGGGAAGCGCGTGGCAAACCCAGGCCGACATTGTTCAATACACGCTTCCACGGCAACAACCGCGAATCCTGGAACATGATGCGGATTTCAGGTTTATCGTCACGGGCGCCAAAGCCGATGCTGCCGTTGCTCGGCTGTTCCAGCCCCGCTATCAAGCGCAGCAATGTGCTTTTACCGCAGCCGCTACGGCCTACGATGGCGACGAATTCACCGGCTGCGATCTCGACATTGAGCGTCTTCAATACCTCCCGACCGGCATAGGATTTGGATACCGAGCGCACTCGAATGCCGATGCCACGCCCGGCATTAAGCTGGACTGCAGCGTTGACTTCGGCATTTTCAACAGGATCAATTTGCATCTTCGCACCCACCTTGGATAAATTTTATTTACGGCCTGCTTACTGATAACCCGGATGCCAGCGCAGCCAGTAACGCTCCAGGAGGCGCGCCAGGATATCGGCCAGCTTGCCTAGCAAGGCGTAGAGCAAAATGCCCACCAGCACCACATCGGTTTGCAGGAACTCACGCGCATTCATGGTCATGTAGCCTATACCCGCCTGTGCCGAGATGGTTTCGGCAACGATCAACAGAACCCACACCAGGCCCAGTGCGAAACGCACACCGACCAATATCGACGGCAACGCACCCGGCAAGATCACGTCACGGTACAAGGGCCAGTCGGACAAGCCGTAACTCTTCGCCATCTCGATCAAACCTTTGTCTACCGAGCGGATGCCATGGAAGGTATTCAGGTACACCGGGAAAAATACGCCTATCGAGACCAGGAACAGCTTTGACGATTCATCGATGCCGAACCACAAGATCACCAAAGGGATCAAGGCCAGCGCCGGAATATTGCGGATCATCTGGATACTGGTATCGAGCAGGGTTTCCGCTTGCTTGAACGTCCCCGTCAGCAAACCCAGCAACAAGCCCAGGCCTCCACCCACCGCAAATCCGGAAATCGCACGCCAGGCGCTGATCCGCACATGCGTCCACAGTTCGCCGGATAGCGCCAGTGACCACGCGGCCCGCGCCACCGCCCAAGGCTCTGGCAAGATCCGGCTCGACAGCCAGCCGACCTTGGCGGCAAACTCCCAGGCCAAAATCAGCGCCACTGGCAACAGCCACGGCAACAGGCGCTCTTTCCAGATCTGCATCACCTTCACCCGCCGATTTACCGCCAGATCCGCTGCCTGCCCTGCAGGGCGACTGCCGTGCGCCGTGTCTGCCGCTGTAATGATTGCGCTCATATCGATTCCTTCAACTTTGCGATGCTTTCGGCAGCAAGCCGTTGGCAATCACTTCGCCAAATGGCCCCGTCAACGCTTGCTCCCCGGTAGCTGCACGTCCTTTGCCCAATAACGGGAAAACCAGTTCGGCAAAACGGTAAGATTCTTCCAGGTGCGGATAGCCCGATAGAATGAATGTGTCTATGCCCAGCGCCTCATATTCCTGCATCCGTTCAGCCACGGTTTCCGCATCGCCAACCAGCGCAGTGCCGGCGCCGCCGCGTACCAGGCCAACGCCGGCCCACAGGTTTGGCGACACTTCCAACTTATCGCGACGGCCGCCGTGCAAAGCCGCCATGCGCCGTTGTCCTTCTGAATCCATTTTGGAAAATGCTGCCTGCGCCCGGGCAATGACATCGTCATCGACATGGCTGATCAGTTCTTCTGCTGCGGCCCATGCTGCCTGATTGGTTTCCCGCACGATCACATGCAAGCGAATCCCGAAGCGCACAGTGCGCCCGTGTTTGGCGGCGCGTGCGCGAATATCGGCAATCTTTTCAGCCACCGCGGCCGGCGGTTCGCCCCAGGTCAGGTAGACATCAACCTGCTCCGCTGCCAGTTCATGCGCCGGCTCCGAGGATCCACCGAAATATAAAGGCGGATACGGTTTCTGTACCGGCGGATAAAGTGTCTTTGCGCCCTTGACCTTGATGTGCTTGCCGATGAAGTTGTAACCCGATTCGCCGCCTTCGCCGGACAAAGCGCCACGCCATACCTTCAGGAATTCCGAAGAAATTTCATAACGCTCGGCATGTTCGGCGAACAAGCCGTCGGCTTCCAGCTCGGCCTGGTCGCCGCCGGTAACGACGTTGATCAGCAAGCGTCCATTGGACAAACGATCGAAAGTCGACGCCATCCGGATCGCCAGGCCTGGCGTGCTCAAGCCCGGCCGGATCGCCACCAGGAATTTGAGACGCTGGGTGAAGCCGAGCAAGCTCGATGCAACCACCCAGGCATCTTCGCAAGAGCGTCCTGTCGGCAGCAATACGCCGTCATAACCGAGGGTATCGGCAGCTACCGCGATCTGCTTCATGTAATCGAAATTGACCGGGCGCGCGCCCTGGGAGGTGCCTAGATAACGACTGTCGCCGTGGGTAGGGATAAACCAGAAAACGTTCATGTCTGCTTCCGTATTGATTGATTAATCTGTACTTTGAATTTCACTGCTGTGCCAGCGGCGCATTCTTTGGATACCAGACGATATCGGCCACCTTGACAGCGCGCGGGATCAAGCCGATTTCCTTGAAACTGTCGGCGACACGCTGCTGATCGATCGCCATGGCAGGACTGATTACCGAAGTCGGCGACGGATTGGCGCGACGGCTCAGAAACAGATGCACGGTCGCCAGGTTCAAGCCACTGACATCGGAAATCAACTGCGCAACTTCCCTGTGATTCTGTTGCACGTAACGATCAGCCTTGGTCAGTTCATCCAGCAAACTCAATACCGTGCCAGGATAGTTTTCGGCGAAACCGCGCGCCGCAAGATAGAAGGAATTATTGTTGGACAAACCACGGCCGGTGCTCAGGACCCGCGGTTTGAAACTCAGCTCGGCAGCGCCGTAATACGGATCCCAGATCGCCCAGGCATCGACGCTGCCACGTTCAAACGCCGCGCGCGCATCTGCCGGCGCCAGATAAATCGGCTGGATGTCGGTCCACGCCAGGCCAGCTTTCTTCACCGCCTGCACCAGCAGGAAGTGCGCACTGGAACCCTTTTGCAAGGCGATCCGCTTGCCTTTCAAATCCGCCAGGGTCTTGATCGCCGAAGCGGGTTGCACCAATATCGCGGAACTCTCCGGCTTCGGTGGCTCGGCGCCGACGTACAGCAAGTCCTTGTTGGCGGCCTGGGCAAATACCGGCGGGCTATCGCCGGTCATGCCGAAATCCAGACTACCGGCGGATAAAGCTTCCAGCAACTGCGGACCGGCAGGAAATTCCAGCCAGACTATTTTGCTATTCTTGAAGCGTTGTTCCAGCGTGTTGCGTTGTTTCAGGACCACCAGGTTGACCGCGCTTTTTTGAAAGCCGATGCGTATCTGCTCAGGTTCTTTTTTGTCGGTCAACGGCTGCGCTTGCAACAGACCTGGCGACAACAGAGCTGCTAATAATGGAAGCGTCACCAGCAACAAGCGGCGATGGAGGAAAGCGATCTTCATGATGTCCGGCCTTCTCAGGATTTAGGAGGAAACAACACGGCGTCGCGAGTCGAAATCTTCTTTGGAATCAGTTTCAACTCGTAGAAGGTATCGGCTATCTTTTGCTGCTCGTCCAGCACCTTGTTATCGATGGGCTTGTAAATGTGGGCGTAATGCCTGAGGCCGGCTTCGATCACATCCGGCTCCAAGCCCTGGATCGGCGCCAGTTGCAGCGCTGCTTCCTTGTAATTGGCGCGGATCCAGCGCCCTTCTTTATCGGCCTCTTCCAAGACCGTGTTCACCACCGCGCTATTTTTTGCGGCGTATTTGCGCGCACTCAGAAAGAACTGGTGATGGCTGACGGCGCCACTGCCGCTGGCCAGGACCTTGGCATCGAGTTGCTTGATCGCTGCCGTTTGAAATGGATCCCAGATCGCCCAGGCATCAACCGCACCGCGCTCGAAAGCCGCACGGGCATCGGCCGGCGCCAGGTAGATTGGCTGGAATTCACTGTAGGCGATGCCGCCTTTCTTGAGCAGGCTGATGACCAGCCAATGCACATCGGAGCCTTTGTTGAAGGCTATTTTCTTGCCCTTGAGTTGCGCAACAGAGGTGATCGGCGAGTTCTTCTGCACCAGGATGCTTTCTGCCTCCGGCGTCGGGATTTCGTAAGCGCTGTATACAAAATCGGCGCCGGCCGCTTGCGCAATGATGGGCGGCGCTTCACCGACATAACCGAAATCGACCGAGCCGACATTCAAGGCTTCCAGCAATTGCGGGCCGGCGGCAAACTCGGCCCATTTCACCTCAATGCCCTGGGGCGCCAGGATTTTTTCCAATGTGCCATGAGCTTTCAGCAGCACCAGCGTACTGGCTGCTTTCTGATAACCAATCCGCAACACCTGCTTTTCCTGCACGTGTTTTTCCTGCGCCTGCGCCAACTGCGGCACGCTGACCGCAAACGCGCCGGCGGCGACCGCGGAGAGCAACGCCAGCACATGGCGTCTTGTGTGTTTGTTTCTGGTCGAAGCTGTCATTGCCGGTTTCCTGATTTTTTAGACAAAGCGATCCCCGCCATCGGCGACGATGGAATTTTTCAAACCGCTGGAATGGGTAAACTGTTAGCTAATTGATTTGGTATCCGCGTGGATTTTTCCGTTACACGCTACATCGCACCTGGGAAAACGGAATAGGATCGAAATCGTTTGCACTAATCTTGCGTAACGCCAGCAAACTATCCGATAACTGATGCACGCCTTCGTTAATCCGCTGGAAGATATTCTGATCCAGGCTCAAACCCTCTTGTTCCGACCATTGCACCTGCGCTTCCGTCGCATAGATACTGGGCAGTACATGCTTGGCGGCTAGCGACGACAATACCGGTCGCAAGGCGTAATCCAACGCCAGCATGTGCGATTGGCTACCACCGGTGGCCAGCGGCAGCACCAATTTTCCGGTCAGGCCAAACTGCGGCAGCAGATCGAGAAAAGCTTTTAGCGCACCGCTATAGGCTGCCTTGTAGACCGGCGTTGCCACCACTACCGCCGTCGCTTGCTCCACTTGCGCCAGCGCGGCCTGGATCAGCGTGTTGTTGAAATCGGCGCGTAGCAACGCGTCGCCCGGCAGATCCCGCACATCCAGTTTGCTGTATCGATGTCCTAGCAACGCCAATTTTTCACCTGTGTAATGCAGCAAACGGGTAGAACGCGAGGGTGCCGACGGGCTGCCAGCCAATAACAAAATAGTCATCTGTTGCAATCTTGAGACGGCCCTGCCATGCAGGGCCGTTGAGTCTTTACGATCAATTCGATCAAGCGGCTTATTTCACGCCAGGCTGATAAATCTTGTCGAACACACCGCCGTCGCTGAAGTGAACTTTCTGCGCATTTTTCCAACCGCCGAAAGTATCGTCAATGGTGAACAGGCTCAGCTTCGGAAATTTAGTCGCGTACTTGGCGGCGACTTTGGGATCGATAGGACGATAGTAATTATGAGCAGCGATTTCCTGTCCTTCCGGCGAGTACAGGTACTCCAGATAGGCTTGCGCAATCTTGCGTGTGCCACGCTTGTCGACCACCTTGTCGACCACCGCTACCGGTGGCTCGGCCAGGATGCTCAGCGATGGGAACACGGTATCGAATTTGCCTTTGCCGAATTCCGCCTCGACCAGGTAAGCCTCGTTTTCCCACGACAGCAATACATCGCCTACACCGCGTTCGGCAAAGGTGACAGTCGAGCCGCGCGCGCCGGAATCCAGCACCGGTACGTTCTTGTACAGGCGCGAAATGAAATCGCGTGCCTTGGCATCGTCGTTATTGTTCTTCTTCAGCGCATAACCGTAAGCGGCCAGATAAGCCCAGCGCGCACCGCCTGAAGTCTTTGGATTAGCCACCACCACCGATACGCCAGGCTTGACCAGATCGTCCCAGTCTTTGATGCCCTTGGGATTACCCTTGCGCACCAACAATACGATGGTCGAGGTATATGGCGTGCTGTTATGCGGCAAGCGCTTTTGCCAGTCGGCTGGCAGCAACTTGGCCTTTTCGGAAATTTCATCGATATCGTAAGCCAGCGCCAGCGTCACCACGTCGGCTTCCAGGCCGTCGATCACGGAACGCCCCTGCTTGCCCGAACCGCCATGCGACGCCTTCAGGGTGAGGTTGTCGCCAGTCTTTTCTTTCCAGTACTTAGCAAAAGCCTTGTTGTACTCTTGATAAAGCTCACGCGTAGGATCGTAAGAAACATTGAGCAACGAAAAATCCGCCGCATGCACAATCTGTGCACTCTGCGCTACCAAGGCGATGGCGATCACCGAACGAACGATTTTCTTCAACATGTTCTGCTTCCCTCGTAAATGTTTTTTTGTTTTGAGGAGTACAGATTAATGAGGGCGCCTGGAAAACAGAACGAATTCTTTCTTCTCTCCTTATGCTAAAAACAGATATGCATGGATTGCCCGGATGAATAAGGATGAGGCTTATTCCTGCTGAATTGGCATAAAGCCGCGCAGATGGGCGCTGGTAGCGACCAGCAGCAGCGCGCAACCCAATCCGGCGAAGGCCATGCTCAAACTGGTAGCGTGGGCCACGAAACCGATCAGGGCGGGACCGGCCAGGATGCCGGCATAGCCGATGGTGGTGATAGCGGCAATCGCCAGGCTGGCCGGCATTGCCGTCTGGCTGCCGGCTGCGGAAAACAGGATCGGCACGATGTTGGATGCACCCAGGCCGATCAGCACAAACCCGAACAGCGCAACGCTAGCGGTCGGCGCAAAGATCGCCACAAAAAAACCGGCGGCGGCAAACAAGCCTCCCAGCAGCAGCACGCGCTTGCCGCCGAAACGCCTGACGATGCGGTCACCGGTAAGACGGCCGCTGGTCATGGCGATGGCGAAAGCGGCGTAGCCGAGTCCGCCCTGACTGGCGTCCAGGCCGCGCGTGGCCGTCAGGAACAAGGCGCTCCAGTCGAGGATGGCGCCCTCCACCAGGAATACGATAAAGCACAGCACGCCGATAAAAATCACTGCGCCATGCGGCAGCACGAACAATTTGCCAGCGGCGCGCGGTTCCGGCTCGCGCAGCAAATGCGGGCTGGCTATCGCCAGCACCGTCGCCACAATAACCGCTGCCGCCACGCTAGCCCGGAATGGACTCAAGCCACTCCAAAGCAGCAATGCCATGCCACCGGCGCCGGCAAAGCCGCCGACACTGAACATTCCGTGGAAACCGGACATGAGCGCGCCACCGCTAGCTTTTTCAACCATCACAGCCTGGATATTCATGGCGACGTCGAGGGTGCCGATGGCGGCCCCGAACAGGAACAGAGCGATCGCCAGCTGCCACGGACTGGCTGCCAGCGACAGACAGGGAAGCAGCACGGTAGCCAGGCCACCGGCAATCAGAACCACACGCCGGCAACCCAGGCGCGCCGCCAACATGCCAGTCAACGGCATGGCGAGCAGCGAGCCGGCGCCCAGGCACAATAGAAGAAGTCCCAGTTCAGCCTCCCCCAGCCCCAGCCGTGCTTTGATATACGGCACCAGCGGCGCCCAGGCCGCCATGGCCAGGCCCGCGGTAAGGAAGGCTAAACGGGTCGACAAGCGTTGTTTAAGGCCAATATTGTCCATTGCATGATCTCCGGATCTGGCCTCATTCAGCCTTTGCATACATCAGTTGCACGCCCCGCCGGGCAAAGCCATCGGCCTGCTCGCTACTTGCGCCGGCTTCGAGCACCAGATGGGTAAGATGCGCTGCGGGTAGCACCGCATAGTTTGCAGCGGTGCCGAATTTTTCACTGGTGGCGGCAACCACCACCGATTTGCTGACCGTTGCCAGGCGGCGTTTGAACTCGGCTTCTTCATAGTTAAAACAGGTAATGCCGGCGTCGATATCAACGCCGCAGCCACCTAGAAAGAAAATGTCAGGCCGTATACGCTCAGCGTCACGCAGCGCCGCGGCGCCCAGGTTAGCGCCGGTTCGACGATCAAAACGGCCGCCGATCATGATCAATTCAATCCCCGGCCGATCCTGCAATGCCAGCGCCACAGCGGCGGCGTTAGTGACGACGGTGAGCGGCAACTCTGGTAAAGCCGCGGCAATCGCCAGGTTGGTCGAACCGGCATCGATAAACAGCACGCAGTCGGCAACCACCAGCGATACCGCCGACTGCGCCAGCAGTGCTTTGCGCTCCGGCGCCAAGGTACGCCGCTCAGCCAAAGATCCGGTCGCAGGAGAAGGTGGTAACGCGCCGCCATACACCCGCGTGCACCAGCCGGCCGCAGCCAGGTCGCGCAGGTCACGCCGGATGGTGTCTTCCGAGACACTCAGTTGCTGCGCCAGATCCAGCGCCAATACCCGGCCATCGGCCTGCAGACGCTGCCGGATGAACGCGTGACGTTCTTTGAGAAGGAGATTGGCGGTGTTCATATCGACTCACAACATGCATAAACAAGTACAAATATACATAAACGTGCAAACATGATCAACAGAAAACCGCAAAAGGTCTTTTGCGGCAGTTTTACGCTTGCGTCAGGACAGGATAGAGAATGACGGCCCAGGTGGCGACAGCAAGCACGCAAGTCAGCAGCACCGCGGCGCTGCCAAAATCCTTGGCGTTCTTGGAGAGTGGATTGCGCTCCAGCGAGACCCGGTCCACCACCGCTTCAATCGCCGAATTGATCAGCTCGATGATGATGATCCAGACCAGCACTGCGATCAGCATCAGCTTTTGCACCGCAGAGACCGGTAACAGCAAGGCAACAATGATGCCGGGAATCACAATCATCAATTCCTGACGGAATGCATGCTCGTTTTTCCAGGCCGATTTAAAGCCTTCCGCCGAATAAAAGAAAGCTGAAAAAATCCTCTTGAATCCGCTGGTGCTTTTGAATTCGCTGATCGGCTGCGGCTGCTGCGATTGCGGTGATTGCTTGTTTTCGCTCATGCTGTGCTGGTTCTGATGGCAAGCTGGGATTGCCAGGCTTGCCTTGATGGAAACGCAGGTTTGCGTTTGCGAATTTTAACAGCCTTGTTGCGCTGCACGCTAAATGCTTTTTTTACACACTGCGGCAGTTGCGCGAGCTCGTGACTGCACTCTAATCGATGACGATAGCGAAGCACAACTTTTCACATTATGATATAAACATTCCATTGCAATGCACCATTACTCCAATGAAAACAGCCACTACCGACGACACCGATAAAATTTCGATCCAGGTCATAGAGCGCATGATTTCGCTACTCGATACCCTGGCGCTCTACCCCGATCCGGTCAGCCTGAAAGAGTTATCGGCAGTCACCGGCCTGCATCCTTCAACGGCACACAGGATTCTTAACGACCTGGTGGTAAAACGCTTCGTAGACCGCTCCGAACCGGGCAGCTACCGGCTTGGCATGCGCCTGTTGGAATTGGGCAACGTCGTCAAAAGCCGGTTGAACGTGCGCGAAGCGGCGCTCGATTTCATGCGCGGGCTGCATCGCAAGACCAACCAGACCGTCAACCTGTCGGTGCGCCAGAGCGATGAAATCGTTTATATCGACCGCGCGTTTTCAGAACGTTCGGGCATGCAGGTGGTGCGTGCCATCGGTGGTCGGGCGCCATTGCACCTGACTTCTACCGGCAAATTATTTTTATCCATCGACGATCCGAAAATGGTCCGTGCCTACGCTACCCGCACCGGGCTGGCCGGACACAACAAGAATTCCATCACCGACCTGAGCAAGCTGGAGCGTGAATTGAGCCTGGTGCGCGCATTGGGTTACGCCCGCGATAACGAAGAACTCGAACTGGGCGTGCGCTGCATGGCCGCCGGCATCCGCGACGATTCGGGCAAGATGGTCGCCGGCTTGTCGATCTCTGCGCCGGCCGATCGCCTGCAAGAGGAATGGGTGGATGATCTGATCAGCACGGCGAATCAGATTTCCGCGGTGCTGGGCTATACATCGTAGCGTGGGCAAGATTTTTTGCCCACGCGTGACTTGCCAAGCACAATGAGAGTTTGAGATAGTTTGGGATACCGCGTGGGCACTTCGTGACCACCCTACGCCCGCCGTCATCAGCAACCGACACAAAAAAAACAGAGTTTATTCATCAGTTTCCTGACGAATAAACTCTGTTTTTTTTCTACCCGATTACAACCTGGATTGCGTTCGATCTTTAGGTTTGACCATCAGCGAGTTTCACGCGCGTCAGGGTTGCAGGATGCGAATCAGCCAGCCATTTGCGAACCCGGTCGGCATCCGCCTGGCGTGAATACTTGCCGCGCGAATCAAGGAACACCATCACGATCTGGCGACCGTCGATAGTAGTTTGCATGACCATGCAACGGCCTGCTTCGTTAATGTAACCGGTCTTTTGCAAACCGATCTGCCACTCAGGTTTATCGACCAGATGATTGGAAGTCGAGTATTGCAACGGACGTCCGCCCGGCTCCACCACATATTTTGAATCGGTCGAATATTGACGAATCACCGGATGCTGGTAGGCCGCCATGACCAGACGCGATAAATCGCGGGCGCTGGCGACATTCAGATGCGACAGCCCGGTCGAATCGACATAATGGGTTTCGGTCATGCCCAGCGCCTTGGCCTTGGCATTCATGGCAGCCACAAAGGCTGGCAAGCCGCCTGGATAGTTACGGCCAAGCGCCGATGCGGCGCGATTCTCGGAACTCATCAAGGCGATGTGCAGCATGTCGGCACGGGTCAGTTGCGAACCGATGCGCAGACGCGAGCTGCTGTGTTTTTCGCGATCGATGTCGTCATCGGTCACGGCCAGCACTTCGTTCATGTCCTGCTTCGATTCGACCACCACCATGCTGGTCATCAGCTTGGTCAGCGATGCGATCGGCAATGCAACCTGGGAATTTTTATCCAGCAGTACTTCCGAACTATTCTGATCCAGCACCAACGCTACACTGGATTTCAACTCGAGCGGATCATGCGTCAAATTCAATCCGGCCTGCTCACCTGCAGACAGGACTGGCGGCAAGGCTGGTACGACCGGTGCGAATGCAACGCGCTGGTAAGTCACTTTACGGCGACCGTTAACCATCGCGACTTTCTTCACCAGCTTTTCATTTTTATTGAACGACGCTGTATTGCTACGGCCACGCGCAGCGATCACCGCATGTTTTCTGGAACCGGTTTTGGCAGCAGTTTTCTTGTGGGCAGAAGCAGTACCAGCTGCTGATTTTTTAGCGGTGCTTTGTTTGGTTTGGTCAGAAGCAAGAGCGGCGGGCGCGTTCGCGAGCACGAGGAAGAGTGACAAAAAAACAATTAACGCGGATTTGCCCATTTGCGGCTCCAATATGCGGCGATGTATAACTTTGTGGCAGTGTAGGCAAATATCGGAAAAATCGCAAGAGAATTAGATAGTTAGCGCACTAAATTAAACGACTTTCGATGTCAGGTCGACGATTTGCGAGATAGATTTTACCGCAACTCGTCGACCTGGCACTTACTTTAGTATCGGCTACTTAAACGTGACATTCAAGCAATATTGCGTCAATTGAAAAAGAATAATCAGCTTGCAAGCTGAAATACGTCGTTACCTCTGACGGCGCGCTATCCCACAAAGACTTGATCGCCGCCACCCGCTCCGCAGGCGTACGCATCCTGGCTACCCAGGTATCGAACTGCAGCGGTAATTTCCAGCTCTGGTCGGCAGTCGGACGCAATCCTGCCTGATCCAGCAACTGGCGCCAGCTGGACAAGCTGCGATTACGCACATGCGAAGTGTCGCGCAGCAATTCTATCGACTGGAAGTAGGTATCGCTCAGGACATCCTCGGGCGAAGCGGTATCGATCACGATGCACATGCCGCCCGGCTTCAACACCCGCGCCATCTCGGCCAGCGCTTCTGGCAGCCGGGTCCAGTGATGCGCGCTAAACCGCGTACACACCAGATCGAAAGAGGCGTCGGCAAACGGCATGCGCTCGGAGCTGCCCTGCTGCACGTGCAGATTTTTCAAACCACGCTCGGCAGCCGCGTGCTGCACCACATCCAGCATTTCAGTAGCCAGGTCATACGCGATTACAGTCCCGATATGCGGCGCAATGGCGAAAGCGGCATGTCCTGCTCCACAACCGACATCAAGCGCTTTGCCTTGGGGAAAACGGCTGGCATAGGCGGCCAGTTGTTGTAAATCGGCGCCTTGGGCGTGGACGGTGCTGGTCAGGTAAGCGGCAGCGGTGCTGCCGAATTGTTCGGAAACCACTTTATCGTGATTGCGGGCGACGATCATCGGTTTTCTCCTCAGAAATGAATCAAAGCAAAGTATTAGTGTTTGCGACAGAGCCCAGTGTAATTATTTTTTATCCTGTTACAAGACTAGTGCTTATACTAGTACCTCTAATAACAGGATAAACACGGACCAGCATGGATCAGGCCGGAAAACGCAAAGCACTTGGCGAATTCATCAAAACCCAGCGCACCCAGATCCCTACCGCGACATTGCGCCTGGGCGGCAGTACGCGCCGTCGGACTCCCGGTTTGCGACGCGAGGAAATAGCCCAGCTGTGCGACATCAGCGTTACCTGGTACACCTGGATAGAACAGGGCCGCACTGTCTCGGTATCGGCGGCGGCGTTGGCAAGAATCGCCGAGGCTTTGCAGTTGTCGCGTGCCAAGCGTGCTTATCTGTTTGAGTTGTCCGGCAAAAAAGATCCGCAGGCACAGGATGCGCTGGCCCAGGAAATTCCCGATGAAATACTGGCGGTCACCGACGCCATCAAGACTCCGGCTTATCTGCTGGATCGTCATTGGAATGCCGTCGCCTGGAACCGCGCTGCCAAAACCTTGTTCGTCGGCTGGCTGGATAAGAAAAGCGCCAGCAGGAATCTGCTTGAGTACACTTACTGCCAGCCTGAAGCTGCCACCTTGATCAGCGACTGGGAGCAACGCGCAAGCCGACTGGCGGCAGAATTTCGCGCCGATTGCGGCATGTACCTGGACGAACCTGAGATTGCCCGGCTGGTAGCGCGCTTGAGTACCGCCAGCGCTGCTTTCAAGCGCGCCTGGAATCTGCATGACGTGGTTGAGAAAGAAGGCGGCGAGCGCCGTTTCAGTCATCCGGCACTGGGCCAGCTGGCGTATCGGCAAGTCAATCTGCGGGTCGCCAACCGGCCTGAGCTGAAGCTGGTGATGTTGCTGCCGGTTTGAGTTGAGCCCGTTACTTTTTCATGACGAACACCACGCCCAATATCGCCACCGCCATGCCGATGACGCCAGGCAAATTGAAGACTTCGCCAAACATCAGCCAGGCCATCAGCGCGGTGGTCGGCGGTGTCAGGTAGAGCAAGCTGGTGACGCGGGTTGCCGCGCTCTTGCGGATCAGTGCGAACAGCAGGAAGATCGCGCCTATCGACAAAGCCAGTATCGACCACAGCAGCGCGCCGATGAAACGCGGCGTCCATTGCACGGTGTCCAGGCTCGGTCCCAGGTGCTCGTAGTAAATCGCGAATGGCAGCAGCACGACTATCGAGGCGGCAAACTGGATGATGGTGCCGGTGCGCAAATCGAAATGCGAGCAGTTGTGTTTCTGATACAGCGTACCGAGCGTGATCGATACCAAGGCCAGCAGGCACAGCGTAATACTTTGCCAGGACAAACCGACCAGGCTGATTTTGGCGGCCACCACCAGCCCCACTCCGCAAATGCCAAGCAGCAGGCCCAGCCATTGCCGTGGCCGTACCGACTCACCGATCAAGGGCGCGGCAAATGCGGTCAGGATAGGCTGCATGCCGACAATCAGCGCCGACACGCCGGCCGGCATGCCGAGTTTGATGGCGCACCAGACACCGGCCAGGTAACCGCCTTGCAACAAGATTCCGGCAAACGCGATATGGCGGATCTGCCCCGTCGGCCACGGTGCCCGCATTAATAACACCAGAGGTAACAAGACCAGCAGCACACCGACAAACCGCAACAACAAAAACGTCAGCGGCGGTGCATACGGCAAGCCGAATTTGGCAACTACAAAGCCGGTGCTCCAGAGCAGCACAAACACCATTGGCATAGCCGCTAACAAGCGATGAGCGGGCCGCGATGCGGTCGGGAGGCTTGCTGATTGCATGAATTATCCGTATGGGATCCGTCTTGGATCCGTGTTTGATCAGTATTATGTAGGGAGTTGCTCTGCACCGTTCCGACGCGCGAAATGTGCCGCAAGCGAGATAGTTTGCAGGTGGATCGCTACCGTGTCTTGTATATTCTTGCCATAGCCCCCGGCCATGGCGATTGCCACCGGTATGCCATGCTGGCTGGCGGTCTCCAGCAGCATGGCGTCGCGCCGGGCCAGACCGTCGAAACTCAGTTTCAAACGCCCTAGCCGATCGCCTTCATGCGGATCGGCGCCCGCCAGGAAAATAATCAGCTGTGGCGAGAAACGCGCCATCATGGTTGCCAGCGCATCCCGCAGCGCACTCAGATAAACCTCGTCGCCGGTGCCGTCTGCCAGCGCAACATCCAGGTCGCTGCGCTCCTTGTCGAACGGATAATTGCGGGCTCCATGCAGCGACAGGGTGAAAATCGACTCATCGTTGGCCAGGATCGATGCCGTGCCGTTGCCTTGATGGACATCAAGGTCGACGATGGCAACCCGTTGCAGCCGGCGCTCCGCCTGCATCAGCCGGGCCGCAATCGCTGCGTCGTTGAAGACGCAGAAGCCGGCGCCCTGATCGGCAAATGCGTGATGGGTGCCACCCGCCAGGTTGACCGCAATCCGCTCAGGCTCCGTCAGCGCCGCGCGGCAAGCAGCAATGGTGGCGCCGGCCGAGCGCCGCGAACGCTCCACCATCTGCGGCGTCCATGGGAAACCGATGGCTTTTTGTACATTTTCCGTCAAAGTACCGTTGCTGACTGCCGCAATATAGTGAGGATGATGGGCAAGAGCCAGTACACCGTCGCTGGTGGTCGGCGCCTCTTGAAAATCGATATCGCTGATACTCGCCAGCGCGGCTTCGTGGATAAGCCGGTACTTTTGCATGGGGAAGCGATGGCCGGTCGGCAGGGGCAACACAAAATGGTCGCTGTAGAAAGCTTTCAAGGTAGGCGCGGAGGTCAGGTGAAGAAACAGGTAAGACAATTAGTCTACCATCAGGGAATCGCTGCCGCAGATTACTCAAAATAACAACATTTCCCCATGCTAATACCTTGATTTTATAAGCTTTTACTTAATCTGTATAAACAATATATTGCAGCGCACAAAAATTCTCTTGACACCGTTTCAGAATAATTTAGAATGAAATTGTTGCGACGCACAATGTTCATTTAAGGCCATTGGCAGACGCAATCAACGGCTAGATCTTAGCCACCTCTAAGTCACTCTATCGTTCTATTTGTCATTTTTGCAGTATCGAATCCTAGGAGAAGCCATGTCTACCGTTGCAGAACAATTTTCAGCCGCTACCAAAGCCAATTTCGAAGCTAATCTGGCCCTGTTCACCGATTTCACTACCAAGGCATTTGCCGGCGTGGAAAAGCTGATCGATCTCAACCTGAGCGCCGCCAAGGCTTCGCTGGAAGAGTCGAACGCCACTACCCAGAAATTGTTTGCGGCTAAAGACCCACAAGAATTTTTCTCGCTGAGCGCAGCCCTGGCCCAGCCAAACACTGAAAAAGCCATTGCTTACGGTCGTCATTTCGCCAGCATCGCTTCCAGCACACAAGCTGAACTGACCAAGTCGGCAGAAGCGCAAGTTGCAGAAACCAAGCGTAAAGTCATCGAGTTCGTTGACCAGGCATCGAAAAACGTGCCGCCAGGCGCAGAAGGCGCAGTTGCTTTCGTCAAATCGGCAATCGGCAGCGCCAACGCCGGTTACGAACAGTTCGCCAAGAGCACCAAGCAAGCTGTTGAATCCCTGGAAACCAACGTCAACAACGCTGTCGACCAACTGTCCCAAGCTGCTACCAAGACTACAGCTCGTTCGACCAAGAAGTAATTTGTAAAACAGGCGTGCCTGGCGCGCCTGTCTGAATCTCCTCGGTACCCGGCAACGCCGGTATCATTATTTACCCCGGCTTACCGGGGTATTTTTTTGCCTGGAAGGTTTATGGTTTGACCTGGGCTACCAGCTTCAACAGTCGTTGCAGCGTCGGTTCATCCATCAAGGCCGGCAAGTCGCAAATATGCAACAGTTGCTGCTCGATATTTCTCGCTGAGCCGCCCGCTTTCAATGACGCTTGCAACACCTCAACCTGCAATTGCAAACGTTCGCGCGAAAGCGCTGCAGGGCTCTCGATTCCGGCCAGGATTTCGGCACGCAACAACTCCAGTTGTAACGCAGGGCTGCTGGCTTCAAGAGTAGCGGCGTAATTGTCGCTATTCTGCAACGCCCGTTCGAAACGTGCCGTGATGATTTTTTCAAATGCCGGCGCCAGCTTCGGCAATGCTTGCCAGCTATTGCGCCAGTCGGATTCGACCCGGGTTCCTGCGGAGCCTGTATTTGCATGGACGATGCTTGCTTCAGCTTGCTGGCACAAAATCAGTTTGTCGCGCAGGGCATCGGCCTGCGCCAGCGCCGCCTGCTGCCGGCTCTGGTCGAGCCGCGCTTGCAGAGCGCCGATCGCTGCCTGGAAACGTGCATCAATCTGTACCTGAACCGCGCGTGGCACTTGTCCGCCGCGCGCCCATTCTTGCTGTGCTTGCTGCAGGATTTTCGGCAATTCAGCTTCCGGCCGCTCAAGCGCTGCTTCCAGCAACGTGCATTGCTCTTCGCGCAGATGTAGATTGTCGCGGCGTTCTGCGTCGGCGCTTGATGCGGCCTCCTTGCGTTGGGCAAAGATGGCGTCGCATGCGCTGCGGAAACGCTGCCACAATTCCTGCTCATGCTGCCGCGGCAAAGGCAGCGCCTTTGCTTGCTCTTGCCAGCGTTGTTGCAATTCCTTTACGCGTTCGGCGGTATCGCGCTGGTTGGCGGGCAGTTGCGCCGCTTCGGTGATCAATTTTTCTCGCCGGGCGATTTCGATATCTTGTTGCTGCGCCAACGGCGCCAGCAAGGTATCGATCGCAGCGGCAAAACTGTTATCGAGTGCTTTTTTTTCACTACGATTGATCGGCCCCAGGTTTTTCCATGCCTGTTGCTTTTGCTGGCAATACTGGGCGACGGCTTTCCAGTCCGGCGCCACCTCCGTCGGCAGCATCGCTTGTGCATGCTGCAGCACTTCATCGATCAAGGTACGTGCATTAGTTTGATTGGTTTGCCGCTGTTCAGCCTGTTGCTGGAAATGGGCAGCGACTGGCGCATAAGCGTTGGTGCAAGCTGTGTCAAATCCCTCCCACAGGATTTTCGGCGCCGGCCCCGAAGTGCCATCCAGCGACTTCCACCGTGCCCGCAGGCTACCGATTTTTTTTGCCAGCTCGGCTGGCGCCAGTTCCTGCAGCGGCAATTCCTGCGCGGCCTTGGTCAGTTCTTCACGCGAGACATTGCCGCCCCAGCGCGCCCAGCCTTGCAACCGGGTCAACTCGCCACGTGCTTGCGCCAGACGCGCGTTTTGGCTTGCATTCGGTTTGTGCAACTTGAAGTCGATCGCGCGCAACACCTTGTCGAAATCCATCGCCACTTGCAATGCGCCGTCTTCCAGGGCTTTTTCAAGGCCATCCAAAGCTTCGGCAATTTGCGGACGTGCGGTTGCCCCCGATGCTCCGACGGCATCGGCCGCTTCGGCCGATGCCGTCGGAGCATGAATCTTTTGCGGTTTGACAGGCACTCCCGCATGTTGTCTCAACAGCGCCTGATAGCGTTGCTCCAAACCGTCGTCAAGTAACGCCGCCGGCAATTTTGGCAATGCCGACCAGCTGGCTTTTAGCGCATCCGGATTCAACGCCTCGGTAGCCGCTTCCCAGTTTGCCAACGCGTCGTTACGCGCCTGCAAAGCCGATTGATGCTGCTGCAAAGTGGACAGCAACTTGCGTAATGCCTGGGCTTGCTGTGCGAACTCTGCGGCCAGATGGCGCGGCAAGCTCAGCGCTTCCGCATGACCTGCGCAGACGGCCATTTGCGATTCTAATGCATCCAGCTCCTGCCCGAACTGCGGTGCACTGGCCATTGTCGTTTGAGCCTGTGAATGCAAGGTGCGCACACTGTTCAATGAACCGATGGCGCTGCGTTGCAAGTCGGCCTGGGCCGTCAAACGATCGGCAAGTGCGGCACGCAGTTGCGTGAATTGCTGCAGTAATTCGGCGGGCACGTCCTTGCCGTCCCAGCCACGATCCAGTTCTGCAACCTGATTCGGCATCAGTTGCAGCTCTTGCTGCAAGCGCTTTGCCTGCGCCACGGATGCGGCCGCCTTGTCGGCGATCAATTGCTGCTGACGCCCACTGTCCAGCCGTCCTTGCATTAATTTGGCAACCCGCCTGTCGGTATTGCGGCATGCCTGCAGTACTTGTTCCAACGCTGCGCGCGACTGCACCTGCTGTGCCGCGCACAAGCGGGCGTCAGCGAACGTCGATTGCAAAATGAATGCGACTGCCGCAGCTTCATCCGGCAAAGCCTGTGCCTGTTGCAGCGCTTGCTGCCTGACCTGGTCGGACACTTGCCTGGCTTCGGTACGCAATGCGGTCTGAGGAGCAACGACCGGTTGTGGCGCTTTACGATCAGCGCGTTTAAAGAGAAATCCGAACATGTGATATCAATCAGATGGAAGCAGATTACCGTTAATTGGTAACGGCATATGCTTTGGTTAAGTGAGGAAATAAGTGGGGAAATAAGTAAAAATAGAAAATGGCTCGGGCCCGTAACTAAGCCGGCCGATACTCTGCCTTGAGCTGATCGAGGCCGGCCAGCATTTTCTTGAATGCCGCAGCGCTCTGCACCGGTTCACCCTTGACGCCGAGATCGATATGACGCCGGGTGTTGCCATCGCCAACATGCGGCAGGCTGAATACCTTAACCAAGGGAAACTCCATCTCGATCGCTTCCATCAGCGGCGTCAGCGTCGACTCCATGGCCTCAAACACCAGTACCGATTGCTCCAGCTGTGGATTCTGATGGAATCGGTCTGCGTAATACGTATCCAGTACCCACTCGAACATGGGCCACGCCATCACCGGGAAACCCGGCGCAAAATAATGTGCGCCCGCCCCTTCGTGCGGCACTGAAAAACCGGGAATCTTGTTAAACGGATTGGGAATGATGGCGGCGCCCTGCGGAAACTCGCCCATCTTCAGCCGGTGCAGGTTATCGGGTGTGTCGTAGTCAAGTTTCAAACCGGCATCGCGCGCGGTATCGGCAATCCTTTCGCGGATTTTCTCGCGCGCTTCGGGATGCAGCACCAACGGCACGCCAAGCGCCGCCGCCGCACACTGGCGCGTGTGATCGTCTGGCGTGGCGCCGATGCCGCCGGTACAAAACACGATGTCGTCACTAGCGAATGTGCGTTTCAGGGTCGCTGTAATCCGCGCCGGATCGTCGCCTATGTATTCTGCCCAGTCCAGGCTTAAACCGCGGGTGGAAAGCATTTCCAGTATTTTCGGAAAGTGCTTATCGACTCGCCTGCCTGACAGGATTTCGTCGCCGATGATGATAAGTCCGATTGCCATGGGGATCGCCGCTTATTTGAAGATGAGCTGAAGATGGGTAGAAACAGGTCGCAGAAATATGTAGTAGAAAGACAATGAATCAAGGAATAACGCTAAGGTACTCTATACAAATCAAATCTTAACTCCGAATCCTTACGGGCACATCAAACCTGATCCGGCGATGATGTATCTGTGACATCGGACAATTGATGAATCACCCGGCTGTCGTGGCGTTCAGCAATAATGATAGCAGCCTGGCCTGCCGCTCGATATTTGGCCAGCGCCGCCAGGCAATAATACTCAAACCACAAACCGGTGAAAACAAACACCAGGACGTACAGCCAGATGGAACCGGCTGCCAGCAACGGGAAAATCACCAGCCACAAGGCGCCGCCCAGCCACAATATGGTTGGCGCCGCACCCATGGCGCCGGCAATCACGCCGATCAGCAGCAACGGCCAGCGATGAATCCGCAGCAGCGCCCGCATTTCTTCCTTGTCGGCATGCGCTGCCAACGCTTCATAAGCGAATACCCGATACGTCAGCCAACCCCACAATACCAGCGGGATCAGGAAGGCGAACGGCGGAATCAGCCATAGCGGCAACGTCACCAGCCACAATACACAAAACAGCAGGAAAGCGCTAAACGAAGTCCACATGCCACCGAGCAGCGAGCCGCCCTTGCGCAGTTCCAGATCCGGGAAGTGGCGGCGACCGATGTGACGCGCAGTTGCCGGCAGGGCAAATGCGCCGACGAACAGCAACGCGGTCAGAATCATCAACGGTAGCAGCGCCCACAATGCGAGCCATGGCACGATGACCGTCTTGAGCGCACCCAGACCGAGCCAGGCGGGCACGTAGTTGGCAATGCCCCAGCCATCGTTGCCGGCAAAATAATTCTTTTGCAGCCAGTCGATCATCGGTTGCAAACCCCACCACAGGGCCAGGCCCCAGACCAGCACCGACAGTACAAATGGCAGGAAAGTCAGCATCAGCATGCGGTAATGCAGCTGCGACAATAAAGCCCGGCCGAAGGCTACCAGTACCGGGCGCATCAGCGGGACGACCTTCTGGCAAATTCAACCATGCGCTTCAACCCCAGCCATTGCTGGGACCAGAAACCCTGGCCATAGTCGCGGGCCGGCCGGCTTGCCGTCGGCAACTGGTCGCGCACTCCGGTAAGTTCGAAGGTCTTGCCGAACCAGGCACTGCGAAACAAGATATCCCAGAATGCAAACAGCACGCCGAAATTATGGCCACCCAACGTGCCCCGCCCTTTGCTTTCATGCCCGATGCCGATCGCGTGGTGCCAGCGATGAAAGCGCGGCGAGACGACAATGACGTCGCCCAGGCGGCCGAAGTGAATACGTACATTGGCGTGTTGCAGGCTTTGCAACATGCGGGTGATTGACACCAGCAGCACGTACTGTGTCGGCTCGACGCCGATCGCCAGCGCTACCAGGGCCAGCATGACATCGTGAATCAACCCGTCCAGCAGATGATTGCGATCGTCGCTCCACAGGTTCATGTTTTGCTGGCTGTGATGCAAGCTGTGCAAACCCCATAACCAGCCGACATTGTGCTGCGCGCGGTGATACCAGTACTCGCACAGGTCAAGCACCAGCAGGTACATCAGGAAGGTAATCAAAGGCTGGTCGGTAAAACCGGGCAACAGGTTTTCCAGGTTGAATGGATTGAGTCCTTGCAGATGCAGCAACTCGGTGACCTTTGCCATCAGCGGATCGACCAGGAAGAACACTAGCATCGAAAAAGCGCCGAGACGGTACAACACGGTATAAATGAAATCGGTCCGGCGTGCGCGGCGGTCGGTAAAGGCATGTACTGGAATCACTGCTTCCAGCGGTCGCAAGATAAGGAAAAGGACGACCAACTCGCAGACGCCGATCAGGAACCATTCAGTCCCGTCGAAAGCGTCTTCCAGATATTCGCTAAATCCTGCATGGAACATGAGCGGCTGCACCACGGCCTGGAACAGCCAGGCCTGGGCGCTTGCAAACCAGTCCACCAAGGTATTGGTCATGATGCCTTATGAACCTTTCCTGCGTTAGTCTCGGCGACCGGCCCTTTCAGGTTGCCTTTGTAGGCGGGATGGTCGCGCAGCGTCGCAAAACAGAAACCCTTTTTTTCAAGGCCGCTGATCAAGGGTTCCAGCACCGCCGGCGCCCAAGGATCCTTGCGTGACCAGATTCCCAGATGCGCCATGACGATATCACCATCTTTGAGATTTTTCAGCATACGCTCCAGCAACATCTGATTTGGCCATTTATCGCTGGGCAGCTCGTCACCGGAAAAACCGGCGTCGGCCCATGCCACGTGTTTGTATCCGCAGGCCTCCCCTGCCGCCAGCGTGTGCGGCGTCAGATGGCCGCCGGGCGTGCGCCAGAAACGGCCAATATGGGTACCCGTCAGCGTTTGGAAACGCTGGTCGACGCGATTGAGTTCATCGCAATATTGTTGCGGCGTCCAAGCCAGCAGCTTGCCGCCATTGGCGCCGAACTGCGGCTTCACTTCGATCTTGCCATCGGCCAGGTCGCGCTTGGCGTAAACATGATCGAAAGTATGGGTACCGAAGGCATGGCCATCAGCCACCAGCGATTTCCAGAATGGCGCCCAGGCAGGATCCAGCGTGTAATCGCCATTCACGGTTTTTTCATTGGCCATGAAAAAAGTGGCCTTGATGTGATGCCGCCTCAGGGTCTGGGCGACGTACTCGGCCTGCGACTGGCTGCCAGTATCGAAACTCAAATAAAGCGTACCGCTGCCGCATGCCTTGGCTGACTGTGCCAGTGACAGCGTGGCCGGCGCCAATGTTGCCAACGCCACGGCTGCTGCCAATAAACTATGCCGGGTTGCGGGAAACTTGTAGGAAAACATATGCTTCACACTTCAGAAGCACGGTTATGAAAATAGATGCCGTGCGGCGAGCGCCCCACCGGAATCGTCTTTATCACTTTACGCGTTGTCAAATCGATCACCGAAACCCGCTTGAGCCAGCGCTGGGTGACCCACATGGTCTTGCCGTCTGCCGTCACTTCCATACAATCCGGCCCGCCGGGAACGGCGATGCTGCCGACGCTTTCCAGCGTGTTCAAATCGAGCACATTGATGGTGCCGGCGACCCGGTTGGAAACGAACAGATGGCGATTATCGCCTTGGGGACGGAAATTATGCGCGCCGTCGCCGGTCTTGATTTTCTTGACGATCTTCTGGGTGCGCCAGTCGATCACGGCAACGTAGTCGCTGCCCATCACGCCTACCAGCAGATATTTGTTATCCGGCGTCATGTACACGCCGGCCGGCTGCTTGCCGACAGGTATGGTCCATTTCACTTTTTGCGTTGCCAGATCGACAGCTGCCAGTTCGTCGCTGCCTTGCAGGCTGATGAAAGCCAGTGAGCTGTCGGCGGTGAATGCCATATGGCTAGGCATGGCCGGCAGCGGCAGGCGCTTGGCCAGTTTCAGATTCTTGCCGTCGTAACCATAAATATCGATGCGGTCAAGGCGCAGGCCGTTGGCAATAAACCATTTCTGATCAGGCGAAAAACCGATTTGGTAAGGATCGACAATATCCTTCACCTGGTTCTGGATCTGGCCGCTTTTGGGATCCAGGAACAACAGCGAGTTACCGGTGGCGGCGGCCACGATCAACGATTTGTTGTCCGGCGTCGGCATCAGGTGATGCGGCTCCTTGCCAACTGGAAAT
The DNA here is from genome assembly GCF_900113705.1 of Collimonas sp. OK307. GTDB lineage: Bacteria > Pseudomonadota > Gammaproteobacteria > Burkholderiales > Burkholderiaceae_D > Collimonas. The sequence continues at coordinate 138,195 of NZ_FOQI01000011.1, read as the reverse complement.
GTACCGATTTCCTTGTAAGTTGTCTGGTCCAGCAAAGTAATGGTGGCGTCGCGCGAATTCAGCACGACCACTGTATTGTTGTTGGCAGTAGCAGGAAGAACGGGCGTTGCAGCGACAGGCGCTGCCGCGAAAGTGGAAAATGCAGTCAACAAGCCGCAAGCGGCTACAACAGAACGACGAACAAAAACAGACGTAACAACGAACATAAGGAACTCTGAGAAGCAAAAACGACTATTTTACCGTGCATGAATGCTGCCTATAGATTTAAATGACTTTTGCCGGCGTGCCGAGGCAGCCCACTAGATTACCTCGCCGCATGGATTCGCGGCTGAATTTTGGTTTACACTGCTCTACCTGGCAGGGCAGCTGGCTCGAACGTAAACTCTTGCGCCGCCTGGCAATTATTGACTACTTTTAAAGGATTCCCATGTCGACCACCACTACCGTTTCTGGCCTGCAGTATGAAGATGTCACCGTTGGCGAAGGCGCTGAAGCCAAAGCAGGCGATCATGTGACTGTGCATTACACCGGCTGGCTGCAAAACTCCGACGGCAGCGCCGGCAAGAAATTCGACTCCAGCAAGGACCGCGGCGACCCGTTCGAATTCCCGCTGGGCGCCGGCCATGTCATCAAAGGTTGGGACGAAGGCGTACAAGGGATGAAAATCGGCGGCGTGCGCACGCTGATCATTCCGGCAGCGCTGGGTTATGGTCCACGCGGCGCCGGTGGCGTGATCCCGCCAAACGCAACCCTGATTTTTGAAGTTGAACTGCTGGGCGTGTAAGTTCGTCTCACTCACGCACCTCACCCGATAATCGCAACGGCCATCCAATGAAAATTTTCAGTTTGCCTGATGCCGTTCTGAATGGCCGTTGCATCACCGCATTGCTGATGGCGTTACCGCTGTTTGCCGGTTGCACCGTCGTCAGCGTCACCACCAGCGTGGTCGGCGCCGGCATCAGCGTTGGCAGCGCTGCTGTCAGCGTCGGTGCTACCGTGGTGGAAGGCACCGTGAAAGCGGGTTCTGCAGTAGTTGGCGCTGTTACCGATTGATTCGATTTTCTCCCTCTCCCCTTACGAGACCCTTATGACCCTCCAAGCCCAGTTCGAACAAGCCCAGGCCGACTCAAAGACGTTGAGCGAGCGCCCTGACAACATGACCATGTTGAAAATGTATTCGTTGTTTAAACAAGGCAGCAGCGGCGACGCCCAGGGCGAGCGTCCTGGCATGACGGATTTTGTCGGCCGCGCCAAATGGGATGCATGGAATGAGCTGAAAGGCACCAGCCAGGCCGACGCCCAACAGCAATATATCGATCTGGTCGAAGGCCTGAAAGATTAAAGTGGAATTCGCGCCGGACTCTCGGACCAGGGCCTGATAACAGGTCCTAGCTCAACGTAACCCGGCCGAGCACTTCCGGATTGAGCAGGTTCGGCGGCCATTTCCGCTCTGTCGTCGGCAGCAATGCCGCCAGCAGGTTATCCGCCGCGCAGTCGGCCATCGCCCGCCGCGTAGGCTCCGAAGCGCTGGCAATATGCGGCGTCAACACCACGTTCGACAATTCCAGGAAATCCGGATGCAAAGCCGGTTCGTTCTCGAATACATCGAGCCCGGCAGCCGCAATCTTCTTGTCGCGCAAAGCGGCAATCAGCGCCAGGTCGTCGACAATACCACCGCGCGCCAGATTGACCAGGGTCGCTCCGGGCTTCATTAACGCCAGTTCGGCAGGACCGATGGTGTGATGCGATTCTTTCGAATACGGCAGCACCAGGATCACATGGTCGGCAGTGGCCAACAACTCTTCCTTGCTGACATAACGCGCATTGTTTGCGCGCGCCTCCTGCTCTGGCGCCAGGCGCGAACGATTGTGATACAGCACCTGCATGTCGAAGCCCATCGAACGCCGCGCAATCGCCTGCCCGATACGTCCCATGCCGATGATGCCCAGCGTGGCGCCATGCACGTCTGCGCCGAGAAAACTATCGTAGCGCCATTGTTTCCAATGTCCGGCACGCAGCCAGTGCTCGGCCTCGGTGACCCGGCGCGCGGTAGCCATCAGCAGAGCCCAGCCGAAATCGGCCGTGGTCTCGTTCAGCACGTCAGGCGTATTAGTCACCATCACACCGGCCTTGGTGGCCGCGACGACGTCGATATTGTTGTAACCGACAGCCTGGTTGCATACCGCCTTCAGGCGCGGACTGGCCTGCAGCAATTCAGCCGAGATACGTTCGCTCGCGGTAGCGATCACGCCATCCTTGTCGTGCAATTTTTCAGCCAGCTCCGCGGCGCTGAAGATGCGGTCTTCCTGATTGCTTTCCACTTCGAAATGCTGCTGCAATCTGGCGATTACATCAGGAAACACCGCCCGCGCCATCAATATCTTTGGTTTCATCGTTTTGCCATTAACGGAAAAAAATCAACGTCATTATCACAAACAATGGCAACAATACCACGCAAGCCCAGCCCATGTAACCGAAGAAGGACGGCATGCGGATGCCGCGTTCTTCGGCGATGGCTTTCACCATCAGGTTCGGCGCATTGCCGATGTAGCTGTTGGCGCCCATGAACACCGCGCCGCAGGAAATCGCCGCCAGCGTCGCCGCCAGCCTGGTCATCAGTTCAGCAGCGTCGCCGGAGGCTGTGTTAAAGAACACCAGGTAGGTCGGCGCATTGTCGAGGAAGGAAGACAGTATGCCGGTAGCCCAGAAATACATGACGTTATTGGGTTGGCCGTCAGCGCCGGTGACGGCGCTGACCACCATACCGAAAGCACCGTGCTCGCCGGCGCGCAGCATGGCGATCACCGGTGCGATGGTGACGAAAATCCCGGCAAACAATTTGGCAACCTCAAGAATCGGTCCCCAGCTGAAATCATTGCCTTCACGAGCGATTTTCGGCGTCAGCCAGAGCGAGGCCAGGATCACCACGACCAGCAAACCGTCCCGCAGCAGATTCTGCAGTTCCACGGGCGTGCCGTAGATGTCGTAAGTGATTCCTGGCTTCCAGAAGCCGCTCATCAGCACCAGCAGGACCACCAAGGCCAGCAGCACAAAGTTGAATTTTCCTTCGAAGCGCAGTTTGGCATCGTCCGGCGTCGGATCCAGCGACGGCGCAAACTCTTCTTCGCGCTTATGGAAATAAAAGCGGTCGAGGCAATAGAAAATCAGCAGCAGCGAACCCCACATGAACATGGTTTCGCCAAAGATGTTCTTGAGGGTCCAGGTAAAATCCACGCCCTTCAGGAATCCCAGGAACAAAGGCGGATCGCCAAGCGGCGTCAATGCGCCGCCGGCATTGGCCACCAGGAAGATGAAGAACACGACGATATGCACCACATGCTTGCGATTGTCGTTGGCGCGGATCAAAGGCCTGATCAGCAGCATTGAAGCGCCGGTGGTGCCCATCAAGCTAGCCAGCAAAGTCCCGATTGCCAGCAAACCGGTATTCAGGGCCGGCGTCCCATGCAGATTGCCGCGCAGGCATATGCCGCCAGCCACCACGAACAAGGCGAGCAACAAAATAATGAAGGGAAAATACTCCGCCATGAAGGCATGCACCACGCCGGCGGCGGCTGTCGGCACGCCAAACGCCAGTGCGCACGGAATCAGGAAAGCCAGCGACCACACTACCGTGATCTTGCCAAAATGATGGTGCCAGAAGGTCGGCGCCAACAAGGGGCCGAGCGCAATCGACAGTAGCAAGCCCATGAAAGGCACGCCCCACCTGACCGACAGCTGGGCGCCGTCCAGTTCTGCTGCCTGCGCAGCTACAGGCAGGAAGGCAATCAAGATAGCTAGGATTTTTTTATGCAATGTAGTCTTCCGGATAAGGTGATCGATCGGAAATTGACCGGTGCTTGATCAAGGCGCGAAGTATTTTAGCACAAAATAGATATCAAATAAATAACAAATTCACTGCACTATGTTGCTGCGGCAACAGGATCGGCGATCTCGAAAACCTGGCGCAGGTAGTTCAGATAAGCCTGGTCATCACACATGTTCTTGGATGGCGTATCCGACAGCTTGGCGACCGGCTGGCCGTTACAGCGCACCATCTTTATGACGATTTGCAATGGCGTGTAGCCCAGGTCGTTGGTCAGATTGGTACCCACGCCAAACGCCACCCGGGTCCGGTCCTTGAAACGCAGGTACAACGCGTTGACCTTGCCGAAATCGAGGCTATCGGAAAACACCAGGGACTTTGTCGACGGATCGACACGATTGTCCTGGTAATGCTTGATCAGGCGCTCGCCCCATTCGAACGGATCGCCGGAGTCATGGCGCGCGCCGTCAAACAATTTACAGAAATATAAATCGAAGTCGCGCAGGAATGCCGCCATGCCGTAGACATCGGACAAGGCAATACCGAGATCGCCGCGATATTCCTTGGCCCACATTTCAAACCCGAAAATCTGCGAATCGCGCAAACGCGGACCGAGCGACTGGCAGGCTTGCAAATACTCATGCGCCATCGTGCCGAGAGGCGTCATGCCGTATTTCATGGCGAAATAAACGTTGGAGGTACCGACCAGATGTTGCGCGAAATCGCGCTGCAAGGTCTGCACCACTTCTTCGTGCCAGGTACGGGAAAAACGGCGGCGCGTACCGTAATCGGCTATTTTGCAACCGGCCATGGCGGCATCGTCGCGAATCAGCGCCATCTTGCTTTGCAGGCGCTTGCGTCCCTCAAGATAATCCGGCACAGCCTCAGTGGCACGGAAATAGACTTCGTTGACGATCGCCAGCACCGGTACTTCAAACAGGATCGTATGCAGCCACGGCCCTTTGATCACGATATCGATTTCGCCATTATCCGCGGCCGACGGCTGCACGCTGATATATTTTTGCTGCAGATGAAACAGGCTCAGGAATTCGATGAAATCGCTCTTCATGAAGCGCAAACCGCCGAGATAAGCCAGTTCCTGCTCCTGGAAACGCAGACGGCACAGGCCGGCGATTTCGTCGCGGATTTCATCGACGTAAGGCCGCAGGTCAATCCCTTTATTGCGGCATTTATAGCGATATTCCACTTCGGCAGCCGGAAAATGATGCAATACCACCTGCATCATCGTGAATTTATACAAGTCTGTGTCAAGCAGCGAAGTAATGATCATGGTGTGTGAATGCGGGACGGTGATGGCTGAGAGAATGGCTGCTGCCGGATTGCCTGGAATCGATTTCGCATCTTACAACAGCAGCCAGGCAAAACGACGGAAAGCAGCTTATTTGACGCATTCGCTGCGATAGCGCGCTTCCAGCTTGCTGCGCTCGTCGTATTGCGGAACATTGCCATTCGCGGTTTGATTCAAGCTGCCCGTGGCCGCTTGGGTACGCTTGATCTGCTGCTGTAAATCGTCGCAATAATTGCTACCCTGGAAAATCACGCCGCTGCCGCTTGGGTTTGCCTGGACGTCCGTTTCCGGCGCAGCCAGCAATTTCTTTTTATCTTCAGCTGACAAGGCGTTAGTACTTCCCCCGGAGCTGGCAGGGATCGACTGGATCACGGGATTTGGCGACGTGACCGGCCCCGCTGCATAGGTCGACAAGGCCGGGACGGCAAACAGGAGCATCAGCGACAAGAGACGAAATTGCTGACGAGACTGCGGAAAAAGCTGCGACAGATGCTGGCTCATGGCAATGCTCCCTGATGATAAAAATAATGTGGCTGGTTTATTCCGCTCCGGTTGCAGCCGCTTGCAACAACGCATGGTCGGGTTCGAAGAAACACCAGTGTACCTGCGGCCAGCGCTCCTGGATCCCGGCCTCGATGCGGTTGATCGCATCGATCAGCGCCATATCGGAAGATTGTGGCCGCATCACGGCTTGCACCGCAATCATGACTTGCTCGCCCCATTGCATCGAAATCAGATTCCTGATGCTCGCCACATCGGCGTCGGCTTCAATATGCGCCTTGATGGCGGCATGCACTTCAGGTGCGGCAGACTCGCCGGTAACCATGGCTTTCACTTCGCGTATCACCATCACCGCGACCACCATCAGCAACACGCCTACCGCAATCGTACCGCAGGCATCCCATAGCGGATTACCGGTGATCACAGTCATCAACACGGCAGCAAATGCCAACGCCAGACCCGCCAGCGCGGCGATATCCTCACCTGCCACCACCATCAGTTCCGATTGCCGGGTTTCGCGAAACCATCGCATGAATGGCTTGCCTTGCGAAATCTTGCGGATTTCCACCATCGCTCCGCGCAGGGAAAATGCTTCCAGCACTACCGACACCCCCAGCACGCCCAACGCTACCCAAGGAGCGCTGATCGGCTGCGGATGCTTGAAATGCTCGATGCCTTCCATGACCGAAAACGCGCCGCCGACAAAAAACAACAGCAACGCCACCATCATCGCCCAGAAATAAACCACGCGCGCATAACCCATGGGATGGGATGCGTTGGCTGGTTTCCGGGCTTCTTTCAGGCCGATCAGCAAAAATACCTGGTTGGTGCAATCGGCCAGCGAATGAATGGCTTCCGCCAGCATGGCGCCGGAACCGGTATAGATTGACGCGGCAAACTTGGCTAGCGCAATCCCGCCATTGGCGCCCAACGCATAAAATATGGCTTTGGTAGAGCCTTCCGTGGACGATGACATAATTATTCCATAGCAACAAAGACGTTCACGATAGCCATTTTGGCAAGTTCACGCAAGTAATCCAGCGGCCGCCTCAAAAAACCTTGGACAGATATGGTAAAACTACAGATACAACGGCATTTGCGGCTAATGTGAATTTCACATTTGCTTATATGGATTCTATATAACAGCTGTTTGTGGGAAACCTCGAATTACCTTAAAATACAAGGCTTTGCGACAGGGTGCGTAGAACAGCGCCGCTTGCTGGGAAACCCTTGCCGCCGCCTCAAGAACCGCTTCAAGACCAATATTACAGATAGGAATGTTGTTATGACCCACGTTGTGACCGAATCCTGCATTCGCTGCCGCTATACCGACTGCGTGGATGTATGCCCGGTTGATTGCTTCCGCCAAGGCCCGAATTTCCTGTCGATCGACCCCGACGAGTGCATCGATTGCGCAGTTTGCGTCGCCGAGTGCCCGGTGAATGCCATCTACGCAGAAGAAGATGTGCCTGCCGACCAGCTGCATTTCATCAAACTGAATGAAGACCTGTCGCGCCACTGGCCATCGATCACCAAGACCATTGCACCTTTGGCAGAAGCCGAGGAATGGAAAGATGTAAAAGAAAAGCTGGATTTCTTGCAACGCTAAGCTGCCTGTCGGCCGCTGTTTGAACGGCGGTCCGGTGCAGCAGTGGCGTCAAGCCACTAGCTAAGTAAGTTAAGTTAATAAGTTAAGCCAGGCCATTGCCCCCAGCCACAGCGCAACATTTATTCGCCGTCAGACAGAAATTCGCGAAATTTTAATCCAATCGCCGTCGCAGCCATCGTTAGCACACCGCCACGGCGTTTTGGGGGACCCAACTGAAACAGGAATCAGATCGTCGTTATGGATACCAACGTCAAGCTTGCAGCAGCACTCAACTCCGCCAACAGCACACCGATCGAGACCGATGCCGTCATCGTCGGCGCCGGTCCGGTCGGCCTGTTCCAGGTCTTCGAACTCGGCCTGCTGGAAATCAAGGCCCATGTCATCGACTCCTTGCCGGTGGTCGGCGGCCAGTGCGTGGAACTGTATCCTGACAAGCCGATTTACGACATTCCTGCAGTCCCGGTCTGCACCGGCCAGGAACTGACCGACAACCTGCTCAAGCAAATCGAACCGTTCGAACCGACCTTCCACCTGAACCAGGAAGTCACGCTGGTGGCGCGCCGCGAAGACAATCGCTTCGACCTGGAGACTTCGGCCGGCACCCGCTTCATCACCAAGACCATCTTCATCGCTGCCGGCGTCGGCTCGTTCCAGCCGCGCACCATCAAGGTCGACGGCATCGACCAGTTCGACAATACGCAACTGTTCTACCGGGTCAAGGATCCGGTCCAGTTCCACGGCAAGAACCTGGTGATCTGCGGCGGCGGCGATTCGGCGCTGGACTGGGCGCTGGATCTGGTCGGCAAGGCGGAATCGGTCGTACTGCTGCACCGTCGCGAAGAATTCCGGGCGGCGCCAGCGTCGGTCGCCAAGATGAAAGCCTTGTGCGAAGCTTACGAAATGCAGTTCCTGGTTGGCCAGGTCACCGGCCATGAAGTCAAGGACGGCAAACTCAGCGAAATCAAGGTCACCGGCCCGGATGGCGTCACCCGCCGCCTGCCGCTGGATACCCTGCTGGTGTTCTTCGGCCTGTCGCCAAAACTCGGCCCGATCGCTGAATGGGGCCTGGATATCGAGCGCAAGCAATTGCGCGTAGTCGATACCGAGAAGTTCGAAACCAATGTGCCGGGCATTTTCGCGGTTGGCGACATCAACACTTACCCAGGCAAGAAGAAACTGATCCTGTCGGGCTTCCATGAAGCCGCGCTGGCTGCTTTCGGCGCTGCGCCGTACATCTTCCCGGACAAGAAGATCCACATGCAGTACACCACCACATCGCCGAAGCTGCACAAGATTTTGGGTGTAGAATCGCCAGTGTTCGATTAAACCCGGTTTCAACGATAAAAAGCCGCCCGAGAGTCATCACTCGGGCGGCTTTTTTTATCTCTGTAGAGTAGACATCTACCCCCTCCGCCATTCATTGATAGGCCAAGATGCCTGTAATTTTTACAGTGAGGCGCTTTCAAGTAATTTTCACCTCTTGCAATGAGTCGTTTAGGCGCTATAATCAACTCAAATAATGAGTCGATAAAGCCATGAAATCACCTCACCTTATCTGGCAGGACCATGACTGGCCAAAAATGCACTACGATGGTGCGTTAATTGGCGCTGAAATTGCCCTTACGAGACGTGCCCAGGGCATCATCGAAGGAAAGTTGGCCGCGCTCGGATTTGAGCAGCGCCAGGAACTGACAGCGGAGGCATGGAGCCAGGAAGCTGTTTCAACCGCCGCGATTGAAGGCGAGCGCCTGGATCTGCAGGCGGTCCGCTCGTCGGTCGGGCGCAGACTAGGCGTAGCAAATCATGGCGGCCCGAATGCGCCCCGCCATGTTGACGGCCTTCTGGATATCATGGATGACGCCGTCAGCCATGCCGCCGCTCCGCTAAGCCATGAGCGCCTCCAAGCCTGGCAGGCCGCACTGTTCCCGACCGGCTATTCCGGCATGAGCAAGATCCGCGTCGGTGCTTACCGTGAGCACGCAGAGCCGATGCAAATCGTGAGTGGCCGCCTCGGCAGCGAGAACATTCATTACGAAGCACCGCCTTCCGCGCAGGTGCCTGCTGAAATGAACCGATTGCTCGATTGGTTCAACAGTCGACAAGAACCGGAGAGCCTTGCTCAAGCCGCCCTTGCGCATCTTTGGTTCGAAACCATCCATCCATTCGAAGACGGCAATGGCCGTGTCGGCCGCGTCGTCGTTGATTTGGTATTGGCACGCGACATCGGCGAAGCCAGCCGCCTGATCCGCATCTCCCAGAGACTGCTCGAAGAACGAGGAGAGTATTACAAAGAACTGGAACGCGCACAACATAGCGCGCTGGACGTAACCAGCTGGGTTGCATGGTTCGTGGCGCAAGTCCGGATCGCTTGTGAGCAGGCATCGGTAGTCGTCGATGAATCGCTGGTGAAGGCAAAGTTCTGGTTCAATCACCGCGACAAAGAACTGACTCCACGCCAGCGCAAGGTATTGAATGCGCTGCTGGACGCCGGCCCCGGCGGCTTCGAAGGCGGGATGAGCACGAAGAAGTATGAAAATTTTACCGGCGCCTCGCGCGCCACGTCTTCACGCGACCTCATTGAGCTGGAGGAAATGAAACTGTTGCGGCCGGCGGGCGCCGGCCGGTCGACTCGATACTATCTCAACATTGAAGGTTGGGGACCTCAGTAACGAGGGTCGATAGACGTAAGCTGACAAACGTAAAAATGCCCGGGATGCATCTGCATCCCGGGCATTTTTTAACAGCTGAATTACTGCGCCGCTGCCGGAGCAGCTTCGCCGCCTTCGTCAGACTGAGCTGCCTTCATCGACAGTTTCAAACGGCCGCGGTCATCGGTTTCGAGAACCTTGACGCGCACTTGCTGGCCTTCTTTCAGGTAGTCGGCAACCGCATTCACGCGCTCATTGGCGATCTGGCTGATGTGCAGCAGACCGTCTTTGCCGGGCAATACCTGCACGATTGCGCCGAAGTCCAGCAGCTTCAAGACCGTACCTTCGTAGACCTTGCCGACTTCAACCGAAGCCGTCAGTTCTTCGATGCGACGCTTGGCTTCCTGGCCTGCAGCAGCATCTACCGAAGCGATAGTCACGACGCCTTCGTCGCTGATATCGATCTGGGTGCCGGTTTCTTCAGTCAGCGCACGGATCACAGCGCCGCCCTTGCCGATCACGTCACGGATTTTTTCCGGATTGATCTTGACGGTGATCAGGCGTGGTGCGAAATCGGACAGCTCGGTTTTACCGTGCGGTACCGCTTCTTGCATTTTGCCGAGGATATGGATGCGGCCTTCTTTAGCTTGCGCCAATGCGACCTGCATGATTTCCTTGGTGATGCCCTGGATCTTGATATCCATCTGCAAAGCAGTGATACCGTTGGCGGTACCGGCTACCTTGAAGTCCATGTCGCCCAGGTGATCTTCATCGCCCAGGATATCTGTCAGGACGGCGAACTTGCTGCCTTCCTTGATCAGGCCCATGGCGATACCGGCAACGTGTGCTTGCATCGGCACACCGGCATCCATCAACGCCAGGCAGCCGCCGCAGACCGAAGCCATCGACGACGAACCGTTGGATTCGGTGATTTCCGATACCAGGCGTACCGAGTAGCTGAAATCTTCCGGCGCCGGCAATGCTGCTTGCAGTGCGCGCTTAGCCAGACGGCCATGGCCGATTTCACGGCGCTTAGGCGTACCGACGCGGCCGGTTTCGCCGGTGGCGAACGGTGGCATGTTGTAATGCAGCATGAAGCGGTCCGAATACTCGCCCATCAGCGCGTCGATCTTTTGTTCGTCGCGTGCGGTACCCAGCGTGGCGATTACCAGCGCTTGAGTTTCACCGCGGGTGAACAGTGCCGAACCGTGGGTACGCGGCAACACGCCGGTACGGATCGTGATCGGACGCACAGTGCGGGTATCGCGGCCGTCGATACGTGGCTCGCCTTCGAGGATCTGCGAACGGACGATCTTGGCTTCCAGGTCAAACAGGATGCCGCTGACTTCCGAAGAATCAGGTGCAGTAGCGCTAATCGATGCAGCTTCAGCAGCCAGTGCTGTGTTGACTTCAGCAAAAGCGTCTTTCAACTTGGCAGTACGGGCTTGCTTGTCTTTGGTCTGATAGGCTTCACGCAGTTTGGCTTCGCCGAAATGCGCAACGCGAGCGATCAGTGCCTCGTTCTTTGGCGCCGGGCTCCATTCAACTTCAGGCTTGCCGCCGTCGCGTACCAGTTCGTGGATCGCGTTGATAACAGCCTTCGATTGCTCGTGGCCGAAAACAACCGCGCCCAGCATGATTTCTTCCGACAATTGCTTGGCTTCGGATTCCACCATCAGCACGGCAGTTTCAGTACCGGCAACCACCAGGTCCATGGCCGACTTGGCCAGTTGCGAAGTGGTCGGGTTCAAGACGTACTGGCCGTCGATATAACCAACGCGCGCAGCGCCAACCGGGCCGGCGAAAGGAATACCGGCAACCGACAAGGCAGCCGAAGCGCCGATCATTGCAGCGATATCAGGATCGATTTCAGGATTGACCGACAACACGTGAATGATGACTTGCACTTCATTCAGGTAACCTTCTGGGAACAACGGACGGATCGGACGATCGATCAGGCGCGATGTCAGGGTTTCTTTTTCGGAAGGACGGCCTTCGCGCTTGAAGAAACCACCTGGAATACGGCCGGCAGCGTAAGTCTTTTCAACATAATCAACGGTCAACGGGAAAAAATCCTGACCTGGCTTGGCATCTTTGCGTGCCACAACGGTAGCCAGCACAACGGTATCTTCGATCGATACCAGCACTGCGCCGGAGGCTTGGCGAGCGATCTCGCCGGTTTCCAGGGTAACCTGATGTTGACCATACTGGAATGTCTTCGTAACTTTATTAAACACAATATATCCTTTCATTTTGCCGACAGATTTTCAGGCGCTGTCGTTCACCTCACCACAGACGATTCATCGCTGGCTGTTGCCAATGAATTGCCGTCTCCTTGCCTTTAACACTAACTTCTCAACTTCTTACTTTTTAAAACTTGTGCAGAGATAAATTTGCCGCAAATAAGCTGCCGCAAAAGCAAAAATGCCCGCATCAGAGACTGATACAGGCATTTTTTTTCAACTTATCGACGGACCACGGACATCGTCACGAAATATCGAAACTGGATGTCGCTAAAAATATCGGAGGCCGACGACGAGTCGCGCACTGACTATTACTTACGCAAGCCGAGTTTTTCGATCAGCGAACGGTAACGATTCAGGTCCTTACCTTTGAGGTAGGACAGCAGGCTTTTACGACGGTTAACCATCATGATCAAGCCGCGGCGGGAATGATGATCCTTAGCGTGGGCTTTGAAGTGACCGTTCAAGTCGTTGATACGGGCAGTCAGCAGCGCAACTTGCACTTCTGGGGAGCCGGTGTCGTTTTGACCGCGCGCATTATCAGTGATAATAGCGGCCTTGGCAGTTTTTTCGATAGTCATGCTTTACCTTTCACAAGCGGTGTACAGAGTACGTAACCCTATGCACCGTGAACAAACAATTAAAGAACCCGGTCGAATGACCAGACGCGCAGTATATAGCAAAAATCCTGCTGATTCAAATAGTTAGCGCTCCCGACAACAATCAATATTGGAGTATTGCCATGAAACACTTTTTTCCCACTCTTCTAGCCGGTTTGCTGCTAAGCCTTGGTGGTTGCGCCTCCCTGCTGGCGCCGCCGGTCAATCCCGGCGAACCTGAGGCGCAGGTGCTGGCCCGCTTGGGGAAACCGACCGGAACTTATCAAGACGGCAACGATGTATTACTGGAGTATTCCCGCGGCCCGTTTGGCCAGGCGACCTACATGGCAAAAATCGGCCCGGATCGCAAGTTGGTTTCCTATGAGCAAGTACTGACTCTGGAAAAATTCGCCACCATCAAAGTGAATCAGTTCAACCAGAACGATGTCTTGCGGACCATCGGCAAGCCGATCGAAACCATCTACTACAGCCGCGTGAAGTTGAATGGCTGGAACTACGGTTACAAGGAAAGCGGCGTCTGGAATTCGATGATGACGGTTTATTTCGATGACAGCGGGATTGTACGCAAACTCGAAAACGGACCGGACCCACGTTATGAACATACCCGGTTTGGCATGTAACGGTTTTAAGAAAAGCTTGAATAACCCTTGTCATGTCATTGGCGCCCTCGGCTACGCGCCCCGGACTAGGCGTTCGCGGGGATGACGGAATTTTTTGGCAGTCATTTTTCAGGAAAGCGGCATAAATGATAAAACTCCCCGCACGTCAACGCGTCCAGGCGATGTTAGCCGGCACCTTGCAGGAATGGTTCAAGCAGCGCTCCGGCAGCAAAGGTGCGGCCCTGGCCTTCTACACCCTGTTCTCGATGGCGCCTGTGCTGATACTGGTGATCGCCATTGCCGGAGCGGTATTTGGCGAGCAGGCCGCAGGTGGAGAAATTTTTGGCCAGTTGTCTGGCTTGATCGGCCCGACCGGCGCCGACGCCATCCAGCTATTGCTGGCTGCCGCCCACAACGATCGTTCCGGCCCCATAGCGGCAGTGATTGCCGTACTGGTGTTGCTGGTCGGCGCCACCACCGTATTTTCCGAGCTGAAGGATAGCCTGGACGAAATCTGGTACGTTGAGCGTACCCAGCAATCGGGCATCATGTCTCTGATACGGACCCGCCTGCTGTCGTTCGGGCTGATACTGGTGCTGGCATTCCTGTTGCTGACATCGCTGGTAGTAAGCGCCGCGCTGGCGCTGTTGGCGAAGTACCTGGGCGGCACCTGGATCAGCGTCACGACGATTTTCTCGCCGCTATCGCAACTGTTTGCGTTCGCTGTAATTGCCAGCCTGTTCGCCTCGATCTACAAGATGCTGCCGCAGGTCAAATTGCCGTGGCGCGATGTATGGATAGGCTCGATCGGCACCGCTGCCCTGTTCGTGCTGGGCAAATACCTGATCGGCATCTATCTCGGCAATAGCGGTATTGCCTCCAGCTACGGCGCCGCCGGCTCGGTGATTGCTTTGTTGCTGTGGATTTACTACTCGGCGCAGATTTTCTTTTTCGGTGCGCAGTTCACGCGCCAGTACGCCTTGTTTTTTGGCAGCCTGCAACACCTGAACAACGATGCCGGCAGTCAGTCGACGCCGGCCCCGTCTTCTTCGACTCAGTCCTGATACGGTTCCAGCCCGCGCTCTGAAAGCCGCAGGATGCGACCGCAGCGACGCGCCAGTTCGATGTCATGGGTGACGATAACGAACGCTGTGCCCAGTGTTTGCGACAACTCCAGCATCAGGTCGAAAGTCATCTGCGCAGTGGCACGGTCCAGATTGCCGGTTGGCTCGTCGGCCAGCACGCATGCCGGCCGGGTAACCAGCGCCCGCGCCAGCGCCACCCGCTGGCGCTCGCCGCCGGACAACTCGCCCGGCACGTGAATCACACGCTCCGCCAGGCCGACCCGCGCCAGGATGTCGCGCGCCTGCTGTTGCGCATCGCTACGCTTGAGACGGCGAATCATCAACGGCATGGCGACGTTATCCAGCGCCGAAAATTCCGGTAACAAATGATGGAACTGATAGACGAAACCGAGCGCATTATTGCGCAAGTCGCCGCGCGTCTTTTCTCCCAGCGTCGTGAAGTCCTTGCCCAGCAGGCTGACGTTGCCGGCAGTCGGCGCATCCAGGCCGCCCAGCAAATGCAGCAGGGTCGACTTGCCCGAGCCTGAAGCACCGACAATCGCCACTTGCTCGCCCTTGGCGACATCGATATCGATGCCGTTCAATACCTTCACCGAATAACTACCCTGGGTGAAGGTTTTTCCCAAACCACGGCAGGACAGGACGATTTGATTGTTGGTCTGATTATTTGTATTACTCATAGCGCAATGCCTCAGCAGGTTTCACCCGGGCAGCCCACCAGCTCGGATACAAAGTCGCCAGGAAGGCCAGCACCACGGCGACACCGCCGATAGTCCAGACATCCGGCCAGCGCAAGTCTGACGGCAATTCGGTAATCACATACACGCTCTTCGGCAGGAACTGCACGTGCAGCAGGTTTTCGATAAACGGCACGATGACGTCGATGTTCAGGGCCACAAGCACGCCGGCCCCGACCCCGATGGCGGTGCCGATCAAACCCACCAGCGCGCCTTGGATCATGAAAATCTTCATGATCGAACCGGGCGAGGCGCCCAGGGTACGCAGGATGGCAATATCGGCCTGCTTGTCGGTTACCGTCATCACTAGCGTCGATACCAGGTTGAAGGCCGCCACCGCGATGATCAGGGTGAGGATGATGAACATCATGCGTTTCTCGGTCTTGACTGCCGCAAACCAGTTGCTGTTCTGCTGGGTCCAGTCACGCAGATACAAGTTGGGCGGCAGCGTAGTCGCCAGCTGCTGCACGATCTGCGGCGCCTGCAGCATGTCGGTAACCTTCAGGCGCACGCCGGACGGCGAATCCTGGCGGAACATCTTTTCCGCATCCTCGAGGTGGATGAAAGCCAGGGTCGAATCGTATTCAAAATGGCCAGCCTCGAAAATTCCCGCCACGGTAAATTGCCGCAGGCGAGGAATCACGCCGGCCGGTGTCACCTGTCCCTGGGCCGCCATCAACGTCACCTTGTCGCCGACGCCGACGCTCAAGGCGTGCGCCAGCTCTATGCCCAGTACGATATTGAACTCGCCCGGCTTGAGGTCGTTGAAGCTGCCTTGCTTGACCTTGCTGGCCACATCCGACACCTTCGGTTCCTCGGCCGGCAGTACGCCGCGTATCGCCACGCCGCGCAGCACGCCTTCATGCACCAGCATGGCCTGGGCATCGACGTAGGGTGCGGCGCCGATCACTTCCTTGTTCCTGAACGCTTGTTTGGCGACTTCTTCCCAGTTCGGCATGGCGCCGGAGGCATCGAACACCTCGATATGCGCCAGCACCGACAACATGCGGTCACGCACATCTTTCTGGAAGCCGTTCATCACAGACAGCACCACGATCAGCGCCGCCACGCCCAGGGCGATGCCGGCCATCGATATCAGCGAGATGAAGGAAATAAAGCTGTTACGGCCACTGCGCTTACCCGCACGGGTATAGCGAATGCCGACCAGCCATTCGAACGGTAAATTTTTTAAGATGCTCAACACGGGGCTCCCGAAATCAGCCCGCAGTTTGCCATAATTTGGCAAACTTACGGAGCTTTACAACTTATTGCGCCTGCTAATGCGCTTACTCTGATCGAAAGCGGGCACTATCGTTCAAAATCAAAACACTCCCAAAACTGCGTAATCACGCTGTCAGCCAGGGTGGCCCACCGATTGCCAAAACGAAATATACTATTTGGGATACGACCGTATTCGTAAAACATCCGGCATCTGGCTTCGGCAAATGCCGGATGACGACCCAACCTGAACAGGATTGCAGATGAAAAAATTCTTTACTCTATGCCTGGGGCTGTTATTGGCGCAAGCGGTAGCCGCTGCCTCGCTTCCCTATGACGAAAAGGCTGACGCCAAGACCGACGTAAGCCAGGCATTAAGCCAGGCCAAGAGCAGCCACAAGCAGGTGATATTGGTTTTCGGCGCCAACTGGTGCACCGATTGCCGCGAGCTGGACAAAGCGATACATGGCAAAAGCGCGGCGCTGATCGACGGCAAGTTCATCCTGGTGAAAGTCGACGTCGGCAATTTCGACAAGAATCTCGATGTCGCCCAGTCTTACGGCAACCCGATCAAAAAGGGTATTCCAGCCGCTGTGCTGCTCAATCCGGACAACCAGATCCTGTACTCGACCAAGGCCGGCGAACTGGCGGACGCCCGCCGCATGGGCGAGAACGGCATCTATGATTTCTTCAATAAAGAGATCGTAAAACGACAAGGCGGCTAAACCTGCATTCAGCCGCCCTGCAATTCAATAACTGTTCGACAACTACTGTGCAATGCGCTATTACTTAGGCGCCATCCGAATCCCGCCGTCGAGACGAATCACTTCGCCATTCAGGTAGGTCGTCTCGATGATGGTTTTCGCCAATGCGGCGAACTCAGCCGGCTTACCCAGGCGCGACGGGAACGGCACCATTTTCCCAAGCGCATCCTGGACTTCTTCCGGCATGCCCAGCAACATCGGCGTTTCCATGATGCCGGGCGCAATCGTCATCACGCGGATGCCGTGGCGCGCCAGTTCACGCGCTGCCGGCAAGGTCAAGGCCACTACCCCGCCCTTGGACGAGGCGTAGGCGGCCTGGCCTATCTGGCCATCAAATGCAGCTACCGAAGCGGTGTTGATGATCACGCCGCGCTCGCCATCTGCATTCGGCTCGCCCTTGCTCATTGCGTCGGCGGCCAGGCGCATCATGTTGAACGTGCCGATCAGATTGATCTGGACCACGCGGCTGAAATCTTCCAGCGCATGCGGCCCTTCCTTGCCGACGATACGCTTGGCAGGCGCCACGCCGGCGCAGTTGATCAATCCGTGCAAGCCGCCAAATACGGTGAGAGCGGTGTTGACCGCTACCGTAGCGCTGGTTTCGCTGCACACATCGGTAGCCACAAAGCGGGCATTGGCGCCCAGCTGCGTCGCCAATGCAGCGCCGGCTTCCTGGTTGATATCGGCGATCACCACCTTGGCGCCGCCCTGCACCAGCATGGCGGCGGTCGCCGCACCCAGGCCGGAACCGCCGCCGCTGATCAGGAATACATTATTTTCAATTTGCATGTTTTTCTCTTATTTACATTTTGGATTTGGCGACTTCCTGGTTGCGCAAGATGAAGCGCTGCAGTTTGCCGCTTGGGGTTTTGGGTAATTCTGTTAAAAATTCAATTTCGCGCGGATAGGAATGCGCGGCCAGGCGATGCTTGACGTATTGCTGCAGCTCGGCGATCAGTTCCGCACTTGCTTGATAATCCTTGCTTAAGACGACAAAAGCCTTGACCAGCTCAGTACGCTCGGGGTCCGGCTTGCCGACCACTGCCGCCTCGACCACCGCAGGATGTTCCAGCAATGCGCTTTCGACATCGAAGGGTCCGATGCGATAGCCGGACGAGGTGATGATATCGTCGCCGCGCCCGATAAAGCTGATGCTGCCGTCCTGGTTTTTCTCGACTGTATCGCCAGTGATGTAGTAATCACCGTTGTCGCTATTGTCAGTATCGTGCTGCCAATAACCCCGGAACCAGTACACCGGGGAATGGCGGCGATCCACTGCCAGCACGCCCGGCTCGCCAACTCCCAGTTCATTTTGGTCATCATCCAGCACCGCCAGCCGGTAACCTGGCATGGCAAGGCCGGCCGAACCCATATGCACCTCGTGTTTCAATCCATGATGATTGCACAACACCATGCCTGTTTCAGTCTGGCCGTAGTGATCGTTGATAAGACAAGCGAGATGCTCGCGGAACCAGCGAATCACTTCAGGATTCAAGGGTTCGCCGGCACTGCTGACAGCACGCAGACGGCCCTTGACCGTCGCCGCGGCCTCTTCACCGCCGGCAATCAGCATCCGATACGCGGTGGGCGAACCTGCCAGGTTGGTAATCTTGTATTTATCGATGATCCGGTAGGTGCTTTCGACCGTGAACGACCCCTCGTAGAAGGTGATGGCATGCCCCATCAGCAAGGGTCCGGTTACGCAATAATACAAACCATAGGCCCAGCCCGGATCGGCGATATTCCAGAAAGCGTCTTCCGGCCGCACGTCCATCGCATACCGGGTGTAGACGTAAAACGCCAGCATTGCCCGCAACGGCACCGCGACGCCTTTGGCCGGCCCGGTCGTGCCCGACGTAAACAACATGATGAAAGCGTCGTCAGCCTTGCGCATCACCGGCGCGAACTCGGTCGGCTGGCTCTCTAGTTCGGCCCAGAAGCTGAAATCGCCTGTTTGCGTTTCGTTGTCACCGACGACAGTCATGATGGGCGGGCAATCCGGCACGTCCTCCAGCTTGTGGCGGTTATCGATGTCGGTAACGATCAGCTTGGCCTCGCTGGCAGCCACCCGGTATTCGATCGATTTCGAACCGAAAGCGGTGAACAGAGGTTGGTACACCGCGCCGGCGCGCCAGGTGCCGAGTATCGCAATCAGCAATTCCGGCGTGCGTGGCAATAATCCGGCTACGCGATCGCCCGGCTGGATGCCTTGTGCTTTCAGGAAATTTGCGAAACGGCCCGATAACTCCTTGAGCTGGGCAAAGGTATAACTCGCGCTACGGCCATCCTTACCCTCCCAAAACAGCGCTATGCGGCCGGGCGTGGCATGGCGATCGCAACATTCAACGCACGCATTGATACCGGTTTGCAGATTCCCGGACAGCTCGGCAGCAATGCTGTCGGCGCTGAAATCCGCATAAAACTGGGCATAATCCGGAACGGTAGCGGCCGCAGTGGTTGCGTCGGCTGGCAAAGCAGATGACATGAGTGTTCTCCTCTAACCTAAAATGGCGGGCTTAATCAGCTCTTTTTGTTATCAGAAATGGAACTACTGCTACTAAGTCTAGAATACTTAGCGGCTGAGAGCCATGTCAAAAGCGATCATCAGCATTGATCGAAATTGCAATAAGCAGGCAAATGAATTTATGAAAGATTGGGAAAAAGGCACTATCGCGATCGATTTTGTCGATGAAGCACTGCGCAGCATGCGCGAGCGCGGCATGGATACCGAATCGCTGCTGCTCCAGGCCGGTATTTCTCCGCGCTGGCTGAACACGCCCAACGCACGGGTCGCTGCCTCCAATTACGGCCAGCTGTGGTACCTGATCGCGCACGCCATGGATGATGAATTTTTCGGCTTGGATAGCCATCCGATGCGCGTTGGCAGCTTCAACATGCTATGCCGCGGCGCCCTCCATAGCGCCACTCTCGGCAAAGGCCTGGAACGCATGCTGGATTTCCTGCGGCTGGTGCTGGATGACATGTCGGCAACGCTCTCGCAGCAAGACGGCCTGGCCCGCATCGTTATCAACGAAACCGGCAGTCCGCGCCGCATGTTTACCTATGGCGCCTTCCTGATGATCGTGCACGGTGTCGGTAGCTGGCTGATTGGACGCCGCATCCAATTGCTATCGGCGGACTTCCGTTGCGAGGAGCCGCTCACCAGCCTGGATTACAAGATCCGACTGTGCGACCAGGCGCGTTTCGGCCAGGCCCAAACCAGCATCACTTTCGACGCTGCTTGCCTGGCTTTGCCGATAGTGCAAACCCAACGCTCGCTGAAGCCATTCCTGCGCGAAGCACCGGGCAACCTGTTGGTAAAATACAGTAATCACAATAGCCTGGCAGCCACCATCCGACGCCGTTTGCGCCGTTTGCCGCTGACCGAGTGGTCGGATTTCGACAGCATGTCGAAACACCTGCACACGCCGGCCTCGACCCTGCGCCGCAAGCTTAGCCAGGAAGGACAATCATATCAGGCGATCAAGGACAATCTGCGGCGCGACCTGGCGATCAACTATTTAAGCGGCTCGACCAGGAGCATTGAAGAGATAGCGATCAGTCTCGGGTTTGCCGACTCAAGTGCTTTTCACCGGGCGTTCAAGAAATGGACCGGGAGCAGTCCGGGTGAGCATCGGCGTGCTTTGTCAGCGACGTTATAGCTCACCTGCCATTGCTCATTTACTATTCACTTGCGTTTGGCGGGAATAAAAGCCTTCCCATGTATCGCCGATAAAATCGCTTCAACCGCCGGATGCTTGATCTTACGTTCATTCGAAACCGCATAAAATTGTTCGTGCACCTGATCCAGCTCGCCAATCGGCACTGCGCCAAACTGTTCCTCGACGTCTGCCGCGAGGGCGGACGGCGCCGGAAATAAACCTAGGCCGCTACGGCCGAAGGTATTCAACAGCGCATTGTCATCGAACTCTCCCACCACGTCCGGTCGCAGATCGCGCGATTCAAACCAGTGGTCGATGCGCCCGCGAATCACGTTATTGCGAGTAGGCAGCAGCAACGGCGCGCCGTTCAGGCTGGCCGGGAATGTTGCGCGATAACGCTTCGCCAGTTCTTTGTTGCCAAACAGCGCGATGTCGCTTTCTCCCAGCAAATGGCTGAATACGCGCAATGCCGTGCCGGAAGGCGCCGGCCGGTCGGTCAGCACTACATCAAGCTTGTGCAGGGTCAGGTCGCCCAGCAGCGATTCGAATTTATCCTCGTAACACACCAGCTTTACCCGCTGCGGCAGCCGCAATGCGGCTTCCAGCAAGCGTGAAGAAATCAATTTCGGCAGCGAATCGGAAATGCCGACTGCCAGCCGCATGGTGGGCTCATCTTCAGCGACAGCCAGCGCTTCCTGCATCTGCTCGCCCAACAGGAAAATCTGGTCGGCGTAACCCAGCGCCAGGCGCCCCGCCTCGGTCAGCACCAGGCGCCGCCCTTGCGGCGCCAGCAACGACTTTCCTATCGCTTGCTCCAGCAACGAAATCTGAGTGCTGACAGTTTGCACGGCCAGCCCCAAACGCTCTGCAGCGCGCGTAACGCTGCCCTCCTTGGCCACTACCCAAAAATAATGCAGGTGCCGAAAATTCAATCCCGATGATTTCATTGTTCTGTTTTTCAGAAGTAATTGTTCGATTATCTTCGCTTTTTAAAATTATGTCGCGACTATATGATGGTTTCTCCTGAAACGAACTGGAGTCTTTGATGAAACCGACCATCGTTGCAAAAGGTGTAAAACTCAGCCGCAGACTGCGCGAGTATGTAATCCATCGCTTGAGCCTTACGCTCGACAGAAAACACTACAGCATCCAGGCAATGAAGGTGCGCATCAGCGACCAGAATGGGCCTAAAGGCGGCATCGACAAACATTGCCAGCTTCACCTTACCTTGCCCGGCCTCCCAACCGTGGTCGTCACCGAAAAAGGGGACGATATCGCCGCCATGGTCGACCAGGCTGCGCATCGTGCCGCGCAGGCGATAGACCGTCTGTTGTCGCGAGCGAAATCGATCCGGCATACCAAATACACGGTACCGGTAACTGAAGCCGCTCTCATCTGATTTTACGAACGAATTTACGTAAATAAATTACGAAAGACCCTCATGAACAACCGTTACAACACTCTCCGAAACAGAAGCAGCAACATCCGGTATGCAACCACCACGGTGATGGATGGCGCGGCACGCCAGGTCTTGCGCAACACCTATCTGTTGCTATCGCTGTGCCTGGGTTTCAGCGCCATCGTCGCAGGCGCCTCGGTAGCTTTCAGCCTGCCGAGCCCTGGCATCATCGTCACCCTGGGGGGCTATTTCGGCCTGCTGTTCATGGTGACGAAATACCGCGACCGCGGTCTCGGCGTCGGGCTGGTATTCGCGCTGACCGGTTTCATGGGCTACACCCTGGGACCGATCATCAGCCATTACCTGAATCTGCCGAACGGCGGCTTGACGGTGATGATGGCGCTGGCCGGCACTGCTGCCATTTTCCTGGGGATGTCCGCTTATGCGCTGGTCACCAAGCGTGACTTGTCCTTCATGGGCGGCATGCTGACGGTCGGCGTGCTGGTCGCTTTCGTAGCCGGACTGGCTGCAATTTTCTTCAGCATCCCGGCCTTGTCGCTGACCGTGTCCGCAGTGTTCGTGCTGCTGATGTCGGGCATGATCCTGTTCGAAACCAACAATATCGTGCGCGGCGGCGAAACCAATTATGTGATGGCCACCGTCAGCTTATTCGTCTCGATATTCAATCTGTTCACCAGCCTGCTGCAGTTGCTGGGCTTTGCCAACAAAGAGTAAGTCTCGGGGCAGGTGCGCAGCGCGCGCCTGCTCTTTATCAACATTAAACGTGATGGAGAGTGGATATGTATTGCCCTGTATGTAAAGACAAAGAGCTCGTCATGAGCGAACGCCAAAGCATCGAGATCGACTATTGTCCCGGCTGCCGCGGCGTTTGGCTGGATCGCGGTGAACTGGACAAGATCATCCAGCAATCGACTCAGGAACTGGTCAACGCGCAGGTACCAGCACCGCGACAGCAACAACCCCGGCCCGAGTACCACGCACCACAGCAAGGCTCGCATTACAACGACTATCGCCGCCCCAAGAAAAAGGAAAGTTTCTGGCAGGAGCTATTCGACTGATTCATGCAACTTGCCACCACGCCGGCAGCAACTGCTTGATTTCCGGCCGCGCAAAACGATCGTCGATCAGGTACACCACACCACGGTCCTGCTGCGTACGGATCACCCTGCCCGCGGCTTGCACCACTTTCTGCATGCCGGGATAAAGATAGGTGTAGTCATAGCCGTTGCCGAAAGTCTCGCCCATGCGCCGCATGATCTGTTCGTTCACCGGATTGATCTGCGGCAGCCCTAGCGTTGCGATGAAAGCGCCGATCAGCCGCGCACCGGGAAGATCGATGCCTTCGGCGAACGAACCGCCCAGCACGGCAAAACCAACCCCTTGCGAGGTATCGGTAAAGCGCGCCAGGAAATCTTCCCGTTCCCGTTCATCCATGCGACGCGCCTGCAGCCACAGTGGAATCTCCGGGTAACGTTCGGCAAACAGCGCGGCGACCTTTTGCAGGTAATCGTAACTGCTGAAAAACATCAGGTAATTACCGGATTGTTGCTGATACTGGCGCGCGATCAGATCGACGATGGGAGACAGCGAACGCTCCCGATGCAGGAAACGCGTCGAAATACCGGTCACCAGTTGCACCGTCAACTGATCCGCGGTGAAAGGCGACGGCACGTCGATCCAGGCCGTGTCGGCCGGCATGCCCAGCGTATCGCTGTAAAAATGCCAGGGACTTAACGTTGCCGAAAACAGCACCGTGCTACGGGCGGCGGCAAAGCGTGGCGTCAGGAAAGGCGCCGGCACGATATTGCGGATGCATAAGGTACTGCCATGCCCACCCTGCCTGGTGATATCAAATAGCGAATGCGAGCCAAACAGTTCAGCCATGCGCGTAAAGTGCAAGGCGTCAAAATAGAATTGCTGCAAGTTGCTGTCCATGGCGGCCGGATGCTCCACCATATAGTCAGTAATGTCGGCCACCGCCCTCAGCAATGCCTCGACAAACGCCTCCGGTATTTCAGCGTAATGCTGGTATTCGCCATCCTGTTCCTTGCCCAAGGCTCCCCATTGGCGGCTAACCCGGTCCAGTCCGCGCTTGAGCGCCGGCGGTGCGGTTTTTCGCAAGGTTTTCAGGTGGATGTATTCCATTTCAGCGGAATACATCTTGCGCGCGCGGTCGATCATGTTGTGCGCCTCGTCAACCAGCACCCCTACCCGCCACTGGTTGGCGTTGGCCATGCCGTACAACATGGCGCTCACATCGAAATAGTAGTTGTAGTCGCCAACGATCACATCCGACCAATTGGCCATCTCCTGGCTCAGATAATAGGGACAGACCCGATGCGCGGCGGCGACCTGGCGCAGGCTTTCCTTATCCATCGCGCCGGCTTCGATCGCGGCACTGCGCGCCTGCGGCAAGCGGTCATAAAATCCTTGGGCCAAAGGACAGGATTCGCCATGACAAGCTTTATCGGGATGTTCGCAAGCCTTGTCGCGCGCTACCAGTTCCAGCACCCGCAAAGGTAGCGCCGGCGCACTTTGCCGGATCCGCGTCACAGCTTCCAGCGCCAGCGCCCGGCCCGAGGTCTTGGCTGCGAGGAAAAAGATCTTGTCCAGCGCCTGGCCCGGGCTCGCCTTGAGCATCGGAAACAAGCTGCCGATGGTCTTGCCGATACCGGTGGGAGCCTGCGCCAGCAAGCAACGGCCACTCACAGTACTTTTGTAGATCGCCTCAGCCATCACGCGCTGGCCCGGACGAAAATCCGCATGTGGAAACGGCAAGGCTGTCAGTTGCACATCGCGCCCGGCACGATGCGTCATTTCCTGTTCGGCCCATGCCAGGAAGCGTTGGCAGTGATCTTCGAAGAACTGCTTCAACAGCTTGGCGGTCAGATGCTCAGTCAGCAAGGTTTCCTTCTGGCTGCCGATATCGTAGTAGACCAACGCCAGCTGCAATTCATCCAGCTGCCGGCTCTGACATAGCAGGTGGCCATAGATCCGGACCTGCGCCCAGTGCAGATGACGATGGTTGTCCGGCATGCGGCTGAGATCGCCGCGATAAGTCTTGACCTCCTCCAGCCGGTTCAGCTGCGGATCGTAACCGTCGGCGCGCCCGCGCACCAGCAACGGGCCGAAGCTACCGCTCAGGCTGACTTCCGATTCATAAGAAGCGGAGCGGCGCGAGGCCACTACGGCATGGCCGGTGATGCCTTCCTGCGCAGTCGGCGACGGTGTGAAGCGCAGGTCCAGATCGCCCTGCTTTGCGGTGAATTCGCACAGGGCGCGCACCGCGACCACGTAACGAGCAGGGGAAGCATCTGGCGTCATCACGCGCTTTTCTCCGCCCATTGCACGTAATACACTGCTACCGGGATTTCATGGCTGGCGAAGTAATCCAGCCAGCGGATCTGGTTGTCTTGCAAGCGGTCGCCCGGCCCTTTGACTTCAATCATCTGATAGCGTTTTTCTGCCGGCCAGAACTGGATCAGGTCAGGCAAACCGGAACGATTGCTCTTGATGTCCTGCAGGATCCGCTCAAAACACTTTTCCAGATGCAATGGCGGCAGGCATTCCAGCGCCATGGCTAGCAAATCATCGTCGATCGCGCCCCAGAACACGAATGGCGACTGGATATTTTCCTTGATCCGGAAATTCCGCCGGATGGTCTCTCGATAGCCGCCGTTGTGAAGCAAGGCAAAACCGTCTTCAAACTGGCGCGCCCGGCGCAGTCGAAAATCGGCACTGTGCAGGTCTGCCGGACCGCTCTGGAACGGATGGAAAAAAGCGCCCGGCACCGGCGCGAACACGGCGTCCCAGAACAACAGGCCGAACAGCGAATTGATCAATGCATTTTCGACATAGTGTGCAGGTGCATCTGCACAGCCTAGATGCTGGCCGAGCGCGGTCTCGACCGACATGCCGGGATCAGGCCGCGGCAAGGCGATCTCGCGCTGGATAATGCTCGCGGTAGAAGACTTCGGCAACTTTGGGTAGCCTAGCGCGCGCCGCAGACGCGGCATTACGCGCAACAACTGCTGTTGTTCGGCTTCGCTTTCGGCCTGCAGTTCAGCCTGCTGTGCCAACTCAAATGCGACGGCAAGCTGGCCGCAACGCTCCAGCACCCTGATCGCCCGCAAGCGTGCTCCGGGCCGGCTGCTGTCGGCATACAGCCGCAGCGCCTGCGGCAACTCGCCATTGCGCTCATGGTGCCGGGCAATCTGAAATAGCAACTTACTGCGGCGCTCTTCCAGCCAAGGATTCAGATAAGGATCGGCGGCAATATCAGCCACCACCACCTGTGGCGCCTCGCCGCTTAGAAACCGTTCGCGACAGGCATACAGGTGCAGGTAATCGTCAATGTCCCGACGGCTGCTGAAACCTTGGGTATCGGGAGATAAGTCAAACTGTTCATATTTGAAAATGCCCAGTTCGGAAAGCACAAACTCCGACCAGTCCTGATATAAATTACCGAAGAACATCAGGCGCAGGCGATCGCATAACGCGGCAATCGGCCTGGACAACTGCAACAAACTGTCGCCAGCGTCAGGCCACCATTCGGCCAGGCTGCGCATGCACGCTGTATCGTCCCCCGCATCCCCTGCCTCACGCAGGAAGGCCAACTGTTCGCTCTTGCGAGTTACTTTGCTATGTCGCAACAGCGGGAAAGCCGCAGCGATTTCGACTTTGGTGAGCACGCTGAAAAGTTGTTCGATATCCACCAGCGGCTGCTGGCTTATCCAGCCAGCCTTTACCAGCGGCGCCGCCGCATTTTCCGTGCAGCCGATTTCGTCGTAACGCAGCTTGCCAAGCCGAAACAGCTCGCCTTTGCGTATCACCATCCGTACCAGCAATGCCGCGGAGGATTGCGGCAAACTGCCGAAGCCATCGACGAACACCTGTTCTTCGTTGTTCAGCAAATGGCGATAACGGGCGCGTACCGACTCGACAACAGTGACGAAGTTATCCAGATAATAGAAACGGTTTTCCAGCGTTTTGTTCATGGTCGGAGTACAGGGGCGCAACGGAGGCACAATACCTCCGGTATAACTGGCAGTTACCTTAATTGACGATTTTATTTACGATTTCATGTACTAATTAACTGTATAAACGTACAGTTATTCTGTAGTATATACGAATCCTAACGCAGGAGTCTGAACGGGGATTGCAATGGAATTAAGCGATGCTGAAAAATTGATATTGACCATGCTGTGCGAAGTGCATCAGCATCTGGACATTGCGGGCGATGTTGATCCGAAGTTTGTCCAGTCCGCGCTGCATAGCGGCAATACCTGGGGCTTGCGCTGGAAATATGGCGCGCTGTATGACGGCAACGCCAGATCGGATCCGCCTATCGTGAAAGAAGTCGTCCGGATTCTTGACATGTGGTCGGCAATTGAAGACGGTTACGATGCGTTGCGGTCGCTGGATCAGGACCGGGTCGCCGCCAGCATTTCTCCGCGTCAGTGCGAAGTAAAATTCTTGGGGTTCGATAGCGATACCGAATTTGAACACGCCAACATAGCTTCATTCCTGATCAAGGATATGCAGCGCTTTCCAAAATTCGCGGGGCGCGACATCCATTCGCACCTGCCGTCGATTTCCATCTATCGACGCATGGTGCGTGCCTTCGAGCCGCTGCAAAAGCTGATAGGAAAAGGCCGCCTGAATGCGGACCAACTGATCGCGCTTCTCAACGAAAACACCGGACCGCGGTCTAATTTCCTGAAGCTCGTCTGAAGTCCTTATGCCGCTTGCCGGGTATCCCCACTGTTGACACGACCGACACCCGACGGTGTAGCCCGCGCCAGCCATAATTTAATCTCGGCCGCCTCTAGCAACAACGGACCTTGCGGCAGAGAGAACGCAGCCTCCCGGCCCTCGTTCCAATCCGACAAATCGGCCTGGGCAACGTAGCCGTCGACATGGTTAAAGATGTCGTCGACATCGCCTTGCCAGGTTTGATACAGATCTTGATTCACCACAATCAGCAAGGACAAGCGGGCGTTATCGTCACGCTGGCCGCCAAGGCCGGTGCGCGTACTACGCTGAAGCAAGGCCAATCCGCTGCCAGGACTGCGCAGCAATGCAACGGGTGCACCTAAAAAATAACGGCCGATGTCGACAATGAAACGATTCGCCTGTTGAATTTCATCGCGCAAATCGATCTCTGCCTCTTCGCACAGACTGGCGTATTGTGCTGACGTCAGCACAGTATCGAACGGCACGGTCAGCCCTAGTTCAAAGCCCATCGGTATCAAGATGCCGTTGCCGCTGGCCGCCGCAAAGCGCAGCGCACGCAGGCTGGCGCGGCGGCGCGAGGGGGCATCGGTCAAGCTAAGCAGACCCGCCAGGCGAGGACCGAAAGGCGTTTCCGGAAAAGCGATGATGGTGGCGTCGCCGATCAGATTATCTTGTTCTCGCACATAACGCGTAGCTTGATAATCCCACCATGCTCCCGAGCAGAATACCGCGTCGAAACCGGCGTCAGTCAGCGGATCAAGCTGTGGCGCCGAACTGCCGGGAGTCCAGGCGAGGAAACTAACCGAATTGCGGTAGCTGCGTGTTGCTGTCATCAAAGCTTGCCACAGCGTGACAGGCACCGCCGCAGGCGCGCTGCAGACAAACCCGGCGACGCCGATATCAAGCAAACCCCGCAAGCGTCGACACCAGAGTGCGTATAGACCACGCTGTACGGCAGAATCAGCCATGCGCAGATGGATAACGCTGTCGCTCGTTACGGGCGGGCCGCCAGCAGATGACATGCTGTCAGGTGAAGGCTTGTTTTCGAACCAGGATGGGTAAGCATCGATCAGCGGATCGTCAGACGAGACTCTGTCGAGCACGATATCAAGCAACAGGTGCAAGCCGCGGTCAGAACAGGCTGCTGTCAACTCATTCAATGGAAGGCCTTCTTCAGCATCGGAGGGCTGGCCCAGATTGAGCGTATTGGCCAGCAACACGTGATCAAAGCCCAGCGTGACGCAATGGTCGAGCAAAGCCGGCCAGCCTCGGCGCGAGACAAGTACCGGATTGATGCAATAAATGCGAGGTGCAGTTGCGAAGCTCATGTTAGCAATCCTTGATAACGTTGCAGTTTCTCGCCACCTGCCAGAGCGGCAATTGGCAGGCGCAGCCTCGGACTCATACGAGAGTGCCGATTTGCACATATCCGAACTCTATCGCGCTGCACCGCGGAAACATATCGGCGTTCACCGCAAAGGGTTGTAGGAATCCACCTACATCGATAGCCGACCAGATTCACATCGGATAAAAAATGATGGCATCAATATAAAAAAATCCCCGTCGCTGCGAATGCAGATACGGGGATTTCCTACCGGCTGGCTGATTGGGCAACTTTACCGGCCGATCAGACTTTCTGTTTTGCGGAGATCGCGTTTGCCACCACCAGCGCAGTCATGTTGACTACGCGACGCACCGTCGCCGACGGGTTCAGGATATGCACCGGAGCCGCAGCGCCGAGCAATACCGGTCCGACCGTAACACCTTGGCCACCCGTCATTTTCAACACGTTGAACAGGATATTCGCGGCATCCAGATTCGGCGTCACCAATACATTGGCATCACCGCTCAGGGTCGATTTCGGCAGGAACTGTGCCCTCACCTCTGCGCTCAGGGCCGCATCGCCATGCATCTCGCCATCGGCTTCGACATCCGGCATGCGCTTGACGAACAAATCGCGTGCGGCGCGCATCTTCTTGGCCGAAGGTCGGGTGCTGGAACCGAACATCGAATGCGACAGGAACGCTACTTTAGGCGGCACCCCGAAGCGCCTGACCTCTTCCACCGCCATGGCGGCGATGTCGGACAGTTGCTCCGCATCCGGATCGTCGTTGACGAAAGTATCGGCGATGAACAAGGTGTGCTTGTCGAGCACCAGGCCGTTCATGGTGGCGAAACACTTGGCGCCGTCACGCAGGCCGATGATGTCGCTCACGTGTTCCAGATGGTTATCGAAACGTCCAACCAGGCCGCACAGCATGCCGTCGGCGTCGCCGAGCTTGACCAGCAGCGCGGCGATGGTGGTGTTCGAACGGCGCAATGTTGATTTCGCCATCTCGGGCGTGACGCCGTCGCGCGCCTTGATCTCGTGATAGGTCTCCCAGTATTGGCGGAAACGCACGTCGTCTTCCGGATTGATCAGCTCGAAATCACGTCCGGCCTGCAAGCGTAAGCCAGCGCGTTTGATACGTGCCTCGATCACCGCCGGGCGGCCGATCAGGATCGGCCGCACCAGTTTTTCTTCAAGCGCGATCTGCACCGCACGCAATACCCGCTCATCCTCGCCCTCGGCGTAGACGATACGTTGCGGCTCCCCGCGCGCCGCCAGGAAAACCGGGCGCATGAACATGCCGGTGTGGCTGACAAAACGCATCAGCGACTGGCGATACGCGTCCATGTCCTTGATCGGACGCGTCGCCACGCCCGACTCTTCGGCAGCACGGGCAACCGCAGGGGCGATGCGCAAGATCAGGCGCGAATCGAAAGGTTTCGGAATGATATATTCCGGGCCGAAATGCAGTTCCTGGCCAGCATAGGCGGATGCCACTTCTTCGCTGATCTCGGCCTTGGTCAAGTCGGCAATCTCGCGCACGCAAGCGACCTTCATCGCTTCCGTGATGCTGGTGGCGCCGCAATCCAGCGCGCCGCGGAAAATGTAGGGGAAGCACAGCACATTGTTAACCTGGTTCGGATAATCCGAACGTCCGGTAGCGATAATGCAATCCGGCCGCGCTTCCAGCGCCAGCTCAGGGCGAATCTCCGGTTCCGGATTGGCCAGCGCCAGGATGATAGGCTGCGAGCCCATGGCCTTGACCATATCTTGCGTCAGCACGCCAGGCGCCGAGCAGCCGAGGAACACGTCGGCATTGACAATCGCATCCGCAAGGGTGCGCGCATCGGTAGTTTGCTGATAGCGTTGCTTGGAAACATCCAGTTTGTCTTCGCGCTTATCGTGAATCACGCCGCGCGAATCGCAGACGAATATGTTTTCGCGCTTGACGCCCAGCTCAACCATCAGGTCGAGGCAGGCAATCGCCGCAGCGCCGGCGCCAGAGGCTACTAGCTTGACTTCGCCGATCTTCTTGTTGACCAGTTCCAGGCCGTTCAGCAAGGCTGCCGAAGAAATGATGGCGGTGCCGTGCTGGTCGTCGTGAAAGACCGGGATCTTCATACGCTCGCGCAGCTTCTTTTCGATATAGAAGCATTCCGGCGCCTTGATGTCTTCCAGGTTGATGCCGCCCAGCGTCGGCTCCAGCGCGGCGATGATCTCGACCAGCTTATCCGGATCGCGCTCGGCCAATTCGATGTCGAATACATCGATACCGGCAAAATTATGGAACAGGCAGCCCTTGCCTTCCATCACCGGCTTGCCGGCCAGCGGGCCGATATCGCCCAGTCCAAGCACGGCAGTGCCGTTGGTGACTACGCCGACCAGGTTGGCGCGCGAGGTGTATTCCACCGCCATTTCCGGATCTTCATGGATCGCCAGACAGGCATAGGCGACACCCGGCGAGTAAGCCAGCGATAGATCGCGCTGGTTCGACAAAGGCTTGGTCGGCACCACGGCGATCTTGCCGCGCGTCGGGCTGCGATGATATTCGAGCGCAGCGTCGCGCAGGGCCTGCTCGGCCGCAGAAAGAGTGGTTGGGGTGCTCATTGATGGTCTCCTGGATACGCGAGTGAAAATAAAATAGCAGCGTTAAATAGCAGTGTTAAGCGGCAGCGACATTATCACAATGTCTGTCGATTCTATTTCTAGGTAATCAATATCTCTGCTATTGAAGATGCTTTTGGGAAAGGGAAATTATTCTGTGGAGTCGTGGTTTTTATGGTGTGCCTTATGGCAAATGGTAGACGAATCTGGCGCAGTTTGCAGCGTTGCAGTTAAAAAAACAAAAACCAAAACTCTTCCGCGGCGCCACATAAAACAAAAAGCCCGCAAATGCGGGCTTTTTGTCGGCAGATAGCTGCCACATTTCGAATTTACCTCAAAAAGAAACCGTGGCGTGTTGTCATTACAGACAACAACTCAGCACTCAATGACATTTACCGCCAGACCGCCACGCGATGTTTCTTTATATTTGGTCTTCATGTCGGCCCCGGTTTGCATCATGGTCTTGATCACATTATCCAGCGACACATAATGCTTGCCGGTGCCACGCAATGCCATGCGGGCAGCGTTGATCGCCTTCACCGCGCCCATCGCATTGCGTTCTATGCAAGGAATCTGCACCAGACCGCCGACCGGATCGCAGGTCATGCCGAGGTTATGTTCCATGCCGATTTCAGCGGCGTTCTCGATCTGCTCGGTGCTGCCGCCCAAGACTGCCGCCAGCGCTCCCGCCGCCATCGAACAGGCGACCCCGACTTCACCCTGGCAGCCGACTTCGGCGCCGGAAATGGAAGCGGTTTCCTTGTAGATCAAACCGATCGCAGCTGCCGTCAGCATAAAGGTCATGACGCCATCCAGATTAGCGCCGGGGATGAACCTGGTGTAGTAATGCAGCACCGCCGGCAACACGCCCGCCGCACCGTTAGTCGGCGCAGTCACTATGCGTCCGCCCGCGGCATTTTCTTCATTCACCGCCATCGCGTACAGGTTGACCCAGTCGAGCATGGACAAAGGATCCACCAGCGACTCGTCCGAATGCTCCGTCAGTTGCCGATACAATTCAGCAGCACGGCGCTTGACACGCATCGGGCCGGGCAATTCGCCGCCAATCGAACAACCGCGCTTTACCGCCGCCGCCATCACATCCCAAATCCCCAGCAACTTGGTGCGCACCTCTTCTGCCGAGCGCCAGTGCTTTTCGTTTTCCATCATCAAGGCGGCAACGGTGAGGCCGCTTTCAGCGCACATTCGCAGCAGATCGTCGCCGGAATGGAAGGGATACGGTAAATCGCCTTCCGTTTGCACACTGCCCGCCTGCACCAGGTTGACGCGCTGCCCCTCCTTGCTCACCACAAACCCGCCCCCCACCGAGTAGTATTCTTTTTCCGCAATCACGCTGCCGCTCGCATCCATGGCGATAAAGCGCATGCCGTTCGGATGTTGCGGCAACGCTTCGCGACGGAAAAACAGTACATGTTCTTTTTCTACGCAGCCTATCGGATGCGTGCCGTTCAACAATAATTTTTTGGAACTGCGAATTTCCGCCAGGCGCGGCTCGACATGGTCCGGGTCGATGTTGTCGGGCAGGTTTCCTTCCAGTCCCAGCAATACCGCCTTGTCGCTGCCATGGCCTTTGCCGGTGGCGCCGAGCGAGCCATACAATTCGACGCGAACCGCGTGCACCGCATCCAGCAGATCGACGTCATGCAAATGGGCAGCGAATCGATTGGCGGCAATCATCGGGCCGACTGTGTGCGAACTGGATGGACCGATACCAACCTTGAATAAATCGAATGTGCTGATATTCATATGGAACTCGATATAAGACTCGATATAAAACCCGACTGGATACCCTGGTGAGACAATGCATAGCCGTTCATGACAACTCCTGGATAGGTTGAGGTATCTTTAAGCGCTTGTCCTTTTGAGATAAACACTACAGTCTTCAATTTTACGGCCAAGTCGCCGCCGGAATGTGATGACATTTTCTTGTGGGGCATAAGTAAAACGCTAGAATATTATCAATTGAACATTTTGTAATTAAAGCGACAAATTCATCTTGTAGAAACACTTTATGCCAAACGCCAATCTACGTAATCAATGCCATACCTTCTTCTCCACCTCCTTGCCGCGCTCCGCCGCCCAGGATTTTGCCGAGATGGCCGCCTGGTGCCAGGCACATGACATCCGTCACGACATCTATGGCGAGGGCGAACTGGTTCAAACTTTCGAAAACAAGATAGCCGAGCTGCTGGGCTTCGAGGCTGGCCATTTCGTCATTACCGGAACGCTAGCCCAGACGGTGGCGCTTCGGCTCGCCTGCCAGGACAGGAACAACCCGCTGACGGCTCTCCATCCGACAGCGCACATACTGGTGCACGAACGTAGCAATTACCAGCTGCTTGACCACTTCACCTCACTCAATGTCGGCAATCCTTATCGACCATGGACAGCGGACGATCTCAAAGCGTTGCCTGACCGCCTGGGAGCCGCGCTGTATGAATTGCCTATGCGTGAAATTGGTGGCCAGTTGCCGACATGGGAAGAATTGAATGCGGTCAAAGAATACTGTCATGAAAGGGATATTCATTTGCATCTGGATGGCGCACGCCTGTGGGAGGCTGCTACCGGATATGACAAGCCGCTGAGCACCGTGGCAGCTGGTTTTGATAGTGCGTATGTCTCGTTTTACAAGGGCATCGGTGGTTTGGGCGGCGCAATGCTGCTGGGCAAGCGCGATTTCATTACCCGCGCGTCAGAATGGATGAAACGCATGGGCGGCAATGTCTATCAGCGCTCGCCCTACGTGGTGGCAGCAGCGATGCGGTTCGACGAGAAGCTGGCGCGGATGCCGGCATATCTGCAGCGCACACGGGATTTGTATCAGCTGCTGAGCCGCTACCCGCTCTGGCAAGTCAATCCGCAGCAACCGCATTGCAATATGCTGCATGTGTATTTTCCAGTCGGCCGTGACGTGGCGAATGCCGCACGTGACCAATTGGCCAAGGAACACGGCATCTGGCTGTTTGGCGAAGCCAGGCACACAGCGTTGCCGCAGCAAAGCTATATCGAGTGGTATGTGGGAGAGGGACTGCTGTCCTTGTCAGACGACAAGGTCATTACGATTCTGGATCAGTTCCAAGCGTTGCTTGCGCCCGTATAAAACACCAGCTTTCGTGTAGGGTAGGCACATCGTGCCCACCCTACATATGTTTTAACCGTTTGACGACCGTTCCCACAGATTGATCCCGCCCTCTTTTGCCTGCGCATCGATCGCAGCCAACTCTTCCGCCGAAAAATCCAGCCGCTGCAACGCCGCCACGTTCTCGCGGATCTGGGCCGGACTGCTGGCGCCGATCAAAGTCGTGGTCACGCGCGGATCGCGCAGTACCCAGGCCAGCGCCATCTGCGCCAGGCTCTGGCCACGTGTCTTGGCAATTTCGTTGAGGGCTCGCACCCGCGCCAGGTTTTCCGGACTCAGGTGGGCCTTCTGCAGCGAACCGCCGCCTTCGCGATTAATGCGCGAATCTTCCGGCACGCCGTTCAGGTACTTGTCGCTCAACAATCCCTGCGCCAGGGCGGTAAAAGTAATGCAACCCATGCCTTCCTGTTCCAGCGTATCCAGCAAGCCTTGTTCAATCCAGCGGTTGAACATGTTGTAGGACGGCTGATGAATCAGGCAAGGTACTTTCCAGTCGCGCAACAGCTTGGCCGCTTCTGCGGTTTTGGCTGGCGAATAGGACGAAACGCCGACATACAGCGCTTTACCTTGCTGCACCGCCGTCGCCAGCGCACTCATGGTTTCTTCCAGCGGCGTTTCCGGATCAAAGCGGTGCGAATAAAAGATATCGACATAATCCAGACCCATGCGCTGCAGGCTCTGGTCGAGGCTGGCCAGTACATATTTGCGTGAACCGCCGCCCTGCCCATACGGCCCCGGCCACATGTCCCAGCCAGCCTTGGTCGAAATGATCAGCTCGTCGCGGTAGGGACGCAAGTCTTCTTTCAGAATGCGGCCGAAATTGGTTTCAGCACTGCCATATGGCGGCCCGTAATTGTTTGCCAGGTCGAAATGGGTAATCCCGAGATCGAACGCGGTATGCACCATTTCGCGTTGACGCGCCAGCGAGGTTGTGTCGCCGAAATTGTGCCAGAGTCCCATCGACAACAACGGCAACTTGAGGCCGCTGCGGCCGCAGAACCGGTACTGCATGTTGTCGTAGCGCTTGCTTGATGCGTGATAACTCATGGTCGAAACTCCTCTTGCACTGTGTTTGAAAAATCCTGCCTCGGCAGAAAAAATGATGGCAACCTATCTGGCTGCACGTCGTCCCAGAAAAATATGCAGTACCAGCAAAAGCGGAAACAGCAAGCCCAGGATCCAGTGTCCTGCCGACCAGAGCGGCCTGCTGGATTCGCTGGCGATGTAGTACAGAGCATAGCCGCTGATCGTCAACAAGGCTGACAAAGCCGTCATGCTCCAGCCGGAATAGCGATTGCGGCGCGCAACGTGAGCGCGCCGGATATGGGTGATCAGCAAGCTGCCAACGAAGAAGAGCATCGCCATGGCGGCCGCACCATGCAGCTTCATCGACCATGGCTCGACCGGATTGACGGTTTCACCAAACTCTCCCGCTACCCGCAGGAAAAAATGGACGATCAACCACAAAATGCCGCTGGCCGTCAGCAGGCCGGAAACGCCATAGAGGCTGAATCGATGCCAGCGCTCAAGGCGAAACCGGATGATTTGCGGGCGAACTCTTGGGTGATGAAGACTTTGTTTAGGATGTTTGGGGGAGCGCATCCCTCAGATTATAAAAGCAGTTGCGCCAAACTGCTGTAATAACGGATGTCGGGGATCGGCGCTTAGCAGCACCAGCTTGGTCAGCGCATCCGCCGTCATGCAATCGGCAGCTTGCACCGTGGCGCTGACACTGTCGACCAGCGCGTTGCCCCTTCCACAGTTAACCAGTGCCGAACGTTCGTGGCCCAGCACCGTCTTTTGCGAAAAATAACTGCCGGAAGTCGCCAATGCAGCATTTTTCAATTCGATTCGAGCCGCAATTTGCGTGGGTGCGCGGGGATCGCGAATCATGACCGGATAGGCGTTTTCGCCGAAAACCCGTAAATCGCCACCCGCATTGACGCACGCCGAAGCGATGCCCAATGCTTGCAAGGCGTTGATGGCAGCGTCTATCGCGTAACCCTTGGCGATACCTCCCAAATCGATCAGCACCGGCGCAATTTTTCGAACATTACCCGCGTCATCGATATGCAAGCTGATCCGATTAGCCGCGTTGCCCGAGCTGGTTTCTGCAATTTTTTCAGTTGATCCTGGCAAATAACCCCATTCGACCAGCTTCGACGCACAGCCGATATCAAACAGGCCATCCGTTACCGCATTCAAATGGAGCGCCATGTGAATTACATTCGCCGTGTGCGCATCAACCCGGATTACGCTGCCGACCGCCATGCGATTGATCTGCGCGACATCGCTGGCGGCGTCGTGATAGCTCATCAGGCGATGCACTTCGGCGACAGCGCCAAAAGCAGCATCGAAAGCGCATGCCGTGGCGGCATCGCCGAGGGCATCGGCTAGCGTCACCTCGACCAGGGTTCCCAGCCAGGGTTGTGCCCGCCGTTTCATTTTTTCAGCATGACCTGAGCGATGGCGGCAATCCGCCGTACGCCATCGGTGACATGCGTGCACGACAGCGTAGCGCCGCTGATGCTGGCGATACCGTCGCCGATGGTCAAGCCGGAAGTGGCCGTCTTGCCGACGAATTGCTTGCGCCATGCCGGGCTTTTGATTTCAAAACCGTGGCTTTCCCGATAGGTGAGAATTTCAATCTGCTTGATGCTGGCATCGGGATTGACCGCTACCGCATACGAGATCAATTCAAACTTGCCGACTACGTCATCCAGCACGACATAACCCAACAGCGAACCTAACTGGGCGTCACCTTTATACGCCGCAAACACACGCCAGCCGACCGACCGCGCAGGCAGGCCGGAAAGTTTCTCGACCTGCTTCATCTGCTCGCCGGACAACTGCAAACTGGCGTCCCTGAAGCCGGTCGCATCAGGAAACATCACTTGTTGCGCCTGCTCCACCGTCAGGTACTGGGTGGCGAAGGCGCTCGAAGTGGCGCCGGTCGCGAATGCCAGGACAGCCAGGTTGATCTGTTTCATTGTCGATGCCAATAAGTAAATAGTTGGAAATTAGAACGCGTAACCCAGGCCAAGGTCGAAGCGATCGCGCGTCGTATCCACCTTGAATTTCTGATAATCCGCCTTCAAGACCACGCCTTCACCGATATTGAAGTTGGCGCCGACCGTCCAGACACCTTCGTTCGGGCCGGTGGCAACTCCCAGGCCGGGCGGCATCGCCGCATAGCTGTTGGCAGTATTGAATCGCTCATAGCGGGCGAACGGTGTCAAAGTATAGTCCGAACTTTTCCATAACTGATAGGCGGCCTGCGTGTACCAGCCGTAGAACGATGACGGCACCGGTGTCGGCTGGCCGGCAAACGTCTGGTTCAGCGCCTCTGTATTACTGATGGCGCCGCGCGCATAAAGTGCCGACAGATCCCATTTACCCGGTGTATAGCGTGCATGCAGATCCCACACGGTAAGGCGTGCATCCTGCGCAGGGAAATCCGGTGTTTTTTGGCCGATTTTCCCGGTAAACACGGAACCGCCCAGCAGCAAGCCTGGCACGCCGCGCCAGTTCAATGCGCCGAACACGCTCAGATCATGCGACTTCGCAAACTGGCCTTCCTGATGGATACTGCCCAGCGGCGACGTGCGGCCTTCGGTCGACGCAGCATCCCATTTACCCAAATCGAAACCGGTGGTCAGGCCGGTATCCCAGGTCAAGCCGTTGTCGAGCGACTGCGACAAACCGAGCCCTGCTTCGCGCCAGGTGGATGGAATGATCGCGGTTTCGACGAAGTTACGATACACGCCGTAGTAAGCAGTCGGTTCGTGATTGGTATTGAGCAAACCTGCCGGGATCAGGAACAAGCCGCCTTTGGCACGCAGGCCGTTGTTGAATTCGCGCTCGACATACAACTGCTCAACTTCCGATTCGCCCTGGTCGCTGGCGGAAGTGACCGCATGCTCCCATTCGAATTCAGCCACCATCTTGGTCTTTTCATCAAAACGATGAGTGATGCCGATCACTGCGCGAGCGACGTCGGCTTGCGACTTGCTGCTGTCATTGCGAGGACGGGTGTAATTGACTTCACCGTAACTCGACAGCACGGTATTTGGTCCCAGCATTGTCGCCGGCGACGCAGTCGCGACTGCCGACACCGGTGCTGCAGCTGGAGTTGCGCCTGATGGTGCTGTCGCTGTCGCTGCGGTCATCACGACGGCCGATGTTGCAGGTGCCGCCGGCGCCGCTGCCAGCGCATCCTGACGCTTCTCGACCGTATCGGTTTTCTGCCTGGTGGCAGCCAGCTCGACCTTGAGCTGCTCGACTTCAGCAGCCAGTTTATTGAGTCGTTTCAACAACTCTGCCTCACTGGCGGATGCCGCTAACGGACTCGCCATCAAGGCGATTGCAATGGCTTGCGCCAGAATATTTTTTTTCATGGTGTTGTGTTCCCCTTAATGTTTTATTGTGCTTTGTAGCCGTCTGTCAAAGTACCGAGAAACTGCACGACGTCGTCGACTTCACTGTCGGACAATGCCGGCGGCATATTCGGTTGCCGGTTATACGGCACTTCGGTGACATTCACGTTCTTGCGATATTGCTCCGGCAGATCGTTGAATTTCTGAACGACGCCACTGGCGTCGATCGGATACCACAGCTCCGGATTGGTATCGCGCTTGACGTAGAAACTGACCGCCTCGCGCAGGGTCTTGAAGTAACCGTTATGGAAAAACACTTTGCGGGTTGCGACATTGCGCAGAGTCGGCACTTTGAATGCGCCGCACAATTCGCTACGGTTACTCAGATCGGTGCGATCCGGTCCGCACAGGCCGAGATCGAAATATGCGGCATCCGCGGTCGCGGCAATTGCCGGATTGCGCGGAACGCCAAGATTATCAAAGGTGAAATCGGTAAATAGCGGCGATGACCCGTCGCTGCCCTTGGCGCTCAGGTGGCAGGCGACGCAGTTGCCCTTGGTCGGATTGTTGAACAACGCCAGTCCGCGCAATTCAGCCGCATTCAACGGCACTTTGCCGCTCAGGAATTGGTCGTATTTGGAATCGTAGGGATGGAAATCGCCGTCTTCCTTCTGGTACTGCTGCAACGCCAGCTGAACGCGGTTGAAAGCATCGTCGCTGTTATCGAGAATGGCTGCGCCGAATACCTTACGGAATTCTTCGACATACGCTGCCAGCTTTAATCTGGCAATCACATCCGCCTTGCTGGCATTGGCCATTTCATGCGGTGCCAGGAACGGCCGCTCCGACTGATCGGCCAGGGTATTGACGCGGCCGTCGCGATTGAAGCCGCCGGTCGGCGTGCCGTCGCTGGCAAAAAAGAAAGCTGGAGTCAGATTAAGATAGCGCAAGGACGGCACGGCGCGGAAGCCAGGCACATCGAGATTAGGTCCGCCCAACTGCACTGCCAGGTCGTTACTTTGTGCGTGCGCATTGTCGGG
The DNA here is from genome assembly GCF_900113705.1 of Collimonas sp. OK307. Taxonomy (GTDB): domain Bacteria; phylum Pseudomonadota; class Gammaproteobacteria; order Burkholderiales; family Burkholderiaceae_D; genus Collimonas. The sequence continues at coordinate 97,711 of NZ_FOQI01000011.1, read as the reverse complement.
ATTGTGGCAGGTGGCGCAAGACTGTTTGCCCGAAGCTGACAGACTTTGATCGCTGAAGATTTTTTTGCCGAGGCTGGCGACCTGGCTTAGCCCGCCGTCTGCCACTGGCGTAATCGGGGTACTGGCACTGTCGCCACCACCGCCACCGCAAGCAGCCAGCAAAAAGGCCGCCGCCAGCATCAACGACCACTTCATCCCCCCCGGAAAGCGCTTCACCGTCTTTACATCATATTGAGACATTTGCATTATTTTTTTATTGATTTGAATTCACGCGGGTTTTCTCAAAAGCTTGATTCCGACCTCGCCCTGGCGTCTGTTTAATCGTTATTTTTCGTTGAAGCAACAGAATAAGAATGGTATTGAGAATGATTGCAATTAGCAATTACTATCGATTCGCCTACAGAGTTTCTGTGAAACGTGTCTTTTTCTTCCAACAGTCGAGCCCGTGAATTTGCCAAAAAAAACATTCCTTCCCCCACCTTTAATTGCGAATGATTCTTATTTATATATAATGCCGCCTGTTAGCAAAAATGAATAACCAGGCGAGGATAAAGTGTTGAAAAAGCAGATAGCGGGAATATGTTCAATCATGCTGACGCATGGCGTAATGGCGGCAGACGTGCAATCCGGAGAATCTTCGAGGCTATCGAACAGCCAGACCACAGTCGTAGGGGAGTTTCAGAAAAATGCCGACGCAAGGAACAGCGAAAATGTGCTGCCTACGGTATCCGTCAAGGCTAGCCTGGATGATGCCAACCCGGCGGAAAACGGCTACCAGGCTAAGCGCGCTGCCGTCGGTAGCCGCAGCGACGCCGACCTGATCGACGTGCCCCAAGCGGTAAGCGTCGTGACCTCCCAATTCCTGCAAGACCGCCAACCGGGTAGCCTGGCAGAATCGCTGGATACGGTATCCGGCGTCCGCATGGGCAATACGCTAGGCGGCACCTTGGATGCGATTATCAAGCGCGGCTTCGGCGACAACCGCGACAACTCCATGCTGCGCGACGGCATGCTGTCGGTGCAGCCGCGCAATTTCACACCGACTACAGAGCGCATCGAAGTACTGAAAGGACCGTCCTCCATGCTGTACGGCAGCATGGACCCGGGCGGCGTCATCAACGTCATCAGCAAGAAACCGCTGCTGGAAGACCAACGCTCGGTAACGCTCAACACCACCAGCTACGGCGGCATCGGCGAACAGATCGACCTGACCGGGCCAATCGGCGATTCCGGGCTGGCTTACCGCTTGATCGCAGATCACCAACGCGCCAACTACTGGCGCAACTTCGGTGAAATCACACAATCCGTGGTGGCGCCGTCGCTAGCCTGGTACGGCCGCGATACGACCGTTTCGTTCGCCTACGAACACATGAACTATTCGGTGCCGATCGACCGCGGCACCGTCATCGATCCCCGCACCGGCAATCCGGTAGCGGTGCCCAAGGATCGCCGTTTCGACGAAGCCTTCAATGTGTCGGCGGGCCGTTCCGATGCCGTCAACCTGCGCTTCGACCGCCAGCTCAACGCTGACTGGACCCTGCACGGCGGCTACGGCTTCAGCCGCAGCTACTACAATGACTGGCAGGCACGCGTGCTATCGATCAACTATGCTACCGGCATCGCCACCCGGCGTGTCGATGCTACCCAGAACGGCGTGCAGTCGGCACATACCCTGACTTTGAACCTGGAAGGCAAATTCAACTGGGGTGGAATCCGCAACGATATCGTCGGCGGCGTCGACTACATGCGTAACTACCGGGTTCTGGGTGATCTGTACCGCGGCCCGAGCAATACCCAGTTCAATATCTACGACCCGGTGTACGGGCAGCTGACGCAAGCCGGCAGCAAAATCAGCCCTACAGATAGCGACCAGACCGACAAGCTGATCTCACGCGGCGTATTCATCCAGGATTCGATGCATCTGGATGAGCGCTGGATCCTGCTGGCCGGTGCGCGCTATGAATATGTCAATGAACTGACCGGCAAGGGCCGCCCATTCATTGTCGGCAGCAAGGTCGCTGCAGGCAGAGTGACGCCGCGTGCCGGCGTGGTCTACAAGCTGGCGCCCGACTGGTCCATGTATGCCAGCTACAGCGAGTCATTCAAACCGAATACTTCGATTGCCACGCCAATAGGCGAGTTGCCGCCGGAACTGGCCAAGGGTTATGAGATCGGCTCGAAGCTGGAAACCGACAACCTGACGGCGACGCTGGCGATATTCGACATTCAAAAGCGCAACATCCAGACCACCGAAACCATCAACGGCATCAATTACACCCGCAACGCCGGCAAAGCCAGGTCGCGCGGCCTGGAGTTCGACGCCAGCGGCCGCATCAGCCAGAACCTGAGCCTGGTCGGCAGCTATACCTACACCGACGCGCGCTACACCGACGATCCGAAACTGGCAGGAAATCCCCTGCCGAACACCCCGAAACATGCCGCATCTCTGTACCTCACACGCGATTTCGGCATATCGCGGGTTGGCCCGATTGAAGGCCGCGTCAGGGCTGGCGCAGGAGCCCGCGTATTCAGCAGCCTGCCGGCAGGCGACGGCACCGGCAAGGTCTACCACTTGCCGTATGGTCGCGTGATGGATGCTTTCGTGTCCTGGAACACGTTAATCGGCGGTCAATCGATAGACTGGCAGTTCAACATCAAAAACATCTTCGATTCCACTTATTACACCGCCAGTTGCTGCAGCGGCACGCCGTTCGTCAATATCGGCGCCGCCCGCGAGTTTACGCTCAACGCCAAGCTGAATTTCTGAGCATGCCAGACTTGCTTGTAGAAAGAGTGTGAACAAAGGCAATTCGACTCATGTCGCGGCTATGCCCTACAATCGCGCCATGAGTCATTTAACTATCCTATTGCCATTCGGCCTGCCGCCGCCGGAATTGGCGCGTGATTTATTGCGCGAATTGAAACTGCCCGCCTTTGCCACCTTGATGGCGCGCGCCCAAAAGGAACATTCCCGTCAAGTATTTGACGATTTTGCACGCGCCTTGCCGCACGAAATGTGGTTAAGCTCGCAATTTCATCTTCCTTCGTTTATTCCGGCCAGCGCAGCGCCTGCCCAGGACGCGCACAACAGTCCTGCCCTGGCCTGCGCCGCCATGCGTGCGCTGGGCCTGAGCGTTGATGAAGGTGTCTGGTTCATGCTCCATCCGGCGCATATCCATATCGCCCGCGACCATCTGGTATTGACCGATATCCGTCAGATCGGCTTGTCCGAAACGGATTCACGCGAGTTGTTCGACGCCGCCGCGCCCTTGTTTGCCGAAGTGGGCAGGCCACTGGTCTACGGCAACGCCAACACCTGGTTCATGCGTGCTGACGACTGGCAGGGTCTGCTTACTTCCACGCCGGACGCCACTTGCGGGCACAACATCGATATCTGGATGCCGCAAGGCGACGGCGCCCGAGCCTGGCGCAAGTTGCAGAATGAAGTACAGATGCTGTGGTTTGCACATCCTCTGAACGAGCGTCGCGAGATGCAGGGAAAGCAGAGCGTCAACTCCCTTTGGCTGTGGGGCGGCGCCGCCGCAACGGTGCCAACCGTCGGCCAGCACGAGGTATTCAACCTGCCTGCCGGCTTCGTCGGCCTCGGCCAGTACGCCAAGGCTGCGCATGCGAATGCCAGCGTCGCCGGCATCATCGCCGCCAAACCCGGACGTGGCCTGCTGATATTGGATCAGTTGATCCAGCCGGCCCTCACCGGTGAATGGTCAAGCTGGCTGCAAGAGTTGCAAACCCTGGAAAGCACCTGCTTCGCGCCTGTGCTGCAAGCGATGCAACAAGGACAGCTGGATAGTCTTTCCCTGATTATCACTGACAGTACCCACGTGCTTGAACTGGCCACCAGCCGGCTCTCGCTGAAGAAATTCTGGCTGAAGCCAGCCCTGACCAGATTGCTGCCATGACGCGTATAACCACCCGCCCCTACTCTTTCCGCGATTCTGAACGGCTGCACCAGAGTGGCGTTCATCCGGTGCTGGCACGCGTGTACAGCGCGCGCGGGCTGCTTGATGTCAAGGAACTGGAAAGTGAATTGACTGCGCTGATTCCACCTGCGGGATTGCTGCATATAGATGCCGCCGCCAGCTTCCTGGCCGACGCTATCGGCGCGCAAAAGAAAATGGTGATCGTCGCCGATTACGATTGCGACGGCGCCACCGCCTGCGCCGTCGGCCTGCGCGGCCTGCGGCTGCTGGGCGCGAATATCGATTTCATCGTACCGAACCGGTTTGAGTACGGCTACGGCCTGACGCCGGAAATCGTCGAACTGACGGCGCGCGAGAAATCACCCGACATCATCGTCACGGTCGACAACGGCATCGCCAGCATCGACGGCGTGGCGGAGGCCAACCGGCGCGGCATCGAAGTGGTCGTCACCGACCATCACTTGCCTGCAGACACGCTGCCAGACGCACGCGTCATCGTCAATCCGAACCAGCCGGAATGCGGCTTTCCCAGCAAGAACCTGGCAGGTGTCGGTGTGATGTTCTATGTCTTGCTGGCGCTGCGCGCCGAAATGCGCAAGCGCGGCGTGTTTGACGCCAAGAGCCAGCCGAAACTGGATGTACTGCTCGACCTGGTGGCGCTCGGCACCGTTGCCGACGTCGTCAAGCTGGATGTCAACAACCGCATCCTGGTCGCGCAAGGTTTGAAGCGTATGCGCGCCGGCCGCATGCATGCCGGCATTGCCGCCCTGTTTCGCGCCGCCGGCCGTGAAGCGCGCCGCGCCACACCGTTCGACCTTGGCTTTGCGTTGGGCCCGCGCCTGAACGCCGCCGGTCGCCTGGCCGACATGGCGCTGGGTATCGAATGCCTGACCACCGATGACGAAGGCCGGGCCTGGGCCATCGCCCAGCAGCTCGACACCATCAACCGCGAACGACGCGATATCGAAGCCGGCATGCAAGATACCGCACTGGCGTTGCTGGACGATTTCAAGCCGCAAGACAGCACCACCATCAGCGTGTTCGACGCTTCCTGGCATCAAGGCGTGATCGGCATTGTTGCTTCTCGCCTGAAGGATAAATTCTATCGGCCTACGATTACTTTTGCGCCGGGCGGTGAAGGCTTGATCAAAGGTTCGGGGCGTTCGATTCCGGGCTTTCATTTGCGCGATGCGCTGGATCTGGTGTCCAAGCATGCTCCTAGCCTGATCCAGAAATTCGGTGGCCATGCGATGGCGGCAGGATTGACGATCCGTGCGGATGCGTTTGACGCTTTTGCCGAGGCTTTTGAAAAAGTCGGGCGTGAATGGCTGGGGCAGAGCCAGCTGGAACGTGTGGTTGAGACCGACGGGCCGTTGGAGGATGCTTATTACACTACGCAATTCATTGAGTTAATGGAGGGCCAGGTGTGGGGCCAGGGCTTTGCACCGCCGCTGTTTTGCGATGAGTTCCGGGTGGTTAGCCAGCGTATCTTGAAGGAGAAGCATTTGAAGTTGCTGCTGGAGCGGAATGGCACGCGCTACGATGCGATCTGGTTCGGGCATACCGATGAGTTGGGGAGTAAGGCTAAGGTGGCGTTTCGGTTGGATGCTAATGAATATAATGGGGTTACCAAGGTGCAGTTGATGGTTGAGCATGCCGAGCCGGCGTAAAAAATTTTGAATGCTTAGTGTTGTACTCCATGACCCTATTTAACTATTTAGCTGTTGGTTTGGCGTTGCCGGCTTGGCGGGAGGCTTTCGAATTTACTCCAGACGCGGCGTAATTGGCGGGTTGAATTGAAACCGGCCTGTTGCGCTACCTGCTCCATGTCTAGCTTGGACTGGGTCAGCAGTTCGCGTACCAGGGCGACGCGGATGCGCTGGATGTAGTCGACCAGGCTGCTGCCGGTGTGTTCTCGGAACAGGCGCGTCAGGTGGCGCTCGCTGGTGCAGGCAATCTCTGCCAGCTGCTGTAAATCCCAATCGTTGGCGGGATTGCCGATCACGGCATCTTGTACCCGATGTATCGCTGGATGCAGGTGATTGCGGCAAGCCAGCCATGGCGACAATTGCGGATCGCTGCCGGCACGCCGCATATACACAACCAGCGATCGGGCAATCGAGGCGCTGCGAGCGTGGCCGCAAATTTGCGCCACCACGTGCAGGGCCAGATCGATACCGGTGGTAACGCCTGCGCTGGTATACACATTGCGGTCTTCGACAAAAATCCGGTTTTCCAAGACATGGGCACGCGGCGCGATGCGGCGCAGGTCATCGCAATGGCTGTGATGCGTGGTGCATTGGCGATCGTCGAGCAAACCGGCGTACCCGGCCAGCAAGGCGCCGGTGCAAATGCATAATAATTTGTGCGACGCGCCCCAATGGGTGTGCAGCCAGCTCACCGCGCGTTGATCGGCAATGCTGCTGAAATCGTCGTCGCTGCCGGTGCAGCCGTTGAGCACCAGGATGGCATCGGCGGGCAGGCTGTCCGGCAATGGACCAAAGCCGGTCAGGCCAAGTCCGATGGAAGTGCTGATGTTATCTGCCGCGCTGATATAACGCACGTCGAAGAAATTCGGCCGCCCTTCACGCCCGGCGATCCGGTTGGCATAGCGCAGGACTTCCGCCGGACCAATCAGGTCAAGCGCCATGGTGGCGTCACGCAGCAGGAAATAGACCGGAATGGTGATTTCCCCGGCTCGCATGTTGTCGGCTATTGCAGCCATCGGTACTCCATTTGTCTGGCGGTAGCGGCGGCCAGTTCTGGCCCGGCCAATCGTTCGACCAGATGCAGGCTCATGTCGACGCCCGCTGAAATGCCGCCGGAAGTAACCACTTTACCGCAATCTACCCACGCTACATCACGCTTGACGCTCAGTGCCGGAAAACCAGCCTGCAAATCGTCCTGATCCTCCCAGTGCGTGGTGACATCCAATCCATCCAGCAAGCCCGCCTTGGCCAGCAGGAAGGCGCCAGTGCAGACCGAAGCGGTAATAACCGCACCCAGCGACTGCGCAGCGATCCAGTCGATCACCGCGTCGTCATTGAGGATGGCCGAGACATCGCCGCCCGGCACCAGCAGCACATCCAGTTCCGCAGATGGCAGCAAGACACAGTCAGGCAGCACCTTCAAACCGCCGCGAGCGCGCACCGGACGCATGCTGGGCGCCACCAAAAAACATTGGAACAGGTTTGCGGCGGCATGGTTGCCGTTGCTGCGGCCATGCACCCGGGCCGCAGTGGAAAACACTTCGTAGGGGCCGGAAAAATCCAGAATCTCAACATCGTCAAAAACCAGTATTCCCACACTCAACATGCTTAGGCCTCATTCAACTCACGGAAAGTCCGGGGCCGGACTTCTATCGTTGATATCAGGTTAAGCCTGACGCGCATATCGCGAAATGCTCTCTGTAGACATAATGCGGACAAAATCGGACATATTGGAACAATGTCACCGCACAGGCAAAAACTGCAAGAACGTACCGCCCACCATATTCTGGAAATAGCTGATCCCCGCACGTTTGTATTTCTCCGTCGTCATTTCAGCCAGCAAATCGATGCGGCCGATGATCTTGCCGAACTCTCTTTCGAAACTGAAGTTGCGCTCACTCTCGTTGATGTCGTTGGACAGCAGCAAAGGCTGGCCTGCGGGATTTTTCCGGCTGTTCAAGATCCACGACGCTATCTCCATGTTGCGGGCTGCGTTGTACAGATACTGGGCGTCAAAACCGTCAATCAGGTAAAACTTTGTTTTACCGCCATGCGCGACGACGATCATGTCGGCGGCACCGTAGATAAATGCCGCGACCCGGTCGCCGCTGAAATCGAGGGATAGCGCCAGCGACAACGCCTGGATATCATGCTTTCCTTGCAACTCCGGCCATGGCTGGCGCGCTTCGATAGCATCACGCACACGCTTGATCGCCAGCTCGCGGCTGGTGGCGGTCTTTTTCCATTCGGCAGGATTGCGTCGGTACAATTTATCCAGCAAGCGATAAAGGCTCTCGAGATTGTCGCGCATGGCCAGGGTAGCGAAACGATTGACATCGGACTGCGCCAGTTCCGCACCGCTGGTGGAAGCGCCCTGGACTTCGCCATGCGGTGCCGGTGTCGGCGCCAACAGGCCGCAAGCGCCAAGCGCCAGACACAATGGAACCACCAATAAAAACGATGACAAACCGACATTGCAACGATTGGTATTTGCCTTAATCGACATGTGCGGCCCGGTCCGGTAGGTAAATTAGCACGCTCTTATCACGATCGCGATCCATTGTAGAGAGTTGCAGGTTCGATGCCAGCCTTGTTGCAATGGTTCACATTTGTGCATATTCATCTAAAAAAAATCACCGAAAATGGGCAAAATACAAACCATGGAGCCATCTGCCATGCCGCTGGCGTATAATTTAGGGTTTGATTGCAAAAGAGCCGAAAATGGAAGCCGAACGCTTAAATTCCCTACAAAACCTGCTTGCGGACCTGACCAGCCGCGAAGCCGAACTTCGGAGGTATCTTTGACTTCGATACGAAGTTAGAGAAACTCGACCAGGTCAATGGCGAACTGGAAGATCCTGAAGTCTGGAATGACCAGAAACGCGCCCAAGACCTGGGCAAGGAAAAGAAATCCCTGGAAGCTATCGTCCTGACGCTGACCAAGATCGAAGCCGATCTGCGCGACACCAGCGACCTGTTCCAGATGGCCCGCGAAGAGCAGGACGAAGAAACCATTGAGGCAGTCGAAGCCGATACCGAAGGCCTGCGCAAGCTGGTCGAAGGCATGGAATTCCGCCGCATGTTCAGCAATCCGATGGATCCCAACAACTGCTTCATCGATATCCAGGCAGGCGCCGGCGGTACCGAAGCGCAGGATTGGGCATCGATGCTGCTGCGCCAGTATTTGCGCTATTGCGAACGCAAGGGTTTCAAGGTCGATATCCTGGAGCAGTCGGACGGTGAAATCGCCGGCATCAAAACCGCCACGCTCAAGGTCGAGGGCGATTACGCCTACGGCTTCCTGCGCACCGAAACCGGCGTGCATCGGTTGGTGCGTAAATCGCCGTTCGACTCCGCTAACGGACGCCACACTTCGTTTTCCAGTCTGTTCGTGTACCCGGAAGTGGATGATTCGATCGATATCGATGTCAACCCGGCCGATGTCCGCGTCGATACTTACCGCGCGTCCGGCGCCGGTGGCCAGCACATCAACAAGACCGACTCCGCAGTGCGCCTGACGCATATGCCGTCCGGCATTGTCGTGCAGTGCCAGAACGATCGCAGTCAGCACCGCAACCGCGCCGAAGCGTGGGACATGCTGAAAGCAAAACTGTACGAGCTGGAATTGCGCAAGCGCATGAGCGAACAGCAAAAGCTGGAAGACTCCAAGACCGATGTCGGCTGGGGCCACCAGATCCGCTCTTATGTGCTGGATCAATCGCGCATCAAGGATCTACGTACCAACTTTGAGAGCGGCAATACCAAGGCCATCCTCGACGGCGACCTTGACGACTTCATCGCAGCCTCGCTCAAGCAAGGCGTGTAAGTTGCAAACCATGCCACGGACCAGGTCCGTGGCAATACCTTTCTCGCCGCACCACAGACGTTTCACCGCATCACTTTAAAAGATACTGACATGACGACAGACAATCAGCAGCAACCTGTCCCGCAAGACGAAAATAAAATCATCGCGGAACGCCGCAGCAAGCTGACAGCCCTGCGCACGCACGGCGTGGCTTTCCCTAACGACTTCCGGCCGACGCACAAAGCCGCCAGCATCCAGGCTGAGTATGCCGAACAGGAAAACGAAACGCTGGACGCTGCGGCGGTCAAGGTTGTGGTTGCCGGTCGCATGATGTTGAAACGGGTGATGGGCAAGGCTTCCTTTGCCACTCTGCAAGACGCCTCCGGCAGCAATGCCGACGGCCGCATCCAGCTGTTCATCACCAAAGAAAATATCGGCGAAGAAAATTACGATAGCTTCAAGCATTACGATTTGGGCGACATCCTTGGCGCCGAGGGTACGCTGTTCAAGACCAAGACCGGCGAACTGTCGATCAAGGTGACTACCCTGCGCCTGCTGACCAAATCGCTGCGCCCGCTGCCGGACAAATTCCACGGCCTGGCCGATCAGGAAACCAAATACCGCCAGCGTTACGTCGACCTGATCATGAACGAAGATACGCGCCGCACCTTCAAAGTGCGCACCGCTGCGATGTCGTCGATCCGCCGCTTCATGGAAAAGAACGACTTCATGGAAGTCGAAACGCCGATGCTGCACGCCATTCCCGGCGGCGCCGCGGCCAAACCGTTCATCACTCACCACAATGCGCTGGACATGCAAATGTTCCTGCGTATCGCGCCTGAGCTGTATCTGAAACGCCTGGTGGTTGGCGGTTTCGAACGCGTGTTTGAAGTTAATCGTAACTTCCGTAATGAGGGTGTGTCACCGCGCCACAATCCGGAATTCACGATGATGGAATTCTATGCGGCATACGTCGACTATCAATGGCTGATGAACTTCACGGAGCAAGTGATCCGTCAGGCTGCTATCGATGCCCACGGCACTGCGACCCTGACATATCAAGGCCGCGAACTGGATCTGAGCAAGCCGTTCCAGCGCTTGACGATTGTCGGCGCCATCAACAAATATGCGCCGCAATACCAAGACGCACAACTGCAAGATGCCGAGTTCATCAAAGCTGAATTGAAAAAATTCGGCGTCAAGCCTCACGCCCACGCCGGCCTCGGCGCGCTGCAACTGGCCTTGTTTGAAGAGACGGCAGAAGCGCAGTTGTGGGATCCGACCTACATCGTCGATTACCCGGTCGAAGTATCGCCGCTGGCGCGCGCCTCCGATACAGTGCCAGGCATCACCGAGCGCTTCGAACTGTTCGTCACCGGCCGCGAAATCGCCAACGGTTTCTCCGAGTTGAACGACTCGGAAGACCAGGCCGCCCGCTTCCAGGCGCAGGTCGCAGCCAAAGATGCCGGCGACGAAGAAGCCATGTACTTCGATGCCGACTACATCCGCGCGCTGGAATACGGCATGCCCCCGACCGGCGGCTGCGGCATCGGCATCGATCGCCTGATGATGCTGATAACCGACTCGCCAAACATCCGCGACGTACTGTTGTTCCCACACCTGCGCCGCGAAGACTGATCAACCCGCGGCAACTTAGTCAAATGGGGCCAGAGTAATTTACTCTGGCCCCATTTGCCGTTCCACGGAGTAAAAAAGTTAGTAATCATGAAAAACAATTCGACTCTGACCCCAATTGTTTTAAAAAGAATTGGGGTCAGAGTCGAATTGTTTTGCTGACGCGGGAACTCGTTACATAAGGATACATCTGACACATTATCAGCATAGCGTTCGGTATCTGAACCTTTGATAATTACATTAACCAACAAACAAAAATTCTCCTGGAGGTAATAATGGATAACCCGAAACCGAATAATCGCATTCATCCGCTGGTTGCCGGCGCGGCTGTGGCAGTGATGCTGGCCAGCCTGGTCGGCGTGGCCGCAATGACTGGCCTGTTCCCTAGCTCGCAAGGCTCGAATCCGGCGCAAGTCGCCGCTATGTCGACTGCACCTGCGGACTATAACAATCAGCAACAACAGAACGGCCAACCGATGCAAAATGGCGCACCGACTGCCTACCAGAACGGCTACTCCCAGCAACAACAGCCGCAGCAACAAACACAACAGCAAATGCAGCAGGCACAGGATCCAAGGCAAGCGTCGCGTCCTGAGTATGCCGCTGCCCCGCGTCAGCAAGAGCAAGCGCCTCAACAACCAGCTATTTGCCGCAGCTGCGGCCGGGTTGAATCGATACAGGCAATCCAGCATGCAGCCCCGCCTAGCGGCGTAGGTATTGCAGCAGGTGCGTTGCTGGGCGGCGTCCTGGGCCATCAGGTCGGCCATGGCAACGGTAATACGCTGGCGACTGTCGCCGGTGCTGTTGGCGGCGGTTTTGCGGGTAATGAAGTGGAAAAACGCACTCGCACCAACACTACCTATCAAGTCATGGTGCGGATGGAAGACGGCAAGGTCCGCAGCTTCCCGCAATCCAGCCAGGGATGGCGTGTCGGCGATCCGGTCCGTGTAGTCAACGGCCACCTGGAAGGACGCGGCTAAACCGCATCAGCCTGATTGATTCAGGCTGAAAAAGAAAAACCCGCTGTCGCTACGATTGTAGCGACAGCGGGTTTTTCTTTATTGCGACACTTCTTTTTCTTAGCGGGCTTCTTCTATCCAGGCTGCTTGTATCGCTTCCAGGATTTTCTCGCCGGAGCGATTCGGCTCATCGTCAAAGCCGTCCAGTTCAAGCACCCATTTGTGCAGATCGGTAAAGCGGATTTTCTCCGGATCGGTATCCGGGAATTTATCGTACAAGGCTTCTGCAACGCGCAATGTATCGGTCCATTTCATGGTTCTGATCCTCTCCGTATAGTGGCGCTTAGGCGACGCTTAGTCTTAGTGATTTTCGCTGGCGTGGTTGATCGTATACTTCGGAATCTCGACTACCAGGTCTTCCTTGCCGACCAAGGCCTGGCATGACAGGCGCGAAGTCGCTTCCAGGCCCCAGGCCATGTCCAGTAAATCTTCTTCTTTGTCATCCAGCTCGTTCAGGGATGCATAACCTTCACGCACCACCACGTGACACGTAGTGCAGGCACAGGATTTTTCACAGGCGTGTTCGATCTCGATATCATGCGCGAGCAATGCATCGCAAACGGATTGGCCGCTCGGAGCGTCAATCACGACGCCTTCCGGGCAGAAAGTAGGATGGGGCAATACGACGATTTGGGGCACTTGGTTTACCTCGGGAATAGGTTGAGTCTTTATGAATTTATATGATTTCTTATGACACTTGGTCCAGTGTCTTGCCGGTCAGCGCATCATGTACGCTGCGATCCATGCGACGGGCGGCGAACTCTTCGGTACCGTGCGCCAATGCGTCAACCGCGGCCTTGATAGCCACGTGATCCGTGCCCTGCGCCTGCACGCGGACGGCATCGATCAAACCGGCTATGTCGACCCGCTCCTGCTCGGATAACAAGGCAGCGTCCGCTTGCAAAGCCGATTCAGTAGCCAGCACGATACGCTCAGCTTCCACCTGCTCTTCTCTCAAGGCACGCGCTTGCATGTCGACATCCGCCGAGGCAAACGATTCCTGCAGCATCCTGGCGATGTCGTCATCCGCCAATCCATAAGACGGCTTGACGCTGATCGACGCTTCCACGCCGGAACGCAATTCGCGCGCCGAGACCGACAACAATCCGTCGGCATCGACCTGATAGGTCACGCGGATTCTTGCCGCGCCTGCCGCCATCGGCGGAATCCCGCGCAACTCGAATTTCGCCAGTGAACGGCAATCGCTGACCAGCTCGCGCTCACCTTGCAAGACCTGGATCGCCATCGCTGTCTGGCCATCCTTGAAGGTGGTGAACTCTTGTGCACGGGCGCAAGGAATGGTCGAATTGCGTGGAATAACCTTCTCCACCAGGCCGCCCATGGTTTCTATGCCGAGCGACAACGGGATCACATCCAGCAGCAGCCAGTCATCGCCGGGAGCGCGGTTACCGGCAAGCAGATTGGCCTGGATCGCAGCGCCCAACGCGACCACCTTATCAGGATCGATATTCGCCAGCGGCGTAGTTTGAAAATAGGCGCCGACCGCCTTGCGAATACTCGGCATGCGGGTAGCACCGCCGACCAGCACCACGCCATCGACATCATCGACACTCAATTCAGCGTCGCGCAGCGCTTTGCGCGTCGGCGTCAAAGTCTTGGCGACCAGATGCTGGGTAATCTCGTCAAAAATTTCCGACGTCAGCAGCAAATGCACTTGTTCACCTGAACCCAGGGCAGCATCGATGGTGACCTCGGTTTTGGTGGAGAGCAGTTCCTTCGCTTCGCGCGCCTTGACCATCAACACCCGCGCATCTTCATCAGACAACGGCGCCAGCCCGGCTTCCTGGCTGATCCAGCAAATTACCCGGTGGTCGAAATCGTCGCCGCCCAATGCAGAATCGCCACCGGTTGCCAACACTTCGAACACGCCCTTGGTCAGTTTCAGGATCGAGATATCGAAAGTGCCGCCGCCCAGGTCATAGACTACGTACACGCCTTCAGATGCATTATCCAGGCCGTAGGCAATCGCCGCAGCGGTAGGCTCGTTGAGCAAACGCAGCACATTGAGGCCGGCCAGTTTGGCGGCATCCTTGGTCGCCTGGCGTTGCGCATCGTCGAAATAAGCCGGCACCGTTATCACCGCGCCGACAAGATCGTCACCCAGCGCATCTTCCGCTTGCTGGCGCAGCGTGGCCAGGATTTCCGCGGAAATTTCAACCGGGCTCTTGATCCCAGCGGCTGTCTTCAGTTGCACCATACCCGGCACATCGAGGAAATCGTAAGGCAGGTTTTCTGCGTAGGCGATGTCCTTCAGGCCGCGTCCCATGAAACGCTTGACCGACAGGATGGTATTCTTCGGATCGGTGGTCTGCGCGGCCTGCGCCTTATAGCCGATATGCGCGTTGCCGTTAGGCAGATAACGCACGATGGATGGCATCAAAGGCCGCCCCGCTTCATCGTTGAGTACTTCAGGAATGCTGTTGCGTACCGTCGCGACCAGGGAATTGGTGGTACCCAGGTCGATCCCTACCGCCAGCCGATGCTGATGCGGCGCGGTGGACATGCCTGGTTCGGAAATTTGTAAAAGTGCCATATGGTGACTTGCTTTTCGTTTATTGCTTTATTGGGGCAGAGCGATGCGAATACCGAGTCCGATAAACGCACAGCCCGCCAAGCGGTTCATGGTGGTGGCAGCCGATTTCTTGCGTTGGAAGAACGCTCCGACCATGCCGGAAAAAAGGGCCACCAGGCTGAAAATTGCCAATGCTTGCGCGATGAATACTGCCGCCAGCAGCAACATCTGCGCTGGAATATGACCGGCGCCTGCATTCACGAACTGTGGCAGGAATGCGATAAAGAACAAGGTCACTTTCGGATTCAGCATGTTGGCGATTACGCTCTGCCAGTAGATGCGCGACAGCTTCATCGGCTCGGCATTGCCTTGCAAATGGATCGCTGAGTGAGAGCGCAAAGTACGCACGCCGATGTAGATCAGATAACCGGCGCCGGCATAGCGCAACAAGGAATACGCCAGCGGCGAAGCCTTGATCAGCGCAGCGAATCCCAGTACCGCCAGCGTGGTATGGAAAATCAAACCCGAGCTGAAACCCAGTGCAGAGACCAGGCCGGCTTTGCGGCCCTGCGTTATCCCGCGCGTCAGCACATAGATATTGTCCGGCCCCGGGGCCAGGGTCAACGTCATTGCGGCAATCAAGAATAACCAGACTTCAGGCATGCTCGTACTCGGCTAATAATTTTTTAATTTAATTCTACGATTCAAGAACGGCGAACGCATTGCCGATCTCTTCCCCAAATTTATCCAGGAACATCAGCTGCCGCACGTATTGCGCGGCCTGCTGGAATTCCTGTGCATCCAGCAAAGTACCTATGCGCTCCAAATCGGCCTTGCGTGCAGCGCGCAGCTCGCTGTCCAGCTGTTCCAGTGCCGGCATGCTCTTCGCAGCGCGCGCATCGTCCAGCGTTTCGCGCCATTCCATCTGCTGCATCAGGAACGCCGCCGGCATCGCCGTATTGGACTCAGCCTGCAACTCAACGCCGTTCAGCTCACACAGATAGGCGGCGCGCTTGAAGGGGCTCTTGAGTGTCTGATAGGCTTCGTTGGCACGCGTCGTCCATTGCATCGCCACGCGCTTTTCAGCACTGCTGGCGCTGGCGAAGCGGTCCGGATGCGTCTGGTTCTGCACCTCGTGATAAGCGCGCTCCAGCGCTGGCGTATCCAGCGTGTAGCGCTGCGGCAGGTGAAATAGTTCGAAGTGGTTTTGCATAGCTCTTAAAACAAAAGCCTGTTGGAGTACAACAGGCTTGGTCATCCATCTAATCCAACGTGATGCACGGGTCAACCGGACCGTCTGGAATCCAGTGTCAGATCCGGAAACTCTCGCCGCAACCGCACTCATCCTTGACGTTCGGGTTGTAGAACTTGAAGCCTTCGTTCAAACCTTCACGCGCAAAATCAAGCTCGGTGCCATCGATATAAGGCAAGCTCTTGGGATCGACAAACACCTGGATCCCGTGCGATTCGAACACTGCATCTTCGTCAGTCTTCTCATCTACATATTCCAGCTTGTAAGCCAGCCCGGAGCAACCCGTCGTGCGCACGCCGAAGCGCAGGCCGATGCCTTTGCCGCGCCGCTCGATATAGCGGTTGATATGCTTCGCCGCTTTTTCAGTAAGTGTGATTGCCATATGCCGTCGATCTCTTTTTTGCCAGATTACCTAGATTAGCCTTTACGCTGCCTGCTTCTGCTCGCCGTGCTTGGCTTTGTAATCCTCAACCGCAGCCTTGATCGCATCTTCAGCCAGGATAGAGCAGTGAATCTTGACCGGCGGCAGCGCCAGTTCTTCGGCGATCTGGGTATTCTTGATCGACATTGCTTGATCCAGCGTCTTACCCTTGACCCATTCGGTTACCAGCGACGACGAAGCAATCGCCGAACCGCAGCCGTAGGTCTTGAACTTGGCGTCCTGGATGATGCCGTCGGCGCCGACCTTGATCTGCAACTTCATGACGTCGCCGCATGCAGGCGCGCCGACCATGCCGGTACCCACGGTTTCGTCGCCCTTTTCAAAAGCGCCGACGTTGCGTGGATTTTCGTAGTGGTCCAAAACTTTTGCTGAATAAGACATTTTGCTACTCCTTGTTTGATGCCGCGGCGGTGAGTGTCATTAAAATTCACCAGGCCGCAACGAAATTCTTTTAGTGTGCCGCCCATTGGATCGAGCTGATATCAATCCCATCCTTGTACATATCCCACAGCGGCGACAACTCACGCAGTTTGGCCACTTTGCTCTTGATCAGGTCGATCGTGAAGTCGATGTCTTCTTCGGTAGTGAAGCGGCCGATGGTGAAGCGGATCGAGCTATGCGCCAACTCGTCGTTGCGGCCCAGCGCGCGCAACACATACGAAGGCTCCAGGCTGGCCGAAGTACATGCCGAGCCGGACGATACCGCAATATCCTTGATCGCCATGATCAGCGATTCGCCTTCAACGTAGTTGAAACTGACGTTGAGGTTATGCGGTACACGGTGATCCATGTCACCGTTGATATACACTTCCTCCATGCTTTGCAGGCCGTTCGCCAGACGATCGCGCAGCGCCTTGATACGGATGCCTTCGGCTTCCATTTCTTCGCGCGCGATTTCGAAAGCGGCACCCATGCCGACGATCTGGTGGGTCGGCAACGTACCGGAACGCAGGCCGCGCTCATGACCGCCGCCATGCATCTGGGCTTCCAGACGGACACGCGGTTTGCGGCGTACATACAGAGCACCGACGCCTTTAGGACCATAAGTCTTGTGGGCCGTGAAAGTCATCAGGTCGACCTTCCATTTTTCCAGGTCGATTTCCACCTTGCCGGTAGCTTGCGCCGCGTCGCAATGGAAAATGATGCCCTTTTGGCGGCACAGCTCGCCGATTTCCTGGATCGGCTGGATCACGCCGATTTCATTATTGACCAGCATCACAGATATCAGGATGGTGTCGGGACGGATCGCAGCTTCCAGCTGTTCCAGCGTGATCAGGCCATTATCTTGCGGTTGCAGGTAAGTCGCTTCGAAGCCCTGACGTTCCAGCTCGCGCACCACGTCCAGCACCGCTTTGTGTTCGGTCTTGACGGTGATGATGTGCTTGCCCTTGGTCTTGTAGAAATTGGCCGCGCCCTTGATTGCCAGGTTGTTGCCTTCGGTAGCGCCCGAAGTCCAGATGATCTCGCGTGAATCGGCGTTGACCAGCCTGGCGACCTGCTCGCGTGCATCTTCGACAGCTTTTTCAGCGGACCAGCCATACATATGGCTGCGCGACGCCGGATTGCCGAACTGCTCGCGCAGGTAAGGAATCATCTTGTCGGCAACACGTGGATCGATCGGCGTAGTGGCCGAATAATCCATGTAAATCGGGAAGTGAGGCGCCTTCAATGTGTCTATCAGGCTTTTTTCCAAGGGTGCGTTCATACTTTTTCTAGCTCCAATCAAGCAACCAGGTGGGACCGATGCATCACCACCACATTTTGTTCCAGGGTCTTCTTCTGATGCGCTTGTTGCTGCGCATGTTGTTGGTCTACCAAATCCTTCAGCGACACCGAATCCAGATACTCGACCATTTTTGCATTCAAGGTCGACCACAGGTCGTGCGTCATGCAACGGCCGCCGCCCTCGTGGTCCGGGCTGTGGCAGTTTTCCTTGCCGCCGCACTGGGTCGCATCCAGCGGTTCATCGACCGCGATGATGATGTCCGCCACCGTGACGTCTTCGGCCTTGCGCGCCAGGTTGTATCCGCCGCCTGGCCCGCGCACGGATTCAACAATCTGGTGACGACGCAATTTACCGAACAATTGTTCCAGATATGACAGGGAAATCTCTTGACGCTCGCTAATTGCGGACAAAGTAACTGGACCTTTGCCCTGCCGCAATGCCAAATCGATCATCGCAGTTACCGCAAACCGGCCTTTTGTAGTCAGACGCATGTAATCTCCGCTCTCAAACCTATCCTATCCGCGTATCCTTTTTTCGGGATTACGTAGTGTTACGTCAGTATACCAAACTTGAGTGAATCCGTCAGGTATTGCCCAATTCCCCGAATCCCGCGCCGGACGGGGATTTGACGGCAATTGTCATTTATACAAACACAACAAATAAGGGCATTATCCGGCCCCGGGCCAGCGCAGGAAAATTGCCTTATATACACAAACTGCTATAACAAGAGCAGCGCAGAAACAGTGATAACAGCAAAAAATTTATTCTAGGAGGTCGCGCTTAAACCTATAATGTCGACCCTCCGCACAGTCCTCTTTTGAGCAGCACTCAGTATGGCCATCCGCAAATCCAAGACACCGCAATCACCGACGCAGAGAGCTGACCAGAAGCGCGTCGACATCCTGAAATCCGCAGGAAAGTGCTTCCGCAAGACCGGTTTTCACCAGACGTCCATGCAGGAAATCTGCACCGAAGTAGGTCTGGGGCCAGGTGCTGTGTACCGCTATTTCACCAGCAAGGATGCGATTATTGCCGCCATGGCAGAGGATGAACGGCGCCAGGCACGCACTTTATTGTCAGAATTTCATGATACGGACGATCTGCCGCAAGCCTTGTCAGCCATCACCCGTGCTTTCGCCCAGCGTTACGCCGCCATCAGCGATGCCGGCCTGATGACAGAAATCTACGCCGAGGGCTTGCGCAACAAGCGCGTCGGCGCAGTGATCAAGAAAGCGGAGACGGAATGGGTAGACGGCCTGGCAGACATGCTGCGCACTGCCCAGGAACGCGGCCAGATCGATCAGGCTCTGGACGCGCACGCGGCGGCGTTGCTGTTGACCGCCATGTGGGACGGCATCGTGATCCGGCAAGCCTACACACCGGAATTGCCGGCAGCGATGCTGGCGCTGTTTGACGACATGCTCAAGCGCTGGCTGGCGGCCGCCACTCCAGCCACACCCACCGCTACTGTCGTCGCCAGCAGCAAACGCGCCAAACCCGCACCGGCGCCAAAAGCTGCAGTGCCTGCCGCTGAGCCGGAACTGGATCTTCTCAGTCCACCGCCAGCAGCCGACAAGCCGTTGACCCAGGCGGAAATCGATTTACGGCAAATGAGCTTGATCTAAAACCAAGATCAAGCGTCTTGCGGTCAGCTTGCGCGCCGTAACAACTGCATCGGCCCGAACAAGGCCTGCATACCGGCGTTACCGATAAAACTGAGATTGTAAGGATGCTCGGCCACTGCCTTCGGGAAGCGCGCGGTCACCGGGTAAGCATTCAACTGCTCGGCAATTTTCCCCCACAAGACCAGCGTCGGCAGACTCTCGCCACGCTTGTCCGCGGCATCGGCCAACCCTTGCAATACGGCTTGCATGAACGGCTGCCAGGCCTTGGCATCTTTCACCGGCGGCACATCGGGGCGAAACACCAGCGAAGCGTTTAACAACAAGAACCCCTGCCCCACCATATTGGCCTGCAAATCGGCCAGCAACCGGATCGCCGTCGAGCCGCCCGTTTGCGCTCGCTGCGCCACTTCCAGCATGGCGTCGCCGGTAGTGCTTTCAATTGCCAGCTGGCCGTCCGCCACCAGCAGCATCTTCATGAAATTACGCAAGGAGGTGGCGCGATTAACCTGCTTCGACAAACCCTTCTCCGACCACAGGGAACCAACGGCGCCATCCATGAAACACACACCGGTAGCGCTTGCAGCACGTGGATAAGGTCCCTCGCCCACCAGCACATAGCGCACTGCATCCAATGGCTGGGTGAAGGCGGCAAACATGCGACCTTCAGTCGGCAAATAATCGGCTACCGCCAGATCCTGCAAATAGGCCGGATTGGCCTGCGCCACGGCGCGCAAGCCATCCTCCAGAATAGTCAGCCAGGAAGCATGCACACCATCTAGCGCAGCACGAATTGAAACAGGAAGAAAGTCAGTCATCGTTCTTGGTAAAAAACAGGTCGGTCAATATAAATAAACAGCACAAACAGGGTTGCAGGAACCCTGCACTCAGAACGCAATATTGTCGGCCCCGGGCGCACCGAACAACTGCGTCTTCAACACATGCAACTGGTCGCGCACCTGCGCGGCTTTTTCGAACTCCAGGTTCTTCGCGTGATCGATCATCAGCTTCTCCAGGCGCTTGATTTCCTTGCTCACCTGCTTTTCGCTCATCGCTTCATACTTGGCCTGATCCTGCGCCGCATGCAGCTCTTCGCGCGCCTCTTGCGGGCTGTAGACGCCGTCGATCAATTCCTTGATTTGCTTTCTGATACCGACCGGCGTAATGCCGTTCGCCGTATTGAAAGCAATCTGCTTGTTGCGACGGCGCTCGGTTTCGTCGATCGCACGGCGCATGGAATCGGTCATCCGATCCGCATACAGGATCGCGGTGCCGTTCAGGTTCCGTGCGGCGCGGCCTATGGTCTGGATCAGGCTGCGCTCGGAACGCAGGAAACCTTCCTTGTCCGCATCCAGGATCGCCACCAGCGACACCTCAGGAATATCCAAACCTTCGCGCAGCAGGTTAATCCCGACCAATACGTCGAAGGTACCCAGGCGCAGATCACGGATAATCTCGACTCGCTCGACAGTCTCGATATCGCTATGCAGATAGCGCACCTTGATGCCGTTATCGCTGAGGAATTCGGTGAGCTGTTCCGCCATGCGCTTGGTCAGCGTCGTCACCAGCACGCGCTCGTTTTTCTTGATGCGAGCATTGGCTTCGGTCATCAGGTCATCAACCTGGCTCAGGGCCGGCCGCACCTCGATAGCAGGATCGATCAAGCCGGTCGGTCGCACCACCTGCTCCACTACCTGGCCGGCGCGCTGGTTTTCATAATCGGCCGGCGTCGCCGATACGAAAACCGTCTGCCGCATCTTGCCTTCGAATTCATCGAAGCGCAACGGCCGGTTATCTAGCGCCGACGGCAGCCGGAAGCCGTAATCCACCAGATTGGTTTTACGTGCGCGGTCGCCGTTGTACATACCGTTCAGCTGGCCGATCAGCACATGCGATTCATCCAGGAACATCAGTGCATCCGGCGGCAGGTAATCGACCAGGGTCGGCGGCGGCTCGCCTGGCAAGGCGCCGCTCAAATGACGCGAATAGTTTTCGATACCCTTGGTGAATCCGATTTCCTGCATCATTTCCAGATCGAAACGCGTGCGCTGCTCTATGCGTTGCTCCTCGATCAATTTATTTTCCTTGCGGAAAAATTCGAGCCGTTCACGCAACTCATCCTTGATGGTTTCTATGGCGCGCAGCACAGTAGCGCGCGGCGTCACATAGTGGGAACCCGGATACACGGTAAAGCGCGGAATTTTTTGCCGCACGCGACCGGTCAGCGGATCAAACAATTGCAGGCTATCGATTTCATCGTCGAACATCTCGATGCGCACGGCCAGTTCGGCATGTTCCGCAGGAAAGACGTCGATCGTATCGCCGCGCACACGGAAAGTGCCGCGGCCGAAATCGATTTCATTGCGGTTGTATTGCATCTGGATCAAGCGTGCGATCAGGTCGCGCTGGCTGACCTTGTCCTTGGCGCGCAAGGTCAGGATCATCTGGTGGTATTCGTTAGGATTACCGATGCCGTAAATCGCCGACACCGTTGCCACAATAACCACATCGCGCCGCTCCATCAGCGATTTGGTGCAGGACAGGCGCATCTGTTCTATATGCTCATTGATCGACGAATCTTTCTCAATGAACAAGTCGCGCTGCGGCACATACGCTTCCGGCTGGTAATAATCGTAATAACTAACGAAATATTCCACCGCGTTATGCGGAAAAAACTCGCGAAACTCGCTATATAGCTGGGCCGCCAGCGTCTTGTTGGGCGCAAAAACGATGGCAGGCCGCCCCATGCGGGCGATCACGTTAGCCATCGTATACGTCTTGCCAGAGCCGGTAACGCCCAGCAACGTCTGGTAAAACAAACCGTCTTCCACCCCTTCCACCAGCTTGGCGATCGCCGCCGGCTGGTCACCTGCGGGCAGGAACGGCTGGAACAATTTGTACGGCGAATTGGGAAAAGTGACGATTTTAGACTCGTCAACGCTACTGGAAACCTGTGATATGTCAGCCATGGGCCTCGACCTTTGGTAGAATAAGCGGTAGTAAATCCGCGCCGATCAGCGAAGTATTCGTGACCCGGCACAGCATTCAACCCGGCTACAAGATTCAATCTGCAGCCAACTTTTTATGTTATCACGATGAACGCACCTCTTTCAGCCTCCCTCTTCACCGCCATCGAAATGGCGCCACGCGATCCTATCCTCGGCATCACCGAAGGTTTCAATGCGGATCAAAATCCAGGCAAGACCAACCTCGGCGTCGGCGTCTATTACGACGACAACGGCAAGGTGCCGTTGCTGGATTG
Organism: Collimonas sp. OK307; assembly: GCF_900113705.1. Classification (GTDB taxonomy): domain Bacteria; phylum Pseudomonadota; class Gammaproteobacteria; order Burkholderiales; family Burkholderiaceae_D; genus Collimonas. Next base: position 74,765 of record NZ_FOQI01000011.1, on the reverse strand, counting down.
CGTGCAAAAGGCTGAAGCGCTGCTGATCGAAAAACTGTCGCCGCGCACCTACCTGCCGATCGAAGGCCTGGCTGCTTACGACAAGGCTGTGCAAGAACTGGTATTTGGGGCCGACAGCGCCGTAGTTCAAGAGAAACGTGCGATCACCGTGCAAGCCATCGGCGGCACCGGCGCATTGAAACTGGGCGCCGATTTCCTCAAGCGCTTCGCCGCAGCCGACGCGCAAGTCTGGATCAGCGATCCAAGCTGGGAAAACCACCGCGCGCTATTTGAATCGGCCGGCTTCACCGTCAACAACTATCCTTACTACGACCCAGCCACCCGCGGCGTCAACTTCAGCGGCATGCTGAACGCGCTCAAGACCATGGCCAGCGGCTCGATCGTTGTCCTGCACGCCTGCTGCCACAACCCGACCGGCGCCGATCTGACCGATGCCGAATGGACCCAGGTCATCGAAGTAGTGACACAGCGCGGCCTGATTCCGTTCCTCGACATGGCCTACCAAGGTTTTGGCGACGGCATCGAAGCCGACGGCCAGGTAGTACGCCGCTTCGCCGAAGCCGGCGGCCCGCTGTTCGTATCGAACTCGTTCTCGAAATCGTTCTCGCTATACGGCGAACGCGTTGGCGCGCTGAGCATCGTCGCTGCCAGCAAAGAAGAAGCCGGCCGCGTGCTGTCGCAATTGAAGCGCGTGGTACGCACCAACTACTCCAACCCGCCAATCCACGGCGGCCAGGTAGTCGCCACCGCCCTGTCGTCGCCAGAGCTGCGCAAACTGTGGGAAGAAGAACTGGCCGGCATGCGCGTACGTATTCGCGAAATGCGTCACCTGCTGGTCAAGAAGTTGAAAGAACAGGCGCCAGGCCACGACTTCGATTTCGTCACCAAGCAACGCGGCATGTTCTCTTACTCCGGTTTGACCAAAGCCCAGGTCGATCGCCTGCGCGATGAGTTCTCGATTTACGCGGTCGACACCGGCCGTATCTGCGTGGCAGCACTCAATACGAAAAATATTGATAATGTTGTCGCCGCAATCGCAAAAGTCCTGTAATATTCGGGTCCCGGAGAAGTTGTAAAGACTACTCCGGGGATGTAGAAAAGTTTAGAAAAAGCTTTGACAACTCAGCGAATTCAAGACTATAATTCTGCTTCTTTCAATTCCCTGATAGCTCAGTTGGTAGAGCGACGGACTGTTAATCCGCAGGTCCCTGGTTCGAGTCCAGGTCGGGGAGCCAAGATATATAAGGGGTTGCATGCAAATGCAGCCCCTTTTCTTTTGTCCGAAAAAATCGGCGTGCATCCCTACGGCAGCCACCAATATCCACTACATCACAGAGGTCGACCTCGGCGCGATCAGCATCATCAACTACGACGACCGCTCGCACCGAGGTAAGCCGAAATTCACCTGCCTGGCGGTGCCAACATCCTCTCCTGCACCTCCGGCGACAAGGGCCTCTGCCTCATCCAGTCGGCCAAGAGTCGATCATAGCCGGCCGCGTAAGCCAGGTATTTACGGCTGCCGTCAGGCCGCACGGAAAACGAACGGATGCCGTGATCCGACTGCGGAAAAACCGCAATCTCGATATCCTTGCCGCTGCCGCGCAAGGCATTCAGGCGAGCGATGGTCGGCGCGCTGGGCGCCACCGAATCGTCTTGCGCAAACACCCACAGCTGCGGGATGGCGAGCTGCCGCAGCACCGCCAGCGAATCGTAATGCCAGATCACTTGCGGGCTTTCGCTGCGCGCCCGTTCCACCTCGCCGCGCAGCAGTGCACCGCTGTACTGGCCATCAACTTTCGCCAGCCAAGGCTCGCCCGCGTATTTATCCTTAGCGTGCAGCAATCGCGGCATGCCGCTACGGAAATCCGATGCCGCAACGTTGCCGGCCAGGGCAGTCAGTGTACGCGCCTTGCCGATCACGTCTTCGCCGTAGCCGAGCTGGCGCAACTGGTAGTCAACCTGCCACTGGTCCTGCTCGATCGGCGTGCCGATCACGCCATAACCGACCACCAGGAAATCCGCCTGCGCCTTGAGCGCCGCCAGCGGCGCGACCCAGCCGCCCTGGCTGAAGCCGGCGACGCCGACGCGGCCGACACGGTCAGCGCTCAACCGGCGCGCCTCCCCTACCGCTGCGGCGGCGTCGTCCGCCAGCTGCACGAAATCCTGGGTATAAACCCCGCCTGAGGCGCCGGTGCCGCGCTTGTCGAATACGAAGGCGGCGATGCCTTGGCTCGCCATCAGGAACGCATGGTTGCTGGAATCAACCGTGGCACTCGATTCGGAGCCGTGCACCAGCACGAACAGCGGCGGCTTGTCGCCGCCAGCAATCGGTTCGATCAGTTCGCCATTCAGTTGCACTGCGCCGGACATGAAACGGGTGCGGGTAATCCGCAGCGGCATGCGCGACCAGTGTTGCGCATCAGCGCCGGAAAACTGCAAGTCGAGCGAAGTTGCCTGGCATCCGGCATAAGTCAGGCGCCCCGCCAGCCTGGCCGGATTATCGGCATCCTGCGCTGCGTTCAGTACGCCGTCGCCGGCCACCTCAAAGACGCCGCTGCGGCCGTTGAAATCAGTCGCCAGCAGTGTCTGCGGAAAGCCTGGGCGCTGGGTCAGGGTGACGATCTCGCCCGCCGGTGAACGGTAGGCGCCGGTAAGACAAGCCGGCGCCGCCGTCGGCAGGGACTGGGCAAAAGCCGCGACTGAAAAGCAGGCAAGCGCAAATACTGAATAGCGGAGAATAGTAGAGGTTGGATCTTTGGTGGATGGCATTTAAATTCCTTGGCGTAGGTGCCAAATCCTACCGATATACTTACCGCAAAGCAACTATACTATCTGAGCCAAACCGGCAGCGCTAACGCAAGCTAATCGCTCATGAAACGTGAGGTCTACTCCGTCAGATTCGAGCACAAAATATCAAAACCCCGGATTTAAATCCTTTTATCATTCCCCCACAAAGGAGAACTGATGAATTACCTCGATCAAATCCAACGCGGCGTCGATTACATCGAAGCCAATCTTGACCAGCCAATTTCCATCAATGCAGTGGCGAGCGGAGCCGGGCTGAGCCAATGGCATTTTCAGCGCATCTTTAAAGGACTGACCGGCGACACAGTAAAGGACTACATCCGCTCGAGAAGACTCGGAAAAGCACTTGATCAGTTACTGAACAGCGACAAAAAAATCATCGACATCGCAATGGAAGCGGATTTTGAAAGCCAGGAAAGCTTTACACGGGCGTTTAAATCCGCGTTTGATACTACGCCGGCTGAATATCGCAAAATTGGGAAGAGGCGCCCATTCCCGCAAAAGGTAAAGTTCGACCAAGACTACCTTGAACATATCAACAAGAGGATGAATACCGTCCCCGAAATTTATGTGCAAAAGGAAATGCAGCTTGTGGGATTAAGGACAAGCTTCTTTGGCACCGATTCGGAGAAAAACAATATCGGCGAAAAGCTGCCGCCGCTGTGGCAGCAATTCCTTCCACGGCTATCCGAAATCAAGAACACGGTTGGCGGCACTTGTTACGGCGTCGTCAGGCAGATAACAGAGAACAGCGATGAACTGGAATATTTTTGTGCGATTGAAGTGACTGCACTCGCGGATATTCCGGTGGGAATGCTGGCGATTCAAATCCCGGCATGCACCTACGCCAAATTTGCGCACAACGGCGCCGTCAGTTTGATCGACAACACCATCAACTATATTTACTCGACCTGGCTGCCGCGCAGCGGAAGAAGACACGCCAATACGACCGATCTGGAATTCTATGGCGCGGACTATAACCCCAGCTCGAATGAATCGGTCATGCACTATGCCATTCCAATAAATTGATCACGAGAGGAGCAGCAAACATGAATGCAGATCTTGAGAAGACGTGGGAAAAATATACCTCTGCCTGGAAAATGACAAGCAAGGCGGAAAGGCTGGCGATATTTTCAGAGGTGCTCGCGGATAACGCCGTTTACACAGACCCACTGACGCAAGCGGCATCATGGGACGAGCTCATCAATTACATGGAGCATTTGCATCAACAGATTCCCGGCGCCCATTTCGTCACGACATATTTCATGTCGCACCATCAAAAAAGCATCGCTAACTGGGAAATGAAAACCCAGGAAAACATAACGGTGGGAACCGGGATCAGTTACGGCGAGTATGACGATCAAGGCAGGCTGGTCAGCATGAATGGATTTTTTGAGAATAACTCTTGAAATGCAAACATGTGCGGCGTCCGGCAGGTCGCGCCGCATTCCCCTGCCACCAATGGTCGGCAGCGAGTTTTTCAACACTATCGCCCACAAACCGCCTTTCGATGAAGTTGCCCCATAGAAAATCGACGCCCCTCTAGACTTCAGGTTAAATGCCCGCGACAACCGCGCACGACGATCTGTCGGGCCGTCATCCAACTTGAATTGACCCACCACGCAACCTAGAATAATTTATCTCTTGCCGCTGCGAGCTGCGGCGACAAGTCCCTGTTCGTATAGTCACAAGGGAGGTTCGTATGAGCTATCACCTGGAAGGTCGCCTGCTCGAGGTTTGTAATTGCAACGTCCTGTGCCCCTGCTGGATCGGCGAAGACCCCGACAACGGCACCTGCGACACCATCGTCGCGTGGCGTATAGACAAGGGAACGGTCGACGGCGTCGATGTGGGCGGCAACACCATCGCTGCCGTGGCGCATGTACCCGGTAATATTCTGCTAGGCAACTGGACCGCCGCGATCTACGTCGACGACCAGGCTACCAAGGCGCAGGAAGATGCATTGCTGAAGGTCTACACAGGCCAGGCCGGCGGGCCGGTCGCCGAACTTGCCAAGCTGATCGGCGAGGTCGTATCGGTAGAGCGGGCACCGATACGGTTTACCGTGATCGCGGGTAAGGGTGAACTCGAGATCGGCAAGAACTACTATGCTGAACTCGAACCTTATCTTGGTGCGACCGGCGGCCAGACTACACTCTCCGACACTGTGTTCTCGACGGTGCCGGGCGCTCCGGTGTTTGTCGGCAAGGCGCCGACTTATCGATCCAAGAACGCCGCCCTGGGCATCGATCTCGACATCAAGAACCACAACGCTTTGCAGAGTACGTTTGTCTTCGACGCATGAAACCTTCGGCAGGTCTGTTGCCGCCCGGCAGCTCGCGCCGCCATCGCGTATTCTTGCCGGTCCTGGCCGCATTGATTGCGCTCGCGTGGCTGTCGCTATGGGCATGGGCGCGCAGTCCATATGGGCGCTATCTCGATCACGGCGACTGGACCGCATCAGGACCGGCGGCGTTTCTGTGTCGTGTCGTTCCCGGTGGCACCGTGATCGTGCCCATGGCGCTTTACGCCGCCGCGTGGATACTCATGACGGCAGCCATGATGCTGCCGACCACCCTGCCGTTGTTTAACACCTTCGACCGGCTGACGTCGCAGCGCCCGGACCATGGGCGCCTGCTCATGCTACTCGGCCTGGGCTACATGACGGTGTGGGGCGCATTCGGACTCCTGGCGCACGCACTCCATGGCGCCGTGCTGTCCCTGCTCGCCAGCGTACCTGCGTTGGCCTGGGATAGCTGGCTGATCGGCGCGGCAATAATTGCGTTGGCCGGCGCCTTTCAGTTCAGCCGGCTAAAGTACCGATGCCTGGAGAAATGCCGAACGCCGTTGAGTTTCGTTATCCAGCGCTGGCGTGGGCAGGCGCAAGCGCGGCACGCATTTATGCTGGGCGTGCAGCACGGCCTGTTCTGCGTCGGCTGCTGCTGGGCGTTGATGCTGTTGATGTTCGCACTCGGCACCGGCAGCCTCGGCTGGATGCTGTTGCTTGCGGCCGCAATGGCAATCGAAAAGAATGTTCGCTGGGGGCAGCGTCTCAGCACGCCGCTCGGTGTCGCACTGCTGTCTTGGGCTGTGGTCCTGGTGGCGACCCATGCATAACGAGCGCAATGGCCGGCCCACCTTGCAGGCAATCGTCCTCACTGCGGTGGCCATGTTCGCCTTCGCGGCAAATTCCCTGTTGTGCCGGCTCGCACTACAACAACGAGGCATCGATCCTGCCAGCTTTGCCAGCATCAGGCTGGTTTCGGGAGCGATCACGCTCGCGGTCATCGTGCGCTTCAGGGCGGCACGGCTTTCGCCCGGCCATGCCGACTGGCTGGCTGCGACCATGCTGTTTGCTTATGTCGCGTTCTTCTCGTTCGCGTATCTCACCTTGCCCGCAGGTACCGGCGCATTGATACTGTTCGGTGCGGTTCAATTGACGATGTTGATCATGGGCCTGCGCTCGGGCGAAATGTTCGGACCTGTCGCATGGCTCGGTCTCGCAATGGCTGTCGCAGGGCTGGTCTACCTTGTATCGCCGGGAGTCGCTGCACCGCCGCTCCTTGGTGCGGCGTTGATGGCCATTGCTGGCGTGGCGTGGGGTGTGTATTCGCTGCGCGGTCGCGGAGTGGCCGACCCGCTCGCCGCCACAGCAGGCAATTTTACGCGGGCAGTGCCGCTCGCCCTCTTGTTGAGCTTGCTTTTCGTCGCCAACGCATACGCGGATGCGGCCGGGGTCGCCCTGGCCATTGCCTCAGGCGCACTCACGTCCGGCATCGGGTACGTCATCTGGTATGCCGCGTTGAGCAAACTTTCCGCCATGCGAGCCGCCACAGTACAGTTGTCGGTACCGCTCATCGCAGCATTTGGCGGTGTGGCATTCCTGTCGGAGGCGGTCACGCCGCGCCTGGTCGCTGCCTCCGTGGCGATCCTTGGTGGCATTGCATTGGTGCTAAGCAACAGGTCGCGGAAGCCGCGCCCGTAGCGTCCATTGTGAATCTGGCGCCGCAGTGTCCGGCCCAATAAAATTGCCTCAGCCTTGCAACAATTAGCTTTTTCGACATCTGCTGATCGCTATGGACCGGCCCGATTTGCGTTATGCCATGCCGTGTTGGTCAACTGCCCCCATCGCCTCTTCGTTCCGTTTCAGAACAAAGGGAACCCGCTATCGCGCTTGATTTCGCGCAGCGATAACATCGACTCTACCGAAGTCACCCCTGGCAGCGTACGCATCACGTCGCGCATGAACGTACCGTACTCGTCGAGATCGCGGACTGCTATCTGCACCAGGTAATCTGCGCTGCCCGAGATATTGTGGCAAGACACGATACGCTCGATTCCCTGGATTTCGCGCTCGAAACGGTCCGACAGCCCCCGGTCGTGGATATTGAAACGAATCTGCGCGAACCCGATAACGCCGATATCCAGCGCTTTGCGTGACAGCACAGCCCGATAGCCTTCTATGTAGCCGTCATTTTCCAACTGCTTCAGGCGCCGTGCACAAGGCGTTTCACTCAGGCCGATCCGCTCTGCCAATTTGGCAATTGGGATACGGCCATCCTGCCGCACTGCGGCAAGAATTGCGCGATCGACTTTATCCAGATCTTTCATATATTGTTTCCACTAAAATATTAAACAATATTAGCGGATTCCATCAATAATTACCAAATACATAGGCCTATTTGCTAGAAAACACTCTTCGATCTGCTGCATCATGGTGACCTTTCGATATGGAGGTCATGATGGTTTCTCTTCACCTGCTCACGGTCTTCATCGGCGCGCTGGTGGTTGTCTATGCGTTGCCCGGACCGGACATGGCCCTGGTCCTGCAAACCAGCACGACGCGGGGAGTCCGGCATGGACTGGCAACGGCCGGCGGTCTTGCCATCGCACGTGCGGGGCACGTGATGCTTTCCGCCTGCGGCGTAGCCGCGTTGCTGCGAGGCGCGCCTTGGCTCTACAGTGCAGTACGGATACTGGGCGCCATGTACCTGGCATATGTCGCAATACAGATTTTTCGCTCACCCGGGTTCGGCCTGACAGACACGACGGAAGCCACGCAACCGCACGCCACATTGCGCTCATCGTTGAGCAAAGGCATGCTGAGCAGCCTGTTGAATCCCAAGGCGTTACTGTTCTGCTCCGTGCTTTTGCCGCAATTCGTCCATCCGGAAAACGGCCCGGTATGGTCGCAAGTACTTGAGCTCGGCGTCGTACTGGTCGCGATCGGCCTGGCGTTTGACCTGACTCTCACTGCGGGCGCGGCGCGAATCGCAGGCTGGCTGCGTAATAGCCCTCGCGCGCAGACCATGCAACGCTGGACCTTCTCGGCCGCATTGATGGCGTTCGCGCTGCGGCTTTCCATGGAATAACGAAGAAGCGGAGGATCGTAGTTACCCTGCTCGGGTTTTTATTCCCAAACCCCGCATACACCAACTCAAGCCAGCATTTCGGTTGCTGCGACGCCACATAGTTGTGTGAACACATCCACAACAAGATTTTACTGATGTTACCATTTGGCAAGTCGTTTTAGCACTTGCTCAACTGAAGGAAGTGAAGACGGAGCTGCTAAACGGTCACATTGCGGACGTTGTCTGCCCATGTCGTCAGGATGATCACGAAACACTTATTGAAAGTTATTGAACGTGGAAATCGCCTATCAAGATCCCCGTGCATTTGACATTCTTCCGTATTATGGAGAGTTCCGGAATAAAGCGGTCGAGGAAAAATTTCTCACCCACAATCTTGATCAGGGAAAATCGCAACTACGCCTTTCGCTAATTTTTTGTTCTAGCTTCTATGTCGCTTTTGCATTGAGCGATATATCGGCACTTGGATATACGAGCGAAGTTCTGACTCTCTTCCTGGCTCGCTCTTTGGTTGCGGTAGCTGCCGCATTGGCGATCTATTTGAGTTATCGGCGACCTTCGTCGCTCAAATTTCCAGCACTGGCTGGTACAGCGGTTGAAGTTGTCGGCATGGGCGCATTTATGTTGATTGCCTTTTACCGTCATACCGAAATGACTTTGCATGGTATGTCCATAGCCATCATGCTCATCGTCGTCTACCTTTTCATTCCCAACAGGCTGATTTATTCTTTTGGGGTAGCGCTCTGCACCACGGCAATTTTTTTACTGGTTGCACTCAAGGTTGGCAATCTAAAGACCTCCGACATATTTACCATGTCTATGCTGCTTGTGTTGACGAACACCTTTGGATGGGTTGCCAGCCGACGCCACCATATCCTCAGACGTGATGAATTCCGGGCGCAATACATCCTCAAGCAACAGGCTGTCCTGGATCATCTGACTGGCTGCTACAACCGGCGGCACTTGCACGACCATTTGTTGCAGCAGGAAATCGCACGTGCACAAAGGAAAAAATTGTGGCTGACAGTCATTTTGTGCGATCTCGACAATTTCAAGTTGATTAACGATACCTACGGCCACCAGGTTGGCGATGCAGTATTGTGCAATTTTTCAACATTGCTCCATAAATTGACACGACGCCACATTGACTGCGTGGTTCGCTACGGTGGTGAGGAGTTTTTGCTTGTCATACCCGAGACAGACCAGATCGGCGGCGTGGACGTGGCAGAACGTTTGCGTGTGGCGTTCGCTGCAAGCTCGGCGAGCGGCGCCATCGGCCAAACGATTAGCATGACGGCAAGCTTTGGCGTGGTGGCTGTCAATTTTGCCGGGGTAGAGAAAATAATTACGCAATCCGAATTGATTTCCTCGGCAGATGGCCTACTTTATGAAGCAAAAAAAGCGGGGCGAAATTACATTAAATCAGGTCAGTTGTGAGGGTAGTCTGGCTTATTCAAGGTTTCGTTCTGAATGGATGGAGCGAGGGTAATCCGTTTCGTTATTACCCCCGCACCGCTACAGCCTACTGCCAGCCTGGGTGGCGTGCCCGGTAGTACTCCAAGGCGGCGTTGCGCTCTTGCTCAGCTTGTTCGGCCAGTGAAACGGCTCTGGCCAGGTGGCCGCCGAACTCACTGCCGTGCTCTTGATGGATGATGCGCATTTCAGTAATGGCATTTTGCAAATCGTGAGTTGCAGCCATGGCTTTATTATGAAGCTCGTCAGCAAAAACGACAGTAGTGACTAAAAGGGTGCACAAGAGCACCGGGAGTGTTTTGATCTTCATGATTTTACATTCTCCGAAAGAAGGGATTATTCCCTGAGAGGCTTACCTGCCTTGACGCCAGACTGTTCTCCAGCACTGGCACACCGTAACGGAATACTTCATCGAAAAAAAGAGACAGGCTCCGGCCCGCCTCTTTCGATGAGATTGATTTGATTACTTAGGTGCGACTGCCTTGGCATCCACCTTCGCATCTACCTTGGCCTCCGTCTTGGTATCGGCCTTAGCACCCACCTTCGCATCTACCTTCGATTCGGCGGAAGCTGCTTTCGTCTCGGCTTTTGCTACCTTGTGGTGGTGCTTCACTTTCTTGCTCTTCGTTTTGGCTTTGGTATCCGCTATCTTCGTATCAGTCTTGGCGTCGGCTTTGGCCTCAACCTTGCTTGCTTTCACGTCAGCTTTTGCAGCTTGAGTGGTCGTTGCAGTTACTGCGGCTGGCGCCACTGCCGGTGTGGCCGGAGCAGCTGGGGTTTGTGCAAAAACAGAAGTTGCGAACAAGCCTGCGATCAGAGTAGCAAGTAATTTATTCATTTTGGTACCTTTACGTTATCTTGGATTCCTCAGGTAATTCCTGAGGGCTTGAGCAATAAACGACTGGTACGATTGGTGTGTTGACCGCCTTTACAATCCATTACAATTTGTCAGGCACGTGAGATCGGGGGGATGATCTGACTGATCAATTGGGCATCTCGGGCGTGCCTGATTGTCCTCACGATTTCAATGATAGAGTTCGAAATCAGGATCAGCTTCTGCACAAATCAAACCTTTGAGGGCGAACCCATGACACTCGGATTTTTGCTAACCACCTTGATCATTGTCGCATCGCCGGGCACCGGGGTGATCTACACCTTGTCCGCCGGCCTTTCACGCGGAACAAAAGCCAGCATCCTGGCTGCATTCAGTTGTACCCTGGGTATCCTGCCGCATCTCGGCGCCGCCATGTTCGGACTAGCCGCAATTTTGCATGCCAGTGCGCTAGCCTTCAACGCCATCAAATATGCAGGTATCGCCTATCTCCTGTTCATGGCCTGGAATTCCTTGCGAGAAAAAGGCGCATTGCGGATAGATAGAGTCGAAGACAGGCGGACTGATTTTCGCGTGATCGTCGATGGCATCCTCATCAACATCCTCAATCCGAAGTTGTCCATCTTCTTCGTCGCTTTTTTGCCGCAGTTTGTCAGCCCTCAGGAAGCGCACCCGCTGCTGCGCATGCTGGAGTTGTCCGGCACGTTCATGCTGGCTACCTTCGTCATTTTTTCAGGCTATGGCGTGTTTGCGGCCTTCATGCGCGATCGCGTGATATCGCGGCCGAACGTGGTGACCTGGATGCGCCGCAGCTTCGCCGCGGCATTTGGCGCCTTGGCGGTTAAGCTGGCGCTGACTGAAAGGTGATTCATTTTCCGTTACCCCACCAGCACAAGCCGTGAACTTGCCGCCATCTCTCTTGTTACCAGTTGCGCGCGGCATCGGCCAACTGCCGGCAGCAAAGGTCAACTCGCTCGACGGAGCTGCCTCCCTTGCCGCGTGCAAGATAGAGCGAAAACTGCGGTGCGCGTTTTGGCAGCGGCAGCGCGATCAGCTGGCCTGCATGAAGCAGCGGCCGGCACAGGCATTCCGGCATGACGGCCAGGCCGCCGCCCGCCGCCGCCGCCTCTAGCGCCGTTTGATAGTCAGGTACGATGGCAGACGGTAGCTCAGCGTTAGAGCCGAACACCTCGCGCCAAAAACTCGCCAATGGCGGTACCGGCCCCTGTAAATCGATCAGCGGCAGACCCTTCGGTGCAGCCGACTTGGGCAGGCGGTCGCGAAAGGTTGGAGCGCATACCATTTGCAGACGCCCTTCATATAGCAATGCATAGTCAACACCTTTGTGCGGTATGCGCGCTAGCGTAACAGCCACATCGAGTTCGCGGTCGACAAGCGATTTCACTAAGGCCGGCGGCGGCATCGCGCGCAGGTCAAGTCGAATGGCATGGCGCGACAGGATGCTCAATGCGGACAGCAACAGCCTCGAAAAACCGCTGGTCGCACCCACATGGACGACCCCGGCGAGGGCGTCGCGCTGGCCTGCGCCGCTGCCGATGACGGCCTCGAGCGCGTCCAGATGCGGTCCGGCCTGCCGCTCCAGTTCGATGGCGGCTGGCGTCGGCGCCAATCCACGCGGCAAACGTGTGAACAGCTGAGACTGCAGATGCGCTTCCAATATCTTGATGTGGCGAGACACGGCAGGTTGGGTCAGTTGCAGGGCTAGCGCCGCGCGAGAGATCGAATTGTGCCGGTAGACGCTGATGAAGCTGCGCAGATGAAGTAAGTAAGACATCTTATTTTTGATGGGTTGTCCAATAATCGATGATTTGATTTTAGCCTAATCAGTTTGTAATCTGGCGTCAAGCATTCACTGGAGACCTGTCATGACCGAACCAAACAGCCTCGTTCCGACCTACCCCGATCTCCGCGGCAAGGTGGCCCTTGTTACCGGCGGTTCGCGCGGAATCGGGGCCGCAACCTGCCTGGCGCTGGCCCGTTGCGGCGTACGGGTCGCAGTTAACGGCCGCAACCGCGATGCCGTCGACGCTACCGTGGCCACGATCCGCTCGCATGGCGGCGAAGCTGTCGCGGCGATAGGCGACTGTGCCGACCTGGCCTCTGTCGAACGCATGCGCGCCGCCATCGAGGCCGATTTCGACGCGCCGGAGCTGCTGCTGGCATTTGCCGGCGGCGGCAGCGGACGCCCGGTCGCATTGGCCGACATCACTGAACAAGATTGGCGCTCGAGTATCGACAACAACCTGACTTCAACATTCTTCACGCTCAAGTCCTTCCTGCCAGCGATGATAGCGCGTGGTGGTGGCAGCATCGTCACCATGGCATCGGCAGGCGGACGGGTAGCTTCGGGAGCGCCGGCCGGCTATGGAGCGGCCAAGGCAGGCGTGATCATGCTGACACGTCACGCCGCTAACGAGCTCGGGCGGCACGGCGTGCGTGTGAACTGCATTTCGCCATCGGCTGTGCTGACCGAACGCACGGCTCAGCGTATACCATTCGAGCAACAGCAACGTATGCTGGAGGCGTTTCCGCTGGGCCGGCTTGGCCAACCCGCCGACATTGCATCGGCCGCGCTATTTTTACTGTCAGCGTCGGCGTCATGGATCACCGGCGTCACGCTGGATGTAGCGGGTGGCCGCGTCATGACGTGAGCGATCCTGTCAAAACATTGAAAGGTACATCATGGTAATTCTCGACCATATCATCCTGCGGGTAAGCGATCCAACCGCGTCAGCATGTTTTTATCAGGAAGTGCTCGGTTTCCGCCACGAAGGACGCATGGGGCCGTTCGAACTCGTGCGCGTGAACGAAAGCTTCACGCTCGATCTGATGGGCGAGACGCCGAGCGACCTGATGCACCTGGCATTTAGTCTTGACCGCATCAGCTTCGATGCGGTGCACCGCAATCTTGGTGAGCGATCGATAGCGTTCGGCAGCACGCCATTCGACCGCAAAGGTGGCCCGTTGGCGAAGTCTCAGGGCGCGCGTGGCATGGCTGACGCCTGGTACTTCTACGACCCCGATGGACACAATCTCGAAGTGCGCTGCTATGAGCCAGGGCACTGATGAGGATGACGCTCACGGGCCCGACCTGGCGCTTTTGTTAGCATGGAGCCGACACCGGTGCGGCGCTATGTCGGCTAATACCGCGTCGGCAATGTCGAAACTTCAAGCGACAGAAACCAGGTCTTGGTCAGACAGTGCCTGACAAAATAGACAACTATTCGCTTGACGATCAATAATCAAGTGTTGTCTACTCACTACGCTGCAAATTCCACAAGATGTTGATCTTATCAATAGCGTAAGAATGAAATTGCGCCGGGCGAGGTCGACCGCGTTCGTTAATTGTAGTGATGGCTTTCAGGCATGGGAGGCGTTCGATATGGTGGTCTTTAACCCCCCCGGGGTTTATGTTAAAGAAATAAATGCTTTTCCGAATGCGGTCGTTGAAGTCGCAACCGCCGTGCCGGCATTTATCGGCTGTACGCAAAAAGCGGTGTACGGCAACCAATCGCTGGCAAACAAGCCGACCCGGATTGCTTCATTTACGGAATACGTCAATTTGTTTGGCGGTCCTCCCGACACCAGGTTTTCCTATACTGCAGCGGCGGCGGCCACCGGCTTCGCGATCACCATCGATCCAGCCACCCAGTATTATTTTTACGCCAGCATGCGCCTGTTTTTCGACAATGGCGGTGGTGAGTGCTATATCGTTTCGGTCGGCCAGTTCGACCAGGTCACGCGCGCCGGCGGCATGCCGGCAATGAGCACGGCCGACCTGTGCGACACGCCCCTGAAAATGCTGTTGACGGAACAAGAGCCGACCATGCTGGTGGTCCCCGACGCGGTGTTGTTAAGTCTGCCGCGCTGGCAGTACACGTATCAGCAAATGCTGATGCATTGCGCAGAAATACAAAGCCGTATTGCGATTTTCGACATCTATGACGGTTACAAGGCGCGCGATTACGATAGCACCAACGACGTCATTTCTGGCACGAACGGTTTCCGCGGCCAGATCAACGCCGATAGCGGCCTCAATTATGGCGTCGCCTATTATCCATGGCTTGATACCAGCGTCACTGACGACAGCGAGGTCGACTACGGCTTCCTCAGCGAAGATTCCAAACCTGCGTTCGTCGCTGCCCTGAAGGCGGAAGCGGCCGTTAATTTCCCGGCCGGCGCCGACGGCACCCCTGATCCGAAACTGGCAATACTGTTCGCCGCAATCGACAAGATCGCCTTGCCGGCAACCTCGACCGACCCGGTGCAGGCAAAGAAAGACCGGGCGTCGACACACCTGACCTTGAAGACCGTCTCGCCGCTGTACCAGAATGTGATGACGGAAATCCTGCGCCAACTCAACATCGTGCCGCCTAGCGGCGCCATGGCCGGCGTCTATACGCAGGTCGACACCACATTCGGCGTCTTCCAGGCGCCGGCCAACGTCGGCATAAATTCCGCCATCAAGCCGACTGTCAGCGTGACCGACAACGACCAGGCAGACCTGAACCTGTCGCCGGACGGCAAGGCGATCAATGCGATCCGCGACTTCCCCGGTCGTGGCTTGCTCGTATGGGGTGCGCGTACGCTGGACGGCAATAGCCCGGACTGGAAGTACATCAACGTGCGTCGCACCATGATCATGCTCGAGCAATCGATCAAGAGCGCGGCGCAGGCCTATGTCTTCGAACCGAACACTCAATCGATCTGGGTCGCGCTCCGGAGCATGATCAGCAGTTTCCTGACGAACCAGTGGAAAATCGGCGCGCTGGTCGGCGCCACGCCTTCGGATGCGTTCAGCGTCGATATCGGACTAGGCACGACCATGACTGGCGAAGATATCCTGAACGGCTATATGAGAATCACGGTTAAGGTCGCGCTCACACACCCGGCCGAGTTCATCGTGATTACCTTCCAACAAAAAATGCAAACATCCTGATTACATCAGCGAGGAGATCGGCTCATGGCTGGCAATGCACAAAATTCGGGGCGCACATAATGAACGCGGCCTCCCCAATGGCAGGAAACACCGACCTGGTAACGATGACGATATTCGTCGACGGCAAACCAATCCCCGGCACCTATCAAATGGCGCAGATGCGCGTCGACAAGCAAGTCAACCGGATTCCGAGCGCGAAAATCACGTTTTTCGACGGCGGTGCATCGTCCGAGGGATTCCCGATCAGCGAATCCGCGAACCTGATTCCCGGAAAAGAGGTTGAAATTACCGCCGGCTATCACGGCGTCGAAACCAGCATTTTCAAAGGCATCATCGTCAAGCACGGCATCAGGGTCGAGGACGGCGGCAAATCCTATCTCGTCATTTCCTGCTACAGCAAGGCGATCAAGATGACGCAGGGGCGCAAGAGCGGCTACCTTGGCAAGACCGACAGCGATATTTTCCAGACGCTCATCAACGGCGCCGGCCTGAACGCCGCCGTTACGGCCACGACCGCCGCGCACGACGGCATCATCCGCTATTACGCGACAGATTGGGATTTCCTGGTCTGCCGCGCGGAAATCAATGGCCAGATCGTTATCGCCGACGATACCTCCGTGTCAGTCTGCAAGCCGCAACTAGATGCCGCGCCCGACCTGTTGATCGGTTACGGCGACGCGATCAAGCAGTTCGATGGCGAAATCGACGCCAGCACACAGCTTGCCTCGGTCACCTGCAGTGCCTGGGATTTTACGGAGCAAGCTTTGGAGACCGGTACGTCGACCGAGCCATCGGTGAATGCGCAAGGCAATTTGAGTGGCGTCGCATTATCCGGCGTGCTCGACCTGCCGGCTTTCCAGTTGCAAAGCACCGCGCCGCTGCCCGCGACTCAGCTCGGCGCCTGGGCCGACGCCCAGCTATTGAAATCGCGCCTCGCACGGCTGCGCGGCAATGTCACGTTTCGCGGCAACGCAATGCCGCTGCCAGGAAAAATGATCGAACTGGCCGGACTTGGCGCGCGTTTCAACGGCACCGCGTTCGTCTCCAGCGTCAGCCACACGATTGAAAACGGCGACTGGGTGACCGAGGTCGGCTTCGGCTTATCGCCACAATGGTTCGTCGAAGAGCGCAACGATATTTCGGCGCCGCCGGCGTCCGGCCGGACACCAGGCGTGCCCGGTTTGCAGATCGGCAAAGTCAGGCAGATCGACCAGGATCCGGACGGGCAAACCCGCGTGCTGGTCGACGTGCCAGTTATCGGCATGGAAGGCAACGGCATCTGGGCGCGGCTCGCGAGCGGTTATGCGACCAGGAACGGCGGCATCTTTTTTGTGCCCGAAATCGGCGACGAAGTGATACTCGGCTTTCTCAACGACGACCCCGGTTTTCCGATTGTGCTCGGCAGTTTGTACAGCGGCATGCAAACGCCGCCGTACACGGCCGATGCACCGAACACGCACAAGGCGATCGTGACCAAGGCGCAAATAAAAATCAGCATGGACGACGTCAAGAAGAAATTGCAAATCGAGACGCCGGGCGGCCACATCATCACCATGAACGACGAAGACCAGACGATCACGATCGTCGATTCGAATCGCAACAAAATGAAATTTTCATCCGGCGGCCTTGAGCTGCAAAGCGTGGCCGACATCAGCATCAAGGCTAACGGCGCGATTAACATGGAAGCGGGCAACGGCATTATCCTCAAGAGCGACACTGATCTGAACATGCAGGCGATCAATGTCAACGCCAAGGCGTTGTCGACGTTCACGGCACAGGGACTAGCCAGCGCCGAATTGAGTGCATCGGGCCAGGTCACGGTGCGCGGCGCGATGGTCATGATCAATTAACCAGGACAATACAGATACCATGCCAGCCGCCGCCCGTATCACCGACATGCATGTTTGCCCGATGTTCTCGCCGGACCCGGTGTCGATTCCACACGTAGGCGGACCGGTGGTCGGACCAGGTGTGCCGACGGTCCTGATCGGCCAAATGCCGGCCGCCGTGCTCGGCGACATGCTCGTCTGCGCCGGTCCGCCGGACACGATCGTCACAGGATCGGCGACCGTCATGATAGGCGGCAGGCCAGCGGCGCGACTGGGCGACAAGACCTCGCATGGCGGCACGATCGTACTGGGTCTGCCGACCGTGATGATAGGCGGCTGATTATCGCCCAAGGAACGCTTGCCGCAGTGGAGGGTCTATACAAGCAGTTTTGCGTCAATCTCAAACAGGAGACAACATGTTGATGGACCTAGGGAACTTCACACCAGGCTTATCGCTGGCCGGCGGGCTGGTTGTCGGCGTGGCGGCAGCCGTGCTCGTTCTGTTCAACGGCCGTATCGCCGGAATTAGCGGCATCCTCGGGGGATTGCTGGGTCTGCCGCGCAATGACATGACATGGCGTATAGCTTTCCTGGCGGGATTGGTCGGCGCCCCGATCCTCGCGAGCGCACTGGGCAACCCGGTGACTCCCGATATTCAGGCGGGCTGGGGCGAAATCCTGATCGCAGGTTTTGTCGTTGGTGTCGGGACCCGTTATGCCGGTGGATGCACCAGTGGCCATGGCGTCTGCGGTATCTCACGCGGCGCCACCCGGTCGCTGATCGCGACGGCGACCTTCATGGCGACGGGCTTCGTGACCGTCTTCGTGCAACGACACCTGATTGGAGGCTGAGATGGCCGCACTCACTGCTTTGCTGGCCGGCCTGCTCTTCGGTATCGGCCTGACGGTTTCCGGCATGGCCAACCCGGCCAAGGTCCTTGGCTTTCTCGACCTGGCAGGACGCTGGGATCCGTCGCTAGCGTTCGTGATGCTCGGTGCGATAGCCATCGGCTCGCTTGCGTTCTTCATCGCCAAACGTCGCAAGCACTCGCTCCTGGGATTGCCGCTCCAACTCCCAGCCAATGCGAAGGTAACCCCAAGATTGATTTTGGGAAGCGCGGCATTCGGCATCGGCTGGGGCCTTGCGGGCTTCTGTCCCGGCCCTGCGCTAGTTGCCCTGGGTGCGGGTTACCCGAAGGCGTGGGGTTTTGTTGGCGCCATGGTGGCCGGCATGCTCGTCTTCGATGTTATCGAACGGGTGAAAAAATCAAGGCTATGATCCGTTCAGCGTTACAGCGGCGCCTATGAGCGCCTTGAAGGCATCCTCATCTATTTCATCATCTTCATGAAAATCGATAGCACGCCTGGTATTGCCGTCAAGGCTGGAGTTGAATAGTCCTGAAGGGTCCTTGAGCGAAGCGCCCTTGGCAAAAGTCACCTTCACGGCGCTCTTGTATGTCTCTCCGGTGCAGATCATTCCATCGTGATACCAAACCGGAACGCCTCTCCACTTCCACTCCTCGACTACATCAGGCACAGCCTGTTTGATGAGAGCGCGGATATGGGCGAGCATCGCGCCTCTCCAGTCGTCCAGTTCCTTGATCCTCGCATCGATCAGTCGAGAAGGCGATTCACTCTCGGTCGTTGCGGTCGCTGCAGTCGTTGTGCTCTTTTTCATGTTATCTGCACCTCAATCGGTTATTTTTTCGATTTTTCGAAGGTAGCAATCACCAATTATCGGACACCACCCTGCATGAGGCCGGCGTCCGATAATGTTCCGGCTGACTTCAGTCTGTCCGTGCCAATACCTGCTCCAGGGCCGCAAGGAACTTCGGCCACCCGCTCTTGGCGCCCTGATAGGCCTGCTGCTGATCCGGCCGAAAGCCCGACTGCTCCATGCGCAGGTGAGTTCCTGTACCCGTAGGAGTGAGAGTCCAGGTGACGACACTCTCCAGACCATAGGCTGCCCACGTGTAAGACAGCGTTTTGTGCGGCTCGATCGCCAGAACCTGGCAGTCGACGGCGCCCCAGTCTGCGCTAAGGTTGAAGCGATGGTCCATGACCGGCTTGAAATCGTTCTTCATCAACCACTCCTCGATCAGGTGTGGTTGCGTGAGCGCGCGCCAGATCTTTTCCGACGGAAAAGGTATCTCCCGCTCGACAACAACGGAAAGCGTTTCGGTTGCAGTATTGCTCATTGGTCCATCCTTTTCAAAAGTGATTCGAGTTGATCGAACCGTTCGCTCCAGAAGGCGCCATAGTGGCTCATCCAATCGCGTATGGGCGCAAGTGCTAACGGTTGGACGCTGTAATGCGTCTCGCGTCCCTCATGCCTGTCGTTCACCAACCTCGCCTGTTTTAGAACACGCAAGTGCTTGGACACTGCCGGCTGCGATACGCCGGCGTGATCAGTCAACGCGCGTACGGTCAGTTCCCCGTCACGCGCCAGGCGCTCAAAAATCGCCCGGCGTGTCGGGTCGGCCAGAGCCTTGAAAATGTCGTTTTCTACCGTTTGCATTTTTAAATCATAACCAAATGGTTATTGATCGTCAAGCGCTGTTCTGATGATATCTATTCAACAACCATTACCCGCTTAGCTGAATACTTAGAATGCACCAACGTAGTTCTCCGCCAACGACGTAGCCAAAGCGCGCGAGCTCACGATATTCTCCAGTTCAGCGCGTTGCATCTCGCGTTCAAACGGCGTGGCGTCGGCGAAGGTATGTAACAACCGCGTCATCGTCCATGAAAAATATTCGGCGCGCCAGATCCGCTTCAATGCCGCGTCACTGTAGCCGTTCAGGAGTTCTTCATTACCCCGGCGATAGAACTGCTCCAGTCCGCGCGCCAGTAACCGCACATCCGACACCGCAAGGTTCATGCCCTTGGCCCCTGTCGGCGGCACGATATGCGCGGCGTCGCCAGCCAGGAACAGCCGCCCTGCCTGCATTGGCGTAGAAACGAAACTGCGCATGCCGATGATATTTTTCTGGAAAATACGGCCTTCCTTGAGCTTCCAGCCATCGTGATTCTCCAGCCGTGCGTGCAGCTCGGCCCAGATACGGTCGTCGGACCATTTGTCCGTGTGATCGCCTGGATCGCACTGGAAATACAGCCGCTGCACCGTCGGCGAGCGCGTGCTGACCAGCGCAAAACCCCGCTCGTGCTGTGCGTAGATCAGCTCATCGGACGATGGCGCCGATTCCACCAAAATGCCGAACCAGCCGAACGGATATATGCGCTGGAAGTTCTTGCGCAAATGCTGCTCTGGCAGCGCCGGACGCGACACGCCGTGATAACCGTCGCAACCGATGATGAAGTCTGCCTCCAGACGGCATTCCTCACCGTTGTGGGAAAAGGTCACGGATGGCCGCGACGTTTCCACGCCATGCAGTACGACGCCGCTCACTTCGAACAGCAACGTGCCCTGCGCCGCCAACCGTGCCGCCACCAGATCTTTGATCACTTCATGCTGGGCATAGACGGTAATTGCCTTGCCGGTCAGCTCAGTCAGGTCGATGCGGTGGCGGGCGCCATCGAAGGCCAGCTCTATGCCGTGATGCAATGCGCCCTCGCTGCGCATGCGCTCGCCTACACCAGCCTCGGTCAGGATATCCATCGTGCCCTGCTCTAGTACGCCGGCGCGGATGGTGCTTTCTATGTCGGCGCGCGAGCGCGATTCGAGGACGACCGATTCTATGCCTTGAAGATGCAGCAGGTGGGATAACAGCAGGCCGGCCGGGCCGGCGCCGATGATGGCGATCTGGGTACGCATGGCGTGTCTCCGATGTGGTTTAGGTATGACCACATCGTAGTCGGGCCGCGTCTCAAAAAACATGGATGAATCGGCATAAAACTTGTACTATTTTGACACACCGCATCTCTCAACCACGTCCCTGACATGCCCGCTACCTCCAAACCGGCTACCGCCGAAATTCCTCAGTTCGCCCTGTACGGCGAACAAACACGTGCGGAAAACGCTGAGTTCGTTCATATCGAACTGATCGAAACGCGTAGCCGGCTGTATGACTGGCATATTGCCAGCCATACCCATCCGGGCATGTTTCAGGTACTTTTCTTATTCGGCGGCGAGGTTCGTGCAAGCGTCAACGATGCCGTGTGGGACCGCAGTGGACCGGTTGCCATCACCGTCCATCCCTCGGTGGCGCACGGTTTCGATTTTTCTCAAGAAGCACAGGGCTACGTATTGACGGTGGACCAGAATGTGATCTTCGCCGTGGCGGGGAACCACGCCGATCTCTATTCCTCACTGTTCGTACAGCCGCTGGCAATCGACCTGGCCGGCCTGCCGGAAGTGCATGGCCGGTTAGAGTCGCTGCTGAAGAATCTGATGACGGAAGCCTCGTGGCCCCAATACGGCCATACATTCATGCTGGAGTGGCTGGCCCGTAGCGCTCTGCTGCTGCTAGTGCGGGTACACGCAGAGCATCGGCTGGCCGATCAGTCGGGCCGTAGCGATTTCGAACTTTTCAGCCGCTTTCGCGCTGAGGTAGAGCGGCATTTCAAAGACCAGTGGCTGGTTCGTCAATACGCCGATGTTCTGCGCGCTACGCCGACGCGGCTGAACCGCCTTTGCCTCAAGCTGTCCGGCAAATCAGCCTTCGATATCACGCAAGACCGGCTGATGCTGGAGGCCTGCCGCAAGTTGACCTATGTCCCGGCCAGCATCGCCAGCATCGCTTATGAACTGGGGTTCCAGGACCCGGCCTATTTCAGCCGTCTGTTTAAAAAACGCATGGGTGTCACACCGAAGGAGTTCCGCCGCCACCCGGCTGAAGCGCCAGAAAATTAGAGCAAGGCGTTCAGCTCGACCTGGATCTTGATCATCGCCGGCAGGCAACGCTCCACCATCAGATCGACCGGCATGCGACCGGCGTGCACACTGATATTCATCGCCGCCACCACCTCGCCGCGGAAATTCTTCAGCGGGACAGCAATGGTGCACAGACCGAGTTCCAGCTCCTGGTCCACCAGCGCATAGCCCCGCGAAGCGGCACGCGCAATCTCTAGCGCCAGGCGTTCCTTGTTGACGATGGTGTGTTCAGTGATCTGCTCCGGCTGGGCACGCGCCAGGAAAGCCTCGACCTGCTGCGGCGCCAGGCTAGCCAGCAGCATGCGGCCGTTAGCGGTGCAGTACGCGGGTACCCGCGTGCCCGGTTGCAGCGTGGCAGATACCAGTTGCCCGGCACTGACAGCGGCCACGCACACCAGTTGATCGTGATCGAGCACGCCAACCGATGCCGCCTCCCCCAACGCATACGCGAGACGGTACAGCAGCGGCTGCACCACCCGCGGCAGCCGTGCCGAATGCAGATAGGACTGCCCTAGCCGCAGCACCATCGGCGTCAACGAAAACAGTTTGTTCTCGTGCCGCATATAGCCGAGATGGGTTAACGTGATCAGGTAACGCCGTGCCGCCGCGCGCGTCAGGCCAGTGCGTTCGGCAACCTCCGCGATGGTCAGGCGGCTGCGTTCCTGGTCGAAGGCTTCAATCACTTGCAGGCCTTTTTCCAGTCCAGCGATCAAGTCGCGCTTGGCAGGAAGGTTGATTTCGGTATCCATGATAAAAAAAACGCCTATTTGGGCGATATTCGCACAATTTGTGCGCATAGCGAATATAGCATGCCCTACCTCTCTTGTGACGGGGTGACGGCTTGCATACCATCGTCTCCATCCCTTCCGCATCCCAACAAGGAGTCATGCTTTGAAATTCGATGCCATCGCACCCGGCGTTTATCCGGAACTGATCTATCCCCCCTACAAATCGACCACCAAACGCGGCCCGGTTCAGCCATCGCTGCGCATCGCCGCAGGCTTGCCGGTAGAACAAAACATCGCGCCGTCGCCGCGCATCCTGCTGCCTAACGATATGGACCTGACCGCACAGGGCGACGCTGAACCGCTGGGCGAGAAAATCGTCGTCACCGGCCGTGTGCTGGATGAAGACGGCAAGCCCGTGCGCAACTCTCTGCTGGAAGTCTGGCAATGCAATTCCGCCGGCCGCTACCGCCACAAACGCGACCAGCATAACGCGCCACTGGACCCGAACTTCCACGGCTGGGGCAAGATGATGAGCGATGACGACGGCCGCTACCGTTTCGTCACTATCAAGCCCGGCCCTTACCCGTGGGGCAATCACGACAAGGCATGGCGTCCGGCCCACATCCATTTTTCCCTGTTCGGTAACGTCTATTCGCAGCGCCTGGTCACGCAGATGTATTTCCCCAACGATCCGCTGTTCGACTACGACCCGATCTTCCAGAGCATTCCGGACCTGGCCGCCCGTCAGCGCCTGATCTCGCGCTACAGCCTGGAGTACACCGTAGGCGCCGAAATGCTGGGCTATGAATTCGACATCGTCCTGCGCGGCCGCGACGCCACGCCGATGGAAAAATAAGGAGAATACCGAATGAGCAAAATCACGACCTCGCAAACCATCGGCCCGTTTTCTCACGAAGCCTGGAACTGGGCGACCGAACTGAGCGCCGCCGACCTTCTGCAAACCAGCGCACCGACCATCATCGTCAGCGGCATCATCTACGACGGCGACGGCACCCCGATCAACGACGCCCAGATCGAAGCCTGGCAGCCAGCCGCCACCGCTGCGGAATCCGCCCAGGCGATTCCCGGCTTCCGCCGCATGCCCAGCGACGACGAGGGGAAATTCAGCCTGCGCTTGTCTGTTTGCCCACAGGCCGCGGGGGAACCGGTAGCGTACGTGACGGTGTTCGCGCGTGGCTTGGTCAAGCACCAGTTCACCGCCGTGTTCCTGGAAGGCGATGCCGGACTGGCCGAATCGGCGATACTGGCGCAAGTGCCGGCTGCTCGTCGCCCCACCCTGCTCGCTACCCTTACGGCAGAAGGCCAATACCGCTGGAACATACACATGCAAGGCGAGCAGGAAACGGTATTTTTCGACTATGTATGACTCTGAATATGAGTCTGACCATGAACCAGAACTGGAGCCGCAGTGAGTGTATCCATCTTCGATAGTTTCCTGACCACCACTGACATGATCGCCGTGTTCGACGATACGGCGATCGTGCAAGCCATGTTCCGCTTCGAGCAGGCGCTGTCGCAGGCGCAGGCCGACGAGGGCCTGTTGCCGCCAGCTGCGGCGCGCGCCATCGGCGCCGTCTGCAATGCACAGCTTTACGATATCCCCGCCATCATCACCGCCGGCCGCCGTGCCGGCAGCCTGGCGATTCCATTGGTGAAAGAACTAACCAAGACCGTGGCGCTGTACGATGCCGAGGCGGCCACCAAGGTCCACTGGGGCAGCACCAGCCAGGACGTGATCGACACTGCGATGGTGCTGGCCACGCGCGACGCCTTGCAGTTGCTGGACGACGGTCTGTTTGATCTGACCGGCCGCCTGCTGCAACTGGCGGAGCAGCACCTTGCCACGCCGGTACTGGCGCGGACGCTGATGCAGCCGGCGCAAGTGACCAGCTTCGGTTTCAAGCTTACCGGCTGGCTCGCGCCGTTGGTGCGCTCGCGCACGCGCCTGCTGGAGTGCGCGGCTCGCGCGCTGCAGCTGCAACTGGGAGGCGCCGTCGGTACGTTAGCCGTAATGGGCGAACAAGGCCCGGCGGTTGCCAACCGCGTGGCAACCACCCTGGGCTTGAAGGTCGCCGACGCGGCCTGGCACACCCAGCGCGACGAATGGGTCCGGCTCGGCCTGGAAGTCGCGGTGCTGGCCGGCAGCCTGGGTAAGCTCGCCACCGACTTGAGCCTGATGGCGCAAGGTGAAGTGGCCGAACTGGCGGAACCATCCGGCAATGGCCGCGGCGGCTCATCGGCGATGCCGCACAAGCGCAATCCGGTATCGGCCATGATCGCACTCGCCGCCGCCACGCGCACACCGCAGCACGCTGCGGCGCTACTGGCAAGCATGGGACAACAGCATGAACGTGGCCTCGGTAACTGGCAGGCGGAATTGGCCGAGTGGCCTGGACTGTTCCTCAGTGCCCACGGCGCCCTGCAGGCGTTGAACGATGCCTTCGCTGGCTTGCAGATCGACAGCGCGCGCATGCTACGCAATATCGATGCTTTGCAAGGACTGGTATTCGCCGAAGCCGCAGCTGCCTATCTGGCGGGCGTCATCGGCCGTCCGAAATCCCATGAACTGCTGGAAAAGATGACCGGTGTCGCGCTATCCACGCAACGTCATCTGGTCGAAGTATTGGCCGAGGCGGTGCAAGCCGATCCGGCGCTACGCGACCACGTCGATCTGCCGCACCTGAAGACATTGTTCGATGCCGTCGCCGCGACCGCGCCGGCACACCGCCTGGCGCAACGGCAGTTGCAAAGCCTGCGCGGTGATATCGATGCATTGAACCTGGCCCACACCTATCATAAATAAATGAGCACAACATGAGCTACGATCCTATCGATCACGACTTCGAGCGCGGCCTGAACAACCGCCGCAACATCCTGGGCGACGCCTGGGTAGAGCGCTCGCTATCCAACGCCAACAGTTTCAATGCCGAATTCCAGAACATGATCACGCGTTTCGCGTGGAATGAAATCTGGGGCCGGCCGGGCCTGGAACAAAAGACCCGGCGCGCCATCGTCCTGTCGATTACCATCGCACTGGGCCGCTGGGAAGAATTCGACTTGCACGTACGCGCCGCATTGCTGGGCGATCCGGCCAACCGCCTGACGCCGGACGAACTGAAGGAAGTATTGATGCAGTCGGCCATTTACGCCGGCGTGCCAGCCGCCAATACCGCGTTTACACATGCCATGGCGATCCTGCGCGAAATCGGCCCGCAGATCGGCTACGTGCTGGAGTCGCAAGCGCCGGCAGCCGTCACGCATCCCGGCGTCGGTCTCGAGGGCCGCAGCAGCGGCAAGCCTGCGCTGCACTACACCGTGCGCGCGCGCCGTAACGGCAAGGCGCCGCGCCACACGGTGGTGCTGAGCCACGCGCTGGGCTGCGACTTGACCATGTGGGATGAGCTGGCCAACTTGCTGGCCGAAAATTGCCGCGTGATCACTTACGACCATCGCGGCCACGGCAGCTCGGAAGCGCCGCCAGACATGTACGACATGGCGTCGTTGGCCGATGACGCCGCCGCCCTGCTGCGCGAACTCGATACCGGATCGGTAGTATGGATCGGTCTGTCAATGGGTGGCATGGTCGGCCAGGAGCTGGCACTGCGCCATCCGACACTGGTAAGTGCATTGGTGCTGGCCAATACTACGTCCGGTTATCCGGACGCGGCGCGGGAGATGTGGCAGCAACGCATCGCTACCGTACAAGCACAAGGCGTGGAAACAATCGGCGATGCCGTGATGGGGCGCTACTTCACGGAAGAATTCCGTGGTAGCCATGCCGCCACGGTGGCGCGTTTCCGCCGCCGTGTGGTCAGTACCGATGCCATCGGCTACGCCGGATGCTGCCATGCGGTGGGTAACGTCGACACCACGGCGCGACTAGGCGCGATTACCGTTCCCACGCTGGTGATCGCCGGTGAGTTGGACCAAGGCACGCCGATAGCGATGTCGCAGACGCTGGCGAACGGCATACCTGGCGCGCAATTGGTAGTATTGAAGGACGCTTCGCATCTGAGCTGCATCGAACAGCCGCAGGCTTTCAGCCAGGTGGTGCGTACTTTCATCGGGAATCTGTAAACAACGACGGCGGCGCCTTCAATCAGACGCCGCCGCAGGTAAACTTACACGCCCGGATCACGCACCTTGTCGACCTGATCGAACTCCATGTTGTAGAACGAACCACCAGTCGCTTCCACCTTGCGAATATACACCGTCTGCACGATATCGCGGGTAGCGGCGTCGATGCTGACCGGACCGCGCACGCTGGTCCAGGCCATGCCTTTCATCGCCGCGAGCAGTTTCTCGCCGTTGCTGTCGCCATTGGTCTGCTTCAGCGCCTGATACAGCAAATGCATGCCATCGTAGGCGCCGACCGAATGGAAGTTCGGCCGCATGCCTTTGTTGGCCTTGCCGAATGCCTCGACATACACCTTGTTCTCTGCCGACGGATGCGCCGCCGAGTAATGATGACTGCTGACCACGCCAACCGCGGCCGGACCGATGCTAACCATCAGGTCGTCATCCAGCACGTCTCCGGTGCAGATCAGGCGTATGCCGGCCGCGGCCAGTCCGCGCTCGGTGAACTGCTTGAGTACCGCAGCACCCTCGCCTGAGGGCACGAAAACGAACAGCGCATCCGGCTTGGCATCCTTGACGCGTGCCAGGAACGGCGCATAGTCTGGATTGCGCAACGGCACGCGCAGGCTGTCGACCACCTTGCCGCCGCCTTCGGTGAAACCCTTGACGAATACCTTCTCCGCATCCAGCCCGGCACCGTAGTCGCTGACGAATGTGACCACGCTCTTGATCTTGTTCTTCGCCGCCCACTGCGCCATCGGCGCGGTTACCTGGGCCAGCGTGAAGCCGGTGCGAACGATAAACGGCGAGCGCTGCGGAATCACCGAAGTAGCAGCGGCCATCACGATCATCGGTACCTTGCCTTGGGTAGCGACCGGCGCGGCGGCGAAAGCCAGCGGGGTCAGGCCGAAACCTGCCAGTACCTGCACCTTGTCGCGCGACACCAGTTCCTGGGCCAGGCGCTTGGTTACGTCCGGCGCTACACCGCCGTCATCCTTGAGGATGACTTCGATCTGACGGCCAGCCACTGAAGCGCCGTTCTGCTGCATGTACAGCTTGACCGCAGCCTCGATCTGGCGCCCGGTCGATGCGAACGGACCGGACATCGGCACTATCAGTCCGACTTTCAAGGTCTCAGCCGCACCGGCGACGGTGGGCAGTACGCCTGCCGACAGCGCGGCGGCGCCCAGCAGAATAGTTCGACGTTGGTGATTGATTGTCTCTGGCATGGTGTCTCTCTTTCTCTTTTTATAAATGGCCTGATACCGAGATAGCGGGCCGATGGGAAAACCCTATAAATCCAACACCAACGTCGCGCTCCTGGCGCGTGAACAGCACGGCGTGAATTGATCGTTGGCTTCCCGTTCCGCTTCAGTCATATACAGATCGCGATGATCGGGTATGCCATCCAGAACGCGCGTCAGGCAAGTGCCGCACACGCCCTGTTCGCAGGATGCGGGAATGAACACGCCGGCATCTGTAAGCACCCGCAGCACGGTGCTGCCGGCGGGGATGGGGTAGACCTTGCCGCTGGAGGCCAGCTTGACCTCGAACGCCTGGTCGGTGCCGGCATCAGGTGCAGTCGCAGCAGCAGCGCCAAAATATTCGAGGTGCACCTGGTCCTTCGGCCAATCTTGCGCCCTGGCCGTAGCCAGCACATGGTCGATGAATCCGGCGGGGCCGCACAAGTAAATGTGTGTCTGCCGATCCAAGCCTGACAACAGTGCAGGCAAATCCAGCTTTTGCGCTGCGTCGCCGCTGTCGTAGTGAAATTGCACCTGCCCGGAATAGGATGAACTTGCAATGCGATCGCGGAAAGCGGTGCGCTCGGGCGAACGCGCGCAGTAGTGCATCTCAAACGTTGCATCCTGCGCGGACAGCGCCTCGGCCATACAAAGGATAGGCGTCACACCGATGCCGCCCGCCAGCAGCAGGCTGCGTTTGGCGGCCACTAGCGGGAAATGATTTTTCGGCACGCTGATCTGCAACGTCATGCCGGCGTGGATATCATCGCGCATCGCCTGCGAACCGCCGCGCGAGGCCGCGTCGCACAACACGCAGATGAGATAACGATGTAGCTCATGCGGCGGGTTGCACAGCGAATACTGGCGCACCAGGCCAGGACGCAGATGCACATCGATGTGCGAACCGGCATTGAAGCGTGGCAGCGGTGCGCCGTCCGTACTCACGAGTTCGTAGCTGCAGATATCCTCGGCCTCAATGACTTTGCGCTCGACCCTGACTTGCAATGTCGCCTCGATCATGCCGCCTGCTCCTTCTGCAGCCACTGGTCCAGCACGCGGCGCGACTGCACGCCGCCCGCATCAATGTTCAGCATCAGCAGCTTGCGCTCGGGATGGCGCAGGATATTGGCTTGCTGCAGTTCCAGCATCTCGCGGTCTTCGCTGAATATCTTGCCCTGTCCTTCGCGGATGGTCGCGGTCAGTTCCTGGTCCGCTGGTTTAAAGTTGCGCGCCATGCCCCAGAAATACCAGTGCGACGTTTCAGTTTCCGGCGTGATGAAATCCACCACGATGCTGGACGCCTTGTGGCGAGGATCGGCGTCATAGCCGCCTTTGCCCGCGTGCGCCACGCCGACCTCGATCATCACGTGGCTGGGTGGACTGAAGCGGCAGATCTGCCAGCGGTCCACCGGTACGTCGTCGGCCAGGCCGTTGCCGCGCAGGGCCGCGCGCCAGAATGGCGGCGCCATGATGTTTTCCATGTAGCGGCTAGTAACGACTTGCTCGCCCTCGACCTTGGTGTTGACGGGCGCCTCGTCGATCTCCTTCTGGCCGATGCTGGAAGCGTGCACATAGGTTTCGTGCGTCAGGTCCATCAGGTTGTCGATCATCAGCCGGTATTCGCAGTTGATGTGATACATGCCACCACCATAGGCCCACTCAGGACGATCGGCCCACTCAAGATGATGGATCAATGCCGGATCGGCCAGTTCCTTGTCGCCGGTCCAGACCCAGATGAAACCGTAGCGTTCTTCCACCGGATAACTGCGTATGCATGGGAAGCCGCGCACGCGCTGGCCCGGCATGCTGACTACCTTGCCGTCGCAGCCCATCTCCAGTCCGTGATAGCCGCAAACCAGCTTGCCGTCTTGCACCGAACCCAGCGACAGTGGTGCGCCGCGGTGCGGGCAAAAATCTTCGACCGCGGCAACCTTGCCTTCTGCTCCGCGATAGAACACGATCTTCTCACCGCAGATCTGGCGCCCCAATGGCTTGCCCTCGATTTCGTTCGGGGTACATGCCACGTACCAGGTATTTTTTGGGAACATCTTGTCTCCTTATCCGGGTTTTTAGTTTAATATTAAGTACACTGAATGTCGTAAAGTATAGCCAGTAAACCGACGAAGTAAACGGTCGATATCAACTTTCGATTCAACTTTCGATATTGCGCCGCACAACCAGAGAACCTATATGCCAGAGATAGAAAGCAAACTGATCAACCTGTACGAGCACCCTGGCCATCTGCTACGCCGCGCCCAGCAGATTTCGGTATCGATCTTCTACGACGAGATGGGCAACGAGCTGACACCGGTGCAGTACGCGATGCTGCGCAACCTGGCCGACCACCCTGGCACCGACCAGGTCACACTTGCTGCTCTCACCGGCATAGACACATCCACCGGCGCCACCGTATGCGCGCGCCTGGAGGAAAAATGCCTGTTGGAGCGCAAGGTGATTCCCCACAATCGCCGCCAGCGCGCACTGACCATTACCCCGGCCGGAGAGCAATTGCTAGAAAACCTGATCCCTGGATCTCAACGCTTGCGGCGCCGCATCCTGGCGCCGCTGAACGGATCGGAGCAGTTGCAGTTCATGGAACTGCTGAGCAAGCTGGTCAATGCCAACAATGAACAAAGCCGCGCACCGTTGGCAGCGCCGGGCGGCGACTGAACGGATCGTTCAAGCCACTGCCACCAGCCGATCCAGCTTATCGTTGTCGCCCAGGAGGCTCGCGCTGTCCGAGTCGTGCACGATGCGGCCGCGATCGAGTACGATGGCGCGCTGGGTCAGCGACAGCGCCAGCCGCGCGTGCTGCTCGACCACGATCACCGACATACCCTCATCCTGCACCAACTTGCGGATCACGCGCACCAGTTCCTGCACGATGATCGGCGCCAGTCCTTCCATCGGCTCGTCCAGCAGCAGGATGCGCGGATTGGTCATCAGCGCACGGGCAATCGCCACCATCTGCTGCTCACCGCCGGACAACTGATTGCCGAAGTTAGTGCGGCGTTCCAGCAAACGCGGGAATATCTGGTAGATTTTCTGCAGATTCCACGGGCCGGCGCCAGCGCCGGAACGGGCCACCACCGTCAGATGCTCTTCCACCGTCAGCGACGGGAACATATGGCGTTCCTGCGGAACCCAGCCCAGGCCTGCGCGCGAACGCTTGTAAGTCGGGACACGGGCGATATCGCTGCCGGCCCAGCGGATACTGCCACCATGCAAACGCGTCAATCCCATCAATGTCACCAGCAGGCTGGTTTTACCGACACCATTACGTCCCAGCAGGGACAGGCTGTCGCCCTCGTTCATTTTGAAAGACACATCTTCCAGCACGATAGACTCGCCATAACCGGCGGTGACTTTATCGAGCGCCAGCAACTCACGCATGTTCCGCCTCCCCCAGATAGACTTCCTTGACGCGCGGGTCTGCCGCGATTTCTGCCGGCGTGCCTTCGGTCAGCACCTTGCCGCCAACCAGTACCGTGATACGGTCGGCGAAACGGAACACCAGCCCCATGTCATGTTCGATGAAGACCACGGTGACATCACGCGGCAACTGGGCGATCACTTCGAACAGTTCCTTGCTCTCGGCTTGCGGAATACCGGCTGCCGGCTCATCGAGCAGCAGAATGCCTGGCTTGGTCGCCAGGGCCAGCGCGATCTCTACCAGCCGCTGCTTTCCGTAAGCCAGGCTGCGCGTGACGCTGTTGGCCTCTGCCGACAATTTAAGCGTGGCCAGCAGCGCCATCGCCTCGTCGATAACGTCGGTATGTTTTTCGACGGTCTTGTACCAGACCGAATACAGGCCGCGCCGCTCGCAGATCGCCAACGCCACCGATTCAAGCACCGTCATGCCAGCGAACAGCGTATTGATCTGAAAGGTGCGTGTCATGCCGCGCTGCACGCGCTTGTGCTGCGGCAGATGCGTGATGTCCTGATCGCCCAGATAGACCTTGCCGCTGCTGGGCGCATATCCACCCGTCAGCAGGTTGATGAAAGTGGTCTTGCCAGCGCCGTTCGGGCCGATCAATGCATGGCGCGCACCCTGCGCGAAGGTCAGGCTCACATCGCTGTTGGCGGCGAACTCGCCCCAGCTCTTCGACAAGCCTTCGGTGCGCAAAGCAATATCTTGATTCGTCATGCTTGCTCCTTGCGGTACGACGGTTTCAAACGCTGGACGATCAGTTCAAGTCCACCCAGGATGCCGCCGCGCGCAAACAGCACGATCAGGATCAGCAACAGGCCGATATAAAACTGCCAGTAGGCCGGATCCAGGCCGGAGATATAGTCCTGCGCCAGCATGAAGACCGCGGCGCCGATCAGCGCTCCGTACAAGCGTCCGGTCCCACCCAACACCAATATGATCAGCAGTTCTGCCGAACGCGGAAAACCCAGCATATCGAGGCCGACAAACTGTGTAGTCTGCGCCAGTAATGCACCGGCCACACCGGCGATGGCGGCGGAGACGGTGAACACTGTCACCAGGCGCCGGTTGACATCAGCGCCCAACGCCGGCATGCGCCGCCCGCCTTCGCGGATACCGATCAGGCTCAGGCCGAACGGCGACTTGACCAGTCGGCGCAGCGCCACGAACAGGATGAATAGTGTCGCCAGGCTATAGCAATAGGCGACCTTGCCATTCAGGTCGAACTCGAACAGGCCGAGCAGTTTACCGCCCGTCATGCCGGACAGGCCGTCGACACCGCCGGTGATGAAGGCAGCTTTATTGGCGGCCTCAAACAACATCAAGCCAATCCCCAACGTCACCATCAACCGGGTCAGGTCCTGGCCACGCACCACCAGGAACGAGGTGATAAAGCCAAACAGACCAGCCACCACGGCGCCGGCCAGCAGCCCGCTCAACGGCTCGCTCCAGCCATGTACCGACAGCAAACCAGCAGTGTAGGCGCCCAGGCCGAAGAATGCCGCGTGACCCAGCGAGACTATGCCGGCGTAACCCAGGATCAGGTCCAGCGACAGCGCGAACAGGCCGACGATCATGATCTGGCTGATCAGAACCAGGTAGCCCGGAAAGAGGAAATATGCCGCCACCGGCAACAGCCAGAAGACAACCTCCAGCGGCTTCCAGCGGTCATTCGGCAAACGCAGTGTAGATCTCATATCGGCTTTGCTCATCTTGGTTGACACATGTAAAGGCGTAGGCGCCGCCTTGATAGCGGCCTTGGCGACGGCGTTCATGCTTTCCTCCGCATCAAACCGGCCGGGAACAGGATCAGCAACAGCACCATCAGGCCATAGATGACGAAGGCGCCAATTTGCGGCACATAGTATTTACCGGCCACGTCGAACACGCCAAGGATCAGCGCGGCCACCAGCGGCCCCTTGATCGTGCCGGCGCCGCCAACCGCCACCACCAGCAGGAAGTAGACCATGTACTTGATCGGGAATGTCGGGTCAAGGCCCAGCACGTCAATGCCCAGGCCACCGCCCAGGCCAGCCAGGCCGGAACCCAGCGCAAAGGTCAGGCTGAACACCAGGCTGACGTTGATGCCGAGGCCTGCGGACGCGGTCTGGTTGTCGACAGCGGCGCGGATCTGCGCGCCAAAGCGGGTGCGCTCGATCAGTAATCCCAGTGCAGCAGTAATCAGGACCACCACGCCGATCAGGAACAAACGATAGGCGCCCACATCCAGCCCTAACAGTGAAACCTGGCCGCGCAGCCAGTCCGGCAGCGTCACCGGTTGCTGGGTCGGTCCGTACAGCCAGGTAGCGCCGGCCACCGCCATGAATGTCAGGCCGATGGAGAACAACACCTGGTCCAGGTGGCTGGCTTTGTACAGACGCCGGTACAGCAGGCGTTCCAACACCAAACCTGCCACCGCCGATGCCAGGAAGGCCAGCAGCAACGAGGGCAGGAACGGCACGCCAAAACGCGACAGCACCGTCACGCTGACGTAGCCGCCGAGCATGGCGAAGGCGCCATGCGCCAGGTTGATGAAGTTCATCATGCCCATAGTTACCGACAGGCCCACGCTGATGAGGAAAAGAAGGCTGCCGTAGGCAATGCCGTCAAACAGCACGCCGATCAGGTTGGTTAGCATGGCTGCCTCTCGCGCGAGCGCGATGGGCCGCAGATTTTATTGCGATTCGTTTTTTTATTTGTTTTTTTATTTGTTTTTTTATTTGTTTTTTTATTTGTTTTGTTACTCATGGTGTCTCCTCCAGGGTTCAATGTTAAGGCGTCATACCCGCTCGATGACGATGGCAATCCCCTGCCCCACGCCGATGCACATGGTGCATAGCGCATAGCGGCCGCCGGTACGGTGCAGTTGATACATCGCGGTAGTCACCAAGCGGGCACCGCTCATGCCCAGCGGGTGGCCCAGTGCAATAGCGCCGCCCAGCGGGTTGACGCGCGGATCATCGTCGCGCAGGCCCAGTTCACGCAGTACGGCCAACCCCTGTGAGGCGAAAGCTTCGTTCAGTTCGATGATGTCCATCTGATCCAAACTCATGCCCAACTGGCGCATCAGCTTTTGCGTAGCCGGCGCCGGGCCGATGCCCATCACGCGCGGCGCCACGCCCGCCGTCACCATGCCGACAATGTGCGCGCGCGGCGTCAGGCCGTGGCGTGCCGCTGCTTCGGCGCTGGCGATCAGCAACGCACAGGCGCCGTCGTTGACACCAGAGGCATTGCCAGCCGTGACACTGCCATCAGCACGCACCACGCCTTTCAGCCTGGCAAGTGCTTCGGCCGTGGTCTCGCGCGGATGCTCATCCTGTGAGAAGACGATGGAATCGCCCTTCTTCTGCGCCAGCGACACCGGCACGATCTCGTCGCTGAACAAACCTTCGCGCTGCGCGCGGGCCGTCTTTTGCTGGCTGGCCAAGGCGAATTTATCCTGGTCGGCACGGCTTATCTTGTAGTCGTCGGCGACATTTTCGGCCGTCTCCGGCATCGCGTCGACGCCGTACAGTTCTTTCATCACCTTGTTGGGAAAGCGCCAGCCGATGGTAGTGTCGTAGATGGCGGCGCTGCGCGAAAACGCCGCGTCTGCCTTGCCCATGACGAAAGGCGCACGCGTCATCGATTCCACGCCGCCGGCGATCATCAGGCTGGCGTCGCCGGACCGGATCGCCCGCGCCGCCGTGCCAACTGCGTCCATGCCTGAACCGCACAGACGGTTGACAGTGGAGCCGGGAACTTCCTGCGGCAGACCGGCCAGCAGCGCCGACATGCGCGCCACGTTGCGGTTGTCTTCACCGGCCTGGTTGGCGCAACCGTAGATCACGTCATCGACTTCTTTCCAGTCAACGCCGGCATTGCGGCGCATCAACTCGCGTAGCGGCAGCGCGCCAAGGTCGTCGGCGCGCATATCCTTCAGCGATCCGCCGTAACGGCCGATGGGCGTCCGGATTGCATCGCAAATAAATGCTTCTTTGGCTTCTTTCATATTGTCCTCGCTCACTTCACCGGCGGCAGCAAGGTTGCTGCGGTCGCGGCCTGCAATTCTTCAAAGGTCAGTCCGGGCGCCATTTCCCGCACCGCGAGTCCGGCCGGCGTAACGTCCAGTACGGCCAAGTCGGTATAGATGCGGTTGACGCAAGCCACGCCGGTCAGCGGATAACTGCACTGTTCCACGATCTTGCTTTCGCCGGTCTTGGTCTGGTGATCCATCATCACAAACACTTGCTTGGCGCCGATGGCCAGGTCCATCGCACCACCGACAGCCGGAATCGCATCCGGTGCGCCGGTGTGCCAGTTGGCCAGGTCGCCGTTGGCTGCTACCTGGAAGGCGCCCAATACGCAGATATCCAGATGGCCGCCGCGCATCATGGCGAACGAATCTCCGTGGTGGAAATAGGCGCCGCCGACCAGCAGCGTCACAGGCTGTTTGCCGGCGTTGATCAGGTCATCGTCTTCCTCGCCCGGCGCCGGCGCCGGGCCCATGCCGAGCAAGCCGTTTTCGCTATGCAGGAATACTTCGCGTTCGGCCGGCAGGTAGTTGGCGACCTTGGTCGGCAAGCCGATGCCCAGGTTAACGTAAGCGCCTTCGGGGATATCCTGCGCCACACGGGCGGCGATTTGTTCGCGGGTGTAACGGCTCGAGTTCGGGTTCGTCATACGGCCTCCTGTACCACGCGTTGGACAAAGATGCCGGGCGTTATGATCGCTTCCGGATCGAGCTCGCCTAGCGCCACCACTTTATGCACCTGAGCCACGGTAACTTTGGCCGCCATCGCCATGATGGGACCGAAATTGCGCGCGGTCTTGCGGTATACGAGGTTGCCCCAGCGGTCGCCGTGCAGCGCCTTGATCAGCGCAAAGTCGGCGTGGATCGGCGACTCCAGCACGTACATGCGGCCATTGATCTCGCGCGTTTCCTTGCCGACGGCCAGCAGCGTGCCGTAGCCGGTCGGCGTAAAGAAACCGCCGATGCCGGCGCCGGCGGCGCGGATGCGTTCGGCCAGGTTGCCCTGCGGGGTCAGTTCCAGCTCGATCTTTCCGGCGCGGTAGAGCGCATCGAAGTGCTGGGAATCAGCCTGGCGCGGGAAGGAGCAGATGATCTTGCGCACCCGCCCCGCCGCCAGCAGCGCGGCCAGTCCGGTATCGCCGTTGCCGGCGTTGTTGTTGACAATGGTGAGTTCGCGCGCGCCTTGCTCAATCAGCGCATCGATCAGCGCCGCCGGCATGCCGGCGTTACCAAAACCGCCAATCATGACAGTCGCGCCGTCATGAATATCGGCTACGGCGCGCTCGATTGATTCAAATGTTTTGTCGATCATATTCCGTCTCGGTGATGCGCACGCCCGCTGACTTGCTGTCGTACGCTGCCGGCTGCCTTAGCCAAACATACAATTATGTGCGATAATCGAACTAATGATTGATTACCGAACGATTAGTGTATCTAGCAGTGACCGCCCAGGTCAAGAAAAAAAACACCTTTCGAACCTAAGGCCTGTTAACAATTAATTTGGGAGATGCGTTCAAACCAAAACGTGTGGTGGCAAGGCGCGTGGCGTAGCTGGGGCTGGTGCCCCAGCAAGCCATGCAACGCGGCCAGCGCACGTTTTGGTTTGAACCCTCAGTGAACGGCTGCAGGCGTCACATGCCGTTGTTACTCCTCCTTGCCGTAGCACCGCTACGTCGCGTCGTCGCGCCTAGGCCTGTAACGCCTGCCGCGCGTTCGCACCCCCAAATTAATTGTTAACAGACCCTAACTCCTGCATTAAAATCAAGCCATGCCCAAGACCACGACTACCAAAGCCAGCCCTGCCGCCGAGACATTGGAGGAGCACGCAGACGGGCACGAACCCAGCATCGCCGAACAGATCGACGCGCTGGCGGACCCCAGCTTCATGACATCGCTGGCACGCGGCCTCGCCGTGGTGCAGGCTTTCAGCGATTCACGCAAGCCGCAAACGATCGCCAACATCAGCCAGAAAACCGGCATTCCGCGCGCAGCCGTGCGACGTTGCCTGCATACGCTGAGGGAGTTGGGTTATGTGGATGCCGAGCTGAACAATTTCTCGCTGCGGCCCAAGGTACTGACTCTAGGCTACTCCTATTTGTCGTCGACGCCGCTGACGGTATCGGCCCAACCTTGCCTGAACAACATTAGTCGCGCGCTGAATGAATCGAGCTCGCTGGCTGTGATGGACGATGACGAAGTGCTATACGTAGCTCGCGCCGCCACCTCACGTGTGATGTCGGTTGCGCTGAACACTGGCAGCCGCCTGCCCGCCTATTGCACTTCTTTGGGACGTGTAATGCTGGCGCATATGCCGCCAGCCGAGCTTGACCAATACCTTGCCCGCACCAAACTGCGGCCGATGACCGAGAACACGGTAACCAGCGTCAAGCGACTGCGTACGATCCTGGCTGACGTGCGCCAGGCAGGTTACGCGATCAATGATGAAGAACTGGAACTTGGCTTGCGTTCCATAGCGGTACCGGTGCGCGGCGCATCGGGCACCGTCCTGGCGGCGTTGAACGTGGGTGCGCAGGCAGCGCGTGTCAGTATCGATCAATTGGAGCACGAATTCCTGCCCGTGCTGTTGCGCGGCGCCCAGGAGTTATCGATCTTGCTGCCTTGAACGGCAACGCAAACGACAGTGCCTCCCGCAGGGCATAGGCATCTGCACAAGTCACTTATCGCCGGTTTGCTTCTTTGCGTTTTACTACTTCTACTCCGCAATCCACTAAGCGAGGTCAGAGTGAAGTTTCGGCGGTAAAACATACCGAAAGTTCACTCTGACCCCGGTTAGCTCGTGCTACTCGTCGCACATGCCGTAAAACACTTCGGCATTGCAAATAGATTTCGAATAGCTCCTTAGAACGTATGACGCAGGCCGGTCATCACGCCATTCTGCGATTTACCCACGGCTACCGTTCCGCCCGCGTCCAGCGCCAATGCCGATGTGCCGGAATTTTGCATGCGGCCCAATGCGCCATAAATGGCGGTGCGTTTCGACAGGTAGTAGGTCAAACGCGCTACCAGCAGCGTGGCATCGGCATCGCGATGCTTGACGTCGAGATGCGATGCCTGGACGTCGAGCGTGGTTAGCGGTGTCACTGGATAACTCACGCCAAGGTAGTACAGGTCCGATTCGGTCAGCCCGGTCACGGCGCGCGTAGTGCGATCGACCACGCCGCCGCCTATCTTGCCCTCGCCCACCATCACATAACCATTGACGGTAACGCGGCGGTCGCTATTGCCGCTGCTGGTCAGTCCGCCTGCCGCGCCAGTGTTGCCGTACAGGATGTCGTAGGAAGCATTCAGGCCAAAGGGCTTGGTCTCGTAGCCAATCAAGCCCGTGATCTGGCGACAAGCCTTGGCGTTGCCAGCCACTTCTCCAGGGCAGTTGGTGGCGGCCGGGCCGCCGGTAGCCGACGCGTCGCGACCGGTACTGTAGGTGGCGCCGACCACTACATCGTTGAAATTGCCCAGATAGCTGATGGAATTATCGCTGCGAGCATTCGGCATGTAACTGTCGATACTACCGATCGAGAACAGGTTAGGTCCCAGCACATCCGATTTCAGCGTGGCGATATAGGTCATGTTGATCTGGCGACCCAGCGATACGGTGCCGAACCCACCTTTCAGTCCCACCAAAGCCTGGCGGCCAAACAGGCGATTGCCCTGTCCCATGGCGCCGGTGTCCACCGCCAATCCGGCTTCCAGCGTGAAGATCGCCTGCAAGCCGCCGCCGAGATCCTCAGTCCCCCGGAAGCCCAGCCGCGACGGAAAGGAACCCGTTAGCGACGGCATCTTGACCGCAGAGCTGCCGGCTGCGTTGACGTTGGTCGTGTAGACCAGCCCGGTATCGACCAGGCCATAAACCGTTACAGAGCTTTGCGCCATTGCTGCAGATGCGCTCATTCCGCCCAGAAGCGCGATTGCGCAACGGATAGTGTTCTTCATTACTGTCTCCTGTTGTTGTTTTATTGAATATTTTAGAATGTGCGATAATCGAACAATAGGTTGTTAATCGCACATGAATTGGATAATATGGATGTCACGCGGCGTTGTCAACAAACGCTGCCCAATCGGATTTGCGACAATGCGTACGACGCGGTGCCTGCAGCAGTCCGTCCTTCATAGACAAAAACAGCAGCAGACAGGAGACAAAAATGGTGATGAAAAAAATTTTGGCGTTAGCAACACTGGCAGCTGCAAACTACGGCGCGGTGTCGCCGGCATATGCGCAGGACAGCATAAAAATCGGTGTGATTGCAGCGTTTTCCGGCCCCTTCGCGGATTACGGCAAGCAGATGGAAGGCGGCATCAAAGCCTACATGGCGCAGCACGGCGACAGCGTGGCCGGCAAGAAAATCGAGATCATCATCAAGGACACCACCGGCCCTTCGCCGGAGATAGCCAAGCGCCTGGCACAGGAACTGGTGGTACGCGACAAGGTTGACTTCCTGGCAGGCTTCGGCCTGACGCCGGAAGCGCTGGCCGTCGCTCCTGTCGCGGAGCAGGCGAAGAAACCGATGATCATCATGAACGCGGCTACCTCTGCCATCACCACCAAGTCCAGCTACATTGTTCGCTTCTCGATGACCCTGCCGCAGATTTCGGCGCCGATGGCAACCTGGGCGGTCAAGAACAACATCAAGAAAGTGGTGACGCTGGTGGCCGACTACGGGCCTGGCATCGATGCCGAGGCCGCATTCAAGACGGAGTTGGTCAAGGGCGGCGGCACCGTGGTCGAAGCGATCCGCGTCCCGCTGCGCAATCCTGATTTCTCGCCTTACATCCAGCGCATCAAGAACGCCAAGCCGGACGCAGTGTTTATCTTCGTGCCTGCCGGTGAACAGAGTATCGCCTTCATGAAAGGCTACCGCGAGCGCGGCCTGGGCGAAGCGGGTATCAAGGTAATCGCTACCGGCGACCTGACTGACGACCATGTGCTGCCGGCAATGGGCGACGCCACGCTGGGCGTGATCACCACTTTCCACTATTCGGCGGCACACAAGTCACCGGAAAACCAAGCCTTCCTGAAGAGCTTTGCAGAAGCAAATCCAAAGAGTGGACGCCCCAACTTCATGGCGGTCGGTGCTTATGACGGCATGGCCGCGATTTATGAAGTAGTGCGCAAGCTGAACGGCAAGATCGACGGCGACCAGGCCATGGCCATCCTGAAAAACATAAAGCTGAACAGCCCGCGCGGCCCGATTGCCATCGATCCAAATACGCGCGACATAATCCAGACCGTGTATGTACGCAAGGTGGAAAAGATCAACGGTGAACCGTACAACGTCGAGTTCGACAAATTTACCGATCAAAAAGATCCGGGAAAATAAGATTCGTCGATTGGACTGGTGATTGGTATTTGCGGCTGTTGCGGGACTGGCGCGTCGGCAACAGCTGGACGCGCCGTTTGTACCTGCTAAGTCCTATCCTGCAAATTCTCGCCCAGCAGGTGCCGCTTCGAACACCACTAAACGCCGTAGCCGCCATCAACCGAAATGATTTGCCCGGTGGTGTACAGCGCACGGTTGGAAGCCAGGAACACCGCCGCATTTGCGACTTCCTGCGGCTTGCCCCAGCGCTTGACGCACAGGTTCTTTTGCACCGCGTGCGCCCATTTTTTGTCGAAGGTGCCGTCTTCCCACAGTCGCAGGAAAATGCCGGCCTCAATCACCCCGATCGCCACACTGTTGGCGCGGATGCCGAAGCGCCCTTCTTCCTTTGCGATGCCCTTTATCAGCGATTCGATCGCGGCTTTCGGCGCGACCGACAGCACATCGCCTTCCGGCCACCGATGCAGGCCGGCCGAACTGATATGCACATAGGAGCCGCCACCCTGCGCTTTGAGATGTGGCAGGCTGGCGTGTACCACATTGAAGAAACCGTTCAGGTCTGCATCAATCACTTTTTTCCAGTCGCCTGGTGTCAAATCGCGAATCAACGGCTGAGAAATATCAGACCCGGCCGCGATCACCACTGTGTGGATACGCTGCCGCGCAGCGATACCGTCAATCAGCGACTGCACTGCAGCTTCATCGCCGATCACCAGTTGATGAGCCTCGGCATGCCGGCCCAGCGCTTGCACCTGCGCCACCACCTGTTGCGCCCGCTGCGCATTGCGGTGGTAGGTTAGAATTACATCGCTGCCGCTCTCGGCAAAGCAATGACAGATGGCTTCGCCATTACCACCGCTGCCACCAATCACCAATGCGACGCCTCCGGGAAATTCCTGGCTTTTTTCCATGTGTATCTCCGTTTATATATTTGTTATTGACGAAGATGCTACGCAGAGATTTTATTAATTGCATCGTCTCTTTGGAGGTTGCCGGATGGAATTCGCCGTGCGATTTGAAAATAAAATGATTCAAGCTGAAACGAGCGTTTCAAAAATTCCAGGCATGGAGCGTCATCGAGTCTTCGTCAGGACGACATGTGCCGCATGCGATGTCGGCACATATTCGGTGCATCGATAGCCAAGTTTTGGCAAGTCGATGCCGGTAAGCAGGTGCTCCCCGGTGCCGAGAAGGATCGGGGCGACAACGAGATGCAGTTCGTCGACCAGTCCTGCGCGAAGGTATTGCCGAATCGTGGCTACGCCGCCGCCGAGTCGGATATCCTGGCCGCCGGCAGCATCGGCGGCGAGTTGGAGTGCAGTGCGGATATCGTCGGTAACGAAGTGGAATACGGTGCCGCCATCCATCGTGATCGATGGCCGGGCGTGGTGCGTCAGAACAAAGACTTGCGTGTGGTACGGTGGATTGTCGCCCCACCATCCCTTCCATGTATCGTCTGACCATGCGCCTCTGACAGGTCCGAACATGTTGCGCCCCATGATCCACGCACCGATGTTGTCGAACCCGCGCGCTGCAAAGCGGTCATCCACGCCAGTCGTGCCGCCCTCATTTCCGAACATCTGCTGAAACGTTCGCGTGGCGAAGGCCCATTCGTGCAACGCTACACCGCCGACACCAAGCGGATTATCGAGATTCTGAGCGGGGCCTGCACCGTAGCCGTCAAGCGATATGGAGAAGGCGTGAACCCGGAGTTTTGACATGGCTGCGGATGCTGTCAGCCGGCGCCGTTGGCCGAAGAAGTTCCTGGATGATCCAGATCAACCTCATTGGTCGAATCGACAAAATTCTTGAGCGCGGCGTCCATTTCGAATCTCAATTTTTCGATTACTGCAGGATTCCGTTGTTGTCGGGATATTTCGGTGAGATATTCATTTTTTGCGAGATCGTGCAAACGGCTGGCTTCGGTGATTTTCAGTTCGGGACTATCCATAACGATTGCTCCAGACAGGATCAGCTAGAAAGCTATCCTAGCACTGTCCACGATCAGTCTCAAACGTATTCGCGATGTATTAACCGGTTATCCAGACATACGAGCGAACTGGCAGGCAACCGCATTAGATCTTTGGCAACGACAATTTCCAGGCGGAATTTTTCGTAAAGAATCCGCCTGAAGCATCACGGATTTCAAAATCCGTGATTCCACGCGCGATTAGCTCTTTTCA
This sequence comes from Collimonas sp. OK307, assembly GCF_900113705.1. Classification (GTDB taxonomy): domain Bacteria; phylum Pseudomonadota; class Gammaproteobacteria; order Burkholderiales; family Burkholderiaceae_D; genus Collimonas. The sequence continues at coordinate 31,633 of NZ_FOQI01000011.1, read as the reverse complement.
CTGCCGGAAATACGCGGTAGCCACCTTTCCGGTAGTAACGATACAAATGTAAAAATGTTCTCATGTCAGTACTCTTGTCATAAAAATTGCGATTCAATCGCATTATTCATTACTGAAACCCTGCTAATGCTAATTTTCCACAAGCCATGTGACATAAGGATGACAAACGCAAGCTGGCTAACGTCATCTGCCTCTTGTTGTAAAAACACATCAACCCGGCGTTGGCATTGGCATTGCCGTTTGACGACGGATAGAACGGTAACCAGGCTCTATCCGCTGCGGTCGTTCAATTGCCGATCAGCGCCAACTACTTGCCGATCTGCCTGCTGACGCCATTTTCCTGTTGATTCAATACCGTTTGTTCCGACTTGGTGATGTGACCACCGTTTTGTTTAGCCATATCGCGTTCTTCCTGGCGGATTGCGTGATCGTCTTTGTGCAAGTTCTTGGCCTGGGCCTTGCTTATTTCGCCTTCTTTGACTTCATTGTGGATGCGTTTATTCTGGTTATTCAGGCGCTGGTTGACTTGTTCACGGCGCGGATGATTCTTTTGCCATGTTGTGTCCGCCATTGCACTGCCGGCTGCGCTGGCAAAGACGGCGACCAAAGCGGTGAGAACGATTGCTTTTCCTGAGCGATTGAGCATGATGTATCCCCTCTTTTCATGTACGTGGTTTAAAAAGCCGAAATGGCTGGTGCTACCCTTGATTAACGCCAGCCCGCGTCGCCGCGCCTACAATACAAAATGTTTCTGTTGTACCAGACTGTAACCGGCCGTAAGCGCGCAATCCGCGCGGTTAATCGTCGTGACCGCGGCGGTCGCCACGATCATTGTCGCGATGGTCGTCATGCTCGCGATGCTCGCGGCGTGCTTCATTTTCTCGCCATTCTCGGGCCCGCACGCGACGCTCATGCCATTCACCCTCGCGTTCCGGTTCTATGTAGACCGGGCGCGGCTCGACGTACACAGGACGCGGCTGCACATACACCGGGCGCGGTTGCACATAGACTGGTGCCGGAGCTACATACACACCGGGCAGCCGGACATTAACGCCGACATCAACCTGCGCCGAAGCCGGTGCTGCCGCGCTCATCAGAGCAACGCCTGTGATCAATCCTGCAGTGAGGGCTAGAATTTTTTTCATTTTGATTCTCCTAAAACAGAAGAGGCAGGACGAGCCTGCCTCTTTGAAACCGCATTGAATTGATTAATTATTTAGGTGCGGCTTCTTTCGCATCTGCCTTGGCTTCCGTAGAGCTAGCTTTGGCCTTGGCTTTGGTCTTTATAGCCTTATGGTGAGCCTTTGCCTTGGTTGCCGTGGCATCTGCTTTGGCATCTGCTACTTTTGCATTGGCTGTAGCGTCTGTTTTCTGCTCTTTCGCATTAGCTTTGGCGTCAATTTTCATTTCTTTTGCGTCAGCCTTTGCCGCTGGTGCGGTCATTGCGGATGGAGCCGCCGGAGCAGCTGGAGCAGCCGCTTGAGCGAAAACAGAAGTAGCGAACAAACCGGCGATCAGAGTTGCGAGTAACTTATTCATTTTTGCACCTTTACGTTATCTAGACTTCCTCAAGAGATTCCTGAGGCCTTGTGCTATTAACGTGCGGTGCAAGGAAGCTGTTGACTACCCTTACATTCCATTACAATTGGGCAGGCGGATGAGTTCCCCCATCAAAAAAGGACATCCGGTGAATTCCGGCGCTACAGAATAAGGACAAGAAAAAAAATGAATGAATCGACCGAGTTCGAATATGTCGGATTTTGGCTAAGAGTCTGGGCCAGCTTGATTGACACTGCCCTGATGCTGATCGTGATTTTCCCGATCTTGTTCGCCATTTATGGAAGTGAGAAATTGGCCTCCGGCGTAACACTTAGCGGCTCGGCGAATATTTTAGTTTCTTATATATTGCCGGCGATCGTTGTCATCGTATTTTGGAACGCAAGACAAGCGACACCTGGGAAGATGGCGATAGGCGCCACCATCGTCGATGCTAAGACGGGCGAGAAACCAAGTCTCCAGCAGAATTTAATCCGATATGCAGGCTACTTCGTTTCTACAATTCCCTTTTGTCTTGGGCTTATCTGGGTAGGCATTGATAAACGCAAGCAAGGATGGCATGACAAACTTGCGGGGACCGTTGTGGTGCGACGAAAAAACAGAGGCACGGAACCGGTTAAATTCGAGGGCTGACGTTCACGCTGTTACCCCATTCCTCTCCCGCCATCTTTGGCAGTAGCCATTTCGAACAAATCGAATGCGTCCTCGTAGAGGAAGGATTTCTTTACAGGCTGGCGGTACTCTGAAGGGCTTGCATAAGCCAGGACTTTCTGTTCGCAATCATGCTTGGTTCTGGCAATGATTGCATCGGTCTTGTCACCCTCTACACTTTCGGCAATCCAATAAGTCATTTTCATCTTTTCCCCTGTTCCGACACGAAATCGCCATTGGGTCTTACAGTGACATATTTTCTGCGATTTGTCTTTTAACTTCATCACTGAAAGTAGTAAAGAGAGTGCAGTCATGCGGTGGGGGATTTTAAAACAAAAAAAAGAATCTTCCCGATCGGGAAGATTCCTCTTATTTTGACTTGCTTAAGGCCTCAGGCAGGTTGTTGAAGGTTATTACCCTCTTCGCTATCGCCGTCTTTGTTATCGCCCTCTTTGTTTTCCAGGTGTTCGGTGATTGCTTCCACACCCTTGTAGCCGGCAATCGCCGCTATGCCTTCGGTAAATATCGAAGCGTTCGGATCCAGCTTCTTAACGCCTTCAACCGCCACTACTGCACCAATTACTTCTTCCAGAATACCCATGAGCCACTCCTTAAAGCATTAAAAAATAAAAGAGACAGGCTGCCCTGTCTCGTGTGGTGCGCACCGCTTTGGCGTACTGCCTTGATTACTTAGGTGCAGCTTCCTTAACGTCTGCCTTGGCTACAGCCGGTTGCGCTTTCGCTTCGGTTTTTGCCGCTGTGTGATGGACCTTCGCCTTTGTGCTCTTGGCCTTCGCCTTGGTTGCAGTCGTTGCTACCTTGCTGTCAGCCTTTGCAGTGGCTTTAGTTTCAACCTTGCTGGCTTTCACATCTGCCTTGGCGGCTTGAGTTGTTGTTGCAGCTGCTACCGGCGCAACTGGCGCAGCAGGAGCAGAAGCTTGTGCAAAAACGGAAGTAGCGAACAGGCCGGCGATCAGGGTAGCGATTAATTTGTTCATTTGTGCACCTTTAAATTATCTTGGTTACCTCAGGAAACTCCCGAGGGCTTGAGCAATAAACGACTGCCAAGCTGGTGCTGTTGACTGCACTTACAAACGATTACAATTCGAGAAATTCTTTGGCACGCGCCTTCAAATCACATCAGGATGTTTGGCGTCGTAACGCCAGCAACAATGAGCCGAATGAAATGAAGGCTGCTCCCACCACGCGATTTACCCACTTTGCAAATACCGGTTTCAACAGCAGATGTCTGGCGCGGGAAGCGATCCGGGCGTAGCTCAGGTGTGTCGCATAGGACAAGCTCATGAAGATGGCCATGAGGATCAGGAACTGGGAAAGCAAAGGTGCCTGGGCGTTGATGAACTGTGGGAAAAGCGCGGTAAAAAACAGCACGGCCTTGGGATTGGTTGCCGCCGTCAGGAAGGCTTCGCCATACAGTTTGCGAGGAGGAGGAGGAGCAATTCCGGCCTGGCCGGTTTCGGACTCATAAGCGAGCCCAGTAGAGCCGGCGAACAAATGCCGGATGCCGATATAAAACAGGTAGAGCGCACCGCAAATCTTGACTGCAAAAAACAGCATCGCCGAAGACTTGAGCAATACACCTAGCCCAAGGATCGCCGCGGTGGAAAGGCAGAATACACCGGAAATATTGCCCAGCCCAGACCACATCACGGAGCGCGGACCATAGGTGGCGCCATTTCGCAGGGACAGCAGGATAGACGGCCCGGGGCTAAGGATCGACAATGCCGCGAATGCGGTAAAGGTGAGGACAGTCTGGGTATTCATCGCGGGCTTTCGGGTCTGGACCCATGAAAGGCTATCACGATCTCATCCGGTTCGACAGAGCTCCAGTGCACAAACTGGCCCGGTGGAATCGGTCTCAACTGTACATGCCACACCGCTGGCGCCACGCAAATTCAATGACATAAAGTTAATTTATTAAATTATTGAATGGCGCCAGACGCTTCATCAAACATCAGGAGCTACTCCAGCCGCCACCCATCGCCTTGTATAAATTGATCCGGTTATTCTGCTCGACCAGACGCAAGGAGATCAGGTTTTGCTGGGCGCCGTACCAGCTGCGTTCCGCCACCAGCGAATTGAGATAGCTGTCGATGCCGCTGCGATAACGCGCCTCCGACAAGCGATAACTTTTGGCTGAGGCGTCGACCAGCCGCTGTTGCGCGCCGAGGCGCTGATCGAGCGTGGCACGTTGCGCCAGGGCATCGGCGACTTCCCTGAACGCGACCTGAATCGTCTTTTCATAATTGGCGATATCGATGTCCTTGGTTATCTTCGCGGCATCGAGACCTGCACGATTTCTGCCGGCGTTGAAAATCGGAACGCTGATCGACGGCAGGAAACTCCATGCGCCGCTCCCTGCCTTGAACAAGCCGGACAGACTGCTGCTGGCGGTTCCGCCCTGTGCCGTGAGCGTAATACTTGGGAAAAATGCCGCTCGCGCCGCGCCGACATCGGCATTGGCTGCGATAAGCGTCTGTTCCGCGGCCAGCACATCTGGCCGCTTCAGCAACAACGCAGAAGAAAGTCCTGCCGGTGCCGCCAGCAATGGCGCGGACGCACCGGGGATGCGATCGGGCAGCAAATACGCCGGCACCGCAATGCCTGCCAGCAGGTTGAGCGCGTTGACATCCTGCTGCACCTGACTGGTGAAAGTGCCAAGATCTACCTGTGCCAATTCGACGCTTGCCTGCGCGGTCGACAAATCCAGACCGGAGGTAGAACCAATAGCATGACTGCGCTGGCTCAGCTCAAAAGAAATCTGCTGGCTCTTCAAGGTGTTGGCGGCCAGCTGCAGGCGTTCATTATCCGCAGCCAGCGTCAGCCAGGCGCCGGCGACTTCTGCCACCAGGCTGATCTGCACGCTGCGCTGCGTCTCGACGTTGAACTGATAAGACGCAAGTGCTGCTGCGCTGAGATTTTTCAAACGCCCGAAAAAATCCAGCTCATATGAACTGAAGCCCAACTGCACGCTCTGATTACGCGCAATCACTGCCGCGTTGCCACTGGACTGGTCGGCAGGCGTACGCGTGACGCTGCCGCCGGCAACTACACCAAGTGCCGGATATCTGGAAGCTTCCTGAATCCGATACTGTGCGCGTGCCTTTTCTATGTTCAGGGCGGCTACCCGCAAGTCTCTATTATTCGCCAGCGTCAGCGCTATCACTTCGCGCAGGCGGGCATCCATGAAGAAGCTGCGCCAGTCGATCGCATCGGCGGCTTCCTCCATCGTGCCTTCCGTACCGGTCGTACCTTGCCAGGTAGCCGGCACCGGCGCGATCGGCTGCGCATAATCGGGCGCCAGGTTGACGCAGCCGCCAAGCAATATCGCCAGGCCAGGTATCAATAAACAATTGCGCATCACTCACCTGCCTTTTGCGGTTCTGCCATCGGCGGCGTGGCGGCTTTACGCCGCTGCATCACCCGACAGATCAAATAATAAAACAGAGGCGTAAAGAAAATCCCCAGCAACGTTGCGGAAATGGTGCCGCCCAGCACACCGGTGCCGATAGCGCGCCGGCTGGCCGATCCGGCGCCGCTGGCAAGCGCTAGCGGCAGCACGCCGAACATGAACGCCAGCGACGTCATCAAGATAGGCCGCAAACGCAGAAGTACAGCTTCCAGCGTCGCCTCCATCAACGATTTTCCCGATTCGTGCAATTGCTTGGCAAATTCGACGATCAGGATCGCGTTCTTGCATGACAGCCCCACCGTGGTCAGCAAACCGACCTGGAAATACACATCGTTGGACAGGCCGCTGGCAGAGGTCAGCAACACGGTGCCGATGATCCCCAACGGTACGATCAGGATCACTGCAAAAGGCACCGACCAGCTTTCGTACAAGGCCGCCAGGCACAGGAACACAAACAGGATGGACGCTGCGTACAGCAAGGGCGCTTGCGAACCGGACAAGCGCTCCTGGTACGACTGGCCAGTCCACTCATAGCCGATTCCGACCGGCATCTCCGACATGATGCGCTCCACTTCTTGCATTGCCACGCCGGAGCTGACGCCTGGAGCGGGTTCGCCGACGATGCCAAACGACGACACGCCGTTGTAACGTTCCAGCAGGGATGGCCCGTAGGTCCAGGCGGAACTGGTAAAGGCGGAAAACGGCACCATCTGGCCCGCGGAATTACGCACATGCCATTGATTCAGATCCTCCGCCTGCATCCTGAACGGCGCATCGCCCTGTACATAGACGCGTTTGACGCGGCCATTATTCAGAAAATCGTTGACGTAAGATCCGCCCATCGCAGTCGACATGGTGGCGTTGATATCTGCCGTACTCAAGCTTAGCGAGCCGGCCTTGCTGTCGTCGATATCAATCCGGAACTGCGGCGTATCGTCGAGGCCGGTAGTGCGCACGTTTGCCAGCTTTTCGCTCTTGCCCGCCAGCGCAATGAATGCGTCGCGCGCTTTCACCAGCGCGTCATGTCCAACCCCGCCGACATCCTTCATCTGGAGATCGAAACCGGAACTTTGCCCCAGGCCACGTACCGCGGGCGGTAACGTCACGAAAATCCTGGCGTCGCGTATTTTTGCCAGATCCTGGTTCGCCCTCCGGGCAATCTGCGCCGCCCCCTGGGATTTATCCTTGCGCTTGTCCCAATCCTGCAGCTTGATGAAGGCGCGCCCGACATTCTGGCTATTGCCGCCAGAACCGGAGCCTGTGACAGACAGCAAAGCATCGATAACTTCCGGCTGCTTCAGGAAATATTGCTGCACCGTGCGCATGACCTGCGTGGTCTGCTCCTCGGTCGCCCCCACCGGCAGCTGGATCTGGGCGTTCAAAATGCCCTGGTCTTCATCCGGCAAGAACGAAGTAGGCAAACGCATCAGACATACCGCCATCGCAGCGACAATCAACACATAGGTCAACAGGCTACGGCGGCCGCGTCCCAGCACCCTGGCCACGCCGGACTGGTAACGCCGGGCATTGCGTTCAAACGTACGGTTGAACCAGCCGAAGAAACCTTTCTGCGCGGCCTGTCCATTCGCGTGCGGCTTGAGCATGGTTGCGCACAGAGCTGGCGTCAGCGTCAATGCGACCAGCACTGACAGGACCATGGCCGATACGATCGTAATCGAAAACTGGCGGTAAATAACGCCGGTGGAGCCACCGAAGAAGGCCATCGGCACAAATACGCCGGACAGCACCAGCGCGATGCCGACCAGCGCACCGCTTACCTCGGACATGGCTTTGCGCGTCGCTTCCTTCGCGCTCAGCAGCTGCTCTGCCATCAGGCGCTCGACATTTTCCACCACCACGATCGCATCATCGACCAGCAGGCCGATGGCCAGCACCATGCCGAACATGGTCAGGGTATTGATCGAATAACCGAATAGCGAGAGCACTCCGAATGTACCGAGCAGAACTACCGGCACCGTGATCGCCGGAATAAACGTGGCACGCACGTTCTGCAAGAACAGATACATGATGAGGACCACCAGCACGATGGCCTCTAGCAAGGTCTTGACCACTTCCTCGATGGATACGCGGACAAATGGCGTAGTGTCGTAACTGACGACGCTGGTGAGTTTCATCGCGGGCGGAAAATACGGCTCAAGTTCCTTCATCTTCGCCAGCACGGCCTTCGACGTCGCCAAGGCATTGGCGCCCGACGCCAGTTGTATCGCCAGCGCCGCCGAATGCCGGCCGTTTTGCTGGGCCTTGACGTCGTAGCTTTCAGCGCCGATTTCTACCCGCGCCACGTCCTGCAGCCGCACCACTGCACCGTCGCTGGACGATTTCACGATAATCTGGCGAAACTGCTCCGGTGTACTCAGCTTGCTCCGGGCAGTGATGGTGGCATTCAATTGCTGCCCCGGGATTGGCGGCAGGCCGCCTAGCTGCCCGGCCGAAATTTCCGCATTCTGCGCTTCCAGCGCGCGGTTGATATCGGATGGCATCAAGGAGTATTTTTGCAATTTCCCCGGATCCAGCCAGATGCGCATCGCGTAATTGGTGCCGTACGTGGTGACATCGCCGACGCCGTCAACCCGGCTAATCTGGTCAACCAGGGTACTTCCGATGAAATCGCCGATATCGAACCCGGTAACCTTGGGATCGCCCGAGACCAGTGAAACAATCATCAAGGTATCGCTGGCTGCCTTGGTCACCGTCACGCCGGTGCTTTGCACCGCCTGCGGCAATCTGGAAGTGGCTAGCTGCAATTTATTCTGCACTTGCATCTGCGCCACATCCGGATTGGTTCCGGCCTTGAAATTCAAGGTAATGCTGGTTCTGCCGGCAGAACTGCTGGAGGCAGACATGTATTCCAGGTTGTCCAGGCCTTTCAGTTGCTGCTCAATCACTTGCGTGACTGAATCTTCCAGCGTCTTGGCGGACGCGCCGGCGTAGTTTGCCCGGATATTGATCTTCGGAGGCGCGATGTCTGGATACTGCTCCAGCGACAGTGTAACAATGGAAATCGCGCCTGCCAACATGATGGCGATTGCCAGGACCCATGCAAAAATGGGCCGGTTTATAAAGAAGTGCGCCATGATAATTACCCTTTAGCGCTCGGTGATCTGCATCGATTTCGACGGATTCGACGATCCGGCGCTCATGTCGACCGCACGCACGCTGTCGCCTGCCCTGATTTTTTGCAAACCGTCGACGATTACCTTGTCGCCCGCCTGCAAACCGGCGCTCACCCACCAGCGGTTGCCGATAGCGCGGCCGACCGTCAATGCACGTCGTTCGACTTTGCCGGCGTCACTCAGAATCAACACCGTCGCTGCACCTGTAGCATCGCGAGTCACAGCCTTTTGCGGCACCAGGATGGCCGTCTCATCGACCGCTTCCTCTAACTGGGCCCGCACATACATGCCGGGCAGCAGGATGCCATCAGGATTCGGGAATTCAGCCCGCAACGTAATCATGCCAGTGCCGGTATTGACGCTCAGGCCGCTGAACTTCAGCTTTCCCTGATTCGGATAAACACTGCCGTCTTCCAGCACCAGCTTTACCGGCGCTTCGTCGCGGCCGATCGCTTTGATATTGCCGCTGGCAAGTTCGCGCCGCATGCGCAACACATCAACGCTGGATTGCGTCACGTCGACATAGATCGGATCTATCTTTTGTATGGTCGTCAGCGCTACGCTTTGCTGCGCAACCACTAGTGCGCCTGGCGTGACCGCCGAGGTTTCGATGCGGCCGGAGATCGGCGCCGCAATGCGGGTAAAGCCGAGGTTGATCGCAGCTGTCTTCAGCGCGGCCCGTGCGACTTCCAGCGCGGCCTGGTTTTCGCTCAGCACGCTTTGCGCATCGTCATTGTCCTGCTTGCTGACCGCATCTATCTTGTTCAGCTCGATATAACGTTCCGCCTTCAACTTTGAAGCGCGCAATGTCGCTTCCGCTTTCGACAGCGAAGCCTTGGCGCTATCGTAGGCGGCCTGATAGGTGGCCGGGTCGATCTGGTACAAGGCTTGCCCTTGCTTGACATTCGCGCCTTCTGTAAACAACCGGCGCTGAATGATGCCGCTGATCTGCGGCCGGATATCCGCCGTCAGATAAGCGACAGTGCGTCCTGGCAATTCCGTCGATACCGACTGTGGCTCCGGCTTCACGGTCATGGTACCGACCTCGGCCGCCGCTTTTGGCGCGGGCACATCGGCTGATCTTGAGCAAGCGCCCAGCACGAACGTGAGCAACAGCGGGATCAGCATCAATCTTGGCAAGGATTTTCTTGGTAGCATGGCGGCAGTCGCAGCTGCTTCTCAACTTGCGCGAGGGCATGGCTACGATCTTGGAATTTATCGAGTCTGCATGATAAAAACAAAATGTGGAGGAATATTGAGGGAGCGCATAATCCTGAAAATCTTCCCAAGATCCGACTTCCTTGCTACCCTACACCGCAGATCGACTCGCCTCCAAGGACCTTCCCGTGCGCCTCGCCCTGCCCGGAACCAGCATCAGATTGAAGCTTTTCTATGCCATGCTAGCCACGGCGGTAGCGGTGATTCTCGCCATGAGTGTAGTTGCGCGCGTCAGTTTTACCCATGATTTCCTCGGCTACCTGAATGAGCAGGCGCAAGGACGAATGGAAGAACTGATGCCGCGCCTGGAGCAATCCTATCGCGAACACGGCAGCTGGGAATTCATAAAAGAAAATCCCGGCATCTGGTATTCCCTGTTGCGCAGCACCCGCCCTGAGCTCGATCCGGACACGCCCTCATCCAAGTCTTCGCCGTCAGGTTCCGACCTGACCGGCGCTCACCTGCGCTTTACCCTGCTTGATGCCGACCGTAAATACGTGATCGGCTTCCGCGACATGCAGGCGGATGCCATACCGCGCCCGATAATGCGCGACGGCACCATCATCGGCTGGGTGGCGTTGACGCCGTTCGAAAGCGTGATCACAGCGATCGACCAGCGTTTCCAGCACAAGCAGTGGCTGGCCCACTTGCTGATCGGCCTGGTGTCGATTCTGTTTACAGGTTTCATCGCCATCAAGATCGCCAACGTCTTGCTGTCGCCGCTGACCCGCCTGGCCAAGGCGACACACCGGCTCGCCGGCGGCGACTATACAACCCGGGTCGAGGTGGCGACGCAAGATGAAGTTGGCCGCCTGTCCGCCGATTTCAATCAGCTGGCATTGACACTGGAACGTAATGAACGGATGCGACGTAATTTCATGACCGATGTGTCACATGAACTGCGCACTCCTTTGGGCATATTGAACGGCCAGCTGGAGGCGATAGAAGACGGTTTGCTGGAACCCAGCATGGATACCGTCAAATCCTTGCAATCGGAGGTTGCCACGCTAAACAAACTGGTGAATGATTTATACGATTTGTCGCTGGCCGATGTCGGCGCACTGACTTACCGCAAGGCTGATATCGATATCGGCTCGTTGCTGCGCACCAGCTTGCAATCCTATGAGGAAACCTATCGCGAACACGGCCTGGCGGTGGCCATCGATCTGCCGCAGCAAGCAATGCTGGTACATGCCGACGCCGGCCGCCTGCAGCAATTGTTCAAGAACATCCTGGAAAACACCTTGCGCTACACCGACAGCGGCGGGCGCCTGCAAGTCGCTTGCCGCCGCGAACAGCATTACTGGCTCCTGCAGTTCGACGACAGCACCCCAGGCACCACCCCGGAAGCGCTGCCACGTCTGTTCGAGCGCTTCTTCCGTGCCGACGCGTCACGCAACAGGGCCAACGGCGGCGCCGGCCTCGGACTGGCGATTTGCCAGCACATCGTCGAAGCGCATGAAGGCAGCATCAGCGCCGATGCTTCCGCTTTTGGCGGCCTGCGCCTGAGCATATGGCTGCCTGCCAGCCCTGCCTGAATATTTCCTATGCCGACAGATACATTCAATTTCTCCGCTCCCGTCACCGCCGACATACTGATTGTCGAAGACGAGCCGAAAATGGCCGAATTGCTGAAAACATACCTGACCGCCGCGGGATATGCATCGCGCTGGATCAGCGACGGCCGCGAAGCCTTGCCGCAGGTACGTAGCCAGATGCCGGACCTGATCTTGCTCGACATCATGCTGCCAGGCTGCGATGGCTGGCAGATTTGCCGCGAACTCAGGGAATTCAGCGACGTCCCTATCCTGATGTTGAGCGCCAGGATAGGCGAGGAAGACCGTCTGCAAGGTTTGGAACTGGGCGCGGACGACTATATCTGCAAGACGCCGTTCAGCCCGCGCGAAATCGTGGCACGGGTAAAAGCGATGCTGCGCCGCCAGCGTTCCGTCAGTGCATTGCCGTCAGCGTTGAGTATCGATGCAGACTTGCATTGCGCCAGCGTCGACGGCGTGACGCTCAACCTGACGCCGCAGGAATACCGGTTACTGAAAGCCCTTGCGGCGACGCCAGGCCGGGTATTCTCGCGCGACCAGCTGCTGGATAAATTGCACGACGATTACCGCCCTGTCACCGATCGCGCAGTCGACAGCCATATCAAAAATCTGCGGCGCAAGCTTGAACCGTTCTTTGACGGCCGCAATGTGATCCACGCCATTTACGGTGTCGGGTACAAATTTGAAATCATCGAACCGTAGTTTGCAATTTATCGATATCACCGGCTGGAACGCGTACTGACGTCAACCCACACCGCCAGCATCAAGATGCCGCCCTTGACGATCATTTGCCAGTAAGTGTCGACATCCAGCATCGACATACCGTTGTCCAGGCTGGCCATCACCAGCGCACCGATCAACGCGCCATAGACCGTGCCAGAACCGCCGCGCATGGAGGTGCCGCCGATGAAACACGCTGCAATTGCATCCAGCTCCCCCATGTTGCCGGCCGATGGCGAGCCTGCCGCCAGGCGCGCGGTATTGACCAGGCCTGCCAGTGCGCACATCACGCCCATGATGCCGAATATCCAAAATTTCACCGCTTGCACATTGACGCCGGATAAGCGGGTTGCTTCCATATTGCTGCCAACCGAGTAGATCCGGCGGCCGAACACAGTCTGCGTGGTGATGTAGCTGAACAAGCCCAGCAAGGCCAGCAGCAGCAGCACCGGCACCGGAATGCCATCGTACGTGTTGAGGGTAGACACGAATGCCAGCAAGATCAATCCGATCAGCAGCACGCGTAGCGCATCGCGCCACAGCGCCGGCACCGGTAACGCATGTGACAGGCGGTTGCGACGCTGGCGCCAGGTCAACATCAGCGCCAGCACGAACAAACCAATACCTAACACGATGCCGAGCTGCGGCGGCAGATAACCTTGGCCCAGATACACCAGGTCGCTGGAGACCGGGGCAATCGTCAGGCCACCGGTGACACCCAGCAAAATCCCGCGAAACGCCAGCATACCGCCGAGACCGACGATAAATGACGGAATCCGCATGTACGCCGTCAGGTAGCCGTTGAACAAGCCCAGCGCCAAACCCAGCAGTAACACCAGAAACAGGTTCAGCGGCAGCGGCAAGTGATAGGTGACGTTCAGAACCGCGGCGACACCGCCCAGCAAACCGAGCATGGAGCCGACCGAGAGATCGATTTCGCCACCGATAATCACCAGTACCATGCCGCAGGCCAGGATGCCGGTAATCGACATTTGGCGCAGCAGATTAGAGAGATTGCGCGGCGTGACGAATCCGCCTTCGGTTTTCCAGCTAAAGAATGCCCAGATGATGGCAATCGCAATCAGCAAGGCCATGATCTTGTATTGTCGGAACAGCAGCTTGATATTGATCGAACTCGTATTGATAGAACGCACAGTCGAATTCATATTCGAATTCATATTAATTCCTCGATGGTTGCTGATGCCGCTGCGGCGAGCTGCTGTGAAACCTGATATTGCGATGGCTGGTCGATGGCGGCCGCCAGCACGGTTTCCTGGGTCAGGTCGCGATTAATGAAATTGCCGCGCAGCTTGCCTTCGCCAATCACCAGCACGCGGTCGGACACGCCCAGCACTTCCGCCAGCTCGGACGAGACCATGATGATGGCCACGCCCTGCCGGGCCAGGTCCGCCATCAGCCTGTAGATCTCCGCCTTGGCGCCAACATCGACGCCGCGGGTCGGCTCGTCCAGGATCAAAACCTTGGGTCGCGCCAGCAGCATTTTCGCCAGCACCGCCTTTTGCTGGTTGCCGCCGGACAGAGAGGTGATGGGCAAAAACGGACTGGAAGTCTTGAGCTGGAGGCGGCTAATTTCAGCTTGCACGGCTTTCAGCTCGGCCTCGGCGTCGATACGGGTATGCCGTGAAAAATCCTTGAGTATCGTCAAGGTGATGTTCTGGCCGACGTTGAGATCCGGCACGATGCCATGCTGCTTGCGATCTTCCGGCACCATGCACAATCCCAGCCGGATCGCTTTCAGCGGCGTGCTGGTATCGACCTTGACACCATCCAGCCAGACTTCAGCCTGGCTGCGCCCGGGATAGGCGCCAAACAAAGCCGACACCAGTTCAGTGCGACCAGCGCCGACCAGGCCGGCGATGCCGAGGATTTCGCCGCGTCGCAATGAAAAGGAAATGTCGTCAACCCGCTTGCGCTGCGGATTATCGGCATCATGGCAAGTGACATGCCGCGCTTCAAACATCACCTCGCCGATCTCGTGTTCCTGATCCGGATACATGGCGCTGATTTCGCGGCCCACCATCTGCGTGATGATCTGGTCCACATTCATATCCCGCATGGACGTTGTAGCGATGTGCTTGCCATCGCGGATGACGGCCACGGTGTCGCACACGGCCGCCACCTCATCCAGCTTGTGCGAGATGTATACACAGGCCACGCCCTTGGCTTTCAGGTCGCGGATAATATCCAGCAATACCGCAATCTCGGACGCCGTCAGCGACGACGACGGCTCGTCCAGAATCAGCAGCTTGGCTTGTTTGTTGAGCGCCTTGGCGATTTCCACCAGTTGTTGATGGCCACCACCGTAGTTCATCACGGGTAGCGCGACATTAATGTCCGGCATTTTCAGCTCGCGCATAAGTTCGGCCGCGCGCCGGTACATCGCAGGATAATTCATACGCCCGCCCGGCAGTGTCAGCTCGTGTCCCATGAAGATATTCTCGGCCACCGACAACTCCTGCACCAGCATCAGCTCTTGATGGATGATGATGATGCCGGCAGCTTCGGTGTCGCGCATGGATTGCGATTTCAGCGGCTGCCCTTGCCACAGGATTTCACCCTGCCAGGTACCGCGCGGATAAACGCCAGACAGCACTTTCATCAGCGTCGATTTACCCGCGCCGTTTTCACCGCACAAGCCGAGGCATTCACCAGCTTTGATCTTGATGTCTATGCCGTCGAGTGCACGGACAGCGCCGAATTCCTTGACGATGCCTTGCATTTCCAGCAAATAGTCGGACATGTTTGCCCTCGCAATAGTTGAATGGATAACGGCACACCGGCGGACGGATTCAAGTCCGTGCCGCCGGCGGCCGTTTCAGTTCATGCGGCCGGGCTTATTTGCTGCCGATCTGGGTTGACGTATAGAAGCCGTCAGCGACCAGGATGTTGACGTTGGCGCTAGTCAGCGGCGTCGGTTTGAGCAATATGGTGTCGACCTTCTTGACGCCGTTTTCATACTGCGCGTTGTAGCTTGGCTTCTCGTTGCGCGCGAGTTGCACTGACAACTTGGCCGCCTCGGATGCAATCAGTTTGAGCGGCTTGTAGACCGTCATGGACTGGGTGCCGGCGATTACGCGCTTGACCGCAGCCAGGTCGGCGTCCTGCCCGGACACAGGCACCTTGCCTGCCATTTTCTGCGATGCCAGTGCCTGGATCGCACCGCCTGCAGTGCCGTCGTTGGAGGCGACGATGGCGTCGATCTTGTTATTGTTGGCGGTCAGCGCATTTTCCATAATGGATAACGCTTCGGTGGCGCTCCAGTCCTTGACCCATTGCTGGCCGACGATCTTGATATCGCCCTTGTCGATGGATGGTTGCAGTATTTTCAGCTGACCTTCGCGCAGCATCTTGGCGTTGTTATCGGTGGGTGAACCGCCCAACAGATAATAATTGCCCTTAGGTTGGGCCTTGAGCACGCCCTCAGCTTGCATCTCGCCGACCTTTTCATTGTCGAATGAAATATAGGCGTCGATATCCGCATTCAAAATCAGGCGGTCATAGGAGACTACCTTGATGCCGGCTTTCTTGGCTTCCTTGACGGTGTTGGTCAGCACGGTGGCGTTGAACGGGACAATGACGATGACGTCAACCCCACGCGAAATCAAGTTCTCAATCTGGGCGATCTGCCGCTGTTCGCTGGCATCAGCCGACTGCACAAATACCTTGGCCCCCAGCTTATCGGCCGCAGCAACAAAAAAATCGCGGTCCCTGGCCCAACGCTCTACCCGCAGATCGTCAATCGAAAAGCCGATCTTGGGATTCTTGGAATCGGCCATGGCTGCCGTGCTGCTCAATGCAAATACAGCTACCGACATCATTGCCAATATGCTCTTTCTCATGATCTTGTTCATTGCTGCGTCTCCTGTCAATGGTTTTGATTTAACTGCTTATGGTTTAACCGTATTCGACTACGACAACTCCCTGCATCAACCGCGCATCAGCCATAAACGGCACGATTAACCAGGTTCTCCAGCATTTCCTGGCGGCCGCTGACAGCTTGTGGATTCAGCTGCCTGGCAAAAGCATGCTCGGCGATGTCGCTCAGGCTGAGCTTGCCGGCCAATACTTCCTGTCCGAAAGCGCTATCCCAACCGGCATAGCGCTCGGCCTTGAAATTCGCCAGCAAATCGTTTTCGATCATGCCTGCGGCGCGCTCCAGCGACAGCGCCAGCACATCCATGGCGCCAACGTGGCCATGGAACAGATCGACTTCGTCCAGGCTCTGGCGCCTTACCTTGGAATCGAAGTTATAGCCACCGGTGGTGAACCCCCCGGCTTTCAGTATTTCGTAGGTAGCCAGCGTCATTTCCTCGACGCTGTTGGGAAACTGGTCGGTATCCCAGCCATTTTGCGGATCGCCGCGATTAGCGTCGATACTGCCCAGGATGCCGAGTGAGGCGGCGGTCGCAATCTCATGCTGAAAACTGTGCCCGGCCAAGGTGGCGTGGTTGGCTTCTATGTTCACCTTGATCTCGTGCTCCAACCCGTATTGCGCGAGAAATCCGTGGACCGTGGCGCTGTCGTAATCGTATTGATGTTTGGTCGGCTCCTGCGGTTTCGGTTCTATCAGCAGCGTGCCCTTGAAACCGATCTTGTGTTTATGTTCCACCACCAGGCGCATGAAACGCCCCAGTTGTTCGCGTTCACGTTTGAGATCGGTATTGAGCAGGGTTTCGTAACCTTCCCGGCCGCCCCACAATACGTAATTGGCGCCGCCCAGGCGCTGGGTGGCGTTCATCGCGGTGCAGACCTGCGCGGCGGCGTAGGCAAACAATTCCGGATTGGGATTGCTGGCGGCGCCGGAGGCAAAACGCGGATTGCTGAAGCAATTGGCGGTGCCCCACAACAATCGCACGCCGGTTTGCTCTTGTTTGCGTTCCAGCACGTCCAGCATCTGTGCGAAGTTGTTACGATACTCGGCCAGACTGGCCCCTTCTGGCGCTACATCGGTGTCATGGAAGGTGTAATAGTCGACACCCAACTTGCTGAAGAATTCGAAAGCGGCGTCGGCTTTCTTGTGCGCCAGCTCCATGGCGTCACCGCCTTCATGCCACGGGCGGCGGAAGGTGCCGGCGCCGAACACGTCAGAACCCGGCCAGACGAAGCTGTGCCAGTAACAGGCCGCCATGCGCAAATGTTCGCGCATGGGCTTGCCCAGCACCAGCTTGTCCGCATCGTAATGGCGGAACGCCAGTGGCGATTGCGCCTGCTTGCCCTCGAAGCGGATCGGTGTAACGGAAGGGAAATAACTCATTGCTGCTCTCCTGTCTGGTGGTGGCGGCCTTGGTATGAACGAATGGTGCAGGCCATTGATGTGGGCCATTGACGTGGGCCATACTAGCAACGGCAACTGGCGCTTCACAATTACGAAATCCACCAAGCGCACTAGCGATTCTTTATATTGCAAGTGCACAAAACGGCATTTGGCCTGACGCTGGCGCTGCGGTTCGCTACAATCGTGGCGAACGGACTGGAACCGGTCTGTGGCAGTAGACAAATTGACAAATGACGACCCGGCAAGCTGCGTGGCGCTCAGGAGACTGCAGGATGACAAAAATACCGGCCGTGCACCGTATCGCCCTTCTGTTCAACGGCAACAAGATTTTCGATCGCGACATCATCGCCGGTATCGGCGAATACCTGAGCAGCACACGTGCTTCGTGGGACTTGTTCCTGGAAGAGGATTTCCGCTGCCGCCTGCAAGGTATCGAGCGCTGGCAAGGCCACGGCATCATCGCCGATTTCGACGATCCGGCGGCCTGCGAAGCGCTGTCGCGGGTCAGCCTGCCAGTGGTGGCGGTAGGCGGCTCGTATGCCGATGACAGCGACTACCCTCAAGACACACCCTATGTTGCGACCGACAATTTCAAGCTGGTCAAGCTGGCCTACGATCATCTGATCGAAGCCGGCTTGCAGCGCTTTGCCTGTTTCAGCCTGCCGCAAGCCGCAGTGAATCGCTGGGCCCAGGAGCGCGAAAAGGCGTTTGAAAAACTGATGCAGCGTGATGGCATGGAAGGTGAGATCTATCGCGGCGTCGGCACCAGCGCGCCGTCCTGGGACACCACGGTGGAACAACAGATTGCCTGGCTGCATACTCTGCCCAAACCGATCGGTATCATCGCTGTCAGCGATGCGCGGGCGCGCCAGTTATTGCAAGCCTGCCTGTGTGCCGGTATCGCAGTGCCGGAGCAAGTGGCGTTGATCGGCATCGACAACGATCCATTGGCACGCATCCTGACCCGGGTGCCGCTCAGCTCCGTGATCCAGGGCACGCGTGAAATGGGCCGCACCGCTGCCCATTTGCTGCATCAGATGCTGCATGGCGGGCGCCTCGCCGGCACCCGCATCCTGGTGCCGCCGGCCGGCATCAACGTGCTGGCCTCAAGCCGCCACGAAGCGCCGAGCCATCCGCATGTGATGCAGGCGATGCATTTCATCCGCCAATATGCCTGCCAGGGTATCAAGACCGAACAAGTGGCCGATTATGTCGGCGTGTCGCGCTCTTCGCTGGAATGGTACTTCCGCCGCGAACTGGGGCGCAGCGTGCATGATGAAATCCTGCGCTTCAAACTGGACGTGGCGAAGGACATGCTGCAAAACCAAGAACACATGCAACGCAGCATCGCCGAGATCGCCGTCAGTTGCGGTTTCACTTCGGTGCAATACATGCACGCGGTGTTCAAACGCGAGCTCGGCTGCACGCCGCGCGAATATCAAGATAGTCAAGATCGTCAGGATCGGCCGGTTCAGAACGAACCGATACAACCAACACTCAACTAACAAAACAGCGTCAGACCACGATGACCCAGATCCCAATCTCCAGCACCTCCGCCGAACACGGCACCACTCTGTATACGCTACGCAATTCACATGACATGCGCGTGCTGATCAGCGACCGCGGCGCTACCTTGATCTCATGGTGGTCCGCTGACCGCTATGGCCGGGTGGCGGATATCCTGCTCGGTTATCCGGACAGCGACGGCTATCAGAAAAACGCGCCATACTTTGGCGGCCTGGTAGGACGTTGGGGTAACCGCATCGCAAAAGGCCGCTTTGCCGTGGATGGTGCCGAGTTTCTGGTCGACCGCAACGATGGCGACAATCACCTGCATGGCGGTGACGCCGGATTTCATCTGGCGCAATGGCGGGCCGAACCGGGCCCCGACGGATTACGGCTGACACTGGAATCACCGGACGGCGACGGAGGTTTTCCCGGTAACGTGCAAGTCTCGGTCTTGTATAACCTGGACGATGACGGCCGCCTGAGCATAGACTACACCGCCGCCAGCGATGCCCCGACCCCGATCAACCTGACCTCGCACGGGTATTTCAACCTGAACGGCGGCAGCAGCGACATTTACGATCACATCCTTTCGATCGCCGCCGACCAGTATTTGCAAATCGACAGCCAGTTGATCCCGACAGGCGTCGCCAACGTCGCCGGCAGCGCTTTCGATTTCCGCCAGCCCGCCCCCATCGGACCGCGCCTGGCATGGCCCGATACCCAGCTCAAACTGGCAGGCGGTTTCGATCACTGCTACTGCCTGCAGCCGCAAAGCCAGGAGATCAATGCCCCAGGCCAAGGCCGCAAAGCGCAAGCATTGAGAGAAGTAGCGACAGTCTACGATCCCGGCTCAGGTCGCCAGCTATCAGTCTCCACCACCGAGAACGGCCTGCAGTTCTACAGCGGGAATTTCCTGGCCGGCATTCACGGCCGCGCCACCAGACCCTACGAGATACACGACGGCTTTTGCCTGGAAGCCCAAGCCTATCCGAACCAGGTCAACGGCTCCGACGCCGAAGCCGTAATCCTGCGCCCCGGCCAGGTCTACCGTCAAACCACAACCTACGAACTATCAGTACGCTAAAAACCAAGACAGCCGCAAACTATCCGGACCAGAGCTAACCGGGGTCAGAGTGAACTTTCGGCAAGCCTCACCGCCGAAACTTCACTCTGACCCCGCTTAGCGGCCCACGGAGTAAATGCGTTTGCGTCCGGCGCGTCAGGTAGCAGCCATAGCCGGATCACTAACCCCATGCGCCCCCGTCTCCATGCGCCCGGCAAACCGCCGGCTAAATCCACCCACCGCCACCGTAGCGGTAAAGTCATACCAGTTACCCTGCGCCCCGACCGGCCAATGCTGGTCAAGCTGCATCCCGGCCGGCACATGGAAAGTCCAAGGCCCCGCCTTGCGGTAAGCATTAGCCGAGACAACAACATTGCAAGATTTTTCCCCGCGATTAGCCATCGTCAAGCGAATCTGCCTGCTGAAAATATCGTAGCTGATCCGCACTTCGGGCTCAGCAGCATCCACAGCAGACAGCACCGCCAAATTGCCCTGGAAAGCACGATGAAAACCATTCGGCCCCAACACCCACAAATCGTAAGCGCCCCGATCCGCATTCAAGTCCCAGCTGTCTTGCCATTCCTTGCCGGCTTCCAGCGCATAACGACGTGGCACGCGATCCAGGTGCAAGCGGTCATAAACATGAAATACCGCTGCAGCGCGGCCGGTATTCCGGAAGCTCAGCTTGATCTGGAAATTCCTGACATCGACACGGGCGCTGGCATGCAGCTCGTACGGCAAAGCGCGCGAAGGCCGGATCCCCGCAGCCTGCATTGGAAACACCTGCGTGCCCTCAGCCGGTAAAGCAACCTGCTGCAATTTCTCTTGCTGCGCGCGTACCGCATCGGCTTCTGCACGTGTGCGTTTCGGTAGCGTAGGCAAGACTTCGTGATTCGGATTGACGAAGTTGAAGGCTGACATCAAGTCGCCACAGACAGCGCGGCGATATGGCGTGATGTTCTCTTCCCTGACGTGGAAACGGGCTTCAAGAAAACGCAGTACCGAGGTGTGATCGAATACTTGCGAATTGACCCAGCCGCCGCGGCTCCAAGGCGACACCACATACATCGGCACGCGCGGGCCCGGACCGTAGGGATGTTTTTCATAAGTCGCGGAGGCGGCTTTTGAAAAATACTCACCGTCGGTAGGGATGCTGGAATGCCCCGCCAGCTGGCCACCGTCAAAAGCCGGGGCGCAAGGCGGCGGCACGTGATCGAAGAAGCCGTCGTTCTCATCGAAATTAATCAACAACACCGTCTTGCTCCACACTTCAGGGTTGGCAGTCAAGGCATTCAACACTTCCTGGATATACCAGGCGCCCTGCACCGGACTGGATGGCCCGGGATGCTCGCTGTAGTTTGCGGGCGCCACGATCCACGACACCTGCGGCAACGTGCCGGCGCCGATATCTTCACGCAGGGCTGTCAGGAAACCGCCATCCGGCATGGTGTTTCCGACGCCTTTGAAGAGTGGATTGACGGCGTCGTCGCCAGGCTGATAAGGCGGAAACGGAGAGCCGTCAACAGCATTGCCGCGCTTTTCATTAGCCTGGCGATACGCCACGAAACCTGCTAGCGGATTATCGGTGAAGTTGTCGGGCATGTTCTGGTACACCTTCCACGACACGCCTTCTTTTTGCAAACGTTCCGGATAGGTTTTCCAGCTGTAGCTGGTGGCGCTGGCTGATGGCTCCAGGTGGTCCTGGCTGTTATCGAGAACCGGACCGCCGCGCTTGCCGTCAGGATCATTGCTTCCAGTCCAGTGGAATACCCGGTTAGGGTTGGTACCGCCATGGAACGAGCAATGATAGGCGTCGCACACCGTGAAGGCATTCGCCAGCGCGAACTGGAAATCCAGCTCAGCGGAGGTGTAATACCCCATGGATTGCGTCTGCTTGTAGGTCGGCCAGTTGCTCATCCGCCCCAGGTCCCAGGCGTCCTGCGCATTGTCGTAAAAATGGCTGGTGCCGTTGACGCGCTGGGCGTTGCCGATCTTGCTGTCGAGATGGTAAGGCAGGATGACGCGCGACTGCTTGGTATTCTTGTCGGTGTAAGTCTGCTGCATCACATTGCGCTTGCCTGCCAGCGGAATCGGGAAACGATCGCCGAAGCCGCGCACGCCGTTCAGCGTACCGAAATAATGATCGAAGGAACGGTTTTCCTGCATCAGGATCACCACGTGCTCGACGTCGCGGATGGTACCCGTCTTGTTATTGGCGGGAATCGCCAGCGCCCTGCGGATTGCCTCCGGCAAAGCGGCATTTGCGGTGGCTGAATAAGCTGTAGCCGCGAGCGCGGTGCCGGCAGTGCGCAAGAAATGGCGTCGGTTTTTCTTGGTCATGATGATCCTGTTTTCCTTGTGAGAGTAGGAGTGATTCCGGGAGGGGATTTATTTCAGAGAGCGGGACCAGATTGAATGGCTGAAAACGACACTGCCGGTGCCTGGATTTCGTTTGATTTCAGCCACGGGATTGCCACCGCGCATCTTTTTAATGTAACGAAGTATTGCGGTGAAATATTTCAGGGGTATGAAGATTCCGTGACCGTTTTGTCACGATGAAGACGGCTGGAACCTATGGGATTTGGCTGAGCGGTGCGTCGACCTGGGCCGGGGATGGTTCTGAATCCCGTGACAAAATTTCAAACTTCTCGGGATTCAATACTTCGGATACCGAATAAAAGGATTTTTTGTCGTCTTATGCAAGGACCTCCTTATCTATAGCATGCATACCTCCCGGATCGGCTATGACGCGCCGATGCCGGAATCCCCCAAGCAGGTTCCTTATTTTCATTAAAACAATTAAAAGAAGCTATCCATGACACCTCCAATCATGCCGATCAATATCGGCAATACCGCATTCATGCTGCTGTGCTCCAGCCTGGTGATGCTGATGACCCCCGGACTCGCATTCTTCTATGGCGGCCTGGTCGGACGCAAGAATGTGCTGGCCATCATGATGCAGAGTTTCATTTCTTTGGGATGGACCACCGTGCTGTGGTTCGCCTTCGGTTACTCGATGTGTTTCGGCCCCTCCTGGCACGGTATCGTCGGCGATCCGACCTACTATGCTTTCCTGCATGGCATCACGCTGGAGAGCATGTACACCGGCAACGATGCCGGCATTCCACTGATCGTGCACGTGGCGTATCAGATGATGTTCGCCATCATCACGCCGGCGCTGATTACCGGCGCTTTTGCCAACCGGGTCACCTTCAAGGCGTATTTCCTGTTTTTGACCGGCTGGCTGGTCTTTGTTTATTTCCCGTTTGTGCACATGGTGTGGAGTCCCGACGGCCTGTTTGCCAAATGGGGCGTGCTCGACTATGCCGGCGGGATTGTGGTGCATAACACTGCCGGCTTTGCCGCGCTGGCGTCGGTGTTATACGTTGGCCGTCGCCAGAAGGTAGAACTCAAGCCGCATAACGTGCCATTGATAGCGCTGGGCTCCGGCTTGCTGTGGTTCGGCTGGTATGGCTTTAATGCCGGCTCTGAATTCCGCGTCGATGCGGTCACCGCGTCTGCATTCCTGAATACCGACGTCGCCGCATCGTTCGGCGCCATCACCTGGCTGTTCATCGAGTGGTTCTATCACAAGAAACCGAAATTCATCGGCTTGTTGACAGGCGGTGTGGCTGGCCTGGCGACTATCACGCCGGCGGCCGGCTATGTCTCCCTCGGCACAGCGGCGATCATCGGCATTTGTGCCGGCTTGATTTGCTTCTACGCCGTTGCGCTTAAAAACCGGCTGGGCTGGGACGATGCGCTTGATGTCTGGGGCGTCCACGGCGTCGGCGGCATGGCCGGCACCATCTTGCTCGGTGTATTTGCCTCGAAAGCATGGAATGCCAATGGCGCTGACGGCCTGTTGCTGGGGAATACCTCTTTCTTTTTCGCCCAATGCGGCGCGGTAATCTTGTCCGGCATCTGGGCGTTCGCCTTTACCTACGGCATGCTGTGGCTGATCAATCTGTTCACTCCGGTCAAGGTCGGTGCGGAGACACAAGATCGCATGGACGAAGATTTGCATGGTGAGGACGCTTACCTGCACGCGTAACATGCACTCCCGCTAACGTCAATACGGCATCCGGAATTCTCTGGATGCCGGTAGCGCTTAAGGGGGAAACGCCCCCTGCCATCGTCTCTTTTCCCAAACTTCACACGGCATAATGTCAAGCGGCTGAAACTCTACTGCCGTCTGGTTTAGAATGTTTATCGCATACAGACGCATCGTCATCAAGAATGCGTTCTTGATTTTCGTCTTCACTCCACCATCGATCGTCGACTACCACACCGTGAAAATTTCTTTACTCTCAGATTTGCATTTATCAGTGCACCCGATGGCGCCACCTCAAACCGATGCAGATGTAGTGGTGCTGGCCGGCGATATCTGGCGGCCGACGGAAGCCATGCAGTGGGCGCGGCAATTCGACGTGCCGACGATTTTTGTTCCGGGCAATCATGAGTTTTACGGGAACGATCTGGTCAGCACCATGCGAGAACTCAGAAGCGCAGCGCAGCACAGCCAAGTGCATATCCTGCAGAAACAAGTGTTGCTGCTCAATGGCGTGCGCTTTATCGGCTGTACGTTGTGGACCGATTTCCGCTTTTTTGAAAATACCGGACAACGCGACCAGGGCTTGAAGCAGGCAACCGAACTGGTCAGGGATTTTTCACGGATACGGGTGTCGCCGGATTTTCCCGAGACGTTTACGCCAGCCCTGTCGCAAATGCTGTTCGACGATACGGTGGCGTGGCTGGAGCAGCAATTCGCACAGCACCATGATGGCCCCACTGTGGTGATCAGCCATCACGCCCCCAACTATCGCAGCGTGCATGAACGCTTTGCCGGATCGGCGCTGAATGCGTGTTTCGTGTCCGAGCTGGAACAACGCATCCTGGCATGGCAGCCCGCATTCTGGCTGCATGGCCATATGCATGACAGCTCCGATTACCTGATCGGCGCAACCCGGGTGTTGTGCAACCCCCGTGGTTATGCGCGCGGCGGCAATGCGGAGAATGCCAGCTTCGACCCGCAGCTGACATTCACTGTTTGAGCCACGCTCTTGAGCAAACACCCTACTGCCCCAGCACTCCGAACTGCCAGGCAAAAAACACCGCCAGCCCGACCATAATGGTCAGCAATTGCTTGCGCGTTCCGGCGCACACCAGGACTGCCGCCGTGGCGGCAATCAATTGCGGATTGCGCCAGCTGAATTCCATGCCTTGACCATGTGGCGCCAGTATCATCGGCACGATAATCGCCGTCAACACGGTGACAGGAACAAAGGCCAGCGCTTCTTTCAACCAGATGGGAAAAGTTGCGCGCTCGCCGAGCATGAAAATCGCCGCCTTGATAAATACAGTGATCAGCGCCATGCCGGCAATCATCAGGGTGTACATCATGATTTTTTCCTTGTAGAGCGATGCAGCGCCTGCCAGTGCGACAGCGCCAGGCCGACGCCTACACCAGCCATGATCGCTGCCAGCAGTCCCAGCTTGTAGGGCAGGTCCCGCAAGAACCACGCAAACAATCCGGCGGCTATCGCGGCAGCCAGTTGCGGCAAGCGAAACAACTGTGGCACTACAATCGCGATGAAGGTCGCCACCATCGCAAAATCCAGTCCCAGCGTTTGCAATTGCGGAAATACCGTACCAAACAGCAAACCGACCAGCGTCCAGAATTGCCAGTTGCCGTACATGGATAAACCCGACCCCAGAAAATACCAGTGTCCGCGCGGTTCATGGGCATGCTTCAGGTAATAGGCGTTCATCACGGCGAAGGTTTCATCTGTCAACAGAAAGCCGAGCAGGAAACGCCAGCGTGCCGGCAAATGGCTGATATGCGGCAGCAAAGTCGCCGCGTACAACATGTGGCGCAGGTTAACAATGAAGGTGGCCATCCAGATCACCAGCAGGCCCACCTGCCCCGCCGCCAGGCCGACGGCGATGAATTGACTGGAGCCGGCAAACACACCCAGCGACATCAGTTGCCCTTGCCACGGCGCCAACGGACCGGCCGCAGCCAGGGCGCCGAAAATCACGCCGAAAGGTGCGGCGCCTATCAACATCGGCAGGGTATCTCGGGTGCCAGCGGCAAAACTGGACAGGGAGGTGGGATGCGGCATAAGCTATTCCTTTGTGATGCCGGAATAGTAATGTCAAGTATGGCTTTGCGCTAGTATGTTCTTGCTCTGTGCATAATGGATATATTAGAACCCTCACCATCAGGGAGTCTGTTTGAAGATCATCGGCCTTATCGGCGGCATGAGCTGGGAGTCGACCGTTCCCTACTACCGCCAAATCAACGAAACGGTCAAGCAACGGTTAGGCGGATTGCATTCTGCCAAAATCATCCTCTATAGCGTCGACTTCCACGAAATTGAACGCCTGCAGCACGCCGGCGACTGGGATGCCGCTGGCGCAGAAATGGCCGAAGCGGCACAGGCACTGGAACGCGCCGGCGCGGATTTCCTGGTCTTGTGCACCAACACCATGCACAAGGTTGCTGCTGCGATCGAAGGCGCGGTTGGCATACCTCTGCTCCATATTGCCGACCCTACCGCTGACGAAATCAAGAAGGCCGGCTTGTCGGCCATAGGGTTGCTGGGAACTCGTTTCACCATGGAACAGACATTCTACAAAGATCGCTTGCGTGACCAACATGGCCTGCAGATATTGACGCCAAAACAGGAGGATCGCGAACTGGTTCATCGCATCATCTATGAAGAACTTTGCCTGGGAAAAGTGAACGAAACATCGCGCGCCGATTACCGCCGGGTGATAGCTGGTCTGATCGCACAAGGTGCACAAGCGATCATTCTCGGCTGCACCGAAATTTCACTATTGATCGGCGCCGAAGATTCCCCGGTACCGTTGTTCGACACCACCGCCATCCATGCGCGCAGCGCCGCCGAGCTGGCACTGATAACGACATGATGTCTGCGGCTTGACCTGCTGCCGCCAACGTACGGCCGTGCGGCCGACGCTGAGGACATACGCAGGTTGAATTTTATTTATTTCATTTAGGTATCGGATCGGTTGCCATCGCCTTGTTGCGGACCTCGGTCGATTCCTGTTTCTCTTCTTTCAAGTCGGATTTCGCCTCCGCTTTCTCTACCTTCATATTTGCTTTTGCAGTTTTCTTTTTAGCCCTGTAATCCGCCTTGGCATCGCTGTCGGATTGCCGTTTTTGCACCAGCGGATCGGTAGAGACAGTCGCTTTGGCGCCAACGCTGACGCCCGCTGCACCGGCAGCACCAACGGCATCATCGGTAGAAACGGTGGTTTGTGCCTGGGCCAGATTCAAGCATAGCAGTGCCGAGACAGCCAGCATAAGAGTTCGAATATTTTTCATGATAGATCCTCGGTAAAAGAAATTGAAGTCATCGCGGACAGCCCCGAAATCAATGCAACCGTAGGTCGATTACATGTCGGTCCAGGCGCCACAAGTAACTTTCGTAGCATTACGTGATTAAGGTTAAATGCAATTACGGATCGGGTTTGTGCGCTAACCAACTTAGCATGTCCCCCTGAAAAATTTCCGCCATTGCTTGCTGCATGCGGCTTTGCGGCCGATAACAAGTTGCCATACAGGATTTTTTCCAAGCAAAAATACAGATTGAAACTTTACATTCTCGTTTTTTTGCACAAAGATATAAACGTCAGCAACGCTTTTTCAATTTCTTTGATGGTGGCGGTTTGACATGCTGCTGCCGTCTCAATGGAGAGAATATGTTAATTAAACAAACATTTATCGTTGCAGCAATTGCCATGATCGCGCTCAGCGGATGTAAAAAAGCGGATGACCAGAGTTCCTCTCCGATGGCAACTCCTCCCGCAAAACAAGAAGCTGCGCCACCGGCTACTCCTCCAGCTGCTCCTGCATCGTCGGCCCCTGACGCCGCACCGGCTGCGGCATCTCCCAGCGCCTCTACCGGAAGCTAAGATATGAGACGCGGTTGGCGCCTGAGCAGCCACCGCGTTATTTTTCAGTGCCGCGCAGTTGCCGGCGCCAGCGATGAAACTCTTGCAAAATTAGCCAGCTAGTCAATATTTCGACTAGCCAGTCCCCCATGCGTGTCAGTGCATTCCTACAGAAGAAGAGGACATGCGCTGATGTCGAAAACCTTGTACCGATGCAATGATCAATACATGGAAGTACAACCACATCCTCAAAGGAGATGGCGATGACTCAGGTATTGAACAATTGCAGCAGCTTGAAAAAGAGCCCGAAAAATAATGCAGCGATGCTGTCCATCCGGCGCGGGGCAAATGCTGGCAATTTAATTCGGCCGGGAACACAGAACCTCACCTCGCTTCGCATTGCCGGTCTGTATGGCCACAATCCCCTGCAAAATCAGCTGCTGGCTGCGTTGCCGGCAGAAGATTTCAGGCGCCTGCAGCCACATCTGGAATTTGTCGCGATGCCGTTCGACATGACGGTATGCGAGGCAGATGGCGAGATGCGCCATATCTATTTTCTGACCAGTAGCATCGTCTCCTTGCTGCACGACATGAAGGATGGCGGCTCGGTCGAAACAGCAGTTATCGGCAATGAAGGCGTGCTGGGCATCAACCTGTTCATGGGCGGTGGCAAGTGCCTGAACCGGGCCACAGTGAAAAGCGCAGGTTACGGCTTTCGGCTGAAAGCTGGCATTCTGGCTGAAGAATTTGCCCGTGGCGGCGCCTTACAGAGATTGTTGCTGCGCTATACACAGACACTGCTTGCGCAAATGTCCCAGACCGCCGTGTGCAACCGGCACCATAGCGTTCCGCAACAATTATGCCGCTCGCTGCTGCTGACACTGGATCGCTTGCCGGGCAATGAAATCAGCGTCACACAAAGCTCAATGGCCGCGATGCTGGGCGTGCGGCGGGAATCGATTGCCGAAGCTGCAGGGAAACTGCAGGACGAAGGCTTGATCCAATACACGCGTGGACATATGACGGTGCTGAATCGGGCCGGTCTGGAAGCAAGGTCTTGCGAATGCTATCAGGATTTGAAGCACGAAGATCACGTCATGTTCTGTGAGGAAAAAGCATCGTGAAAGTGGCGCGAAGGTATTGTGATACCCGCTCTGTCTTCAGTCGTCGACATACCTGCATTTTTTTCAAACACCGCGGCGCCGCGGCGATGATTTTTTTTTGTTACTCTAACGTTTTTTAAAAGCAACTATGCTATCTTGTACTTCTAGCATGTAACTTACTGTATCACATGTCTGCATACCTGTATTCCCGGTTGTAACAACAGACTGTCGTACTCCAACTTTAGAGACAAAGAAAATACGCCATGAAAACATTCTTCATCTGTGCCCTGATTCTGCCGTTTCTGTCCGCTTGCGCAACAGCTGACCAGAGCAGCGCGTCCGACGCACCACAACAGGAAGCCGTCTATACCACGGGCAGTAACATGCCATCCAAGAAGGCCTCATCTCGTGTCGACACTCTCTCGGGTGAGCAAGCCCAAGGATTGTTTGGTAAAGGCGCGACACAGGGAAAAAACAACTAAGTACGTGACTTTTACGGCATAGCCGGCGGCGGTAAACGGCAAACGTCTCATCGAAAGATGAGACGTTTGCTATTCAATTCCCCGTTATGCACACGTAATTACTTGCGATTAATTACGTCCGACTAGTTGACCGGATGGTTTACCTGCATCACCCACAGTTGCGCCAGATCGGCGACGCCATCGGTGCCCTGGACCGATTTGAAGGCTTGGATCGCCTTGTCTTTCTGCCCCGCCAACTGATATGCAATGCCCAGATGCAGTTTGGCATCTTCGCTGCGTTTGACACTCTTCTTCAAGCCCTCTTCCATCAATCCCAGGCCTTTGTCAAACTGCCCTGCGGTAACCAATGCATAACCAAGATTGATCTGGCCCGTGCCCTCTTTCGCGCTCGATACCGACGCTTCGCTTTGCGCCATGGTTTTCAGGTCGTCGGTTGCGGCCTTGTTGGCCTGGTCCCGCAAACGCTTTTGCTTGGCCGCGTCCGCACCGCTTCCCAGCAATCCCGCCTGGTAGCCCTGATCCAGGACTTGCTTGGCTTCCGCCGGAAATCCCGCCAACAACGCCAGCTGCGCCATGTCTGTATATTCGACGCTGGTTTGCAGCTTGATAGTGGCCGCTTTCAAGCGGTAGACATCCAGTATCAGGCGGTCGGAAAATCCTGGCTTGCCCTGGACGCGGTTGATTAAATCAGCCCAGTATTCCTTCTTCGGATAGTAGGTCGTGAGTTTTTCCAGTGCAGTCAGGTACGCTGCTTTGTCATTGGTCTTGAGCGCGCAGCTGATCAGCAACTTCAGGTTAATCTCGCTCGGCGCCCGACCGGCGCTTTCATCTGCGGCGATGTCTTTCTGCAGCTCGCTGGTGGTGCGTGGAATGTCGTTACTCAGATAGTAAGACTGAATCAGCAAAGTCCGTGTTTGCGGATCGTTGCCGTTTTCTTTCAACGAACGCGATAACCATTCGATGGCCTTTGGATAGTTTTGAGCCTCGTAATACAGGCTGCCCAAAGCCTTGACAATCTTGGCCTGCTCAGCTGGCTCCAAACGCCCGGAAGCAACCACGGCTTCAAACGAAGTTCCCGCCAGCTTGGTATCGCCAGCGCGCGCTGCGGTAGCGCCACGCAGACGATCGATGGAATAAATTTCGTAAGCTGTCTTGTTTGCGACAGCGTCTGTTTCTGCGATCTTGGCCAGCGCCTCTTTATATTTTTCTTCTTTGATGAGCGCCTGCGCTGCTTGCAACGGTATGCCTATTTCCGGACGCACTGTCTCGGCTTTAGCGCTGTCATCCGCGGCGTGTGCCAGCGGAGCAATACCAGCCATAGGAAGTGCAGTGGTCAGGCCCACGGCGGCCAGCAACATGAAAATTGGTGCGAATCGTAATTTGGACATAACTATTCTTTCAATCGAAAACGAAAATAGGCAGGTGTGACCTGCCTATTTTCTGACGCGGAAAACAGATGCTAATACTAATACTATTTACTATCCATGAACTGCTCGTTACCGACGATACCGATCTTGGTGACGCCCAGCCGTTGCGCCGATGCCATCACGGCAGCGACCGACTTGTACTCCACCAGCTTGTTCGGACGCAGATGCACCTCATCGATATTGCCGCCCGCAACCACCGTCTTCAACCGATCCTCCAGTTCAGCACGGCTGGCCATCGGCGTGCCGTTCCACATCACTGTGCCAGTCGGATCGATATCTACCGTGTCCACCACCGGCAAGGCCAGTGGCGGAGGTGGATTACCGGTTGGCATGTTCAGCTTGATGGCGTGATTCTGGATCGGAATCGTGATGATCAGCATGATGATCAACACCAGCATGACGTCGATCAACGGCGTCATGTTCATTTCCATCATCGGTTCCGGATCATTGGCGCTGCCGCCGGAAGAACCTACATTCATACCCATTGCAATACTCCTATCAGTTGCGCGCAGGCGGTTCAGTAATGAACCCGATCTTGGCGATTCCTGCCCGCTGTGCAGT